>NZ_NEHJ01000001.1:0-555304 GCF_002112345.1 Pseudomonas sp. R43(2017)
GTTGGAGGTGGAGAGGTTGGGGGAGGTGGGGGAAATGCCGAAGCTAACTCGGCACTGAGTTGCGGGCTGATTTTAGTCGCGTCTCCCAGTCAATTGGGATATTACTTCCATGTTTTGCGATTAATGTGTTTCGACAAAGAAATAGAGACGATGGTCGAAAGTGTTTCATCAGTAAATTATTGATATGAAAGGATATATTTTTTGTGGGACGCGAAAAAAGGGGGCTGATTTATTTCTAGAAAATAAGTCAGCCCCCTTTAAATTTTTTCCGCTCCTCAATTGATCCGACGGGAGTAGCTTTTGGCGGCAGTATGAGGGGGAGTGCGTTCAATTCTCACCCGGTAAAGGGTTCCGTTGATAGGCCGTCCGACAGCACTAGGTACTTTCTGGGTTTATCCTAACCAGCAGTACATTTTGAGTATGTCTCGATTTCAAAGTGCTATCATTGTCAGCCGGGCTATGATGCTAGCTACTGCGAGGGATGGCATGCAAGATCATGAGTATTCAGTTATAGGCCATCGCAGGAGCACTGTCGGTCGCTATCTAGGCATGCTGGCCACGATTGTTGTTTCCTTTCTCCCTGCGGTTGGGATCGGGCTATCCGATCTCATGGTGCAATTGGGTGTGCCCGAGTGGGGCAAGTATTTCGTTGTGATCCCACTCACCGCTAGCGTGACTTATACAGCCCTTTATTGGTTCTTCAATAAATATGGCTGGCGCCCGTTGAGCTTTCTGGCTCAGGTTCCCAACATCTCTGGGGACTGGAAGTGTATCGGCCAAACATTAAATGATGACGGGACTGTCGCTCACGATTGGGAGGCAGATCTGGCCGTATCTCAAACCTGGGAGAAGATCCGGGTTAGGCTGGAAACTAAAGCCTCTGTATCTCATAGCTTGTCGGTTGCATTGATTCCTGAGCCAGATGGCTGCTGGATGTTGATGTATAGCTACGTGAACAAACCGAAGACGGGTAATGCTCATCTCAATGGTCATCAAGGATATAGCGAGATGAGATTTTCAAAAGGTTTAAAATTCGCCAAAGGTGAATACTTCACTGCCAAAGGGCGTGGTACTGCTGGGATCATGACATTTACCAGGAGATAAAAGGATGGGTAAGGATGTTAATCGGAGGCTGACAGATCTTAAATCTCGGCGCCGGGGGAGTAGCAGTAACGTTGTAATGGATAGCATTACTGCGAGTTCGAGGTCAATTTCAGAGAAGTTCGAAACCCGTTCGAGCGGGCAGTGGGCAAAGTATGCGCTAGGGATCATGCAGGAAGTTGATCCGACCTACACAAAAAATTCCGTGGCGGAAGGTGAGAGGGTGAAAAATCAGATCACGAACCGCATTTCTACGGGGGTTAGTTTTGAGTACCAAGGCTCTGTTCCACTGAATGTTCACATCCGAGGTGTAAGCGACATCGACATACTGGTACTTCTGGATCGTTACTTGACTATTGATCTTCAGGGGGCTCGGGCGAACACAGCAGATTACTCAAATTGGGTAGGCCCCAGCGGTATTGCTCAACTCGCTAGTCTCCGAAGTGAGCTTGAGTTGGCCTTGACGGCGGCCTACCCAGCCGCCGATGTTGACATTACAAAAGACAAAGCCATTGCATTGTCGGGTGGGAGCTTGTTGCGAAGCGTAGATGTGGTGCCTTCGCATTGGCATGACTCTGCTGAATATCAAGCTAGCAAGATGAAGAAAGATCGTGAAGTGAAGATTTACCAGAAAAATACTGGTGATACTTTTTTGAATAGGCCATTCCTTCATATCGATAAAATAAACCAAAAAGAGGCGAGTACTCGAGGTGGTGCAAAAAAAATTATTCGCATGCTTAAGAACTTGAAAGCGGATAGTGACAATCCTTCGGCGATTCTGGTGAATAGTTACGAGATAGCTGGACTCGTTTATCACTTTGATGATGCTCCGCTTTCGGTGCCTGGGTACAATGAACTAGCTTTGGTTGCTGTGGCAAAGCAGCAGCTTACTCGGCTAATTGATAATAAACACTGGACAATGTCGCTGGTGACGCCGGATGGGATTAGAAAGATTATCGACTCTGAAGAAAAATTCAAATCGATAAAGCTACTGCGAGATGAAGTGAGCGAATTGGGTAGGAATTTGGCAATTGAGCTTACATCGCGTTACTGGATAGATGATCTGGAGACGCTAAAGGCTTTGCGTGAGTCCTATATCGCGGAGTAACAAAGCGCCCGTAGCGGGAAAAGAAACAAAAAAGGGCGGCTGATTTATTTTCGCAAAAAATCAGCTTCCTTTTTTTGTTTTGATAGGCGAATTGCACTCCTGGCTAATCATCTATCAATGTATATTTATATGGTTGTATAACTAGAGTGCGCTAAAAGTCAAGGTGGTAATTAGTTGGTGCAACTTTCAGCGCATTATTGTCTTAGTCAGAATGACGTTGATGCTAATGTTTGGGTGGCGGGAGGAAGCCAAATTTATAGAGTGAAAGTTAGGGTCCCAGAGGCTGGCTGGCAGGAATAAAATTGCCAGACTCGACGAATCAAAGTAATATGGATCAATTTGTATAGTTGTCGAGAGCTAAGCATATGGCTGATGAAAATTTTAAATATATTACTATTGATGGCGACGATATTGGCCAAAAAATAGCTAGTGCTTACTTTGCAAACAACTCGTTGGAGCTTATGGGACTAAAAGGGGACTGATTTATTTCCAAAAAATACTGAGAATCAGCTTGCTGGCCTCTCTACCTCATGAAGGTGCCACAGTAAGACCTCGATAAACACCAACGTTTAAAAAGACATCTCCAGACACTCTCTCAGGCTACATATCCTTGCGCCATTGCCTACAGCTACGCCAGAATCCGCCGGCTTGTGCGCTTTGTACCTGGTCTTTATCGTCTATGGGTCGCTGGCAACCCAGCGACCGGGTTTAGCGACCCGACCAGGTATAAGTTCAACGACGCTCCCGTTTGTCGCAGACATTTGCGATGACGATATGGTGGCTGTGCGTGGGAGACCTTCGGGTCTGCCGGGTCTTATACCTCTCGGTTCGCTAACCCGCGTACAGCTGCCACCCTTACTTGTTTAGCGACAGGTGTTGGTGGTTCCACCAGGTATAAAAATGGAGCTTCACCATGATCAAACCAACACCCAACCCGCCTGAAACCGACTCGGTTTCCCCCTACGAATCCATCGATTCCAGAAAACTCCACGAAGCCGCCGACCGCGCGCTCGACCATTACCTCCGTCCGCCCGGCTCCACGCCGCCGCCACGTAGAACCCGCGGGATGTATGCCGTGACTGCGGACAACAAAAACGAAGAACTGCTGATTGATGCCAGTGAAACACTCGCTTCGGCCCAAACCATTGCCCAAAACATCGCCAGTCTGGTGCCGGCTTCGCAGCGTCGGGCGTTGGTGGGCATTGCGCAGTTGATCATGCTCGGAGAGTTGGCGGTGAATCGGGCGTTGGATAATTTGCAATTGCCGGTGAAGCAGACCTCAGGATCACCTGCTGATTAAGCTGGTATCAATTCTGGCGCCTTCGCGAGCGAGTCGAATCGTGAAAAAGGGGACTGATTCATTTCAATCGGTCCCCTTTTTGTTGCTTAACCCGCGTCGCCGCTATCTGGCTATGAAGGCGCATCCGGCAACTCGATAACAGCTTTGCGTCAGTGCCAGTCTCTAAAACAATGCATGCATTGGCGCGCACGCCAAGTCCTCAACTGCCCTCCGCAGTGTGGACAGTGGGCAAGCTTTTGCTCGCACAGAGGTGACATTCGATGGCGGAAGTATTCCCAAACGATATCCGGATCAATATTTTCTCGACGGACTATCTCATCTACTACTGCTTGGTCACCCTTCTTGTGGAAGACCCCAATGATCGCTAGCGTTTCAACCGATGGACAGTAAGCCGTAATGAGCTCGCCGCATCGATTACAAACACGTTGACCATGGCCATTAATCATAAATTCGCTTCAGTATCGGGAATTGGATAAGTCCTTTTACTAGACGCTCGGTGCAGAGGCAACGGACGCTAATGGCCAAAAGTGGCCGATCGTGAATGGCAGAAATGGGTGATGTCTCAAAATGTCGTTGAAACGTGCCGGAAAAAAGAAAAATGGCCTAGGTCGTCAGCTACACCTGACAAACACGGCCATTTTCTTTTCATCTGTTGAGCTACAGCGATCAGCCGCTTACGTCTTCACCTCAACATGATCCAACGCCTGATTCACCGCCAACCCCGCAACCATAACCACCTGCGCAATCCCCAGCGCAGTCTTGCGGTGCGCAGGTTCCAGAATCGCGGCGAAGTTGCTGAGCATTTCGCTGGCGGAATCCAGGGACTCGCTGGCGTTGGCCAGGAGGGATTCGCTGTTGTAGGCGGGGTTGGCCAGGAACATGGGGTCGTGTGTGGTGTGGCTGCCCATGATGCGTTGTTGCGGGGTGAGGTAGTGATCGAGGGCGCGTTCGGCGGCTTCGTTCAAGGTTCGGGAGTCGGGGAATTTGTAGGGTGAAACCGGATCGGTTTCTGGTGGGTTGGGTGTTGGCTTGATCATAGATGTAACTCCTCATGCTTCAAAAAGGGAGGCCATCCAATTTCGCTACCAAACGAAGGTGGCGGCCATGCTCAGGTTGGTAGACCGGCACATGAGGAACCCGGCGCACCCGAAGGTGCCCTGTGCATGACCACCATAAAGCCGAGACGAAACGACGCCGCGAATGGTGATGCTGTGCAACTCTCATGTGCGGGCTACCAAACCCGATCACTGTTCTTCAGTGACCCGGAAACGATAAAACCCGCACCCTGGACGCACAAGCCGGCGGATTCTGGCGTAGTCGTAGGCAATGACGCAAGGCGTTGTAGCCTTGAGGAAGTAACGATGAGTGTCTTTAAACAGAGTTAAAGAAGTCGGTTAAACGGGCGGGTCAAAAGCTACTATCACCCAAGCCCTCCTGATACGTCGGACCGCCCGGAGGGAGAGGGGACTGACCGGGTTGGCCGGCTCATTCATTGACCTGAACGACCGCAAAAAGGGAGCAGGTTTCTGGCTTCAATCCTTTTCAGGACATTTGAAGTTCCAGGAATAAATCTTCATGTCTTTGACTTCTTCTCCGACAGTTCCTACGCCTAAACAATCTCCGTTCTTGATGTAGTTGAAGCTGCAGTAGCGGACGCCTTCCGTGCAGGACTCGATTTCATTGAAGCCTTTTCTTTGGATGACGCTTTCAACCCCGAACTCACCTGAGTAGGTCGGGTTCGGCTCCCAGCCATTTTTGATCAAAGCTTCTCGGGCTTTTGAAAATGGCATTCCCTCTTTGATAGGAAGGTCTGCTGCGCTAGTAAATAAACTGACGCAACCTAAAAGGCTGATGGCTAATGGTTTTAGTTTCATTTTTTGATGGTTTTCCAACTGCAGTTTTTAAGTCGCCGCCGATCAGCGGTTCGCACGTTGCGCAGGAGCTCAACGGCAATGGGGAAAAGGGGACTGAATTATTTCATTCAGTCCCCTTTGTTTCTTAACCCGCGTCTCCGCGATCTGGCTCTGAAGGCGCATCCGGACATTCATCAGCCCATCGCGTAACCGTCATGTCTTTGAGCTGCTCACCCATGGTGTCAACGCGCAAGCAGGCGCCTTTCTTTGAATAGAACAGGATGCAGCGCGAGCTATCAAAAGAGCAGGTATCGAGTTCCAGGAAATTGCGTGCAACCAGCTCGCGCTCGACACCGCTGTACTCATAGCCATCGCGGGTGTGCATCCGGGTTGGCTTCCATCCTTGTTTGATTAGCTTGGATCTGGCCGACACCAAGGTCTCATCGACGGCGATGCCTGCTGGCCCGTGCTTGTTGTTTGTCGCTTGCGAGCCGCCGGCATGCGCAAGGCTTGTAGCGGTGCAATACATTGCGAAGAGCAAGAGGATCGGGGCCTTCATCTGACATTTCCTCCGGTTGACGTCCATGTACCTATGCTTCGAGCAGGATGCCTGAGGCAAAAGTTGCGCTCAACAGCCGCCATAAAGCACTGATGTTTCGAGCTCGGAATCCGCAAGCCAAAAATCCGGATTTTCCCTACAAAGAACACCGATCCATCCTGCATTCAAACCTGAGTCCGTTCGCCAAAGTCTCCCGTTTTCAGAACGGGACACAGACGTGACCAGACTCATCCCGCAAAGCGAACTCCATGGCCAGCGCGACCGGATCCTCGACTCCTACCAAGCCTTGGAGGACTTCCGACAGGCATTGAATCGCCCGGACGAGCTGCCCGGATTCGACGACCTGTTAAACGCCATGGGCCTGCATCGTTCGAACTGCATGCAAGGCGCGAATGAGCGGAAACTTATCGATGCTGTGCGTAACGGTGAGTGGGCACTGGTGAAACCGCGCCCGGCTACAGACAGCGGCGGCGCCTCCTGGAACGCCTTCAACCCCAAACCCGAACCACCTCCCGCACAACATCTGGTGGAGGAGCACGCCTACACCTTGCCGCAACCCGCTGAATCGGGTTTCCACATCGTTCAGAAATCCATGACGCTCGATGCGCTTGAACGGGAGTTGTACGAAGTCAGGCCCGGCGACTCACTGCGTCGCGAATTCCGCTCACTCAATAGACATCTCGGTGAGCGGGTCAAGCCGGGGTAAATGGTCTTGTTCAGCGATTCACGCAACTACATGTGCCGGCGCGAAGAAGCACAGATGATGGCCGCTGCGGAGAAGGTGAACGAGGCGTTGAAAGATCTCTCGGATGAAGAGGCTTCGTTCATGGTTGAACATCATGAGGTCATTGAGCCGTTTCTGGAGGTGTCGGCGGGTACGTTGGGCGTGGCGTCATTCATGATCGGCCATCATCTGGAAGGATTGAAAAACACCCTCAAAGAGTTGGAGCAACTGCATCAGCAGCAATACACCCAACATCGCCATCTGCATGCCCCGGAGTTCTTTGCCAAACGCAAACGTCTGATGGCGAAACTGGATGCCAGCCTTGGGCCGCTGGTACGCAAAGGCACCGGTCTGCCAGATCATCCAAAACTCAAACGTGCACTGGGGTTGTCCAGCCGCCGAATTGTTCACCGATGGGGCAAGGCAGGCGCACCGGCACAACTGCCTGGATATGCAACCAACATTGCGGGCGTTGCCAGAGCAGCGAAGTTCATGAAGGGAGGGGGCTATCTCGGCATAGGTCTGCAACTCGGCGCATCCAGCTCAAAAATCTACGAGGTTTGCGCGTCCGACCGGGAGGCGGAATGCAGGCAAGTGAGGTTTGTTGAGGGAGGGAAAATGGTCGGCGGTACCGCTGGAGCTCTCGCTGGTGGATATATCGGCGAGAAAGTAGGTTCGGCGGTATGTGCGAAGTTGAAAGGAATGGGAAAACTGGTGTGTGTGCTTGTGGTCGGTGCGGCAGGGTCCGTGGAGACAGGAGCTCAGATGACTGAAGGTGGTGCGTATTTAGGACAAAAAATCTACGAGTACTCCGAATGATAGAAGTCACCAGCACGGTATATGCCTTGGCTTGGGGAGTGCTGATCCTGCTCGCAGTGATCAACTGCGCAATGATTTTCTACGCCGTTTATACAAAACTCGAAGCGCTGGAAAATCACTTTGACGAGTGGCTATACCTGAGCACGGACTGGCGTTCTTCAGGTGGGAGTTTTCACTGGAGAACTCTTCGAATGACAGAGGTCAGCCGGTTGATTACCTCCAAGAGTATCCAACGGCAGGCCCCGTTGCTGATCGACGCCGTTGAACGCCTCCCCAGAGGACTCAGGTTCTGGGCTACGTGTCCGTTTCATGTCGGCTATTTCGTGTGCGGCGGGACGACGCTGCTTTGGCTTTATGGGAAATACAGAGGTTTTTTGTAATGGGGCAAAGAGAAAAACAATCCTTCGGTGAGGTGGTTTACGAAGTCTCTCCCCATGACTGAAATCAAACTTCTGTTCGCCGCCACTGGCATTGGGTTACTGGTGCTGATCATTTCCAACGTTCTGGTGATGATTTATGTCGGGTATTTCAAGCTTTCCGAAATCGAGTCGCACCTTGAAAATTGTTATCTGCTCCAGAATTGCCCGCAGAAAGGAAGTGCCGGTTTTTGGGCGCGCAGGTACAGGCTCAATTTGATCACTGCTTTGCTTCGCAAGCGTCCTTCGCGTCTGTTGCTGGATAATCCGAAGGCTCTCGAAGATGTCCGGCGCCTTCCGCTGAATTTGCGGCGGTGGATCGAAATTCCATATCGATTGAATGCATTTTCTCTGCTGGGAATTCTGGCCTTGTATGGTTGGGCGGAATATCTAGGGCTGTTCAAGTAAGCGCCGTTGAGAGGCGGTCCTCTATAAGAGGGCTATCGCGAGTCGGTAGCGTGCTGTTGAGACAGAAAAAAGATGACTGACTGTGGTGAGTTTTCAGGACAAAAAATCTACGAGTATTCCGAATAATGGAAATCACCAGCACAGTATTCGCCTGGGCCTGTGGAGCGCTGATCCTGCTGGGCATCATCAACTGCGCAATGATTTTCTACGCCGTTTATACAAAACTCGAAGCGCTGGAAAATCACTTTGACGAGTGGCTATACCTGACCACGGACTGGCGTTCTTCAGGTGGGAGTTTTCACTGGAGAACTCTTCGAATGACAGAGGTCAGCCGGTTGATTACCTCCAAGAGTATCCAACGGCAGGAACCGTTGCTGATCGACGCCGTTGAACGCCTTCCCAGAGGACTCAGGTTCTGGGCGACGCGTCCATTTCATGTCGGCTATTTTGTGTGCGGCGGGACGGCGGTGCTTTGGTATTACGGGAAATACAGAGGTTTTTTGTAGGAGCAGGTGTCTTTAACGGTCCAACGCTTCGCGAAGGCTAGGGGCTTTCGGGGCGGCTGAGTAAGGTCTCCAATCGAGCCAGAGGAGGCCGTTCCTGGCTGCGATCAAACACCTGCACCCCAACCTTCAACAACCGCCCATTCTCCACCCCCCCAATCACCTGCTCACACCGCAACAACAACCTCCCTTGATCACACTCCATCGCCTTAACCCCCATCGGCAATCGCCCTTCCAACCGAAGTTCCGCCATCCGACTCTGCGCCGCAATCATCGCAATCGAGCGATCCCGCAAAACCCCGCTGCTCTGCGTCATCAACCCCGCCACGCGCACGGCGGCGGACATGGCGACGGCGATGATCGCCAGCGCGACGAGCACTTCTATCAGGGTGAATCCGGCTTGCGGGGAGGGGGTGCGCATCGGGGGCTCGGGCAGTCGGGCAGCCCTTGACGCTAACGCCCGTGCTTGACGGCTTGACGACGAAAACACCCGAGGATTTTCAACATCCCTGACATATCTTCTTGCAACACTGCGCGTCGAATCGAATCAAGCCAGGGAATGACGAGATGGATATCGCGCAATTCAAACAGCCCAATCGACCGAGCCGGATGCCCCGTGGGCAGCAGGGTTTTACGCTGATCGAGATCATGGTGGTCGTGGTGATTCTCGGGATTCTGGCGGCGATGGTGGTGCCCAAGGTGCTCGACCGGCCGGATCAGGCGCGGGCCACGGCGGCGAAGCAGGACATTGGCGGGTTGATGCAGGCGCTGAAGCTGTATCGCCTCGATCACGGCACTTACCCGAGCCAGAGTCAGGGCCTGAAGGTGCTGGTGGAGCGGCCGGCCGATGCGAAGAACACCAACTGGCGCTCGTACCTGGAGCGTCTGCCGAATGACCCGTGGGGTCGTCCTTATCAGTACCTCAATCCCGGTGCCAACGGCGAGATCGACATCTTTTCCCTCGGCGCCGACGGCCAGCCTGACGGCGACGGTGTGAATGCCGACATCGGTTCCTGGCAGTTGTAAGGCCGGCCATGAACAGCCAATCGAACCAGCAGGGGATGGCGATCATCAGTGCGCTGCTGATTGCGGCGGTGGTCGCGGTGATTGCTGCCGGCATGCTGACGCGCCAGAGCGTTTCGACCCGGGCGCTGGAAGCCGAACAACTGCGCGTGCAGGGCCGTTGGGTGTTGCACGGTGGGCTGGAGATCAGCCGGCAATTGTTGTGGGATGCGCGGCAGCGCGATCCGTTGACCCGGCTCGATCAGCCATGGGCGCAGGTGTTGAACACCCAGGGTTTCGAGGGGCGGCTGGAGGACGAGCAGGGCAAGTTCAACCTGCGCAATCTGGTGGCCAACGAGCGGATCGATGATGCGCAGGTGCAGGCGTTCGAGCGCTTGTGCGAGTTGATTGGTGTCAACAGCGGGTTGAGCCGGCGCATCAGTCAGCGGGTGATCGGCTCTTATCCGCACCTGTTGAATGCCCAAGTGGTGGACAAGCCTGTGGCGAAAAACACCTTCGACAGCGGGCGCGCCACGTCGCCGTCCGCGTCGCGCAAACCGCAATCGCCGACCTTGCCGATGCTGCGTACGCTTGATGATTTGCGCAGTGTCGACGGGGTCAACGATGCGGTTTTGGCGAAACTGGCGCCGTACCTGACGGTGATTCCGGCGACCACCTGGCTCAACGGCAACACGGCCACCGCGCCGGTGTTGGCGGCTTATGTGCCGGGGCTGTCGCTGGAGCGGGCGCAGGCGTTGATCAATGAGCGCGACGCCGGGCGTTGGTTTATCAATCGCGGGGATTTCGTCAATCGTCTGCGCCTGCCGCAATTGGAGATCACCAGCGTCAAGGTCGGCATCACCAGCGACTGGTTTCGGTTGCGCGGGCAGGCGCGGCGTGATCAGCGGCGGGTCAGCCTCGATGCGTTGTTGCATCGCAGTCAGGATCGGTTGCCGCAAGTGATCTGGTCGCGGGTGGGCGTATGAGCCAGTTGCGTGTGAGTTTGCCGCCGCTGGCGGAGCTGAGTCTCGACAGTGAAGTGGATTGTGCGTGGCTGGATCGACAGGGGCAGGTCGTGCGCCAGGAACGCTTGCGGCTCGATGCACTGCCGAAGCAGCCGCTGGTGTGCTTTCTGCACCCGTCGGACAGCCTGCTGGCGAGCATCGATTTGCCGCCGCTGCCCGCGAACAAAACCGCTGCGGCTGTGCAATGTGCGGCGCAGGCCTTGATGCTCGGTGACAGCGCCGAGATGCACATCGCCCATAGCACTCGCAATGAAAGCGGCCAGGTGCAGATTGCCTGGGTAGCACGCAAGGATTTGCAGCACCTCGGGCAGTTCGGTTTGAACCTCAAAGGCCTGTACCCGGCGGCCTACAGCTTGCCGGTGATGGCCGGCGGCGTTGGCTGCTTGCACGACGATCATCTGTTGCTGCGCCACGGCCCGAATGTGGCGCAGGTGCAGCCGATGATCGACGAAGCGTGGCTGCTGGAAACCGGTCTGCCGGCGCACTGGATCGGTGACGGCGCGCCGGAAGCAGTGCAATCGACATTGCCCCACACTCAGCGCAATGCCGGCCCGTTGCCGAACTGGGGCCTGCACGGCGGCCTTCAGCAACCGGGCACCGAACACCGTGGTTGGGGCAGGGCGCTCGGTTGCTGCGCGCTGGCGCTGGCGGTGTGGGTGATCGGTTTGAACCTGTACGCCGCCCGCGAGGCCGGGCAGGGCCAGCAGCTCAAGGCGCAGATGGCGCAGCGGGTGAAGCAGGCGTTTCCCGAGTTGCCGGTGATCCTCAATCCGCTGCAACAGGCCCGTCAGCAAATCGCGGCGCGTCAGCAAGGCGCGGTGGATGCGCCGGGGCAGGACTTCACGCGACTGGTGTTGCAGGCCGGCAGTGGCATGCCGTCCATGGCGGGCACGGTGCAGCGGCTGGAGTTTGTCGACGGTGCGTTGCAACTGAGCCTGCTACCCGAGGCCCGGCGTTCGGGTAACGACAAGGATTGGCAAGGCACGCTGGCCCAGGCCGGCATCAGCATCAGCCCGAATGATGACGGCTGGGTCCTGCGCCCGGCCGGCGAGGTAACCGCCGCCACCGACAACGACGACAGCAGCGGAGCCGAAGATGAATAGCCCCTCGCTTGCGAAATACCGCGCGGGTTGGCAGCGCTTCAATGCTCAGTTGCAGGCCCGTTGGCAGCCGTTGGCGCTGCGGGAAAAACGCATGGTGGGCGGCATGGCGGCGCTGTTGCTGGGGCTGTTTGTGTGGGTGGCGTTGATTCAGCCGCCGCTGAAGAAGATCGCCGCGTCGCAAGTCGAAACCCCAAAACTGCGGGCCCAGGCCGAAGCGCTGGAAGTGCTGTTGCGCGATGTCAACGTGCGCCCGGACGGGCAGAACCTGGAGCAGTCGCTGCAGCAAACCTTGCAGGCCAGCGGACTGGGCGGCCATTACCAATTGGCGGCCGCGTCCGCCGGCTGGCAGTTGACCTTTGACGCGGCACCGGCCGACGCCGTGCTCGACTGGCTGCTGAGTCAACCCCGGAATTTTTCACTGCAAGTGGTCGAGGCCCGTCTGCAACGCGCAGACGACGCCGCGACCGATGACACGGCCGGCACTCTGTCGGGCACCGTACGCATGGATCAGGCGCTGGGCGCTAAGGAAGCTTCATGAAGGGGTCAGGATCCAAACGCATGGCGTTGCCGATGCTGTTGATGGCATTGAGCGCGTGCAGCAACACCACACCACCGAATCAACCGCCGCTGCTGGTGGACAGCGAACTCGGCCGGCCGCTGGCCAACACCCAGCGCAGTGGCGACGCGGTGCTCGACCGCGAGCGTGCGCAGGCTCAGGCCAGACCTGCGCCGAAGCAATTGCACAACATCACCGAACGCGCCCGCAGCGGCGGTTCGGCCCGGGGCACGACATTGCCGGCGAACCCTTTGGGCGATCAGCCGGTGACGCTGAATTTTGTCGACGCGGATATTCAAGCGGTGGTGCGGGCGTTGTCGCGCTCCACCGGTCAGCAGTTTCTGGTGGATCCTCGGGTCAAGGGCAACCTGACGCTGGTCTCCGAAGGCCAGGTACCGGCGCATCAGGCCTACGACATGTTGCTGGCGGCGCTGCGCATGCAGGGTTTCAGCGTGGTGGATGTGGGCGGCGTGGCGCAGGTGGTGCCGGAGGCCGACGCCAAGTTGCTCGGCGGGCCGATCTACAGCGCCGACAAACCGGCCGGCAACGGCATGCTCACCCGCACGTTCCGCCTGCAATACGAGAACGCGGTGAACCTGATCCCGGTGCTGCGCCCGATCGTGTCGCCGAACAACCCGATCAACGCCTACCCGGGCAACAACACCATCGTCGTCACCGACTACGCCGAAAACCTCACGCGGGTCGCGCAACTGATTCAGGGCATCGACACCCCTAGCGCCATCGACACCGACGTTGTGCAGATCCAGAACGGCATCGCCGCCGACATCGCGCCGATGGTCGCCGACCTGCTCGACGCGCCGGGCAATGATCCAACCCAGAAAATCGCAGTGATCGGCGACCCGCGTTCCAACACCATCATCATCCGCGCCGGCAGCCCCGAGCGCACGGAGCTGGCGCGCAACCTGATCTACAAACTCGACAACGCCCAGAGCAACCCGAGCAACTTGCACGTGGTGTATCTGCGCAATGCTCAGGCCGGCAAACTGGCGCAAGCGCTGCGCGGTTTGTTGACCGGCGAGAGCGACAGCGGCACCAGCGACAGTGCGCGTTCGGTGCTCAGCGCCATGGGCAGTTCCACTAATTCGAACGGTGGGCAGAACGGCCAGAGCGGTACGCAAACTAACGGCAGCACCTCGACCACCAACAGCGGCAGCACCGGCGGCAGCTACGCCCAGGGCAGCAGCAATAGCAGTGGCAGCAGCAACGGGCAAAGCAGTGAGCAGAACGTGGCCTTCAGCGCTGGCGGTGTGACCATTCAGGCGGACGCGACCACCAATACCTTGCTGATTTCCGCGCCGGAACCGCTGTACCGCAACCTGCGCGAAGTCATCGACCTGCTCGACCAGCGCCGCGCGCAAGTGGTGATCGAAAGCCTGATCGTCGAAGTCGGCGAGGACGATGCCAGCGAGTTCGGCGTGCAATGGCAGACCGGCAATCTGGCCGGCAACGGCGTGATCGGCGGCGCCAACCTTGGCGGCTCGGGGATCAACGTCAACGGCAAGACCAGTGTCGACGTGCTGCCCAAAGGCTTGAACCTCGGCTACGTCAACGGCACCGTCGACATCCCCGGCATCGGCAAGATTCTCGACCTGAAAGTGCTGGCCCGGGCGCTGAAGAGCAAGGGCGGCACCAACGTGCTGTCGACGCCGAACCTGCTGACCCTGGACAACGAAGCGGCGAGCATTTTTGTCGGCCAGACCATCCCGTTTGTCAGCGGCAGTTACGTCACCGGCGGCGGGGGCACCAGCAACAACCCGTTCCAGACCGTGACCCGTGAAGAGGTCGGTTTGAAGCTCAACGTGCGACCGCAGATTTCCGAGGGCGGCACGGTGAAGCTCGACATCTATCAGGAAGTCAGCAGCATCGACGAGCGCGCTTCAGCGGCTTCGACTTCGGCGGGGATCGTCACCAGCAAACGTGCGATCGACACCAGCATCCTGCTCGACGACGGGCAGATCATGGTGCTCGGCGGTCTGCTGCAGGACGGCTACAGCCAGAGCAATGACGCGGTGCCATGGCTGTCTAGCATTCCGGGGCTGGGCGCGCTGTTTCGCAACGAGCGCCGCTCGATCACCAAGACCAACCTGATGGTGTTCCTGCGCCCGTACATCATTCGCGACAGCGCGGCGGGGCGCAGCATCACCCTCAACCGCTACGACTTCATGCGCCGCGCTCAGGGTGGTCTGCAACCGGAACGCAGCTGGGCGATGCCGGACATGCAGGCGCCGCAATTGCCGACCGCTGCGCAGGGGGTGCCGGCAGCCGTTCCGACTTCCGGGCCTCGCGCGGTCATCAAGGCTGTGCCGATTGAAGCAGGCCCGCGGTTATGAGCAGCTTGCCTTACGCCTGGGCCAAGGCGCAGCGGATTCTGCTGCGCGACGGCGTGCTGACGGTGTGTCCGTCGACGCCAGGCTGGTCGATCAGCGAGGTACGGCGGCAGTTCGGCGCAGCCAGGCTTGAGCGGGTGCGCGATGACGAACTCGATGGCTTGCTCGCCACGGCCTACGCCGACACCGGCAGCGCGGCGGCGGTGGTCGGCGCGGCGGAAAACGAAGTCGACCTCGACCGCCTGATGCAGGACATGCCGGAAATCACCGATCTGCTCGACACCCAGGACGGCGCGCCGGTGATCCGCATGATCAACGCCTTGCTCACCCAAGCGGCGCGGGACGAGGCCAGCGACATTCACATCGAACCGTTCGAAACCCATTCGGTGGTGCGCTACCGGGTCGACGGCACCCTGCGCGACGTGGTCTCGCCACGCAAGGCGTTGCACGGTGCGCTGGTGTCGCGGATCAAGATCATGGCGCAGCTCGATATCGCGGAAAAACGCCTGCCGCAGGATGGCCGCATTGCGTTACGCGTGGCCGGGCGGCCCATCGACATTCGCGTCTCCACCGTGCCCACCGGTCATGGCGAGCGGGTGGTGATGCGTTTGCTGGACAAGCAGGCCGGACGCCTGCATCTGGAAACCCTGGGCATGGACGCGCAGGTGCTGGCGAAACTCGATCATCTGATCCGCCAGCCCCACGGCATCGTGCTGGTCACCGGCCCGACCGGTAGCGGCAAGACCACCAGTCTTTATGCGGCGCTGGCTCGACTCGATGCGAGCACCAGCAACATCCTCACCGTGGAAGACCCGGTGGAGTACGACTTGCCGGGCATCAGCCAGATTCAGGTCAACGCCAAGATCGACATGACCTTTGCCCTCGCGCTACGCGCCATTTTGCGGCAGGACCCGGACATCATCATGATCGGCGAAATCCGCGACCTCGAAACCGCGCAGATCGCAGTGCAGGCTTCGTTGACCGGTCACCTGGTGTTGGCGACCTTGCACACCAACGATGCGGTGTCGGCAGTCAACCGCTTGGTCGACATGGGCGTCGAGCCGTTTCTGCTGGCCTCGTCGATGCTCGGCGTGTTGGCCCAGCGTTTGGTGCGGCGCCTGTGCAATCAGTGCAAACAGGAAGACCCGGCCACGCCCGGCACCTGGCGCCCGGTCGGTTGTGTGGCGTGCAATCACACCGGTTACAGCGGCCGAACCGGCATTCACGAATTGTTCTGCATCGATGACGACATTCGCACCCTGATTCACCAAGGGGCAGGGGAGCAGGCGTTGCGCGCGGCGGCGAGCAAGGCCGGGATGTTCAGCCTGCGCGAGGACGGCGAGCGCTGGATTCGCAGCGGTGCCACGGCCCCTGAAGAAATCCTTCGTGTGACACGGGACGCCTGATGAATCGCTATCGTTTTGAGGCCGCCGATGCCAGCGGCAAGATCGAATCCGGGCATCTGGAGGCGGACAGTCAGAGCGCTGCGTTTGGCGTGTTGCGCGGTCGCGGCTTGACGGCGTTGTCGGTGGAGAAGGAGAGCAACGTCTCCCAGCACGGCGGCGGTGGATTGTTCAGTGCCAAGCTGTCGGACAACGATCTGGCCTGGGCCACCCGGCAGCTGTCGAGCCTGCTCGGCGCCAGTCTGCCGCTGGAAGCTGCACTGAGCGCCACGGTCGAGCAGGCCGAGAAAAAACACATCGCCCACACCCTCAGCGCCGTTCGTGCCGACGTACGCAGCGGCATGCGCCTGGCTGAAGCGCTGGCAGCGCGGCCACGGGATTTCCCGGAGATTTACCGGGCGCTGATCGCGGCGGGTGAAGAGTCCGGTGATCTGGCGCAGGTGATGGAACGGCTGGCGGATTACATCGAGGAGCGCAACAACCTGCGCGGCAAGATTCTCACCGCGTTCATCTATCCGGGCGTGGTCGGATTGGTGTCGATCGGCATCGTGATTTTCCTGCTCAGCTACGTGGTGCCGCAGGTGGTCAGCGCGTTTTCCCAGGCGCGGCAGGATCTGCCGGGGCTGACGCTGGCGATGCTCAATGCCAGTGATTTCATTCGGGCGTGGGGCTGGTTGTGCGCAGGCGTCATGGCCGGTGCGTTCTGGAGCTGGCGCCTGTATCTGCGCAATCCGGCGGCGCGATTGAGTTGGCATCATCGGGTGCTGAAGCTGCCGCTGATCGGGCGGTTTGTGCTGGGGCTGAACACCGCGCGATTCGCCTCGACGCTGGCGATTCTCGGTGGTGCCGGGGTGCCGTTGTTGCGGGCACTGGAGGCGGCGCGGCAGACCTTGTCCAATGATCGCTTGAGCCTGAGCGTCAATGAGGCCACCGCCAAGGTGCGTGAGGGCGTCAACCTGGCGGCCGCGCTGAAAGTGGAGAACGTGTTCCCGCCGGTGCTGATTCACCTGATTGCCAGCGGCGAGAAAACCGGCGCGCTGCCGCCGATGCTTGAACGCGCCGCACAAACCCTGTCTCGTGATATCGAGCGCCGGGCGATGGGCATGACTGCGTTGCTGGAGCCGCTGATGATTGTGGTGATGGGCGGGGTTGTACTGGTGATCGTGATGGCGGTGCTGCTGCCGATCATCGAGATCAATCAGCTGGTGCAGTAGGGGTGTGTTAGTTGGTTTGATGTTGTCTGTTCCGGCCCCTTCGCGAGCAAGCTCGCTCCCACAGGTTTCTCGGGCGTGCACAAAATCTATATCACCACTGTCCATTGTGGGAGCGAGCTTGCTCGCGAAGGGGCCAGTCATAGCAGTAAATAATCCAAACTTTTTTCCAGGACTTCAGCATCACCCGACCCTCATTTCCCCCATCCTCGGGTTCTCCTTTCTGTCATCTGCAACGGCCCTTCAAGGGCTGTGGCCGATTCCCTCGAAAAGCTTGCCGTAGACACTCCGCACAACCGCAAGAACACCCGAGAAAATCCCTCGAAAATCACCTCGCACCTCCCGAGGTTTTTTCCTTTATCTGTCACCGGAAACTGCGAATTTCTCAGTGCGACTTAACCACGGACCCCGCTTGCGAAGGTCAGCGGTGAGTCTTCCCAGTGTCATGCAAGCAATCCGAAAACCTGTGTTCCCAACCTAGTTGAAAAGGAGATTCTTCATGTTCAAGCGCACTCTGATCGCCGCTTCCCTGACCGTCGCTGCCCTGGCTTCCGCTCAAGCCATGGCCGTTACCGGTGGTGGTGCAACTCTGCCAGCCGCTCTGTACAAAGGTTCTGCCGACAGCATCCTGCCAGCCAACTTCAGCTACGCTGCCATCGGCAGCGGCGGTGGCAAAACCGCTTTCCTGACCAACAACCCGGCTGGCTTCAGCACCACTGGCACTGTGCACTTCGCCGGTAGCGACTCGATCCTCAGCGCTTCGGAACTCAGCACCTACAAAGCCACCTACGGTGCTTCGTTCGGTCCGCTGATTCAACTGCCTTCGGTTGCCACTTCGGTTGCCATCCCTTACAAAAAAGCCGGTCAGACTGCTCTGAACCTGACCAGCGCTCAGCTGTGCGATGCCTTCTCCGGCGCCAAAACCACCTGGGGCGATCTGCTGGGCACTGCCGACACCACGCCGATCCGCGTTGTCTATCGCAACGTTTCCAGCGGCACTTCGGAAATCCTCAGCCGTCACCTGAACTCGGTCTGCCCGACTCAGTTCGCCACCAACTCCACCTTCACCAACGCTCGTCTGCCAGCCGGTTCGGCGCTGCCATCGAACTGGGTCGGCGTTGCCAACACTTCCGATGTCGCTACTGCCGTGAACGCGGTTGACGGTTCCATCGGTTATGTCGGTCCGGACGGTGTCGACGCTACCAGCAACGCTGTTGTTGCCCGCGTCAACGGTGTTCAACCTACTTCGCTCAACGTGACCTTGGCGCTGTCGTCGGTGACCCCTCCATCGTCTGCTGTCGATGCTGCCGATCCATCCAAGTGGTCGCCAGTGGTTGCCAACCCGACTTCGGGTTACAAACTGGCTGCCTACACCAACTTCATCTTCGGTCAGTGCTACAAGGATGCAGCCGTGGCCGCGGACGTCAAAGCCTTCCTGACCCAGCACTACAGCAACCCGGGCAACAACACTGCGACTCAGGCCCACAAGTTCGTCGCCGTGCCTAACGCCTGGAAAACCGCTGTAACCGCCAACTTCATCACCAACACCTCGGGCAACAACCTGGACATCAACAACGCCAGCGTCTGCAACGCTATCGGTCGTCCTTTGTAAGCCGTCTGGTTTAGTCAGCTGTAACGGTGGCAGCCCTTCGGGGCTGCCATTTTTTTTTGGCTCCCGTTCGGGTGCATTCGATAAGGAGGTTGAACATGTTCAAACGTATTGGAGTGGCCGCACTGGTATCGGCGGCGCTGGTTTCGGGGCAGGCGATGGCGGTGACGGTAATCGGAGGTGGGGCAACCATCCCGGCGAAACTTTACAGGGGCTCGGTGGACAGCATATTGCCGGCCACCTTCAACTACGCCGCAGCAGGTAGCGGTTACGGAAAACAGGCCTTTCTGACTAACGATCCCATGCGGCTCGGTCAAACCGGGACGGTGCATTTTGCCGCCAGTGACTCCACACTGACTGCCTCGGAGCTTTCGACCTATAGCACCCAATATGGGGCTTCATACGGTCCATTGATTCAGCTACCGTCGGTTATCACGTCCGTGGCGATCCCTTATAGAAAGTCTGGCCAGACTGCTCTGAACTTGTTTGATAATCAGCTGTGCGATGTGTTTTCCGGTAATAAAACCACGTGGGGTTCTCTACTGGGTACCTCGGACACCACTCCTATTCGCATTGTCTTCCGGAAGGAAGCGAGCGGCGCTACGGAAATCCTGACCCGCCATTTGAGCTCGATCTGCCCAACGCAATTCGTGACCGATGCGCGATTCACTGTCGCGCGCATACCCTATTCCTCGATACCTGCAAATTGGGTAGCGGTGGAATATGACCAGGATGTCGCACAAGCCGTAAACGCTGTCGATGGTTCTATCGGATATGCCGGCCCGGATAACGTTGATGCAACGAGCAACGCGGTTGTTGCTCGCATCAATGGCATCCAGCCGACGAACCCTAATGTCCTGTTGGCGTTGGTGAGTTTAAGTCCACCGACGACAATCTTTGATGCGGGTAATCCGGCCAAGTGGTCGCCAGTGGTCGCTAATCCGACTTCGGGTTACAAACTGGCTGCCTACACCAACTTCATCTTCGGCCAATGCTATAAAGATGCTGCGGTTGCAGCGGAAGTTAAGGCCTTTCTGGCAGCTCACTACAGTATTCCCGGCAACAACGTCGCGACGCAGGCCCATAAATTCATTGCCATGTCTTATGCCTGGAAGAACGCGGTCATCGCCAACTTCGTCACTAACACCACCGGCAACAACCTCGATATCAATAACCCCAGCGTTTGCAACGGCATTGGCCGGCCTCTAAACGACAAATCTTGAGACCCAATGGCGGCCCTTTCTGGGACCGCCATTTTATTCGCCCGGCATTCGGTCCCGCGGATTGCGCGAATACTCCCCCAACATGAAGTTTGTGTGACATCCGTTCGGTCGCGCCCCTCGCCAACTGCCTATGACGTAACAGCAGGTTTTTGCATGCCTGCGGCCTTGTGTGGCAATCAAAAAGGATCTCGTAGTGATGCTCGCTCGCCCATCCCGTCGTCGTACCAACGTTCTGTCCTCCAAGCGTGAAACCGGGGAGCCGTCGCTGTGGCTGCTCAAGCCGTTGGCGCACGCGGTGGCGTTGTGTCTGGTGGCGGGCAGTGCGCAGGCGCAGACAGCGTTCAGTTCGGGCTGGTTTGCCGCCAAAGGAGCGGCGCAGCAGGCCGCAGCAGCGCGCCCGAGCGTGGGTGGCTTGCCGGGCATGACGCCGCCGCTGGCCCAGCAGCAAAAGGCCAATGCGCAGTTACAGCGTTCGATTCAGACCCTGAACAACACGGTCGCTGCGATTGCCGCTCAACAGGCGGCGCAGGCGGCCGGACGCGCCGCTGCGTTGGGCACGGTGCAGTTCGTGCCGGACGGCCTGGGCGAGGGTGGTTTGAAGGTCGACAACAGCCTGACCCAGGGCTGGCAGAACGCGAAGGGCCCGCAGCAGAACCAGGTCGATGGCAAAACCACGGTGACGATTGAGCAGACCGCTGACAAGGCAATCCTCAACTGGGAAACCTTCAACGTCGGTCGCAACACCACGGTCGATTTCGCCCAGCAGTCGAACTGGGCGGTGCTCAACCGGGTCAACGATCCGAACGCCCGGGCCAGCCAGATACAAGGCCAGATCAAGGGCAACGGCACGGTGATGCTGATCAACCGCAACGGCATCGTGTTCAGCGGCAGCAGTCAGGTCAACGTGCGCAACCTGGTGGCCGCTGCCGCCAACATCACCGACATCCAGTTCCGTGATCGTGGCTTGTATTTCGACAGCACCGGCACTCAGCCGACCTTCACCGATGCCGCTGGCAAAGTGTTGGTGGAGCGTGGTGCGTCGATTGAAACCCACAAACCGGCGGCTTCCACCGATGCCGGTGGCTATGCGCTGCTGCTCGGCAACGAAGTGCAGAACGACGGCAGCATCAACACTGCCAAGGGCCAGACCGTACTGGCGGCCGGTGACCGTTTCTACATCCGCAAGGGCTCGGGCACCGAAGGCAATGCGCTGTCGACCACATTCGGCAGCGAAGTCATTCCGGGCTTCAAGGCCGGTGCCGTTACGGGCAAAGTCACTAACAACGGACTGATCCAGTCGTCTACCGGCGACATCACAATGGCTGGGCACGAGGTCGTGCAAAACGGCGTATTGCTCGCCAGCACATCAGTGGCGACGCGGGGCACGATTCACCTCTCCAACCCGAGCACCGATACCAACGGCAGTGTGACGCTGGGGCAGGGCAGTGCCACGGCGATCATGCTCGACAGCAGCGACATGACCGCCCTCGACAGTCAGCATCAGGCCGCGCTGACGGGCGTCACGGCCAACAACCGGATCCGTGGCGACCAGTCGCGCATCGAGATCCAGAGCGGCGGCAGTGTCGAGTTCCAGAGCGGCTCGATCACCCTGGCCACCGGCGGTCAGGTCGCGGTCAGCGCACAGCGCCGCAGTCTGGTCCGTGACGGTGCGATGATTGATGTGTCTGGTGCCATCGGCGTCAAAGTGGCGATGGAAAACAACAGCATCAAGATCAACGTGCAGGGCAACGAGCAGCGTGATGCGTCGGTCAACCGCGAGAAAGGCGCGCTCAACAGCAACGATATCTGGGTCGATGTACGCGAGCTGGTGTATGTGCCGGCTGGCACCAACGGCTACGCCACTGATCGCTGGTACACCGCCGGTGGCCTGTTGGAAGTCGGTGGTTATCTCGGCACCCAGGGGCACAGCGTCGGCGAGTGGATGGCCCAGGGCGGTACGGTGAGTTTTGCCGGTAACGACGTTGTGACTGAAAAGGGTTCGCTGATCAACCTGTCCGGCGGCACCCTGGATGTGCAGAGCGGGCAGATTCGCCAGAGCTGGCTGCGCGGCGCCGATGGTCGCTTGTATGAAGTCTCCCGCGCACCGGGGGATCTGCTCTATACCGGGCTGTACAAAGGTTATGAAGACAACAGCGAACGCTGGGGCCAGACCAGTTATTTCTACAACCCGCTGATTGCCCCGCGTTCACGTTTCGAGTCGGGTTACACCGTGGGCCGCGATGCCGGGCAACTGGTGATTTCCACAGCCAACGCCGTGCTCGACGGGCAGATGATCGGCGATGTGTACCAGGGCGAGCGGCAGAATCAGGCGCCGAAACCGGTGCTCGACGGCTATCAGCAGAGTCAGACCGCACTGGCCCGGCGTGCGCAGTTGATCGTCGGCAGTTACGACCCGACCTTTGTCGCGGCGTCGAATGGTCTGCTCTACACCCTCAATCCATTGCTCGATCAGGTGCAGATCGGTGGCACGCGCCCGGTTGCCGGCAATGATCTGGACCTCGCCGGCGCGGTGTCCGATGCCCGCAAGGGCAAGCTGTATATCGATAACGATCAGCTCAACGGATTCCGCCTCGGTGCACTCAAGGTATCTGCCAAGGATCAGATCGCCGTTGACGGTGCGCTCACGGTCGATAACGGTGGCGATATCTCCCTGTACGCCCCGGATGTGCAGGTCGGCGCCGACCTGACCGCTCGTGGCGGCAGTCTGCGTCTGGGCAACGTACTCAACCAGTTCAATGGCGGTACAAGCACCGACACTCGCCTGGCGGCCAAAGCCGGCAAAACGACGCAAACACGCGTCGCCGAGGGCGTGCTTCTCGATACCCGAGGTTTGTGGAGCAACCTGCGCACCAACCCGGACGATAACGCCAGCCTCGCGTATCTGAACGGTGGCCTGATATCGATCCGCAGCAGCGGTGATATCGACGTCGCTGCCGGCAGCCTGCTCGACGTTTCTTCCGGTGGCGCTGTGCTCGCAAACGGCAAGACCCGGGGGGGCAAGGGCGGTGATCTGACGCTGGAGTCGAGCGCTATTTCCACACCGGAAAAATCGCACCTGAACCTCGAGGGCGAACTGCGCGGTTACGGCGTCACGGGCGGTGGCACCCTGACAGTGCAGGCCAACAAAATACTGGTCGGGCAAACGGATAAAACCCTGGCAGACAACACCCTGCAACTGTCCACCGACCTGTTCAACAAAGGGTTCTCCACCTACAACCTGATCGGTCTCAGCGGGCTCGACGTTGCCGAAGGCACCACAATTGACGTGAACATGCCGGTGTATCGTTTCGGTGATGCGGCACCCAACCAGGTCAGTGGCGTCGATCCGCGAACGGCGCTGGAGCTGTGGACACCGACGCTGTTCCAGGAAAACCCGACCAAGGGCGTGCTGACCCAACGCGCCGGTGCCAGCCTGACACTGCAAGGTGGCGCGACGCTGGTCGGGCTGATAGACGCGGCCAAAAGCCCTCTGACCCTGGGCCGTGGCTCGCGCATCAGTGTTGACCCAGGGCAGAGCATCAAGCTGCGCGGTGCCGGGCAGATCACCGTCGACGGCGAACTGAATGCCTGGGGCGGCACGATCGATATTCGTCAGCAACAATTCGGCTCGATCCAGCCGGCCACCTCCATTCAAACGGCGGATCCGAACGCCCATGACCGCTCGATATGGATCGGCGAACAGGCGGTGCTGGATGTCGCCGCGCGTGCCAATACGGCGACCGACACCCTGGGCCGCACTTACGGGCACGTCGGCAAGGGCGGCAGCATCATCATCGGCGGCGAGATCGATTCGAAACTGGCAACCGCCACGGCCGCCGATGCCTACGTGATTGTGCGTCCGGGCGCGCGGCTGGATGCCTCGGGCACCGAGGCCGTTTTGGATATCGCCGGTCAAGGCCCGACCCGTATCGCAACGGACGGTGGGCGCATCAGTTTGAGCTCTTACAACGGTCTTTTCGTTGAAGGCAACTTGCGTGCGGCAGCGGGTGGCGTCGGGGCGGCCGGTGGTCGTCTGGAACTGGCGCTGGAGACGCCGTTGTATTCCGATTCGGCGAGCAACGCGGTGCGGTCGCCGCGGGAAATGATCATTGGCCAAGCGGCAGGAAACGGGCTGCTGCCCGCGAATCTGCAACCCGGCGAAGGCGCCGATGGCTTGCGTTACGGTCAAACCCGTTTGAGTGCCGATAGCTTGATGACGGGCGGGTTCGACAATCTCAGCCTGCTGAGCAACGGCCTGTTGTCGTTTGACGGTGACGTCAATCTGCGCATGAATCAGAGCCTCAGTCTGTTCGCCGGAGCGCTGTCTCTCGCCGAGAATTCCAAAGGTACGGCGCGGGTTGATTTGAGTGCTCCATACCTGCGTCTGTCGGGTGTGGGCACCTACTTTGCCGGCTTCAGCATGATGCGCCCACGGTTGCTCCCTGGCCCGACGGCCCGATTGTCCGACGCGACGTTCAATGCCTCCGCGAACCTCTTGGACCTGGGCAATGGCCTGTCCTTCGGGACTCAGGGTTCGATCCTGCAACGGCAGGCGCCGGCCGTTGAATACAGCCGTCGGGCTTTTGGTCTGGTGAGCCTCGACAGCAGCGGCGACCTGCGTTTCCTCGCGCCGAACGATGGCGCTGTGGGCACCCGTTTGTGGACGCCAGGCGACTTGAATCTAGGGGCGGCGCAGATCTATCCCGCCACCGGTATTCAGGCCGAGGTGCGCGTCGGTTATCAGGGCGGGGTTCCGGCTTCTCAACACACCTTGCGGATCAGCGGCCACGGAGCTGCACCGGCTGCAGTACCGTACTCGGCATTCGGGAAACTGATTTTTTCCGCCGCGTACATCGAGCAGGGCGGTGTCTTGCGTGCACCGCTGGGCAAGATCGTATTGGGTGACGATCTGCTCAGCACTACTCGCGAGGTTCATCTCTTGCCGGGCAGTCTGACCTCGGTCAGCGGCGCCGGTCTGGTCATGCCGTACGGCGGCACCACGGACGGTATCGACTATCGCTACAACGGCAAATCCGTGGTGCTCGACGGCATCACCGGCGAAACTTCAGGCGTGTCGATCGGCACGCAATTCGCCGATGTGCAAAGCGGCGCGGTCATCGACCTGTCCGGCGGCGGGGATCTGCGCGGCGCCGGCTTCGTGTCCGGTCGTGGTGGCTCCACCGATGCGCGCTTCAACCCGCTGGTGCGCAATGCGCCCGACGGGACTTTCAGCCTGCCGGGGCTGGCGAGCAACCCGGTCTATGCCATCGTGCCCGGCAACCAGAGCAGCTATGCGCCGATGCTGGCCGAAGCCGGTGCGGTCGATCCGCGTATCGGCCAGCAGATCACCATTGGTGCCGGCGTTCCGGGGTTGGTAGCGGGCACTTACACATTGTTGCCGTCAACGTTTGCCTTGATGCCCGGTGCGTTCCGGGTTGAAGTAAACGGTCAGGCGACCCCCGGCGTGACAACCGGGGCACTGCCACTGCGCAATGGTTCATGGACCAGCAGCGGGCAGATGTCGATTGCCAATACCGGCCTGCGTGACAGCCTTGCCAGTCAGGTAATTCTCACGTCTGCCGATGTGTTGCGTCGTTACTCGCAGTACAACGAAACCGGTTTTACCCAGTTCATCCAGAGCGACGCCGCCCGGCGCGGTGTGCCGCGCGCGCTGACACCGATGGACGGCAAGATACTGGATCTGCGCCTGGCCCCCGGCGGCAAGCAAGACATCGCTTTGCAATTTAACGGGCGCACATTGTTCGAGGCTGCCGAGGGTGGCATGACCGGCACGGCGGTGGTACGTGGCGGCAATGCCGGTGGCAGCTTCGAGATACTGGGCGCGGGCCGTGCACCGACACCTGGTTTCAACGGTGTGTCGCTGTACGCCGACACGCTCAACAGTCTCAACGCGGGGCGGCTGACCATCGGTGCGATGCCGAATGTTTTGTACAACACTACCGCCAACGTCATCGGGTTCCTGGGCACCAGTGAAAATATTGTCTTGCGTGAAGGGGCGATTCTGTCTGCGCCGCAGGTTTTGCTGCGCACCACGTCAACGCTTGGCGGCATCACGGTCGAGGCGGGGGGCGGGATCAATACGCTGGGGCGTGGCAACGTGGCCTACGACTCAATGGCCGGTTTTGTTTATGAGCCGAAAGCCTCCAGCGTGTTGCTCGTTTCCAACGGTTGGACCCAGGTACTCGCGCCGGAACTGGCCAGTGGCATCGCCGGAGCGGGCAGTATCCGGATCGGCACTTGCGCAACGAGTATGTGCAGTAATCCGGCCCTGCTGTATTCGAACGGCAGTATCACTGCTGCCACGGATAACCAGTTCGAACTCGGTGAAGCGGTGCGTTTCGGCACCCGTCATCTGGCACTGTCTGTCGGCTCGGTCAATGCCGGCAGCGCCGAGGCACTGGCGGCGGCAGGCAGCCGCGTGCCCGCCGGTCTAACGCTGAACCAGAACGTACTCGATCGCTTGCTGCGCGGTGATACGCAGTTTGGCGCGCCGGCTCTGGAAACCCTGAGCCTGACCACTCGCGACGCCTTCAATTTCTTCGGCAGCGTCAGCCTCGACACGATCGATCCACAGACCGGCCAGAGCAAATTGCAGAACCTGTTGCTGGTCACTCCGGCGATCTACGGTCTTGGCAACGCCAGCGACGTGGCGAGTATCCGTACCGCCAACCTGATCTGGAACGGCGCTACCCAGAACCCTGGCGCAGTCATCACGGGCGGCGCGGGCACCGGCAGTGGCACGCTGGACATTCAGGCCCAGCGTATCGAGCTGGGTTATGGCCCGATGCCTCAGGCCAGCGGACTGGATCAGAACAATCGCCTGGCGCTGGGTTTCGCCAACGTCAACCTGAGCGCCAGCGACCGCATCACCGCCAATCACAAGGGCAGCCTGGCGGTGTATCAGGAGCAGGGCGCTTACGATCCGGTCAAGGGTTACAGCTACAGCGGCGGCAATCTGAATCTGCGTACGCCGTTGCTCACTGGCGAGGCAGCATCCGTCAGCCTGCTCAAGGCCGGCAACAGCCTGACGCTCAGTGGCGCCGGGGCTGTTGGAGTGGCCAATGCCCTGGGTGCGGAGTTGAACCTTGAAGCCCGCGATGTCGTGCTCGACAGCCGTATCGCACTGGCCAGCGGCAAGCTGACGGTGAAGTCCGAAGGCGATCTGACCCTGGGCAGCGGAGCCGCTCTGGATATGGCCGGGCGTACCTTGCCGTTCAACGATGTCAGCAAGTACAGCTGGGGCGGCGACGTGTCGCTGTACAGCGCCAACGGCAATATCCGTCAGGCTGTGGGCTCGCGGATCGATCTGTCGGCGAAGAACAATCAGGCCGGTAACCTCAGCGTCGTCGCTCTGGCCGATGCGGCCGGGATGGTCGACCTGCAAGGCGAGATTGTCGGCGGCAGCAGCGGTTACTACGACGCCGGGGGCACGCTGGTGCCGTACAAGGCCGGTGGCGTGGACATCCGCGCGCAACGCCTGGGCGGTGACGCCACCGAGCAGTTCGCCGCGCTCAACCAGCGCTTGAATACCGGACAGGTCTACGGCAGCCGCAGCCTGCAACTCAAACAAGGCAACCTGGTGATTGGCGACGGTCTCAAGGCTGGCGAAATCAATGTGTCGGTGGACCATGGCAGCCTGACGGTTGCCGGTCTGATCGACGCCAGCGGCGAGCGTGTCGGCAGCATTCGTCTGTCGGCGAAAAACGGTCTGACTCTGGCGGGCAACAGTGTGCTCGATGCCCATGGCCGCGTGCTGCGGGTCGACAGCTACGGCAAGATCATCGATGCGCCGAACCGTGCCACGGTCGAACTCGGTTCCGGCGATGGTTTGCTCACGCTGGGAAGCGGCGCGCGCATCGACCTGCGCCACGGCACCGATGCCGTGCCCGGTTTCCTCGCCGGGCAACACGATGGAATGCTGCGCGGCACGCTGGAGCTGAACGCGCCACGTCTGGGCAGCAATGACATCGCCATCGACGCCAGCGGTGTGCTGACCATTCAGGGCGCACGCTCTATCGGGCTCAATGGCATGCGCCGCTACACCGATGCCCGCGATGGTGTCGATCAGGCGATCAGTGGTCGGCCGTATCAAGTGATTGATCAGGCCATGCTTGAACGCATTCACGGTGACAGCAAAGACTTTATCAACGCTGCTTTGGGCAACGGTGATCTGTTGCAACGCAAACTCGCCGGACTGAATAACGCCACCTACGCCGATGCATTCCATCTGCGGCCGGGCGTGGAAATCGCCAGCAAGACTGCCGACGGTGATCTGGTGGTGGAGGGCGATCTGGACCTTTCGGGTTATCGCTACGCCAGTCTCAATCCGCACACGCGACTGAACCCGTTGGTGTACGGGTCAGGGGAGGCCGGCAGCCTGGTGATTCGTGCCGGTGGCAACCTCGACATTTACGGCAGCATCAACGACGGCTTCGCGCCGCCATCGGAAACCAAGGATGATGCCGGCTGGAAACTGATTGCCGGTGTGCAGCCGTTCGGTGGCGATCTGATCGTGCCGGGCAGTGGGGTGACGCTGGCCGAGGGCACGCAGTTTCCGGTGGGCGCGACGCTCAATTACGACGTGACGATTCAAGGCGCGCGACTGGCCAGTGGCACGTTGCTGCCGACCCAGGCGGTACTGGGCGAGGCGTACACGTTCAGTGCCGGCACTGTGCTGGCGGGGGCTATCCATGATGCCAGCGGAAATCTGTTGTATGCGGCGGGAACGTTGCTCGGCGAAAGTGTGACGTTGCCGGCGAACACTCGCCTGGGGGCCGGTATCCGCCTGAACAAGGCCACGAGCCTGCTGGCCATGACCTGGCCCAAGGGCGTGCCGCTGCCAGGGGTTTTCGACCTCGATCTTTTAACGGTTTCCGGTGTGAAACTGAGCAGCTCGCTGGCCTTGCTGCGTGGCTCGCTGATTCCTTCGATGACTGATGTAAAACTTGCCGACGGCACTTCGCTGATCGAACTGCGTCCGTTCAGCGGCACGCAGCAAGGCAAGAACTGGGCGTTGGCCAGTATGTTGCCTTCGGGCAGTGCGTCGTGGTCGATGCGCGTGGTGGCGGGTGCCGATCTTGAGGCGGCGGGCAGCCGTGCCGTGAAGCCTGTCACCACCGATGGCAATCTGCGGCTGGCGGACACTCATTACGGTGTCACGCTTACTCAGGCAACGGGGATACTCGTGTGGGCACCGGACAATCCGTATGACCTTCCGGGGTATTACCCTGTGCCCGATGACCAATTGGAAATCTGTGCGCAGGTGGAAGGACTCTGTGTGCCGATGGCACGCTGGGTCTGGGCGCCGGGCAGTGGTCAAGGACCTGACTACGAACCCGTCCCCGAGGAGTATCAGATCCTTTGCGAGATCTATCCGGAGTTCTGCATCGGCAATAATCCCGGCACAACCGCCAAGGCCCACAGCCAGATGTTCAGTGTGCTGCGCACCGGTACTGGCGATCTTGATCTGATGGCTGCCGGCAACCTGAGCATGGATTCACCGTTTGGCGTGTATACCGCCGGCACTCAATCAGCGAACGTCGATCCGCGGTATAACCAGAAACGCGGACATCTCTCGGACAGTAATTCGGTGCTGGGCACTGCCGGTGCCGATTATGAAAAATGGGTCAACGGCGGCACCGACAGTCTTTACCAGGCCTGGTATCCGCAGATGGGCGGCAATCTGACGATCAACGCGGGCGGGTCTGTTTCGGGCGATTCGGTAGGGCAGAAAACTCGATCGACTTCAGGTGGAACCCGGGAGCAGATCGCAAGCGTCGCGGTGGGCAACTGGCTGTGGCGCCAAGGCACGGGCAACCCGGATATGCCCACGGCCTGGTGGATCAACTTCGGCAGCTATGCCACCCAATTGATGCCAGACACGAACACCAATACCGAACCGTACCTGGTCGGGTTCACCGGTTTTGGCACTTTGGGCGGCGGTAATATCAGCCTGCGGGCCGGTGGTGATGCCGGCATGCTCAAGCCGTTGGGGGATGCCGTGAACAATCCTCGAAGCCAAGGTCTGATCGTCGCAGTCGGCAGCACCGGTCGAGTCGCCAGCGATGGCAGCGTGCAGATGACCGGTGGTGGTGACATGGATATTCGAATCGGCGGTACGTTCAACCCGTCGCTACAAGCGCGGGCAGGAGAAACCGGCATCGGCAAACCGGTCCATGATCTGCAAGGTGCGCTGATCAACCTGCGCGGTGCGGCCCAAATGACGGGTGGAGCACTGGGTGGCATCAACCTGAGGTACGGCGCCAGCACCGTGGTCAATGATCTGCGGGAAACCCGGGCACTTGATCCATTTACCTCGACCACCGGTAGTGCTTCCGGAGGCGTGGTGCTGATTCCGGGAGACTCGGGCATGAGCCTGAGCAGCCGTGGGGATCTGGTATTGGGTGGTGCAGCGGATCCTGGGCGAGTGAGTCTGATGAACGCCAGCCCGATCATGGCCGCCAACGGTAGCGTTCAGCAGGGCGGTACTCTGAGCGGCTTCTCATTGTGGACCGACCACACTGCAATCGATCTGTTCTCGGCTGGCGGGAACCTGACGCCGGGCACGCAGATATCCGAGTTCAATACCTCCAACGGCTTGATCACGGGACGCAATACCTCGCCTACCGATGGCCGGTTTGTCTATCCATCGATACTACGCGCGGTGGCGGGGCAGGGGTCCATCTATGCAGGGCCGTCCGCGACGTTCACTGGCGTAGACAACTACCCGCTGCAAGGTTACTCGCTGCTCCTGGCACCGTCGAAGTCGGGACAGCTTGAACTGTTGGCAGGTGACTCCATCTACGCGGGTGGCTATGCGATCAACCAGTCGGGTGCCAGCCCGATGGCCATTACCACACCGTTCAACCCGGCGTTCAACACCTATGCCAACAGCAACGCCAGTAAACCGCTACGCACCAACTACAGCGAGGATGGCGTGGCACCCCAGGGCAACATGCGATATCCGCTCTTTGCCTTTGGTCCCAACAGCTATTCGGGTTTGAACGACGTACAGGGGCCGGCGCGATTCTACGCACTGACGGGGGACCTGGTGGGCGTTCGCAGTGGTGAAACGTTGAGCTTTTCCACTTCCAAGCGCACCTGGTACGAAGCGGCCGGTCCTGTGTGGATGATCGCCGGTCGTGACATCGTCGCCTCCGGCACCACCCTGGGGCAGCCTACGGCAGTACCGAGTTCGGAAATAAGCAACGGCAAGGATGATATTTCTTCCACCGGCAACCTGTTTGTCCATAACGATCCACGAGACATCTCTCGCGTTTCTGCCGGCCGCGACATTCTCTACAGCAGCTTCGACATCGCCGGGCCCGGCGTCCTCGATATCAATGCCGGGCGCAACATCCTGATGGAGAACCGCGCCAGCATTACCAGCCTCGGCTCGCTGGTGGCAAGCGATAAACAACCGGGCGCCAGCGTGGTGTTGCAGGCCGGTGTGGGCGCGCAAGGGCCGGATTATTCGCGGTTCATTACCCGATATCTGAACCCGCAGAACCTCGCCGACCCGAATGCGTCGCTCAACGGGCAGCCAGGCAAAGTGGTCAAGACTTACCTCGACGAATTGCAGAGCTGGCTGACCCTCGGCTACGGCTTCAGCGGCAACGCAGAACAGGCGCAAGCCTTCTTCGCTGCGTTGCCAAGTGCCGAGCAGGCGATCTTCGCCCGTCAGGTGTACTTCGCCGAATTGCGTGCCGGTGGCCTGGAATACAACGACGCCGATGGCCCGCGCAAAGGCAGTTACCTGCGCGGTCGCAACGCCATCGCTTCGTTGTTCCCGACCACCGATGTGGCCGGCAACCCGGTCCGTTATGACGGCGATATCACGATGTACGGTGGAGCAGGGGTCAAGACCCTGTTCGGCGGCGATATCCAGATGCTCACGCCGGGCGGCGGTCAGGTGTTCGGCATCGAAGGCGCGGCGCCGCCATCCACGGCGGGGATCATCACCCAGGGTTCGGGCAATATTCAGCTCTACTCCGAGGGCAGCATTCTGCTGGGGCAGAGCCGGATCATGACGACGTTTGGTGGCTCGATTCTCGGCTGGTCCGCCACGGGTGACATCAACGCCGGTCGCGGCTCGAAAACCACCGTGGTCTACACGCCGCCGAAACGCGTGTACGACACCTGGGGCAACGTGACCCTGTCGCCATCGGTGCCGAGCACCGGCGCCGGTATCGCCACGCTCAACCCGATTGCCGAAGTGGCCCCGGGGGATATCGACCTGATCGCGCCGCTGGGCACCATCGATGCGGGGGAGGCGGGGATTCGCGTCTCGGGCAACGTCAACATCGCCGCGCTGACGGTGGTCAACGCCGCCAACATCTCGGTGCAGGGCAAGGCGACCGGCGTGCCGGTGGTTTCGGCGGTCAATACCGGGGCGATCACCTCGGCCAGTTCCGCAGCGTCATCGGCGACTCAGGCGGCGGAAGACGTCGCCCGCCAGCAACAAGCCGCGTCACGGCAGAACCAGGCCTCGGTGTTCACCGTGCAGGTGCTGAGTTTCGGCAACGAGCAACTGGCCCCGACCCGCGACGGTGCCAGCCGTGCACCGACGCCGGGCTACAACCCCAACAGCCCGGTGCAGGTGCTGGGCGCCGGGGTGCTGGATGAACAGGCGAAACAGCAGCTGACCGAGGAGGAGCGGGGGCAGCTGACGTTGTAAAGAACTCTCGTGTAGTACGCTTCGGGCGGCCTTTTGGCCGCCCTTTTTTTAGGTTGATGAGGTTCGTGGGTATTGTCGTCGGGTGTGGACTAACGTCAGTATTTTGATGCGCCCGTTCACTCGATAGACCAGCAGATAGTTCGGATTGACCACCATTTCCCGAGTGCCTGGCACTCGACCGGACCGGTAACCATAAGGAATTGATGAAAGCCTTTGCGTTGCTGCACCAACCTTGTGCTGCAGAGCCGTTGAAGCGTTTGAGTTGTATTGTTCAACGTAATCGATAATGTCAGCCAGATCGTCCAGAGCTTGTTCGCTCCATTCAAGCGGCAGCGCGTCGATTCTTGCGTCTCTCTTCTAATAGTTGGTCGAGCCGCATCATGGCTTCTTCATGGGGAATGCCCGGATTAGGATCATCCAGTGCCTCCTGCACCTTGGCACGAAACCAGCGATCGTAGCTCTCTGCCTCTTCTTCGGAGTCGAAGTCAGAGTAAAACGGGGAATGCAATATGCTCATAGTGATCTCCGTGATCAATTTCAGCAGTCTAAGGGGGGAAGGGCCCATTGTCGTCACTGGCAGACGATGCACCCCATGAGCCCTTGAGGAACCATGAGGTAACGGAGCCCAGTATCTGCAAGTCCCCCCTTTGAAATCTGCCGGACGTTTCCCTCGGTTGTCCGGCAATCTCGACCGCCGTTGTAGGCCTATTCCACCCCAGCGTTTTTCAGGTCTTCGGGCTACAAATTCGCGCGTGCTTTCCTACAAATACGCTCAGAACGCATACGGAATACTCACCTTCGCCCACAACATGTCCCCCTCCGGCCGGTTCTCCACGTCGAACTCCCTGGCCCAGCGGATCTCCGCGCTGGCGTACTTGAGGAAGGTGAAGTGCAGCGCCGGGCCGATGGCGAACACCTGGCCGCGCACGCCGTCGTCAACGTCCTGGCCGGCGAACTGCACGGTGTGGCCGAACTGTTTGTCGTCGGTGGTCTGCTTGAGGTAATAGCCATTGACGCCGAGCATCAGGTCGTCGGTGATCTTGTAGCTGGCCGAGTAATCGAAGTGGAAGATCTGCCCGGACTTGTAGTCGGTGTCCTTGTTCTTCTCGTTGAAGCTGTAGGTGGTCTTCATCGAGACTTCGGTCTTGTCCGTCGGCAGCCAGGTGAAGGAGAACAGCGGCTTGTAGGTGTAGAAATTGTTGCTGGTGTTGGCCAGCCGATCGACGCTGTATTCGCCGGTGGGCACGGTGATTTCCACCGCAGCGCCGAGCGTCAGGTTCTTGCCCATGTCCCACAGGATGATCGGGGCGATGGTGGTATCGCCCATGCCTTCGCGGGTGTCGCTCTGGCCGAATACCGAGACTTCCTGCTTCAGCCAGGGCTGGGCGATGTAACCGGCCAGGCGTCCACCGAACACCCGTACCGGGCTCAGGTAATCAATGCGCGGGATGACGGCGGTGGATTCGATCTCGACGTTCGGTACCTTGCCGCCGAACGAGCTGATATTGAGCTTGGTCGCCTTGTAATGGTTGTAGTAGAGGTTGAAGGCGACCATGTTCTCGGGAAGGCTGTCGACCTCCAGCGGCAGCATGAAGAAGCCGTCGGTGCCGGGGCCGATGTTGTCGACGCCGGCTTCGGTGGCCAGCGCCGGCAGGGTGGTGGCGCAGCCGAGCAGGCTCAGCGCCAGTCGCACAGGGAATGTCGCGCGGTTCGGGGTCATGTCCGTCCTCATTATTATTGTGTTTGGGCGCACCGCCGGCGCGCAGGACGCCCGGCCACTATAGAAATAAGCCCTTGGCGCACGCCGGGGCAGGGTATTGGCGGACACGGAAGGGGGCTTCTGCGGACACTTCATCAACCCTGTGCTAACTTCCTTCGACATAACCGGTAACAAAAATAACAATTCAGCGTGATCCGGAATGTCAGCCCCCATGAACGCAAAACTCCAAGACCCCACCTTCGATCTGGCGCTGGTGTCGCCATTTCTGCTGCAGACCCTGGCCGAAGTCGCCGCCAACAAGGGCATCGAGCCGCAAAGCCTGTGCCGTGGCCTGGGCTTTGACGTCGAGGATCTGCAGGACCCGTCGCAGCGGATTTCCTATCGCCAGGCCGTGGCCATGATCCAGCGGGCGCTCAAGGCCTTGCCCAATCAGGGGCTGGGGCTGTGGGTCGGCGCGCAGAACGTGCTCGGCACGCTGGGCCTGCTCGGGCATGTGCTGTCGCTGTGCAAGAACCTGCGCGATGCGTTCGAGCTGGGCATTCGCCATCAACACACGTCAGGCGGGATCGTGGTGATCAGCGTGGATGTGGTGGGCGAGCAGGTGTACGTCGACGTGGAGTGCCGTTTGCCGTTCGCTGAGGTGCAGATATTCGCCGTCGAAGAGTTTTACGCCAGCCTGCTGGTCTACGGCCGGGCGCTGGTGGGCGAGACGTTCAAGCCGATTGCCGTGGAGTTCGTTCACGCCGCGCCGGATTACGTCGATGAATACCGGCGGTTGCTGGGGCCGGACGTGCGCTTCGGCTGCCTGCACAACCGCATGCTGATCGACGTGCAATGGCTGGATGTGAACCTGCCCAACCACCATTCGCTGGCGTTGCGTCAGGCAGTCAAGTTGCTGGAGCTGGAAGCCGCGCAGGTGCATCAGAAGCTCGATCTGATCCAGGCCGTGGAGCGCGCCATTGCCCGGGACCTGAGCCGGGGCAGTCACATCGAAAAGATTGCCGGCGACCTGAACATGAGCAGCCGCACTTTGCGCCGGCGTCTGACCGAGCACTCACTGACTTTCGAGGCGCTGCTGGAGCAAGTGCGGCAGGCGCGAACCATGAGTCTTCTGGCCAATCCCGACATGCCGATCGAGCGCATCACCGAGGAAGTCGGCTACAGCGATGTGCGCAGTTTTCGTCGGGCGTTCAAGCGCTGGACCGGTAAAAGCCCGAGTGCGTGGCGCAACGAGTGCGTCATCTGATCCCCCACAAACCCTCCGGCTACAGTTAAACTCCGCGCTCTTTCCCAAGGAGTTCACATGAGTTACTACCAGCCGGGCATCCTCGCCACCCCAGTTCCGCCGCAAGCACGTCACCTGTTTTTCGCCCTCGAGTCGGTTGAAGCGCTGCCGCAGGCGATCGACAACCTGCTGAACCTGGTGGACGGCAAATCGGCGGTGGTCGGCTTCGGTGAGTCCCTGGCCAAGGCCCTGAATGTGAACATCGACGGCCTGCGCAGCTTCCCGGCGCTGACCGGCGTCGGCGTGGAAAACCCGTCGACCCAGCACGCCCTGTGGGTCTGGCTGCACGGCGTCGACCGTGGTGATCTGCTCAACCGCAGCACCGCGCTTGAGGCCGCACTGGCCCCGGCGCTGCGTCTGGTGCAGATGCAGGAAGCCTTCCGCCACAAGGACGGCCATGACCTCACCGGTTATGAAGACGGCACCGAAAACCCGCACGACGAAGCCGCCATCGCCGCCGCACTGCAAAGTGAAGGCGCCGACGGTCTGGTCGGTGGCAGCTTTGCCGCGATCCAGCAGTGGCAGCATGATCTCAAGGGTTTCCATGCGCTGTCCGCCGAAGACAAGGACAACATCATGGGCCGTCGCCTGAGCGACAACGAAGAGATCGACGACGCCCCGGTGTCCGCCCACGTCAAGCGCACCGCCCAGGAAAGCTTCGCCCCGGAAGCCTTCGTCGTGCGCCGTTCGATGCCCTGGATCGAAGGCGATCGCGCCGGTTTGATGTTCCTGGCATTCGGTTTCTCCCTCGACGCTTTCGAAGCGCAACTGCGCCGCATGAGCGGTCTGGAAGACGGCATCACCGACGGTCTGTACCGCATCAGCCGGCCGATCACTGGCGGCTACTACTGGTGCCCGCCGCTGCAAAACGGCCACCTCGACCTGCGCGCACTGCGCATCGGCTGAGGCACAAGAATGAACGTGGTGCGCTGGGGCATGATCGGTTGCGGCAGTGTCGCCGAACGCAAGAGCGGGCCGGCCTTCTACAAGGTTCCCGGCTCGGCATTGGTGGCGGTGATGGGGCGACGCCTCGAAGCCGTGACCGATTACGCCGCGCGCCACGGCATCGCCCGGACTTACACCGACGTCGATGCGCTGATCAACGACCCCGAGGTGGACGCGGTGTACATCGCCACGCCACCCGACAGCCATCACGCCTACAGCCTGAAAGTCGCCGCCGCCGGCAAGCATTGCTGCGTGGAAAAACCCATGGCACTCAACGCCGGGCAAAGCCGCGAGATGCAGCAGGCGTTTGCCGACGCCGGTTTGCACCTGTTCGTCTCCTATTACCGCCGTTCGCTGCCGCGTTTCCAGCAGGTTCGGCAATGGTTGCAGCAGGGGCGTATCGGCGAGGTGCGGCACCTGAGCTGGACGCTGACCAAAGTACCATCACCGAAGGATCTGGACGGCAGCGCCAACTGGCGCACCGATCCGGCGGTGGCCGGTGGCGGCTATTTCGCGGATCTGGCCAGTCATGGTTTCGACCTGTTCCAGTACCTGCTCGGCGATATCGTCGAAGTGGCCGGATTCACGGCGCGTCAGGCCGGGTTGTATGCGGCGGAAGATGCGGTCAGCGCCAGTTGGCGATTCGCCTCGGGCGCGTTGGGCATGGGCTGCTGGAGTTTTGTTGCGGACCGGCGAGAAGACCGGGTCGAGATCATCGGCAGCCAAGGGCGGATCGGTTTTTCGGTGTTCGACGAACATCCGGTCGAGCTGCACGCCGATGAGGACATCAGCCTGGAAATCCCCCATCACGAACATATCCAGTGGCATCACGTGCTGGGCATGAACGCGCAGATTCGCGGCGAATCGCAGCATCCGGCGACAGGGGCAGAGGCCCTGAAGACCGATTGGGTCATGGATCAAATCCTCAAGCGCCAATAATTCCCCAGACCACACCGTCCCCCCTGTGGGAGCGAGCTTGCTCGCGATAGCGTCCTGTCAGTCAATAACTTTGGTGACTGATACACCTCTATCGCGAGCAAGCTCGCTCCCACAGGGGATGGTGTTGCGCATCTAACCTTATGCTCATTCGGTATTTCTCAAGCTTGTCATAACGTCTCTAAGATCACGTCATAACTCGTTATGACAAGTGATCCCGTGATGACCGATAACGTTCTCTCCCTGGGCAGTGTCCCGCTGCACACCCAACTGCGCGACGTGCTGCGCGCCCGGATTCTCGACGGCGAATACCCGCAAGACAGCCAAATGCCGTCCGAAAGCGAGCTCGGCACGCTGTTCAAGGTCAGCCGCATCACCGTGCGCCAGGCCCTGGGCGATCTGCAGAAAGAAGGGCTGATCTTCAAGATCCACGGCAAAGGCACCTTCGTCGCCAAACCCAAGACCTTTCAAAACGTCAGCACCCTGCAAGGCCTCGCCGAGTCCATGACTGGCCGTGGCTACGAGGTGATCAACCGTCTGCGCAGCTTCAAATTCATCGCCGCCGACAAACTGGTCGCCGAGCGTTTGCAGGTCGCTGAAGGCGAAATCGTTGCGCAGATCAAACGTGTACGGCTGATCAACCGCGAGCCGATCTCGCTGGAAATCACCTACCTGCCCAAAGCCGTCGGCGAACGACTGGAGAAGGCCGATCTGGTGACCCGCGACATCTTCCTGATCCTCGAAAACGACTGCGGCATCGCCCTCGGCCACGCCGATCTGGCCATCGACGCGGTGCTGGCCGACAGCGACCTGACCCAGGCGCTGAACGTCGAGGCCGGCTCGCCGATCATGCGCATCGAGCGTCTGACCCACGATGCCCACGGCCAGCCGCTGGACTTCGAACACCTTTACTACCGTGGCGATGCGTTCCAGTACCGCCTGCGGATCGACCGGCAAAAAGGGGAGCAGGCATGAGTCGAACGACACTCGAGCAGGAATACGACATCGTTGTGATCGGTGGTGGCACCGCCGGCCCGATGGCTGCGATCAAGGCCAAGGAAAAGAACAAGGATCTGCGAGTGCTGTTGGTGGACAAGGCCAACGTCAAGCGCAGCGGCGCGATCAGCATGGGCATGGACGGCCTGAACAACGCGATCATCCCCGGCCACTCGACGCCGGAGCAGTACACCAAGGAAATCACCATCGCCAACGACGGCATCGTCAATCAGGCGGCGGTGTACGCCTACGCCACGCACAGCTTCGAAACCATCGAGCAGCTCGACCGTTGGGGCGTGAAGTTCGAGAAGGACGAAACCGGCGATTACGCAGTGAAGAAAGTCCACCACATGGGCGCCTATGTGCTGCCGATGCCGGAAGGGCACGACATCAAGAAAGTCCTGTATCGCCAGTTGAAACGCGCACGGGTCAGCATCACCAACCGACTGGTCTGCACCCGTTTGCTGACCGACGAGGTGGGCGCCGTCAACGGCGTGATGGGGTTCGATTGCCGCACCGCCGACTTCCACGTGATCAAGGCCAAGGCAGTGATTCTTGCCTGCGGCGCTGCCGGGCGACTCGGTCTGCCGTCCTCGGGTTACCTGATGGGCACCTATGAAAACCCGACCAATGCCGGTGACGGCTATGCGATGGCCTATCACGCCGGGGCCGAACTGGCGAACCTTGAGTGCTTCCAGATCAACCCGCTGATCAAGGATTACAACGGCCCGGCCTGCGCCTACGTCACCGGCCCTCTCGGTGGCTACACCGCCAACAACAAGGGCGAGCGCTTCATCGAATGCGACTACTGGAGCGGGCAGATGGCGTGGGAGTTTCATCAGGAACTGGAAAGCGGCAATGGCCCGGTATTCCTCAAGCTCGATCACCTGGCCGAAGAAACCATTCAGAACATCGAGGAAATCCTGCACAGCAACGAACGTCCGAGCCGCGGCCAGTTTCACGCCAATCGCGGCACCGACTACCGCACGCAGATGGTCGAGATGCACATCTCGGAAATCGGCTTTTGCAGCGGCCACTCGGCGTCCGGCGTGTGGGTCAACGAGCGCGCCGAAACCTCGGTGAAAGGTTTGTACTCGGCCGGCGACATGGCCGCCGTACCGCACAACTACATGCTCGGCGCGTTCACCTACGGCTGGTTTGCCGGGCATAACGCGGCGGAGTTTGTCGCAGGGCGTGAGTTCTCCGCGCTGGATGCCGAGCAGATCGCGAAGGAAAAGGCCCGGGTCTACGCACCGCTGGACCGAGAACACGGCCTGCCGCCGGCTCAGGTCGAGTACAAGCTGCGGCGCTTCGTCAACGACTACCTGCAACCGCCGAAAGTGACCAAAAAAATGGAAATCGGCTTACAACGTTTCAGTGATATCGAACGCGATCTCAACGAGATGAAGGCCAACAACGCCCACGAACTGATGCGTGCCATGGAAACCAGTGTGATCCGCGACTGCGCCGAAATGGCCGCCCGCGCCTCGCTGTTCCGCGCCGAAAGCCGCTGGGGCCTGTACCACTACCGCGTCGATCACCCGCAACGGGACGACCGCGAATGGTTCTGCCACTGCCACCTGAAGAAGGGTGAGGACGGGCGCATGACCAGTTTCAAGAAAGCCGTCGAGCCTTACATCATCCCGCTCGATGCCGAGGAAATGCAGGCCTACGACCGCCTTCGGGTCGGCGCTTTTGCCGCTTGAGCCATCACTAGAGAGAGTCCGGATCATGGCCTATCAAGCCCAGGAAATTTTCTTCCGCTCCAATGCTCCCGTCACCGTGGACGAGGACAAATGCATCGCCGAAAAGGGCTGCACCGTGTGTGTCGACATCTGCCCGATGGACCTGCTGGCGATCAACCCGGCCACGCAAAAGGCCTACATGGCCTTCGATGAATGCTGGTACTGCATGCCTTGCGAAAAGGACTGCCCGACCGGTGCCGTCAAAGTCGAAATTCCATATTTACTGCGTTGACCGGTAGTCCGCTTTCGCGAGCAAGCTCGCTCCCACAGTGGATAGAAGCCAGCCGCAAATAATGAGTACACCGAAGATCATGTGGGAGCGAGCTTGCTCGCGAAGAGGCCCGCACAGACAACACAAAAGCCATCCGTAAACCCCGGACGCTGGATTCACCAAACACCCCTCGTTTCCCACCGCGCCCTGATCGCGGCGGAGACGAACATCCTATAAATGATTCGAGGGGATTCAACCATGTTGCGTGCAGCAATCGCCGGTCTGGTACTGGCTTCGTTTACATTGTCGGCCTCGGCCGAAACCATCCGCATCGCCATCGGCACCCAGGACACCACCATCAACTGCGCCGCCGGCGGGCTGTTGATTCGTGAGTTGGGTCTGCTCGACAAATACCTGCCCCACGACGGCGCCTACAAGGACGCCAAATATGATGTGCAGTGGAAGAACTTCACCAGCGGCGCACCGCTGACCAACGAGATGGTCGCCGGCAAACTCGACTTCGGCGCCATGGCCGATTTCCCCGGCGCGTTCAACGGCGTGGCGTTCGAAACCGCCGGCAAACACAGCCTGTTCATCAGCGTGCTGTCGGGCAGCATCAAGGGCAGCGGCAACGGCATCGTGGTGCCGAGTGCGTCCGGCGTGCAGTCGTTGAGCGAGCTCAAGGGCAAGACCATCTCCGTACCGTTCGCTTCCACCGCCCACGGCATGCTGCTGCGGGCCGTGGCGGAGCAGGGCTGGGATCCGCTCAAGGACGTGAACATCATCGCCCAGCCGCCAGAGGTCGCAGGCTCGGCATTGCAGGCCGGCAAGATCGACGCCCATGCCGACTTCGTGCCGTTCGCCGAGCTGTTCCCGAGCCGTGGTTTCGCCCGCAAGATCTACGACGGCGCCCAGGCCAATGCGCCGACCTTCCACGGTGCGCTGGTCGATCAGGCCTACGCGAAAAAGTACCCGGAAATTGTCGTCGCCTACCTGCGCGCAAGCATCGAGGCCAATCAACTGCTGGCTGCCGAACCCGAGAAATACAGCGAACTGATCGCCAAGGTCACCGGCGTCGATGCCGAGGTCAATTACCTGTTCCACGGCCCGCTCGGCGTGCAGACCCGCGATCTGAGCTGGAAACCGGAATACCGCCAGGCCGTGGGCACGGCCATCGATACGCTGAAACTGCTGAAGAAGGCCGATCGCGGGCTCGATCTGAATACCTTCATCGACGATCAGTACATCCGCGCAGCGTTCAAGGCCTCGAATCTGGATTACACCGCGCAACTGGCCAACTACGCGCAGACGCCGTTGAAGTCTGTTGATGCGGTGACTGGAAAAGCCATCACCGATTTCAGCCATGTCGCGGAAATCTGGGTGCGAGGTGAGGACAAGGTTCGTCGCTATGCCTCGGCTGAAGAGGCGTTTACCGCACTGGCCAGCCTGAAGTCGGAAGGCAAGAGCATACGGGCGGTGTATGCCCAGGCGAGTGACAGCGGGATCAAGTTGCTGGCGGAGCAGGCTTGGTTTGCCAGTGATGGGAAGGGGCGCCTCAGTGCGTTTTTGTTGAAGGGGCAGGCGCAGGAGTTTGCGTCGGCACAGGGAGGCAAGGTGTTTGATTTCACTGACGCCACCGCGCAGGCCGTGGTCAGTCGCTAATCATGAAAATCTCAAAAGGACGCTGGATATCAAGAGCAGCCTCGCTGCTGCTCTGCCTGCTCTTCTGGCAACTCGCCGCCAGCCACCACTGGAACCTCGGCCTGGTCACCTTCGCCAACGTCCCGACCCCGCTGGCCGTGATCGAAGCCGCCCTCGGCTTCGGCGACTCCGGCAAACTCATCCAGCACCTGACCGCCAGCCTCGGCCGAGTCTTCGCCGGCTACCTCGCCGCACTGATCATTGGCATCGCCCTGGGCCTGGCCATCGGCCGCTCGAAGTGGGCCGAAGACCTGCTGCTGCCACCACTGGAAGTACTACGCCCGATCCCCGCCGTCGCATGGATACCGCTGGCCATCCTGATGTTCCCGTCGTCGGAGTTGTCGATGGTCTTCATCACCTTCACCGGCGCGCTGTTCCCGATCCTGCTCAACACCGTGCACGGTGTCGAAGGCGTCGACCCGCGCCTGATCGCCTCGGCCAAAAGCCTCGGGGCCGGACGCCGGGCGATCCTGTTGGAAGTGACCCTGCCGGGCGCCGCGCCGAGCATCATCACCGGGCTGGCGATCGGCATGGGCACGTCGTGGTTCTGTCTGGTGACCGCCGAAATGATCTCCGGCCAGTTCGGCATCGGTTACTACACCTGGGAGTCCTACACCATTCAGAACTACGCCGACATCGTGGTCGGCATGTTGCTGATCGGCGTGTTGGGCATGGGCAGCAGCCTGCTGATCAAACGCCTGGGCGGGCTGTTCACGCCCTGGCATCGACCACGAGGAAAAGCCTGATGAGCGTGATGCAAACCCCGGAAGGGCGGATCGACATCCGCCAGTTATCCATCGTCCTCGGCGAAGGCCGGCACGCGTTCGAAGCGGTGCAGGGGCTGGATTGCCAGATCGAGCCCGGCCAGTTCGTGTGCATTCTCGGCCCGTCCGGTTGCGGCAAATCGACCTTGCTCGGCGCATTGGCCGGGCATCTGCAACCCCATGGCGGGCAGTTGAAGGTCGATGGTGCCGAAGTGTCCGGCCCGTCACCGCAGCGCGGCATGGTGTTCCAGCATCACACCCTGTTCCCGTGGCGCACGGTGCGCGACAACGTTGCCTTCGGCCTGAAAATGCGTGGCATCGGCAAGGCCGAGCGCCATCGCGCCGCCGACGACATCCTCAAACTGGTCGGCCTCGAAGGCTTCGCCGAGCGCTGGCCCGATCAACTCTCCGGCGGCATGCAGCAACGGGTGGAGATCGCCCGGGTGCTGGTCAACCGGCCACGGCTGTTGCTGATGGACGAACCCTTCGGCGCGCTGGATGCGCTGACCCGACTGAACATGCAGGAACTGCTGCTGGACATCTGGACGCGGATTCGCACCACGGTGGTGTTCGTCACCCATGACATCGATGAAGCGCTGTTCCTCGCCGACCGTTTGCTGGTGATGAGCGCACGGCCGGGGCGGATCATCGAAGACCTGCGCCTGGATTTCCCGCGCCCACGCACCACCGGACTGGTCACCAGCCACGAGTTCTCGCGCCTCAAACGCCATTGCCTCGACCTGCTGCGCCACGACAACCATCGACCGCTGCCGCGCCTCAACCCGCTCGGTTTGCCTCCTGAAAACGCCTTGCCGAGATTTGCCTTATGACCTCATTTTTTGCTGTGACCGAAAACGACGACATTCTCGCCCTGCAACCGCGCCTGACCGCCGATGACGCCGGGGTACGCCGGATTGCCCTGATCGATCTGGCCGACCTCGAAGAGCCGGACGGCTTGCTCTGGCTGGTTGAGCGACTGGCTGAGGACCCCGCAGAAGAAGTGCGTGCCGAAGCGGCGCGTCTACTGGAAGCCTGGGAAGATGAACCGGTGGTGGAAGCGCTGTGCCAGGCGCTGACGGATCCGTCGCCAGCGGTGCAGGCCGCTGCGGCGCAGAGCCTGAGCCTGCTCAAGACCGAAGCGGCGGGGAGGGTGATTCTGCCGTGGACCGCCCACGCCGAAACCAGCGTGCGGATTGCCGCGTTCCGGGCCTTGCGCGAGTTGCGTTTCCCCGGCGCTGCGTCCGCCGCGATTCAAGCGTTGAACGATGCTGATGCCAGTGTTCGCCGCGAGGCGGTGGGCGTGCTCGGCTGGCTCAAGCAACTCGACGCACTGCCAGCCTTGGCCCGATTGGCGAGTGACGATCCGGACACCGAAGTACGCCGCGCCGCCACCGGCGCCCTAGGCCTGGCGAGTGGCGCAGATGTGCTGCCGGCCTTGCGTCAGGCCTTGCAGGACGACGCGTGGCAAGTACGCGAAGAAGCCGCGACAACGCTCGGCAAGGTCGGCCACACCGACGCGGGGCCGGCACTGATCGAAGCCTTGGGCGACGACTACTGGCAAGTGCGCCTGCGCGCCACTCGCAGCCTCGGCCGTTTGCGTTACGTGCCAGCACTCGACGCCCTGATCGAAACCCTCGGCCATCGCATCAGCAACCTGCGCAAGGAAGCCGCGCTGGCGCTGGGCGAATTGAACGATCGCGGCGCCGTGGCAGCGTTGCAGGCCGCGCAGGACGACGGCGACCCGGAAGTGCGTAAAGCCGTGCGAATTGCCTTGAGTCAACTGCAATGAATCCGCTGGCGATCGGCAATTCCCAAAGTGAACACCGCTTGCGGCTGAGCTGGCCGGATGGCCGCGAGCAATTGCTCGACCATGCCGAACTGCGCCGCCAGTGCCCGTGCTCACAGTGCCGGGCATTTCGCCTGCGGGGTTCGGCTCCGCTGGTGGATGATCGAGTGCGGGTGATCGAACTCAACCTGCAGGTGTATGGTGTGCAGTTAGTGTTCAGCGATGGTCATCAGCGGGGTATTTATCCTTGGAGCTATATTGGAAAATTGAGTAGTGACCTTTCCTTTACCCTAGATAGGCTACAAGGTCACAGCCAATCCTTTTAGCTATTTCAACCATCCAAATCGGCAGACTTTCTGTTCGCTTTTTTCTATAGGTGGTCATTTGAACGCGCCATTCTTCGGGTGCTGAGTTTCTTCCATATAAAAAATCGGCAATAGATGCAATTGTCAGGAAGGAGCTCAAGTTAATGTGTTGTTGTATTGGGGTCATTCTGTTCCAGCACTCGAATGCATGCTGCAAGTTAATGTTGTTCGGCCTTATGGCAGCTTGTGTATATGCTCGAGTAAAGGTCAGAAAGCATTCTTGTCTATCATTTAGTTTTGCGGTCGATGGCGCTGGAATTTCGTCTGGAGAAATGTTGTTATTTTCCAGCCATCTCCAAAGGAATAGCTCTAGTTGGAAAAATTGATGCTGGAAATGATACTGGTTTGATTGCGGGTCTAAGTGTTTCTCTATCGTTTCGACTGCTTCGCTAGAGCACTTTACTGCTAGGTGATAAAGTCCGAGTTCTGCGAGGTGATTTGCATGGTTGTTCAGTGCTTGTGCTAATTCAGGTATGAACTTTTTTGGTCTGGCGAGGGCTAGTGTTTTGTATATATTAAGCGATCTTTCCGAGGTGTCGATGGATTCGGCAGAGTGACCTTTTTCAAGAAGGTGCGCTGCGAGATTGTTTAATGAGCCTGCTAAGTCTTCTTGAAATCTTTCAGGCTTGATTTTTACTAGTTGTTCGCGCATTGCTACTGAGCGTTTGGCTATGTCAATGGCGTCGTTTATTTGACCTTCTTTGGCAAGTAAGCAGGAGTGATTGCTCAATATTTGAGAAAGCTCAGGGTCGAAGTTTTTCGGGTTGTTTTGTGCCAACTGCTCCAGGGTTTTCAATGCTTCACTTCCGAACTGTAGTGCTTGTGCACTATCGCCGCAGTCAGAGAGATAATTTGCGCAGTTTGATAGTGATTTGGTTAGTCCAAATTTGTAATCGTCCGAGTCGTTGGCTGTGTTTTTGAATATTTCAAGATCCTCTAACCCAGCCTTTAATGCCTCATCGTGGCGTTCAAGGTTGCTTAAATGATTGGCGTAGTTTCTCAGTGTCTCAGCCAGTATTGTTTCATGGTGTCCTGGGTATTTAGTTGCCATTTTGCGGATTAGTGTAAGGCTTTCCTCGCAAGCATTAAGAGCTTTTTCATAATGCCCCAAGTCCGACTCGGTATTGGCATATCTGTTGAGGGTTGCAACATGGTTGTGGTTGATTACAGGGCTTGATGAGGGGGTAAGTTTTTTATAAATTTCAATTGCTTGCAGAATTGGTTTCGCAGAGTCTTCTATCCGGCCATCATATTTTAATGCGAGGCTCAGGTCAGTCAGCGCTGATGCGTAGTTTTCTATGGTTTGTGTGCGCTTGAGTTTTGTTTTTTCTTCTGCTTTTTTTACTAGCTCCTTGCAGATTAGTAACTTCAAGCCGGTAAGTGGTAGTGTGTCGAATTTTATCTTGGAGTCGAGCAGTGCAGTGGCTTGCGATTTTTTGCCTTTAGGAAGTCGTTGATAAGCCTGCTCAACAATTGTAGATAGCTTGTCTGGTGTTTCAATGCACACTGCTACTATCTCGCTTACGCAGTTTACGAAATTTTTTGTCAAAACCTCTTCCACCATGGTTGCGAGGTCAGGCCGATTGCGCAACAGGCGCGCAAGTACTGTAAGCGTAGTTTGTCGCAATTGACTATTGCCTTTCGCCAGCACGGTATCCAGTAACCACTCGCCTTTGAATCCCAGTAGGCTTTGAGCGACGAGTGCTTCACCGATCAAGTCCGGTCTTAGCCCTTGCAATCGTTGACGTTCGGAGTAGAGCGGTGTCAATGCTTTGAACAGGCGCCTTAGCTCACTTTTGTCTTCATTGATAGTGACCCAGATATCTTCACATTGACGATCTGGAAAAAGCCCGTTTGCCAGGGTCGCAAGGGTCATCAGCAGTGCTGCCTGACGTATTTGCTCGTCACGATTGCTTCCAGGGGAAAGTACTCGTCCCCAGTAACGCTGCTCGTGGTTGATCAGTGCCCGGGGCAAAGCCTCGGCAGATTTAGGGCGCTCTCCGCGCAGTGTCATCAGTGCTGCCATCTGGATATAGAGCGGGCGGGAAAAATGCTCTTCATTCAGCGCTGGCGTGTGCTCGGGAGCCTTTACCCCCAAACGCTCTGCGTAAGTGGCCAGAGCTTGCTGGTAGGCATGCTGACGCTCACCGATATTGTCGTGCAACAAGGGGACAGGAAACGGGCCGCTTGTCGATGGGCCGTCCAGCAAACCTTCGCATTCGGCATCCTTTCCTGGCAATGATGCCCACCACTCGCCTCCGGCGCGAGCCAACAACATTATCCGTATGGAATACAACGGATTTTTGTTTTTCAGAGACTTTTTTAGAAGTGCGAGAAGTATTGGTTGTCGGGTTTCTGCGTAGTCAATCACGATGCAGCAATTACGCTGCGATTCGACGATCTGATCTACCAGTGAATCAACTTGATTGAGCTCGCATTCTCCACTGAGAAAGCCTGTCTGCCAGCCTTGATTCTTCAAGCGACGGCAAAGCTCAAGTCCCAAGCGGGTTTTACCAACGCCCCCCAATCCGGTTAACAGGCGGACAGCGATATCTTCGTCGCCTTTCGCCCACTCGATCTGAGTATCGAGAAAGGGTTCGCGGTTGCGATCAAACGGTACGATGGCCTCTTCTGCTCTCAAGAGCTGGCTGTCGCTCAAGCCTGCATCCGGATGCCAGGTCGATTCCGGTAACAGTAGCCCATCGATGCGAACTTCCTGACCTGTATCTTCGGGCTGAGCCACCGGCAATGTTGTCGCCACAGTCTGATGAGCCAGATTTGTTTGCCATCCGATGGCTGTCGCAAATTCTTTGGCACAATCGGCCCAGGTAAAGTGGCGTAGCAATTCTTCACGCAAGCAAACGGCTCGATTCCTTGCTCTTTTGTCAGTGGCCACATCCATCAGCTGCGTGGTCAACGTATGGACGTCATCTTCCTGAAAATAGGGGTCAGACGTGTCACCCATTACATCAATGGCTTTTACAGCATTAAGGTAAAGCCCATCTTTCAGGTCTTCGAGCAACTGATAGACGCCACTCTTGTCACTTATAATCAGCGGGACCCCTGCCGCAATGGCTTCCCAGGCGACAAGTCCGAAACCTTCATGCCATGAGGGCATCATTGCAACGCTTGCCCGACTTACCTCATCGAAAAGTTCGGTTCGATCCGTGGTAAATGGCAGTGCGTTCAGATTGAACACCCGGCCGGCCCGTTTGAACGCAAATTCATTCAGTTCATTTTCGGCTTCGGTTTTATCTCCATTAGCCAGTCCACCGAAATTTACCCCGCGAAGAGTCAGCATGGGCTGGTTCCTGCTTAGCAAAACTTCAGGCATCTTGTTATCTGTTGCCTTGCGTATGGCGTTGGCGAAAGCGGCAACTCCCAGATGCGCTTGCTTTATCTTCCGCGCATCGTCAGTGAGACGTCCGCTCAAAAAGGCTCTGAAGGTTTTTGAAGGTGGCTGAACGGCAATGTCCGCAAGGCCTGGTATAAGGACTGCTACATCCTCTTTTCGTGAAAGCTCAATGAGTGAGTCGCGCAAGAGTGGCCCTACGGCCAGCAAAATGTCTGCCTGCCTGAACAGCTTTTCCTGTTCCTGGACCTTTAATTGAGCCATTGCGCTATTTTCGGCAATGGTCTCGTATCGGCTGTAGCTCATATGATGAATGAGTGCTGCGCGGCCACCTCGCAATTTGGCTGCTGCCAGTGCAATAGCACCCGTAATGCGATCATGTCCGAGCCAGATCGTGTGTTCGGAATCAATGACGAACCCCGTATCGAGCAGCGACTCCCAGACTTTTGGCTCGAAATTGGCACTGAACGTGGATTGCTCTTCCAGATTCATCGATAGCAGATGCACCTGGTGTTCATCAAGAGCACTCTGAATCTCTTTTGAAGAAGCTGTCAGCACAACACAAATAGTGGTGACTTGCTCATAGCAAGCTGCGGCGAATGCACTCACCAGATCTTGATTGAAGCTATTTATACCGCCGAACTGAGCCCCCCATCGAGTTGCGAAAACAATCATTGTTTTAGAGGTTGGCTTCATGCGTACGGGTCTTTTCAAGGAGGGTGTCAGGAATTCGTTCATTCTAACCTCAAAAAAACACTAATGCCGATTTGATGGCAATCACCCTGTTGGGTGGGTTCTCCAACACTTTCAAGACATCTCGACTGGCGGTGCTTGTCAGGAAATTCCCACAAGAGTACAAATGTACTCAATGACAAATCTGACTCCCCGCCGTACCGCCATCCTGACCTTTATCCGCGAACGCATCGCCGAACACGGTCAGCCCCCAAGCCTCGCTGAAATCAGCGAGGCTTTTGGTTTTGCCTCCCGCAGCGTGGCGCGCAAGCATGTGCTGGCGCTCACCGAAGCCGGGTTCATCGAGGTCAATCCGCATCAGGCCCGGGGCATTCGCCTGCTCGGGCAGCCGGCGCGACCGGAGCTGCTTGAAGTGCCGGTACTCGGCCGGGTGGCCGCCGGTGCACCCATCGGCGCCGATGCCGACATCCACAATCGGCTGATGCTCGATCCCGCACTGTTCTCCCGCACGCCCGACTACATGCTGCGGGTGCAGGGCGATTCGATGATCGAGGACGGCATTCTCGACGGCGATCTGGTCGGCGTACGACGCAACCCCGAGGCACTCAACGGCCAGATCGTGGTGGCGCGGCTCGACGGTGAGGTCACCATCAAACGTTTCGAACGGGTCGGTGATGAGGTTCACCTGTTGCCGCGCAACCCGGCGTACCAGCCGATTGTGGTGCGTGACGATCAGGACCTGGCCATCGAAGGCGTGTTCTGCGGTCTGGTGAGGCAAGGCTGATGGGTGCCGTCGTTGCGCTGGATACGCTGTTCAATGGCGGCCAGGTCTGGAAGGGCCGGCCTGCGCCACCGGCCGCCAGCCCGCAACCCACCGGGCATGCGGCGCTGGACGCAGCCTTGCCCAGCGGTGGCTGGCCGGAAGCGGCGCTGAGCGAAATCCTTCTGGCCGGGCCCGGGGTCGGCGAATTGCAACTGGTGTGGCCGACGTTGGCGCGGCTGTCGGCGGCGGGGGAGCGCATCGTGCTGGTGGCGCCGCCGTTCGTGCCGTATCCGCAGGCGTGGGCCAATGCCGGGGTCGATCTGCGCCAGTTGTCGGTGATCCAGGCCAGCGAACGCGATGCCTTGTGGGCGGCGGAACAATGCCTGCGTTCGGGCAGTTGCGGCGCGGTGCTGTGCTGGCCGCACAAGGCCGATGACCGCGCCTTGCGCCGTTTGCAGGTGGCGGCGGAAACCGGCCAGACCCTGGCGTTCGCGTGGCGGCCATTGAGTGAAGCGGTCAACCCGTCGCCGGCCGCACTGCGTATTGCCATCGATGCGCGCCCGGCGCAGTTGCGTGTACTCAAATGCCGGGGCGGGCTGGCGCGTACCGCACCGATTGCCTTCGCCGTGGGGCACTGAGGTCGCCATGCGCTGGGTTTGTATTCTGTTCCCGCAATTGGCCCTCGACGCGGTGCTGCGTCAACGGCCCGATTCCGAGCAACCCTTGGCGCTGCTCAGCGGCCCGGCCCAGCGCCGGGTGCTGCAAGCGGTCAACCCGGCGGCGCGGGCACTGGGCTTGCGACCGGGGCAGTCGATGACCGCTGCGCAGGCCATGAGCAAAGGTTTCGCCACCGTCGATTACGACGCGGCCGAGATCGAGCACTGGCAGCAGTTTCTTGCCGCCTGGGCCTATCGCTTCAGCGCCCAGGTCAGCGTGCATTACCCGCGCACCGTGGTGTTCGAGATCGAGTCGAGCCTCGGGCTGTTCGGTTCCTGGGCGCAGTTCGAGGCGCGCTTACGCACGGAGCTGACGGAGCTGGGCTTTCGTCACCGCATCGTCGCCGCGCCCAACCCGGTGGCGGCGCGGGTGTTGGCCAACGCCTATGACGGGCTGGTGGTGCCGGATGGTGAAGCTCTGCGCCATCACCTCGGGCAATTGCCGGTCGACCGTGTCGGACTTGATCCGGGTGTGGCCACGGCGTTGTCGCGCATGGGCCTGCGCCACCTCCATCAGGTGCAGAGCCTGCCGCGTCAGGCCCTGGCCCGGCGTTTCGAGGCGCCGATGCTCAAGCATCTGGATACGCTGTTCGGCGCACGGCCACTGGCGCTGGCGTTCTACCTGCCACCGGATCGCTTCGACGTGCGTATCGAACTCAACTTCGACGTGCAGTCCCATCAGGCGCTGCTGTTTCCGTTGCGCCGCCTGACCTCCGATCTGTCGGCGTTCTTGTGCGGGCGCGACAGCGGCGTGCAGCGCTTCGATCTGCATCTGGAACACGCGGGGCTGCCGGACACGCTGATCAAGGTCGGCCTGCTCAGCGCCGAGCGCGATCCGGCGATGCTCTTCGAGCTGGCCCGTGGCCGATTGGAGCAGGTGCAGGTCGAGGCCCCGGTGCGGGGTTTTCGTCTGCGAGCCGAGGATCTGCCGAGTTTCGTGCCGCAGTTCCAGGAACTGTTCGACGACCGTCCGCAGCAGACCTTGCCCTGGGAGCAACTGCGCGAACGCCTGCGCGCGCGACTGGGGGATGACGCGGTACAGGGCCTGCGCTTCCAGGCCGATCATCGCCCGGAGTGCGCGTGGCAGAACGCCGATGACAAACAGCCTTGTGCTGCGTTACCCGGCGTGCAGCGTCCGGGCTGGCTGTTGGGCGAACCGCAGTCCGTGCCCGAAGGTTCGGCGCGCATCCTCATGGGCCCGGAACGCATCGAGTCCGGCTGGTGGGACGGTGACGACGTGCGCCGCGACTATTACCTGATCCAGAACCGCGCCGGCCAGCAAGGCTGGGCGTACCGGGCAGTGGGTGAGGTTGGTCCGTTGTGGCTGCAGGGCTGGTTCGCATGAACGAGGGTTATGCCGAGCTGCACTGCCTGTCGAATTTCAGTTTTCAGCGCGGTGCGTCCAGTGCGCTGGAGCTGTTCCAGCGGGCGAAGAGGCACGGCTATCAGGCGCTGGCGATCACTGATGAATGCACCCTCGCCGGAATTGTCCGTGCCTGGCAGGCGGCCAAGTCCGTGGAGCTGCCGCTGATCATCGGCAGCGAAATCCGCATCGAGAACGGTCCGAAACTGGTGTTGCTGGTGGAGAACATCGAGGGTTATCAGGCGCTGTGCGGCTTGATCACCCAGGCCCGACGGCGCACGCAGAAAGGTCAGTATCAAGTGCTGCGCGAGGATTTCGGCGAACCGTTGCCGGGGTTGCTGGTGCTGTGGGTGCCGGAGGCGGTCGATGAAGTGGAAGAGGGCCGATGGCTGAAGCAGACCTTCGGCGAACGCCTGTGGCTGGCGGTGCAATTGCATCGCGGGCAGAACGATCAGCAACGGCTAGGCGCACTGTTGAGTCTGGCGGATGAACTGCAGATTCCAGCCGTGGCCAGCGGTGATGTGCACATGCACGCCCGTGGTCGCCGGGCCTTGCAGGACACCATGACCGCGATCCGCCATCACGTCCCGGTGGCCGAGGCGGGGTTGCGTCTGCACCCCAACGGCGAGCGGCATCTGCGCAGCCTCGATGTGTTGCGCGAGTTGTATCCGCAGACCTTGCTGGAAGAGTCCGTGAAGCTGGCCCGCCGCTGCACGTTCGACCTTGGCCAGTTGCGCTATCAATATCCGAAAGAGTTGGTGCCCGAGGAACACGACGCCAGTTCCTGGCTGCGCCACCTGACTGAACAAGGTATCGCCTGGCGCTGGCCGAAAGGCGCACAGCCCAAGGTGATCAAACAGATCGACGATGAGCTGGAGCTGATCGCCGAGCTCGGCTACGAAAGCTACTTCCTCACCGTGCACGATGTGGTGCGCTACGCCCGGGAACAGAAAATCCTTTGTCAGGGGCGCGGGTCGGCGGCCAACTCGGCGGTGTGTTTTGCCTTGGGCATCACCGAGATCGACCCGGATCGCACCACGCTGCTGTTCGAGCGTTTCATGTCGAGGGAGCGCAACGAGCCGCCGGACATCGACGTGGATTTCGAGCACGAGCGCCGGGAAGAAGTCCTGCAATACGTGTTCCGTCGTTATGGCCGCCGTCGTGCGGCGCTGACGGCGGTGGTCAGCACCTATCACGCGGCCGGCGCGGTGCGCGATGTTGCCAAGGCGCTGGGCTTGCCGCCGGATCAGATCAATGCGCTGGCCGATTGCTGCGGCCACTGGAGCGATGAAACGCCGCCCGTGGAACGCCTGCGCGAAAACGGCTTCGACCCGGACAGCCCGATCCTGCACCGGGTGCTGAGCCTGACCGGGCAACTGATCGGCTTCCCCCGGCACCTGTCGCAGCATCCCGGCGGTTTCGTGATTTCCGAGCAGCCGCTGGACACCCTGGTGCCGGTGGAAAACGCCGCCATGGCCGACCGCACCATCATCCAGTGGGACAAGGATGACCTCGATGCGGTCGGGCTGCTCAAGGTGGATATCCTCGCCCTCGGCATGCTCAGTGCGATTCGCCGCTGTTTCGACCTGCTGCGCCGTCATCGCCATCAGGACCTGAGCCTGGCCACCATCCCGGCTGACGATCGCCCGACCTACGACATGATCAGTCGCGCCGACACCATCGGCGTGTTCCAGATCGAGTCCCGGGCGCAGATGTCGATGCTGCCGCGCCTGCGCCCGCAAAACTTCTACGATCTGGTGATCGAAGTGGCCATCGTCCGGCCGGGACCGATCCAGGGCGGGATGGTCCATCCGTATTTGCGCCGGCGGAACAAGGAAGAAAAGGAAACCTATCCGTCGCCGGAGCTGGAGGTGGTACTCAAACGCACCCTCGGCGTGCCGCTGTTTCAGGAACAGGTGATGCAGATCGCGATTGTCGCTGCCGACTACAGCCCCGGCGAGGCCGACCAGTTGCGGCGTTCCATGGCGGCGTGGAAACGTCACGGTGGGCTGGAGCCGCACAAGGAGCGACTGGCGGCCGGCATGAAGAAAAACGGCTACAGCCCGGAATTCGCCGCGCAGATCTTCGAGCAGATCAAGGGCTTCGGCAGTTACGGTTTTCCCGAGTCCCATGCCGCCAGTTTTGCCTTGCTGACGTACGCCAGTTGCTGGCTCAAGTGCCATGAACCGGCGGCGTTCGCCTGTGCGCTGATCAACAGCTGGCCGATGGGGTTCTACAGCCCGGATCAGATTCTTCAGGACGCGCGCCGGCATCATTTGCAGATCCGCCCGGTGGACGTGCGCGCCAGCGACTGGGATTGCAGCCTGGAGCCGATTGTCGGCGCGCAACCGGCCATCCGCATGGGCCTGCGCATGATCAAGGGCTTTCGCGAAGAGGATGCGCGGAACATTGAAAAGACTCGGGCGAGGGGCGCGTTTGCCGATGTCGCCGATCTGGGCGAACGGGCCGGGCTCGACAGTCGGGCCCAGGCGTTGCTGGCGGATTCTGGAGCGTTACGTGGGCTGGCCGGTCACCGTCATCGGGCGCGCTGGGAGGTGGCCGGGGTGCAAAAGCAGCTCGGGTTGTTTGCCGGGTTGCCGAGTCAGGAAGAGCCCGATGTGCGGCTGCCCACGCCGAGCGTCAGCGAAGATCTGTTCACCGACTACGCCACTCTCGGCACCACGTTGGGGCCGCACCCGCTGACGTTGTTGCGCGACGAGTTACGGGCGCGGCGCTGTCGCAGCTCCCGGGAGTTGCTGGAAGTCGAGCATGGACGACCGGTCAGCGTGGCGGGGCTGGTGACCGGCCGCCAGCGACCGGCCACCGCCAGCGGCGTGACCTTCGTGACCCTGGAAGACGAGTTCGGCAACGTCAACGTGGTGGTCTGGCGCGATCTGGCCGAGCGTCAGCGTCAGGTGCTGGTCGGTTCGCAACTGCTCAAGGTCGATGGCCGCTGGGAGCGCGAAGGCGAGGTGCGGCATCTGATTGCCGGACGCTTGAGCGATCTCAGCCCGTTGCTCAACGGGATTCGGGTGCAAAGCCGCGATTTCCACTGACACGCCGTAGTGATCGTTCCCACGCTCCGCGTGGGAACGATCGGCACTGACCCTGTGGGAGCGAGCTTGCTCGCGAAAGCGGTGTATCAGACGAATCATCTTTGGCTGACAGGTTGCTTTCGCGAGCAAGCTCGCTCCCACAGTTGATGTTTATAGAACTCAGGCTTTGCCAATTCGCTGGCGTCAAAAAAACCTGTCCTCACTGATGGCACTTTGGCATAATGCCGGCCCTTTCCCGATCCCCCACGATTTTTGCCGTGCCGGGACACATCATTTTTCAGAAGGAATGCACAGTGAGAATGATCTCCCGGATGTTGGTCTCGGGCGTTGCGATTGCCGTCCTCGGCACCCTGGCCGGCTCGCTTTCCGGTTGCGCCACCGAAAGCTCCCGCGCATTGCCGGTGGCCAAGGTGGAAAGCGCCACTCAGGCCTGGACCGGTGTCCGTATCCCGATGGCCGTGGGCAAGTTCGATAACCGCTCGAGCTACATGCGCGGGATCTTCTCCGACGGCGTCGACCGTCTCGGCGGTCAGGCCAAGACCATCCTGATCACTCACTTGCAGCAGACCAACCGTTTCTCCGTGCTTGATCGCGACAACATGGGCGAGATCCAGCAGGAAGCGGCGATCAAGGGCCAGGCCCAGCGTCTGAAAGGCGCCGATTACGTGGTCACCGGTGACGTCACCGAGTTCGGCCGCAAAGAGACCGGCGATCATCAGCTGTTCGGCATTCTCGGCCGTGGCAAGACCCAGGTCGCCTACGCCAAGGTCAACCTGAACATCGTCAACATCAGCACCTCCGAAGTGGTGTATTCGACCCAGGGCGCCGGCGAATACGCCTTGTCCAACCGCGAAATCATCGGCTTCGGCGGCACCGCTGCCTACGACTCCACCCTCAACGGCAAAGTCCTCGATCTGGCCATGCGCGAGGCGATCAATCGCCTGGTTGATGGCATGAACGCCGGTGCCTGGAAACCGGGCAACTGAAAGACGCCCATCGCAAGGAGCAACACACCATGAATCTGTCCCTGTCCCGGTCGCTGATGGCCCTGACCGCCAGCGCCTTGCTTGCCGGCTGCAGCAGCCCGCAAACCCTGTACCAGTGGGAAGGCTACCAGCCACAAGTCTACGAATACTTCAAAAGCGAAACGCCGAAAGAGGCCCAGGCTGAAGCGCTGGAAGCCGATCTGCAAAAAATCCGCGCCAGCGGCAAGCCCGTCCCGCCGGGTTACCACGCACACCTCGGTCTGCTGTACCTGAGCATGGGCAAGGACGATCAGATGGTGCAGCAATTGCGCACCGAGAAGACCCTGTTCCCCGAGTCCGGCACCTACATGGACTTCTTGCTCAAGAACGCCAAGACCGGAGACGCCAAATGATCTCCCGTGCCTTGAAACTGCTGGCCGCCGGCCTGGCGCTGACCGTTCTCGGTGGCTGCGTCGCACCGAAAACCGTGGACTATTCGGCGTACAAGCAAGCGCGTCCGAAGTCCATTCTGGTATTGCCGCCGCTGAACACCTCGCCGGACGTCAAGGCGTCCTACAGCCTGTTGTCGCAAGTGACGTTCCCGCTGGCCGAGGCCGGTTACTACGTGCTGCCGATCACGCTGGTCGACGAGACGTTCCGCCAGAACGGCCTGACCACGCCGGATGACATCCATCAGGCGCCGGTCAACAAACTGCACGAAATCTTCGGTGCCGACGCGGCGCTGTACATCACCGTCAGCGAGTACGGCACGCGCTACATGGTGATCAGCAGCGAAACCGCAGTGACCGCCAGCGCCAAACTGGTGGACCTGAAAACCGGTGCCACCCTGTGGACCGGTGCAGCCCGGGCGTCGAGCGAAGAGGGTGGCAACAACAGTGGCGGCGGCCTGATCGGCGCGCTGATCACCGCGGCGGTGAAACAGATCGTCAACAGCTCCACCGATGCCGGCTACCCGATTGCCGGTGTGGCCAGCAATCGTCTGCTGTCGGCCGGACATCCGGCAGGCCTGCTGTATGGGCCACGGTCGCCGAAGTACGGCACTGACTGAGCAAACGATATAGGTCCTGTGGGAGCGAGCTTGCTCCGGGCGGCGCTCCGACGAAAGCGGTGGTTCAGTCAGCATCCATGTTGAATGACAGACCGCCTTCGCGAGCAAGCTCGCTCCCACAGGGGGGCAATGTGTTCATCCGCCGTTTTATTTGCCAGGCCAGAACCGCTCGCCACCCCCCGGCGCCTCCGTCCACGCTTGCAACGATCGGGTCGGCAGGTCGAAATAATCCCGGGTCCGCGCATAACCATGCCCGCCCATGCGCCCGATCGCATCCAGCCCCAATTGATCGATGTACAGGGTTTTCGGGTCGATCAACTCGTCGCGCACGTGCGCCATCAACACCTCGCCAAAAATGATCTCCCGCGACTGGCCGATGTTCAGCGCCATCATCCGCCGACATTCCAGCGCCACCGGTGCTTCGCCGATTCGCGGGCATTTGACCGAAGTGCCGGGGATTGCCGTCAGGCCTGCTGCGGTCAACTCATCGAAGCCCGGTGCGAATGGCACTGCGCAAACGTTCATGGCTTCCACCAGTGCATCGTTGACGATGTTGACGGTGAATTCCTGGTTCATCTGGATATTGCGCGTGGTGTCCTTCGGACTCTGGTCGCCGTAGTTCTCGACGCCCAGCGCGAGAATGGGCGGGTCCGCCGACAGCGCGTTGAAGAAGCTGAACGGCGCGGCGTTGACCCGGCCTTCGGCATCGATGGTGGTGACCAGCGCAATCGGGCGTGGCACCACGCTGCCGATCAGAATCTTGTATTTTTCCCGTGGGCTCAGTTGGCTGAAATCGAAGCTGTGCATGGCAGTGTTCTCTAAAGAAGTGGATCGATGGCGCTCAACGGCGCCTCGGCGCTGTAGTCGTCGGCGAACGGAATGGCCGGCCGGAACAGGGTTTTCCAGTCCGGTCGGCCAGGGGCGCGGTCGCTGTGGCTGCGCATCAGTTTTTCGTATTGGCGTTGGGCCTGGCGTTGCAGGGCCGGGTAGTCGATGCCGTTGACCTGACCGTCGTGCATCACGCAGCGACCGTCGATGTAACTGGCGATGCAGTCGTCGCCGCGCCCGGCCAGCAGCAGGTTTTTCAGTGGGTCGAACAGCGGACCCAAATGCAGGCCGCGCAGGCTGAATACGGTGATGTCGGCCCTGGCGCCGGGGGCAAGGCGACCGAGGTCGTCACGGCCCAGCGCCTTGGCACCGCCGAGGGTTGCGGCGTTGTACAGGTCGAGGCTGCTGGTCAGCGCCGGGCCGCCCTCCATCAATCGGGCGATGTTCAAACCGTGGCGCATGTTGGCCAGCAAGTCCGCCGGCCAGGTGTCGGTGCCGAGGGCGAAGTTGATGCCTTTGGCCCGATAACGACCAAACGAGTTCAGCGCCTCGCCGTCGCGGGCGAACACCAGCGGGCAGTGCACCAGACTCGCGCCGCCGTCGATGACCCGTTGCAGATCGTCATCGCCCGAGGTGTAAATGCCGTGGGGCAACAGGCTGCGCGGGCTGAGCAGGTCGAGTTGCTGCAACCAGCCCAGCGGCGAGGTGCCACGCAATTGCTCGACCATCGCCACTTCACCGGGGGCCTGACAGCAGTGCAGACGCATCGGTGCATTCAATTCGCGGCTCAGTGCGGAGGTACGTTGCAGCAGTGTCGGGGTGCAGGTCTGGATGCGATCCGGCAGCAGTGCACCGTGAATCAGCCCCGCGTGGGCGCCATCGAAATCCTTGAAAAACCGTTCGGCCGCGTCGAGCCCGGCCAGGCCCCGAGCCTCATCCCAGTGGTGGGCGAGGCTGCCGTCGGCGCGCCAGTAACTCATGCCACTCATGTAGCAGGGGCCGAGATAGGTGCGCAGCCCCAGTTCACCCGCCACGTCGGCGACGGCGGCGAACTCGTCGTAGGTCTCCGCCCATTCGCGGTAATACATCGAAGTGATCGGCATCGCCGTGGTGATGCCGTTGCGGATCAACTGGGTGAAGGCGTAGCGGTATTTGAAAACCTCTTCCTCGGGGCTGAACGACTCACGCGGGCCGGCCGCCAGATACTCTGCCGACCACATCCGGCCCATGGCGCGTTCATCGCCGTTGTCCAGGGTCAGCACCGTGGAATCTAGATCGCCGAGGGCGTCGAGGTCGATGAAGCCGGGGCCGATCAGCGCATTGCCGTAGTCGATCCACTGATCCACCGGCCCTTGGTAACCGCGCCCGACAAACTCGATCCGCGAGCCGGCAAACACCACTTCACCGTCGCGCCACAGCACATGCTGCCAGCCGTCGAAGCCGACCACGCAACCGGCCTTCAGGCCGATCCGTTTCACAGACGGCTGCCCAGCAAGCGACCGCCGCTGGCGATCAGTTCACCGCCGCGATAGACCTGACGAACAGGCCGCGCGACCACGGCTTCACCGAGGGTTTCGACCGGCATCAGCAGAAAGTCCGCAGGCTTGCCAATGTCGAAGCCGTAACCTTCGACACCCAACGCGCGGGCACCATTGACCGTCGCCGCTTCGAACGCCGCCGCCAGTTCATCGTCCTTGCCCAGGTCGAAACGGAACGCCAGCAACATCGCCCGTTCCAGCATGTCGCCGTTGCCCATCGGCGACCACGCATCGCGGATGCCGTCGGAGCCGAGGCACACGTTGACCCCGGTCTCGCGCAGCGCCAGGAATGGCGGAACGGCACAGTCGGCCGGTGCCGAACTCATCAGCGAAATGCCAAGTGCAGCAAGGCGTTCGGCGACGGGTTTGACCTGGCTCCACGGCAGCATGCCGAGGCAATAGGCGTGGCTGATCATCACCCGGTTTTGCAGGTTGAAGCGCTCGGTGTAATCGGCGATCCGGGCGATCTGCCACAGGCCCAGTTCACCTTTGTCGTGCAGATGGATGTCGACGCCGCGCTGGAATTCGCTGGCCAGTTTGAATACGAAATCCAGTTGCGCGATGGGATCGTTGTCGATGCCGCAAGGGTCGAGCCCGCCGACGTTTTCCACGCCCAGGGCCATGGCTTCGCGCATCAACTCGGCGGTACCGGGGCGGCTGATCAGACCGGTTTGCGGGAAGACCACCAGTTGAAGGTCAATCAGGTCGTTGTAGCGTTCGCGCAGTTGCTGCATGGCTTCGACATGATGCAGGCCGAATTCCGGGTCGATGTCGACGTGGCAGCGCATGGTCAGCGAACCCCGGGCGATGCAGTTTTCCAGCAGCGCGCCGGCGCGTTCGGCAATCGGCGCTTTCACTTCGCGCAACACGCGGCGCTCGTTGCTGATGTAGTCCTTGAGCGTCGGGCCGGCGCTGTTCGGGCGCCAGGGTTGGCCATAGAGCGTCTTGTCGAGGTGGACGTGGCTTTCCACCAACGGGGCGGTGAGCAGCTGGTTCTGGCCGTCGATGTCGGTGGCGGCCAATGGAGTATTGGAGGCCGGACGGCGTTGGGTGAATTTGCTGTTTTCGATCAGCAGGTCTTCGGCGGGGGCGCCGTAGGGGCGGATGTTTCTGAGCCAGCGGGGGTGGGACATTTCATACCTCTGTTTCTATGTTGTCTGGGCGGTCTCATCGTCGGAGCGCCGCCCGGAGCAGGCTCGCTCCCACAAGGTGAGCGCATTTCAATGTGGGAGCGAGCTTGCTCGCGATGGCCGCGACGCGGTCTTGAGTCAGGCAATCAGCCTTTGAGCTTCGACCAGATTCGATCCTGCAGCTCCCGCGCCTTGTTGCTGCATTCCTTCTCCGGACGCAGCCGCGAGGCGTATTCCTCGGGCATGTTGATGGCGTCCATGACCTTCCATTTCGCATCCAGCAACTGATCGCTCTGAATGCCGTTGGCATAGGCAATCGCGTTGGACACGGCAGCGGCGTTCTCGGGTTTCATCATCCAGTCGATGAAGATCTTCGCGTTGCCCGGATGCGGGGCGCTTTTCGGTACGGCGAAGTTGTCCTGGAACATCGCCACGCCTTCACGCGGGTACACGTACTTGATGGTGTTCTTCTGCAAGGTGGCGCGGGCCGTCGAGCCGTTCCAGTTCTGCATCATGATCACTTCGCCCGAGGCCATGCGGTCGACGGTGTTGTCGGAGCTGTACATCTTCAAAAACGGTTTCTGCTTTTGCAGCAGCTCGAGGATGCGCTTGGCGTCCTGCGGGTTTTCCGTGCACTCGTCGACGTTCAGGTAATGGCTGGCGGCGTTGATCACGCTGCTGGAGGTGTCGAGGGCGGCGAGCTGGCCTTGCAGTTCCTTGCGTGGCTCGAAGAACTCTTTCCACGAGTCATCGAGCTTGCCCCCCGGCACCCGTGCGCTGTCATAGGAGAACCCGGTAGTGCCCCACAGGTACGGCGCCGAATATTTGCGCCCCGGATCGAAGCCCGGATCACGAAACGGGCCTTTGACGTACTGGAAGTTGCTCAGGGTCGGGGAGTCGATTTCCAGCAGCAGATCCTGCTTGATCAGCGTCTGCATGATCGACTGCGACGGCACGATTACGTCATACGCGGCGCCGCCGGCCTGCAACTTGGCGAGCAGGGTTTCGTTGCTGTCGTAGCCGTCCATGGTGACCTTGATTCCGGTCTCCTTTTCGAACTTGGCCAGCAAATCCACCGGGTAGTAATCGGTCCAGTTGTAGAAAAACAGCTCCTTGGGCTCGGCGGCGTGGGCGCCGAACGCGGTGAAACAACTCAGGGCCAGACCGGATACTGCCAGACGCATGTTTTTGACTTTCATGAGCGCGCTCCAGGTTTATTGTTGTTTGCCGCGTTGGCCGAGCCAGAAGGCCAGCACCACGAGAACGATGGAAATCACCAGCATCAGGGTCGAGATCGCGTTGATCTCGGGCGTTACGCCGGCCTTGATTGCCGAGAAGATGTACACCGGCAACGTGGTCGAACCGGGGCCGGCGACGAAGAAGGTCATGATGAAATCGTCGAGGCTGACCACGAACGCCAGCACCGAGCCGGACAACACCGCCGGCCACAGCAGCGGCAAGGTCACGCGGCGAAACACCTGCCACGGGTTGGCGTACAGGTCGTTGGCGGCCTCCAGCAGGCTCTTGTCCAGATCGTTGAGGCGTGCGCGGATCGGCAGGTAGGCGAACGGAATGCAGAAGCCGATGTGCGCGACGATCACCGTTATCAGGCCGAGCTTGATCCCCAGCGCCATGAACAGCAGCAGGGTGGCCACGGCGGTGACGATCTCCGGCAGGATCAGCGGCAGGTTGATCCCGCCCTCGACCATTTTCTGCCCGTAGAACGGCCGGTAAGTCGCCAGCGCCGCCAGCAGCGCAATCGCCGTGGCGCACACGGTGGCGATGGTCGCGACGATGATCGAATTCAGCGCCGCCGTCTGGATCGACGGGTTGGCCAGGATCCGTCCGTACCAGGCGAACGAGAACTCGGTCCACACCGTCGCCGAGCGGTTGGCGTTGAAGCTGTAGACGATCAACACCAGGATCGGCACGTACAGGTAGGCGAGGATCAGCAGGCTGATTTCCCGGGTGGCCGGGAGTTTTTTCAGGTGCAGAGAGATCATGCTTTCGCTCCCCGGTTCAGGGTTTTCGCCGCACTGCGGCTGTAGAGGGCGTAGAGCACCAGCGACAACAGCAGAATCCCCAGCAGCAGGAACGACAGCGAACTGCCCAGCGGCCAGTTGCGTGCGGTGCCGAATTGCTGCTGGATCAGGTTGCCGATCATCAGGGTCTTGCCGCCACCGAGAATCGCCGGAGTGATGAAGGCACCGAGGCTCGGCACGAACACCAGCAACGCACCGGCAATCACCCCGGGCATCGACAGCGGCAGGATGATCCGGCGCAGCGCGTGCCAGCGGTTGGCGCCCAGGTCATAGGCGGCTTCCACCAGACGCCAGTCGAGTTTTTCAAGGGTCGAGTAGATCGGCAGGATCATGAACGGCAGGAAGCTGTAGACCAGACCGACGCTGACCGCGAAGTCGTTGTAGAGCAGGGTGATGCCGCCGGCGCTCGGGAACAGCGCGTTGAGGCTCTGGGCGACCCAGCCCTGTTCACGCAGGATGATCAGCCACGCGTAGTTGCGGATCAGCAGGTTGGTCCAGAACGGAATGGTGATGAGCAACACCATCAGGTTGCGCCGGCGCGGGGTCAGGCTCGACATCCACAACGCCACCGGAAAGCCGAACAGGAAGCACAACAGCGTGGTGCCGCCGGCCTGGAACACCGAGCGCAACAGCGCCTGGGCGTAGACCCAGTTCAGCTCCAGTTCACCGTCGAAACCTTCCTGGAAAAACAGTTGCACGTAGCTCTGCAGTTGCCATTGGGCCTGCCAGTCGACACCGCCGTAGGTGTTGCGCGGCAGCAGGCTGATGTAACCCATGATCCCCAGCGGAATGGCGATCAGGGCGAGCAGGGTCAACACCACCGGGCTGAGCAACAGCGCGCGGTTGAGGGAGGGGGAAGTGCTGCTGACGCTCATCTCAGGCCTCCATCAACAGGCAGGCCTGGGGCGGCAGGTGCACCGCCACGGGCTCGCCGACCGCGCGACAAGCGCTCAGGCCTTCGTTGTTTTCCCTCAGCATGACTTTGATGTCGTTGTTCAAGCGGCACTGGTAAAGAGTCGCGGTGCCGACATACAGCACGGCCTCGATCACGCCGCGCAGATGATGGGGCTGATCCGCTGTGACCAGTTGCGAACGCTCGGGACGAAACGCCAGTTGCACGCTGCTGCCATTGACGCCTTGTGGGGGGCAGGGGATTTCCACCGGCATGCCGTTGGGCACGAAGAGGTTCTGGTTGTGGTCGCCACGCTTGAGCTGGCCGGGGAGGAAGTTGATATCGCCGATGAACTGGGCGACGAAACGGTGTTGCGGGCGTTCATAGATGTCGGTCGGGGTGCCGATCTGCAGGATCTTGCCGGCAGACATCACCGCAATCCGGTCGGACAGGGTCAGGGCTTCTTCCTGATCGTGGGTGACAAAGATGAAGGTGATCCCGGCTTCCTGCTGCACGCGCTTGAGTTCGACCTGCATTTCCTTGCGCAACTTCAGATCCAGCGCCGACAGCGGTTCATCCAGCAACAATACTTCCGGCTTTGGCGCCAAGGCCCGGGCCAGAGCCACGCGCTGCTGCTGGCCGCCGGACAATTCCGCCGGTTTGCGTCCGGCCAGGTGCTCCATTTGCACCAGCGCGAGCATCTCGTCGACCCGTCCGGGGATCGTCTTGCGATCAAGACCCTGCATCTCGAGGCCGAAGGCGATATTCTGCGCGACACTCATATGCGGAAACAGCGCGTAACTCTGGAACACGGTGTTGACCCGACGCTTGAACGGCGGCAGGTGATTCACGGTTTCGCCCGCCAGACGGATCTCGCCGTCGCTGACGTGTTCGAAACCGGCGATGGTGCGCAGTAAGGTGGTTTTGCCGCAGCCCGAAGGGCCGAGCAGGGTGAAGAACTCATTGTCGGCGATGTTCACCGAGACATTGTCGAGGGCTGGCGCGAGGCCGGGATCATCGGAGTACCGTTTGGAGACATTACGCACTTCAATTGCTATTGGTTGACCCATAATGGTGCAATCCTCTAATTATTGTATGCAATATCTGAATGCAATTTAGAAATACCCGGATTAATCTGCTTGTGCAACCCCCATTTCCCTGGCTGAGTCTTTCGCCGGGTCGCGTTGCCAGCATCGAAGGAGCTTTCAAATGACCGAAAAGAAAACGGAAACCACGGTCGACCGCGTCTACCAAGGGGTTTACGAGGCGATCAGCAAACGATCGCTGCGTCCGGGAATGAAACTGGGTGAGGCGTCGCTGGCGGAATTGTTCAATGTCAGCCGCACGTCGGTTCGCGCCGCGCTCAAGCAACTGGAGGCCGACGGGCTGGTCACCACCGAGCCCAATAAAGGTGCGTCGGTGTCGCTGCCCAGCGATGAAGAAATCCGTTCGCTGTTCGAAACCCGGCGCCTGATCGAGATCGGCATCGTCACCGAGCTGTGCCGGCGCAAGGACTCCGCCGCGATGCAGGACCTGCGCGAGCATTTGCTGCTGGAAGATGAAGCCCATGCGGCCGGCGACCACGAGCGGCTGATTCACCTGCTCGGCGAGTTCCACCTCAAACTGGCCCGCAGCCTGAACAACCCGGTGCTGCTCGACTGGTTCCAGAAGCTGATTTCCCGCGCTTCGCTGTACGCCGCTGCGCTGGACGACGACAGCCACGAAGCCTGTCGCGATGACGAACACCTGCGGTTGATCGAGTACATCGAGGCCGGTAACCAGAGCGCTGCAATCGAACTGACCTGCATGCATCTGGATGGCATCCAGAAGGCGATTCTCGACGTCGCTGCGAAGCTCAAGACCGGCTACCACCCGCTCAAACACCTGATCGAAGTCTGAGCGTCGGGCAAGGGTGAAATCGGCTATACCTCTAATGAAACCATCGTTGCCCGGTGCGCTCGAAACAGACGGGCGCGACGCTTGACCGCGCAGCGATTGAACCGGATCAACCACAAGGCGTTAAAGCAGCCAATGCAGTTTTTATCCGATAGCCATGGGTGTGACGGCTGGCAAGGCGAGATGGCCGGGCGAATCCGTGCGTTCGACTGGAGCGGCACGGATCTGGGTCCCCTCGAAACCTGGCCGGCCAGCCTGTGCAGCACGGTGCAACTGATGCTCGCCTCGCCGTTGCCGATGGTCATGCTCTGGGGCCACGCCGGTTACATGATCTACAACGATGCCTATTCGCGCTTTGCCGGCGGGCGTCATCCGTACCTGCTCGGTGTGCCGGTGGAACTGGGCTGGCCGGAAGTCGCCGATTTCAATCGACATGTGGTCGACACCTGTCTGGCGGGCGGCACCCTGGAATATCGCAACAAGGATCTGGTACTGCTGCGCGACGGCGTGCCCGAAGATGTCTGGCTCGACCTTTATTACAGCCCGGTGGCCAACGATGCCGGGGTTCCGGCAGGCGTGATGGCGATGGTGGTGGAAACCACCGAACTGGTGCTGTCCGAACGCCTGCGCCAGGCCGCCGAAGACGCCTATCGCGCCGACAACGAGCGAGTGCGTCTGGCGCTGAATGCCGGGGCATTGCTCGGTTCGTTTGTCTGGAACGTGAGAAACAACGTGCTGTCGGCGGACGAGCGCTTCGCCCGCACGTTCTCCTTTCCGCCGGATCAGGACCTGACCAACCTGCCGCAGCACATTGCCGAAGCGCACATTCATCCCGATGATCGCCCCTGGGTGCAGGAGTGCGTCGAAAATTCGGTGCGCACCGGCGAACCCTACAACGCCGAGTACCGGGTGATCCGCGCTGACGGCAGCCATCTGTGGGTGCTGGCCAGCGGCTGTTGCGAGTTCGATGAACGAGGCCAGCCGTACCGTTTCCCCGGGGTACTGATCGACATCCACGAACGCAAGACCGCTGAAGAGTCCCTGCTCAAATTCACCCGCAACCTTGAGCAACGCGTGGCTGATGAAGTGGAAGCACGCCTCAACGCCGAAGAGCAATTGCGCCAGTCGCAGAAGCTCGAAGCCATCGGTGGCCTCACCGGCGGTGTGGCTCACGACTTCAACAATTTGCTGCAAGTGATCGCCGGCAACCTGCACTTACTGGCGCGACACGAGCCGAACAATGCCAACGTGCAACGCCGGGTCAGCGCTTCGCTGGCGGCGGTGGAGCGCGGTGCCAAGTTGTCCTCGCAACTGCTGGCGTTTGCCCGGCGTCAGCCGCTGTCGCCGGCGGTGTGCGACCCACGGCAGATCTTCGAAGGCGTCGGCGAATTGCTGCAACGGGCACTCGGGGAAACCATTCAGATCGACGTGCAGTTGCCCGAAGAACCGTGGCACATCAACGTCGATCGCAATCAACTGGAAAACGCCATTCTCAATCTGGCGATCAATGCCCGGGATGCCATGAAGGGCGAGGGCACCATCGTCCTCGGCGCCGCCAACACGTCGCTGGACCGGGCGTTCTGCGCCGGCAAGGGCATCGTGCCGGGGGATTTTGTCCGGGTCTCGGTCAGTGACAGCGGTGTCGGCATTGCACCGCATATGCTGGAGCAGGTGTTCGAACCGTTCTTCACCACAAAGGCCGATGGCCAGGGCACAGGCCTCGGATTAAGCATGGTGTTCGGCTTCGTCAAACAGAGCGGCGGGCATGTCGAGATCGACAGCCAGATCGGCGAGGGCACGCGGGTGCAGCTGTATTTCCCGCGCAGCCTGCGGCCGCTGATCGATGAGACGCCCGGTGTGCGTCGACAGCAGGCGGGCGGCAACGAAACGATTCTGGTGGTAGAGGACAACGAAGCTGTGCGCACCTCGGCGGTCGAACTGTTGCGCGAAGAAGGCTACCGCGTGCTGATTGCCGGGAATGGCGACGCGGCCATGCAGATGTTGCTGGAAGGCGCCCGGGTGGACCTGATCTTCACCGACGTGGTCATGCCCGGGCTGATCAAAAGCTCCGATCTGGCGGCGTGGGCCAAGGTGCAAATGCCACCGGTGGCCGTGCTGTTCACCTCCGGCCACACCCGCGACATCATTTCGCGCAATCATCAGCTCAGCCCCGACACTCATTTGCTCGGCAAGCCTTACGGGCCCGAGGCGTTGTTGCAGATGATCCGCTCCGTGCTCAGTGCCTGAGCTTCGAATCCCCTGACCAAGGTTGGCCAATGACTTCCAAGCGCAGCTCAAATTCCGCCGCCGGCATGGTTCGCGTGCGCGGCGCCCGTGAACACAACCTGAAGAACGTTGATGTCGACATCCCCCGGGATGCGCTGGTGGTGTTCACCGGCGTGTCCGGGTCGGGCAAGTCGTCGCTGGCGTTCTCCACCTTGTATGCCGAAGCGCAGCGCCGCTATTTTGAATCGGTAGCGCCCTACGCGCGGCGGCTGATCGATCAAGTCGGCGTGCCGGACGTCGACTCCATCGACGGTCTGCCACCGGCAGTGGCGCTGCAACAGCAACGTGGCACACCAAGTACACGTTCGTCGGTGGGCAGTGTGACCACGCTGTCGAGCCTGATCCGCATGCTGTATTCCCGCGCCGGGAGTTACCCGGCGGGCCAGCCGATGCTGTACGCCGAGGACTTTTCGCCGAATACGCCACAAGGTGCCTGTCCAGATTGTCACGGGCTAGGTCGGGTCTACGAAGTGACCGAGGCATTGATGGTGCCCGATCCCGAGCTCACCATCCGCCAGCGCGCCGTGGCGTCCTGGCCGCTGGCCTGGCAGGGACAGAACCTGCGCGACATCCTGGTCACCATGGGTATCGATGTCGACATACCCTGGCGCAAGCTGCCGAAAAAGCAGCGCGACTGGATCCTCTTCACCGAGGAAACGCCGACGGTTCCGGTGTACGCCGGGTTGACGCCGGAAGAAACCCGCGTCGCCCTCGAACGCAAGATGGAGCCGAGCTATCAGGGCACCTTCACCGGCGCCCGGCGCTACATCCTGCACACCTTCACCCATTCGCAAAGTGCGCTGATGAAGAAGCGCGTATCGCAATTCATGCTCGGCAGCCTGTGCCCGTTGTGCGATGGCAAACGCCTGAAACGCGAGGCGCTGTCGGTGACGTTTGCCGGGCATGACATCGGCGAGTTGTCGCGGATGCCGCTGCTGCAAGTCGCCGAGATCTTGAAACCGGTAGCTGACGCGAGCTGGCTGGAACACGCCGATGAAACCGGCGAAACCCTGACCCACAGCCAGACTCGCGAAGCCCGCCAGCAGCGCGTGGCCCATGGCGCCAGCGGCCACGCCAACGCGCCGGACGTGCGCCATACACCGAACCTGTCGCTGGAAAAACGCCTGGCCGCGCAACGCATTGCCGAGGACTTGCTGGAGCGGGTCAGCACCCTGACCGATCTCGGCCTCGGTTATCTGGCCCTGGAGCGCAGCACGCCGACCCTGTCGTCCGGCGAGTTGCAACGCCTGCGGCTGGCTACACAATTGGGCTCGCAATTGTTTGGTGTAATTTACGTGCTTGATGAACCCTCCGCCGGTTTGCACCCGGCTGACGGCGAGGCGCTGTTCGCAGCCTTGCAGCGGCTCAAGGCTGACGGCAACAGTGTGTTTGTGGTCGAGCACGATCTGGAAACCATGCGCCGTGCCGACTGGTTGATCGATGTCGGCCCGGCGGCGGGTGAAAAGGGCGGGCAGATTCTCTACAGCGGTCCGCCTGCCGGGCTTTCAGCCATCGAGCAATCCCAGACCCGCGCCTATCTGTTCGCCGAACAGCAACGGCCGACCCGCACCGCGCGCAAACCGTCGGGCTGGCTGAAGCTCGACGGCGTCACGCGCAACAACCTCAACAACCTCAGCGCCGAGTTTCCGTTGGGCTGTTTCACTTCGGTCACCGGCGTCTCCGGCTCCGGCAAATCGAGTCTGGTCAGCCAAGCGCTGCTGGAACTGGTCGGCGCACAACTCGGGCGCAGCGTCAGTGACGCCGAGCCGGAAGAGCTCAATCTGGAAGACGATACCCCGACTGCAAGCACAGGCCAGGTCAGCGCAGGGCTGGAGTCGATCAAGCGTCTGGTGCAGGTCGATCAGAAACCCATCGGCCGCACCCCGCGTTCCAATCTGGCGACCTACACCGGGCTGTTCGACAACGTGCGCAAGCTGTTCGCCGCCACCCCTCAGGCGCAAGAGGCGGGCTACGACGCCGGGCAGTTTTCCTTCAACGTCGCCAAGGGCCGTTGCCCGACTTGCGAAGGCGAGGGCTTTGTCAGTGTTGAATTGCTGTTTATGCCCAGCGTGTATGCGCCGTGCCCGACCTGCCATGGCGCACGTTACAACCCCGAGACGCTTGCGATTCAGTGGCAGGGGTTGAGCATTGCTCAGGTGCTGCAATTGACCGTGGACGAGGCGGTGACGGTGTTTGCCGAGCAACCGGCGATCCGCCGCTCACTGGAAGTGCTGCGCGATATCGGCCTCGGTTATCTGCGCCTCGGACAACCGGCGACGGAGCTGTCCGGGGGTGAAGCGCAGCGGATCAAACTGGCCACCGAGCTGCAACGCAATGCCCGTGGTGCGACGTTGTATGTGCTGGACGAGCCCACTACCGGGCTGCACCCGCGAGACGTCGACCGCTTGCTGGAGCAACTGGACAACCTGGTGAGCGCAGGGCACACAGTGATCGTGGTCGAGCACGAAATGCGCGTGGTGGCGCAGAGCGACTGGGTGATCGATATCGGTCCGGGCGCTGGGGATCAGGGCGGCAAGATCGTCGTGGCCGGTACGCCGCAGAAGGTCGCCGCGAACAAGAAAAGCCGGACTGCGCCGTTTCTTGCCCGGGCCTTGAGCCGCTAACTGCGTCGTCAGGGCCGGCCTCATCGCGGGCAAGCCCGCTCCCACAGAGTCTGATGTGTTCACGAATTTGTGTACGGCACAAAAAACTGTGGGAGCGGGCTTGCCCGCGATGGCGGTGTATCAGGCCCCGTCGAGCGTGCGGCGCACCTTGTCCAGCAGTTCGCTGATCTGGAACGGTTTGATCAGCATGTCCATGCCGGCGCCGAGGAACACCTGACGGTTGATCGCGGTTTCCGCGTAGCCGGTCATGAACAGGATCGGCAACCCGTCGCGCCAGCCCCGGGCCACGTCCGCCAGTTCGCGGCCGCTCATGCGCGGCAAGCCGACGTCGGTCAGCAGCAGATTGATCGACGGATCGTTCTGCAGGCGCTCCAGCGCGGTTTCGATATCGCCGGCCTGGGTGCAGCGGTAACCGGCGTCCTCCAGCACTTCGGTGACGAACAGCCGCACCGACGGCATGTCCTCGACGATCAGCACATGCTCGCCGGAGCCTTGCGGATCGACCGCTGGCGGCACCAGATCGACGGCCGTCGGGTCGGTGGTGGCCGGCAGCATGATGGTCACTTCGGTGCCGCGCCGGGCCACGCTGCGGATGTGTGCATCGCCGCCGGACTGACGGGCGAAGCCGTAAATCGTCGACAACCCCAGACCGGTGCCCTGACCCAATGGCTTGGTTGTGAAAAACGGGTCGAACACCTTGTCGATCAAGCTGTGCTCGATGCCGGTGCCGTCGTCGCGTACCGACAGCGCTACGTAAGAGCCATCGGTCAGATTCGGGTCGCCGTGGGAGTACGCCGCATACGTGCTGACCCAGATATTGCCGCCCTGAGGCAAGGCATCCCGGGCATTGATGACCAGGTTGAGCACGGCGCTTTCCAGTTGAATCGGATCGACCAGCGCAATGGCCGGTTTGGTGGTCAGCTCGAGCTTGAGGGCGATGCGTTCGCCAATGGTGCGCACCAGCAACTCTTCAAGCGAACGCACGTGATCGTTGATGTCCACCGGCCGGGTGTCCAGCGGTTGTTGCCGGGCGAAGGCCAACAGGCGATGGGTGAGTGACGCTGCGCTCATCGCCGAATTCAGCGCGGCGTCGGCGTAGAACTGCACCTTGTCGAGACGGGCGTCGGCGACACGTTTCTGGATCAGTTCCAGGCTGGTGATGATCCCGGTCAGCAGGTTGTTGAAGTCATGGGCGATACCGCCGGTGAGCTTGCCCAGCGCGTCCATTTTCTGCACTTGCAGCAATTGCGCTTCGGCGCGTACCCGGTCCGCGACTTCCTTGGCCAGTTGCGTGGTGGTGTCGTCCAGCCGCGCCAGGTGCGAGCGTTCGCGGTGGCGGTGTTCGGTGACGTCTTCGACGAACACCAGGCTCAGTTCCGGCGTGCGGTACGGGGAAATCTGCCACTGGGTTTCGCGGATTTCGCCCTGCACGCGCATGTTCAGCGTGCCTTTCCAGCGTTCGCCGTCCACCAGTCGCAGGCGCAATTCCTTGAGGATGGCGACCTGATCTTCGGCAAAACACTCGTCGAGGATCTGCGCGTCGCGGTTGTCCTGGATCAGTTGGGCAAAGGCGTGGTTGCACTCGTGGACTTTCAGGGTTGCATCGATGACCGCAATCGGCGCCGAGACATTGACGAAGATTTCCCGGAAGCGCGCCTCGCTTTCGCGCAGGGCATTTTCCGTGTCGCGCACCCGCAGCAGGGTGCGCAGGGTTGCCAGCAGCACGTCCGGGTCCACCGGGTGAATCAGGTAGGCATCGGCCCCGGCGTCGAGGCCGGTGATGATGTCGCCGGTCTGGATCGACGCCGCCGACACATGGATCACCGGAAGCAGGGCGGTGCCGGGATCGGCGCGCAGTTCACGGACAATATCGAAGCCGCTCATGTCCGGCAGGTTGACGTCGAGAATCAGCGCATCCAGCTCTTCGCTGGCAATCAGCGCCAGACCTTCGCCGCCGGTGCCGGCCTCCAGTACTTCGTAGCCGTGGCGCTCCAGGCGCCGACGCAGGGCGTAGCGGGTGGCGACGTTGTCGTCGACGATCAACAGGCGGATGTCATGTTTCATCGACGTTCTCCAGAGCGATCGCCAACGGGATGATCACAAAAAAGGTCGAGCCGACTCCCGGTGCGCTTTCCACGCCGACTTCGCCGCCCAGCAGCTCCGCAAAACGCTTGCACAGGGATAATCCGAGCCCGGTGCCGCGCAGGCGTTTCTGCAGCGGCGAATCGACCTGGGAGAAGTCTTCGAACAGGGTGCCGTGCAACTCCGTAGCGATGCCGATGCCGGTGTCGCTGACGGCGAAACGCACCTTGTCCTGGCCTTCAAGCCGTGCCGAGACACGGACCTCGCCGCGAGTGGTGAACTTCAGCGAGTTGGAAATGAAATTGCGCAGGATCTGCGCGAGCTTCTTGTCGTCGGTGTACAGGCGCGGCAGGCCGACCGGTTCTTCGAAAATCAGGTCCACCGCCGTGGCGTCGACAATCGGCCGGAACATCCCGCGCAACGCCGCGAACAGGTCGAACATGTCGAACCACGCCGGGGAAATGGTGATGCGTCCGGCCTCGATCTTCGCCAGATCGAGCAGGTCGTCGACCATGTCGCTGAGTTCCCGGGCGGCGCTGCTGACGAACGCTACCTGCTTGTGTTGCTCAGGGCTGAGCGGGCCGTCGAGTTCGTCGGCCAGCAGGCTGTTGATGCTCAGGATCGAACCCAGCGGGGTGCGGAATTCGTGGCTCATGTACGACAGGAAGCGGCTTTTCAGGTCCGAGGCCTGGCGCAGTTGTTCGGCCTGGGTGTCGAGTTCGGCGTACAGGGCGAGGACGCCCTGATTGGTTTCGTCGAGTTCTTCGCGCAGTGCCGCGGTTTCGCTCTGCAACTGGGCGATCAACGCGCTCTGTTCTGCGTTGCTCAAGGTCGGGGACTCAGCCATGGGCGGCCTCCAGGGCAACGACCAGCACCGTTACATCGTCGCGGCCGCGACAGAAATCGCGGTGCAGGACGGTGGCTATCACGGCGGGATGGCGATGCACCAGGCCGGGGTAGTCTTGAAGGTTCCAACGGGACTGCAAGCCGTCGCTGTACATGATCAATAGATGTCCATTCACGTGAGCATAGTCAAAGGGCCGGGCTTTCCGGTACTGGCCGCCGACGATCCCCGGGTGCGAGGCCAGTCCACGGGATTTGTCGGCGCTGACGAGGCTGGCGCCGATGTTGCCGATACCGGCGAAACTCAGGCTGTCGCGTTCGCCATGGAACTGGGCAAATGCCACCGCGCCACCGCGGCTGCCGATCATTTCCCGGTGCAGGTCCTCCATCAGCATCGCCGGAGCCGCGAAGGGATCCAGTGCAAAGGCTTTCTCCCCGGCACGGGCCGCGCGCTCGGCGTCCTCGCCGTGGCCCAGACCGTCAACGATCAGCGCGCTGATACTGTTGCGATCAACCGCCAGATGCCAGACATCACCGCATGCCGGGTCGTTGTGCAGTGAGTGCTGGCTGACGCCGTAGCGCAGGTCCGGCGTCTGGTCATTGCGTGGATAAAGGCGTGCGAGCAGCACCGCGCCACGGGCATCGGCATGCACGTCGAAGACCTCGGTCTGCCGCGCCACCGCGCCCAGCCCGATGCCCTGGGTGCCACCAGTGGAAAAGCCATCCATCATGCAGGCCTCCAGATCGAAGCCCTTGGCCCGATCCACCGCCAGCATCTCGATGCCGAAACCGTTGGCGCGGGGCAGGGCGCGCAGGTGCAGCTCGCCGACACCGGCGTGCTTGAGCACATTGCTCGCCAGTTCCGTGGCCACCAGCGCCACCCGCCCGGCATCGCGTTCATCGAAGCCGTGAGATTCGGCGAGCTGCTGGGCGGTGCGCCGTGCATGGCCGATCTGACTGCTGTCTTCGATCAGCAAGACCTGGGTCAACGACCCGCTGATGTTCATGTCCATCGGGTGATCGTTATGCGAGTGCCTTTGCCGGGCGCGGTGTCCAGTTCGAATTCGTCCACCAGCCGCTTGGCGCCGGTCAGGCCCAGGCCCAGACCGCTGCCGGACGTCCAGCCATCGGTCATCGCCAGTTTGATGTCGGGAATGCCCGGGCCTTCATCGCGGAAGGTCAGGCGCAGGCCGACCTTGTGGTTGTCGTCGAGGATCTGCCAGTCCATGTCGCCGCCCCCGCCATACACCATGGTGTTGCGCGCCAGCTCGCTGACGGCGGTCACCAGTTTGGTCAGGTCGATCAGGCGCATGCCGCACTCGGTGGCCAGTTTGCGCGCCAGTTGCCGCGCCAGCACCACGTCCTGCTCGATGTTGATCGGTTGCGTACCGCTGCTGCGCACCGTCATTGCTGGCGTACTCGTTCCTGAAGCAGTTTCATGCCGCGCTCGACATTCAGCGCGGTGCTGACGCCGGGCAGGTTGAGGCCAAGCTCGACCAGGGTGATCGCCACCGCCGGCTGCATGCCCACCAGCATGGTTTCGGCATCCATGATTTTCGACAGGCCGGAGATGGTGCCGATCATCCGGCCGATGAACGAATCGACCATGTCCAGCGCCGAGATGTCGATCAACACCCCACGGGCGGAAGTCTTGCTGATGCGCTCGGACAGGTCGTCCTGCAGGGTGAGGGCGAGCTGGTCATGCATGTCGACCTGGATGGTCACCAGCAGGAAGTCGCCCATCTGGAGAATCGGGATACGTTCCATCGCTTAAACCGTCTTGGCGAGAGTGATACCCAGGCGGGTCAGGGCCAGCTTCAAGGCGTCGGCCAGGTTGGCTTTGGTCACCACGCCTTGCAGGTCGAGGCCCAGGTGGACGATGGTCTGGGCAATCTGCGGGCGCACGCCGCTGATGATGCAGTCAGCGCCCATCAGGCGGATCGCGGTGACGGTCTTGAGCAGGTGCTGGGCAACGAGGGTGTCGACGGTCGGCACGCCGGTGATGTCGATGATGGCGATTTCCGAACCGGTGTCGACGATGCGTTGCAGCAGCGATTCCATGACGACCTGGGTGCGTTGCGAGTCGAGGGTGCCGATCATCGGCAGCGCGAGGACGCCGTCCCACAGTTTGACCACCGGGGTGGACAGCTCCAGCAGTTCTTCCTGCTGACGCTTGATCACCGCCTCACGGGATTTCTGGAAAGTGCGGATGGTGTGCAGGCCGAAAGCGTCGAGCAGTTCGGAGATTTCCCAGAGCTGTTCGGCCAGCAGCGCTGGTTGATCCTGATAATGGTTTTGCAGCAGGGCGAACAGCGGGCCCTTGAGCGAGAAAATGAAACTGGCGGTTTGTTGCGAGTCCTGACCGAGCAGGGCGCGGCTGTGGGAGAGTTTTTCGAGGAACTGGCGAGTGTTTTCCCAGCCCGGCGCGGCAATGTTGGTGCCGTTGTCGTTTTCCAGGCCAGTGATCACCAGTTGCAGGAATTCGCTGGTCTGCTGCTGTATGTCGTGTTCCTTGAGGTTGCGGGTGGCGCCGCTGGCCTGCAATCCGTTGATCCATTCGCCCAGCAGTTGTGTCTGTTTGTTTTTCATCGCATCGAGTGTGCTGTTCTGCAGTGCTGCCATGTGCGTCGTGCTCCATTGCGAATTGGGGGCCGGCTCTTCGGAAAATGACCGGCGCGAAGTGAATGACCCTGGCCGTTCGAAATAGTTGTTCGTTCCCGTGAGGATATTTTTGATCCGGCGCAAGGAATGCCCCGTTAACTCTAGTTGGCGTGGCCGGTGACGCCGATCTTTCGCACCTTTGAATGCCCAATAAAAAGAGGCCGCGTCCAGTGGAGGCGGCCTCTTGGCTTGATTTGCGATTATTTGGAAGGGTGTTTGGCCTGCAATTCCTTGGCGGCTGCCAGGTGTTTTTCCAGGCCAGGCAGCATTTTCTGGGCAAAGCCCTTGAGCTCGGTGGCGCCCTTGACCTGGTCGTCGGTCACGGTGTTGGCTTCTTTCTTGAACAGCTCGATGGCTTCTTCGTGGGCCTTGACCTGGTTGTTGGCGTAGGCGGCGTCGAAGGACTCGTCGCGCATGTCGAGGATCTTCTCCTTGGCCTGTTTCACGAGGGTGGTGGAGTCCGGAACCTTGATGTCGTGGGCCTGGGCAATGGCCGCCAATTCATCGTTGGCCTTGCTATGGTCGGTGATCATCATGTTGGCGAAATCCTTGATGTCCGCCGACTGGCTTTTTTCCAGGGCCAGGCGGCTGGTTTCGATTTCGGCGATGCCGCCGGCCGCCGCATTATCGACAAAACTGTTGGAGGTGGCGGCGAAGGCACTGCCCATGCCGGTGCTCAGTGCGATGGCGAGGGCGAGATGACGCAGGTTGAATCCGTCCATTGGTGTTTCTCCACGCAGATGTTTTGGGGGTGTTACTCAATGGAGGGAAGCCTGCTGCGTAAGGTTTTATCGTATTTGCCTCAGGGCGACGAACGGCCACCGCTGGTCTGACAGGTGGTCGACAGAAGGGTACAACCAAGGCCATTCTGGTAATGGCTGACGCAATCGGTCGCGTCGGCTGCCGATCAATTGACGGAGGTGTTCCATGCCGGTGACCCATGACCTGTATCAGGACTTGAAGCTTACGAAGGAAGAGATCCAGCAACGACGCACCGAGGATCCACATCTGGACGCACTGATCAACAAGTATTCCCAGGCGGACGCCGAGGTCGTCAAGGCCGAGACGGCAGCCTCGGATGCGCCCAGTGATGACGCCCTGAAGAAACTCAAAGAAAAACGCTTGCAGGTCAAAGACAAGATCGTCGAGCAATTGCAGGCTCGAACCTGACCGTCAGTCGCGCCATCGACCTTCGGGGGTGGCACGACTGGAACGACAGCCACGACCGGCACCTCGAATGTACAGAGTCTTCACTTAGCGACTCTTTGCGAGGTGCCTTATGAACAAACCCAGATTCCCCAGTGAAGAGCAGGGTGCATTCGACCCGGTTCCCACTCATCCCGAGCCGAACAGTCCGGCGCATACCGTCCGCCATCCGGAAGAAAAGCGGAAGGACGACGAGGTGCCGGAGGATGAAGACCCGGACAAGTTCGATCGGTCCAGCAACTGACCGTCCGCCATCGCTGGCAAGTCGATACGGTATTCACTTCAAGGCTGCATCCAGCGGCATCCGCGCCATATGCGTGGCCTTCAGCGAGCCGAAATACAGCCAGTCGCCATATTCGCGCGCCGTGGTGATCGGCGAGTAATTGCCGTCGCTCGCATCCTGCAAATTGGCGATCACCTTGCCGTCCAGATCCAGCCCCAGCACAAACCCGCGTTTTTCCACCGGTTTGGGCACGACGGTCATCGCCCGCACGATCATCTTGCGCACGAACGGGTGTCCGGCGGTGCCATCGAGCAGCGGATTGCGCGGCGTGTACAGCGCCACCCAGAAACGGTCCCGGCCATTGAAAGCAAGGTTGTCCGGTAGCCCCGGCAGGTTGTCGATGAACAGGTCGTGGGTGCCGGCCTTCGGCCCGGTCAGCCAGTAGCGGCTGATGCGGTAGGCGCCGGTTTCGTTGACCAGCACATAGGCGTCTTCCGGGCCGAGGGTCACACCGTTAGCGAACTCCAGCTTGTCGAGCAGGACGCTGGTCTTGCCGGTCTGGAAGTCATAGCGCAGCAGACGCCCGTCACCGCCATGCTCGATGATCGCCTCGCCGTCATGACCGTAACCCCAACGACTGCTGGCATCGCTGAAATAGGCGTAATGCCCGGACTTGTCGATGGCCACGTCATCAGTGAAACCGAACTTCAGGCCATTGGCTTCGGTGGTCAGCGCGGTCAGTCGCCCTTGAGCATCCAGGGACAGCAAGCCCTTGACCCCGTCGGCAATCACCAGCAGGCCGTTCGGGTGCCGCGCCAGGCCCAACGGACGCCCGCCGGTATCGGCAAGTACCTGACGCTGCTGGCCGTCGAGGCTGCTCCGCAACAGGCGCCCGTCGTGCAGGCCGGTGATCAGAAAACCATCCTCCAGCAGCAGCGCTTCAGGGCCTTCGATATCGCCCGGGCCGACCTGTTTCGCGCTTTTGAGGCGTTGATTGTCCGCGTAGACCCCTTCGGTCAGCGACGGTGCTGTTTGCGGCTTCCACGCCACGGGCTCGACTTTGGTCGGCATCAGCAACAGGAAGGCCAGAATCAAAATCACCAGCAGCAAGATCAGATGGCGCAGCTTCACACGTGAGCTCCCGCGAGTGCCAGATGACGGGTCGCCATATCGCGCAAGGCCAGCATCGAGGCCGCCGACTCACGTTCGATACGGCGTTTGAGCAACAGCTGATTGGCGATGCGCATGCCCAGACTCTCGAAGCGGTAATCCAGGGTGCGCACGAATCGTGTGCCGTCGTTATGGGCCGAGCATTCGTAAGTCAGATGCAATGACAATCCATGATCGCCCTGGGCTCGGGCACACCAGCGTCGCCCTGGCAGGTATTCGGTGACTTCCCAGCTCAAATGGCCTTCGCGGCCACCGGCATGAATGTCTTCCTCGAAACGCGCGCCGGCATGTAACGGGCCGGCAGGGCCGTCGATTTTCAGCGAGGAAGGGTGCCACTCCGGCCAGCGGCTGACCGTGGCGGCGTAGGCGAGGACGGCAATCGGCTCGCCGGCGATGTCGATCGGATGCTGCATGCGGGTCATGGGCGTTCTCGAATCGGTCAGAGGGACGGGTTCCGGCTCCCAGTAGAGGGTGCCGAACAGGTAATCCATCAACGGCAGGACGATGTTGAAATTGCGCTCCTGCATGCGTTCACGCCGGTGATGCAATTCGTGCAGACGGCGCATCTGGCGAATCCACGGCAGACGACTCAGCGGATGCTTTTCCGGCAAGTGTTCGCAGGCGTGAAACACCTCATAGGTCAAATAACCCAGCACCATGCAGCCGCCGAATAGCCCGGCGACGTTGGCGTTGACCTGTGCGAACAGCCACCATAGGGGCAGGGTAATCACCACGGTGTGCACGACAATGAGCCACGCCGGAAACAGGATCACCCGCCAGTCGCGGGCGCTGTCCCAGGTCATGTGGCCGGGGGTGAAGAAGCTGTGATGGTCGCCGGCATGGCGGGCGTAGAACATTTTGGCGAAGGCTTTCTTGTGATGCCCGAGATGGCGGTGCACCACGTACACGCCGAAATTGAAGAACAGCAAGGTCAGCGGCACCGCCAGCCATTCCAGCGGACGCACCTGCTGCACGCTGCCCCAGAACGCGCCGATGGCCAGCACTCCGAACAACAGCACGAAGGCACCGTGCAGCCACGGGTTGTACAGCGGATGAATCGCCGCGCGATAGCGGCTGCGAAATGCCTCGGTGGTCTGCCTCACTGCGGTCACCTGCGGATATTGTCGTTATCCCGGCAGATTAGCCGATCCCGCCGTTTGTGCAGGGTCTACCTTGAGGTCACAACTGCCATGCTCCGGTGCATAGCGGTCGTCAGCTCAACGGGTTCCAGCGCTGGGACCAGTCGTCATCGGCCTTGATCACTTCGCGCAGCAGATCGAACGCCTGTTGCAGGGTCGCCGAATCACGATCGCGGGAATAGACGAGGTAGGTCGGATAACCGAATTCCGGGGCTTTGGTCACGACTTCCAGGGCGCCGCTTTCCAGGTAGGTGCGAACGACACGGGTACGGAAGTAGCCACTGCCGCCGTTCTCCAGAATGTATTGCAGGGCCAGCGGTCCGAGGTTGAAGCTCAGGGCGGCCTTGGCTTTCTCCGGCAGTGCAGCATCGTGCTGACGGCGGAAGTCGGTGCCCCAGTCGATGTACACGTAGGGAGCAGGGCGGTTGGGTGTCCGGACCAGAATCAGTTTCTCTTCCAGCACTTGCTCGACCTGCAAACCCGGCCAGTATTCCGGTTGATAGACCAGCGCTGCGTCGAGCACGCCGAGCTCCAGCTGGCGCAGCAGGTTCTCGCCGTCGCGGATGTCCATGCGCAGGGCATGGCTGGGGATCTTCTCGCGCAGTTCGGCGGCCCAGCTGAGCATCAACGGGTTGCACAGGCTGACTTCGCCACCGATGTGCAGCACGTTGTCGTAGCCCTCGGGCAGCGGCAGGTCGCGGCGCGCGGCTTCCCAGGTCTGCACCAGTTGATTGGCGTAGACCACGAACGCCTCGCCATTGGCAGTCAGCCGCGCACCGGCTCGGTTGCGCACGAACAGCGTGCTGCCCAACTGGCTTTCGAGTTTTTGTACGCGGGCGGTGATCGCGGTCTGGGTGACGAACAGCTTTTCCGCCGCCGCCGCGAGGCTGCCGTGGCGGACGATTTCCAGAAAGGTGCGGGCGAGGTCGATGTCCATGGGCGGGCCGGAGATTGAGGTGCCGGCATTGTAGGTGCAGGTTCGCGATCACGTCATCGTGCAATCGCGAACCTGCATCGGGATTCAACCGGCCAGCTCAGCCTCCCGAACCCGCGCCCAATCCTCCACCAAGCGTGCCGGCGTGCAGCACGTCTTGCGCTTGTACACGAAATTGCGGCACTTCTCGGCAAACTGATTGCGGTTGTAGAGCATGTCTTCCTGCATCTCTTGCAGCTCGGTTTCACGGCATTGGCGAATCAACTCATGATCGACCCGTAGCTTGCGCTCACGCACCGGCGCATACGTCGGATCGGTCAGTACCGAATTGGCCCGCTGCAGCAACCACAAACCGAATTCGTCCGGGCAGCGCGGGCCGATTTCCTGGACCATGCCCAGTTGCAACGCCTGGGCAGCGCTGACCGGCAGACAGGCCTGGGTCAGTTGTTCGGCCATGGCCGGGCCGACGGCGCGGGGCAGGCTGTAGGTCCAGTATTCCGAGCCGTACAGGCCCATGCTCTTGTAATGCGGGTTGAGCACGATGTCGGCGCGGGCGAACACGATGTCAGCCGCCAGGGCGAGCATCACACCGCCGGCACCGGCATTGCCAGTGACCCCGCTGACCACCAGTTGCCGTGCGCTGAGCAATTCTGCGCAGACATCATCGATGGCCTGGATATTGGCCCAGGCTTCGGCGCCCGGATCTTCCGCCGCCTGAATCACATTCAAATGCACACCGTTGGAAAAGCTGCCGCGCCCGCCCTTGACCAGCAACACCTGCGTGTCGCGGGACTTGGCCCAGCGCAGCGCCTCGACCATGCGTTGGCATTGCTCGGTGCTCATGGCGCCGTTATAGAACTCTAGCGTCAGCTCGCCGACCCGTCCGGATTCCCGATAGCGGATCGGCTGATAGGCCTCGTCGTTGAACGGTGCGTTGGCGATCGACCAGTCCAGCACCGGTACATCCGCCAATTGCCCGGCCAGCACATGCCGCGCCGGACGCTTGAAGGTTTCTTCGCCCGGTTGCGGTTTGCGTCGCAGCGAGCCGATCCACAGGCTGTGATCACCGGCCGCCACCAGCACGGCGTCGTCGTGTACCGCGAGGATCTCGCCGGGGATGCCGGTGCGCTGGTCGAGGTGCGCGTCATACACGTAATACTGGCCGCCGGCGAGGCTGGCGAGCACGCCGGGCTGGCCGTCCGCCGCGTCGATGCAGCGTTTGATGAAGCGCGAGCAGTCGTGCCAGCTGAAGGTGCGGTCGTCCTGTTTCATGTTCGGTTGCAGGCAGCCACGAACCTTGGGATCGGTGTAATCCAGGGGCACCGGGACGAAGCCGTCGATGAATTTTTCCACCACTTCGCGGATGCAGCGAATCGCCGCGTCACTGACCCGGCCGTTATACAACTCGGATTTGCGCAAGCCTGCCGGCAGGTTGAACTCGCAGGTGGCCCAGACCGGGCCGGCGTCCATTTCTTCCACCGCTTGCAGCGCGGTCACGCCCCAGGACGGCAGCTCGCGCATGATCGCCCAGTCCAGCGCGCTGGCGCCGCGATCACCGACGATGCCGGGGTGAATGATCACCACCGGACGTTGCGGATTGCTCCACAGCGCATGGGGAACACGATCCTTGAGGAATGGGCAGATCACCAGGTCGGCGCCGCTGTTTTCGATCTGTTCGCACACGGCGGTTTCATCGGTGAACAGCACTACGCTCGGCGAATGGCCCGCCTGACGCAGGTCCAGCCAGGCACGTTGGGTCAGACCGTTGAACGCCGAAGACAGAAGAATGATGTTGAGTGATCGCATGATTGCTCTTCCTTGAAAGGTCAGCCGCAGGCTCCGGTGAGCCGTCCGTGGCTATCGATGGAGGCGCAAGGTTAGAGAGAGGCGCGGCGGGCGCCACTGATCGAGATCAACGTTGTGTCAGCCAATGTTGCCGTGGCGACAAAGCGTCTTATGCTCAATGGTTTGCATATCCTGATTTTTTATTACTTCAAATGTCCGCGACGCTATTGCACAGTCGCAGCCCTGATCAACGCCGGACGATCCCGGCGTATCCATGGATTTTCGCAGCGGGTGGAGCCCGTTTTCAGGGAGTAAGGCATGGGGAGTCACAACCCGCATTACCAGCTCATCGGGCAAATGTTCCAAAAGGACTACCGATGGTTATGCGCCGCAGTCAGCCGTACCCTCGGCTGCCCGCACAGCGCACAGGACATTGCTTCGGAAACCTTTCTGCGGGTGCTGGCATTGCCTGACCCGCTGGCCATTCGCGAACCTCGCGCACTGCTGACCACAATTGCCCGGCGTCTGGTCTACGAAGGCTGGCGCCGGCAGGATCTGGAGCGTGCCTATCTGCAAAGCCTGGCGTTGGCGCCGGAGCCGGTGCATCCGTCGCCAGAGGAACGGGAACTGGTGATCGAAGCGCTGCTGGCGGTGGATCGCTTGCTCAATGGCTTGTCAGCGAAGGCCAAGGCTGCGTTTCTCTATCATCAGCTCGATGGTTTGACCTACAGCGAAATCGGCGAGCGCCTCGGCGTCTCTACCAGTCGGGTGCAGCAGTACATGGTCGAAGCCTTCAAACGTTGCTATCAGGCGATGCAGGCATGAGACCGGACGAAACACTGATCGACGAAGCAGCGCAATGGATGGCGTTGTTGCAATCGGGGGATGTCGGCCTGCAAGAGCGCGCAGCCTTCGACGCCTGGCGTGCAGCGGATCCACGGCATCAGCAGATCATCGAGCAAATGGGCGGCGGACTGAATCTGTTGCGCCATGCAAACCTGCGCGGGTTGCCCCGTGAGAGTGTGCTGCACAGCCTGAATGCGCCCTCCAGCAGCCGTCGTCGATTCATCAGCGGCAGCCTGAGCGTGCTCGGCCTCGCGGTGCTGGCCGGGTTGCTCGGGCGACGTTATGGCTGGTTGCCCGAGGCCGGCGAGTTGTCGACCGGAACAGGCGAGCGACGTGAATTCACGTTGGAAGATGGCAGCACCTTGATGCTGAACGCCCGCAGCCGCGTGGTGCCGCGATTCGACAGCGCAGAGCGTCTGCTGGCCCTGCGCAGCGGTGAACTGCTGGTCGATGTGGCGAAAAATCCGGCCCGGCCGTTTGTGGTCGAAACCGGACACGGGCGGATGCACGCACTCGGTACGAAATTCCTGGTGCAGCGCGCTGAGGATTCGACACGGCTGGTGATGCTGCATTCGCAGGTCGAAGTGGTCACTGCCGGCGGCGCGCGGCAAGTGGTGGAGGCGGGCGAGAGTCTGTTGTTCAACGAACGGGAAATCCTCGCTCTGGAACGCAGCAAAGGACAGGAAAGCGCCTGGGTTCAGGGACGTCTTGAAGTGCGCGACCGCCCCTTGAGCGAAGTCATCGACAGCCTGCGCAGCTATCGTCGCGGGATTCTGCACCTCAGCCCCGAAATCGCCGGCCTGCGCCTCAGCGGCCTCTACCCGCTGGACGACAGTGACCGCACCTTGCAGTTGCTCGAACGCTCGCTGCCGATTCGCGTGACCTGGCACAACCCGTACTGGGTGAGCATCGAAGCGCGGTTATAAAACCATAACTTCCCGGTCTATCCGCCCCCCTATAAAAAGCGCCGGCCCGCTGCTCATTCCCTGCAGACGCCTTCAACAGGGAAGCCCCTCGATGTTCTCATTCAAACAACAATCAACCCGTCTGACGCTGGCCGCCGCGCTGGCGATGGGCATCGTTCCTTCGGCCGTTCTGGCGCAAGATGCCGCCACTCAGGTGTTCACTTTCGACATCGCCCCGGGAGCGCTCGACGAGGTGCTGCTGGACATCTCGCGCCAGACCGGCGTGCCGATTTCCTTCAGCCAGAATCTGGTGCAGGGCAAACGCAGCAGTGCGGTACGTGGTGCGTTGGGTGGTCGGCAAGCCGTAGAGAAAGCCTTGCTCGGCAGCGGCCTGCAAGTCGAGCAGGGCACTCAGGGTTTGAGCATTCGTCAGGCTGACGCGCCGAGCGCGGTGCCCGTGAAAGCTGCTGCCGTGGCGCCCGCCAGCAGCGCCGATTACCGTATGGAAAAGGTCACGGTCACCGGCTCGCGCATCGCCCGGGCGCAGAGCGATGGTGCGACCCCGGTCAACGTCATCACCCACGAAGAAATGGAAGCGCGGGGCTACAAGAACGTCTACGACGCCCTCGCCACGCAAACCCAGAACACCGGCATGACCCAGGGCGAAGACTACGGCAACACCTGGCAACCGGCCGCCAGCGCCCTCAACCTGCGTGGGCTTGGGCCCAACCACACGCTGGTGCTGATCAACGGCCGGCGGGTCGCCGATTACCCGACGCCGTACGACGGCAAGGTCAACTTCACCAACCTCGCGAACATTCCATCGGCGATCATCGACCGCATCGAAATCCTCAGCAGCGGCGCCTCGGCGATCTACGGTTCGGATGCGATTGCCGGGGTGGTGAACATCATCCTCAAGGACAAGATGAATGGCGTCGACGTCAACCTCAAGGGCGGCACCAGCGAGCGCGGTGGCGGTGACAATCAGCGGTTGCAGATCAGTGGCGGCGGCAGTTGGGGGGACTTCGATGGCTTGTTCGGACTTGAGCTGACCAATCGCGATCCGATCTGGGCCGATGACCGGGGCTTCATGCAGAGCGGGCCGCTGGCGGATGTCGGTTACCGTCGCGATCTGAGCAACAACCGTTACCTTGGGCCGGGCTGCGGCGCCTATCAGGGCACGTTCGACAACAAACTGTTCAACAACGGCGGGCGTTGCCGCACCGATCAGATGTACAACGATTACTGGACGATCCAGACGCAAAAGGAAAACTACGACGGCTACAGCCGCGGTACCTGGCATTTCAGCGACAGCGGTCAGGTCTTTGCCGACCTGATGTATGGCCTCGACCACATCCAGAACAACACCCGTGGCCCGACCTTCACCTCGCCGGACTTCATCAACCAGAACAGCGGCAATCTGGAGCGTTGGTATCGGCGTTTCGGTGAAGAGGAAATCGGCGGGCGCACCAGTAACAACAGCAAGTGGCGCGATACCTCGTGGACCGGCACCTTGGGCCTCTCCGACAAAATCGCCGACACCGGCTGGCACTATGATCTGGCGGCCAATCGCTCGGAATATAAAAGCGTGCGCACCACACGCTATACGCCGCTGTCGTCGATCCAGGATTTCTACTTGGGCCCACAGCTCGGCACACGCGGCGGCTACCCGGTGTTCTCCCCGGATGCCTCGCGTCTCGACCGACCATTGACGCCTCAGGAATGGCAGCAGTTTCGCGGCAACCTGACCCAGAGCAGCAAGTCGGTGTCCACCAGCTACAACGCCTCGGTCAATGGCGATCTGTTTGACCTGCCGGCCGGCCCGGTCGGATTTGCCGGCGTACTGGAAGCGGGCAAACAGGAATACCGCATCGACCCGGACGACAGTCTCAACGATGGCAGTTTTTATGGCGTGACACCGGCGCAAAGCTCAGGGGGGGCGCGCAAGCGCTATGCGGCGGGTGGCGAGTTCAGCATTCCGGTCACTGACACTGTGCTGGCGACAGCGGCGGGGCGTTGGGACCAATACAAATTCAGCGGCCGCACCGAGCAGCAGAAAACCTACAACCTCGGCCTGGAGTGGCGGCCGATCACCAGCCTGTTGCTGCGCGGCAGTTACGGCACCAGTTTTCGTGCGCCGGACCTGAATTACATCTACCAGTCCGACAGCAACGGCTACTACCCGGCGCAGATCGATTACTACGGCTGCAGCCAAGGCGTGGAAGGCGCCTGTGATCGCGGGCGGGTCGACTACACCCAGAGCGGCACGGCGGACCTGGCATCCGAACGCGGAAAATCCTGGACGTACGGGTTTGTCTGGTCGCCGTCGCGCAATTTCGATTTCTCCACCGATTTCTGGCGGGTGGAAATCGACGACCTGCTGACCACCGTCGACGAAAACCGCCTGTTGCAGGAAGAGAACGAATGCCGCAATGGCACCCAGGACATCAACTCGGCCAACTGCCAGTCGACCCTGGCACGCGTTGACCGTAATCCTGGCAATGCCGCCATTGATCCTAACCAGTTGCAGCGGGTGCGAGTGAATGCGATCAACGCCGCCAGCGAGCGGGTCAGTGGTCTGGACTTCAAGAGCAACATCCGCTGGGGCGCCGGGCAATACGGTGCGTTCAGTTCGGCGTTGGGATACACCCTGGTGCTGTCGCATTTCTACAAGGAATCGGACGAAGCCCCGACCCAGGACTTGCGCACTTCGCGCAGCAACTACGACTGGCGTAGCAAGGTCAACGCCAGCCTGACCTGGGATTATCAGAAGGCCACGGCGACCCTGATGGGCATCCGTTATGGCTCCGTTACCAACGGCGCGGGCGACGGGCGTCTGTCACCGTGGACGGTGTTCAACGCCAGTGCGCGCTATCGCTTGAACGACCGGGCGAGTGTCGGGCTGACCGTCAACAACCTGCTCAATCAGGTCAAGCATGACGACTCGGCGGGCTGGCCTTATTACCCCACCGGCAACTACGACCCGTATGGGCGGCAGTGGTGGCTGGATGTAAGTTATCACTTCGGGGGATGAGACTTTTCGCCCGGAACGTCCTACGGAAACAAGCGGGTTTTGCGTGAAAACGGGGATATTTCCGACGACTTTTTCAGGTTGGTCGTCGGAAGCGTGATCTATAGCATCGGCTGTGACATTGAAGTCGTAAACGGCCTGGACGTTCAGGCCTCTGATAATGGATGGATCATGCGTACTGCACACCTCGAATACGAAACGCCTGCTTATTCCACCTGCCATCAATGGCGCGCTGATCGTGCCAGATGCCCCATGGAGGACGTCGCGTTGCCCAGTGCAAAGGTTCCCCGGTTGACGGGTTTGAAGAAGGTCGTGGGCAAGCCTGTCGAATTGCTCGTACATGGCCGGAACATCGGTGATGACGCCATGTTGATCGTTCACCTCACGAATGAAGGCTTTGAGCTGAAAGACGTCGTCGACATGCTTTCAACCTCCGAGCTTTACCAGCAAGGCGACGTGGTCAAACTCATCACTGGCAAGTCGGTCAGAACGATCCGGCGACTGCTGAAGGAGGATGAACCGATACGGCTTGACCCACAGCAGAGCGTCATCGCCTACCAATATGCATTGGTGCTGGAACTGGCCATTCGGGCCTTCGGGGGGCAACCACGGGCGGAGGACTGGATGCAGAAACCCTCTACTTATTTTCACGGCCATGTGCCGCTGGAATTGACCCTGCATCCATTGGGTTTTCAGATGGTGGAGCAGTATCTGATGCAACTGATCTACGGGGTTTACCCATGAACCCCTTGCCGTGGGACAAACATTGGTATGCATGGCGGCTTGATCGCGAGGTTTATGGAAGAACATGGGATAGCGGGATGGGGTCAAAGATGAGAGGAGGTCGATGGAACATTCCCGGACGACGCGTCGTGTATGCATCCGTCGATCCGTCGTCGGCCATTCTGGAGGTCGCAGCCAACCATAGTTTCGATGCTCTGGACCGCGAGCCTTATGTTTTGACGTGTTTCGAAGTCATCAACAATGCGAAGGTAAAAATCGTGCAGCCCGAAGAGGTGCCGAATCCTTACTGGCTGAGCCCTGCACAGCCTTCACCCAATCAGCAATTGTTTGCCGACGCGTTGCTGGCCGAGCACCCGTTTGTACTGATTCCCTCGGCGGCAACCCGGCATTCGTGGAACTTGCTGGTGAGCTGCGACCTGGCAGAGGGGCAGTTCAGGATGGTCTCGCAGGAGCGGTTCGGGCTGGATACCCGTTTGGTCAAGGAGATGGTTTTGAGTTGATGAGTGGGCTTGTCGATTTGCATAACCTCATCACCCAACGGTCTAAACCACGCCCTATAAATCCCTGTTGGTCATCGCACATCCCTGCATAAACCAAAACGCAGGGATGGCTGTTCATGATTCGATTTTCACCCGTTAGATCCCCGTTGAGCCTGGCCTTGCTGCTGGCGATCAACACATTGCCGGCGATTGCCGCCGAAAGCAGTGCCACGGAACCGACCACTCAACTGCAACGCGTCGAAGTGACCGGCACCGCGATCCGCCGGGTCGATGCCGAAACCGCCGTGCCGGTGACCATCCTTCGGGTGGAAGAATTGCAGAAGCAGGGTGTGACGACGACTGAAGAGCTGGTCAACCGGATTTCTGCCAACCAGTCGTCCGTAGGTTCCGGGCGTTCGGTGGGGTCGAGCAGCGGCGGGGCGTCTTACGCCGACCTGCGCGGTATCGGACCGAACAAGACCCTGGTGCTGCTCAACGGCCGCCGCTTGAGCAACAACGCGACCAACGCCATCAATGGTTCCGGTGTGGATCTCAACACCATTCCGTTCGCCGCCATCGACCGGGTGGAAGTGCTGCGTGATGGTGCCTCGGCGCTGTACGGCACCGATGCCATCGGCGGGGTGATCAACTTCATCACCAAGACCAGCCTCACCGAAGGTCAGATCAGTACGAGTTACGACACGCCGACGCACTCCGGCGGCGGTGACAGCCGTAACTTCAGCGGCAGCTGGGGATTCGGTGATTTGCAGGACGATCGCTTCAACGTCTTCGGCGTCGTGAGTTACGACAAGCAGCAACGGCTGGCCGCTGAAGATCGTGGTTACACCTACAACTATCAGCCGGGGCGAGGGCTCGATTACACCTCCGGCACGGCATCGCCGGCCAACTGGAGCCAGGGCAGCAACGCTACCAACCCGTTGGCGGGATCCAGTTGCAATGCACCGGGCCTGCTGTCGCGTAACGGCATCTGCCGCCAGAGCCTTTGGAATTACCTGGATCTGGTGCCGGAAACCGAGAAGACCTCGGCTTTCGCCAAAGCCACCGGCAAGCTGTCGGACGATCACAACGTCAGCCTCGAATATTTCTGGGCGCGCAACGAAAACCGCACCCAGATCGGTCCCGGTACCCTGATGGGTAATCAGGTCAATCCCGGCACGGCGTTTTATCCGGGCAACGGCATCACCCCCGGGCCGAGCGGTTTTGCCCTTGATTCAACGCAGCCGGTGGACGTGAACTGGCGTGAAACGGCGGTCGGTGCCCGCCGCCACGAAGACGACAACACCGGTCAGCGCCTGCTGCTGAATTTCGACGGCACGCTGGTGGGGTGGGATTACAACCTTGGCGCTTCGTACAACCAGAACAAAGTGGTCAACACGATCCGCAGTGGTTACGTGAACGACCGCGCCGTCAGCCAGGGGATTGCCAATGGCGTGATCAATCCGTTCGGCCCGCAGACGGCTGCCGGTTCGGCATTGCTGGCTGCCAACGCGGTGGACGGTGATTACGCAACTGCCGTGGGTCGGGTGAAGGCGATTGACGGCCGTGTGAGCCGCGAAATCGGCGACTGGTTCGGCGCCGGTCCATCGGCATTGGCGCTGGGCGGCGAGTACCGCAAGGAAGACTTCCATCAGGATTTCGCCGCGTTTGCCGGTGATGTGCAGAGCCTCGGCGTGGACCCCAACGGCAGCGTGTCAGGGGATCGCAGCGTCTCGGCGCAATATGCCGAGGTCAATGTGCCGGTGCTCGACAGCCTGGAGTTGTCCGCTGCCGTGCGGCATGACAAGTACAGCGATTTCGGCAGCACGACCAACCCGAAATACTCGTTCCGTTTCCAGCCGTTCAAAGAACTGGTGGTTCGCGGCGCTTACAGCGAAGGTTTCCGCGCGCCGTCGCTGTATGAACTCTATAACCCGAATTTCACCACCTTCACCAATGCCAACTACAACGACCCGCGCCTGTGTGCCGGTGGCAATCCGAGCAATGGCGGGATCGCCAACCGCGACTGCGCCCAGCAGTTCAACCGGACCACGGGCGGCAACACGGACCTGAGCCCGGAAACCGCGCGCAACGTCACCGTCGGTTTCGTTTATCAGCCGTTTGATCGCCTGACCACCGGGCTGGATTTCTGGTGGATCAGCATCGCCAACCAGATCGCCGAGTTCCCCGAGTCGGCGGTGTTCGAGAACCCGGAACTGTATCCGGAACGTTTGATCCGCAAGCCTGACGGCTCCATTGATCACGTCGTTACCGGCCTGGCCAACCTCGGCAAGATCAAGACCAACGGCGTCGACGTGAGCTTCGACTATCGCCTGCCGAGCACGTCCTACGGTGATTTCGGCATCGGCCTGCAAGGCACCTACGTCAGCCGTTACGAGTATCAGCAGCAGCTCAAGGGCGATTTCATCGACAAGCTCGGAGATTTTCGCGGGGGTGACTTCGCGTCGGCCGGCGCGGTGGCCCGCTGGCGTCACAGCCTGACCGGCAGCTGGAACTACGGCCCGTTCGGCGCGAGCCTGACCAACCGCTACACCAGCGGTTATCACGACTCGGACCGCGAGACCCACGACTACGTTGGCTCCTACAACGTCTGGGACGTGGCCGGCACCTACACCTGGCGCAAGACCCTGGCGGTGACGCTGGGGGTGAAAAACCTGTTCGATCGCGAGCCGCCATTCAGTAACCAGACCTACACCTTTCAGAGCGGCTACGACCCGAAATACGGCGACCCGTTCGGGCGAACGCTGTACACGCGGCTCAACTACAAGTTCTGAAAATGACCAGACATGGCCGGTTTTAGTAACCCATCGTTCTAAAACCGGCCCTATAAAAAGTGCCCGCCTGTTGCACATCACAGACAGACAGGCAGGCACGCGGTTAAAGGATCTGCCCATGTTTTCCAGACTTACTTTGCTGGGCGTATGTCTTCTGCTGAGCCCGGCGATATTTGCCCAGCCTCGACACGCCCTCACGGTCTACGGCGAAGCCCCGAAGTACGCCGCGGACTTCCAGCACCTGGCCTACGCCAATCCCGATGCGCCCAAGGGCGGTAGCCTGCGGCGTTCTTCGCTGGAGAGCGGTCCGTTCGATCACCTGATCCCCTACATCGATAAAGGCACCGGGGTTGCCGAAATCGACGGCTGGCTTTATGCGCCGCTGGCTTATCGCAGCAAGGACGAGCCTTACAGCGTCTACGGTCTGGTGGCGCAGCGGATGGAGCTGGATGCGGATCGACGCTGGGTACGTTTCTATCTCAATCCAGAGGCGCGTTTTGAAGACGGTACGCCGATCACCGCCGAGGACGTGCGCTACACCTTTGACCTGTTCATCACCAAGGGCAGCCTGAAGTACCGGCAGCAGTTTCGCGATGTCGCCGAGGTGCAGGTCGAGTCGCCAACCCAGGTGCGCTTCGTCTTCAAGAACAACGACAGCCGCACTTTGCCGCTGGATCTGGCGGTGCTGCCTGTCTTACCCGAGCACTGGTGGCGTACCCGGGACTTTGCCGAAGGCGCCGGTTTCGAGATTCCGCCCGGCAGCGGCCCTTATCGGATCAGCGCGGTGGATGCTGGTCGCAGTGTGAAATTCCAGCGGGTTCAGGACTGGTGGGGCAAGGATCTGCCGGTCACCCGCGGGCTCTACAATTTCGATCAGTTGAGTGTGGAGTTCTTCGCCGACACCGACGTATCGCGACAAGTGCTCAAGGCCGGCGGCTTCGATTACAACCGCGAATTCTCCGCCACCAGTTACACCATCGGTTATGCCGGCGCAGCGCTGGAGCAGGGCAAGTTGTTGCGGGAACACCTCGCGCCCGGCGCGGCTCAAGGTGCCCAGGGTTTCGTGTTCAACCTGCAGAAGCCGATGTTTCAGGATCGCCGGGTGCGGCAGGCGATTGCCATGCTCTGGGACTTCGAATGGAGCAACCGGCAGATGATGCGCAGCATGTACCTGCGCCAGCGCAGTTACTTTTCCCATAGCGCGCTGTCGGCCACGCAATTGCCGGACGCCGAAGAGTTGAAGATCCTCGAACCCTGGCGCGGCAACATCCCCGAAGAAGTGTTCAGTCAGGTGTTTGAAGCGCCGCACACCGACGGCAGCGGCAACATTCGCGCGCAACAGTTGCAGGCGTTGAAACTGCTGGAGGCCGCAGGATGGAAACCTAGCGGCGATCAACTAGTGAATGCTCAAGGCGAGCCGCTGCAATTCACTTTTCTCAACGGCCAGAAAGGATTCGAGCGCCTGCTGCTGCCGTTCAAACGCAACCTGGCGCAGATCGGCATCGGCTTCGATATCCGTCAGGTCGATACCGCGCAATACACCAATCGCGTGCGCAGTCGCGATTACGACATGATCGTCGTCGGTTATCCGGTGAGCCAGGCGCCGGGCCGTGAAATGTTCAATTACTTCGGTTCCGATGGGGCCGATGATCCGGGCTCGAACAACTACATGGTGCTGCGTGATCCGGCGGTGGATGCGTTGCTCGAAGGCGTGGTGCAGGCCGACAGCCGTGAAAGTCTCTTGCGCCATGCACGGGCGCTGGATCGGGTGCTGCAGTGGGGCTACTACTGGATTCCCAACTATTACCCGCCGGGCATTTCCACGGTGTGGTGGAACCGTTTTGGCCGGCCGGCGATTGCTCCGCTGTATGACGCTGGCCTGGATACCTGGTGGGAAATCAGCCCTACGGCGTTGACCGCCAATCAGGCGCCAAAACAGCAAAAGGAGTTTGCTCATGTGGGGTTATAGCCTGCGGCGTCTGCTGCTGATCGTGCCGACCCTGTTGGCGATTCTGCTGGTGAACTTCGTGATCGTGCAGGCCGCGCCCGGTGGCCCGGTCGAGCAGGCCATCGCCCGTTTGCAGGGCATCGGTGTCGGCGGGGCGGTGGGCGCCAGCCATGTCGAAACCATTGGCGGCGAGTCCCGCGCGACCCGTGGCCTGGACCCGAAACTGGTGGCCGATATCGAGCACCAGTACGGCTTCGACAAACCCGCCAGCGAGCGCCTGTGGCTGATGCTCAAGAGCTACGCGCAACTGGACTTCGGCAAGAGTTTCTTCCGAGGCGCGACGGTCACTGAACTGATCTGGCAGAAACTCCCGGTGACCTTGTCGCTGGGGCTGTGGGCGACGCTGATCACCTACCTGGTGTCGATCCCGCTGGGCATCCGCAAGGCTGTGCACAACGGATCGGCGTTCGACGTCTGGAGCAGCGCGGCGATCATCATCGGTTATGCGATGCCGGGGTTTCTGTTTGCGCTGCTATTGATCGTGGTCTTTGCCGGCGGTACCGCGCTGGACTGGTTCCCGGTGCGGGGTCTGGTCTCGGACAACTTCGCCGAGCTGACGCCGTGGGGCAAGGTGGCCGATTACTTCTGGCATCTGGTATTGCCGGTCAGTGCGCTGGTGATTGGTGGTTTTGCGACGCTGACGATCCTGACCAAAAACAGTTTTCTCAACGAGATCTCGCGGCTGTATGTGGTCACGGCCCGGGCCAAGGGGCTGAGCGAGCGGCAGGTGTTGTACGGGCATGTGTTTCGCAACGCGATGTTGCTGGTGGTCGCCGGGTTGCCCCAGGCACTGGTGACGGTGTTCTTCGGCGGTTCATTGCTGATCGAGGTGATCTTCTCCCTCGACGGCCTCGGACGCCTGAGCTACGAAGCGGCGGTGTCGCGGGATTACCCGGTGGTGTTCGGTTCGCTGTTCATCTTCACCCTGTTCGGGCTCTTGATAAAACTGCTGGGCGACCTGTGCTACACGCTGGTCGATCCGCGTATCGACTTTACGGCGAGGGCTGCCTGATGCTGACACTTTCTCCCATCGGGCAGCGCCGCTGGGCGCGCTTCAAGGCTCATCGTCGCGGCTGGTGGTCATTGTGGCTGTTTCTTGCGCTCTTTGGTTTGAGCCTTGGAGGTGAACTGGTCGCCAACGACAAACCGCTGCTGCTGACGTATCAGGGCGAATGGTATTTCCCTGCCTTCAAACGTTATACCGAGCAGGATTTCGGCGGCGAGCTGCCGTTCCAGCCTGACTATCGCAGTGCCCAGGTGCGTGAACTGATCGAGGGGCAGGGCGGGCGAATGTGGTTTGCGCCGATCCCGTTCGGTTTCGACACGGTCAATTACGACCTCACGAAACCGGCACCGAGCCCGCCCTCCGGCGAGAACTGGCTGGGCACCGATGATCAGGCGCGGGATGTGCTGGCGCGGGTGATTTTCGGCACCCGGGTGTCGTTGCTGTTTGCCTTGGCGCTGACCGCCACTAGTGCGCTTATCGGTATCGCGGCCGGCGCGTTGCAAGGCTATTACGGTGGCTGGATCGACTTGATCGGTCAGCGTTTGCTGGAGGTCTGGTCGGGGCTGCCGGTGCTGTATCTGCTGATCATTCTGTCCGGGTTCGTCGAGCCGAATTTCTGGTGGCTGCTGGGGATCATGGCGCTGTTTTCCTGGCTGAGCCTGGTGGACGTGGTGCGCGCCGAGTTCCTGCGTAGCCGGGGGCTGGAATACGTGAAAGCTGCGCGAGCGCTGGGTGTCGGCGATGCGCAGGTGATCGTGCGGCACATCCTGCCCAACGCCATGAGTGCGACACTGACGTACCTGCCGTTCATTCTTACCGGGGCGATTGCGACCTTGTCGGCACTGGATTTTCTCGGTTTCGGCATGCCGGCGGGCAGCGCTTCGCTGGGTGAGTTGATCGGTCAGGGCAAGACCAATCTGCAAGCGCCGTGGCTGGGCCTGACGGCGTTCTTTGCGCTCGCGCTGATTCTTTCATTGCTCGTCTTCATCGGCGAAGCCTGCCGTGATGCCTTCGACCCGAGGACTTGATATGCGTGAACATTTGATCGAAATACGCGACCTGCGGGTCGCCTTCAAAGGCCAGGAAGTGGTCCACGGCATCGACCTCGACATCCTTCCGGGGGAATGCCTGGCGCTGGTGGGCGAGTCCGGTTCCGGCAAGTCGGTGACGGCACACAGCATCCTGCAACTGCTCGACCCGAACATCACGCGGATCGATGGCAGCATCCGCTATGAGGGCGAAGAGTTGCTCGGCGTGCATGAGCGTTATCTGCGGCAACTTCGCGGCAACCGGATCGCGATGATCTTTCAGGAGCCGATGAGTTCTCTGAACCCGTTGCACAGTATCGAGCGGCAACTCGGCGAAAGCCTGGCGCTGCACAAAGGCCTGGCCGGGGCTGCGGCGCGGGAACGGATTCTGGAGTTGCTGGAGCTGGTGGGCATTCAACGCCCCCACGAACGCTTGAAGGCTTATCCGCATCAGCTTTCCGGTGGGCAACGGCAACGGGTGATGATCGCCATGGCGCTGGCGTGTGAGCCTCAGTTATTGATTGCTGATGAGCCGACCACTGCCCTCGACGTCACCGTGCAACGCAAGATCCTGCTGTTACTCAAGGACCTGCAACAACGACTGGGCATGGCGCTGCTGATCATCAGCCATGACTTGAATCTGGTGCGCACCATTGCCCAGCGGGTGGCGGTGATGCGCGCCGGCGAGATCGTCGAGCAAGCGACTTGCGAGCAGCTATTCCGGGCACCACAACATCCCTACAGCATCGAGTTGCTCAATGCCGAACCCGGTGGCGTGGCGCTATGCCGGGACAATACCGAGGATCTGCTGCAAGTGCGCGATCTCAACGTGCGCTTCCGGCTCGGTGGTGGCTGGCTGCGCCGCAAGTCCTGGCTGCACGCGGTCAATGGCATTGATCTGAGCCTGCAACGTGGCCGGACCCTGGGAATCGTCGGTGAATCCGGTTCGGGAAAATCCACCCTCGGGCAGGCGATCCTGCGCCTGATCGAAGCCGAGGGCAGTATCCGCTTCGAGGGCGAAGCACTGGAACATTTGAGCGGCAAACAACTGCGGCCGCTGCGCAAGCGCCTGCAAGTGGTGTTTCAGGACCCGTTCGGCAGCCTCAGTCCGCGCTTGTGCGTGGAGCAGATCATTGCCGAAGGTTTGCAGGTACACAGTGAGTTGAACGCGCGGGAGCGCGAGCAGGCCGTGATCGAAGTCTTGCGGGATGTGGGGCTCGATCCAGCGACACGTCATCGCTATCCCCACGAGTTTTCCGGCGGGCAGCGGCAACGCATCGCCATCGCCCGGGCGCTGGTGCTCAAACCGAATCTGATCCTGCTGGACGAACCCACTTCGGCACTGGATCGCACCGTACAGAAACAGATCGTCGCGCTGTTGCGCCGGTTACAGGAGGAGTACGGGTTGACATATTTGTTCATCAGTCATGACCTGGCGGTGGTGCGGGCACTGGCTCACGACCTGATTGTGATGAAGGACGGCGAAGTGGTGGAACGAGGGGAAACGGACGCGTTGTTCGGCTCGGCGCGGCATCCGTATACACAGGAGTTGTTGGCAGCGTCGTTTGCCGGTTTGAGCGCCTGAAACGACAAATCCCGCCACAGGGGCGGGATTTGTTCGCAGTCTGGCTGCCGACTTACGCCGGGAACAGCTCGGACAGTTTCATCGACAGCATCATGTCGCCTTCAACGCGCAGCTTGCCGCCCATGAAGGCCTGCATGCCGTCGGTTTCGCCGCTGACGATGCCTTTCAGGGTTTCGCTGTCCAGCACCAGTGTGCAGTTGGCGTCGGCGTTTTCGCCTTCCTGGATGTCGCAAGTGCCGTCTTTGACGATCAGAGCGTAGTGCTTGTCTTCGTCAGTGATGTTGAAACCGAAGACCAGATCCAGGCCGGCAGCAGCGGCTGGGTTGAACTTGGCTTGCATTGCTTTTACGGCATCAGCTACGGAGGTCATGGTTCGATCCTTTTTGGTTGATTGCAGCAGGGTCACAGTAATCCGGACTCAGCGGAAAGTGATGAGTTCCGGGGCCTTCAGCAGTTGCAGGTGTGCATGACTGTTGAAGGAAGCCAGAGCCACCTCGCGACCGCGGAACTTCAGCTGGTTGAGCGAGGTGTTGACGATTTGCCAGTTCAGTTCAAAGGCCTGTCGGGCAGGCATTTGCGTGATCAGGTGGAGCAGGGCGGTGATGGTGCCGCCCGAGGTAAACACGGCGATTTTCTGGGTGTTGTCGGCCTGATCGAGAATACGGTTCAGACCGGCCTGGACCCGTTCGACGAACCCCAGCCAGCTTTCCAGGCCGGGCGTGTCGTAGGTGCCGGCCAGCCAGCGTTCGATGATCAGGGCAAAGATGCGCTGGAACTCGCCACGGTTCTGTGCGGCGTTACGCAGGATGTCCAGTGCTTCGGGCTCTTCGGGCAGCATGGCCGGCAGCAGGGCGCGGATCACGGCGTCGGCGTCGAATTCGTTGAAGGCTGAGTCGATTTCCAGGGCAGGCACCGGCAGACCGGCTGCGGCGAACTGTTCCAATGCGCTGTTGGCCGTGTGCTGCTGGCGGCGCAGATCGCCTGACAGGCAACGGTCGAAGCTGACGCCGAGTTCGGCGAGGTGGCGGCCGAGGATCTCTGCCTGGCGCACACCCGTTGGCGACAGGACGTCATAGTCGTCTGCACCGAAGGAGGCCTGGCCATGTCGAATCAAGTAGATGCTGCCCACGTCCGCGTCATCCCGGTACGTTGAAGGTTGTCGCGAGGTTATGGGGATGGCAGTGAGCTGTCAATGAAAAAACATACGCTTGTTTGAAATGCCCGTTACAGGCCTGTTTCCAGAGGTTTCACGGCTGGCCGGCGAGGCGGTGCATGGGTATGCTGGAGTCATCCCCGCGCGCGTTTTTCAACGGCGCATCGTTTGAAGGAGTCACTGTGGAGTTTTTGACTGAATACGCCAGCTTTCTGGCCAAAACCGTCACACTGGTCATCGCCATTCTGGTGGTGCTGGCCAGTTTCGCTGCGTTGCGTAGCAAGGGCCGGCGCAAAGCCGCGGGCCAGCTGCAGGTCAGCAAGCTCAACGATTTCTATAAAGGCTTGCGTGAACGCCTGGAGCAAAGCCTGCTCGACAAAGATCAGCTCAAGGCCCTGCGCAAGGGCGAGGCCAAATCCGAAAAAAAACAGAAGAAGCACCCCGAAAGCAAACCTCGGGTGTTCGTGCTGGATTTCGATGGCGACATCAAGGCCTCCGCTACCGAGAGCCTGCGCCATGAAATCACTGCCTTGCTGACCCTGGCCACACCGAAGGACGAAGTCGTCCTGCGTCTGGAAAGCGGCGGTGGCATGGTGCACAGCTACGGCCTGGCCTCGTCGCAACTGGCGCGTATCCGTGAAGCCGGCGTGCCATTGACCGTGTGCATCGACAAGGTAGCGGCCAGCGGCGGCTACATGATGGCGTGCATCGGCGAGAAGATCATCAGCGCGCCGTTTGCGATTCTCGGCTCCATCGGCGTAGTCGCGCAGTTGCCCAACGTCAACCGCCTGCTGAAGAAACACGATATTGATTTCGAAGTGCTGACCGCCGGCGAATACAAACGCACCCTGACCGTGTTCGGCGAAAACACCGAGAAGGGCCGGGAGAAATTCCAGGAAGACCTGGACATTACCCATCAGTTGTTCAAGAACTTCGTCGCCCGATATCGCCCGCAGCTGGCGATCGACGAAGTCGCCACCGGTGAAGTCTGGCTCGGCCTCGCGGCGCTGGAAAAACAACTGGTGGACGAACTCAAGACCAGCGACGAATACCTGGCGGACCGGGCGAAAAAATCCGAGGTATATCACCTGCACTATGCCGAGCGCAAAAGCCTGCAGGAACGCATCGGCATGGCGGCCAGCGGTTCGGTGGACCGTCTGTTGCTGAGCTGGTGGAGCCGTTTGACCCAACAACGTTTCTGGTAACGGGTTTTACGCTCGTGCGGCTATGCCGTGCGGGCGTATATCAACTTCAATACGCAAACCTGTCTTATCTATCTATTTCATTGTCTCGCATTGTTGTTTGATTGAATCTGAAACCATCAGTTATTCGTGCTGTTTTCGAGTGTGGCTGCACCTTAGTCTGAGTGTTCCTTTTCAGATCAGGGGTGTCGAACATGGATGTCGAAAACCGTCTTGAAGCAATGCCTATAATGACGGCGGAAGAACAGGGCATTTTCTTTGATTTACTCAAACAACAGATGCCATCCTGGCTGCTCAATGCACCGATCAATGATCGAAATGTTCTCTATAACAATCTGAAATCCAGCTTTCAGTCTCGACAGACTCTTCTCAAACAGTTGCAGGCACTGAAGTCTCCGGAGCATTTTTGTGCACCATTGCTGGCCAAAGCCATGTCAGACAGGCTGGGCGAACCATTCGATGTCGCAGGTGCGGTTTTTCAGCATGTGCGTTCTACGTCGAGCCTTTTGGGCTTGCGCAAGAAACTGATCCTGCCTATCGGCCGGGATTTGCTGACCGCAGCCTGCGAGAACTTCGAACTGTCCGAAACGCTGCCCGGTAATTACCACGAGCTTTCGCTGCTCTACATTCCGGAGCAGGTAACGGGGAAAACGAGTCGCGTGCTGGCAATCAGACCTCATGAGTTCGCCATCTTGTGTCGGGATCTCGATCTTGGGAAACAGTACCGGAAACATATAGAGACATTGTTTGGCGATGGCGCACGACCTGCAACTTTTCTTGATGCCTCCGTTGCCTGTTTTCGCGATCGCTTTGAAGTTGATCGGCATATTGCATATTTGCGCGGGCATATCAGTGTCAGTGTTTATCAAAGACTCAAATTGGTTGCAGTTTCGCAGTCAGGCGAGAATGCACTTGAATATCAGAATATTGAAATACTTGGCGTCACGCTGAGAGGACCGATGTTTATCGGTTCGATCATGGTGTCTGCGGGCGACGTTGATCGTTGCGTCGTTTACATACCGGAGGACCCTGATCACCCGTTGAAAGAGTACGCATCCTTTCTCGACTTCGAGATCAGCTTGAGCAAGCGCCTGAAAGACGCCGGTTTCCGAAGTTTTTTCATGCGTTTCGTCACGCTGCGGGATCGCCCTTCATTCCTCAGGGGCATCGATGTGCGACTGCTGAATGTCGGGCCGCTCCATCTTCCTTTCGATACCCCGTATTTGCCGCTTACAGTCGTGTACCCGGAAGGTAAAGCGAAAACGGAGCTCTTTCTGGCCCTCTTCGAACATCGAGCCGAACAGGTCCGGGCCGATGCCAGAGTGCTGGTCGTGTCCACGGACGATGAAGATGAAAAAACACGTCAGCAAAGGCTCGAGACCTACGAGTCCATCGGCGTCAATACATTGCTGTTCCTGGCCTCCTTTGTACCGGTTCTTGGAGAGGTCATGTGTGCCGTGGCCGGCCTGCAGCTGCTCAATGAGGTTTACGAGGGCATCGACAGCTGGGCGCATGGCGATCAGGAGAGCGCGACGGATTACCTGTTCGACACCCTTGAGAACCTGATAGTCATGGCGGCCTTTTCGGCAGGCAGCGCAGTCGCAGGCAGAGCCTATCGAAGTGTCCGGACGTCAGGTTTCGTGCAGGGACTGAGGCAGGTACCGATTGGCTGGATGTCCCGAAGGCTCTGGAATCCCGAGGTGTCGGCTTTGCGCATGCCCGAGAGCCTGCTCGATCGGCTTCCGGCCGATGAGCGTGGCCTGATCCTGTACGACAACCACCGGCTACTGAAATTGGGCAGCCACGCCTATACGGTGCATCCCGTGCCAGGCAGCGGGTTGTGGGAAATCGGCAATCTGCAGGCATCGGCGCGCTACCGGCCCCCGCTTGAGACCAACGGGGTCGGCGCCTGGCGTCATCACAGTGAAATACCGCAGGACTGGAGCTTGCTCACGCTGTTTCGTCGTACGGGTTATCGCGAAGCGGCGATACCGGATGCCCGAGCCCTGCAGATTCTCGCTGTCAGCAACGTCGACGAATCGGCGATGCGGCAGGCGATCATCAGCCGCAGCAGACCCATGGCGATACTGACGGACACTGTGCGCCGCTTTCAGGCCGACACTGAAGCCGGGCATTTCATGGCCTCGGTCGCGTCACCTTTGTCTGCGCAACAGGCAGACGCCGACCTGCAGTTGTATTTGCTGACCTCGGCTGGGCACTGGCCGCAGGACCTGGCGATTGTTGTCACGGACGCCCGGGACATCGAGGTAGCACGGTATGGGGATCACAACGCCTCTCGATCCGTCACGGTAAAACAGGACGCGCTTCGAAAAGCAGCGTTCTATCCGCCGTTGCTGGCAGCACTTGGCGAGCGCGAACGCCTGCATCTGCTGGGGGAGGCTACCGAAGATCTGAGCCTGCAAGGCACCTTGCTGGCCGAACACATAGGCGAACTCGCCCCCTTTCAGCAGATCGCCTTGACGGAACGTCTGTACCGTCGAACGGACACTATCGAACAGTCGAGGGCCGAACCGGTCCGGTCCGCGTTCGCAAACCTGCCGGCCAGTGTCGCCGATGAGCTGGTGCTGCATGCCGACGGCAGTGAATGGCAACAACTGGCGGCTGGCAAGGTGCCGTTGCGCCTGGCCGAAGAAGCGCGACGCTATCAAGCAATTCTGCGTCTGAATCGTGCCTTTGAAGGTTTGTACCTCGACGCTGCCTGCGGCCGGGACGTGAACAGGCTGATTCTCGATACCTTGAGTCATCTTCCGGGCTGGCCGGGCGATGTGCATATCGAGATTCGTGATTGGGCAGCGGGTGCCGAGGAAAGAGCCGCCATCGGCCCGCCAGACGCCCGGTACAATGTCATTATCGAAGCCTACGCCGACCGGTATACGGGGCTGGATACTGAAGAAAACCTGGTATCCAGCTCACTGACGCGCACCCGCACGGATTTCTTTCGGGTGCTTTGGGAAAGTCTTCCGGCACACAGTCGCCAGGCGCTCGGGCCCGAAACGGGAGGTCAGGGATTGCGCCAGAAGATCACATCATTGGCGCTGCAGCGACGCGAGGAAATCCGCGCAATGCTGAGCATCGCAGCGCCGGACAGGCGTTACCGTTCACCGATGGGGCTTGCGGATCGGCCAGTCGAACGCTCTGTCCCTCTGACCGGCGGCACGGCAACTGTCGGACGCAGGTCAGCTGTTCTGGTGCAACGGGCACGTGAGCTGTATCCGTCATTTTCGTCCGCTCAAATCGATCAGTTTCTTTTGTCCCTCGACAGCGATGACGTGTTGGCCATCAGAGCGCTGGATCACATGCGGGAGCAATACCACGCAATGGTTCAAGCGCTGGAGCGTTGGACCCATCGCACGACTTATTATCAGGCGGGAGACGGTCCCAGGCGTCAGGTGCCCGCGCACAACAAGGCGCGGGCAACGCAAGCGATATTGCGCGCCTGGCGCAGGGAGTCTGCCGTTGCTTCAAACGCCGGATACTTCCGGCATCCTTTGACGCTTGATGGCATTCCTCTGGGGGACTTGCCGGTCTTGATCGGTGACTTCAGCCATGTCGATGCGTTGCACTTGAATGCTGTCGGAGCCGGTTCCGGGCTGAACAGCTTTCTGCATAACTTCCCGGGATTACGCATGTTGCGTCTGACCGGCAATGAGCTGACACGCATTCCCCAGGCCATTGAAGCAATGCCCGGACTGACGGTGCTGGATTTGAGTGACAACCGGATTCGGTTGATCGAGCAGGCGATGACTACCCTGGCTCCTCTGGAACATTTGCAGTCACTGGACCTGAGTTTCAACCCGACGCTGGGGCGCCCGCCGCGGGTCGGTACACTGCGCAGATTGCGTCACCTGGGTTTGCGTGAAACCGGCATCAGCGAGTGGCCGGGCGAGATGGAGGGGCTGACCGCTCTGCAAACACTCGACCTGCGCGACAACCGGATCATCGAAATACCTCGGTCTGTATTCGATGCACCTGAAGCGTTGAACAGAGGCACCCAGGTCGATGGCAATCCGTTATCGGAGGCGAGTCTTCAGGCGATTGCGACCTATCAGCAGTCTCAAGGTATCAACCTGGGCGTGATCACGCCTGATTACGCCACTGCGCAGCACTCCGTCGCCGATGGTACAGCCTCGGGCTGGGTGATCGGTTTGCCCGCTGTGAGGGTGTCGCGGGTCAAGGAGGTGTGGTCGGCGTTGTCCGCTGATCCCCAATCCAGGAGCTTTTTCGACGTTCTGAAGGCGTTGCGTGGTACCGCCGATTATTCACATTCGCTGGGTGAGCTGTCCCAACGAGTCTGGAATGTGCTGGAGGCGGCCTGTGAAAGTGACCGGCTGCGTCGCACGCTTTTTCGCATGGCCTGGGCGGGCAGGGTGAGCATGGTCAATGCCGCTGAGGTGTTCAGTGATCTTGAAGTCAGAGTCTTGTGCGATCAGGCCGTGGCGGATCAATCACCGGGCGGGTCGGTGGAAGGGCGATTGGTTCAACTGTTGCGGGGGCGGTTTCGATTGCGGGAAGTCGAAAGACAAGCATCGATGGACGCCGCCCGACGAGCCGGTTCAGGTCCGTTCACTCGCGAGCAGATGCTGGAACTCAGCCTGCTTTACCGCGTACGAATGGCGCAACGTCTGGAATTGCCTGCTCAGCCCGATGCGTTGAACACACGGCTCGATGTCGAGGTTACTGATGCGCAGATCGAGCATGTGTACCGGGAAGTGCAGAGGCTTGAGCAGACGACTCAATTGTCAGTGTCGATGAGCAATCAGGAGTTCTGGTCCGAGTACCTGAGGGCAACCCATGAGGGGGAGTTTTCGGCCGCTCTGGAGCGCTGCGCAGCGTCACTGGCGCAACTGGAAAGGCGCAACGAATTGTCCCGGCAAGCGGCTTCACGGCAGGTGACGGTGATTCTGGAGAATCTGAGAAATGAAAATACTGACGTGCTGAGAAGGCTGACCAACGAGGCGTTGGCTCGGCACCCTGACACGAGGCAGTCGACGGGGATGCCAGAACAGCAGCAGGAGAGCGTACAAGGAAATGCCCCGAACCCGTGATGAGGGTGCGGGGCATTTTCTCAACGACGACGGAACAGCGGCAGCGGTTCGTCCGTGGAGGCCTGATAGGTCACCGAGAAGTCCTTGAGGCTTTCAAGAGCGTCGTACGGGTCTTTGTCCGCGCGCAGGGCGAAGGCATCGAAACCGCAGCGGCGCATGTAGAACAGCTGATCGCGCAGCACGTCGCCAATCGCCCGCAGTTCGCCTTTGAAACCGTAACGGTCACGCAGCAGGCGAGCGTTGGAGTAGTTGCGGCCATCGGTGAACGCCGGGAAGTTCAGGGCGATGACTTCGAACTGATCCACGTCGTCGCCGATTTCCTCGGCTTCTTCGTCGGCGTCCAGCCACACACCCAGGCCGCCATCGCGGGCCTTGAGCATGCGGGCGTGTTCACGCCACAGCTGCAACGGGACGATCAGGTCGTCGCAGTTGCTGATTTCGTCGATGTTGAAATCCTTGGGCAGCAGGTGCCAGGTTTCGTCGACGACCTCGTTGTTCTTAATGATTCGCTGCATAGACGCGTTCCTTGAAGAGGTCGATGCCAATACGCTGGTAGGTGTCGATGAAGCGCTCGTCTTCGGTGCGCTGTTCCACGTACACGTCGATCAGCTTGGAGATCACATCCGGCATGTCGTCCTGGGCGAACGACGGGCCGAGGATCTTGCCCAGGCTCGCGTCACGGCTGGCGCTCCCGCCGAGGGAGACCTGGTAGAACTCTTCACCTTTCTTGTCCACCCCGAGAATGCCGATGTGGCCGACGTGGTGGTGACCGCAGGCGTTCATGCAGCCGGAGATGTTCAGGTCCAGTTCACCGATGTCGAACAGGTAGTCCAGGTCATCGAAACGGCGCTGGATCGATTCGGCGATCGGGATCGACTTGGCGTTGGCCAGGGAGCAGAAATCACCGCCAGGGCAGCAGATGATGTCGGTCAGCAGGCCGATGTTCGGCGTGGCGAAACCGCCTTCACGCAACTCGCCCCACAGAGTGAACAACTGGCTCTGCTCGACGTCGGCGAGAATGATGTTCTGCTCGTGGGACGTGCGCAGTTGACCGTAGCTGTAGCGGTCCGCCAGATCGGCGACGGCGTCGAGCTGTTTGTCGGTGATGTCGCCCGGTGCAACACCGGTCGGCTTCAGGGACAGGGTCACGGCCACATAACCCGGCTTCTTGTGCGCCAGGGTGTTGCGGGTGCGCCAGCGGGCGAAGCCCGGGTATTCCTTGTCGAGGGCGGCCAGTTCGGCGGTCTGGTTTTCCAGCGCCTTGTAGTCCGGGTCGACGAAGTGTTTGGCGACGCGATGCACTTCGGCTTCGGTCAGCGTGGTCTGGCCGCCGCGCAGGTGTTCCATCTCGGCATCGACTTTCTGGGCGAAGACTTCTGGAGTCAGCGCCTTGACGAGAATCTTGATCCGCGCCTTGTATTTGTTGTCGCGACGCCCGTAGCGGTTGTAGACCCGCAGAATGGCATCGAGGTAGCTCAACAGGTCCTGCCATGGCAGGAACTCGTTGATGAACGCGCCAACCACCGGAGTACGGCCCAGGCCGCCACCGACCAGTACGCGGAAACCGAGTTCGCCAGCGGCGTTGTGCACCGGCTCGAGACCGATGTCGTGGACTTCGATGGCCGCACGGTCGGAGGTCGAACCGTTGACGGCGATCTTGAACTTACGCGGCAAGTAGGCGAATTCCGGGTGGAACGTGGTCCATTGACGGACGATTTCGCACCATGGACGCGGGTCGATCAACTCGTCGGCCGCGACACCGGCGAACTGATCGGTAGTGACGTTGCGCAGGCAGTTGCCGCTGGTCTGGATCGCGTGCATCTGCACGGTGGCCAGCTCGGCGAGGATGTCCGGGATGTCTTCGACCGCCGGCCAGTTGAACTGCACGTTCTGGCGAGTACTGATGTGGGCGTAGCCCTTGTCGTAGTCGCGGGCAATCTTGGCCATCATGCGCATCTGACGCGAAGTCAGTTGGCCGTAAGGCACCGCCACCCGCAACATCGGCGCGAAACGCTGGATGTACAGGCCATTTTGCAGGCGCAGGGGGCGGAATTCTTCTTCGCTCAGCTCACCTGCCAGATAGCGTCGGGTCTGATCACGGAACTGCTTGACGCGGTCCTCGATGATCCGCTGATCGTACTCGTCGTATACGTACATATAAGTCCTGTTCTCAGGCTTTGGGCTACTCGGAAAACGCTGCGTTTTCGCTTGCTGGAGTCCGATGGTGCCTCGGCAATTACGCGCGCACGGCCGCGCACTCCCTAATGGAGCCGGGGCAATATACCCGTTTGCAGTTATGCGCAAAAGTGATGTTTGAGTATATGTAAAGAACCAAATCGCCTAACGAGAACGGGTGTCAACTAACCCACATTTGTCGTGCGGACAATCATCGTCTTAACTGTGGTCGAGTCTTTCTGCAATCACCGATAAAACCGACAAGAGGCGATGCAATGAGCAATCCAACCAAGGCAAGGAAAAGCGATAGCAGTGTCGATGCGTGGGCCATTCTGTTCCTGATCATTCTGGTCGTGGGCACAGCGGTGTTCTGGGTCAGTCATCAGTAAAACGACCCCTCCGGGCCCGCTTCCGACGATTGTCGGACAAAAAGCGGGATCAGGCGCTAATGGCCGGCGATTGAATGGCTATAATGCGCGGCCATTTTTCCCCGGGCCCGGATGTTTCATGTTCAAGTTTCTCCACATCAGTCTGCTTGTGCTGGGCCTGGCCTTTGGAGCCGGCGCGCGGGCAGAGTCTGTGCTGTTTCTGAATCCGGGCGCCACCGACGAAGCGTTCTGGGTCAGCTACTCGCAATTCATGCAGGCTGCCGCGCGAGACCTGGGCATCGATCTGCGGATCCTCTATTCCCAGCGCCAGCCCGAAATGACCCTGGCCCAAGCCCGGGTGGCCTTGCAGGGCCCTGATCGCCCCGACTATCTGATGTTCGCCAACGAGCAATACATCGCGCCGCAGATCCTGCGCATGGCCAATCAGAGCGGGGTGAAGCTGTTTATCGTCAATGCCGCGTTGACGCCCAATCAGCAAGCGCTGGTCGGGGACCGGGCCGACCGGATCGGCAGCCTTGTGCCCAATGACGAGGAGGGCGGTTACCTGTTGATGAAGGAGTTGATCCGCCTGCATCCACCGGTGGCCCCCGGCGCCAGCATCGAATTGCTGGCGTTCTCCGGCCTGAAGATCACGCCGTCGTCGCAGTTGCGCGAGCAAGGCATGCAAAGGGCGCTGGCCGAACATCCTGAAGTCCGTTTGCGGCAACTGGTTTACGGCGGCTGGACACAGCAGCGGGCCTACGAGCAGGCCCGGCAGCTGCTGGTTCGTTACCCCAAGGTGTCATTGGTGTGGGCGGCCAACGACGAAATGGCCTTCGGTGCGATGCGAGCGGTTTCCGAGATCGGGAAAGTGCCGGGCAAAGACGTGCTGTTCAGCGCGGTCAATACCTCGCCTGCGGCGCTGCAGGCCATGATCGACGGACGCTTGAGCGCCTTGCTCGGCGGTCATTTCACCCTGGGAGGCTGGGCGCTGGTGGAAGTGCACGACCATGCACAGGGCGTCGACCTGAACCACTACGGTGGCCGCGACCGGCAGATTCCCTTGCTGCAACTGATCGACAAGGATCATGCCCGCCGAATGCTGGCCATGGGCACGTCGCCGGATTACGGCGTGCACTTTCACAAGATGTCGGCGAAGGGCCGCCCGACCTCGTACCGTTATCCGTTCAACCTGCAGACCCTGATGCACTGAGGCTGTTCAGGCGCCCGCCAGATGCACCACGAGCTGCACGATGCCAAACAGCGTCAGGGCGAACACCGCCGTGAACGCAATGCCCAGGAAGATGAAATGGCTGGGCTTGCCATGGGTGAAGTCCCTTGCCCGGTTCTTGCCGCTCTGCACGCCGAACGCCGCCGCCATGACGCTGTGCAGCATCTGCCAGAAGGTCGGTGGCTTGTTGTCGACTGGATCGTCCATAAATCCCTCGTCTGCCGTGTGTGTCAGACAAGCATAGCCAACCCATGAAAAAAGACCGCAGCCTGCGGGGCAGGCTGCGGTCTTTTGTTCGGACTTCTGCTTAGTTGTCGTAACCCAGGTTCGGCGCCAGCCAGCGTTCGGTCAGGCTCAGTTCCTGGCCTTTGCGCGAGGTGTAGCTCTGCACCTGATCCTTGTCGATCTTGCCCACGGCGAAGTATTGCGCCTGCGGATGGGCGAAGTACCAGCCACTGACCGCCGCCGCCGGGAACATTGCGTAGTGCTCGGTCAGGAACACACCGCTGCGGCCGGCGCGCATTTCCTGCGCCTCAGGATCGAGCAGGGCGAACAGCGTGGCCTTCTCGGTGTGATCCGGGCACGCCGGGTAGCCCGGAGCAGGGCGAATGCCGGAATACTGCTCTTTGATCAGCGCCTCGTTGTCGAGGGCTTCGTCCTTGGCATAACCCCAGTGCTCTTTACGTACCTGCTGGTGCAACCATTCGGCGCAGGCTTCGGCCAGACGGTCGGCCAGGGCCTTGACCATGATCGAGTTGTAATCGTCGCCAGCGTCCTGATATGCCTTGGCCACTTCTTCGGCGCCGATCCCGGCGGTGGTGATGAAACCACCGACATAGTCGGTCACTTCGCTGTCCTTCGGCGCAACGAAGTCGGCCAGGGAGAAGTTCGGCTTGCCGTCGGTCTTGATGATCTGCTGGCGCAGATGATGCAGGCGCGCCATTGGCTTGCCGTCATCGCCGTATAGCTCGATATCGTCATCGTGCACCTGATTGGCCGGCCAGAAACCGAACACCGCACGGGCGCTGATCAGTTTCTCGTCGATCAGCTTGGTCAGCATCTCGCGGGCATCTTTGTACAGCGAAGTCGCGGCTTCACCGACCACTTCGTCTTCAAGGATGCGCGGGAACTTGCCGGCCAGGTCCCAGGAGATGAAGAACGGCGTCCAGTCGATGTATTCGGCCAGGACGTTGAGGTCGATGTTGTCCAGCACCCGGGTGCCGGTGAACGTCGGTTTGACCGGTGTGTAGGAGGCCCAGTCGAACTGCGGTTTTTTCGCGATTGAGGCGGCGTAGCTCAGGCGTTCGGTACGGGCGCTGCGATTGGAAGTGCGCTCACGCACGTCGATGTACTCTTCGCGGGTCTTCTCGACAAAACCGGCTTTCAGCTCCTTGGACAGCAGCTGCGTCGCCACGCCCACGGCGCGGGAAGCGTCGGTGACGTACACCACCGCGTCGTTGCTGTACTTCGGCTCGATCTTCACCGCCGTGTGCGCCTTGGAGGTGGTGGCGCCGCCGATCATCAGCGGCAGATGGAAGTCCTGGCGCTGCATCTCGCGGGCCACGTGGACCATCTCGTCCAGCGACGGAGTGATCAGGCCGGACAGGCCGATGATGTCGCATTTCTCTTCGCGGGCCACCTGCAGGATCTTCTCTGCCGGCACCATCACGCCGAGGTCGACAATGTCGTAGCCGTTGCAACCCAGCACCACGCCGACGATGTTCTTGCCGATGTCGTGCACGTCGCCTTTAACGGTGGCCATCAGGATCTTGCCCTTGGCTTCCGGCTTGTCGCCTTTTTCCAGTTCGATGAACGGGATCAGGTGAGCCACGGCCTGCTTCATCACGCGGGCGGATTTCACCACCTGCGGCAGGAACATTTTGCCGGCGCCGAACAGGTCGCCGACGATATTCATGCCGGACATCAGCGGGCCTTCGATCACTTCGATCGGGCGGGCGAAGGACTGACGGGACTCTTCGGTGTCCTCGACGATGTGGGTGGTGATGCCTTTGACCAGGGCGTGCTCCAGACGCTTGTTAACGTCCCAGCTGCGCCACTCTTCGGTCTCGGCTTCCTTGACGCTGCCGTCGCCCTTGTACTTGTCGGCGATGGCGAGGAGGGCGTCGGTGCCTTCCGGGGTGCGGTTGAGGATCACGTCTTCAACGGCGTCGCGCAGCTCCTGCGGGATCTGGTCGTAGATCTCCAGTTGACCGGCGTTGACGATACCCATGGTCAGGCCGGCGCGGATCGCGTACAGCAGGAACACCGAGTGGATCGCCTCGCGCACCGGGTTATTGCCACGGAACGAGAACGACACGTTGGACACACCGCCGGAGCTCAGGGCATACGGCAGCTCGTCGCGGATGTAGGCGCAGGCGTTGATGAAGTCCACAGCGTAGTTGTTGTGTTCTTCGATGCCGGTGGCCACGGCGAAGATGTTCGGGTCGAAGATGATGTCTTCCGGCGGGAAGCCGACTTCGTTGACCAGAATGTCGTAGGAGCGTTTGCAGATTTCTTTCTTGCGCGCTTCGGTGTCGGCCTGGCCGGCTTCGTCAAACGCCATCACCACCACGGCAGCACCGTAGCGTTTGCACAGTTTGGCGTGGTGGATGAACTGCTCGACGCCTTCTTTCATGCTGATCGAGTTGACGATGCCCTTACCCTGAATGCACTTGAGGCCGGCTTCGATCACGTCCCATTTCGAGGAGTCGATCATGATCGGTACGCGGGAGATGTCCGGTTCACCGGCAATCAGATTGAGGAAGGTCACCATGGCCTTCTTCGAATCGAGCATCCCTTCGTCCATGTTGATGTCGATCACCTGGGCGCCGGCCTCGACCTGTTGCAGGGCGACTTCCAGGGCTTCGGTGTAGTTGTCTTCGCGGATCAGACGGGCGAATTTCGCGGAACCGGTGATGTTGGTCCGCTCGCCGACGTTGACGAATAGCGAGCTGCGATCAATGGTGAACGGTTCCAGACCCGACAGGCGGCAAGCCTTGGGAATGTCCGGAATCTGCCGTGGCGCGTAACCGGCGACGGCTTTGGCGATGGCTTCGATGTGGCCCGGGGTCGTGCCGCAGCAGCCGCCGACGATGTTGAGGAAACCGCTCTGGGCGAATTCTTCGATGACTTTTGCGGTGTCCACCGGCAGCTCGTCATATTCGCCGAACTCGTTCGGCAGGCCGGCATTCGGGTGCGCCGAAACGTGGGTGCTGGCCTTGTCCGACAGCTCTTCCAGGTACGGACGCAGTTCACGGGCGCCGAGGGCGCAGTTCAGACCGACCGAAATCGGCTTGGCGTGGGCTACGGAGTTCCAGAACGCTTCGGTGGTCTGGCCAGACAGGGTACGGCCGGAGGCGTCGGTGATGGTGCCGGAAATCATGATCGGCAGTTCGATGTGCAGCTCTTCGAACACGCCTTGCACGGCGAAGATCGCAGCCTTGGCGTTGAGGGTGTCGAAGATGGTTTCGATCAGGATCAGGTCGGCGCCGCCCTCGATCAGGCCTTTGGTGGCCTCGGTGTAGTTTTCCACCAGTTCATCGAAGGTGACGTTGCGGTAGCCCGGGTTGTTGACGTCCGGCGAAAGCGAGCAGGTACGGCTGGTCGGGCCGAGGACGCCGGCGACGAAGCGTGGCTTGTCCGGGTTCTCGGCAGTCTTGGCGTCGGCCACCTTGCGCGCCAGTCGTGCGCCTTCTACGTTGAGTTCGTAGGCCAGCTCTTCCATGCCGTAGTCGGCCATGGAAATGCGGGTGGCGTTGAAGGTGTTGGTTTCCAGGATGTCGGCGCCGGCATCCAGGTAGGCTTTCTCGATGCCGCCGATCACGTCGGGACGGGTAATGACCAGCAGGTCGTTGTTGCCCTTGACGTCGGTCGGCCAGTCGGCGAAACGCTTGCCGCGATAATCCTGCTCTTCGAGCTTGTAGCTCTGGATCATCGTGCCCATACCGCCATCGAGTATCAGGATGCGCTCTTTGAGGGCTTGCTTGAGAGCTTGAAGGCGGACGCTGCGATCGGACATTGGGACTACTCGAAAAAGACCATGACGAAGGAGCGGGATCATAACAAACCTGTGCGGATTTAGAGCATGTGGCGCTTTTGCATGAATATCGCTCATGTTGGCACGGGCGTCATAACGGTAGAATCGCGGCGTTTTTATTCAGGATCAGGATCAGGGATATGTCGTACCGCGTCGTCAGCATGGTGTTGCTGTTTTTGAGCTTTGGCGCGGCGGCGCAAAGTCCTGCGATCTCGCCTACGATTTCTTACACCCGCGATATCCAGCCGATCTTCACCGAGAAGTGCGTTGCCTGCCATGCGTGCTACGACTCAGCCTGCCAGTTGAACCTGGGCAGCGGTGAAGGCGCGGCCCGTGGCGCGAGCAAGATGCCGGTCTACGATGGCGAGCGCACCCAGGCAGCGCCGACCACGCGGCTGTTCTACGACGCTTTTGGCAAACGCGCCTGGCAGCAGAAAGACTTCTATTCGGTGCTCGACGCCCAGGGCAGTCAGGCGGCGCTGATGGCGCGCATGCTGGAGCTGGGGCACAAAACGCCACTGACACCCAACGCCAAACTGCCGGAAGACATCGTCCTCGGCCTGCAACGGGAAAACATGTGCGCGATGCCGGCCGAGTTCGACGGCTATGCCGGCGCCCACCCGAAAGAGGGCATGCCGCTGGCGGTCACCGGCCTGACCGATCAGCAATACCAGACGTTGCAGCGCTGGCTGGCGTCCGGCGCGCCGATCGATGAGCAAGGCCTGGCGCCGAGTGCCAAGGAAGCGCTGCAGATCGTGCAGTGGGAAAACCTGCTCAACCAGCCCGGCGCCCGGGAGAGTCTGGTCGGACGCTGGCTGTTCGAGCACTGGTTCCTGGCGCACATCTACTTCAAGGACGGCGAGCCGGGGCATTTCTTCCAGTGGGTGCGTTCACGCACGCCGACCGGCCAGCCGATCGATCTGATTGCCACCCGCCGTCCCAATGACGACCCGGGCACCCAGGTGTATTACCGCCTGTGGCCGGTGCAGGGTGTGATCGTGCACAAGACCCACATCACCTATCCGCTGAGTGCGGCGAAGATGGCGCGGGTCAAGAGCCTGTTCTACAACGGCAACTGGCAGGTGCATGCGCTGCCGGGCTACGGGCCGCAGAGCCGGGCCAATCCGTTCGCTACTTTCGAGGCGATTCCGGCGCAGGCGCGGTATCAGTTCATGCTCGATAACGCCGAATACTTCGTGCGTACCTTCATTCGCGGCCCGGTATGTCGCGGGCAGATCGCGACCGACGTGATCCGCGACAACTTCTGGGCGCTGTTTCAGGCGCCGGAGCATGACCTGTACATCACCGACCCGAACTATCGGGGCCAGGCCACGCCGTTGCTGGCCATGCCGGGGCAGAACGACGATGTCGGCAGTGTCCTGAGCCTGTGGCACGACTACCGCAACAAGCGCAACAAGTACGAAGCCCTGCGCCGGGACAGCTACGCCGACCAACCGGCGCCGAGCTGGTCGACCCTGTGGGCGGGCAACGACAACGCACTGTTGAGCATCTTCCGCCACTTCGACAGCGCCTCGGTGACTAAAGGCCTGATCGGTGAAGTGCCGCAGACCATGTGGCTGTTCGACTATCCGCTGCTGGAGCGCACTTACTACCAATTGGCGGTCAACTTCGACGTGTTCGGCAATGTTTCCCATCAGGCGCAGACCCGCCTGTACTTCGACCTGATCCGCAACGGCGCCGAACAGAACTTCCTGCGCCTGATGCCGGCCGATTCCCGTGAGGATTACCTCGACGATTGGTACCAGAGCAGCGGCCAGTTCAAGATGTGGCTGGATTACGAGTCCATCGACGACGACAAGCCGACCGCGCTGAAACTCGACGAAAAAGACCCGAAACACGATTTCGCCATGCAGTTGCTCGCTCGCTACGGCGACCTCAACGCGCGGCCCGATCCGATCAACCGCTGCGTGGATGCCTACTGCTCGCGGCCGAACATCGATCCGGCGCTGCAAAACGCTGAACAGGCCCTGAGCCGCCTGACGGCGCGTCCTGCGGCGGGGCTGAAGGTGATCGATCAATTGCCGGAGGCGACCATGCTGCGCATCGAAACCCGCAGCGGCAAACGTGAGGTCTACAGCCTGCTTCGCAACCGCGCCCACAGCAACGTGGCGTTCCTGCTCGGTGAATCCCTGCGCTACCAGCCGGGGCTCGACACCCTGACCATTTATCCGGGCGTGCTCAGCAGTTATCCGAATTTCATGTTCAACATCCCGGCGGATCAGGTGCCGGCGTTTGTCGATGCCATGGAAAGCGCCAAGGATGCGCCGCAGTTCGAGAAAATCGTCGAACGTTGGGGGATTCGCCGCAGCCATCCGCAATTCTGGTTCTACTTCCACGATCTGAGCCAGTACATTCACGAAACCGACCCGGTGGAAGAGGGCGTGCTGGACATGAACCGGTACGAGAATCTTTGATCGTTTGAACGATGGCCGCTGTCCCAATCCTGTGGAGTACGGGATCGGGAGCGCCATCGATGTTGATTTCAGTGCAGGCCTTGCGAGCGCTCGCCGCGTGGACGGTGGTCTGCCATCACTTCATGCAGATTTTCTTCGACTTCAAGGCGCGCGGGCCGATAGGGCAGTTGTTCATCGACAAGGGCGCGGTGGGCGTCGATATCTTTTTCGTGATCAGCGGGCTGGTGATTTTCCTCTCCACTGAAGGCAAGGTGCTGCCGCCGGCGCGGTTTCTGCTGTATCGACTATTCCGTATTGTCCCGGCGTATTGGCTCTACACCGTGCTGATGGCGTTGCTGGTGGTGTTTGCCCGGCCGCTGCTGCCGGATCAGACGGTGGACTGGCGTCATTTGCTGCTGTCGATGCTGTTTATCCCGAGCGAAAACCCCGGTGGCTACGGGATCTATCCGACCCTGAATGTCGGCTGGACGCTGAATTACGAAATGCTGTTCTACGTGTTGTTCGCCTGGGCGCTGCTGTTTCGGCTGCAAGTGCGCTTGCTGGTGGTCGCGGCGCTGTTGTTCGCGGTGTGCCAGGCCTGGACCGGGTTTGGCTGGGTCAGCGAGTTTTATCGCTCGGACATCGTTTACGAATTCCTGCTGGGGATCGGCATTGGCATGCTCTATCGTCGCGGCTGGATTGGACAGGGCTTGTGGATGCCGCTGACGGGGATCGGCGCGGCGTTACTGGCGATCTATTATCTTTCGCCATCGCCCCGGCTTCTGAACTGGGGGATGCCGAGCGCGGTGCTGGTCATGGCCTGTATGGCGCTGGAGCGGCATGTTGAACGCAACCGTGTGCTCAAGCTGCTGGGCGATTGTTCCTACTCGGTTTATCTGATGCATGTTCTGGTTTTGTCGGCTGGCGGATTTGTGGCCCATCGCTTCGGGATCAACCCCTATTTGATGTTCATCCTGTGTGCCGTGGCGATTGGCGTGGGCTCCTGGCTGAGTTATCACTGGGTGGAAAAGCGCAGTTATCAATGGCTTAGAGCGCGAACCGACGGCAAACCTGCGGATTAGGCGATTGCGAACTATTCCTACGTAAATACTAGGACTTTGTGCCGCGCGCCGATTGGCGTAAACTCCGCCCAAGCCTGCGAGGAGTTTCCATGACCGCTATTACCATTACCGACGCCGCCCATGATTACCTGGCCGATCTGCTGTCCAAGCAGAACACCCCGGGCATCGGCATCCGCGTCTTCATCACCCAGCCTGGCACCCAGTACGCCGAAACCTGCATTGCCTACTGCAAGCCGGGCGAAGAGAAACCTGAAGATACCGCGCTGGGGCTGAAAAGCTTCACTGCCTATATCGACTCGTTCAGTGAAGCGTTCCTTGACGATGCTGTCGTCGACTACGCCACCGACCGCATGGGCGGCCAGCTGACCATCAAGGCCCCAAACGCCAAGGTTCCGATGGTCAACGCCGACAGCCCGATCAACGAGCGCATCAACTACTACCTGCAAACCGAAATCAACCCGGGGCTGGCCAGCCACGGCGGTCAGGTCAGCCTGATCGATGTGGTTGAAGACGGCATTGCCGTGCTGCAGTTCGGCGGCGGTTGCCAGGGCTGCGGCCAGGCGGACGTGACCCTGAAGGAAGGTATCGAGCGCACCTTGCTCGAGCGCATTCCGGAACTCAAGGGCGTTCGCGACGTGACCGACCACACGCAGAAAGAAAACGCCTACTACTAAGGCGTTCGCTGCGGCATGAAAAACGGCGCCCCGTGAGCGCCGTTTTTTATGCGTGAGATTCAAGAACCTTCGCGAGCAAGCTCGCTCCCACACTGGATCTTTGTCGTTCACAAATCCCCTGTGGGAGCGAGCTTGCTCGCGAAGCGGCTTCAGGGCCGATACAAATGTGCATGCCCTGCGCGATACAGCGACGACTCACTGAAATGATCGCTACCCAGCACCCGCCCGACCAGAATCAGCGCCGTACGCCGAAAGCCTTTGACCGCCACCTTCTCGGCAATATCCTCCAGTGTCCCGACCACCCAGTCCTGATCCGGCCACGTCGCCCGGTGGATCACCGCAATCGGGCAGTCCGCGCCGTAGTGCGGCAGCAGCTCGGCGAGGATCTTCTCCAGATGATTGACCCCCAGATGAATCGCCATGGTCGCCCCGTGCTGCGCCAGGTTGCCCAGTTCTTCCCCGACAGGCATCGCCGTTTTGTCTGCATAACGGGTCAGGATCACGCTTTGCGAGATGTCCGGCAACGTGAGTTCGGCGCCCAGTAGCGCCGCGCAGGCGGCGGTGGCGGTGACACCGGGGATGATTTCGAACGGGATGCCCAGCTCGCGCAGATAACGAATCTGCTCGCCAATGGCGCCATACAGGCCCGGATCGCCCGAATGCACCCGGGCCACATCCTGGCCCTTGGCGTGGGCGGTGTTGATCAGGTCGATGATCTGTTCCAGATGCAATTCGGCGCTGTTGACCACGGTTTCTGCCGAATGACCTTCCAGTACCGCCGCCGGCACCAGCGAACCTGCATAGATGATCACCGGGCAACTGCGGATCAGCCGCTGGCCTTTGACAGTGATCAATTCCGGGTCGCCGGGGCCGGCGCCGATGAAGTAAACGGTCATCGTTGGATCCTGTGAAAGTAGGGCGGGTCGAGGCTTCAAGAACACTTCAGATGAAGAATGCTCATGATCGAAAGCGGGGATTATCGGGAATTTACGCCGCGCCGGCCAATGCCAGGGTTGCCTGGGCGTACTTTTGCCGGGAAATCAGCAGTTTTGCCGGGGCCTGGATCAGTTGTTCGGCGAGCGCCAGTGCAGCGCTTTCCGCCACGCCGTAGCAACCGGTGCGTTCGAAGGCGATCTGTGAATGGTGACTCAGTCGTTGCTGATAACTGGCCAGTTCTTCGCTGCTGAAGTACAGCAACGGCAGCGCCAGTTGTGCCGCCAGTTCCTGCAGGCCGGGCTCGTCACGTTTCAGGTCGATGCTGGCCAAAGCCTTGACCGCTTCGAGTTCGATACGGTGGGCCTGCAAGGCCTGGTCGAGCAAGGCGCGCAGCGTACTGGCCGGGCAGCCGCGCTGGCAGCCCAGGCCGACCACGAAGGTCGGCGCTGCGCTGTCATCGGTCATGCGTGGTATTGACCATCGCTTTTGCGGCGGAACAACCAGGCGCTGATCAGGCCCAGGGCCAGCCAGAACGCCACGTTGGTCAGCTGCGAAGCGATTTTGAACTGGGCTTCCAGTGCTTCCGGCGCGAGCATCGAGTGCACTTCCGGTTGCGGTGCGCCGATTACATGGGGCACAGCGAGGATCGCCACGCCGAGGATCTTCAGCAGCCAGTTGCCGCCGAACGCGATCAGCGCCAGGCCTACAGCGGTCGAAGCAGCAGTGCCGATCCACCACATCTGGCGCGATGCCAGATCTGCGGCGGCAGTGCCCGGCAACTCAGGTGGCAGGCCCATTGTCGGCGCGAGCACGAATGTCGCGTAACCCGCCAGACCCCAGAGCAGGCCTTGCGAGGTTTTGGTCGGCGCACGCAGGGTGTACAGGCCCGCCAACATCAGGGCGAAACCTACGGCTACCACCAGGTTGCCGCCCGTGGTGGAGACCACGCGCTGCCAGCCGTTTTCCGGCTCCCAGGCTTCGGCATCGTGGGTGTGGGCGGCGGTGCCGGCGGCGTGTTCGTGGACTTCGGCCACCGGCTCGGCCTTCTCGTAGGTTTCGGCCTGAAGAATCAGCGGCGAAACCCAGAAGCTTTGCAGCAAGGTCAGCAGCAGGGCGGCCAGAAGGCCGGTGAAACCTGCGGTCTGCGCAATACGCTTGATCATGTCGTCAGGTCTCAGTGGCACGGGAACGCGGCGCTGTGGCGGGTATCGTGCGCGGCGTTGTGCACCGCTTCGATGTGTGAGAAACCGGCGAAGTAGACCAGGCTTGCGCCCAGGATCGACGCGAAGATCGCAGCGGTCAGGCGTTGGCTCAGGGTGGTGGTGCTGGAGATTTTGTCCGTGTTGCTGCCGGTGCTGCTGATGATCGACATGGCGCTTCCCTCTGGAGTGTCAGCGGGTGAATGGAGCGCATGAAAACCCCTGCGAGTCGGGCACGCAGAGGTTCGAACAGCGCCCGCCCACCGCGGGTTTGTTATGTTCAGTGACGCAAGATGCGTACTGTGTGTTGCGGGCCGGTCTCCGGGCTCACGAGGGGTTGGCGTCAGGCCGACCTGCAAGCGTCACCTTCCCATGCCCGTGGGCACAGTGGATCTGACGCTCTCTCGCTTACCGTTGCGGGGGCAGCACCGGACTGACATGGCTTTAGAGTAAAGCACATGATTCACCGGTTTCCCGTTTCACCCTTTGCAGGGCACCCGTAACAAGTTGTGTAGGAGACCATGGGCGGGGGATTTGAGTCAATTGGGATTGGGGGCAGATCCGTTGCTGCGGTTATGGCTGCTTAGGGTTCCGCCCTTACGGCGGGTCACTTTTGGCAAACGCCCCAAAAGTAACCAAAAGGTCTCTACCCTGACGTACGGCCCCTCGCTGAGGCTCGGGGTTCCTTCGCTCCGGGATTGATCCGGGGGCATCGCCTACGGTTTGCTTCGCTGCACCTCCTCTCGATGTGTTTGGCTTCGCCAAACGGTCGCTTCGCTCCCACCCCGAATCAATCCCTCCACTCAGCCTGCCGACGGGCCTTGCGATCAAAAGCAGTACTCGAGCTAGCGCTCATCGTGGTGAGGGGCTCTGGCTCTGGCTCTGGCTTTGGCTTTTGATTTTTTTGCCCCTTCGGCAGGCCGAGCGGAGGTGTTCATCAGGGGGTAGGCGCGCAGCGCCGTGCGGCGAAGCCGCATACATCGAGAGGAGGTGCAGCGAAGCAAACCGTAGGCGATGCCCCCTGATGGACACCGTAGCGAGGGAACACTGAGCCTTAGCGAAGTGCCGTACGCCGGGGGAAGCCTTTTTGGTTACTTTTTCGGCGTTTGGAAAAAGTGACCCGCCGTAAGGGCGGAACCCTAAGCAGCCATAACCGCAGCAACGGATATGCCCACAAAACCAACCTCCCATTGACCCATCACGAACCCATGCGTAGCCTTGCGCTTTCGAGGTTCTTCGGCCCACGCCGAAGCTAAGAAGGGAACGCGGTCCAAGCCGCGGCTGCCCCCGCAACTGTGAACGGTGCTGTTCGCTGCCACGCCACTGCCAACTCAATCCAGAGCCAGCGGGAAGGCGCAGCGAATACCGGGCCAAGGCCCGAACACCGTCAGCCAGGAGACCTGCCTCGTCACAGATTCTCACTTTCAACCGGGCGGGGTGATCCGGTGGCGAACTCTCCAGGCACGCACCCGCGTTGCCGGTCTCGTCCCGTATGCCCGCCACCTTGCCAAAGGGCATCCGATGAAAACACTGGCCAAACTCCCCGTCACCATCGTCACCGGTTTCCTCGGCTCGGGTAAAACCACTTTGCTGCGGCACATGCTCGACAACGCTCAGGGCCGCCGCATCGCGGTGATCGTCAACGAGTTTGGCGAGCTGGGCATCGATGGTGAAATCCTCAAGCAATGCACTATCGGCTGCACCGAAGAAGAAGCCACCGGCCGCGTCTACGAACTGGCCAACGGCTGCCTGTGCTGCACGGTTCAGGAAGAGTTCTTCCCGGTGATGCGTGAACTGGTGGCCCGTCGCGGCGACCTCGACCACATCCTGATCGAAACCTCGGGCCTGGCCCTGCCAAAACCGCTGGTACAAGCCTTCCAGTGGCCGGAAATCCGCAGTGCCTGCACCGTTGACGCGGTGATCACCGTGGTCGACAGCCCGGCCGTGGCCGCTGGCACCTTCGCCGCGTTCCCGGATCAGGTTGATGCCCAGCGCAAACTCGATCCGAACCTGGACCACGAATCGCCGCTGCACGAACTGTTCGCTGACCAACTGGCCAGCGCCGACCTGGTGATCCTCAACAAGGCGGACCAGACCAGCCCTGAAGACCTCGCTCGCGTACGCCTCGAAGTCGCCGAAGAGCTGCCGCCAGCAGTAAAAATCATCGAGGCCAGCAACGGTCGCCTGCCGCTGGACGTGCTGATCGGCCTCGGTGCCGGTTCCGAAGAACACATCGACAGCCGCCACAGCCATCACGATCACCACCACGGTGAAGGCGATGACGATCACGACGACCACGATCACGACGCCTTCGACTCGATCTCCATCGAACTGCCGCAAGCCGACGAAAGCCTGCTGCTCGATGCGCTGACGCAACTGGTGGTTCAGCACGGCATCCTGCGGGTCAAAGGCTTCGCGGCGATCCCGAACAAGCCGATGCGTCTGCTGATCCAGGGCGTGGGCACGCGTTTCGACAAGCACTTCGATCGTCAGTGGGGCGCCGATGAAGCGCGTATCACCCGCCTGGTATTGATCGGTCAGGAACTGGACGCGGCCCAGCTCGAAGCGCAACTGCGCGCCGCGCTCAGCGTTTAAGCCATGCACCTGCTCAGGACCCAGCCCGGCGGTTTCGTGTCGGATGACAACATTGCCGACCTTGGACAAACCCCCGCCGAGCTGGTGATCCTGTGCAGCGGCGACTCCAGCCTCGCGCTGCTCGCCGAAGCCGCGCAGCAACTGCCCGAGGATTACCCGAGCGTGCGCCTGGCCAACCCGATGCAGGTGCAGAACCATGCGTCGGTCGACCTGTACGTCGACGAAGTGCTGCGTCACGCCAAGGTCATTCTGATTTCGCTGCACGGCGGCATCGCTTATTGGCGTTATGGCGTCGAGCGGCTGGTCGAATTGTCCGAGCGTGGCGTACAGGTGATTCTGGTGCCGGGCGATGATCGGCCCGACCCGGAGCTCAGCGACTTGAGCACCGTGGGCGCCGAGGATCGCGACCGGCTCTGGCAGTTCTTGCGCCAGGGCGGCATGGGCAATGCGCTGGATTTCTTCCGCTGTCTGGCCAACCGCTGGCTGGCGCGGGATTACGTGTGGGGCGAGCCGCAAACCCTGCCGCGCACGGCGATTTACCACCCGAACAAAAACACCGCCGCACTGAGTGACTGGCAAGCCGATTGGCTGCCCGGTCAACCGGTGGCGGCGGTGTTGTTTTATCGCTCGCATTTGCAAGCGGCGAATACGGCGTTTATCGACGTGTTCTGCCAACGGTTGCAGGCTGCCGGACTCAATCCGCTGCCGATTGCCGTGGCCAGTCTGAAAGAGCCCGGCTGCCTGTCGGTGGTCGAGGACTGGCTGGATGAGGTCGAGGCCTCGGTGATTCTGAACACCACCGGTTTCGCCCAGTCCAGCCCGGAAGCGCCGCATCTGCGGCCGTTCCGTCGCAACATTCCGGTGATCCAGGCGATCTGCGCCCAGGACAACGAACCCGGCTGGCGCGACAGCGAGCAGGGCCTCGGTCCGCGAGATCTGGCGATGCACATTGCCTTGCCGGAGCTGGACGGCCGGATCATCAGTCGGCCGATCAGTTTCAAGGATCTGGCCTGGCGCAGCGAGCGCAGTCAGTCCGATGTGGTGTGCTACCGGGCGCAGCCTGAACGCATGGATTTCGTCGCCGAACTGGCGCGACGCTGGGTCGATCTGGCGCGGGTGCCGAACGCTGAAAAACGTATCGCGCTGATTCTCGCCAACTACCCGACCCGCGACGGGCGCATCGGTAACGGCGTAGGCCTCGACACGCCGGCCGCTGCGCTGAACATCCTGCGGGCGTTGCAGGCTGAGGGTTATCCGCTGCCGGCCGAACTGCCGGACAGCGGCACCGAGCTGATCCAACAACTGCTCGGCGGCGTCAGCAACGACCTCGATACCCTCGATCAGCGTCCGTGCCAGCAAAGCCTGGCAATGAACGATTACCTGACGATGTTCAACGCACTGCCCGAAGCCAATCGCACGGCGGTGCTGGAGCGTTGGGGTTCGCCGCACAACGACCCGATGTGCCGTGACGGGCGAATGATGATCGCCGGTCTGCGGTTTGGCCTGACCTTCGTCGGCATTCAGCCGGCCCGGGGGTATCAGGTCGACCCGAGTGCGGTGTATCACGACCCGGATCTGGTGCCGCCGCACGCGTACCTCGCGTTCTATTTCTGGCTGCGCCAGACCTACGGCGCCCAAGGCGTGATTCATGTCGGCAAGCACGGTAACCTCGAATGGTTGCCGGGCAAAGGCGTGGGCCTGTCGGAGAGTTGCTGGCCGGATGCATTGCTCGGGCCGCTGCCGAACATCTATCCGTTTATCGTCAACGACCCGGGCGAGGGCGCCCAGGCCAAGCGTCGCACTCAGGCGGTGATCATCGACCACTTGATGCCACCGCTGACCCGGGCTGAAACCTACGGTCCGCTGCGCGATCTGGAATTGCTCGCCGACGAGTATTACGAAGCGCAATTGCTCGATCCGCGCCGCGCCCGTGAATTGCAGCGCGACATCCTGCAACTGGTGCGGGATACGCAGATCGATCGCGAACTGCAACTCGACGAAGGCCTCGACAGCGATGCCGATGCGGCGATCTGGTTGCCGCGTCTGGACACTTATCTGTGTGATCTGAAGGAATCGCAGATTCGCGATGGCCTGCACATCTTCGGTGAGTCTCCGACCGGACGGCTGCGCATCGACACCTTGCTGGCGCTGCTGCGGATTCCCCGTGGCGATGGCAAGGGTGCGCAATCGAGCCTGTTGCGGGCGCTGGCCAAGGCGTTTCAGCTGGGGTTCGATCCGCTGGATTGCGCGTTGGCCGAGCCCTGGACTGGCCCGCGCCCGATGGAGCTGCTGTCGGTCAGCGATGAGGTCTGGCGCACGGCGGGAGATACCCGTGAACGCCTTGAGCTGTTCGCAACGCAGTTGATCACGCACGCTGTGAGCGATTCCTGTGGGAGCGAGCTTGCTCGCGAAGGCGTCTTGTCTGCCAACACTTCTGGGACTGACACACCGCAATCGCGAGCAAGCTCGCTCCCACAGGATCCTCACTGGTCTGAAGTCGGCGTAATCATCGACCATCTTCGTGAAGTCGTTGCCCCGCGCCTCGACGCCTGCGGCCCGGCCGAAATGCACGGTTTGCTCGATGCTCTGAACGGCCGTTTCGTCCCGGCCGGTCCGAGCGGTGCACCGAGTCGCGGTCGCCTCGACGTGTTACCCACCGGGCGCAATTTCTATTCGGTGGACGTGCGCAACCTGCCAACCACCACTGCCTGGCGCATCGGTTTCCAGTCCGCCACGCTTATTCTGGAGCGACACCTGCAGGATCACGGCGATCATTTGCGTCAACTCGGTTTGTCGGTCTGGGGCACGGCGACCATGCGTACCGGCGGTGATGACATCGCCCAGGCCATGGCGCTGATGGGTGTGCGCCCGGTGTGGGCGACGGGCAGTCAGCGGGTCGACGATTTCGAGATTCTGCCGCTGAGCCTGCTCGACCGGCCTCGGGTCGATGTCACGTTGCGGGTCTCCGGCTTTTTCCGCGATGCGTTCGCCAACCTGATTCGTCTGTTCGACGCCGCCGTGCAAGCCGTGGCGGAACTGGACGAACCGGACGATCTCAACCCGTTGGCCGCCAAAGTGCGTGCCGAACGCGAGGCGCTGCAGCAGTCGGGGCTGGACGAGGAGGCTGCGCGACGTCAGGCCGGCTGGCGGATTTTCGGCGCCAAGCCCGGCGCTTATGGCGCGGGCGTGCAGGGCGCCATCGACGGTCGCCTGTGGCAAACCCGCGAGGATCTGGCCGAGGTCTACCTGAACTGGGGCGCCTACGCTTACGGTGGTTCCGACGAAGGCACCGCCGCCCGCGAGCAGTTCGTCCAGCGCCTGAGCCAGGTGCAGGCTGTGCTGCAAAACCAGGACAACCGTGAACATGACTTGCTCGATTCCAACGATTACTACCAGTTCCAGGGCGGCATGCTGGCTGCCGTGGAAAGCCTGCGCGGTGAAGCAGCGGCCAGTTACCACGGCGATCACAGCCAGCCGGATTTGCCGAAGATCCGCACCCTGAAAGAAGAGCTGAACCGGGTGATCCGCTCCCGCGCGGCGAATCCGAAATGGATCGACGGCGTCAAACGCCATGGCTATAAAGGCGCGTTCGAACTGGCGGCGACAGTCGATAACCTGTTTGCCTTCGACGCCACCACGCAGCTGATCGACGATCACCAGTACGCGTTGCTGGCCGACGCCTATCTGCTGGACCCGGCGACCCGGGAGTTCGTGCGCGAGCATAATCCCCACGCGCTGCGCGACATGACCGAGCGCATGCTCGAAGCGCAGCAGCGCGGGATGTGGCAGGAACCCGGTGCTTATAAAGAAGCACTGGAAAACCTGCTGCTGGATATAGAAGAAGAGAGCTGAACATGACTGACATTCCACATTTCCCGCTCTCCGCCGTCGTCGGCGCCGATGATCTGAAACTGGCGTTGTACCTCACGTCCATCGACCCGAAAATCGGCGGCGTGCTGATCGAAGGCCCGCGCGGCATGGCCAAATCGACCCTGGCCCGGGGGCTGGCGGATCTGCTGGCCAGCGGTCAGTTCGTCACCTTGCCATTGGGCGCCACCGAAGAGCGGCTGGTCGGTACGCTGGATCTGGATGCGGCGCTCAGCGACGGTCGCGCGCAATTTTCCCCCGGCGTACTGGCGAAGGCTGACGGCGGTGTGTTGTATGTCGATGAAGTGAATTTGCTGCCCGATCATCTGGTGGACCTGCTGCTCGACGTCGCAGCGAGCGGTACCAACCTGATCGAGCGCGACGGCATTTCCCATCGGCATTCGGCGAAGTTTGTGCTGATCGGCACGATGAACCCGGAAGAAGGCGAGTTGCGCCCGCAGTTGCTTGATCGCTTTGGTCTCAACGTCGCCTTGAGTGGTCATACGGCGCCGGTCGAGCGTGGGCAGATCATTCGTCGGCGACTGGATTTCGACAGCGATCCGCAGGCCTTCTGCGCGCAATGGGAAACCGAGCAACAAGCCCTGCGTGAGCGTTGTGAAAATGCCCGCAATGCCTTGGCGAACATTCCTCTCGACGATGAAGCACTGGCGCAGATCACCGAGCGTTGCTTTGCCGCTGGCGTAGATGGTTTGCGTGCCGATCTGGTCTGGTTGCGTGCTGCGCGGGCTCATGCGGCGTTGCGTGGTGCCGAAGCGATCGCCGAGCAGGACATCGATGCCGTGGCCGAATTTGCACTGCGTCATCGCCGTCGCGAGCAGTCCCCGTCCAATGCGCAGCCTCCCGCGCAATCGCCGTCAGGCTCCCAGGCCGATCCGAGCGCAGGGCAGGGCCAGTGGGGCGAAATGCCGGCACCGTCCCTCGTCACCGGCGCGCGCCGCGAAGTGCCGGTCTGGCCAAAAAAGCCTTAGGCATTCGCCCCCGATCCGACGTGGGGGCGAATGCCAGACCCCGCGCCGGACGCCTGGACAATGGCCGACAAGGTAAACGCCACGCCGCTCGCAACGGTTCGGTTAACTGGCCGGGCACCTTGCTCAATGGCCGCCCGAAAGTACGCGCGGACCTGCTGTTTCAACTGCGCACCCGCACACCTCATGAACTGTGGCTGGTGATCGTCGATGCCTCCGCTTCTACCCGTCGTCATCAAGCGTTGAGCGATGCCAAAGGCGTACTCGCGCAACTGTTCGACGACGCTTACCGGCAACGGGCGCGACTCGCCTTGCTGACTGCCAGTGGCGCAGCGCCGAAATGGCAGGTGCAGGGTTTGAAGGCTTCCAGCGGATTGCGTGTGTGGCTCGATGAGTTGGGCGCGGGTGGCGGCACGCCATTGCTGGCGGCGCTGAACGAGGCCGAACACTGGCTGACGGTGCGCCGCAAACGATTCCCCGCCGAACAACAGCGCCTGCTGGTGCTCACCGATGGTCGTTTGAAAGAATGCTCGGGATTGCCGGTGCTGGCCTGTCCGGGCCTGTTGATCGATATCGAGCGCGGGCCGATCCGGTTGGGCCGGGCCAGACAGTTGGCGACCGCACTGGACGCGGATTACCGGCATATCGACGACCTGTTGTCTGTCTGAGGACTATGCTGCATCCAGCCCACATCACAAGGAGTGAATCATGCGCGTACTGGTTGCCAATCCTCGGGACGATTTTCGCGTAAAGGCTTACGCCGGCACCAACGGTGTGCTGCTGGCGATGGACCTCGCCGAACCCCGCCGCAAAGGCCTGCTGGGGTTTGCCATCGAGAAGCAGCAGGGCGACAAGCCGTGGCAGTTCCTGTTCAACAGCCTGACCTTTCCCGGCAAGGAACACACCTTCCCGCAGTTTCACGCCACGCCCAGTGATATCGCGCCGCTGCAGAAATTTCGCTGGGCCGATTACGCCGTCTATCCCGGGACGACCATGCATTACCGCGTGCATCTGGCCTATGGCACGGCCGACACACCGGTGCTGGGAGAGTCACTGGAACTGAGCATTACCTCGGATGACGGTCACCCGGCCAATCAAAGCGTGATCTTCAACCGCGCCGTGGCCGCCAGTCAGGCGTTCCAGCGCAAGTTTCCGGATCTCGACGCGCAGATCAGCGCCAACAAGAACATGCCCATCGAAGCCTGGCCCGATGCGGCACGGCAATGGCTTGAGAACGGTCTGCTCGGACGTCTGCAGGGTTTCATCGAACGTGCCCCCGATGGCGAGTGGGCGCTGGACATCGCGATCTACGAGTATCAGTTGCAAGCCATCATCGACACGGTGAACGCGGCCTTCGATCGGGGTGTGCAGGTACGAGTGCTGTATCACGCCAAACCCGGTGACGAAGACACCACGATGAACGAGGCCAGCCTCGCCAAGCTGCCGGAAGCCAACAAGCGCGGGCGGGTGACCCACGATATTTTCCACGACAAGTTCATCGTCCTCAGTCGTATCGCTGGCGGTGAGCGGCAGCCCCAGGCCGTGCTGTGCGGCAGTACCAATTTCACGGCCAACGGTGTGTATCGCCAGGCTAACGTGGTGCACGTGCTGGATGACACGGCCATCGCGGCCAGTTACCTGCAGACGTTCGAGCAGGTCTGGGCGACGCCGGCGGACGTCGGCGCCACCCGGGACTGGATCACCCAGCACAACCCCATGAATCCGGCGCAACCGCTGTTTGCCGGTTTCTCGCCGCGCAGTGGTGGCGCCGACCTACGGGAGTTCGTCGACATCATCAACGCGGCGAAGAAGGATGTGCTGTTCGTCACCGCGTTCACCTTGCCCGATGCCATCCTCAACGCGCTGCTCGGTCAGCCCCACGACGACATCCTGCGTTACGGCCTGCAGAACACTGCCAGTCGCATCACCGGATTCCACGCCGACCGCACGGCCGAGTTCGCCGCCACCGCGCTACTCAACACCGGGCTGGAAGGCTGGCTGAAAGAGAACATGAAAGGCCAGAAGGGCAACCTGCTGGTGCACACCAAAGCCATCGTCACCGACTTCACCAGTGACAGCCCGACCATCATCAGCGGCAGCCACAACCTCAGCGCCGCGGCCAGCAACGGCAACGACGAGAACTTCCTGATCATCCGCGGCGACATCGAACTGGCGGACCGCTATGGCCTGGAACTGCTGCGCTTCTACGAGCATTACCGCTTCCGCTACTTTGCGAAGAAACTGGCGTTGAAACAGGTGCAGCCGCTGGCGGCGGATGACAGCTGGACCAACGACTACTACGTCGAAGGGGATTTGCGCCAGCTGTCTCGCCTGCGGTTTGCCGGGCGTTAGGGTTTAAGCATCCATCGCCTGACGGTATTGGCGGGTGCGGCGACTGAGGTACAAGCGGTCGCGGATCAGCGCCCAGAGTGCCGACACTTCGGGATGCGGCTTACGCCCCCGGCTCAGGCGCGCCATCTGGAAACGCACCACGGCCATGTTCGCCAGCGCGGCCAGCGGTTTGCGTTTCCAGCGGATCGGCGGCAGTTGCGGCTCGCTGTGGCGGCCTTCGCGCCAGTGTTTGACCAGGCTTGGTTCGATGGCCAGCGCGGTGGCGATGCCGGCCATGTCGATGCCGCTGTCGAGTACCTGTTCGACGATGGGCAGGCGCCGTATGCCACCAGTGACCATCACCGGCATGCGGGCCACGCTGGCCAGTTCGCTGGCCATTTCCAGAAAAAATGCCTCACGGGCCAGGGTGCGTCCGTCGCGGGCTTCGCCTTGCATCGCTGGCGCCTCGTAGCTGCCACCGGACAGTTCCAGCAAGTCGATCGGCTGCTCGTTGAGCCATTCGATCACCTGACGGGCATCGTCCGTGTCGAAACCGCCGCGCTGGAAGTCCGCGGAATTGAGCTTCACTGACACGCAGAACTGTGGTGAAACAGCCTGACGCACAGCCTCGATCACCGACAGCAGCAGGCGCGCACGGTTCTCCAGCGAACCACCCCAGCGGTCGGTACGGCGGTTGGTCAGTGGTGAGAGAAACTGACTGAGCAAATAACCGTGGGCAGCGTGGATCTGGACGCCGGTGAATCCGGCTTTCTCGGCAAGCGCGGCACTCCTCGCGAAACGTTGAATGACATCTTCGATGTCGTCCTCGGTCATCGGTTTGGGCTCGGCGAACAGTTTCGAGAACGAGCCCATTTCCAGTGCCACCGCTGATGGTGCCAACGCTTGCTGACCCATATTGGCGAAGGTCTGGCGGCCAGGGTGGTTGAGCTGCACCCAGACCTGCGCGCCGCCACTGCGGGCGATTTCGGCCCATTGCCGGAAACGGTCCAGATGCCGCTCGTCTTCCAGCACCACGCCGCCCGGGCCGGTCATGGCACGGCGATCGATCATGACGTTGCCGGTCAGCAGCAACCCGGCGCCGCCGTCGGCCCAGGCCTGATACAAGCGGAACAGTTCACGAGACGGTGCCTGGTCACGATCCGCGAGGTTTTCTTCCATGGCGGCTTTGGCAATACGGTTGCCGACGGTCTGACCGTTGGGCAGTTTCAAAATCTGGAAGGGCGACATAGCTTGACTCCTCATCGGTGATGGAGAGAGGCTAAGATTAAAGTTAACTTTAATGTCAAGCAGGCAATTCGAGGCTGAAATGAAAATTGGTGAATTGGCGCAACAGAGCGGTCTGAGCGCTTCGAGTATTCGCTTCTACGAGGCTCAGGGCCTGATTCCCAAAGTGGAACGCTTGGGTAATGGTTATCGGCGTTACCCGCCGCAAGTGCTGCAAACCCTGAACATCATCCGCAGTGCCCAGCAGGCCGGGTTTTCTCTGGAAGAACTCAAGCAGTTGCTGCCAGCCGCCGGGACCGGTGAATTCAAGCACGAGGAACTGGTGGAGGGCTTGACGCGCAAGGTCGAGCAGATCGAAGTCATGCAGCAGCATCTGGCTCAAAGCAAGGCGCGGTTGCTGGAGGTGATCGACAGCATTCAATCCAAGCCCGAAGGCATGAGCTGCGGTGCCAATGCCGAACGGGTCCTTGCCTCGATCTACCCGGAATCCTGACGCGACGGCGAAGGCGTACAGATTTTGAAATGATTTCCAGCTGTAGGAAAAGTCATCTGAGCCTGTACGCTTCAAGGCCTTTTTTCATTCAGGATTTGCATGAACACCCTCTCGGAGCCTCCCAGTTCTACTCAAAGAACCACGTTCCCTTCGCGCCACGGCGCGGTCTTGACGCACTCGCAGCATCCGGTTTTCCGACTCCCGACTATCGTTGATGGCGCAGCCTTCGAGCTTTCGCGCCGCACTTTGCCGTGCCCGGCAGCCTGAAATCACTGAAGAGAGATAGAGACAGAATATGGAATGGTTAGCGGATCCCACGGCATGGCTGGGCTTGTTGACACTGATCGTGCTGGAACTGGTACTGGGTATCGACAACCTGGTGTTTATCGCGATCCTGGCGGACAAACTGCCGCCGCATCAGCGCGACCGCGCACGAATCATCGGCTTGAGCCTGGCGCTGATCATGCGTCTTGGCCTGCTGGCGAGTATTTCCTGGCTGGTCACCCTCACGGCACCGCTGTTCGAGGTGTTCGGCAAGAGCTTCTCCGGCCGTGACCTGATCATGTTGTTCGGTGGTGTGTTCCTGCTGTTCAAGGCCACCATGGAATTGCACGAACGGCTTGAGGGCCACGTCGGCGAACGCTCGACCAACACCGCTTATGCATTGTTCTGGCCGATCGTGGCGCAGATCGTTGTGCTCGATGCCGTGTTCTCCCTCGATGCGGTGATTACTGCCGTGGGCATGGTCGATGAACTGGCGGTGATGATGATCGCGGTGGTCGTGTCCATTGGCGTCATGATCGTTGCCAGCAAGCCGCTGACTCGTTTCGTCAACGCGCACCCGACGGTGATCATGCTCTGTCTGGGCTTCCTGATGATGATCGGTTTTGCCCTGACTGCCGAAGGCCTGGGTTTCCACATCCCGAAAGGTTATCTGTATGCCGCGATTGGTTTCTCGATCCTGATCGAGGTGTTCAACCAGATCGCCCGGGCCCGTCGCAAGCGCTCGATGCAGGGCTTGCGCCCGATGCGTGAACGTACGGCCCACGCGGTGATGCGATTGTTGGGTGGCCGCAAACTGGCGGTGGAAGAGGTGGGCGAGGAGATTTCCGACTTGCTGGACGATGGCGAAGCACCCAGTGCGGAGCTGTTCGACCGTCGCGAACGGGTGATGATCAGCGGCGTGCTGCAATTGGCAGAACGCCCGATCCGTACCCTGATGACCGTGCGCGCCGATGTCGATTACATTGATCTGGCGGACGACGCAGCGGCGATTCGTACGCGACTGATGCATTCCTCCTACTCGCGCCTGCCACTGATTCGCAACGGTGCGGTGGATGAACCGTTGGGCTTCGTTCACAAAAAGGAGCTGCTCAAGGAGTATCTGGCCGGTAACGAGCCGAACCTTGAACACCTGGCGCGCAAGACGCTGAACCTGCTCGACAGCTATTCGATCCTCAATGCTCTCGAGCAGATGCGCGCTGCGTCTACCCACATCGCGTTTGTTGTAAACGAATTCGGTGATTTTGTCGGCGTGTTGACCATGACCGATATCCTCGAATCGATTGCCGGCGAGCTGCCGGACGCCAGTGAAATCGCTGGCCCGGATGTGATCGAAGAGCAGGGCGGGTTTGTGGTGAATGGTGCGATGAACCTGACGCGGATTCGCCAGCGCACCGGTTTCACGGCCGAACCGACTGAGGATTACCAGACCCTCGCAGGGTTGGTGATGAGTCTTCTGGATCGGCTGCCGATGAAGGGCGATCGCCTGGAACATGCCGGTTGGGGCATGACCGTGATGGCGGTCGAGGAGCGACGGGTAACGCGAGTGTTGCTCAAGCGTGAGGCCTGACGGCCTCACTGATGAAAGGTATACCGGTCTTTCCCGGTGTGCTTTGACTCATACAATGCTTCGTCAGCCTTGATCAGGGCCTGGTTGAGGGTATCGCCATCTTCGACCCGGGCCACACCGATGCTGATGGTCACCGGATGCCGGGTGGTTTGCTCACGCACCACCCGGCATAACTCACCGGCCAATGCCTCGACGTCCTCGCGGCGCACGCCCGCCAGATAAATCGCAAATTCCTCGCCACCCAGTCGCGCGTATTCGAACGGTGCCATTACCGCTTTGATGTCCGCCGCGATCCGCTTGAGCACTTCATCGCCGATGTCGTGGCCGTACACATCATTCACTTTCTTGAAGTTGTCGATGTCGATCATCGCCAGGTAATGGTCGTGCTCGCGAGGCGCTGCTTGCAGGCTCTTTTCGGCGCGGGTCATGAACGAGCGGCGGTTGGGGATTTCAGTCAGCGTGTCGTTGTAGGCCTGATCCAGCAACAGCTTGGACATGATGTAGTTGTAGAGCTTGGTCTCGCGCAGTTTCAAAAACGTATAGATCGTCAACGCACAGAGAAACACGCTGTAGGCGATGGTCATGACGCCTTTGAGTTCCAGCAGGCCGATACCGGTCCCCATGAAGGGGTTGAGTATCAGCCAGGTGACGACTTGCGCGCCGAAGAACGACCAGCGACTGAGTGGCAGCACGGAGGCGCTGTAAAGCGTGGTGGCGGCAGCGAGCACCAGCCAGATGCCGTGAAACGTCGGCGGCAATCCGTCGATCACCAGCCGTATGCCCAGGGTGATGAGGAACACGAAGGTCAGGTTAAGCCAGTCGAAGTGGCGAGCCTTGCGCGTGAACATCAACACCACGGCGAGCACGGCAAACGCAGCGATGAAGATCATCGAGCGCCAGGTGAAACCCTGATCGCCGAGGAAACTGACGATCAGGTCGAAGGCCAGCCAGATGCCCATGCTGGCCAGGTAGATCAGCAGGCAGAACGAATGCAGCCGCTCGAACTCATGCTGGATGAACTCGTCCCACAGCTCGGCGGGTGCGGTTCGCTTCAGGACTTCGTCTTCAATGGTTTTGTACATTGCTGCCCGGATGCTTGCGCTGGTTGTCGAGAATCACCTGTCCCCACGGCCGGTATCGCAGGGAAAACACTGCACTTTGATGACAGCCGGTGGAAGTGGCATCCGGGGTTGCCGGCTCGGCACGAAAAGCCTCGCCTTCACGGCTGACCTGGCGGAACGCTTCACGCACGATGCCGACGGAGCAGGGCAGTACGCTGGCATAGCCGTTGCGCACCAGCACTGGCAGGCGTCCGGTACCCGCGCCGTCCTGCCACCAGACCTGCGCGCCCGCCGCTGTCAGATCCCCCAGCCATTGGGCGTTGACTGTCGGGGCCAGCTTGCCGGCACTGAAGGCGCTGACATGCAGCGGTGCGTCCAGTTTTGCGGCGAAATCCTTCAGCTGGCGCTGGAGCGTTGCCCGCCGGTCGGCCGCCAAAAAGTGCAAGTCGTCCAGTTCCAGCGGCAGATACCAGCCGCTGACCGGCAGCTTCCACTCCTGACGCAGCTTCTGTTGCTGCGCCAGCGATTGTCCCAGTTGTGCCTGCCAGTAGGCGCCGAGGCCGGCGCTGTCCAGTTCGTCGATGCGTTTGTAGTACGCCGGGTCCATCGACAGCCCGAGCACCAGTTGCAGGCCTTGCTGTCGGGCGAGTTTCAGGCTGTTGGCGAGCCAGCCATTGGCACCGCCAAAGTCCGAGTCACCGTACGAAGTCCATTGCACGATCACAGTCCGTGCACCTTGCCGGGCCGTGTCCTGCCAGACTTTCTGCCATTGCGCCTGGGTCAGGCCGGCATCGACATTCAGCGGCTGATAGAACACCCGCTCATCGGCCCGTGCGAGAGTCGCGCCCAGCAGCAGGCAGAAAAACAACATCCATCGAGCCATCAGAAATTCCACTCCACGCCCAGCAGCACACCGTTGCCGCCTTCATACAGATTGCCGCCCAGCGACTGTTGATATTCGGTGCGTACCGTCAGTTTCGAGCGGTAGGCGTTGTAGCGATCCTCGTCGTACCACCATTGCCAGCGCAGACCGACACCGGTGCGCAGATCCTGGCGCCAGTCGTTGCTCGGGTCCTGGCTGGCAAATTCGAGGAAGCCATAAGGCATGATCGTCTGGGCGCCACTGTTCGGCAGCTTCCACGCATGCCCCTGCTGGAACCGCGACAGCCACTGGTGATCGCCGGCCTTGGTCCACCAGGCGGCGTCGAGGTAGAGGAAACGCTCGTCCCAGTCGTTTTCGTCGACGCGCCAGTCGTTGCGGTACTTGCCCTGATCGAGGAATGAGGCCGTAGCGCGCAGCAGGTAGTCGGTGGTGGTGTGGCCGTCCTGGCGATGATCATTGATCTGATCCAGCAGTTTTTCCGGCACCAGCATCTGGCCCAGGCTCAAGCTGTGATTGTCGTCATCGTTGAACTGGCTCTGTTTGTAGATTTCACCGTAGAAGTTGATGTTCTGCGTACCCCACGGCTTGTAGCGCAGGCCGACACCGGCGGCGAGGGACTCGGCGTAACTGGAGCGACCCTGTCCACCGAGCAGGACCCGGCCATACACTGACAGCGTGCTGCCGGCGCGGCTTGGCTCATCGCCGAGGGCGTGATCCCACATCGCCAGTTGTACGTTTTGCGAGTCGGCGCGGCGGTTCGAACCTTTGGTTTCGTCCGGCCGCACGAAGTCATTGGTCGACACTCCGGCCGGTGACCAGGTGCTGGCAATCGTGCGGCTGTCACGACGGGAGAGGGTTTCATGGGCACGGCGCTGACGGTAGCGGCGCGCTTCCATGCTGCCATCCTCGTCGTCGGCGGCCACCGGGTTTTGTTCCAGATCGATCACCCGGCGCAGTTCCTTGCGGGCCGAGGCGCTGTCTTCCACTTCGTCATAGCGCCAGGCCAGGGTTTCACCGAGTCGGTAATCTTCGGGGAAGTCACGAGTGGCCTGTTGCAGATAGGGGATTGCGGTGGCGCGCTCCTCGCGGGTTTCGGCGCCGGCCAGACGCATGCCGTAGTCGGCGCGGTAACGTGGGTTGTTCGGATCGCGGCGGACGGCCTCGGCCAGCCACGCGGTGCTTTGCGGCAAGTCACCAGCCTTTTGTGCGGTGACCGACGCTGCGTAGAAGTGCCCGGCGTCCGGTGCTTGTTGCAAGGCTTTGCGCTGACGTTCAAGTGCCTGGACATGATCGCCACGGGCATCGGCGATGGCTGCACCGAGAGCCCACTCATTGGCACCCCGCGTCGCGCTTTGCTGCCAGTAGCCTTCAGCGGCCTGGCTGTCACCGGCATTCAGCGCGCTTCGGCTGGCGGTGAGGCGGGCGTTATCGCTCAGTTCTGTTGCGGGAATGCTGCGCCAGATAGCCAATGCTCCTGCGGAATCGCCAGCGGCTTCGAGAGCGTAGGCCAAAGGCAGCCGGCTGCTGCGGTCACCAAGTTTTTCCGCTTGCTGGTAATACACGACAGCCTCGCCCGGCCTATCCGGCATTGCACACCGACCCAGGGCGCGATAATCGCCTGCGACTTGCGGGTGGTTGCCGATGGCTTGCTGAACGGCATCGCACTGACCGTTTTCAGCCAGTTGCGCGAGTAACTGACCACGGGTGGCGCCATCCACATGGGTGAGCAACGAAGACATGCGTCGTTGTTGTTCCGGTGTCGTGGTTTTCGAAGCTGCATAAAGTCCGGCCAGACGTTGGAGTGCTGTGGCCGGCAAGCGTCCTTGATGACGGTCGAACGCGGTTTCCAGCAACCGTTGCGCCTGTGCGTGATCGCCATTGTTTACCGCCAGATAGGTGGCCTGATTCAGCGAATTCAGGTTGCCGGTCTGCCGATAGTGAAGCTCCCACAAGGTCTGGGCTTCGGTCATGCGGCCCATGCGTTGTGACAGTTCTGCCCGACGTTTGACGATTTCAGGCGTTTGAGTCTGGCCAGCCAGCCACGCATCGACCTTGTCGCTGCGGCCCTGATCCTGCCAGACATTCAAGATTTGCTCCTGACGGCGACTGTCCCACGGCTGCGGCAGTCGGGTGGTTTGCAGCAGGTCGGTGGCTTGCAGGCGTTGGGCGAGTATCAGCCAGGTTTGTGGGTCGTCGTCAGGTGTGCAACCGCGAAATTGCTTGAGCGCTGCTTCCGGATCCTGGCGCGACAACCATTCGGCGGTCTCCAGGCAAGGCCGCTGCAGGTCGTTGCTCAAGCGCTGCACGGTCGGCACGTCTTCGGTCTTGCGCGCCAGTTCCCAAAGGCGCTGGCGTTGTGCCGGGTCGGCCAGATCGGAGTCTGGCAACGATTGAATCCAGCGTTGTGCCTGTTGTTCGTGACCCATGGCGATGGCGCGGTCGACCATTGCCAGGCGGACTTTGCGCGCGGCCTCCGGGCTCGGAGCCTGTTGCAACAGTTGTTGCAGCGGTTTTTCGTCGAGACGCTGGACGTAGGCATTGGCCAGACGTTGCCAGCCTTCGGCATCCAGCTGTTTACGTGCCGCGAGAGGCGCGAGTTGATCGATGGTGCCGCTCCAGTCGCGAAGTTGCTCAGACCAGTTGGCCCGCGCCAGACGCAGGATATTGTCATCGCCCTTGGGCGACAGTTGCGCCAGCCAGTCGTGAGCCTTGGCCGCGCCGCCGAACTTGGCCAGGCTCAGGCTATAAGCCTGCCACAGGCGCACGCGGTCATTCAGGCTGCTGGTGGCCATCCAGCTTTCAACCTGAGTGCTGGTGGGGGGATCCTGTTCGATCCAGGTCAGGCGCAGGTCGAGGAGGGCGTCGCTGTTGGCCGGCAACGCTTGCATCGCGTCTTTGTAGCGGCGTTGTTTGGCCAGGGCCTCAACCAGGAGTGCCCGGGCCTCATCGTTTTTCGGGACCTTTTCCAGCAAGTGGCGCATCAGACGCTCGACTTCTTTCCAGTTGCCCTTTTTCGCTTCGCGGTAGCTGCGGTCCATGTAGGGATAGCTGCGGAACTGCTCGAAGTCGCTCAGCGGCGCAGCCTGTAGCGGATATGCAGTGCTCAGGCCCAGCAGCAGGCTGCCCATCAGCAAGGTGTGACGATGCACAGGCTTCATGCGACCTCCCGGACAATGCGGTAGGCGGCTTGCTGTTCGCTGGCCTGATCGGCCAGGGCCTGTTCCAGAACTTCCTGGGTGATCATGCCCCGGGAAATCAGGTGTTCGCCGAGCGACATCTGTTCGGCATCAAAGTCGATCAGCGCCTGATTGAAAAGAGTCGGCGGCACCATGCCGCGTACCTGCAACAGATTGCCCAGCAGCACCTGATGGCGGCTGACCCGCTCCAGCAAGGCTTCATCGTCCTGATGGCGCTCAAGCACTTCGAGCATATGACGCACTTCCTCATTCTGGCGGGGACTGGCGTACCAGTAGCGAATCCCCAATGTGACGCGGCCCTGGGGGGCCAGACGGCTACGCACCGGGCGTTTCAATTGACGGCTGATGGCGCCGAGCGAGACCTGGCTGACCGGGCCTTCGGAGGCCAGAATCAGCGTGTCGCCTTCTTCGGCTACCGGCAGCACGCCGTAGTGCGACGCGACCCGGCGTGGCACGGCATCGATCAGGCGCTTGTCGAGCTTGAACGGATTAAGCGGCGCCCACTCCAGATCCAGCTGTTCGGCGAGGGTTTGCACAAGTTGTGTGCTGTCGATGTATTCGCGCAGCAACAATTCGCGCCCAAGGCGACGGCGCACCGGGCTGGTAATTGCTGCTTCCAGTTGTTCTTCGGTCAGCAGGCCTTTTTCCACCAGCCGATGGCCGAGCGGGGTGCGTTGCGCCTTGGTCAGTGCCGGGAATTCGTGGGTGGTCTTGTCCCAGGCTACGCGCCGCGAGTCGCCCATCTCCATGACCTGCCGCAGGGCGCGCAGGTTGGCGAAGAAATTGACGAAGTTGCTCCACATCATGCGCGGTGCCGACAACAGACCTTCCACCAATCCGTAGTAACGGGTGACGAACCAGCCACGCTGGAACAGACGGTTGAACAGCATCAGCCCGTTAAGCCATAGCAGCACCGAGAGCAACGAGCTGTCGGCGAGGATCGACGGATAGCGCCATGAGTCCGGGGAAATCACCGTGACCGCCCACATCGCCAGCAGCACCAGGAACAGCAGGTTGACCAGAAAGCTCAGCAAATAAGCGATCAATCCGCGACGGTCGCGCCACAGGAAGTAATTGAGCAGACCCTTGCGGCTCCAGCCGAGGTTCTTGGTGCCCTGAAACACGATGCCGACGATCCATCGCGACTTCTGCCGGATCGCATGTTGCAGGTCCCGTGGGAAATGTTCTCGTACGCAGATCACTTGGGAAAACTCGCGGTTCATCCCGAACACCCACGGTTGTTCCAGCGCCAGTTTCGGATCGCTGACCGAGTAGCGGGCGAAGATGCATTTCATGCCTTTCTGCTTGAGGCGGAAACCGATGTCGTAGTCTTCGGTGAGACTCTGCACATCGAAGGCAATGCCGTCGCCGTCTTCCAGCAGGGCGCTGATGGCTTTACGGCTGAAGCAGGTGCCAACGCCGGCACTGGGCACCTGGCCGGTGAGGGCTTCGCGGACGATGACGTCCTTGCCGTGGTTCTCGGCAAATTCATCGACGTAGTGCCCGGCGGTGAAGCCTTTCCATTCCGGTGCGTAGGGGTAGACCGGAATCTGGATAAGGTCCTTGTTCGGCAGCAGGTAATTGTAGAGGCGCAACTCCATGGGTGAAATCACGTCTTCGGCATCGTGCAGGATGAAGCCGGCGAACTGGATTTTCGCCTCGCTCTCGAAGCGCAGGATCGCGTCGATGATGTTGTTCAGGCAGTCGGCCTTGCTGGTTGGGCCAGGTCGGGCGCACACCACTTTGTGCACGTTGGGGTAGTGCTGGCAGACCGCATCGACATCGGCCTGGGTCTCGGCGTCGTTGGGGTAGGTGCCGACGAAAATCTGATAGTTCTCATAGTCGATGGTCGAGGCGGCCAGCCGCGCCATCTCGCCGACCACGCCGACTTCGTTCCACGCGGGCACCATGATCGCCAGCGGCTTCTCGGGAATCGAATACAGGCGCTCCTCGTCGGCGCGTTTGAATTTCTCGTAGATCCGCCAGCGCCGGATGAACTTGCGGCTCCAGTAGACGAGGTCGATGAACAGGTCATCGAGGCCGAGGATGAACATCAGCAGGGCGAGGATGATCGCCACATACTTCAGACCAAACAGCACATACGCAAAGAAGTCGACCCAACCCAGACTCATACGCCGTTACCCGCCGCCGAGCGTGCGCTCAGCCAGGCGTGGAGGCGTTTGGCGATGCGTTCACTGGCGTGACCGTCACCGTAGGGGCTGTGGACGCGGCTCATGCGTTGATAGGTTGCTTCGTCATCGAGCAACTGGCTGGCTTCCTTGACGATCTTCGCGGTGTCGGTGCCTACCAGCAACACGGTGCCGCCCTCGAGTACGGAAGGGCGTTCGGTAACATCACGCAACACCAGCAGCGGTTTGCCGATGGCCGGAGCCTCCTCCTGGACACCGCCGGAGTCGGTCAGGATGAAGTGCGCACGGCCCATCAGCCAGACGAAGTTCGGGTAATCCTGCGGGGCGACCAGATAAATGTTGGGTTTGTCGGCGAGCATGCCGTACACCGCGCTTTGCACCTGCGGGTTGAGGTGTACCGGATAGACAAATTGCACATCCGGGTAGCGCAGGGCGAGATCGGCCAGGGCCTGGCAGATGTTCTGGAAACCGTCGCCGAGGTTTTCCCGGCGATGGCCGGTGATCAGCACCATGCGACGGCTGTCGTCGAGCACCGACAAGGGAGAATCGGCCGCCGGACGCCACTGGCTTTGCTGCTGGTGCGTGCGCATCCACAGCAGCGCATCGATGACGGTGTTGCCGGTGATTTCGATGTTGTCTTGAGGTACACCTTCGCGCAGCAGATTGGCTTCGGCCTTGCCGGTCGGCGGGAAGTGCAGGTCGGCGATGACGCCGGTCAGGCGCCGATTGGCTTCTTCCGGCCAGGGCGCGCGCAGGTTGCCGGTGCGCAATCCAGCCTCGACGTGGCCGATCGGCAACTGGCGATTGAAGGCGGCGAGGGCGGCGATGAAGCTGGTGGTGGTGTCGCCGTGGACCAGCACGATGTCCGGCTTGACCCGTTCGTAGGCCTGATCGAGTTGTGCAAGCAGATGTTGCGAGAGGCCGTTGAGGGTCTGGCCCTGGGTCATGACTTGCAGGTCTTCATCGACCGTCAGTTCGAACGCGTCGAGGACCTGCTTGAGCATCTCCCGATGCTGGCCGGTCGAGCAGATGTTGAGTTTGATGTCGGGCCACTGACGCAGAACCCGGGCCAGCGGGGCCATTTTGATGGCCTCCGGGCGAGTACCGAAAACCATCATGACGTTAAAGGACATTAGACCCCTCCTGGGACGAAGTAAGGCCGTGGCCGGATAGCCAACAGCACCTATCTCTTTCTGAGAAATAAAGAAAAGCAGCCGGATGGGAGCTTGTCCAATCGGGCCTCGAGGCTAGTTGTTACAGATCAATTGGAACGAAAGTGCCATTACCTGATGGCTCTTAGGTGGCACTTTCAGGAAAAGTTCCATCGTTTTGCGCGGGGGATGGTGCAGAGGGTACGCAGGGTGTGGCGAAGCCAGCTCAGGTCATGGGCTGGTTTGCGTGGCGGGGCGGGATATCTGGTTTTGCCGAGGAATTGGGTGAAATCTTGCAGGAGGGATTCATCCGTGCCGATGCCTTTAAGTTTTTTGACCAGTACGCCTTCCTTGTAAAACAACACCGTCGGAGTGCCCGTGACATCGGGATGTCGACACGACTGTGCGGTATCGAGCATGAAGATATCCATCCAGGGCCGGAAGGGCTTGGCGATCTCGAGAAAAACGGGACCGGAAAACACACAGGCACCGCAATGCTCGTTGAAGAAGTACAGGACGACGAGGCGCCTGGCTTTCAAGACCTTCCGGTACGTCGGGGGCAACGCTGAATATCGAGTCGGCTTCGTCATTGGAGCCTCCTGATCAATGAGTCTGGAAGGCCTTTGACGTTAAAACAGGGCAAAACGGCGGTCTACTGTCAGAAATTACAGGTAGGTCCTACAAAGGATAATTTCGTCCTACTTTGCTGCCAGAGCATTCCCTCAGAAGACTCAGATCCGCGGACGCCAAGCAGTTGGTATTGTTTTTCAGGCGTTTATCAAAGGAGTTCCTGATGGGCAGCGATGCAGGTTTGAAAGCAGTTTCCGTAGCAAAAGGATTGAAGTCAGATGCGCCCTGGAGTGCTATTTTCAGCACTCTTAAAAGCACTCCGAGGCAACCCTTCATGACACATATTGTCCTTTCCCAAGTCGTAGCGAGCATTTCCGAACTGAAAAAAAATCCCATGGGTACTGTCGCAGCAGGCGGCGGTGATTCAGTTGCAATTCTCAACCGCAATGAGCCGGCCTTTTATTGCGTCCCGGCAAAAGCCTATGAGGCGCTGATGAATCGCCTTGAGGATCTGGAGCTGATAGCTCTGTGCAAGGAGCGAGAAAATGATCCGACCATAAAGGTCTCGATAGATGACCTATGAGCTTGAGTTCTCGGAGAAAGCCTGGAAAGAGTGGAAAAAGCTTGATGCGAATCTCAAGGAGCAGTTGAAGAGGAAACTTCAGGAGCGCCTTGAGAATCCGCATGTTCCAGCCGACCGGCTCAGGGGGCTTGGAAACGCCTACAAGATCAAGCTGCGTAGCGTCGGATATCGATTGGTCTATCGCGTCAAGGACGAATTACTGGTCGTCACAGTAATAGCCATAGGGAGGAGAGAGGGAGGACAAGTGTACAAACTTGCCTCCGAACGTTGACCTCTATCGCTCACATCTGAACTGGTATCTCCTCCGGTAACAGATGGCACCGCCCCAGAATCGATCACTCGTGCACCGATTGGGAATCTGCTACCCGCATTGCTGTAGCCAACGGTAGCGCACGCTTGCGCGCGCTCGCTGCTTTTCTCTTTTTACTTTTTTCGTATCTCTTTGATTCCATGAATTTTTCGTTCCATTGCAGATTCCCCTCGAATCCCGTGGCACACTTTCTGCTGTCTATTCCGTAGTAACAAACCGAGTTCCGGTATAGCGGAATAAACAATCCTCTGGAGTGCTTGCCATGCATCGCCGACCATCCTTGTTCAAAGCGTGTGTTTTTGTTCTCGCGGCTTCGTCCGCTGTCATGGGTATGGCCCAGGCGGCCGACAGCAAGCTCGACAGCGTCCTGGCCCGTGGAAAACTGATCGTGGGCACCGGCAGCACCAACGCGCCGTGGCATTTCCAGGGCGCGGACGGCAAGTTGCAGGGCTTTGATATCGACATCGCCAGGATGGTGGCCAAAGGTCTGTTCAATGACCCGAACAAGGTCGAGTTTGTGGTGCAGTCGTCCGATGCGCGGATTCCCAACCTGCTGACCGACAAGGTCGACATGAGCTGCCAGTTCATCACCGTCACCGCCAGCCGCGCGCAGCAAGTGGCGTTCACCCTGCCTTACTACCGCGAAGGCGTCGGCCTGCTGTTGCCGAACAACAGCAAGTACAAGGAAATCGAAGACCTGCAGGCCGCCGGCGACAGCGTGACCGTGGCGGTGCTGCAGAACGTGTACGCCGAAGAGCTGGTGCACCAGGCACTGCCCAAGGCCAAGGTCGATCAGTACGACAGCGTCGATCTGATGTATCAGGCGGTGAACTCCGGTCGTGCCGATGCCGCTGCTACCGACCAGTCTTCGGTCAAATACCTGATGGTGCAGAACCCCGGCCGCTACCGCAGCCCGACGTACGCCTGGAGCCCGCAGACCTACGCCTGCGCCGTCAAACGTGGCGATCAGGACTGGCTGAATTTCGTCAACACCACCTTGCATGAAGCCATGACCGGCGTTGAGTTCCCGACTTACGCCGCGTCCTTCAAGCAATGGTTCGGCGTTGATCTGCCATCGCCCGCCATCGGTTTCCCTGTCGAATTCAAATGATCCCGTGAGAGTGGGGCGCCCTGATGCGCCCCGCTCAAGGTACTGCCGACCATGAACTATCAGTTGAACTTTGCCGCCGTGTGGCGCGATTTCGACACCTTGCTGGCGGGGCTCGGTCTGGGCCTCGAACTGGCGCTGGTGTCGATCGCCATCGGCTGCGTGATCGGCCTGCTGATGGCGTTTGCCTTGCTGTCGAAGCATCGCGCCTTGCGGGTGCTGGCATCGGTGTATGTGACGGTGATCCGTAACACGCCGATCCTGGTGTTGATTCTGTTGATCTACTTTGCGTTGCCGAGCCTGGGGATCCGGCTGGACAAGATTCCGTCGTTCATCATCACCCTGTCGTTGTACGCCGGGGCGTATCTGACCGAAGTGTTCCGCGGTGGTTTGTTGAGCATCCCCAAGGGCCAGCGCGAAGCTGGGCTCGCCATCGGTCTGGGCGAGTGGCAGGTGAAGGCCTACGTTACCGTGCCGGTGATGTTGCGCAACGTGCTGCCGGCGCTGTCGAACAACTTCATTTCACTGTTCAAGGACACTTCGCTGGCCGCCGCGATCGCGGTGCCGGAACTGACCTATTACGCGCGCAAGATCAACGTCGAGAGCTACCGGGTGATCGAAACCTGGCTGGTGACCACGGCGTTGTATGTCGCGGCCTGTTACCTCATTGCCATGCTGCTGCGTTACCTGGAGCAGCGTCTGGCAATCCGCCGATAGGAGGCTGCGATGTACGAATCCCCCAGCTGGTTGCATGAGTTGTGGATTGCCCGCGAAGCCTTGTGGCAAGGCTTTCTGACCAGTGTGCAGGTGTCGGCGCTGGCCATTCTGTTCGGCACGGTTATCGGTGTATTTGCCGGTCTGGTGCTGACCTACGGCAAGTTCTGGATGCGCGCGCCGTTCCGCTTTTATGTCGACCTGATTCGCGGCACCCCGGTGTTCGTGCTGGTGCTGGCCTGCTTCTACATGGCGCCGGCGTTCGGTTGGCAGATCAGCGCGTTTCAGGCAGGTGCCCTGGGTCTGACGCTGTTTTGCGGCTCCCACGTGGCCGAAATCGTGCGCGGTGCGTTGCAGGCTTTGCCGCGTGGGCAGATGGAGGCCAGTAAGGCTATCGGCCTGACGTTCTATCAGTCCCTCGGCTACGTGCTGTTGCCTCAGGCGCTGCGGCAGATCCTGCCGACCTGGGTCAACTCGTCCACGGAAATCGTCAAGGCCTCGACCTTGCTGTCGGTGATCGGCGTGGCCGAGCTGTTGCTCAGCACCCAGCAGATCATCGCCCGGACGTTCATGACCCTGGAGTTTTATCTGTTCGCCGGTTTTCTGTTCTTCGTCATCAACTACGGCATCGAATTACTCGGCCGGCATATTGAAAAGCGGGTGGCCCTGCCATGACTCAAGCTCAAGTTTCCAACGTCCAGAATGGCCAGCCCCTGCTGGACATCCGTGGCCTGCACAAGCAATACGGCGCGGTCGAAGTGCTCAAGGGCGTCGACCTGAGCATGCAGCGCGGCAACGTGGTGACGCTGATTGGCTCCAGCGGTTCGGGCAAGACCACGCTGCTGCGCTGCGTGAATATGCTGGAGGAATTCCAGGGCGGGCAAATCCTGCTCGACGGCGAGTCCATCGGTTATGACGAACTCAACGGCAAACGCGTGCGTCACCCGGAAAAAGTCATTGCACGTCATCGGGCGATGACCGGCATGGCGTTCCAGCAATTCAACCTGTTTCCGCACCTCACCGCGTTGCAGAACGTCACCCTGGGTTTGCTCAAGGTGAAAAAGATGCACAAGGACGAAGCCGTGGTCCTGGCCGAGAAATGGCTGGAGCGGGTCGGCCTGCTGGAGCGGCGCAATCACTTTCCCGGCCAGTTGTCCGGCGGTCAGCAACAGCGCGTGGCGATTGCCCGGGCGATTGCGATGAACCCGAGCCTGATGCTGTTCGACGAAGTCACCTCGGCCCTCGACCCGGAACTGGTCGGTGAAGTGCTGAACGTGATCAAGGGCCTGGCCGAGGACGGCATGACCATGTTGCTGGTGACCCACGAAATGCGCTTTGCCTTCGAGGTCTCGGACAAGATCGTTTTCATGAATCAGGGACGCATCGAAGAGCAGGGGCCTCCCAAGGAACTGTTCGAGCGTCCGCAATCGCCGCGGCTGGCGGAATTTCTCAAAAGCACGCGGTTCTGACTTTTCACTTTTTCAATCAGGAGACACATCCATGAGCATTACGCGTTACGGCACCGGCAGCACCGCCGCTGGCGGCCAGCCACGTCCATTCGCCCGCGCAGTCGAGGCCGATGGCTGGCTGCATGTTTCCGGCCAGGTGCCGGCGGTGGATGGCGAGATTATTGTCGGTGGCATCGTCGAGCAGACGCACCAGACCATGAAGAACCTGATCGCAATTCTCGAAGAGGCTGGGTATGGCCTCGAAGATGTGGTCCGTGCCGGGGTGTGGCTGGACGATCCGCGGGATTTCAGCAGTTTCAACAAAGTCTTCGGCGAGTACTTCAAGCCCGAACACGCACCGGCCCGGGCCTGTGTGCAGGCGAGCATGATGGTGGACTGCAAGGTCGAGATCGATTGCATTGCGTACAAGAAAAAGGCTTGAGAGATGTGGCGTTGCTGAGGCCGTAGCCCCCTCACCCTAGCCCTCTCCCTCGGGGAGAGGGTGAGGGCCGCGATCCCACTGACACAACGCCAAGGGCCAGTTACCATCCCGGCATCTTTTATGGGAACAACAGAAATGACCGAAGACACCATCAAGCGCCGGGCACGCGGTCTGGACCGGGCGTTCGATATCCTCGATTTCCTCAAGGAGATCGGCCAGCCACTGCGCCCCAACGACATCGCCAACGGCATCGGCAGCCCGAAATCCACGGTCTACGAACTGGTGGCGTCGTTGCTCGAGCGGCGGATTCTGGAGCCGGTGGGCAAGGACGGTCACGTCTATCTCGGTCGTCAGTTGTACTTCCTCGGCCAGGCACACTTGCGGCATTTCGACCTCAGTCGCGAGGCCGATCATGCTTTGCAGGAGATCGTCAGCCAGACCCGGGAAACCGCGCAGATGTGCCTGCTCAACGGGCGCAAATACACGGTGGCGCTGATGAAGGAGGGCGAGCGACATTTCCGCATTTCTTCCGATATCGGCGAGAACGCGCCGATTCCGTGGACCGCGTCCGGACGTTTGCTGCTGGCGCACTTGAGTGACCAGCAGATCAGCGACCTGATAGACCCCGACGACTTCATCCTGCCCGGTGGCGAACGCCTGCCGATGGAGACCTTTCTCGCGGAAATCCGTCAGGCCGGCATCGACGGTTTCTTCTCGTTCGACAGTGTCGCCGACACCTTTACCCATTGCTTCGCCGCGCCGGTCAAAGACCCGAGCGGCGTGGCCATCTGCACCCTGTGCATCGTCGCACCGCGCGCAGATGCCAAAACCAACTACAACGACTATCGCCGGGTTCTGATCGAGAGCGCCAACAGCCTCGCCCGGCGTATCAACGAATAACTGCGCCCGCCAGCGGACGCGACTGTGAGGAGTTCGACCATGACGACTGCCAACAACACTGCTGCCGTGGAAAAGGGGGATGCCGCCATTGGCGCGCAACTGGTGCGTGACATCAGCCTGCCGGCGCTGGTACTGCACCGCGAAGCGCTGGAGCACAACATCCACTGGATGCAAAAGTTTGTCAGCGACAGTGGCGCCGAACTCGCGCCCCACGGCAAGACCAGCATGACCCCGGCGCTGTTTCGTCGTCAGCTCGACGCCGGCGCCTGGGGTATCACCCTGGCCAGTGCCACCCAGACACGTGCCGCTTACACCCATGGCGTGCGTCGGGTGTTGATGGCCAACCAACTGGTCGGCACGCCGAACATGGCGTTGATCGCCGATCTGTTGGCGGCCGATTCGGGTTTCGATTTCTATTGCATGGTCGATCACCCGGACAATGTCGCCGATCTGGGCGCTTACTTCGCATCACGCGGCGTACGCCTGAACGTGATGATCGAATACGGTGTGGTCGGCGGTCGTTGCGGTTGCCGGACTGAGCAGGAAGTCATCGAACTGGCCAAGGCCATTGGCGCGCAACCGGCGCTGGCCCTGACCGGTATCGAAGGTTACGAAGGCGTGATCCATGGCGATCACGCTGTCAGCGGCATCCGTGAATTCGCCGCCTCGCTGGTGCGTCTGGCGGTGCAATTGCAGGACAGCGGCGCGTTCGCCATCGCCAAACCGATCATCACCGCGTCGGGTTCGGCCTGGTACGACCTGATCGCCGAGTCGTTCGAAGCGCAGAACGCTGGCGGGCGTTTTCTCAGCGTGTTGCGTCCCGGCAGTTACGTGGCTCACGACCATGGCATCTACAAGGAAGCCCAGTGCTGCGTACTCGACCGTCGCAGCGATCTGCATGAAGGCCTGCGCCCGGCGCTGGAAGTCTGGGCTCATGTGCAATCGATGCCGGAGCCGGGCTTTGCCGTGATTGCCCTGGGCAAGCGTGACGTGGCGTTCGATGCGGGCATGCCGGTGCCGTTGCTGCGCTACAAGGCCGGCGTGCTGCCAGCGGTGGGCGAGGATGTCGGTGCCTGCAAGGTGACGGCGGTGATGGACCAGCACGCGTTCATGACCGTGGCGCCGGGCGTGGAATTGCGCGTCGGCGACATCATTTCCTTCGGTACTTCGCACCCATGCCTGACTTTCGACAAGTGGCGCGTGGGGCTGCTGGTGGACGAGCAGCTGTCGGTGATCGAAACCATGGAAACCTGTTTCTGATGAACACGCTCAGTCCATTGGGTCCGAACACCCCGCGCATTGCCCTGATCGGGGAATGCATGATCGAGCTTCAGCAGCGTGCCGACGGCAGCCTGCAACAGAGTTTTGGCGGCGATACGCTGAACACGGCGGTCTATCTGTCCCGCGCCATGGGTGACAAGGCGCAGGTCGATTACGTTACTGCGCTGGGCGATGACAGCTTCAGTGACGCCATGTGCCGCAGTTGGGCGGCTGAAAACATTGGCCTGGATCTGGTCCAGCGCTTGACCGGTCGTTTGCCGGGCCTGTATTGCATCCAGACCGACGCTGCCGGCGAACGTCGCTTTCTCTATTGGCGCAACGAAGCCGCCGTTCGCGACTGCTTCACCACGCCCGCCGCCGCGCCGATTCTGGCAGCGCTGCCGGATTACGACGTGCTGTATTTCAGCGGTATCACGCTGGCGGTACTCGGTGCGCTGGGTCGGGAGAAACTGATCGATACCTTGATCGAAGCCCGCCAGCGCGATGCGCGGATCGTCTTCGACAACAATTACCGGCCACGGCTGTGGGCCTCGGTAGAAGAGGCGCGGGCGGCGTATCGCAGCGTGTTGCCTCACGTGGATCTGGCGTTACTGACGGTGGACGACGAACAGGCGCTGTTCCATTTCGAAGATTGTGATGCGGTGTTTGAAGCGTACGCGCAGATTGGCACGCCGGAAGTGGTGCTCAAGCGCGGTGCCGAAGCCTGTCTGATCCGTTGCGACGGGGAGGCGTTCGAAGTGCCGGCACAGAAGGTCGAGAAGGTGGTGGACACCACGGCGGCGGGGGATTCGTTCAGTGCGGCGTATCTGGCCAGTCGCTTGTCGGGCGCAAGTCCTGCGCAAGCGGCGGAGGCGGGGCATCGGTTGGCCAGCCGGGTGATTCAAGTGCCTGGAGCACTGATCCCCAGGGAATGAGTCCGATCCCTGAAGGCGCTGCCGAAGCTGCGCGTTCAGGGCACTGGATCAGTCGCGGAAAAACACCTGCACCAGGTGATAGCCGAACTTGCTCTTGATCGGCCCGTGCACGGTGCGCAGCGGTTTTTTGAAGATCACTGCGTCGATGGCGCCGACCATCTGTCCCGGTCGCACTTCACCCAGATCGCCGCCGCGCTTGCCGGACGGGCAGGTCGAAAACTTCTTCGCCAGCACATCGAACGCTTCACCGTTGGCGATGCGTTGTTTGAGTTTTTCAGCCTCATCGGCAGTCTTGACCAGAATGTGGCGGGCTTGGGCTTTCATCGTGCAATACCTGTAGCGGGGTGACGGCGGGGCGCGGATTATGCCTCAAGTCACGGGTTTTGGCTGATCATCGTACGGATCTTGCCAGCCAGAAGATCAATGGAGAACGGCTTGGCCACCATGTCCATGCCGTCCTCCAGGAAACCCTGGCGTTCGGCGGCTTTCTGCGCATAGCCGGTCATGAACAACACTTTGAGCCCCGGACGGTGCTGGCGGGCGATTTCCGCCAGTTGCCGGCCGTTCATGCCGGGCAGCCCGACATCAGTCACCAGCAGGTCGACACGCAGGTCGGATTCGAGCAACGGCAGGGCACCTTTGGCGTCTTCAGCTTCATGGGCGCGATAACCCAGCTCTTTGAGCAGGTCCATGACCAGCATGCGCACCGCAGGATCATCCTCGACCACTACTACGGTTTCGCCGGTCGCGACGGCGGGTGTCTGTGTCACCGTTTCAGTCACCGCCGGCTCCGCCACCAGAGAATGCAGGCGAGGCAAGTACAGGCGCACACAGGTGCCCTGGCCCGGCAGGCTGTCGAGGCTGACGTGCCCGCCGGATTGCTGGGCAAAGCCATAAATCATCGACAACCCGAGCCCGGTGCCCTGGCCAATCGGCTTGGTGGTGAAGAACGGATCGAAGGCCTTGGAGCGCACCGACGGCGTCATGCCCGTACCGTTGTCGCTGACCGCCAGCATCAGGTAATCACCGGCCTTGACCGGCTCGAGGGTGGTGATGTCGTTGCCATCGAGATAAACGTTGGCCGTTTCGATCAGCAGCTCACCGCCATCCGGCATGGCGTCGCGGGCGTTGATCACCAGGTTGAGCAGGGCGTTTTCCAATTGGCTGACATCGGTACTGACGGGCCAGACGTTGTCGGCCAGGCGCAAGGTCAGTTCGATCGGGTCGCCTTTGGTGCGGCGGATCAGGTCTTCCAGCGAATGGATCAGTTCATTGACGTTCAAGGTCTTGCGATCCAGCGACTGGCGCCGGGAGAACGCCAGCAAGCGGTGGGTCAACGCCGCGGCGCGATTGGCCGATGACACGGCCGCGTCGGTGAACCGGCCGATCTCGTCGGCGCGGCCACTGGCGATGTAGCGCTGCATCAGGTCGAGGCTGCCGATGATCCCGGTCAGCATATTGTTGAAGTCATGGGCGATACCGCCGGTGAGCTGACCGACCGCTTCCATTTTCTGCGCGTGGCGCAGGGCATCTTCGGCGCGTTCGCGTTCGAACATTTCGTTTTGCAGGCGCTGGTTGGCCTGGGCCAGTTGCTCGGTACGCGCGCTGACGCGTTCCTCAAGGGTTTCATTGAGGTTGCGCAGGGCTTCTTCGGTCTTTTTGCGTTCGGTCTCGTCGATCACGAAGATGTAGAAACCGTTCACCGCGCCGTCCGGGCCGTGGCGTGGCAGGTAGTTCATCAAGGCGTGGCGTTGAGTGCCATCGCGATGAGGGGTGTAAAGACTGAACGAGCAAGGGCGGCCGGCCAGGGCTTCGGCGATGTACGGGGCACGCAGAAAGTAGGACTCTTCGCCGATCACTTCGCGGATCGTGCGACCGTACAGCTCCTGCGGGGTCAGCCCGTACCAGTCCAGGTACGCGGCGTTGTTCAGGCGAAAACGCTCTTCGCGGTCAACGTAGCTGATAAGGATCGGCATCGCGTTGATGATCAGTTGAAGCTCGGTCTGGCTCTGGCGCAGGGCCTGCTCGGTGTGCTTGCGCTCGGTCAGATCCAGCGCCGCGCCGAGAAAGCGCATTGGCCGCCCGTGATGATCCTTGTAGCAACGCCCGCGCGCAAATACCCAGCGTACGTCGCCATTGGCCTGCAACAGGCGATATTCCTCAGCGTATTCGGTGCCATGGGTGATGCAATGTTTGATGCTGCGGGCGATCAGCGCGCGGTCCTCGGGATGCACGCCGTGCAGGTATTCACTGATCGGCAGCTGACTGGCCAGTGCCGGGTCGACCCCGTGCAACTGGGCGAAGTGCGCATCGGCGATGAAACGGTCCTGACCGATGTCCCAGTCCCAGGTGCCGACCGCGTCGGTGGCTGCCAGCGCCAGTTGCAGGCGCTCCTCGGTCTGTTTTTGCGCCTTGAGGCTATCTTCGGAACGCTGCTTGAGTTCCAGGGCGATGCGTCGGCGTTCGTTGGTCTCGATGGCGGTGACCAGAATGCCGGCCACTTGCGCGCTTTCGTCGCGAATCGGGCTGTAAGTCAGGTCCAGCCAGAAGTCGGACTCCTTGCCGTCCCGTTGCAGGGTGAAGCGTCGTTCACTGTAGGTTCGCACCTGGCCTTGTAGGACGGCGCTGTAAATCGGGTCAGTAAAGTCTCGAAGTTCAGGCCATATCTGGTGCGCCGGCTGTCCGAAAGCGTGTGGATGCTTGTTGCCGGCCAGTACCGCGAAGCCGTTGTTGTAGATCTGGGTGAGCTGCGGACCCCACAACAGCAGCATCGGCATCGGCGAGTGAATCACGATGTCCACCGCGGTGCGCAGGCTCTGCGGCCAGGTACCGGCGCTGCCGAGCGGGCTGCGGCTCCAGTCGGTTCGGGCGATCAATGCCTGGGCGTCGTTGGTGTTCGGTACAGCGTTCATCACATCAGTCCTGAGCGTCGGTCGGTGAGGCGGCGTCTACTATCCTAGTGCGGTAGACGCTGAAAGGCCCGTCGCGTCACGACGCACGGTCTTGTGTTCATTGAAAGCTTCGCGGGTGTTACTGGCCATGGAAATCGACGCACTGCTCAAACAACTGGCGAGCCGTCACGGCTCGGATCTGTTCCTGTCCACGGGCGCACCGCCGAGCGCGCGGTTTGACGGGGTGCTGATGCCTCTGGGCGAACAACCGTTCAAACCCGGTGAGGTGGCAACTGTCGCCGCGTCCCTGATGGACGCCGAGCAGCGCCGGGAGTTCGACCGGGACCTGGAAATGAACCTGGCAATCTCCCGCACGGGCATCGGGCGATTTCGGGTCAACATCTTCAAGCAGCGTAACGACGTGTCGATCGTGATCCGCAACGTCAAGCTCGATATCCCCCGGTTCGAAGACCTCAAACTGCCGTCTGTACTGCTGGAAGCGGTGATGCTCAAGCAGGGGCTGATCCTGTTCGTCGGCGCCACCGACTCGGGCAAGTCCACCTCCCTGGCCGCCCTGATCGATCATCGCAACCGCCACAGCAGCGGACATATCATCACCATAGAAGATCCGGTGGAATACATTCACCGGCACAAGCGCTCGATCATCAACCAGCGGGAAGTCGGCGTCGATACCCGAAGTTTTCATGCGGCGTTGAAAAACACCCTGCGCCAGGCCCCGGACGTAGTGCTGATTGGCGAGATACGCGATCGCGAGACCATGGAGCATGCGCTGGCATTCGCAGAAACCGGGCATCTGGTGCTTTCGACGCTGCATGCCAACAACGCCAATCAGGCACTGGACCGGATCATCAATTTCTTTCCAGAAGAGCGCCGCCCGCAGTTGCTGCACGTATTAGGCAATCATTTGAAGGCCTTCGTGTCCCAGCGTCTGGTACGCACACTTGACGGGCAACGCAGGGCTGCCGTGGAAGTCATGTTGGGTACACCCACCATTGCCGATCTCATCCGGCGAAATGAATTCGGGGAGTTGAAGACCATCATGGAAAAGTCTGCAGAACTGGGGATGCAGACGTTTGATGACGCACTTTACAAGTTGGTGGTGGAAGGTGTGCTCGGTGCTCAGGAGGCACTTAAACATGCTGACTCAGCCAATAATCTGAAGTTGAAGTTAAAACTCGAGCGCCAGGGCGTTGCGTCTGATTCCAGTGCTGGAGACTGGGGGCTGGTGGACTGAGCGTGCAGATTGATACTGATTGTGTAGCCTGAAACCTGACCTCATACATAACGGCAACAAAGCTTGTCGGCCGAAATTAATATCGCCCCGATCCAACGGATTCGTTGATTTTTGGAGGGAGCGGTATGAGTTTTGAAAGGGAAGAAAAGTTTTACAGACACGCTGTCCGTACGAACATGCGGCAGTACCTGGAAGCGGACGCCGTGGAGCGCAGTCTGGTGCTGGCTGAATTGAAGTCGTGCCTTGCGAGTTACCCGGTGGAGCAGCAGATTCTGGGGTGGGACTACCAGATCGAGTTGAAGAACAACTCGTCCTTGTATCAGATCCATGCGCCGGGCCAGATGCTGCTGATCAACCTGACCCGCACGGTCGCCATGCGGAGCCTGTTGCTTGGTTTGACGACGGATGACCGGCCTCCCATCTGCGTTTCACAATCCAGAAAAATGGAGGTGTTCGCTCCTGATGGCTGGATCGACTTCAAGGAACACAGCCATTTAAAGGGATTGGGGTTTGATCACGATTTATTGTCCGTAATCGCAGAAGTTGCCGGCGCAGCGGGCGGGTATGTATGGACGGACGATGAAATCACAGTCGAACAGTGGCTCGGGTTTCATGGCTTCGATGTGCCAGGCACCGAGGCGCAGCTGACTAATCTCATTGAATATTTCGAGTTTGACTTTCCGGAAGTCGATAGCCTCGGCAACTATTGGGGGCAACTTGCTGCGGATGACCCCTCGCTTGTCACGCTGTCTGCCGAAACGTGCCTTCTTGTAAAAAAACTCACCCGTCAGGAAGTGCCCGGCAACACCCGGTTGCTGGAGTATCTGTTATCCACTTCCGGGATCGGGGCGGCGGTGCATGACAATGCGGCTGTGTTGTTAGCGCAAATCATCGAGCATCCGGCTTCGCAAGACTGGGCACGGTCGTGCCTGCAGAAACTCGAATGGTTCGGATCAGGGGCGGGCCAGGCATTCACGGCTCAACTACCGGGGCAGTTGCTGGCCACCGCGCTGTTGCTGGACATCAATCCTTTCATCGGCAAGCAGCAGAACCGGAAGTCGGTCGGCAGTTACGAAATGTACTCGCCACACGGTCTCGGCAGGCCTGCAGCTGTCGTTCTGGAGGGGTTGCGCCAGCACATGGTTGCCAATCAATGGGTCAGCCATGACGCAGCCCCCTTGGCGATTCACTTGTGCCTGGCGCGGATCGCACCTGAATTTATCGTCAGACAGATTCCGACTTCCATGGCGATCGGGTCGCTCGAGTGGGTTGCTTTCTGTCGCGGTGTGGCTTTGGTCGAAGCCGTGGTTCAAGGTGCTGCGCGAGTGATGACTTATTCGCAGATCATGGCTTACGCCCGACTGGAACCCGTCAGCCAGGCGCTGGCCGATGTGCATGCGTTGGCCTTGATCGATCCGGTCGTGGACTGGGCGCTGGTCAACGGGGTCGTCACTGGAGCCGATTTGAAACAGGACGAGCAGGCGGCGACGCAAAAGGCTGTCCTGGCCTATCAGCAATACGTCGCGAATTTCTCACAGGTCGGCATCGCCTATGCAGCACCGCTGCCCGACCGCAGATCCATCGCCAGGGCGGCACTCGAGCGTGCGGCCCCAGGCTGCGACTTTCTGGATCGGCCACTGCTCAACCAGCGCCCGGGCCTTTGGGCTTCGCCGACCCTCATGTCGATGATCGATTTGCACATGTCCGGCGATCTCACCAAGCAGGAGTGGGACTTGCGCGCTGTCTTTCCCGACAGCACGTCGACCGATTTACTGAGCGAGATTTCCGGTCACAAGAGGCCTGCGCTTTACGATCCCGGGGTGGTGAGCATTTATCGCCGCTATCCGAAACTGCTGCAGCTGGCGGACAACAACGTCGAGTTCGATTATCAATTGAACGGTTATCTGGCTGCCTTGAACACAGCGTTGACCACCACCCTCAAACTGTCGCTGGCGCGCTTGTCTTTTTTCGACCTGCAAGAGTTGCTGCGCGGCGAGCTGACATTTTTTACGGTGCGCGATTCGGCGGTGAATACCCGGACCATTCCATTGGGTGAGGGACAGGCTCACAGGGCATCCTGGGAGAGCCAGGCGAACAAGGATGCTGCCACCGGGCGCTTCGGCATTGTGATGTGCGTCTCCCATGGCGGCACGTTGCGCTGCTATGAGCTGTTTACCTTGCGCGGCGAAATCCATCGCAACGATCAATTGGGCAATCTCATTGTTCAAAGCGGCAAACTCGAGTCACCGGCGAGGGCGGATTTCCAGGGTGACCTGCATTCTGCGGATTCACCCGCGCCGAGGCAGCGTCTGCCCATCAATCGCAAGTGTTACATCGAGGGCGTTGCGAACGATTTTCGGGTCACCAGCAGCGAAGCGATCATCGACCGGCTGATCACACTGCCTGCGCCGGCCATGCCCACGACTCCGAATCACAGTGAGTACAAAAATTTCTCTGATCCGAGAATTGAACAGATCGCGGCGCTCATCGTGTCCCGCCATCCATTGATGACGTTCGAACAGTTGAAGACAAGTGTCATGACACCCACCGCGCTTGAACAGGAACGCGCCAAAGGGGAGGTTGTCGCGACATACATCGTGGACCTCGCCGTACCGTTCAAGAAGTGCATCCAGGACCTGAGCTCCGGCGATTACAACAAGGTTATCGATGGTGTCTACGGTTGTGCGATGGATGCCATTGCCCTGGTGGGCACCGTTGCTGGCGTGGTCGGTAAAACAACTTCGATCGTGTCCAGGGCTTCTACGCTGTCGCTCAAACTGGGGCATCTCTCCAGGTTGGCCATTGCCACCGGGATTTCCATTTTCAATCCGCTGGATGATCTGCCTTCGGTTGTCCGAGGCACGGGCAAGCTGGTCTACAGGGGCGGAATGCGCCTGAGTCGGCAGGCCCAGGAGATCATCGCGCTGGCCAAGTCACAAATGAGGCATGTCAAAGGTACTCACAAATCCGCGCAGTGGTTCGATGCGAGCCACCGGCTCATGGTTGGGAAAGGAACCTGGCGGCCAAAAACCGCGAGTGCAGAAACACTGACCGTACTGGCTGCGCGCAAAGACTTCTACTGGTATGCACTTGATCGCACCGGCAAGGCCTGGGGGCCGAAACTGAGGGATTTCACAATCGATGCCCCTTTCAGACTGAATCGATTCCATAAGACCTTGCCGCTTGATTACACCCGCGTCGTGATCGAGAAAAGTTTGCCGAAGGCCAGAGCCAAGATCGAAAAGGCGATCAAGGCTTTCAGCGATCACGACTTCGCCGAGAATGGCGATTTCATCATCAAAGCGTTTTTGGGTAGCAACGTTACGGATATCAAAGCGCGGGTGTTGAAGTACCTGAAGCTGATACGTACCGATTTCGCCGGTTTTTCGCTGAGTAATCTGGTGCTCGACCAATACAGGGACAGCGGCAATATCGCTGCCTTCAACAACCAGCTGTACAGACAATGGATCGCTGCCGACAGCAACGAGCGCTCAAGTCTGGTGTTCATGGAGATCTACACCCACAACCTGAACGCTCACTTCATCGGACACGGCTACAACCATGACGTCGTGGCGGATGACCTGATTCACGAAATGCTGCATGGCGCCGCTCAGACGACAGATGTCTGTTACGCCAGCGATGTTGCAGAAAAAGAGGCGAAGGAACAGTCGCTGGACGTGACGTCATTGCTTGAGCTCGCCGGCGGCAGGCTGCCAACGGACGTGGAAGGCGCCACGACGCAATTCCTTCCGCCAGCGAAAGCGCTCGAGAACGCTGACTCGCTGGTGTTGGTGATCACGTTGCTTGACCAGTACTACACCGATAACCCCGGATTCGAACGCAACCTCTACACCCTCGAACAGAGCCTGGCATCACGGGGTAAAGGTGCGATTGCAGGGCCGGTGTTGCTGACCCTGAACCGTTCTGAGTAGTCCTGCTGCAGCACAACCCGTGCACTTTGCACAGGTGCGCGGGTTCAGTGGTCCAGCTCTGGCCGATCGCGAAATTGTTCGAGCGCTTCAGGGTTGGCCAAGGCATCGGTGTTCTTCACCTTTTCGCCATGCACCACATTGCGCACGGCCAGCTCGACCACTTTGCCGCTGATGGTGCGCGGAATGTCCGTGACCGCGACGATCTTCGCCGGTACATGGCGCGGTGTGGTGTTGGCGCGGATCACCTGGCGGATCTGCTGTTGCAGAGCGTCATCCAGCGTTACGCCTTCCTTGAGGCGCACGAACAGTACGACGCGCACGTCGTCCTGCCATTGCTGGCCGATGGCGACGCTGTCCAGCACTTGCGGGACTTTCTCCACCTGCCGATAGATTTCCGCTGTACCGATGCGCACGCCTCCGGGGTTGAGCACGGCGTCGGAGCGCCCGTGAATCAACATCCCGCCGTGGGGCAACTCTTCGGCGTAATCGCCCTGGGCCCAGACGCCAGGAAACAGGCTGAAATAGGATTTGCGCAGCTTCTGGCCATCGGGGTCGTTCCAGAGTCCGATGGGCATGGCCGGAAACGGCCGGGTACACACCAGTTCGCCTTTCTCACCAATCACCGGTTGCCCGGCGTCGTTCCATACTTCAACCGCCATGGCCAGGCTCTTGCCCATGATTTCGCCCCGGCGAACTGCCGACATCGGGTTGCCGTTGACGAAGCAGGACACGATGTCCGTACCGCCAGACATTGAGGACAGGCAGACGTCCGGTTTGAAGTCGCGATAGACGAAGTCGTAACTCTGCGGCGATAGCGCAGAGCCGGTGCAGAGCAAGGTTTTCAGGTGGCTCAGGTCATGGCTTTCACGGGGCTTGATGCCGCTGCTTTCCAGGGTCGCGAGGAACTTCGGGCTGGTGCCGAACACGCTGACCTGCTCGTCGTCGAGCAGCTCCAGCAATCGCTGCTTGTCCGGATAGAACGGTGAACCGTCGTACAGCACCACCGCGCTGCCGACCGCCAGCGCCGACACAAGCCAGTTCCACATCATCCAGCCGCAGGTGGTGTAGTAAAACAATCGGTCGCCGGGGCCCAGATCCACATGCAAACCGTGCTCCTTGACGTGTTGCAGCAACACGCCACCGGTGCTGTGAACGATGCACTTCGGCACGCCGGTGGTGCCGCTGGAATACAGCACGTACAGCGGATGGTCGAACGGCACCGGGACAAACTGCGGCTCATCGCCGGGTTCATAGAAGTCGTCCCACAACGTGACGTTGGCGGGTGTCCGGTAATCCGTGGCATGGGCGTGAGGGCGTGCGTACGGCACGATGATCAGCTGTTGCAAGGTCGGCAGCTGTTCGAGGATTTCGTTGACCTTGACGGTCTGGTCGATCTCCTTGCCGGCGTAACGGTAGCCGGCGCAAGTGATCAGCACTTTCGGTTCGATCTGGCCAAAACGGTCGATCACGCCGTGGGTGCCGAAGTCCGGCGAGGAACAGGACCAGATCGCCCCGAGACTGGTGGTCGCGAGCATCGCCACCAGGGTTTGCCAGGTGTTGGGCATGCAGGCTGCGACCCGGTCGCCGAGCACCACGCCGGCCGCTTGCAGGCTGGCCTGGAATCCGGCGACTTGCCGGGCCAGTTCGGCCCAGGTCAAGAGTTCACGCTGACCGTTTTCCGCGATGGCGATCACAGCGACGGCATCGTCCCGTCGACTCAACAGGTGTTCGGCGAAGTTCAACGTAGCGCCGGGAAACCATTCGGCACCGGGCATTTTCAAGCCTTCGCGCAGGACCGCATCGGGCTGGGTGTGAAAGCTGATACCGAAGAAATCCACGATCGCCTGCCAGAAGGCCTCACGATGGTCGATGGACCATTGGTGCAGGGCAGGGTAGTCATCGAGGTGCACGTGATGGCGCTGAATGATGAAGCGCCGAAAGCCGTCCATGCGGGACCGGGCAATGCGTTTGGCATCGGGCTGCCAGAGGATGTCGGACATGGTTTGCCTCTTATTGTTTGTCAGAAGGCTCCCACGACAGTGTGGGAGCGATCAGTTGCACGCTTACTGCGCGAGCCACCCGCCATCGATATTCCACGCGGCGCCTCGTACCTGACTGCCGGCCTCGCTGCACAGAAACAGCACCAGTTCACCCAGGTGTGCCGGCGTGACGAATTCCAGTGATGGCTGTTTTTCGGCCAGCAGGTCGTGTTGCGCCTGTTGCGGATCAACACCCTTGGCCGCGCGATCATCGATCTGCTTCTGCACCAGCGGCGTCAGCACCCAGCCCGGGCAGATGGCGTTGCAGGTGACGTTGCTGGCGGCGGTTTCCAGGCCGACCACTTTGGTCAGGCCGATCACACCATGCTTGGCCGCCACATACGCCGCTTTGCCGGTTGAACCGACCAGACCATGCACCGAGGCAATGTTGACGATCCGCCCCCAGCCTTTGGCGCGCATGCCCGGCAGGCTCAGCCGGGTGCTGTGAAACACTGACGACAGGTTGATGGCGATGATCGAATCCCAGCGCTCCACCGGAAACTCTTCAACCGCCGCGACATGCTGGATACCGGCGTTATTGACCAGAATGTCCACGCCGCCGAACTCGCGCTCGGCGTAGGCGATCATGTCGGCGATCTGCTCGGGGCTGCTGACGTCTGCCGGGTGATGGCCGACCTTGCCGCCGTACTGCTCGACTTCGGCAATCACTTTCGATGCATCGCCAAAACCGTTGAGGATCAGGTTGGCGCCGGCCTTGGCCAGCGTCAGCGCAATGCCCAGTCCGATGCCGCTGGTGGAGCCGGTGACCAGTGCGGTCTTGCCAGTAAGAGTCGTCATGAATACCTCACACAATGCCAGTGGCGTAGAAAGTGCCGATTACCACGAAAACCGCCAGGGTCTTGATCAGCGTAATACAGAAAATGTCCTTGTAGGCCTCACGGTGAGTCAGGCCGGTGACGGCCAGCAACGTGATCACTGCGCCGTTATGCGGCAGGGTGTCCATGCCGCCGCTGGCCATCGCCGCCACCCGGTGCAGCACTTCCAGCGGAATGTTGGCGGCGTGGGCGGCGCTGATGAACTGTTCGGACATCGCAGCGAGCGCGATGCTCATGCCGCCCGAGGCGGAGCCGGTGATGCCGGCCAGCAGGGTCACGGTGATCGCTTCGTTGACCAGCGGATTGGGAATGCTCTTGAGCCAGTCGGCCAGCACCAGAAAACCCGGCAGCGAGGCGATGACCGCACCGAATCCGTATTCTGACGCGGTGTTCATCGCTGCCAGCAGTGCGCCGCTGACCGCGCTTTTGCTGCCCTCGGCGAGCTTGCTTTTGATCGCTTTAAAACCGAATGCCAGTACCATCAGGATGCCCACCAGCAAAGCAGCCTGCACTGCCCAGATCGCCGTCAACTTTGCGATTTCGGTAGTGACCGGCGCAGCCATGCCCGGCAGCGCGAGGCTGTGAGTCTTGCCGTACCACTGCGGAATCCACTGGGTGAACAGCAGGTTCATGATGCCCACCGCCAGCAGCGGCGACAGGGCGATCCACGGGTTGGGCAATTTCAGGTCTTCGGCGGTTTCCGGTTCGTTGCGCAGTTCGGTGCCGTAGCCTTCACCGGCACGTTGAGCCTTGTTGCGCTGGCGCTGCAGGAACAGCATGCCGGCGCAGAACACGAAGATTGTGCCGATCACACCCAGCCACGGCGCCGCCCACGCGGTGGTATTGAAAAAGGTGCTGGGGATGATGTTCTGGATCTGTGGCGTGCCGGGCAAGGCGTCCATGGTGAACGAGAACGCGCCGAGGGCGATGGTCGCCGGGATCAGGCGCTTGGGGATGTTGCTCTGGCGGAACATTTCCGCCGCGAACGGATAGACCGCAAACACCACCACGAACAGCGAAACGCCGCCGTAGGTGAGCAGGGCGCAGACCAGCACGATCACCAGCATTGCCTGGCGGGTGCCGAGCAGTCGAATCGCGGCTGCAACAATCGAACGCGAGAAACCCGACAGCTCGATCAGCTTGCCGAACACGGCGCCGAGCAGGAACACAGGGAAATACAATTTAATGAAACCGACCATCTTCTCCATGAACACCCCGGTGAAGGCAGGGGCGACGGCAGACGGGTCGGTGAGCAGGACGGCGCCGAGGGCGGCGATCGGGGCAAAAAGGATGACGCTGTAGCCACGGTAGGCCGCGAGCATCAGCAGCGCGAGAGCTGCCAAGGCGATGATCACACTCATGGTGTGCTCCTTCGATTGTTATTTTTGTGGGTGGAACGGGTGCTGCAAGGGGCTTTAGCGAGAACTGTGCCAGATGGCTAAGCTATTGAAATATATGGAATTAGTTTGATTTTGGATGATGTTTTTCGAGATTCTGTCTCCATTTAGAGACTTCGATGGCCGGGAGGGCGCTTTCACGGGCAAGCCCGCTCCCACAGTTGAGCGCATTCCGCTGTGGGAGCGGGCTTGCTCGCGACGTTTCTGATGTAGTCTTGATTTTGAGAATGATGTCTCTCTATTGAGACTCTGCAATTCCGAGCGCAATCATTTTCTTGTACAACGTCGACCGCCCAAGCCCCAATCGCTCAGCCGCCTCAATCACCTTGCCCCCGCATTGCGCGAGGGTCGATTGAATCAACTGCCGGTCAAAACGCTCCCGCGCCTGACTGAAGGTCTCATGGGTTACAGGCTGTGACAGGGGCGGCAGTGCGCGCTCAACGGGTGTAAACGTACCGATCGCAGAACGAATGTCGTTCGCCGTCAGTATCAAGTCATCACTGAGCAGCGCCGCACGCTCCAGCACATTGCGCAACTCGCGAATGTTTCCCGGCCAGGCATGCTGCCCCAGCAATTCCAGCGCTTCGCGATTGAGTTCATGCTGACTGCGCAACTCTTCAAGAATCGCTTCACTGAGGGCCGGCAGATCGTCCAGCCGTTCACGCAGCGGCGGTACCTGAATCGGCAGCACGTTAAGCCGGTAGTACAAATCCGCGCGGAACTCACCACGCTTGATCGCTGCCTCCAGATCCGTCGAAGTCGCGGCAATGACCCGCACATCACTCTGGATCACGTCATTGGAGCCGACCGGTTCGAACTCTTTCTCCTGAAGCACCCGCAGCAATTTGCTTTGCAGCGGCAACGGCATGTCGCCGATCTCATCGAGAAACAGTGTCCCGCCCTGAGCGATCTGTAACTTGCCGGTGCGTCCCTTGCGATCAGCGCCGGTAAAGGCGCCGGGCGCGGTGCCGAAAAACTCGGCTTCGAGCAGCGCTTCGGGAATCGCCGCGCTGTTGATGCTGACAAACGCTTTGTGCGCCCGGGGCGAAGCGCCGTGGATGGCCTGGGCCAGCAACTCCTTGCCGCTGCCGGTCTCGCCGAGCAGCAGAACCGGTGACTCGGCGCTGGCGCTGCGCCGGGCACGGCGCTTGACTTCCAGGCTCGCAGCGCTGGTACCGATGAAGTGGGCGAAGTTGTATTTGGTCTGGCGTGCGCGCAACAGCGAACGGGTCGAGGCCAGTTCCTCCTGCATGCTCAGGTAGCGCTTGAGCATCGGCGACAGTGTGCGCAATTCGTCGAACAGGGCAAAACCGATGGCGCCGATTACCGATCCGGCGTCGTCGTGGATCGGCAGGCGCATCACCACCAGCGGTTCTTTCGGGGTGTCCTGCATGTCCAGCAGAATCGGTCGCCCGGTGCGCACCACTTCACGCAACAGGCTGCCCGGAATCACGCTTTCGCAGGGCTTGCCGATGGCCCCGGCGGCGGAGTCTAGCCCGAAGCGCCGGGCGTAACGCTCGTTCATCCAGACGATGTTCGCATCGCGGTCGACAATCACCGTGCCTTCACTGGATTGCTCGATGATCTCGAACAACGAACGGATCGCCAGGGTGCGAACCCGCTGGTAATCCTTGAGGCTTTCGGTGGTGTTCATGGCGGCATCCATTGGCGGAAGTCAGGTGGCGCGATTATGCCTATCCCGGATGAGCCGCGGCCAACAGCTCTTTGGTATAGGGGTGCTGCGGTGAGTCGAACACGTCATGGCTGGCACCGCGTTCGACCACTTTGCCGTCCTTGATCACGATCATGTCGTGGGCCAGTGCCCTTACCACCGCCAGATCGTGACTGATGAACAGATACGTCAGGCCGTGTTTTTCCTGAAGCTGGCGGAGCAGGGCGACCACTTGTTTCTGCACGGTGCGGTCCAGCGCCGAAGTCGGCTCGTCGAGCAGGATCAGCGCCGGTTTCAGTACCAGTGCCCGGGCAATGGCGATGCGCTGACGCTGACCGCCGGAAAATTCGTGGGGGTAGCGGTGACGGCTTTCGGGGTCGAGGCCGACTTCCTTGAGTACCCGGATTACCTGGTCGTCACACTCGTCAGCCGTGGACTGGCAATGCACCTCCAGCCCCTCACTGATGATCTGCGCCACCGACATGCGCGGGCTGAGGCTGCCGAACGGGTCCTGAAACACCACTTGCATCTGCCGACGCCACGGTCGCAGCTGTTTCTGGTTAAGGCCATCGAGGGACTCGCCCTGAAAGCGAATGCTGCCTTCGGAATCGAGCAGACGCAGGATCGCCTGACCCAGCGTTGACTTGCCCGAGCCAGACTCGCCGACGATGCCCAGGGTCTTGCCGCGCTGGATGTTCAGGCTGATGCCGTCCACGGCACGCAAGTATTGCTTGCGCTGGAACAGTCCGCCGCCAACGACGAAATCCACCCGCAGGTCTTCGACTTCCAGCACGTTTTCACGCTCGTCCCGGGGCAATGCTTCGCCTTCGGGTTCGGCATTGAGCAACACGCAGCTGTAAGGGTGTTTTGGCTCTGTGAACAGGGTTTCGCAAGGTGCCTGCTCGACAATTTCCCCGGCCTTCATCACGCACACCCGCTGGGCAACGCTGCGAACCAGATTGAGATCATGGCTGATCAGCAGCAGCGACATGCCGAGACGTTGTTGCAGGGATTTGAGCAGCACCAGGATCTTGCGTTGCACGGTGACGTCGAGGGCCGTGGTGGGTTCATCGGCGATCAACAGTTCCGGTTCGCAGGCCAGGGCCATGGCGATCATGACCCGCTGGCGCTGGCCGCCGGACAACTGATGGGGGTAAGCCTTCAGTCGTTCTTTCGGTTTCTGGATGCCCACCAGTTCAAGCAGTTCAAGAATGCGTTTCTGTGCTTCTTTGCCGCCCATGCCTCGATGCAGGAGCAGGGTCTCGCCGATCTGCTTTTCGATTGTGTGCAGCGGATTGAGCGAGGTCATCGGCTCCTGGAAGATCATGGCGATGCGGTTGCCCCGCAGGTCGCGCAAGGTCTTGGGATCGGCACCGACCAGCTCCTGGCCGCGATAGCGAATGCTGCCGGTGGTCTGGGCTTCGTTGTCGGGGAGCAGTTGCAGGATCGAGTGGGCCGTCACCGATTTGCCCGAGCCCGACTCGCCCACCAGCGCCAGGCACTCGCCGGGGCGGATGTCCAGGCACAGATTGCGCACCACGGTCTGGCCATGGAAGGCGACGCTGAGGTCACGGATTTCGATCAGGTTGTCAGTCATTTCAAGGATCCGTTCATGAGCGCGGGTCAAAGGCGTCGCGCAATGCTTCGCCAATGAATACCAGCAGGGACAGAATCAGCGCGAGGGTGAAAAACGCCGTCAATCCCAGCCACGGTGCTTGCAGGTTCTGCTTGCCCTGGCCGATCAACTCGCCCAGGGAAGCGCTGCCCGCCGGCATGCCGAAACCCAGGAAATCCAGCGCCGTCAGGGTGGAAATCGCCCCGGTCAGAATGAACGGCAGGTAACTCAGTGTGGCATTCATGGCGTTGGGCAGGATGTGCCGGAAGATCACCTTGCGGTCGCTCAGGCCCAGGGCCCGCGCAGCCTTGACGTATTCCAGGTTGCGCCCGCGCAGGAACTCGGCCCGTACCACGTCCACCAGCGCCAGCCATGAAAACAGCGCCATGATCCCCAGCAGCCACCAGAAGTTCGGCTCGACGAACCCCGAAAGAATGATCAGCAGATACAGCACCGGTAGCCCCGACCAGACTTCGAGCAGACGCTGACCCATCAAGTCGACCCAGCCACCGTAGTAGCCTTGCAGGGCGCCGGCCGCGATGCCGATCAGGGCACTGACGAAGGTCAGCATCAGGGCGAACAGGATCGACACCCGCGCACCGAAGATCACCCGTGCCAGCACGTCCCGCGCCTGGTCGTCGGTGCCCAGCCAGTTGACCGAAGTCGGTGGACTTGGCGCCGGTTTGTTGAGGTCGTAGTTCGGTGTGTCGTCACTGAACGGGATCGGTGGAAACAGCAGCCAGCCACCGTCCTTGCGGATCAGGTTCTGCACATAGTCGCTGCGGTAATCGGCCTGGAACGGCAACTGCCCGCCGAATTCCTGTTCGGTGTGACGCTTGAACACCGGGAAGTACCATTGACCCTGATAGCTGACCATCAGCGGCTTGTCGTTGGCGATCAGCTCGCCACCGAGGCTGATCACGAACAGGCCAATGAACAACCACAACGACCACCAGCCCCGACGGTTTTTCTTGAATCGTTCGAAACGGCGACGGCCCAGAGGCGAGAGCTTGAACATCAGGCGTTCCTCGCGGCGAAGTCGATACGCGGATCGACCAGCGTGTAGCACAGGTCGCCGATCAGTTTTATCAGGAGGCCGAACAGGGTGAAGATGAACAGCGAGCCGAACACCACCGGGTAGTCTCGGGACACGGCTGCTTCGTAGCTCATGCGCCCCAGACCGTCGAGGGAGAAGATCACCTCGATCAGCAGCGAGCCGGCGAAGAACACGCTGATGAAGGCCTGTGGGATGCCCGACACCACCAGCAACATCGCGTTGCGGAACACGTGGCCATACAGCACCCGGCGTTCGCTCAGGCCCTTGGCGCGAGCGGTGACCACGTACTGACGGGTGATTTCATTGAGGAACGAGTTCTTGGTGAGGATGGTCAGGGTCGCGAAGCCGCCGATCACCAGCGCAGTCACCGGCAGAACAAGGTGCCAGAAATAGTCGGCAATCTTGCCAAGAGTCGACAATGATTCGAAGTTGTCCGAGACCAGGCCGCGCACCGGAAACCAGTTCAGCGATGTGCCGCCGGCGAACACAACGATCAGAAACATCGCGAACAGGAACGCCGGCATCGCGTAACCGATGATGATTGCCGTACTGCTCCAGATATCGAAATGACTGCCGTGATGCACGGCTTTGCGGATGCCCAGCGGGATCGACACCAGATAGGTGATCAGCGTCGCCCACAGCCCGAGGGAAATGGTCACCGGCATCTTTTGCAGGATCAGGTCGGTGACCGTGGCGCCGCGGAAGAAGCTCTTGCCGAAATCCAGTTGCGCGTAGTTCTTGAGCATCAGCCACAGGCGTTCATGGGCCGGCTTGTCGAAACCGTACTGTTTTTCGATGTCCTTGATCAGTTGCGGGTCGAGGCCACGGCTGGCGCGGGAGGTGCTGCTCATGGTCTCGCTTGCGCCGCCACCGACACTGGCGCCGCCGATCCCTTGCAGATGGGCGATGGCCTGTTCCACCGGGCCGCCCGGAGCGGCCTGAATAATCACGAAGTTGACCAGCAGAATGATCACCAGCGTCGGGATGATCAGCAGCAGACGCCGCAATATGTAAGCCCACATCAGTGCGGCCCTCCGGGTCTGCCACGGCTGATTTTCTCGGCCGTCATTTGCTGGTTGGTCAGCGGCGTGCTGCTGATTTCCCACCAGCTTTCGATCGCTTCGTCATTGCTCGCCTGCACGGTGGGGATGCCGAAGCGGTTCCACCACACGGTCGATGTGCCCGGTGGGTAATAGTTGGGAATCCAGTAGTAGTTCCATTGCAGCACCCGGTCCAGCGCATGGGCGTAATGCAGCATGTCGGCCTGGGTCGAGGCGCGGATAAGGCCGTTGATCAAGGTGTCTACCGCCGGGTTCTTCAGCACCATGTAATTGTTGGCGCCGGGATCGTTGGCCGACGCGGAGCCGAAGTAATTGAGCAGCTCACCGCCGGGCGACGTGGTGACCGGGTAACCGGTGACAATCATGTCGTAGTCGCGGCTCATCAGGCGATTGACGTACTGCGAAGAGTCGATGCGGCGGATGTCGAGGTTGATGCCGATCTGTTTCAGCGTGCGCTTGTAGGGCAGCAGCAGCCGGTCCATGCCGTTCTGGCTGACCAGGAAGGTGAAGCTCAACGGTTCGCCCTGTGCGTTGACCAATTGGTCGCCATCGGGTTTCCAGCCGGCCTGTTCCAGCAGTTCCAGTGCTTGCAACTGTTTGTCACGTATCAGTCCGCTGCCATCGGTTTTCGGCGCCTCGAAGACCTGGGTGAAAACCTCGTCGGGTATCTGCCCGCGCAACGGTTCAAGAATCTTCAGTTCGGCAGCGTCCGGCAGTTCACGGGCGGCGAGGGCGCTGTTGGAAAAGTAACTTTGCTGGCGGATGTACATGTTGCGCATCATCTGCCGATTGCTCCATTCGAAATCCCAGAGCATGGCCAGTGCCTGGCGTACGCGGCGATCCTGAAACATCGGTTTTTGCAGGTTGAACACGAAGCCTTGTGCCGATTGCGGTGCTTCGGTTGCCAGGTGAGCTTTCTGCAGGCGCCCGTCGCTCAGGGCCGGGCTGTCGTAGCCGATCGAGTAGCCGGTAGCGGAAAATTCGCGGTTGTAGTCATAGGCGCCGCCGCGCAATACCTGACGGGCGACATCGGTGTCGCCGAAGTACTCGATGCTGAAATGGTCGAAGTTGTAGAGCCCGCGACTGACCGGCAAGTCTTTGCCCCACCAGTCGGGATTGCGTTCGAAGGTAATGCTGCGTCCGGAATCGACCTTGCCGACCCGGTACGGGCCGCTGCCAAGCGGAGGTTCATAGCCGCCCCCGCCAGCGAAATCCCGGGTCTTCCACCAATGCTCGGGAAACACCGGCAGGGTCGCGATGTCCAGTGGCAGTGTGCGGTTTTCATTGCTTTTGAAATCGAAACGCACGGTCAGCGGCGCTTCGACTTCGACGCCTTTGACGTCGGCGAACTGGGTTCGATAACGTAGGCTGCCTTGGGTCATCAACAGATCGTAGGTGTAGCGCACGTCTTCGGCGGTGATTGGCTTGCCGTCGGCGAAGCGTGCCTTGGGGTTGATGAAGAAACGCAGGGACAGACCGTCTTCGGAGCGCTCCATCTTCTGTGCCACCAGCCCGTAGACGGTGTAAGGCTCGTCCATCGAGCGCTGGGCCAGAGGAGAATACAGCAGGCCGTCGATCTGGGTGACACCGATGCCTTTGTCAATGTAGGGCAGGACATGGTCGAAGTGACCGATCTCGATCGCCGAACGGCGCATCGTTCCGCCCTTGGGCGCTTGAGGATTGGTGTAGTCGAAGTGACTGAAATCGGCCGGGTACTTCGCCGGTTCGCCGTAAACGGTCAATGCATGTTGCGGTGCAGCGCTCACACCGGCGGCGCCCATCAGCAGAGCCACGGCAGTGAACATCAAAGTGGAAAAAGCCAGTCGCATTGTCAGCCTTAGAGCCGGATGATCGATAAGCGCAAGTTGTACGCGAGCCCGACACTGTTCGCCAGCCGCGTGGTGTAACCAAAACACAACGGCCCGCCATCTGGCGGGCCGTTACACAGCGCAAGGGACGAAGGATCAGTCCTGACGGCTGGTGACTTCCAGCAGGTGATAGCCGAACTGAGTCTTGACCGGGCCTTGCACGACGTTGATCGGTGCGCTGAACACTACGGTATCGAATTCCTTGACCATCTGGCCCGGGCCGAACGAGCCCAGATCGCCGCCCTGACGGCTGGACGGGCAGGTGGAGTTGGCTTTGGCGACTTCAGCAAAATCGGCGCCGGCTTCGATCTGGGCCTTGAGTTCGTTGCACTTGTCTTCGCTGGAAACCAGGATGTGGCGGGCAGTGGCTTTGGCCATGAGGAAAATCTCCAATCAAATCAGTAAAGGGTGGAGCCTACCGGATTCAGTGGCCGATTTCTCGGCAAAGTTCCGTTCGGTTGTCTGACGCAGGCTCTCAGAGGTTGGCGGCCTGCAGGCGCAAGGCATGCTCGACATACAGCTGTATCGAATCGGTTGTGCCGGCAAGCCCGCTCGCAGGCCTGCCAAGGCTGCGAAAATGATCAAGCGGGTAATCGGAGCGGATCACGGTTCCCAGATGTGAGCTGTAGCGACCGACAAAGCCGTCGTTCTGTAAAGGCTCGGTCATGAAGTATGGCGACAGGCCCCGGCAGATATCCTGAATTGGATCGAGTGTTGGCAAGCTGATGGGTGGCACTACGCCGCTCCACGAGAAGTAGCGCACATCATTGACCCGTTCCGCGCCTTGTCCACCCCAGCTCTGCGGCAGGCCCTGCGGGTACTTGTCATTGAAATCGCCGACGCCTTCGGTGGTCAGGGCATTCAATGCGGCCAATGCATTTCTCGGCAGTGTCTTGGTCCCGCCGAGCAGGCACAGAAAGTCGGAAAACAGCGTGGCCACGTTCTGTGCCACGGTTTCCGGCAGTTTTCCGGGTATCAGTGCCTTACGCAGGACGTCCGCCAGTTCCGAACCGTGATTCGGCCCGCTGACCGATGTCACGGATGCAACCTTTTGTGGAGCAAGCGCTGCTGCATAGCGAGCAGCCAGTGCGCCCTGGCTATGGCCGATCAGGTTGACTTTGACCGCACCTGTGCCCTTAAGCACGGAGTCGATCTGGCAAAGCAGTTGTCGGCCGCGTACTTCATTGTCGTGAATGGCAGACAAGTGCGGTACGAAAACCTGCACACCAATGGCCTTCAGCGCCTGTCTGACGTCGTGGAACAGCTCAAATGGGCCGATACGCTCGAATCCGAACAAACCGTGCACCAGGAGGATGGGGTAAAGGGTGGTGGTGTCTTGTTGCATTTTTCATCCTTGATTGCAGAAGCTCATCGATATTTGCCGGGTGCCACTCTAAATCAGTCTTGGAGCACTCGATGTATGAAGCGTCTTCCACGGAAGTCGGAAACTGGGTCGGTGTGTGCAGGAAATCTCCTTGAAGTTTGAAATCCGGATCGGAATATCTGGACATCTTTCGCCTCGCCCAATGTATTTGCTCCGTCATTGCCTACCTGTTGCGATGCGATTGCCGCCGAAGCTCGGTGTGAAAGGACGACATCATTTTTCTTGTCTGACTGATTGAATAGAGGCTCTTCGACGCAGCAGGCAAGCTGCAGGGCGTTTCCATGGAGTGGAGCTACGAATGAATCTGCAGAGCGTGCAAGAAGCGATACAGGGCAATGTTTTAGCCGTAACAACGATCGGCTCATCGGGGCACGCATGTCTGCGTGAACCATCGGGTTCATTGCATGCGGTTACCCTCGAATCGGTGGAAGGCGGTGTCCTTGATCCCTCGTTGAGCAGGGTTGTCATCCGGATCGCGCCATATCCCGACATGGCATGCGGTGACAGAGTGGTACTGAGTTGGCATGGTCTCGACATCGAGGGTTTGCCGTATCGACACGAGTTGGCGCGATCAGTCAGCGAGGCTCAGTTGGGGAGGGATATCGTTTTTGTCATCGGCAGTTCTCATATCGCTGCGCTGGATGGCGGTACGCTGGAGGTGTTCTGGACATTGAACAGCATGAAATGGTTGTTACCCGTCAGCTCCCTCAGGACCCAGCTGAATGTAGGGGACGTTTCATACAGTCTGCTGCCGCCCACGGTTGACGATGCCGTTGGCGGGCATCTTGATCCGGCACGTGTCAATGAAGGCACCACTGTCACTCTCCAGCCTTATGTCGGGATGTCGGTGGGTGATCGAGTGGAATTGTTCTGGCAGGGGGCTGCAGAGCGCGCCTCATTCCGCGACAGCTTGATTGTCGAGTCCTTCGCTGTTGGAGCGCCGCTGCTTTTCGGTGTCGATCCTCGATTCATCATTCCGCATCCTGGCAGTGAAGTGCCTGTTCGATATGTCATCGAACAGGCAGCTGGAGCGCCGCGAGAATCGGGCTCCACGAACATCATCATTGCTCCATTGGTGCGCGGCGAACTGGCCGCACCGCAAGTGCTTGAGGCACGGGAAGGGGCGCTGGATGTACGCAAAACCATTGATGGTGTCAGTGTAGTCATCAGCAATGCGCAGGTAGAAGTTGGTGAACTGGTTTATCTCAAGTGCGATGGCGAGCACTTCTTTCATCGTGATGATCGGGAAATAACCAGCGGAATGGAGATTGAGCCCCTGGTGTTTATCGTTCCCTATCGCTTCTGGCGCGAGCATGTCGGTACGGCTGTTCGAGTGTCCTATTCGATTGAGCGACTGGATGATGTCAGTCAGGTATCCGATGTGGCACTGCTGCGCGTGCTGGCTTGATCAAGCGGCCTTCCGGGCAGGCATGCTCCGGAAGGACGGTTTCATATTCAGGCCAGGGACGGTTTCCGAAGACGCTCCGCAGCATCGAGCAGCAGACGTTCCGTGGCAGTGAAGCCCAGGCAGCCATCCGTTACCGAGACGCCATAGCGCAACGACGCACTCAACGGCTGGCATCCTTCGAACAGATGTGACTCGATCATCATGCCGACCAGCGAACGGTCTCCCTGGAGGCGCTGTTCCAGCACATCGTTGAAAACCTCCGGCTGACGAAGAGGGTCCTTGCCGCTGTTGGCGTGGCTGCAATCGACCATGATCCGGCTCGGGATCTTCAGTCGGCTCAGCTCGGTATGGATTCGGGACACGCTGGCGCGATCGTAGTTAGGCCCTTGATGGCCACCGCGCAGGACCAGGTGTGTATCCGGGTTGCCTGAAGTCGGAATGATTGCCGGATGGCCCTGGCTGTCTACGCCGAAATGGCGATGAGGATGAGCAGCCGAGCGCATTGCGTCGACGGCGATAGCCACGCCCCCGTCGGTGCCGTTCTTGAAGCCGACCGGCATGCTCAGCCCGCTGGCCATCTCGCGATGTATCTGTGATTCGGTTGTCCGCGCACCGATGGCGACCCAACTGAGCAGATCGTCGAAGTAGCCGGCCGCCATGGGCTGCAAAAGTTCGGTGGCAACGGGCAGACCGAGGCGGATCATTTCCAGCATCAGTTCACGTGACAATGTCAGGCCGGCGGCCATGTCGTCACTGCCATCGAGATGGGGATCGTAGGCCAGGCCTTTCCAGCCGACGGTGGTGCGGGGCTTTTCGACGTAAGCACGCATCACAAGGAGCATTTCGCCGCTGACTTCATCGGCCAGTCGAGCAAGTTTGCTTGCGTATTCAAGCGCGGATTCAGGGTCGTGAATGGAGCAAGGGCCGACGACGACCAGCAAACGGTGGTCTTCGCCATTGAGTATGGCGCGGATTGCCTGACGGTGATCGGCAACCTGCTGGTTCAAGGCATTGCTCAGGGGCAATTGCTGCTTGAGTTGCAGCGAGCTGGGCAGACGCAGGGTCAACGCTTCGTTGGCTGGATTCAGGGTGGACAGTGGCAGAGCAGAAACGGACGAGTTCATTTTCGGGCTTCCTGGGCTGGTCGCGGGTCTTTCCCGCCGACTCGGCCCTATTGGGGTGTTCGACAGTTGGTCGTATTGGCTACGTGTGTTGGCTTGCCACCTGTGGGTGACCGATCGGAGGCGGCAGGCTGTCCCGAGCGGAGGCTGCTAAATCGCCAGGCGGTAAAACTGTCGTAGCGGTAATAAGTGGCGTAGTTCATGTCGTTATTCCTCAAGTGTCTGGTGTGTCGCTGAAAGTTCAGGGCCTGAAAAAACAAAACCCCCGGTCGGGAGGCCGACCGGGGGTTGAGAATTCTCTGGTAGGCGACCCGTCTATATGGGCGCCGTGTGGGTATCAGGCGCGCCAGTGGCTAAACCAATACCCAAAATAAAAGCTGGCTGGAGCGCAGATGCTGTTCACGCAGGCAGCCGCAACCGAGCGCTGGGCGCTGGTGGCATGAAGCTGTGCAAGGGCGTTGAACATGGTTTGTCTCCGATGAATGCGCCGAGCTTACTAGAGCCCGATACGCATCAGCAATCAGAAATTGCTATTGCTGGTACAGGAAGGCTTCTATCGGTTGAGCCCTGGGCAGGCTGTGACACACTGTGGCTTTTCAGCGGCTCAGGGTTGAGTCGCGTCGAAGTCGCATCAGGGGAGGGCAAGTCATGCAGGTGGTGGATGTGCAAACAAGCTTTCAATTACGACCGGCATCGCCCGATGACCTGTCGTTTACGCGAGAAATCACCTGTCGGAATATGCTTCCCTACTACATCAACTACGATCTGCTGTGGCAGGACGAAGCATTCGATCTTGCCTGGGCCGGACGCGAGAACTGGTTGATTGAATGCGATGGCAGGCCCGTCGGTTATTTCAGCCTCAGTCGCGATGCTCGCGCGCTGTATATTCGCGAATTGCAGGTCTGCGAGGGATTTCAGGGACAAGGTGCAGGAGCCTGGGCGATCGATCAGGTTGTTGCAATTGCACGCCAGGAACGTCGACCGGCATTGCGTCTGACGGTGTTCAAGAATAATCCGGCGCAGAATCTGTATCGCAGAAAAGGAATGGTTGTGCAGGGCGAGGACGAATGTTTCCTGAGGATGCAGCTCGATTTCAGTACACCTGTGCTCTGAAACCCACGGCCGGCAAGCCCTGAATGATGAATTGAAACTTTTTATATGTTGCTTGCCGCTAGGTCTGTCTGGCACTTTTTGCTAAGGTGTCCGGCATCCCAATAAGACCATATCGCGAGGTGTCTGCTTGATTAGGGTGCTAGTGGTCGATGACCATGATCTCGTTCGTACAGGCATTACACGAATGCTGGCCGATATCGATGGCCTGCAAGTGGTCGGCCAGGCCGAGTCCGGGGAAGAATCCCTTATCAAGGCCCGTGAGTTGAAGCCCGACGTGGTGCTGATGGACGTCAAGATGCCTGGCATCGGCGGCCTGGAAGCCACGCGCAAACTATTGCGCAGCCATCCGGACATCAAGGTGGTCGCGGTCACCGTGTGCGAAGAAGATCCGTTTCCTACACGATTGCTGCAGGCGGGCGCTGCTGGCTACCTGACCAAAGGCGCCGGTTTGCCGGAGATGGTACAGGCCATCCGCCTGGTCTTTGCCGGCCAGCGTTACATCAGCCCGCAAATTGCCCAGCAACTGGCAATCAAGTCGTTTCAGCCAACCAATGATTCTCCGTTCGATGCCTTGTCCGAACGGGAAATCCAGATTGCACTGATGATTGTCGGCTGTCAGAAGGTGCAGATCATTTCCGACAAATTGTGCCTGTCGCCAAAAACCGTAAACACCTACCGTTACCGCATTTTCGAGAAGCTTTCGATCAGCAGCGATGTCGAGCTGACGCTTCTGGCAGTTCGTCACGGCATGGTTGATGCCAGCCTCTGACCATGACTGAAACATTCGATTCCGGCGCCTTCCTGTCGACTGTCAGCGGGCGCCCTGGCGTTTATCGCATGTTCGACAGCGATGCGCGTCTGTTGTACGTCGGCAAGGCCAAGAATCTGAAGAAGCGCTTGGCCAGTTACTTTCGCAAGACCGGGCTGGCGCCGAAAACCGCTGCTCTCGTCGGGCGAATCGCCCAGGTCGAAACGACCATCACCGCCAACGAAACCGAAGCCCTGCTGCTTGAGCAAACGCTGATCAAGGAGTGGCGGCCGCCGTACAACATTCTGTTGCGTGATGATAAGTCCTATCCGTATGTGTTTCTGTCTGACGGGCAATTCCCTCGTCTCAGCATCCATCGCGGCGCGAAGAAGGCCAAGGGAAAGTACTTCGGGCCTTATCCGAGTGCAGGGGCCATTCGCGAAAGCCTCAGTCTTCTGCAAAAGACGTTTTTCGTGCGTCAGTGTGAAGACAGCTATTACAAAAACCGGACCCGTCCGTGCCTGCAGTACCAGATCAAGCGCTGCAAGGCTCCCTGTGTCGGGCTGGTCGAACCAGAGGTCTACGCCGAAGACGTGCGGCACTCGGTGATGTTCCTCGAGGGCCGGAGCCATGCGTTGACCAATGAACTGTCGACCGCGATGGAAGAGGCTGCAATCAATCTCGAGTTCGAACGCGCTGCAGAGCTGCGCGACCAGATTGCATTGCTGCGTCGCGTCCAGGATCAGCAGAGCATGGAAGGCGGGACTGGCGACATCGATGTGATCGCTGCTTTCGTCAACCCCGGTGGCGCCTGCGTGCATTTGATCAGTGTGCGGGGTGGTCGGGTTCTGGGGAGCAAGAACTTCTTTCCGCAGGTTGGAATCGAGGAAGACGTTGCGGAAGTCATGGCGGCGTTTCTTGGCCAGTATTTCATCAGCAGCCCTGAGCGGGATTTGCCAAGCGAACTGATCGTCAACGTCGTTCACGATGACTTCCCCACGTTGGTCGAGGCGATCCAGGAACTTCGCGGGCGCGAACTGACGATCAGTCATCGGGTTCGGGGAACGAGGGCGCGCTGGCAGCAATTGGCTGTGACCAACGCCGAACAGGCACTGGGCGCGAGACTGGCCAACCGTCAGCACGTTGCCGCGCGATTCGAGGCCCTGGCCGAGGTGCTGAATCTCGATGAACCGCCGCAACGGCTGGAGTGCTACGACATCAGTCATTCCAGTGGCGAGGCAACCGTTGCGTCCTGTGTGGTCTTCGGGCCGGAAGGGGCGATCAAGTCGGATTACCGTCGATACAACATCGAAGGCGTGACGGCCGGTGATGATTATGCGGCCATGCATCAGGCGTTGACCCGGCGCTTCAGCAAGCTGAAGGACGGGGAGGGCAAGTTGCCGGACATTCTGCTGGTGGACGGTGGCAAAGGGCAGTTGTCGATGGCGCGTGATGTGCTCAACGAACTGGCCGTGCCGGACCTGATCCTGCTCGGTGTCGCGAAGGGCGCGACTCGCAAGGCGGGGTTCGAGACTTTGTATCTGAATGATGCCGCGCATGAGTTCACATTGCGTGGCGATTCTCCGGCGTTGCATCTGATTCAACAGATCCGTGATGAAGCTCACCGCTTTGCAATCACCGGGCACCGTGCGCGTCGTGGCAAAACCCGTCGTACGTCAACGCTGGAAGGCGTGGCGGGCGTAGGTCCGACCCGTCGCAGGGACTTGCTGAAACATTTTGGTGGATTGCAGGAGCTGTCTCGTGCAAGCATCGAAGAGATCGCCAAAGCACCGGGGATCAGCAAAAAGCTAGCAGAGTCGATTTATGCAAACCTGCATAGTGAGTAGAATGCCCATTCACCTCGTAGCCAGTTGTGCCGATGAATATCCCTAATCTGATTACCGTTCTCCGTGTCCTGCTCATCCCGATCTTCATTTTGCTGTTCTATCTGCCTTACCAGTGGAGTTATCTGGCTTCAAGTTCGGTCTTTGCCTTTGCGGCAGCAACGGACTGGCTGGATGGTTATCTGGCACGACGCCTGGAGCAAAGCACACCGTTTGGTGCGTTCCTGGATCCTGTCGCTGACAAACTGATGGTTGCTGTTGCGCTGGTGTTGCTGGTGCAAGAACACGGCAACTTGTGGCTCACACTGCCGGCGGCCGTCATCATCGGTCGCGAGATCGTCGTATCGGCGCTGCGTGAGTGGATGGCCGAACTCGGTGCGCGGGCCCATGTGGCCGTGTCGAACCTGGGCAAATGGAAAACTGCTGCACAAATGCTTGCGTTGGTGATTCTCCTGGCCAACCCCAAGGTTTTCAGCTTTTGGGTTTTCATCGGTTATGCGTTGCTGATGGTATCGGCAGGCCTGACTCTGTGGTCGATGGTTCAATACCTTCGGGCTGCCTGGCCGCATCTGAAGACCGATGTTGAAAAGAAATAAAACTTTTTTGAATCAAAGGGTTGACGGCGCTTCTGATTTCTATAGAATGCGCCACACCAAGCGGGAATAGCTCAGTTGGTAGAGCACGACCTTGCCAAGGTCGGGGTCGCGAGTTCGAGTCTCGTTTCCCGCTCCAAGTTTGTACAGCGTTTGTTGTTGCGCTACTGACAACAAAAGCTTTGAGGCCGAGTAGCAAAATGGTTATGCAGCGGATTGCAAATCCGCCTACGCCGGTTCGATTCCGACCTCGGCCTCCACTATAAACAAGCTCCGTAGATCCATGATTTACGGAGCTTTTTTATTTGCATCACGCTGAAAGATTTAGTCTTTAAAACAGCCTTTGCAAACTTGCTTCACCGGGGAGTGATGTATATATTTCCCCCTCTGCTGCACGGGCAGCAATCTGTCAGGATTGTGAACCGGCAACAGGGAAACGCAACACCGCGCTACCGCCCGAATGGCGAAACTGGTAGACGCATGGGACTTAAAATCCCCCGCTCGTAAGGGCGTGCCGGTTCGATTCCGGCTTCGGGCACCATCTTAAATCAAGGGTTTGCGGGCGAAAGCTGATGCAAGCCCTTGTTTGTTTCCGGGTCGCAATTTTGACAGCGGTCCGCGCCTTTTGGCCTTCGTTTTCCCCTGCAGAACCCAGATCTGGCCATCCCGGACATCCCGCTCGTCCATCATTCGGGTGTCTATGTCCCTTTGACCGGTCAGGTAAGCCAGGTCCATCGCATCTTGTAACCCTGGGTCTGCTTTGTCGTAGACGCGTGTTATCAGCTCGCCTTCAACGTAGGTGTCCCGGCCGGTTTCTTTGTTGCCCTTGATGCCTGAGCAAGGGTTGGCAAGCGAGGTGTACCCTTGTCCCGGGCATAGTTCCAGATCGCACTGAGCAGGGCGTTCTTTCCGGGATGAGCTTGCGTAGATCTGACATGGTCGTCTCCAGAGTGGCGAGGTGTTGATCCAACAAAACTCGGATGCACTCATCTACTCCGCTGGTTGCCGTTAGGCGCGAAGGGAAGTGAATTCAGGATTGGTCGCGAGATTGATGACTAGCTGCGCAGACTCACTGCGGTACGACACGCAGAAAAAAGCCCGCAAAAAGGCGGGCTTCAAGGGGTAGTCGTCAGAGGCAGTCGGATTTGCCTATCTGAAATTCGACTACCGGTGAACTGGTTGAATCTCTGTAGAGGAGGTCAATGGAAAGACCCGATTTCACGAATTGCCCCAAGCCTTTTTCATTACAAAATGCAGAAGCTGCAAGCGCTCTTGCGTCCTTGGCGAACTCATCAACATCAATTTCGTCTTTTGTAAATTTTCTGAGCGTGTAGGAGATACGCATGACCTCATCGCTGTAGGTCACAGAATCGACGCGAGTTGACTCGTCAGATACTTTTCCGGACTGGGCGCCCATGATGAGCGCGAGCCCTTTGAGCTGGCGTTCCCGCTCTTCCTTTTTCTCTTCCGGGGCAGATTGTGTGTGCCATACCTGAGCCAAGATAAAGAGCAACGCCGTTGCCGAAAAAAAGATTATCAATCCGCGATATTGCTTCAACTGAGATCACCGTAGCAAAAGGCCATCGCTTATTTGACCATGCCGGTAACACCATCTCAAGTTGGAGGAGTTGCTCTCTGAGGTCCCAATGAATTCGAATGCATCTATCTGCTCCGCTTACCGCAGTGGGGCGGTGAGGGTATCGCATTCGGGTGGTATCGAGGAAAACTGATTTTTTGAGAAATGGTGCCGATATCGTGCGTAGAGTTTTTTATTACGGACGATCCACCATGCAACCGATTGCGAAAATTGTCTGCTTAGCAGCGCTCATTCCACTCAGCTGCACTGCAGTCTCACCGGCTGCGGAGGAGCCGAGCATTCATGAGTTTGCCGTTGTTGGGGTTGCTGTTGGGCGCGCTTGAGATGGTGGATTTCAGATACAACCTCACGCTCACTATGACTTCCACCGAAGATCCAGAAGCAGACGGGGTGACGGCTGTTTTTCATGACGTCAGCGCTCTGAACCTGAACGGCTTCGGTGGGGGACTAACCCAATTCATGGACCTCATCGTGACTCGTATCAACGAGGGTCTGGATAGAATCCGGTACGAGCTGAGGGATATTGAGAACGAAAAAATCTCGTGCTACTTCTTCACCTTCACCGTGCGAGACCACAAGGAGTAAATATGCGGATTTTGACAGGGGCGTTGGCGGTCGCGCTGTTGACGGGGGTTACTAACGACTCGGTCAGTCCGGGTTTTCTACTTTCGATTACGGAATGAGAGGCGCGCTTTTCTCAATATGTTCATAGCGAGGCGATCAGTTTCGAGAGGGATTCAAGAGGCTACTATCGGAGTTCGGCGAGTCGTTACTGGGAATTTTTACAGCAGCTGTGGTGGGGCTCATTGTGAAGATTGGTGGCTAGGGGCTATCATTGGGGCTTCTGATTTATGCCCAAGGAAGGTCGGTGAAAAAAGCTCTCTTCTGTGCCGCGTTATTGCTTCAATCTTGCAGCTCCCAGGTTCCCGCCCCAGTATCCCCGAAAGTTGAATTTGTGAAGGTGGATTACGATCCTGCAACTATGTCGAGAGTCCGTGTTTACACCGGAGTTTCATTGCTGGAGGCGAGTTATAGCGTCGGATATTCCTGCGAAGAGTTGAGTGCCGAGTTACCGGTAAGACCAAAGAATAAACCTCGTCCAGAGGCGCATCTGCAGCGTGTACAGAGCAACTCAAAACTCAGCATCGGGATGCCCAGCTCATGGAGGCTCACCAACGGAACTGTTCCGAATGAAAAAATTTCGGAAATGGTGATCCCCGCTGGCAAACCCTTTGTAGTGGATATCAAATATGTCGGTGACGGTCTTTGCATGCCTCCTGCGAAGATATTCATTCCCGAGCCCGGGGTAGATTACGAGGCTCATTTGATATGGATTAATCAGGCCGGGAAGCGCAACTCTTGCGTAACAGTCGCTCACAGGCTAGACGACCTCCCACCGATCCAGCTTCCTACGATAAGATCAGGCACATGCGTTCAGCCGCACCCGGCCGAGAAGAAATGGGTTACACGCTGGGATACGAAGTAAAGCTGATCCGGTTCCAAGCAACCGCCTGTATGCATTCAGTGCCAAGTCGGAGTCGCAGTTGCTCGTCACGCGTGACAGTGGACTATTCCTGTTGTCGAGTTGCGCAACGTCATAGGTCGATGCTCCTCGGTATTGACTTAGCGAGCACTGCAGTTCCTCGACTGCGTGCCAGTGAGCAGCGTCTGCCATCTCGTTCACTTCGAACAGCTCAAGCGGGTCAATCAGGCCCTCGGTATTCAGTGCTTCAGCCATCTGATGGAGATTTCCCCGTTAACCCTGAGTATCAAGGGCTTGCATGAGGCTTATCATGCAAGCCCTTTTTCTTTGCATTGCAAAAAGTCCCCGCACCTTGGTCATTCCGAAGCATTCCAGACCCCGGTCGAAGCCGTGCGTCTGGCATAAGCACTGAAGTTATTGGCTGTTCGTCCCAAGGCTTGCCTTACACCATCGGCAACAGCGGTATTGCGCCCGTCCAGTACCGTGGTGAAGAGATAAAGCACCAGGTTTATCCAGGGCGCCGGCAGTTGCGCATTCTCTAGTTCCTTGCGGTAACTCTCTGGCGGTACTTGTATGAACTGGATGTCGCGCCCTGTTGCCGAGCCGATCTCCTGAATTGCCTCAGCGAAGGTCAATGCTTTTGGCCCGGTCAGTTCAAAGAGTTTTCCAGCATGTCCGGGTTTTGTGAGTGCCTGCACGGCGACCTCGGCAATATCTTCTGCATCAACAAACGGTTCAGCGATATTGCCGACTGGCAACACGAGCTGACCTTCGATGATCGGCTCGAGGAAATGCGCTTCGCTGAAGTTCTGGAAAAACCAACTGGCACGCAGGATTGTCCAGTCGATACCGCTGTTCTGCACAATACGTTCAGCTTCTTGCGCTTCAATTTCACCGCGTCCTGAAAGCAGTACCAAGTGTTTGACGTGGTGCTCGACGGCGAGCGAAACGAACGCCTGCAGGGTTTCCAGGGCGCCGGGCATGGCGAGATCGGGCTGATAGGAGATATAGACTGCGCGCGCGCCCGTCAGAGCTGCGCTCCAGGTTGAAGGATTGTCCCAATCGAATGGAATGGGTGCATTGCGCGATCCTGGTCGCACTGGATGTCCTTCTTCGATCAGTCGTTTGCTGATGCGGCTTCCGGTTTTTCCGGTAGCGCCGAGTACCAGAAAGGGTTGGGCTTCTGAGCTTGTCATGATCATCTCTCTGTTAACGTGAGCATCTCTCACAAAAAATACGATAGATGCTCACGTTATGCCGTCAAGAAACGACTGCCCTTAGCCGACGACAGGTCATTTGTTGGACGTCACGGATTTAGATCGGAGAATTGAGAGAGTCGGCGAGGGCCGGCTGGAGTATTTCCCGAAGCGACATGCGCTTGAAGGTTTCGACCAGTCGCTTGCCTTCTGCCTCGGAGCAGGAAATGGCCAGGCGCATCGTTGATTCACCCAGCTGCCAGACCAGAAAAGCCGCATCGCTCACTTGTTGTTCATTAGCGTCAGGAAAGGCGCGCAGCACCGCGCGGGTCAACATTTGCGCCGCAATGCGACTTTCCTGCAGTTCCAGATCCAGCAGCTGTTTGTCAGTCTGCATGCCTGACCAGATATCGCGCATGACCGGTTCTGCCGTGATGACCTGGTAGTACAGATCCAGCAGTTCCGAATAAGCGACTTCCAGCGATTGGGCATCGTGGACCTTCTCCAGAGCAACCTGGATACAGCGACGGCTTTCGGCGTTGTAGCGTTGCGCGAGGCTGAGGATGATCGAGCTTTTGTCGGGAAAATATTGATAGAGAGAACCGATGGATATCTCGCAGAGCGAAGCGATTTCGCTCATCTTCAACTGATCGCTGCCCTTGCTGGCGATCAGCCGGGTAGCCACGCCGAGAATCCGTTCCTGCCGTTCACGGCTGCGTTTTTGCGACGGATTGCGGCGAGGTGAGGGGGGCGCTCCGAAGTTGTCTTCAGGATCAAGGGATGTTTGCACGCTGAGTTACCGAAACTGAAACCGACAGGACTCACCATAGCATCGGCAGAGCTACACAGTAATAAACACATCAGCAGAAATGGGCCGAACAGACGGCCCATTGTGTTACCGGTCTAGACGAAGGCTTGCCCGGTAAAACCCCGTGGCAGGCGCTGGAGGCCAGCCATCGCCGTCAGACGTTCGATCCACTCGGAACGCCAATTGGATGCATGGTTCGTTGCCTTGGCATGGCGAGCAGCCCGGCGCGCCGCATTGCGCTGGTCTTTGCGTGCGTTTTTATAAGCGTCGGTGTTGCGACAGCTGCGGCACTTGACGCGATTGAGCTCGGGGCTGGCGCTGAGATTGTTGCCCTTGTGACCACAGGCCAGATGCCCGTCGACTTTGAAGTGAATGACCATGAGACGCCTCCTTGGTGACGTGTAAAGGGTTTGACCTTTCACCACCAAGGACGTTCTTTTTTTGCAGGCATTGTGCGAATCAGTGGATCACCTGAAGCGTGGCAGAGGCCGATCGACAGGCTTGAGCGACGAGAGGGTGCTGCGGATCAGCGGCGTATCCTTTTCGATGTCGTTCAAGCGATCGCGGATGCGCAGGGCGGTCGGGTGCCCGCCTTGATGATCGACCCAGTCGGCGATCTCTTTGCAGGCCGCAGCAAGGCGTGCCTCCCGGGCCTCGAGCAAGGTGAGGAGAGTGGTGATGGACTCTCTTTCGGACATGGAACACCTCCGTTCAGGAAACCGCTCTGAGGCAGCAAAAAGCCCGCGAAGCGCGAGCTCTCTGCCGTTGGGGCGCTGCTCCTTCAGCTGGTTTGAGTATAGACCCGTAAATGACAGCTATCAGCCCGAAGACTCACAGTCCGTCACTCGTGAGCTGACGGCATTCAGTCGCTGGCATTCTCGCCGGGCGTCCTCTTCCAGATCGTAACCATCCCCGATGAAACCGCCGGTACGCGTGTCGTTGATGCGATACCAACTGGTGGCCTCGGCGGGTTCGTGGAGACTCTCTCCTGCGCGGCGACCGTGAATGATGATCTTGTTGCAACGCTTCACGACGAATATGTCTTCCATGGCGTCACCGCAGCTGATTCATATCAGATCAACTATAGAAGCCCTGACAAATCGTGCAAAAAATAGTCAGGTCAGTTCGTCGGTTGAAGTAACCACCCGGAACGATGCCAGTTCAGAGAGTGAGTCGGTTGCAGCGCCTTGAGGAAGTCCTGGTCGTGCGAAACGGCAACTATCGCTCCCGGAAATGTCTGCAAGGCTCGTTCGAAAGCTTCCACCGAGGGCAGGTCCAGATGATTGGTCGGTTCATCCAGCAACAGCAATTGCGCGGGCTCTGCTCTCCACAATGCCAGCGCCAGTGCGGCTTTCAGGCGTTCGCCACCGCTCAATGAAGCGCAACATCCCGTGGCGCGACGAGCATCCAGTTGCAGGTGAGCGAGGTTGCTGCGCAGCGTACCTTCGTCCAGTCCCGCGCCCTGCATCATCAGCTGTTCGGTGATCGAGCGCTGATCGTCCAGTTGGGCCAGTTGCTGATCAAGAAACGCGAATGGAACGTGAGTCGTGGCGACCCCGCCGATTGGTGCCCATTGCCCGGCCAGCACCTTCAGCAGGGTCGATTTGCCGCACCCGTTGGGACCGCTGACGGCGATTCGCATCGGACCACGGATCACCAGGCTCAGGCGGCTCGTTGCTGCTGCGCGGGGCAGCCATGGCAATCCGGCTTCAATCAGTGTGCAGACCTGACGATTGCTCGGCACGGTGCTTCCGGGCAGGTTGACCAGCACACCGTCTGCGGGCTGTACCTTGGCGTATGCCTCCCGTACCTGGGCATTGAGCTCGGACTTGCGTGCCTGATGGCTTTGTCGGACATGCCCCATGATTTCGCGGGCGGCGCCTTTGATTGCCACGTATTCGAAACTGGCAATGTTGGCGGTTTCGGCTTTGCGTCGGGAATTGGCTGCATGGCGTTGTATCGTGTCGTGTTCACGCCGCAACCGTAGGTGTTCACGCTGACGTTCGCTTCGGGCTTGATCGAGACGCGCTTGTGCCGCTGCCTGATGAATCCGTTGATACTCACGGAACGCCGAATAATTGCCGCGGAAGTCATTTGCCTCCACGCCATTCAATTCGACAATCCGTTGCATGCCATCGAGCAGTTGCCGGTCATGGCTGACGATGATCAGCCCGCTGTGCCAGCGCGCCAGTGCGGCCATCATCCATTGCCGGCCCGATGAATCCAGATGGTTAGTCGGTTCATCAAGAACCAGCAACGAAGCCTGATTCAAAAACGCGCCGATCAGTGCGACTCGTGCTCGTTGGCCGCCACTGAGTTGTTCGGTCAAGTCTGTGAGTGCGACCTCGGCCAGACCGGCGTCATCGAGCAAGCGCCGCAAACGCTCCGCGAGATCCCATTGTTCGCCAATGAGGTCGAAATCCTCGACGGATGCGCAGCCCCGGTTCATTCGTTCCAGGGCCTGAAGAATGGCGGCGCTGCCGGTGGTTTCGGCGACCGTCTCGCCGGGTGCTGCGACCAAGGTTTGCGCTACGTAGGTTGTGGCCACTGTGCGCGTCACGCTGCCGGTGGTGGGCTGCCATTGTCCGGCGATCAAGCGCGCCAGCACGCTTTTACCGACGCCGTTGCGTCCGACGATGGCGGTCGGCGTGTGATCGAATTTCAAATCGAGTGCATCAAAAATCGTCTCGCCATTGGCGAACTGGAAACCCAGCTGATTCAGGGAGACGAGGGCAGGCGTACGCGAGACGTGAGTCATCGGCACCTCCAAAAAATGTCGTGAAAACAGACAAGCGCCCTGAGAGGCGTGTCGCGATTACATTTTTGAAGGCTTAGTTGTTCACTTTCTGCGGTCGTCCTTGGGAAGGGAAGCTCGATAGCCTAGTCGAGACGTTCGACCGCTTCAAGCCATGTCAGACATGCGTTCAAGAAATAGCGCCAAGGCGACTTCTTCCTTGCGCAGACCTTTGCGGATCCTCGGCTTTGGCAGCTCCGCCAGTGCGCCCAGCATGAAATGCTCCACCACGGCCGGGTGGATATAGCATTTGCGGCACACTGCCGGCGTGTTGCCCAATTGCCGCGCCACACCTTTGACCATCTCCACCACATGCCGCTTGGCTTCGGATTCCGATTCCCATTGCAACTCCCGCAACACCGCAAGGGCTAGGGCGCTACCAGCCCAGGTCCGGTAGTCCTTGGCGGTGAAATCCGCGCCGGTCAGGGTTTGCAGGTAGGTGTTGACGTCGGAAGAGCTGACGGTGTGCCGTTCGCCCTGTTCATCCAGGTACTGGAACAGGTTCTGCCCCGGGATTTCCAGGCAGCGTTTGATTATCCGCGCCAGGCGTCGGTCTTTCACGGTGATCTGATGCTCGATACCGCTCTTGCCGCGAAACTGGAACAGGATCGCGCTGCCATTGATCTCGACATGCCGGCTGCGCAAGGTGGTCAGGCCGTACGATCGATTGTCCCGCGCGTATTGCGTATTGCCGACGCGAATCAGCGTGGCATCGAGCAGCGTGATTACCGTAGCCATGACTTTGTCGCGGCTGAATCCCGGCGCGTCCAGCAACACTTCCAGCTGTTTGCGCAGCTTCGGCAGCGCCATGCCGAACTCGCGCAGTCGCGAGTATTTGTCGGCATCGCGGACTTCGCGCCAGCGCGGGTGATAGCGGTATTGTTTGCGCCCGCGAGCATCGCGGCCGGTGGCTTGCAGATGGCCGCGAGGGTCCGCGCAGATCCAAACATCGGTGTAGGCCGGCGGCACAGCCAGCGCATTGATGCGTTTGATTTCGTCAGGATCGCGGATGCGCTGGCCAGTTGCGTCGAAGTAGCAGAACTTGCCGCGCAGCTTCTTGCGGGACAGTCCCGGCTGGGTGTCATCGACGTAATGCAGGTCCGAGGGCAACACATCGGTCAGCGCGGTATCGGGCATGGCGGGGTTCCTGGGCGGCAATCGGGCTGTTACAGCGATTGACCGCAGACCCCGGCAGTCGTGCCGACCGATTTATGCCAGAACCGCGACAGCCTTGATCTGCGCCCATAATTGTTGGCCGGCATGTACACCAAGCTGATCCCGTGAGTAACGGGTAATACGGGCCAGCAGCGGCGTGCCGCCCGCATCGAGACGAATCAGCACATGAGCGGCATTGTCGGCGGGCATTTCGCTGACCACCGTGACCGGCAACCGATTGAGGATGCTGCTGTGCTCGGTGTTATGCAGGGTCAGGCTGATATCGCGAGCCTGCACTTTGCAGCGCAGCGCCTGGCCGATCTCCATGGGGGAGTGAGTCACGCGAATGCTCAACAACGTGTCGGGCAATTGCAGGCAAAGCAATTGGTAGTCGTGATCGTAGGAAATGACTTGCCCCTCGATCACGACCCCAGCGTCATCGCCCATTGCCAGAGGCAGATCGAGGCGCGCCAGGGTTTCGCCGATGGGGCCGCTGGCCAGCGCTTTACCGTTGTCGAGCAGCACCAGATGATCGGCCAGTCGCGCGACTTCATCCTGTGCGTGGCTGACATACAGAACCGGGATATCGAGTTCGTCGTGCAGCCTTTGCAGGTAAGGCAGGATTTCGCTTTTGCGCTGACTGTCGAGGGCGGCCAGCGGTTCGTCCATCAACAGCAGTTTCGGACTGGTCAATAGAGCTCGGGCAATGCCGACGCGCTGACGCTCACCGCCGGACAGATGCTGCGGATGACGCTCCAGCAAGTGGCCGATTCCCAATAGTTCGGTGGCTTGTGCCATGTCGACCCGGCGCTGATTCCTGGCAATCCGCTTGAGGCCGAATTGCAGGTTGGCCAGCACCGAGAGGTGCGGAAACAGGCTCGCTTCCTGAAAGACATAGCCAAGCGCACGCTTGTGCGGCGGGACGAAAATGCCTTTTTCGCTGTCCTGCCAGACTTCGTCGTTGATTTGCACAAAGGCGTGCGAGGCCCGTTCAAGTCCGGCGATGCAGCGCAGGCAGGTGGTCTTGCCGGAGCCTGATTGCCCAAACAATGCAGTCACGCCACGACCGGGCAGGTGCAGGTCGACATCCAGGCCGAAGCCTGAATAAGCGAGTTTCAAGCGTGCTTCAATCATCGATCAACTCCAGCCTGCGCGCGACTTGCGGCTGGAATAGAGCGCCAGCAACACCAGGAACGAAAACACCAGCATTGCCCCGGCGAGCCAATGGGCCTGTGAATATTCCATGGCTTCGACATGGTCGTAGATTTGCACCGAGACCACTCGGGTCTTGTCGGGAATATTGCCGCCGATCATCAGCACCACGCCGAATTCGCCAACCGTATGGGCGAAACCGAGAATCGCCGCAGTAACGAAACCGGGGCGCGCGAGCGGCAGGATGACGCTGAAAAAAGTGTCCCAGGGATTGGCGCGCAAAGTGGCGGCCACTTCCAGTGGGCGAGTGCCGATCGCGGAGAAGGCGTTTTGCAACGGCTGCACCACAAAAGGCATGGAATAGAGCACCGAACCGATGACCAGTCCGGTGAAACTGAAGGTGAGCGTGCCAAGTCCCAGCCATTGGGTGAAGTGGCCAAGAAAGCCATTCGGCCCCATTGCCAGCAACAGATAGAAACCAATGACAGTCGGCGGCAACACCAGGGGCAGGGCGACGATCGCCCCGATGGGGCCGCGCAGCCAGGAACGGCTGCGTGACAACCACAGGGCAATCGGAGTGCCGATGACCAGCAGGATCGCGGTGGTCAGGGACGCCAGTTTCAGGGTCAGCCAGATCGCCGCGAAATCGGCACTCGTCAGCGACATTTACAGCTGATAACCGTAGGACTTGATGACCGCAGCGGCTTTCGGGCCTTTGAGGTAGTCAACCAGTGCCTTGGCGGCGGCGTTGTCCTTGCCTTTGTTCAGGATGACGGCGTCCTGTTTGATCGGGTCGTGCATGCTCGCCGGAACGATCCAGGCCGAACCGCTGCTGACCTTGCCGTCCTTGTAGATCTGCGAAAGCGCTACGAAGCCCAGCTCGGCGTTGCCGGTGGAAACGAACTGATAGGCCTGGGTGATGTTCTGGCCTTCGACGATCTTGGCTTTGGTCGCTTCAGTCAGTTTAAGCTTTTCCAGCACTTGGGTAGCCGCCAAGCCATAAGGCGCGGCTTTCGGGTTGGCGATGGACAGGTGCTGGTATTCGTTTTTCTTCAGGACTTCGCCTTTGGCATCGACGTAATCTTCTTTGGCCGACCACAGCGCCAGGGTGCCGATGGCGTAGGTGAAGCGCGAACCTTTGACGGTGTCGCCTTCCTTTTCCAGTTTTTCAGGCGTGGTGTCGTCAGCGGAGAGGAATACCTCGAACGGCGCGCCGTTCTTGATCTGGGTATAGAACTGCCCGGTGGCGCCATAGGCTGCGACCAGTTTGTGCCCGGTGTCTTTTTCGAAATCGGCGGCGATTGCCTGGATCGGTGCAGTGAAGTTGGCCGCGACGGCAACTTGCACTTCATCCGCCTGAACAGCGCCGACGGCGAATACCGCAAGCAGGGAGGCCAGGCAGGTAGGGGCAAAACGTGAGGCACGAATGGTCATGTAACAGCTCCGTTGTTGGCAGGTGCAGTGGGCAGTTGTTGTTAGAGGGGTAGACTGCGCCGATGCGAGGGGGTGAATCGCTATATAGCTGAATATATAGCGAAATGCTTCCAAACGGAAAGTGCTGGTTTCAGGTGGGCAGGTGAGGGCATGAAATCCCTCGGTCTGCCCTGCCTTTACCGAGCCAGTTTCGCGAGCGCTCCTTCGGCCAGTTGCCGGGTCAGTTCGGCACTGCTCAACTCCTTGCCCAGCGTAAACGCCTGGCCCGCCCACAGGTTGCTGAAGTCGGCCTCGTCCTTGGCGCGCAAGGGCATCAGAGCACCGCCGGCCAACGGAAACGCCGGTGCCTTGGCCGACATCGGTCCCACTTCGCGCATCACTCGATTGAGGATTCCCCGTGCCGGGCGCCCGGTGAACAGGTTGGTGATCGCTGTTTCACTGTCTTTTGCCGTGCGCAGCGCCTTGTGATGAGAGGCGCTGACTTTGGCTTCTGGTGTAAACAGATAAGCCGTGCCGACCTGCACGGCCGATGCGCCGAGCATGAAGGCCGCAGCCACGCCTCGAGCATCGGCGATCGCACCAGCGGCAATCACCGGCACTTTGACCGCGTCGACGATTTGCGGCACGAGGGCAAAGGTCCCGACCTGGCTGCTCAGGTCATCGCTGAGGAACATACCCCGGTGCCCGCCGGCCTCATAGCCCATGGCGATGATTGCGTCGCATCCGTTCTGTTCCAGCCAGATGGCCTCATCGATGTTGGTGGCCGAGGAGAGGATTTTCGCGCCGGTGGCCTTGACCCGGTCCAGCAGGGATTTTTCCGGCAGGCCGAAGTGGAAACTCACCACCTCCGGGCGAAACTCTTCAAGCACTTCGCAAGCGGCTGCATCAAACGGTGCACGGTTGGATACTGGCGTCGGAGCATCGAAATCGGCACCCAGCTCGCGGTAGTAGGGTTCCAGCAGATTCTTCCAGTCCCGTGCCCGCTGTTCATCGGCGGCCGGTGGCTGGTGGCAGAAGAAATTGACGTTGAACGGTTTGTCGGTGCCCTGACGGATGGCCTTCAGTTCTTCGCGTAATTGCTCGGTGCTCAGCATCGCTGCCGGCATCGAACCCAAGCCGCCCGCGTTGCACACAGCGATGACCATCGACGAGTTGGTGGCACCGGCCATCGGGCCCTGGATAATCGGCAGTTCGATGCCGAGCAGGTCAAGAATGCGCGTATCTGGCCATTGGTTCATGGAAAAGACTCCGAAGGACAAAGCAGGGCAGAGAAGCTGAAGCCGGTTTTTTTACCAGCAAAACCGGGTTCAGGGCCAGCCAAGATTTGCAGCCTCTCGGGATTCGGCTCAGCGTCGATGAAGTCCGCCAGCACCGACTCCACCGAATGAATGGTTCATGAACTGCGAGGAGTTGTGGAAGTTGTTCAACCGTTGATTGCCAACGTTACGTGCCGCCGAATCGCGGTTGAGGTTCTGCAACTGAGCATTGTTGTTGATCGGCGCTCGTGTCGCGCCTCCCTTGACCATCGACTGCCAGCCATCATCGGTTTTCTTGTAGACGTTACCGTCATGCCCGGCGTAAACGTTGTCGCCAACCCGCGCGGCGCCGCTGTTGCGCCCATGGATACCGCCGTACTGCGTGGTGTTGCCGGTGTTCGGGTTGTAGACGGCGCCACGATTGGCCGTGACCTGCGTGCCATTGCGAACATTGCCGGCCGTAACCCGACCTCCGGCAATTGCACCGCCGTTGGGCCCGACCACTTCACCACTGCGACCCGCTGCATAGTTGCCGGTGTAGACATTGTGTACCGCACCGCGCTGACCAGCCGTCGCAATCCCGGTCCGTGAGTTATAGGAAGAGCCGACCTGACCGGCCCAACGGTTTCCGGTCCAGGCGTTGTAACCCGCGCCATAACGGCTGACTGTCGCCCGGTCGCCCCACTGCCGATAGATGTTGCCGGTGGTGCCGGCCCAGCCGCCTGGGCCCCAGGCCACAGCGCCGCCGTGATATCCGTAGGCTGCACCTCCCCAGGCCAAGGGCGCCGGATACAGGTGTGGCCCCCACGCGTAACCCCAGCCGTAATTGCCCCACCATGGATAGGCGCCCCAGCCCCAGCCCATGGCGGCAGTGTTGCCGCCCCAGCTCCAGCCGAAGCCGAAACCGAAGGTCCAGCCTGTCCAGGGTGTGTAACGGATGGCGACGCCAAAACCGTAAGTCGCTGGCGGCCCGTACCAGGCAGTGCCCACCCAGGGTGTGTACGGATAGCCCGTGCCGTAAACCACGACGCCGGTCGCTGGATCCAGCGTCGAGCCTTGATAGCCCGGCGTGTAACCGACCACCACGGTATCGCCGCTGGCCTCATAGACTTTGACGTAGGTGAGGTAATGCATCGGCGAGTTCGGCGGTATCGAATAAATCACCGCCGGTACCGAACTGGCGACGGTCCATGGCCCGGTCACTGCGGTTGCGACGAACCAGATGCCGTTTTCCACCGCATACCAACTGTTTTCATCGACCCGGATGATTGGCGTCGCGCTGTTGATCACATATTGAAGCGGAGTTCCACTGATGGCTTTGAGCTGAGGCTCCCCATCGAATTGCGGGGCAGTCATTTTGACCGCGCTTTTCTTGATCGCCGACGTCTGCGGGATCGTGGCGGCAATGGCCGCTTCCTTGGCCTGCGGCGTCCCGGCCACCGAGGCTTTGACGTTCTCCTTCGGACTGTCGTCGGGGATGTTGGCGAAGTCGGCCGGCAGCTTGTCCGCCGGGGTAAATGTCCACGGGCCGTTCATGTCAGCGGCACGGAACCAGCGGCCGGAGATCAGCACATAACTGTTCTGGTCGCCGATTTCCTTGAAGATATGCCCGGTGGTGTTGCTGACATACAGCAATTGCGTACCCTGGATCGGCAGCCATTGCGGTGCACCGTCGGTGACGATCAGTTCGGTCGGGGTCGTGGCCACGAAGATCTTCGGCTGCGGCGGTTTGGCCAGGCTCGGTACCTTGTCCTTGGGATCGCTTTGCCCGGTGAGCAGGTCCACTTGCCGACTCTCGATCGCGGCTTTTTTGGCTTTCTCCAGATCCGCCAGGGGCGAGGACAGCAGGGTGTACGGCCCTGTCAATTGATCGGCAACCATCCAGCCGTCGAACACGTGCAGATAGTGTTTGTCCTGGCCGTCCTTGAGCAAAAGAGGGCGGGTGTTGATGACCCGTTGCAATCCGGTGCCGTCGACCGGGCGATACGCGGCGTCACCGTCGATATAAACGAGCATGGCCGGTACATCCGAACTGATGATGGTCGGTGGCGTGTTTTCCAGTGGCGCCGTGTCGGCTTTCTGTTCGGCGGCCAGTACGCCGACGGCAGCCTCCAATTGATCCAGGGAGATGGTTTTCTTGCGTTTGGCCGCATCGTTTTGCAGTGTCGTGATCCAGGTCTCTGCCTGGCTGGCATCGGCAGGGAAGTCGGCCTTGATGATCTTGTACTGGTCGAGCATGACCCAGCGAGTCGCTTTGTCGACCAGCGTATGAGCGCTGAACTGAACGATCCCGTAAGTTGCCTTGCCGCCGGCATCGGTCGCCTCGACGGCAGCGCGGGCCTGCAAGGTATAGCCGTCCCAGCTGTCGAGCTGGGGTTGGTACACGGTGAGCTTTGACTTGCCGCTGGTGATGACTTGTGGCCATGTCGGTTCAACGGCAGCGGCGTCTGCCGGCTTGGCCGCAGGCGCCGCCCACGCGCTGTTGAATGCCAATAGACAGAGCATCAGCCAGGCTAGAAAAGGGCGGGCGCGGGACATTGTCAGCTCCATCGACAAAGGCTTCTCGGGGATAACGGAAGCAGTCGAAATAGCATAGTCGCCCGATCTGGAATCACCCTGCGGATTCAGCGATTGGCGGAAAGTCGAGTGGGGCAAAATGTTGCAGTGTGCTATTTGAATGCCACGATCCCCTGAATCCTTCCCTGAGAGGCAGTCATGTTCAACGGCATTCTGATCGACAAAGACGACAGCGGTTATCGCGCCAGCCTGCAGACAATCGACGAGCAGCAGTTGCCTGAAGGCAATGTGACGGTGCGCGTCGCGTACAGCACGCTCAACTTCAAGGACGGGTTGGCGATTACCGGCAGCAGTCCGGTGGTGCGCAAGTTCCCGATGGTGCCGGGAATCGATCTGGCGGGTACGGTCGAAGTCAGTTCGCATCCCGACTATAAGGCTGGCAATCAGGTGCTGCTCAATGGTTGGGGCGTGGGTGAAAGCCACTGGGGCGGTCTGGCCCAGAAGGCGCGGCTAAACGGCGACTGGCTGATTCCGCTGCCAGAAGCCTTCACTGCCGCGCAAGCCATGGCCATTGGTACGGCGGGCTACACGGCGATGCTGTGCATCATGGCGCTGGAGCGCAATGGCGTGACGCCAGAGCAGGGCGAAGTGCTGGTCACCGGCGCCAATGGCGGGGTCGGCAGCTTTGCCATTGCGTTGTTGCACAAACTTGGCTATCGCGTGGTGGCGTCCACCGGGCGCGTATCGGAGCATGAATATCTGCAGCAGCTGGGCGCCAGCGAAATCATTGATCGTGCAACTTTGTCCGAGCCAGGCAAACCCTTGGTGAAGGAGCGCTGGGCTGCGGTGATCGATTCGGTTGGCAGTCATACGTTGGCCAATGCCTGTGCGAGTACCCGCGCCGAAGGCATCGTCGCGGCGTGCGGTCTGGCTCAGGGTATGGATTTCCCGGCGTCGGTGGCCCCGTTCATCTTGCGTGGCGTGACGCTGGCCGGCATCAACAGCGTGACCCAGCCCAAGGCCCGCCGAATCGAAGCCTGGGCGCGTCTGGCCAAGGATCTGGATTTCGCCCTGTTACCCCTGATCAGCCACGAAATCGGCCTCAGCGAAGCGATCGAAGCTGCTCCGAAATTGCTCGCCGGACAGTTGCGCGGACGGGTTGTCGTGGACGTCAATCGCTGACACATTAAGCGCCATCGCGGACCTGCCGGGCCGCACTTCAAAAAAAGGAGTGGCACTTCGATGGATCTACAACAACAGCACGTTGAGTCGTTCACGGTTTCAGGCTTGCGCGTTCGAACCACCAACGCCGCAGAACACAAGGCCGAATCGGCGAAAATCGGCCCGATGTGGGGCGAGTTCTTTGGCAGGAACCTGGCGCAGGTCATTCCCGGCAAGCAGACCGAGTCGCCGATTTACGGGGTGTATTCGGCCTACGAGTCGGATGCCTCAGGTGCCTTCGATGTGACCGCCGGCGTTGCTGTCGTTGATCCGCAAAGCGATTTCGAAACAATCCGGATCGAGAGTGGCGAGTATCTGGTGTTTCAGGGGCAGGGCGCATTGCCCGACGCCGTCATCGCCACCTGGGGCCGGATCTGGAAACACTTCGAAGCCAACCCGCAGATTCAGCGCCGTTACGCCACCGACTTCGAGGCCTACCTTGGCCCCGAGTCGGTAGCCATCTACATCGGCATTCGTTAAGGCTGCGTTTCCCGATACAACAGCTCACGCTTGCGCTCCACGCCCCAGCGATAGCCGGAAAGGTTGCCGTCGCTGCGCACCACACGGTGGCAAGGGATCGCCACCGCGAGGCTGTTGGCGCCGCAAGCCTGGGCTACCGCCCGAACCGCTTTTGGCGAGCCGATGCGTTGAGCGATGTCGGCGTAACTGGCGGTGCTGCCGACCGGAATTTCGCGCAGTGCCTGCCAGACCCGTTCCTGAAACGCGGTGCCCCGCACATCCAGTGGCAGGTCGAGGCCGATGGCCGGTGCTTCGATGAAGCCGACGACATGGGCGATCAGTTGTTCGAACTCGGCATCAGCTCCGATCAGGTTTGCCCGGCGAAACTGATCCTGCAGGTCGCAGACCAGTTGATGAGGGTCGTCCCCCAACAGAATCGCGCAGATCCCCCGGTCACTCTGTGCCACCAGAATCGCGCCAAGCGAACATTGGCCCACCGCAAAACGAATGTCGTTGTTTTGCCCGGCGGCCCGGAAGTCGCCGGGTTTCATGCCCAGCAACTGGTCTGCGGATTCGTAGAAGCGGCTGTTCGAGTTGAAACCGGCGTCGTACAGCGCATCGGTCACCGAGTCGCCATCCGCCAGACGTTGCCGGACTCTGCGGGAACGATGCGCGGCGGCGTAACCTTTGGGTGTCAGGCCGGTGGCGGCTTTGAAGACCCGGTGGAAATGGAAGGCGCTAAGGCCGGCGGCTTCGGCCAGTTCGTTGAGTACCGGCAGGGTTTCGGCGCTTTCGATCTGCCGGCAGGCCGCGGCTACGGTCGCGGCATGTTGCGCTGCCACGTCGCTCTGGTCCTTGCTCGCCCGTTTGCTGGGGCGATATCCCGCCGCTTCAGCTTCTTCGGCCGTGTCGAAGAACTCGACATTCTGCGGCTTCGGCAAGCGCGCCAGGCTGCTCGGGCGGCAATAAATGCCGGTGGTCTTCACGGCATAGACAAATTGACCGTCCGCACGTGGGTCGCGGGCGACGACAGCTGCCCAGCGTGGATCGTCTTGAGTGTTCAAAGGGGTCGAAAGCGTTTTCATGATGGGGAGTCCGTTGACCTGTTGAATTTCAGGTTAACCAGTACCGCCAACCGTAACACTCCGGCCCTTGCGGTCAAATTCCTTGAAGTTATCCAGCGGTGCGAAACGTCAGGTTGAAACGCTGTTCGCCCAGTTGCGGATGCCGGCCATGTTTGATCGGCAGGACGCCGTGGTAGCGCAGCCGGTCGACGCCGCCCCAGATCACCATGTCGCCGTGCAAAAGCGAAATGCGCTGACTCTTGTCGCTACGGGCGAAACCGCCGAACAGGAACATGGCGGGCAACCCCAATGACAGGGACACGATAGGTGCGGCGTAGGAATGTTCGTCTTTGTCCTGATGCAATGACATTTTTGCGCCGGGGACATAGCGGTTGATGAGGCAGGAATCCGGCTTGAACTCAGGAAAACCTGCTTGCAACGCGGCTGCCTGTGCCAACTCGTGAAAGGCTTCGGGCATTTGCGGCCAGGGCTGGTGGCTGAGCGGATCTTCGGCCGAGTAGCGGTAACCGCTGCGATCGGTAATCCAGCCCAAAGCGCCGCAGCTGCTGGTGGCCACGGACATGTTGAAGCCGCCGGGCGTCATCATGTGCCGCAACGGGGCACGTTCGATGACCGATTCCAGCGCCGGCAACAATTGCTCGATACGGGACAGGGCGAAGCCACGCAAGACCCACGATTGCTCTCCAATCTGCTCGGAGCGGGGTGGCTGCTGGGTGTCGGCGAAGAGGTCGAAATTGCTGTGCATGACGGTCAGGTTGCGTCGTGGAAGATGATGCCGAGAGTATGCCGTTTTCCACTGTGCAGGCGACTCACGCCGTGGCGCATGGTGACCCGATAATCGCCGCGCACGCCTTTGACCGGACGCTGGTTGACGGCAAAGATCAAGGCGTCACCTTTTCTCAGGTCCATCACCAGCGGGCGAGACTGCATTCTCGGACGTTGTTCGGTCAGGACGAACTCACCACCGCTGAAATCTTCGCCAGGCTCTGACAGAAGAATCGCCACTTGCAGCGGAAAAACATGTTTGCCGTACAAATCCTGATGCAGACAGTTGTAGTCCTGTGGGCCGTATTGCAGCAAGAGCGGGGTAGGCCGCAGTTGACCGGCGGCATGACAGTGCGCGAGAAACTCGCTGTGCAGAGGTGGAAACTGTTCCAGCAAACCCATTCGTTCGTGCCAGCGGTTGGCCAAGGGAACAAGTCGTGGATAAAGCGTACTGCGCAGATGCTCCACCAGCGGTGGTAGTGGATAGCGCAGATATTTGTACTCGCCGCGCCCGAAACCGTGGCGCGCCATGATCACCTGCGAACGGAACGGTTCGCTTTGCGGGTAAAGCGCACTCAGGCGCTCGCAGGTTTCCGGGCGTAACAACGAGCGGATGACGGTGCAGCCGTCCTGATCCAGCTGTTGTTCCAGTGCGACCCAGTCTAGTCTGTCGAGGGGAGAGTCGGGTGACATCGGCATGCTGATTCCTTGGTTCTTGTCCAGGCGATCAGTCTAGGCAGCCCGCGAGGCCGGAACACTCCGGCGCTTGCGGTCGAATTGTCACCCGTGTCTTACAAGGCCTTGCTGACGCTGATATCGCTGATCACATCGCCGCTCTGGCCGTGCAGGGCATCCAGTGCAGCCTTGGCTTCTTCCGCCGTGCCGTTTTCCAGCTGGGCGAATTCGAAGCGGCGCTCGCCGTTGAGTTTGTACTTGATGACGTATTTGGTCGTTTGAGCCACGGTCATGCTTACCTGATTGTATTGAGGGAGACGATCAGCTGAGTTTCGAGCTGGAACGACGGATGATCTTGATCGAGTGCGTCAGGGTCGGCTTGCGGGTCACGCTAATTGCGCGACGGCTGACGGTGTCGATGGTGATGTTCCAGAAACCGGTGCTCGGCGCCGTGATGCGGGCCGGGAAGGTGTCGAATGCGCCGCCGTGGTAGGTGTGACGGCCGCCGTTCTTGAAGCTGCGGAAGTTGGCGTCGTTCATCAGACGGATGTTGCAGGTTTGCGAGCATTGGATGACGACGATGTCGTCTTCGTTGAGGTGCTCGCGCTGGTGAATAAATTTCATGGGCGCCTCCAGAAGGGCTTTTTCTACAAAATCAAAACGATAGCAAGGTCGATTGGCGGCAGTTTATCAGTCCGGACAGGTTATTATCCGGCCGTCGGGCGCTGCTTTGACAATTAAAAACAGTTATTCGCGATTCCATGTGCGTTAAATGCAATGAGCCTCGGAGAAAATTGGCATTCGTGCTGTCCGACGGTCTTTATAGGAGATTCTGTATGAAGTGGGGTGTGGTCATTGTGCCGTTGGCATTGGCGATGGGTGGTTGCGCAAGCGTTTCGGAGATTAATGAAACGTTGCCGACCATGAACGTCATTTCCGGCAAGAAGCCCCACGAATATGCGCAGTGCCTGGCTGACAAGCTGGCGCAAAGCCGCGGGGCCCTGCAAATGGAGCCGCACAAGGACGGGGTTCGGGTGATCGTGCCGGGGAAATTGTCTTCAGGCCCGGCGGCGGTGTTTGACATCGAGGATCGTTCCGGCGGCAGCAGTATCAAGTTGCATGAACGCATGTCCAATGTGCCGATACGTCCTCGGGATGTTCGCAATGCTGCCACGGTGTGCATTTCCGGCTGATAAACTGTCAGTCATCGGTATTGATGCCGTCCAGGCCACGCCTGGGCGGCATTGTCATTTCTGGAGATGTGCATGAAGCGGGAGCAGGTGCGCGAGCGCCATAAAGAAGGGCTGATTGCGGCCACGCATGTGATTCAGAACCCGGCGAATCCGGGTGAGTGGATCGTGTTTTTCAAGAAAAGCGCCGGGCGCAGTTATTTTCTGGTGGATGAAAACGACGAAGTCGAATCGTTTGGCCGTCTGGATGACCTGATTGAGGTCGTTCGCGGGCTGGGGATCAAGTTCGCCGAAATCCACATGTAAAACCTACTTGCAGACCACCACGACGCTGCGAGTCTTGTAATTGCCGACGTCGACACCCAGGGTCTTGTCGCTTTCCTTCGGCGCAGGCGTACCTTCCGTTCCTACGATGCGATAGCCGGTTCCGGCGCAGGAGGCATCGGCCTTTTCATAGCAGCTGGCCCAGGAGTTCGCCTCGCCGGAGCAGTCAATGCTCAGGCCTTGTTCCCCATTGTTCAGATAAGTCGTTTCGGAAGTGGCGCAGCCGGCCAGGGCCAGAAGCGCAATCAGTGGCAGCATGCGGTGCAGGGTACGGGTGTTCATGGCGATGTCGACTTCGGAAGGAGAGGGCTAGACGCTATGACAGCGCCGGTGTGAAAAGGTTATAGCGATTGGCCACGTCTTTGTGAGCGGACCAAAAAAAGCCCTGCGCAGTGGCAGGGCCGGGATTTGTGGTCGCCGATCAGTCCTGATCCTTGCCGCGACGCTTCGGTGCAGGAGGCGTGTAATCAAGCACCGCGGCTACTTCAACCGCCATCGCTTCAGTGGGCAATGGGCCGGACACATCTTCGCCGTTGGCGGCGGTGATATGCCACTGGCCATCTTTTGCCTTGGCGACGGTGTACCCGTTGATGATTTTTGCTGCGGACATCTAGCGGCCTCGTTGGCTGGTTCAAAGGCGTCATGATAGCGGGAAACGGGCGAGCGGGCGCGGGTCGATGCGGTGTTCCTGAATCTTTGGGCTACGCTGAATGCGCAGCTTCTGCGTGCGGATTGAACTATCCGCCAGAATATTTCTCTATGTTGACATCGGTTAGCCAGTGCGGGGCATTGTAAGGTGCACGCCGCCTGATTAGACTGCGCCGAAACTCGTACACACAGCCCTTTCAAGGACTTATATGATCAAGAAATGCTTGTTCCCAGCAGCCGGTTACGGTACTCGCTTCCTTCCAGCGACTAAGGCCATGCCCAAAGAAATGCTGCCGGTGGTAAACAAGCCACTGATCCAGTACGGCGTCGAAGAAGCTCTGGATGCTGGTCTGACTGAGATCTCCATCGTGACCGGCCGTGGCAAGCGCGCCCTGGAAGACCACTTCGACATCAGCTATGAGCTGGAAAACCAGATCAAGGGCACCGACAAAGAGAAATATCTGGTCGGTATCCGCAAGCTGTTGGACGAGTGCTCGTTCTCCTACACCCGTCAGACTGAAATGAAAGGCCTGGGTCACGCGATCCTGACCGGTCGTCCGCTGATCGGCGATGAGCCGTTCGCGGTAGTGTTGGCGGACGACCTGTGCGTCAACCTCGAAGGCGACGGCGTACTGACCCAGATGGTCAAGCTGTACAAGCAGTTCCGCTGCTCGATCATTGCCATTCAGGAAGTCGATCCGGCAGAGACCAGCAAGTACGGCGTTATCGCCGGCGAGATGATCCGTGACGACATCTACCGCGTACACAGCATGGTCGAGAAGCCAAAGCCGGAAGATGCGCCGTCGAACCTGGCGATCATCGGTCGTTACATCCTGACCCCGGACATCTTCGACCTGATCGAACAGACCGAGCCAGGCAAGGGTGGTGAAATCCAGATCACCGACGCCCTGATGAAACAGGCCCAGAACGGCTGCGTAATGGCCTACAAGTTCAAGGGCAAGCGTTTCGACTGCGGTGGTGCCGAGGGTTACATCGAGGCAACCAACTTCTGCTTCGAAAACTTCTACAAGACCGGCAAGGCCTACTGATAGCGCCTGACCTGTCTGTACGAAAAAGCCACCTTCGGGTGGCTTTTTCATTTTCCGCCCCTATATCGACAGGAGTGCTTGCCCAAAGGACGGCGGCGGGTATGCTGATCCCCTGCCGAGGAGAAAGAAATGGCCTACGATTTTGACCTTTATGTGATTGGTGCCGGTTCCGGCGGTGTGCGGGCTGCGCGTTTTGCTGCCGGGTACGGTGCGAAAGTGGCGGTGGCCGAGAGCCGTTATCTGGGTGGCACCTGCGTCAATGTCGGCTGCGTGCCGAAGAAGCTGCTGGTGTACGGTGCGCATTTCGCCGAAGACTTTGAGCAGTCGTCCGGTTTCGGCTGGAGCCTGGGTGAAGCGGATTTCGATTGGGCGACCCTGATCGCCAACAAGGATCGCGAGATCAATCGCCTTAACGGCATTTATCGAAATCTGCTGGTCAACAGTGGCGTGACCCTGCACGAAGCGCACGCGAAGATCGTTGGTCCTCATGAAGTGGAGGTCAGCGGCGAGCGCTACACCGCGAAAAACATTCTGATCGCCACGGGCGGCTGGCCGCAGATTCCGGAAATCCCGGGGCATGAACATGCCATCAGTTCCAATCAGGCGTTTTTCCTGAAGGAGCTGCCCAAGCGTGTCCTGGTCGTCGGCGGCGGTTACATCGCGGTCGAATTTGCCGGGATCTTCCACGGTCTCGGGGCAGATACCACGTTGCTGTATCGCGGTGATCTGTTCCTGCGCGGCTTCGACGGTTCGGTGCGCAAGCATCTGCAGGAAGAGCTGACCAAGCGCGGCATGGATCTGCAGTTCAATGCCGATATCGAGCGGATCGACAAACAAGCCGATGGCAGCCTCAAGGCGACCCTCAAGGATGGTCGCGTGCTGGAAGCAGATTGCGTGTTCTACGCCACTGGCCGGCGTCCGATGCTGGACAATCTCGGGCTGGAAAATACCGACGTACAGCTCGACGACAAAGGTTTCATCAAGGTCGACGAGCAATACCAGACCACCGAGCCGTCAATTCTTGCGCTGGGTGATGTCATCGGTCGCGTTCAGCTGACGCCGGTGGCGCTGGCTGAAGGCATGGCGGTGGCGCGACGTCTGTTCAAGCCTGAGCAATACCGGCCGGTGGATTACAAGATGATCCCGACGGCGGTATTCAGTCTGCCGAACATTGGCACTGTCGGTTTGACCGAAGAAGAAGCGCGTGAAGCGGGGCACGATGTGGTGATCTTCGAAAGTCGCTTCCGCCCGATGAAGCTGACCCTGACCGAATGCCAGGAGCGTACGCTGATGAAGCTGGTGGTCGATGGCAAAACCGACAAGGTGCTGGGCTGTCACATGGTCGGGCCGGATGCCGGCGAGATCGTGCAGGGTCTGGCAATTGCCCTGAAGGCTGGCGCAACCAAGCGTGACTTCGACGACACCATCGGGGTGCACCCGACGGCGGCCGAAGAGTTTGTCACCATGCGTACGCCAGTCGGCGCTTAAGTCTTTTTCGCCTCTGCTGCGTCTGGCGCTGCCGCAACGGTAGTGGCCAGGCGCAGGCTGTCTTGCGCCTTGGTCAATTCCTTCTCCAATGACTGATTGAGCTGCGACTGCTCGTCGACGCTCTGCTTGAGTGTCTGACTCTCCAGCAGCGCCACGCGCAAGCGTTCCTGGAGGAGGGTGCGCTCGCTATCGACACGCGTCGCTTGCTCCAGCAGTTGATCCTGACGCTGATTGCTGTGCTTGAGCTGATCCTGCAGCAGGCTCAGTTCACGCAGCGTGCCACGGTTCTCGGTCAGCAGGCGTTCGTTGTCACGGTGCAATTGAGTGATTTCGTCCTGACGAACCAGCGCACTTTGCTGCGCCTGACGCAACTCCATCTGCAATTGTTGAACCTGGCTTTCGTGACGGCTCTGTTCCTGTTCGCGCTGCTCTTTGACGGCATTGCGATAGTGCTCGAGCGCATCGCGAGCGTGCAGGTGTTTTTCTTCCAGCGATCGGATCTGCTCGTCTTTGTCCTGCAAGCGCAATTCGAAATCTGCCAGCGCCTGATTCAGGCCGGCATTGCGTGTCTGTTCGGTCTGCAGCATCGAGCGTGTGTCGCTCAAGGCTTCGGACTCTTTCGCTAGCGCTGCACCCTGGATGTCGTGCTTCTTCTCCAGTTGCGCATGGTCCTGGCGCAGCTGATTCAGCTCCGCTTCCAGCGCCTGGCGTTGTTGCTCGTACTGTTCGCGTGCCTGATCGATCGGCTCCTGTGCCTGTTCTTTCAGGCGTTGAGCCAGGCGCGTGACGAGTGCCAGGAGTTCGTCATCGATAGGTTCTGCCGAAGGATCCGCCGGTGCGCTGCCGTCATCCAGCTCCTTCAGATAGCGATGAATCGTGGTTTTTGATCCGGTATTCCCCAGCTCGATGCGTACTGCGTCGATGCTCGGGTGTTCGCCACGGGCGAGGATCGCTGAGCGCGCGATCTGGACTACTGCTTTGTTAACGCCGCCACGGGCCATATGTGCTCCTACGATTACGTACTGTGGTACATGCCACCCAGGTACGCAGTGTACCATGCTGAAAATAAAGTTAAATCTTTCAAGATAAACGGGCGGGATATACTGGTATTACCCCGTGTGAAGCGCCAGAATCCGCTTTTCAATCTTCAAATCAGTACATCTGCGAGAAATCAGCCCATGAGCGATCTGGATCGCTATCTGCAAGCCGCCACCCGTGACAACACCCGCCGCAGCTATCGTGCGGCCGTCGAGCATTTCGAAACGGTATGGGGCGGGTTCCTGCCCGCGACGGCGGACAGCGTCGCGCGCTATCTGGTGGCTCACGCGGGCGTGCTGTCGGTCAATACGCTGAAGCTGCGCCTGTCGGCACTGGCGCAGTGGCATAACAGTCAGGGGTTCGCCGACCCGACCAAGACGCCTGTGGTGCGCAAAGTGTTCAAGGGCATCCGTGCGCTGCATCCCGCGCAGGAAAAACAGGCCGAGCCGTTACAGCTGCAGGATCTTGAGCAGACCGTTGCCTGGCTTGAGCAGGAAATGAAAGAGGCCCGAGAAAAACAGGATCGGCCGTTGTTGCTCAGGGCCTGCCGGGATCGGGCGCTGATTCTCCTGGGATTCTGGCGGGGTTTTCGCAGTGACGAGCTGTGCCGGGTGCAGATCGAGCACGTCCAGGCCCACGCCGGTAGCGGCATCACCCTGTACCTGCCGCGCAGCAAGGGCGACCGGGAGAACCTCGGTCAGACCTATCAGGCCCCGGCGTTGTTGAAGCTTTGCCCAGTGCAAGCCTACATCGACTGGATCACTGAGGCTGCGCTCGTACGTGGCCCGGTGTTTCGCGCCGTCGACCGCTGGGGCAATCTGAGCGAGGAGGGCTTGCACGCCAACAGTGTGATTCCTTTACTTCGTCAGGCCCTGGAGCGTGCCGGGATATCCGCCGAGCGCTACACCAGCCACTCCCTTCGACGCGGCTTCGCAACGTGGGCCCACCAAAGTGGCTGGGATCTCAAGTCGCTGATGAGTTACGTGGGCTGGAAGGATATGAAGTCCGCCATGCGCTATGTTGAAGCGAGCCCCTTTCACGGGATGGCCCGGATTACGGATAAGCCGTTGTCGTCGTAGATATCGTTTTCTTCTATTAATACAGTCAGCTAATAGCGAAAACAAATCAGCAGCATCAGGTTTGCCAATGAGCCATCCGTCGAGTGAGTGGGTAGGATTCACCCATCGAATTCACAACCCTGACGGAGAGTCATCAATGCCTATCATCAACAGCCAAGTAAAACCGTTCAAAGCTACCGCGTTCAAAAACGGCGACTTCGTACAAGTCTCGGACGCTGACCTGAAAGGCAAATGGTCCGTAGTGTTCTTCTACCCGGCCGACTTCACCTTCGTTTGCCCAACCGAGCTGGAAGACCTGGCCGACAACTACGCTGCCTTCCAGAAACTGGGCGTAGAGATCTACAGCGTTTCCACCGACACCCACTTTGCCCACGCTGCCTGGCACAACACCTCGCCAGCCATCGGCAAAATCGAATACACCATGATCGGCGACCCGACCCACGTCATCTCCCGCAACTTCGACGTGCTGATCGAAGAAGCAGGCCTGGCAGACCGTGGCACCTTCGTGATCAACCCTGAAGGCCAGATCAAAATCGTTGAACTGAACGATGGCGGCGTTGGCCGTGACGCTTCCGAGCTGCTGCGCAAAATCAAGGCTGCTCAGTACGTCGCTGCTCACCCAGGCGAAGTTTGCCCAGCCAAGTGGAAAGAAGGCGAAGCCACGCTGGCTCCGTCCCTGGACCTGGTCGGCAAGATCTGAGTCTGTGACACACGCAATGCAGGGCGGGACTCCGCACCTACCTCAGTAAGCTGCACCGCCCAATAGAAAAGCCCGGGCGAGATTCGCTCGGGCTTTTTTTCGCCTCAAATAAAGTCAGGAGATCGCCCGTATGTTGGACGCCAATCTTAAAGCCCAGTTGAAATCGTACCTGGAACGGGTCACCCAGCCGATCGAGATCGTTGCTTCTCTCGACGACGGTGCGAAATCCCGTGAAATGCTCGACCTGCTGAAAGACGTTGCCAGTCTTTCGCACCAGATTACCTTGATCGACAGTGGCGACGATGCACGCAAGCCGTCGTTCTCGATCAACCGCCCGGGTGCCGATATCAGCCTGCGTTTCGCCGGCATCCCGATGGGCCATGAATTCACTTCGCTGGTGCTGGCCCTGCTGCAAGTCGGCGGCCACCCTTCGAAGGCCAGTGTCGAAGTGATCGAACAGATCCGCTCGCTCAAGGGCGAGTTCAACTTCGAGACTTACTTCTCGCTGTCCTGCCAGAACTGCCCGGACGTGGTCCAGGCGCTGAACCTGATGGCCGTGCTGAACCCGAACATCCGCCACGTCGCCATCGACGGCGCGCTGTTCCAGGACGAAGTCAACGATCGCAAGATCATGGCCGTGCCGAGCATTTACCTGAACGGCGAAAACTTCGGTCAGGGCCGCATGGGCCTGGAAGAAATCCTCGCCAAACTCGATACAGGCGCCATCGAGCGTCAGGCCGAGAAAATCAGCGCCAAAGAGTCTTTCGATGTGCTGGTGGTCGGCGGTGGCCCGGCCGGTGCTTCGGCGGCAATCTATGCCGCACGTAAAGGCATTCGCACCGGTGTCGCGGCCGAACGCTTCGGCGGTCAGGTGCTGGACACCATGGCCATCGAAAACTTCATTTCCGTGCAGGAAACCGAAGGCCCGAAACTGGCGACCGCGCTGGAAGAACACGTCAAGCAGTACGACGTCGACATCATGAACCTGCAACGCGCCGACAAGCTGATTCCGGGCAAAAACGGCGAGTTGCATGAAGTTCACTTTGCCAGCGGTGCAACCCTCAAGGCCAAGAGTGTGATTCTGGCGACTGGCGCACGGTGGCGTGAAATGAACGTGCCGGGCGAACAGGAATACCGCAACAAAGGCGTGGCGTACTGCCCGCACTGCGACGGTCCGCTGTTCAAAGGCAAGCGTGTAGCGGTGATTGGCGGCGGTAACTCCGGCGTCGAAGCGGCCATCGACCTGGCCGGTATCGTGTCCCACGTAACGCTGCTGGAATTTGATGTGCAGCTGCGTGCCGACGCCGTATTGCAACGCAAGCTGCACAGCCTGCCGAACGTGACCGTGATCACCAGTGCATTGACCACTGAAGTGACTGGCGACGGGCAGAAGGTCAACGGCCTGCGTTACAAGGATCGCAAGTCTGACGAACTGCGTAGCGTGGAACTGGAAGGGATCTTCGTACAGATCGGTCTGCTACCCAACACCGATTGGCTCAAAGGCACCATCGAGCTGTCGCCGCGCGGCGAGATCATCGTCGACAACCGGGGTGAAACCTCGATCCCGGGCATCTTTGCTGCCGGTGACGTGACTACCGTGCCGTACAAGCAGATCGTGATTGCGGTGGGCGAGGGCGCCAAGGCTTCCCTCAGCGCTTTCGATCACCTGATCCGCACTTCGGCCCCGGCGTAAATCCCGGGCCGAAAAAGAAAAACCCCATCAGCGATGATGGGGTTTTTTTATACCTTACAGCGGCGCCGGCTGAATGATCTCGACCCAGTAGCCATCCGGGTCCTTGATGAACGCCAGGCTCTTCATGCGGCCATCGGTCAGGCGCTTCTGGAAGTCACAGCCCAGTTCTTCAAAGCGTGCGCAAGCAGCGACGATGTCAGGGACCGAAATGCAGATGTGGCCGAAACCGCGCGGGTCGGTGTTGCCGTTGTGGTAGGCGAAATCAGCGTCGTTTTCGGTGCCGTGGTTGTGGGTCAGTTCCAGGATGCCGGGAATCGACTTCATCCACTCGGTGCGCGCAGCGGCATCGGCCGGGATCTGCGATTTGTCGACCAGGGCGAGGAAGTACAGGCTGAATTCCGCTTCCGGGAAATCGCGTTTTTCCACAAGCGAGAAACCCAGTACGCGGGTGTAGAAGTCCAGCGACTTGGTGATGTCTTTGACGCGCAGCATGGTGTGGTTGAACACGAAGTTGCGGGTTGCGCTGTCCGGGGTGGCGGTGACGCCAGGGAAGGTGTTCAGTTCTTGCAGGCTCATGGGCCCTCCGTAACAAATTGGGGCGAGTGAATGGGCGCAATGATACGCATGCCTTGCGGCATCGCCAAACCGAAAGCGCGGGCTTGCCCTGCAAGCGGGCGAGCCTCAGACTTTACGGTTCAATCCGCGAGTGCCTCTGGTAATGATCCGACCGTTCAAATCGCTGTTCGTTTTCTTCGGCTTGTCCCTCATCGCCGCTTCGGCCTGCGCTGATGCGCCGAGCATTACCTGGCCTGCGGGCTGGCAAGTCGAAGCGCTGCCCGAAACCGCGCCGGAAGTTTCCCGTCAGCGGGCAGTGAAGACCGACTCCGATGGTAATCAGGTGATGGTGATGGAGTTGACAATGACGCGTGTGGAAACGGGTCATCAGGTCAATCTGCAAGGCGTGTTGCTGGAGATGCGCAAGTCGGTGCAGAAGGACTTTTTCCAGGGCGGTTATCAGAGTGTCTGTAACAAGGTTCATTCGAGCACACTCGGTTCGCTCGCGGCGCTCGAAACCACTTGTACAGTCACCGAAAATGGCCGTCATGTGCTGTCACAAACATTGGTTGCCGCAGTAGAGGCAGACAAGGCCTATGTACTTTCGTATGCCGGGCAAGCCGAGGTTTACAAGGCCAGCGCTGATGAAATAGTGGCGGCAAGAAACAGCTTGAAATTTTAGTCAGCTGTTCGGTGATCCTGAGCCCGTTAGATACCTGAAGTGATTAAATACAAAGTTGCTCGCCCTGCGAAGGCGCAACATCCGGAAGCATAGTTCCAGTGCAAGAGGCTGTTTGGCTGTGAACTTTCGAGACGGGAAATTGTTGCATTTGTTAGATATTGTCCAAAAAAAAGCCCTGCATCTGCAGGGCTTTTATGTTTGCGGGGGATTAACCGCGCAACCAGGAATCAACGGTGGCTGCACCGTATTGTTCCTTCCAGGCCTTCAGGCCGCGGTGGTTGCCACCCTTGGTCTCGATCAGCTCGCCGGTGTGCGGGTTCTGATAGACCTTGACCACGCGAGCGCGGCGGGTTTTAGGTGCGGCGGTCAGTTGCAGACCGGATTTGGCCGGGTTCGGATCGAGGATGGCGATGATGTCTTTCAGGCCTTTGCCGTAGGTTTTCATCAGCCCCTGGAGCTTTTCTTCGAATTCGATTTCTTTCTTGAGCCCGGCGTCGTTCTTCAGCGATTCCAACTGCTTGAGCTGTTCCTGAAGGGCCTTTTCAGCTGCACGAAATTCAGCGAGTCTGGACAATATCTTTACTCCAATAGTGTGTTTGGCTGATACCAACCGCAAACAAAGCTATAAGCCAAGAGCCTTGAAGCGACTCGGTGATAGTGGCTCACCTGCCAATCTAGCAACAGGTAAGAAAAATTGTAGTAGTTAATGCGTCAAGAGTAAATCCTGACGTTTTCTTTATGTAAAAACAGCGATGTCTTGTATCAATTTGGTGCGAACGATCTGAGCCCGTCGGTTTTATCGCGTTTAGTTAATGGTGAGTTAATGCATCGATGAAGTCTGCGGCTGGCATCGGTTTGCCAAACAGATAGCCTTGCAGAAAGTTGACGTGATGCGCGGCCAGATAATCCGCCTGGACCTGTGTTTCCACGCCTTCGGCCACAATGCCCAGGTCCAGTTTGGCGGAGAGTTCGATGATGCTGTCCAGAATGTGTCGGGACAGGGCATCCTTATCAATCATGGCGACGAATGTCTGGTCGATCTTCAGGAAGTCGACATTGAATGTTCTCAAATAGCCCAGGCTCGAATGACCGGTGCCGAAGTCGTCGATCGCGATCTTCACACCCATGGCGCGCAGCTGTGCAAACAGCTGATGGGTGATGTCGGTGGGCTCGATCAACTCGCGTTCCGTCAACTCCAGGACCAGGCTGATGCTACCGGGGGCGAATGCCGCCAGAAACTCGCGGCAGTCTTCCAGCAACTCCAGATCGTGGCAGTGACTAGCCGTAATGTTGATACCAATGTGGAAGGGGGCCTCGAATGAAGCCGACAGCGGCCCGAGCACCACGGCGGTCTGCTGCATCAATGAACGGGTCATCGGTACGATCAGCCCGGAATGTTCTGCGAACGGTATGAACAGATCCGGACGCACCAGGCCTTCCTTGGGATGATTCCAGCGCATCAGCACTTCGCAGCCCGACCAGCGTTTGCTGTCGCCGTAGACCACCGGCTGGAAGTAGGGAATGAACTCTCCGGCTTCCAGCGCGCGCAGCATTTCGTGACTGGGGGATGTCGCGCGGTTCTGCACGATATAGCCAATCGCCCCGGACACCGCGCCAAAGAAAATCAGCAGGCTGAACAACGGCGGGTATTCGTCGCTCATGTAGTTCCAGGTTTCATCTTCAGGGAAACCGGCGCTCACCGTGTAGGCATAGTGCGGAGAGTTCAACGTGCTCTGGGCCACCGGCAACTCGGGAAGGGCGCCTTGATGCACTTTGCCGTCGGCAGAAAGCCAGTTATTGCCGACCTGCAGCAATAACAATGTCTGCCGGCCGATCAGGCGCAGGATATTGCTCAGGTGATAGCCGTCCAGCGTCGTCAGGGCACCGCCCCGGCCATCGCTCAGTCGATACACCAGCAGCGCCGTATCAGGCGTAACCGGGTTGCCGTTCATGAGCCATAACTTGCCTTGGGTGTAGTCCCCGGGATTGACGGCTTCCTTGAAGTCGCCGAACAACGAACTGCAATAGAGGTTGTTGTCCCACACCAGATTGGTCGAACGCACGAACGGGCGGCGGGTGACCTGTTCGCGCAATGCCAGTTTGACGTCCTCGCAGGTCTGGCCCGCCAGCGGCAGCAATTCCCGGGCGGACTGGGCGGTGTTGTCGAGCATCAGGTCGAACTGGCGCAAGGCTTCCTCGGCGGTTTGCCGGGAGCTCTGCTCCAGCGTGCGCTCGGCCTGCATATGCAGAATGACCGTGCCGATGATGATCGGCAGCAAACCGCACAGCAACGTCACGATGATTCGGGTGCTGCGTTTGCGGCGGGGCCTGACGGTCAGAGGCATGGGCGCATCCTGTTGCGGTGGTGTGGGGCTCCCGACGGCAGGCGGGGCAAGGATGCACCTTCTGGAAAGCGTTGGGTCTGTGCCCATGATAGATGGCCGTTGGCGCTTGCGCCGCTCAGCGGTAGTCCAGTGCAGTCGCCAGTTTGATGAAAGCGAGGGTCGCGGGTGATGCCTGGCGCTGGTCCAGCACGGCCAAGCCGATGTGCCGCACCACGGCGGGTGACAATGGCCGCTTCACGTATTGCGGATTCGGCTCGTCGGGCAGCGAACCTTCGGCAACGAGGGTGATGGCGTCGCCCCGGCTCACGGTGTCAAGGGTGCTCAGCAGTTGCGAGCAGCGGTAGCGGATATTCGGGCTCAGCCTTGCCGCGTTGAACAGTCGCGATACCAGTTCCGAAGAGCCGGCTTCGGTGAGTACGAACGGGTCGCTGCACAAGTCTTTCAGGCTTAATTGCGCCTGTGTGGCCAGAGGATGGTCGAGCGGAAGCAGGGCGACCATCTCGTCCTCCATCAGGGCAAACGTATCGAAGCGTTCTTCGGGCAATACCACGAAACCGATATCGATCCGTCGCTCGTCAAGCCACTGGAGTACCTGCCGGTCCGGCCCTTCGTCGATGTGAACCTCGATGCCCGGGTGCGCTTGGCGAAAATGCTGGAGGATCCGCGGCAGCAACCTGATCGATGAAGTCGGGCCGAACGAGCCGATACGCAAGGTGCCGCTTTTCAGCCCGCGCGCGTCGGCGGCTTCCTGGCGCAATGTGTTGGCCAGCCCGAGCATCGCCCGTGCGCGCAGCAGTAATTGCTCGCCAATGTCGCTGAGTTCGACTTGCGATTGATGCCGGCGAAACAATTCGACACCCAGTTCCTGCTCCAGTGACTTCAAGGCATGGGACACCGCCGACTGGGAAATCCCCAGACGATGGGCGGCTAGGGTGAAGCCGCGCAGTTCGGCTACCAGAGAGAAAATTTCGAGCTGGGTCAAAGTCATGAGTAAAAGCTCATTTTACGATGATCGACAATGACTCGAATGATACGGCATCCGTCAGTTTCGTCGTCGAGCGCGTTATGAATAGTCATGAATCAATCCGTCCGGTGGCCTCAGACATGCCCGTCTATCTGAACCTCGCCATGGTCAGCATGATCTGGGGCGGGACCTGGGTGGCCGGGCGTTTTCTCGCCGGCGGCCTGAGTCCGATCCTCGCTGCCAGCCTTCGGTTCTTACTGGCGAGCGTCGCATTGCTCGGCTTTTTGTGGCTGGCGCGAATTCCCCTCGCACGCCCGAATGCCGGGCAATGGCTACAACTGGCATTGCTGGGGTTCTTCGGGATCTTCTTCTACAACCTGTGCTTCTTTTACGGCCTGCAATACATCAATGCGTCGCGGGCCTCGCTGATTGTTGCGTTGAATCCGGCGGTGATCGGCCTGGCATCCTGGCTGTTGTTCAAGGAGCGTCTGAGTCGATTGAAAGTCATCGGGATCCTGATCTGCATCGGCGGCGCCGGTGTGGTGATCGTCAGCCGTAATCCGCAACTGCTGGCTGCGACACCAGACGCCTGGATCGGCGATCTGCTGATTTTCGGCTGCGTGTTGAGCTGGGGTGTGTATTCGCTGTTTTCCCGCAGTCTCAACCAGAGCATAGGGCCGTTGCAGACGGTGACCTTTTCGATTTTGCTCGGCACGCTGATGCTCTGGGCGCTGGCCGCCGTTCGTGGCGAGGTGAGCGGGGCGGCGGTGGCCAGTCTCGGGATGACGCAATGGCTGAGTCTGATCTACCTCGGGCTATTGGGCTCGGCGCTGGCCTACATCGGTTACTACGATGGCATCCGCAAAATCGGCGCGACCCGCTCTGGTGTGTTCATCGCGCTTAATCCGCTGACCGCGGTGCTTGCTGGCGCCGCCCTGCTGGGCGAGCAACTGACGCTGCCCATGTGCCTGGGCGGCGTGCTGATTCTGGCGGGCATCTGGCTGTGCAACAAACCCCTTGCACCGGGCCGAAAAAAGCGGATTTTATAGAGAGGGCAGACAACCCTATTTACGCTGTGTAGAATCGGGTTACGCATACAATAATAATCGTCTTCTGGCAGCAGAAGCCTCGCCCGCAAGAGCCTTGGGTCGACAATGAAGATATTCGGGTTTCAACTGATCTACGGTGACTTCCTCGCCCGCAGTGTGCGTGGCATCTCCTGTGCGCCACCCACCGGTCTCAGCATTACTGACAAATAACTCTGGTTAATTGATAAGAATGATGAGGCGCCAACCATGGCAGATTTATACGAAAACCCAATGGGCCTGATGGGCTTTGAGTTCATCGAGTTCGCATCGCCGACACCTGGCACCCTGGAGCCGATCTTCGAGATCATGGGCTTCACCAAGGTCGCGACCCACCGTTCCAAGAACGTGCACCTGTATCGCCAGGGCGCGATCAACCTGATCCTCAACAACGAACCCCACAGCGTGGCTTCGTACTTCGCGGCCGAGCACGGTCCGTCCGTTTGCGGCATGGCGTTCCGGGTCAAGGATTCGCAGAAGGCCTACAACCGCGCGCTGGAACTCGGCGCCCAGCCGATCCACATCGAAACCGGCCCGATGGAGCTGAACCTACCGGCGATCAAAGGCATTGGCGGCGCGCCGCTGTACCTGATCGACCGTTTCGGCGAAGGCAGCTCGATCTATGACATCGATTTCGTGTTCCTCGAAGGCGTTGACCGCAACCCGGTCGGTGCCGGCCTGAAGATCATCGACCACCTGACCCACAACGTGTATCGCGGTCGCATGGCCTACTGGGCCAACTTCTACGAGAAGCTGTTCAACTTCCGCGAGATCCGTTACTTCGACATCAAGGGCGAATACACCGGCCTGACCTCGAAAGCGATGACCGCGCCGGACGGCATGATCCGCATCCCGCTCAACGAAGAATCGTCGAAGGGCGCGGGGCAGATCGAAGAGTTCCTGATGCAGTTCAACGGCGAAGGCATCCAGCACGTGGCGTTCCTCACCGACGACCTGGTCAAGACCTGGGATCAGTTGAAGAAGATCGGCATGCGCTTCATGACCGCGCCGCCGGACACCTACTACGAAATGCTCGAAGGCCGCCTGCCGAACCACGGCGAGCCGGTGGATCAACTGCAATCGCGCGGCATCCTGCTCGATGGCGCATCGGACAAAGACGACAAGCGTCTGCTGCTGCAGATCTTCTCGGAAACCCTGATGGGCCCGGTGTTCTTCGAATTCATCCAGCGTAAAGGCGACGATGGTTTCGGCGAAGGCAACTTCAAGGCACTGTTCGAATCGATCGAGCGCGACCAGGTGCGTCGCGGTGTACTCGCTACCGAGTAATCTGCAGATGTAAAAAAGCCCGGCCCGCAATGTTGCAGGCCGGGCTTTTTATTGCGCGTCTTACGGGCGCCGCTGGCGCATCAGATGCTTGAACCCTTCGAACACCAGCACCACCACGGCGAGCCAGATCGGGATGTAGGTCAGCCATTCGCCAGGCTTGATGCTCTCACCCAGCAGCAGCGCCACACCCAGCAACAGCACCGGCTCAACGTAACTCAACAAGCCGAACAAGCTGAACGGCAGCAAACGACTGGCGATGATGTACACCACCAGCGCCGACGCACTGATCAGACCGAGCAACGGAATCAGCCACGCCAGCGCCGGATACTGATCGAACACGCCGAAACCCTGTTCACCGCCGCGCACAAACCAGTACGCCACCGGCAGCATCAGGGTCATGTCGACCCACAAGCCGCCGAGGTTGTCGGTCTTCAGGTATTTGCGGAGCACGAAATACAACGGGTAACCGACGACCACCACCAGCGTCGCCCAGGAAAACCCGCCGACCTGATACAGCTCGTTCAACACGCCGAGGCTGGCAAAGAACACCGCGATTTTTTGCAAGTACGACAGGCTTTCGCCGTAAGCAATACGTCCGGTCAGCACCATGGCCAGCGGCAACAGGAAGTAACCCAGCGACACATCGAGGCTGTATCCATTGAGCGGCGCCCACATGAACAGCCACAACTGCACGCCCAGCAACGCAGACGACAGGATCAGGCCACCGATCAGCTTCGGCAGCGCAGGGATCCGGCGCAGCAGCTCCAGCACCCGCCGCCATTCGCCGGACAACAACATGAAAACGGTCATGCAGGGCACGGTCAGCAGCATCCGCCAACCGTAGATTTCCACGCCGCTCAACGGGGTGAGCAACGAGGTGTAGTAATACATGACGGCAAACAGCGTCGAGGCTGTTACCGAGAGAGCGATACCTTTAGACAAACTGTCCTCGCGGGGGTGATGGTCAAACGGGGCGCGCAGGATACGTGGTTTTTGTGGTGAATATTGGCCGAGTGATCGATATTTCCAACATTCGACACAGATCCCGCGAGAGCAGGACCTGTGTCGAAGCATAGGTGCTTAAGGCTGACGCGGTTTACGCCCCGACACAAAATGGCTCACATCATTAAACCCCGGCGTCGACGCATGCCCCGGCGTCACCAGCGAATCGATAAACGCCTCATCCTCCGCCGTAATCTTCACCGCCTGCGCCTTGGTGTACGCATCCCACTGTTCTTCCGTACGCGGCCCGACAATCGCCGACGTCACCGCGCCGTTGTTCAGCACCCAGGCAATCGCAAACTCGACGATCCCGACCCCGCGCTCTTTGGTGTAATGCTGGATCTGCTGGGCAATGCGCAACGACTCCACCCGCCATTCGGTTTCCAGAATACGTTTGTCCTGACGCCCGGCACGGCTGTTGGCATCCGGGGTCACGTCTGGTGCGTACTTGCCGCTGAGCACGCCACGGGCCAGCGGGCTGTAAGGCACCACGCCGAGGCCGTAGGTCTGGGCGGCGGTGATCTGTTCGGTCTCGGCCTGACGGTTGACGATGTTGTACAGCGGCTGGCTGATCACCGGGCGATCGACCCCCAGTTTGTCCGCCACGCGAATCACCTCGGCAATCCGCCAGCCGCGATAGTTCGACAGGCCCCAATAACGGATCTTGCCCTGGCGAATCAGATCGCCAATCGCCGAGATCGTCACTTCCAGCGGCGTGTTGTGGTCTTCGCGGTGCAGGTAATAGATGTCGAGGTAGTCGGTGCCGAGCCGGGTCAGGCTGGCCTCCAGACCATTGAAGAGGTGCTTGCGGCTCAAACCGCTGCGGTTCGGCACGCCGTCCACTGGGCCGAAGCCGACCTTGGTCGCCAGCACCCATTCATGACGATGACGGGCGATGGCCTCGCCGACGATCTCTTCCGAGCGGCCGTTGGTGTAAACGTCGGCGGTGTCGATGAAATTGATGCCCTGATCCCAGGCCTTGTCGATGATGCGCAGCGAGTCTTCTGCGCTGGTCTGCTCGCCGAACATCATCGTGCCGAGGGTGAGGGTGGACACCTGCAACCCCGAGTGACCCAGTGTGCGATAGCTCATGCCGAAATCCTTTTGTCGGTGGGAAAGCCTCCATCAAATACCAGAAGCGCCCGACGCGGCAAAGTGAATTTATCCAGCAGCGGCCCCGCAGTTTCTGGCGCACTGCCGACCGTTCATCGCCACTGTCAGATCTGACAGTAGGCAATTCCCCTGTGAACAGTGTCTGATCTGCACTGAGGGAGTGAGCAAAAAATGCCCGCACATTTCGTGAAATCAGGAGCGTTCTCATGGCCACTGAACCGATTGATCTAGGGTTAATCGCTGGCGACGAAATCAATCTTTATGCGCCTCGGTTGCCCGACGGCAAGGAAAATGTGGCGGGTGCGGATTATGGTCTTGCAATACGTTTTTATAACGATAAACCCCAAGGGGCAGCGGTGATTGTTCGAGCCTTGTTGGAGCAGAAACCCAATATGTCAGTGTTCCTGAATCTGAATGGTGTGAACAAAATCGCCAGTGCACTAACCGAGTCCGAGACGTCTGATACGACGCTGTACATTCCCCACAATCTGCTACTTCCCGATCGGCTGAATACCCTCAACTACACGGTCCGGCGTCTTGACAGTAGCGAGGAGACTTATGAACCGCTCACTACAATCGCGTACAACGAGATTCCTCCAGGCGAGTATGACGAGAGCCCAGGGGACGGCGAGCATTCCCGGCTTATCCCCATTCTGCCTAAACACGTGATTGACGACGGTATCGATGCCGAGATCGCGGAGCAGGGTGTGCAGGCGTACTGCATGTATCCGTATTGTCGGCCAGGTGACGAAATCACGGTGCAATGCAATGCGCATGTTCTTACTCATGTGGTCCATCCGGATGAGGCCCCCTCTACACCGACCAATGAGCCGACCATCATCGGGGTGTGGCTCGATAAAGCCTTTTGGGAAGCCGCTGGCGACGGCCCGCATTCCTCCTTCAAATTTACAGTGAAGGACGAACTCACCAATCCGGCAGACCCGAGATCGCCCTGGTCGAAGTCGATCCCTCTGGTGATTGATCTGAAGAGCGCCCGGATGACCGCCCCCAACATCGCCGTGGATCCGGACGATCCCAATGAACACTCGGGTACCATCGATTGGAACAAACTCGGCACTCGGGATCTGACGGTCGAGGTGCATGTTTTCGCACCCTTTTGGAAAATCGACGACACCGTAAGGGGTAAGTACACAGCGACGCCGAGTACCGGAAGCGCGATTGAGCACGAAGTTGAGGTTAAGGTGACCAGGCTTCCGTTTACCCACCGGATGATGATCCCCAACGCCAAGGTGATTGCCGACAGTACGGTCAAGGCTTTTTATGAATGCATTCGTGAAAATGCCGTTATTGCAAACTCAAAAAATGCACGGGCACGAGTCATTCAGAAGCCCGTGATAACTTCGATGAAGAACTCGTTCAACGAGGAACTGGAAAATGGCGGGACTGTTTCCGACAACAAGGTGATGTTGTCGGGGTCTGCGCTGGCGGGTGTTGTGTTGCAAGTTTTCGATGCGGACACGTTCAAAGGGGAAGTGACTGTCGGGACGAACTACAAGTGGCAGAGTCTATTTATACCAATAGCGGAGGGGCAACACAGTTTTACCGTGAAGGAAAAAAACGGGAATCAATTTGAGTCCGGGCCATGGGCGATTGAGCGGTTGGCGTTCAGCATAAATCGGACGCAGATGAAACTGGACGGGTTTTCGGTGAGAGTGGATGGGTGGCCGAAAACGGGGGAGGATTCGATTGGCAATACCGGCGTTCGGGTTCCAATCGGAGGTGTCCCGCCGTATGACTGGGCGTCATCCGAACCATTGATTGCTCCTGTCACCGCTGAGGGCAAGTTTGTGGGGCTAAAAAATGGTGTTGCAACTGCGTATGTTACCGATCAGGAAGGAACAACCTTGTCTTTCCTTGTCGTAGTGACTAACAAACATAAACTGCATATAAGCCCCACCCCACTTCGTATTGAACTATCAATCGAATGGATGAACTCCTTGGGAGGTGTCACAACTTATAATAGTGATTTTATAAGAGATATATTGCGCGTTTATCAAGTTCCCGCTAGGAATTACAGTGTGTGGACTTGCCTCCTTATTGGGGGTTACGGTAGAGCAATCAGCGCTAATAACACTTTATACGCAACTATAACGAGTGCTCCTTGGGTGTCATGGTGTCTGACACTAGTCTGACACCTGTTACGGGAACCAAGGGGCACTGGCAAGATTCATACTTCTATCCGTTCAATCCTTGGAGATCCATGGATTGAACGGTCAAGCCAATAATTCCGTACCATCATCAATTTACGGATTTTCTTCTAATCGCAAAGCCTCTCGCAACGCTCGCGCAAAAACGCCTGCAACACCTTGACCCGTTCCGACACCTGCACCCGGTGCGGGCAGAGCAGATTGAATGGCACGCTCTCGCCATGCCAGTCATCGAACAGGGTCACCAGCCGCCCGGCGCGCACGTCTTCGGCCACGTCGAGCCAGGCCTTGTAGGCGATACCGTGCCCGGCGAGCGCCCAGCGGCGGGCGACTTCGCCGTCATCGCTGAGGTAGTCGCCGCGTACTTCGATTTCGACCGTTTCGTCTTCGCGATGGAAACGCCAGGTGTTATAGGGCCGGCCGTTGCGCAGATAGAGCAGGGCGCTGTGCTCGCTCAATTCGGCAGGGTTTTGCGGCGTGCCGTGGTGCTCCAGATACGCAGGGCTGGCGCAGGCAACGCGACGATGCTCAGGCAGGATCGGCAACGCCACCAGCGTCGAATCACTCGGCACGCCAAAGCGCAGCGCCACATCCACTGTCTCGCGAAACAGATCCGCATGCCGGTCGTTGAGCAGCAGTTGCAGCTGAATGTGCGGGTGCTCGCGCTTGAAATCGTCCAGCCACGGCAGCAACACATTGCGCCCGAAGTCCGACGGCGCCGCCAGTTGCAGCACGCCGCTCAGGCCTTCGGTCTGCTGCTTCAGGGCCTGCTCGCCCTCGGCCAGCGTGGCCAGCGCCAGACGCACGCTTTCCAGATAGCGCCGGCCCTCTTCGGTGAGGCGCATGCTGCGAGTCGAACGGGCGAAGAGGCGGATGCCGAGGCGGGTTTCCAGGCGTTTCAGCGCGATGCTGGCGGCGGCCGGGGTCAGCTCCAGCGCCCGGGCGGCGGCGGAAATGCTGCCGGAGTCGGCGGTGCGGACGAAAATTTCCAGATCGAGGATTGAGCTCATTAGTAAAAATCCGTTGAAGATCCTTGGCGTTTTGCGGGATTTTTCCGGGATTGGCAAGCGCAGATACTGCAATCCTGAATAACCGCAGGAGACAGACATGACGTGGACATTCGATCATCTGGCCTTCAACACTGCTGAAGGCCAGACGCTGCAGGACGCTTTTGGTGCGTTACTGGGACTGACGCCGGGGCGGCGGCCGCCGTTTCCGTTTCCCGGGCGGTGGTTGTATCAGGATGGGCAGGCGCTTGTGCATGTGATTGAGCAGCCCGCGCTGGATGAGGCGGCGTTGAGTCATATTGCGTTTCGTACCGATGAAGACGCGGCGGTGGTTTTGAAGCGGGTGCAGGGCAGTGGGTTGCCGTATCAACTGGCGCAGGTACCGGAGGACGGGATCTGGCAGATTTTTGTGCAGATGCCGGGGGGAATGGTGCTGGAGCTGGATGCAAAAACGGGGATCTTGTGAGTGTTTAATCGTGGTGTTTAAAGGACACGTTCAGACACGCACCCCAGGCTACACAACCTTGCGCCGTTGCCTACGACTGCGCCAGAATCCGCCGGCTTGTGCGCTTACAGGCCGGGTTTTATCGTTATCTCGTCGCTGAAAAACAGCGATGGGGTTTGGTAGCCCGGTTCTGACTTGTTGCGCAACTCACCGTATTCGGACGCTTTTCCGTCCGTGCTTTTATGGTGGCCATGCGCGGGGCGCTTTCGAGCGCGCCGGTTCTCCAAGTCACCGGTCTACCAACCCGTGTACGGCCACCACCTCTTCGTTTGGTAGCGAAGTTTGATGGCTCCATTTTTCTGATTTGGAGATTCAAACGTGATCAAACCAACACCCAACCCACCCGAAGCCGATTCAACGTCCCCCTACGAAACCCTCGACTCCAAGAAATTCCACGAAGCCGCCGAACGCGCCCTCGATCACTACCTCAATCCGTTCCACCCCAGAAAACCCCTGCTCAAACCCAACACCCGCTACCTCATCGCCCCCGGCATCCCTAGCGAAGAGCTGCTGGCCGATGCCTGCGAAACCCTGACCTCCGCCAAAACCATGGCCAGCGATTTCGCCGGGATGATCGATGCGCCGCAGCGGCATGTGCTGCTGGGCATCGGGCAACTGATCATGCTGGCGGAACTGGCGGTAAATCGGGTGCTGGATAATCTGGACACGGCGGCTGAAGCCCGGCCCTGACCGATCGTAGAGCGCCAATAAAAAACGGCCCGAAATGGGCCGTTTTTGTGTGTCTGCCAATAATCAGGCCCGCAATGTCCGCGTCATCCGCAACGCCAGCAGACTCCCGCCAACAATCACACCCGCCAGCAGATACAGCGCCGCATCGGTCGACCCGGTGCTGTCCTTGACCCAACCCACCAGATAAGGACTGAGGAACCCGGCCATCTGCCCCATGGAGTTGATCAATGCCAGACCACCCGCCGCAGCGCCTGCGCTCAGCATGGCAGTCGGCACCGGCCAGAACATCGGCAAACCGGTCAACGCGCCCATGGTCGCAATGGTCAGGCCGAGAATCGCAATCGCCGGATTCGCTGCGAAGTTCACCGCGATCAGCAGGCCGACAGCGCCCATCAACATCGGCACTACCAAGTGCCAGCGGCGTTCTTTACGCAGGTCTGCCGAACGCCCGACCACCAGCATGAACACCGCCGCCAGCAAATACGGAATCGCGCTCAACCAACCGATCACCAGGTTGTCGCTGAAGCCGAGGTTCTTGATGATCGACGGCAGCCAGAAGTTGATCGCGTACACGCCGCTCTGGATGCAGAAGTAGATCAGGCCAAACGCCCAGATCGCCGGGTTCTTGAACACGGCGATCAGCGAGTCGGAAGTGGTTTTCGGTTTGTTCGCCAGGTCTTCGGCCTGATCCGCTTCCAGCACCGAACGCTCGTGCGGGGTCAGCCATTTGGCAGCGGCGAAGTTGTCGCTAAGCAGGAAATAGGCGAGTGCGCCGAGGATCACAGTCGGAATGCCTTGCAGCAGGAACATCCACTGCCAGCCGGCCAGACCGCCCTGGCCCGCAGCGAAGTGATTGAGGATCCAGCCGGAAAACGGGCTGCCGAGCAGGCCGGACACCGGGATCGCCGACATGAACAGCGCCATGATCCGGCCCCGGCGGAAGGTCGGGAACCACTGCGAAAGATACAGCACAACGCCCGGGAAGAACCCGGCTTCAGCCGCGCCGGTGAACAGGCGCAGGGTGTAGAACTGGGTCGGTGTGGTGACGAACAGCAGGCAGGTCGACAGCGTGCCCCAGGTGATCATCATCAGCGCGATCCAGCGCCGTGGGCCGAATCTGGTCAGCGCCAGGTTGCTCGGTACGCCGCACAGCACGTAGCCGATGAAAAAGATACCGGCACCGAGGCCGTACACGGTTTCGCTGAATTTCAGCGCGTCGAGCATCTGCAGTTTGGCGAATCCAACGTTGACCCGGTCGAGGTAGTTGAACAGGTAGCAGATGAAGATGAAGGGGATCAAACGCAGGGTGATGCGTTTGTAGACGGCATTTTTATCGTCAGCGATGGTCTGGGCGGCAGCGGCGCTCTGCGACATGGCGGCTCTCTCTTTATTATGATTTTTTGCGATGCAAAGGGTAACGTTGATCGCCCTGAGAGTCTCGGTCACCTTTGGCCGGATTGTCTTTGTGCCTGAGCACAGGGTTTGCCGGCAGACCCTGTGCGGGTGAACAACCGTCCGCGCCTGTTTTCAAGGATTTTCCCCTTATGTTCGAACTCGATCACGACCTCGCCCAGGACATCGTCGACCGGGCCATGGCCATTTTGCCGTACAACGTCAACGTCATGGACAGCCAGGGCCTGATCCTCGGCAGCGGCGAACCGGAGCGGATCAACACCCGCCACGAAGGCGCGCAACTGGTGCTGGCCAACGGTCGGGTGGTGGAGATCGACGCGCACACCGCCGTGCATTTGAAAGGCGTGCAGCCGGGGATCAATCTGCCGTTGCTGCTCGATCAGCGTTTGATCGGCGTACTCGGCATTACCGGCGAGCCAGAGCAACTGCGCACTTACGCCGAGCTGGTACGCATGACCGCTGAAATGCTGGTCGGCCAGCGCAACCAGCAATCCGAGCAGCAATGGCGGCGGCAGCGTTGCGATGACTTGCTCGCGTTGTTGCTGAGCGAGGCGGGGGATTCGCCAAGGCTGGTCGACGAAGCCCAGCAACTAGGACTGAAACCGCAACTGACGCGGGTGCCGTATCTATTTGAATTGGGTCTGGAACACGGGCCGGGGCAAACCGTCGAGGCGCTGAGTGCCTGGCTGATGTCGCGCTATCCGGACAGCTGGTGCGTGAGTTCGGCCAAGTCGTCATTGCTGTGGTGCCGGCCGGCGAGTCAGAACGTCGAGCATGATCGCCTGCTGGAAAAACTCGATGGCCTGGGCTGGAACATCCTGCGCATTGCGGTCGGCGGGCAGGCCGATGGGCTGGCCGGGCTGCGCCGTTGTTATCGACGTGTCGGCGACTTGCTCGCCTATGGCCGCGAAGTGCTGCCGCGTTCTCGACTGCTGACTCTCAATCGCTATCGCTTGCCGGTGATGCTCTGGCGGCATCGCAACGATGATGCGCTGGATGAACTGCTCAAACCGTTGCGCAAAGTTATCGCCAAGGACAGCAACGGCCAGTTGCTCGCAACCCTGCGCAGCTGGTGCGATCACGACGGCCAGAGCCAGGCCTGCGCCGATGCCTTGGGGATCCACCGCAACAGCCTGCGTTACCGGATGGAGCGGATTGCCGAGTTGAGCGGAGTTGATCCGCTGAAGCTCGACGGCATGCTGGCGCTGTATCTCGGGGTGCAATTGCTGCCGCAGACTGACGATTTGTCGAAATGAACAATAAACGCCTGCGCCACTTGTGCAGCGGACAGGCGTCAACGTTTCAAGCGACTGGCAGCATGAGGGGCATTGGAACTGGAGAACTCGCATGAAAATCGTCATCGCCCCCGATTCGTTCAAGGACAGCCTGAGTGCCCAAGGCGTTGCAGAAGCCATTGCGCTGGGCTTGGCGCAGGTTTGGCCGCAGGCGACGCTGGTCAAATGCCCGATGGCCGACGGTGGTGAAGGGACGGTGGAGTCAATTCTCGACGCCTGCGAGGGCGAACTGCGCCGCACCCGTGTACGCGGCCCGTTGGGCGCGGCGGTCGAAGCCGCGTGGGGCTGGTTGCCACACAACCACACCGCGATTATCGAAATGGCCGAAGCCAGCGGCTTGCAGTTGGTGCCGCCGGGGCAGCGGGATGCGTGCATCAGCAGCACGTTTGGCACCGGTGAACTGATCCGCGCCGCGCTCGATGCCGGCGCACAACGGGTGATTCTGGCCATCGGCGGCAGCGCCACCAACGACGGCGGCGCCGGAGCGATGCAGGCGCTGGGCGTGAAACTGCTGGATGCTCAAGGGCAATCACTGGTGCCGGGTGGTCTGGCGCTGGCGCAACTCGCACGACTGGACTTGAGCGAACTCGACCCGCGTCTGGCGCAAGTCCGTTTCGACATCGCCGCCGACGTCAACAATCCGCTGTGCGGCCCCCACGGCGCCTCGGCGATTTTCGGCCCGCAGAAAGGCGCATCCCCGGTGCAAGTGCAGCAACTGGATCAAGCCCTCGGTCACTTCGCCGGACTCTGCGCGCAAGCGCTGGGCAAGGATGTTCGGGACGAACCGGGCAGCGGTGCGGCGGGTGGGCTGGGTTTTGCGGCCAAGGCGTTTCTCGGTGCACGGTTCCAGGCCGGGGTCGAGGTGGTCGCGGAACTGGTCGGACTGGCCGATGCAGTAAACGGTGCGGATCTGGTGATCACCGGCGAAGGGCGCTTCGATGCCCAGACCCTGCGCGGCAAAACCCCGTTCGGCGTGGCACGGATTGCCAAGCAACACGGTGTGCCGGTAATCGTTATCGCGGGCACCTTGGGCGAGGGCTATCAAGCACTTTACGATCACGGCATCGACGCTGCATTCGCCGTTACCAGTGGCCCGATGACCCTCGAACAAGCCTGCGCCGAAGCGCCGCGTCTGTTGCGCGAACGTGCCACGGACATTGCCCGTGTATGGCGCATGGCAACTCCGGCCTGACCTGTCACCCATCATCTAAAACGACAGGTGTTTCAGTGCTGAAACACCTGCAACACTTTGAAAAATATTTCTTCTTTACACGCAAACTTCCTAAAGCCTGGCCGATACAGCGATCAGGCGCACAGAAGATTTCCCAGCACAGTGACGCCGGACTGAAACCCGCTCTCGCGGGGCAGTGATTACGGCATGGACGCTCGCAGTTTCAATCATCCGAGAGTCCTACTATGTCCTTGCGTAATCTGAACATCGCGCCCCGTGCCTTCCTCGGTTTTGCCTTTATTGCCCTGTTGGTGATCGTGCTCGGCGTGTTCGCCGTCAACCGCATGTCGGTCATTCGCCAGGCGTCCGTCGAGATGCAGACCAATCAGTTGCCCAGCGTCGCTTACCTTGGCGTGGTGACGGAAAACGTCTTGCGCCTGCGGATCCTCTCGTTCCGCATTCTGGTCAACCGTGACGCCGCCGGTCTGCAGGATGCACAGACCCGCATCGGCGTCCTCGTCGACAAGGTGCGCAGCGCCCAGGCCGCCTACGCCGCATTGCCGGCCGATAGCGATGAGAAGGCACAATATCAAGCGTTCGCGACGACGCTGGACAACTACCTGCAAGCCCAGAACCAGATGATGGAGCTGTCCCGCCAGGACAAGGTCGAGGACATGCGCACCCTGATCAACACGAAGATCAAGGACGGCACCGACCTGATGGGCGAGCAGCTCAACAAGCTGATTGCGATCAACGCTGCCGGTGCCAAAGGCGCTGCCCAAGAGGCGGGCGAACATTACGACAGCGCCATCACCGGCGTGGTTATCGTCGCAGTCATTGCCGCTGTGGCTACCGTCCTGCTGGCCTTGATGCTGACCCGCAGCATCGTCACCCCGTTGAACCGTGCCGTGGCCGCCGCGCAAACCATCGCCGGCGGCAACCTGACCAAAGCCATCGAAGTCGACGGCAAGGACGAGCCGGCGCGTCTGCTGGAAGCCTTGTCTGTGATGCAGGCAAACCTGCGCAAGACCATCGAGCAGATTGCCGGTTCCGCCACGCAACTGGGTGCCGCTGCCGAAGAACTCAGCGCCGTGACCGAAGAAGCCTCCCGTGGCCTGCAACAGCAGAACGACGAAATCGAACAGGCCGCCACCGCCGTCAACGAAATGACCGCGGCGGTGGAGGAGGTGGCGCGCAACGCGGTCTCGACTTCCGAAGCGTCGAACCAGTCCACTCACGCCGCCCGTGAAGGTCGCGATCAGGTGGTGAAAACCGTCGATGCGATCCAGACCATGACCCGGGACGTGCAGAACACCGCACAGATGATCGAAGGCCTCGCCGCACAGGGCCGCGACATTGGCAAAGTGCTGGACGTGATCCGCGCCATTGCCGAACAGACCAACCTGCTGGCACTCAACGCTGCCATCGAAGCGGCCCGTGCCGGTGAAGCCGGGCGTGGTTTTGCGGTGGTGGCGGACGAGGTTCGTGCCCTGGCCCATCGCACCGCGCAATCGACCCAGGAAATCGAAAAAATGGTCGCCGGCATCCAGAACGGTACCGGCGAAGCGGTGGAGTCGATGCAGCAAAGCAACCAGCGCACCCAGACAACCCTGGAAATGGCCCGTGCCGCCGGCGTCGCGCTGGAGCAGATCACGCAATCGATTCACCAGATCAACGAACGCAACCTGGTGATCGCCAGTGCGTCCGAAGAGCAGGCGCAGGTGTCCCGCGAGGTGGATCGCAACCTGGTGAATATCCGTGATCTGGCCACCCAATCGGCGGCCGGGGCCAACCAGACCAGCGCCGCGACCCACGAACTGTCGCGTCTGGCGGTGGATTTGAATGCGATGGTGGCGCGGTTTGTGATTTGACCTAGGGTGAAGGCTGGAGACCGCGCAATCAGGAGACGTACATGCGCTATTCAGCCTTGACCCAACGAATCGCCGGGGAGGGAGCAGCAGCCTGGCGGATTCATGACCGAGCGCTGGAGCTGCGCGCCGAAGGGGTCGATGTATTGCTGCTGTCGGTGGGTGATCCGGATTTCGATACACCGCTGCCGATCATCCACGGCGCCATCGACAGCCTGCTGGCGGGCGATACCCATTATTCCGAAGTGCGCGGCCGCCTGGAGCTGCGCAAACGGATCGCCGAGCGCCATCGGCGACGCAGCGGCCAGGACGTGGACGCTGACCATGTGATTGTGCTGCCGGGCGCGCAATGCGCGGTGTATTCGGTGGCGCAATGTCTGCTGGATCCGGGCGATGAAGTCATCGTCGCCGAACCCATGTACGTGACCTACGAAGGCGTGTTTGGCGCTTGCGGCGCGACCGTGGTGCCAGTGCCGGTTCGTCCAGAAAACGGCTTTCGTGTCGATCCGGCGGATGTCGCGGCGCGCATCACCCCGAAGACTCGGGCCATGCTGCTCAACAGCCCCAACAACCCGTCCGGCGCCAGTCTGTCGCTGCTGATCTGGCAGGAGCTGGCGGCGCTGTGCATCCGTCATGACCTGTGGCTGATCAGCGATGAGGTCTACAGCGAATTGTTATACGAGGGTGAGCACGTCAGCCCGGCGAGTCTGCCGGGCATGGCCGAGCGCACCGCGACCATCAACAGCCTGTCCAAATCCCATGCGATGACCGGGTGGCGTATCGGCTGGATGATCGGGCCCAAGCCGTTGGCCGAGCATCTGGTGAATCTGTCGTTGAGCATGCTGTTCGGTCTGCCGGACTTTGTGCAGAAAGCCGCTCAGGTCGCGCTGGAAAAGGATTTGCCGGAAGTGACGCAGATGCGTGAGGAATACCGGTTGCGCCGTGATCTGGTGTGCGAGCGGTTGCGCGGCTGTCCGGGTTTGTACCCGATCAGGCCGGATGGCGGGATGTTCGTGATGGTCGATGTACGCCAGACCGGGATCGGCGCGCAGGGTTTTGCCGAACGGCTGCTGGAAGGGTATGGGGTTTCGGTGCTGGCCGGTGAAGCGTTCGGGCCCAGTGCGGCGGGGCATATTCGCATCGGGCTGGTGGTGGATCGGGTGAAGCTGGCGGATGCGTGTTCAAGGATTGCGTCCTGTGCAGCCGACCTGCTTCATATTGAGCCGGCAATCAAAAACCGGCGTAGCAGGCAATCAGGTCAGGGCCCGCTGCAATAATTTTGGTCAGATATTCCTGCTGGCGGTCTTCCGGCACTCGTTTGCTTTCGAGCTGATAGCTTCTGAGTTGAGCTTCTTGCTCAAGTAAAAGGTTCTGTTGCGATTGGAGCAGCCTCGAACGGGTTGCAGGCGGCGCATTCAACTGTGCCAACTTCAGCCGTTCGATATCTGTACGTCGATTTGCAAGGTCCCTCTGAGTTTCATTCTGGAGGTTTTTCGAATTGACCTGCTCATTGAAGTACTTCTGAAAATCACTGCCATTGGGTGGCTGGTTCTGCAACGCCCCAAGGCGATTGATGAGTCTTGACTGGATGGTTGTGAAAGCATCCAGAACATCTTCGGGAAACGATTGCGCTACCTTGGACGCCTGGGCGTTTATGGTTTGATTTGCGGCCCAGATGACCGCGTTGTCATCTATTCTGCCGGCTACCCCTATGACGCAATTGGTTGCTTTACGGCCCGATTCGTAAATGCCGCGTTGGGATGCATACTGGTAGCGCGCAGATGCAGTGGTTCCGAGGGCTGACATCCCCGCCCCCGTATTCATCAACCCCGGCTGCCCACTGACAACGCCCGCCAATGCGCCGACAACACCGATGGCCGTGAAGTCTCCATTGGCCCAATCCATGCGATTTCTGTTGTCGTAATATTTATCGATAAGTCCCAACAGGCTTTGTCCAAAAACCGTCGAACTATGAAGTGGTGTATCGGGAGTTTCACTCAGTACAGGTGGTTTTAAATTGATGATATCGGCCGGCGGTACTGGCCACGATTGTTCAAATGGAGAATGGACACAGCCAGGCAGAGAAACCAGTCCAAGAGTAAAAGTGAGAACTGCCAACGTTTGAAGCTTCATATCGTCCTCCCTGACTGATTTTATGCAGTTTTAGCAAGGTAGCTCAGGGGGCCGTGATGTCAATTTGAAACTGTGTTTTCGAGAGTGAAAGCCCGGGGCAGAAGGGGCGGTAAAGCCTGGGGGCGATTGGTTTTCTACTCGGTTTTGACAACGCCAAACCACCATCTAATCTCTCGCGAGATTTTATAAACCATCGACTGGCAGAGGCTGGAGGGTGTATGGCAAGAATCGTGAAACAGAATTGGATATGTTCAACGGACGCTGGAACTCAACTTCCGCAAGTCACTTGCCTCGATGATGGGCGGGTGCTTCTGATTGCCGATGCCAGTACTGACGCCGATGGCGCACCGGACGCAGAGAAGATTGACGAGACCGGGCAGGTTCAAACGTCGTTGTGCAAAAAAAAATGGAGGGGCGAGGGGACCTACGTTAATGCAAGAACAGTCCCGTACTTTGTGTTGCCTGCCAATTGGAACGCCGTTGTTCAGGTCAAATGCGTGCTCGGTGATATTGCCAGGCTCACCTATAGAAACAAGTCGGTTTATGCCATCTATGCCGATGTGGGGGGAGAAAAGGGTATAGGTGAAGCTTCTATCCTGGCAGTTGAGGCGCTAGGGTTCGATCCGTGGGTAAATGGAAAAATCAAGAACGGCATTCCTTATCTAAAAAATGATGGTGTCACTTACGAAATCGTTCCGGGTTCGGCAAATCTTGAAATAACCAAAAATTACGAAGACATTCAGTACTATGGAAAAACCCTGTTTGAAAATGAGTCGGTTCGGAACGAAACTTCTGAGCCGAGTCAATATCAGTCTGCGTTTTTCGGTTCTGATGCTGTCTTCAATTTGCAACAGTCTGACAGCACTGCCGTCAGGTTTATCAGTTATTTCGCGCAAAATTACGCAGCTGTGCGCAATGAGGTGGCTAGCTGGTTTGTGCGTCGACAACTGCCGGACGGTAGCTGGATCGGTCACGAACCTACGGCAACCAGTAATGCGTGCGTTGCGCATCAGGTGACATGTTTGAAGCAGTGTGCGTTGCCCTATCCAGACTGGAACAGCAAAACTACCGTGAATGCCGCAATCAACGTGGATGTGTTTGTTGGTTGGGCTTTGGAGCATGGGTGGAAAAAAGTGATGGTTAGAGCGCAACTCGTACCGGGAGATATATGTGTCAGTGGGCCCAACAATGATGTTGCATCCCTTGATCATGTTTACGCCTTCCTGGCGTTCTGCTCGGAAGCGGGTGATCAAGTGTCAGACACTGATTCGGGTACTGCATTTGTATTACACAATCAACACTTTGGCGTCGGTAAACGTTCGTTGGATGGGTCCGGTATAAAAAATATCGGAGGTTGGCGCTTTGCATTGCGTATGCCCGAGGTTTGAAAAAGCATCGAGACTCGGTTTGCAATGCCGCCGCGCTCACGTGAACTCAAACATCTTGCAGACCGCAAGGATTCCGTGAGTGCGTACCTGGTCGGCAGACGAACCTGACAGCGATCAGCGTCAGCCTTCGCGGGCAGAGAGGATTACCTGATTCCGGGGGGGCCTTCCACTCAATGCCGCCAACAGATTCTCCACCGCACACCGCGCCATCGCTTCGCGCGTTTCATGGGTCGCCGACCCCATGTGCGGCGTCGCCACCACGTTGTTCAACTGCAGCAACGGCGAGTCATGATTCAGTGGCTCGCGTTCGAAAACATCCAGCCCCGCCGCGCGAATCCGGTTATGCCGCAAGGTGTCGATCATCGCCGCCTCGTCCACAACCTTGCCCCGTGAGATGTTGATGAAGATGCTTTCCGGGCGCATCAACGCAAACTGTTCTGCGCCGATCAAACCTTCGGTCTGCGCCGTCAACGGCAACGTCAGACAGATGAAATCCGCCTGCTGCAACAGATCCTCCAGACTGCGGTACTGAGCATCGAATCGCGCCTCGACCGCCGGCTTTCGCGACTGGCTGTGATAGATGACCGGCATGCCAAAGCCGAAATGCCCACGCTGCGCCAGCGCCTCGCCAATCCGCCCCATGCCGATGATGCCCAGGGTCTTGCCGTGCACATCGGTGCCGAAATGCGCCGGGCCGATGCTGCGATGCCAGTGACCGCCGCGCACCATGTTCGCCAGTTCCACCACGCGTCGGGCGGTGGCCAGAATCAGGGCGAAACCGGTATCGGCGGTGGTTTCGGTAAGCACGTCCGGGGTGTTGGTCAGCAGGATCCGGCGCCGGGTCAGGTAGTCGATGTCGTAGTTGTCGACGCCCACCGAGACGCTGGAAATCGCTTCGAGCTGCGGCGCCAGATCGAGCAGCGCCGCGTCCAGTTTCAGGCTGGCGCCAAGCAGACCGTGGGCGGCGGGCAGGGCGTCGCGCAGTTTCATCAGACCGTCTGCGTCGAGGCTGTCGATCAGCGTTACATCGACTTTTTCCTCAAGTCGCGCCATCAACGCCGGCGACAGTTTCTTGTACAACACAACCTGCTTTTTCATCGCAGTCATCTCTCTATCAATTCAGGAATGGGCCGGCAGCGGACGCGGTGCGACGCGCTTGGCCGTCACCCGGTCGCTGGCGCCGGGCTTGAGAAAAATCGTCAGCACCACCGAGAGCATCAGCGCGCCGCTCATCAACAGGTACGAAGCACCGGGCGAACCGGTGGAGCTGTTCAGGTAGCCGACCAGATACGAGCCGCCAAAGGAGCCGAGCGCGCCCATGCTGTTGATCAGCGCCATGGCGCCACCGGCAACGTTGGCCGGCAGGATCTCCGGGACGATGGCGAAGAACGGCCCATAAGGCGCGTACATGCAGGCGCCGGCGATCACCAGCAGCGTGTACGACCACCAGAAATGCTCCGCGCCCAAGGCGTAGGAGCCGTAGAACGCCACTGAAGCAATCAGCAGCGGCGGCCAGACGAAGCGTTTGCGTTTTTGCAGTTTGTCCGAGCCCCAGGACACCAGCAGCATGCCGATCACCGCCGCCAGATACGGCAGGGCCGACAGCCAGCCAGCCTCGATCATGTCCATCTGCGCGCCGGCCTTGAGGATCGACGGCAGCCACAGCACGAAGCCGTAGACGCCGATGCTCCAGCAGAAGAATTGCAGCGCCAGGATGATCACCTTCGGCGAACGGAAGGCTTCAGCGTAGTTTTTCACCGCTTTGATCCCGACCTGTTCGGCGGCGAGAGCGCTTTCCAGATCGTGCTTTTCCCGGTCGCTGAGCCACTTGGCCTGGGCCGGACGATCATCGGCGAGCTTCCACCAGATGAATGCCCAGAGCACCGCCGGCAACCCTTCGATGATGAACATCCAGCGCCAACTGAAATGCTGCACCAGATAGCCCGAAACCACCGACATCCACAGCATCGTTACCGGGTTGCCGAGGATCAGGAAGGTGTTGGCCCGGGAGCGTTCGGCACGGGTGAACCAGTGGCAGAGATAGACCAGCATCGCCGGCATCACCGCCGCTTCGACCACGCCGAGCATGAAGCGAATGACGATCAGCCAATAGGCGTTGGAGACCACACCGGTCAACGTGGCGAGCCCGCCCCAGAAAATCAGGCTGACGAAAATCAGCTTCTTCACGCTGTGCTTTTGCGCGTAGATCGCGCCGGGCACCTGGAAGAAAAAGTAACCGAGGAAGAACAGCGCGCCGAGCAGCGAGGACAGGCCCGGAGTGATCATCAGGTCGGCGGCCATTCCGGAGGCAGCAGCGAAGCCGTAATTGGCCCGGTCCAGGTACGCCAGGCTGTAGGTGATGAACACGATCGGCATGATGTACCACCAGCGGCGGGTGGCGAGGGTTGCGGTTTTCATGGTCTTGCTCCTGAGCTTGTTGTTTTTGTCGCAGCAGGGTTCAGATTTGTTAGTGACTATGCGGGCCCATTCGCGAGCAAGCCCGCTCCCACACTGGAATGCGTTCCAAATGTGGGAGCGGGCTTGCTCGCGAAGGCGGCCTCGAATTCAGCGGTGAGTTCGGATCGGGTCGGCAACCCTTCCATGTCGCCACGGCTCTGCACCGCCCGGCTGCCAATCCAGTTGGCACGTCTTACGGCTTCGGGAAAACTCAGGTGCTCCAGCAGGGCGCTGATCATCCCCACCGCAAATCCATCGCCGGCGCCGACCGTATCGACCACGGTTTCAACCGGCACCCCGGCGACAAACCCCTGATCCAGATGCGTGCGGTAATACGCACCCTGCGGCCCGAGTTTGATGGCCACGGCCTCGGCACCCTGATCGAGATAAAACGCAGCGATATCCGCCGGGTCTTCAAACCCGGTCAGCAACCGGCCTTCGCTCAAACCCGGCAGCACCCAGTGGGCGAGGGCGGCGAGGCGGTTGATCTCGGTGATCATCTCCCGTTCGCTGGCCCACAGGCTCGGGCGCAGGTTCGGGTCGAACGACACGCTGCGACCGGCGTTGCGCATGCGGGTCATCAGTTCATGGGACATTTCCCGTGCCGACGCGGACAGCGCCGGAGGAATGCCGGTAGCGTGCAAATGCCGGGCACCGAGCAGCGTCGGGGTGATCGACTGCGGCGACAGATGACTGGCCGCCGAGCCGCGACGGAAGTATTCGACCGTCGGGTCGCTGCCGTCATCGTTGCGGGATTTGAGCTGGAAACCGGTCGGGTGCGCGTTGTCGACTTCGACATGGCTGCAATCCAGACCTTCCCGATGCAGCGTTTCGACCACGAAACGACCCAGCGAATCGGCACCGACCCGGCTCAGCCACGCAACGTTGAAACCCAACCGGGACAAACCGATGGCCACATTGCTGTCCGCCCCGGCAATCCGCCTGTGGAACTGGTCGACGAATGCCAGATCTCCGCTCTGTTCAGCGACAAACATGGCCATGGTTTCGCCGAACGACAGAATATCGATCTCAGACATGAGCAGGCTCCAGGCAGGATTGGCCGAGGCGGGCGAGGGCGGCGACGTGTTCGGTGGTGAGTTGCACCAGGTCATCGCCCTGCAACGGGTATTCGGCGGCGCGCATGACACCTTTGGCCATGTGCCGCAGCAGTTGTTCCCACAGATGCAGGTCAGTGGCGGCAGGCGGTACGGCTACCAGTTTGCCGTCGGCACGACGGGCAACGGCTTTGCAATGCACGTAGCCGACGTGACGCCCCAACAACCGTGCGGCGCTGGTGGCGGACTGGTCTTGCCACTGCCAGTTGCCGATGTCGAAGGTCATCTTGATTGGCAGGTTGTGTTGTTCGACAGCGGCGAAGAAGCGCTGGAACGGTTCGATGCGACCGCCGTGCAGGGTCTGATCGTTCTCCACCAGCAGTTGCACCGGGCTTTGCGCAAGGATTTGCGCCAGCGTCTGCAGATCGTTGTTGTCGGTGAAGAAGCCCAGCGACACTTTCAGCCACTTCGAACCGAACGCTTCGGCGTTTTGCAGCGCGGTGATGAGTTCGGGATTGGGCCGCGACTGGCCGGCCAGCCACAGCTCGGTGGGCGAGGAATAGATGCTTTGCAGGCCTTGAGCTTGCGTGGCGGCGGCGAGTTGCTCTGGGACTTCGTTAGTCAGCAGCTCTTCGCGCCATTCGATGCGATCGGCGCCAGCAGCGGCCAGCACATCGATGAAAGAGCCTTGACCACGACGGCGCACAAGGTCGGCGCCGTAGCTGGACAGGCTGATGGAAACGGCAGGTTTATTCATTGTTATCTACCTCTGAAACCGGTTTCATTTTTGTTCAAAAAAATTTGGGTGGCCCCGTAGGGCCTTATTCCGCCTTACTGCGCGTCGAACCACGCTCGACCAGCACCGGTGCAAAATCCACGTTTCGCGCCGCTTCATCATTCCCACGTAAACGCTTGAGCAAGCATTCAAATGCCTGCGCCCCAATCTCGGCGGTTGGCTGGGCGAGGGCGGTGATCCCGCTGCCTACCAGCGGATACCAATCCAGATCATCCAGCGCGATCAACCCGACATCCTCGAACAACCGGCAGCCAATCTCACGCAACGCCAGGGTGCAGGCCAGTGCCGCCACGCCATTGGCGCAGAACAGGGCCTTCGGGCCGTTTTCAGGTGTGTTCAAAAAGGCTTGAAGATCGTTCGCAAGGCTTGGGCCGGTTTCCAGCACCGCGCCACGCATGTCTTTGCGCTGGCCAATCTGCTGCTGAAAACTGCTGACCCGCTCGATTCGCGAACTGGTGCCGTCATAGGGTTCCGTCACCAGCAGCACATCGCGATAGTCGCGTTGCTGAAGATGTTCCAGCGCCATCTCGATGGCTTGCGGGTTGTTCAACCCGACCATGTCGCTGTCCAGCCCATCGACCTTGCGATCCACCAGCACCAGCGGCATTTCCCGCTTCAGCTCATCCAGTTCATCCCGGTGATGGCCCAGGGTGTTCACGATCAACCCTTCGATGTTGTACGAGCGCAGGAGCGCCAGGTGCTGACGTTCCTGCTCGTCATCGCGGTCGGTGTTGCACACCACCAGGCTGTAGCCGTGGCGCCGGCAAGCGGTTTCCACCCCGTGCATCACGGCAATTGAATAAGGGTTGCGGATGTCGGCCACCAGCATGCCGATCAGGCGCGTGCGGCCGCGCTTCAGGCCTCGGGCCATTTGATTGGGACGGTAGCCCAGTTCGGCAATTGACTGCTCGATGCGCCGGGCAATGGCATCGGAGAGCAGGGCGCGGTCGTCGCCGATGAAGCGCGAGACGCTGGCCTTGGACACGCCCGCGTGTTCGGCGACGTCGAGCATGGTCACGCGGCTGCGCTGGGCGGCGGAGAAGTCGTTCACGGTCTGAAACCTTGTTATTGGATTTGTCAGGTCAGATCGCTGTATCAGGATCTGAAACCGGTTTCAGGAAACACCAGAAGAGAATCGATCGTCAAGTGAATGATCGGGAGAAATTCGTAAGTCGCCGACAAATGGCGTTTCGCAGGGAGCCGCTGACGTCAGCCGAACAACCCGGCGGCGATGTTGATCGAAAACCCGAGGATGGCGGTGTTGAACACAAACCCGATCAACGACTGCGCCAGCACAATCTTGCGTATCTCACGGGTCGCAACGCCCACATCCGCCGTCTGCACCGCCACGCCGATGGTGAACGAGAAGTACAAAAAGTCCCAGTAATTGGGTGTGGTCAGCCCCTCGGCAAATCGCAGCGCCGGCTCCTTGCCGTCCCAGGTATAAAACAGCCGGGCGTAGTGCACGCAGAAGATCACCCCGATCAGCAGCCACGAACCGATAACCGTAAGTGCGGTAAAACCGTAATGCAGGAGCTTGCGGGTGGTTTCCAGGTCCTTGCTGCCAGCCAGCTCGACGGTAATGGTCGCCAGGCTCGCCAGAGCGGCAATGCAGACAACGAACAGCACCAGCCCGGCATTTTCATCCTCGACTTCGGCAATGCGTTTGACGTCCGGCGCTTTGGCGCGGATGGTCAGCCAAAGCATCAGGATCAGGTACGTCCAGACCCCGGCGTTCCAGCCGATGAGGATTTTGCTGATGACAGATTCCGCCGGGGCCAGGAGGCCTGCGGAAAGGCCGAGCAACGCGGCAGCGGAGAGGCGAGGGTGGGTGCGGGCGAGGAAGCGCATGAGAACTCGATGGGCCAGGGTGGTTCAGACACCTTAGCCCAGCGATGGCAGCTGTGACCATAACGCTGGATGTTTGCATATCCCTGTGGGAGCGAGCTTGCTCGCGAATGCGTCTGGTCAGCCAACATCCACTTTGAATGTGTCGACGCTTTCGCGAGCAAGCTCGCTCCCACATTTGGGATCAGTGGGGTTTGGTGAATCGTTGTACGAGCTTGATCACGACAACGAAAAACACCGGCACGAAAATCACCGCCAATGTTGCAGTAATCATCCCGCCAATCACCCCGGTACCAATCGCCTGCTGACTCGCCGAACTCGCGCCCGTGGCAATCGCCAACGGCACCACACCCAGAATGAACGCCAGCGAGGTCATGACAATCGGCCGCAACCGCAGGCGCGCCGCTTGCAGCGTGGCGTCAATCAGATCGTGACCTTCGTCATACAGGCTCTTGGCAAACTCGATGATCAGGATCGCGTTCTTCGCCGATAGGCCGATGATGGTGATCAGGCCAACCTTGAAGAACACATCGTTGGGCATCCCGCGCAAAGTCACCGCCAGCACTGCGCCAAGCACACCGAGCGGCACCACCAGCAGCACGGAAGTCGGAATCGACCAGCTCTCGTACAACGCCGCCAGGCACAGGAACACGATCAGCAACGACAACCCGAGCAGGATCGGCGCCTGACTGCCGGACAAACGTTCCTGCAGCGACAGACCGGTCCATTCCTGACCCATGCCTTTCGGCCCTTGCGCTACCAGCCGTTCGATCTCCGCCATGGCTTCGCCGGTGCTGTGGCCGGGTTTCGGTTCGCCGGAAATCGAGATCGCCGGGTAGCCGTTGTAGCGGGTCAGCTGCGCGGGGCCCTGAGTCCATGTGGCTCGGACAAATGCCGACAGCGGCACCATTTTCCCGGCGTCGTTGCGTACGTGCATTTTCAGCAGGTCATCGACTTGACTGCGACGGTCGCCTTCGGCCTGCACCACCACCCGTTGCATGCGCCCCTGATTGGGGAAGTCGTTGACGTACGAAGAACCGATGGCGGTGGACAGCACGTTGCCGACGTCGGCGAAGGAAATGCCCAGCGCGTTGGCCTGTTTGCGGTCCACCTCCAGCTGCACTTGCGGGGCCTCGGCCAGTGCGCTTTCTCGCACGTTCATCAGGATCGGGCTTTTCTCGGCGGCTTCCAGCAGTTGGGTGCGCGCCTCCATCAGCGCTGCATGGCCGAGGCCGCCGCGATCCTGCAAGCGGAATTCGAAACCGCTGGAAGTACCGAGGCCGTCAACCGGTGGCGGCAATACCGAGAACGCCATCGCATCCTTGATCTCGCTCAGGGCGATGTTGGCGCGATCGGCAATGGAGCTGGCCGAGTCGTCGCTGCCGCGATGCGACCAGTCCTTGAGCGTGGTGAAGGCCAATGCGGCGTTCTGCCCGCTGCCGGAGAAGCTGAAGCCGAGAATTACCACGCTGTCACTGATGCCCGGTTCGCCGCTGTTGTGCGCCTCAAGCTGCTCGGCGACCTGCACGGTACGGTTTTTGGTCGCGCCCGGCGGCAGCTGAATGTCGGTGATGGTGTAACCCTGATCCTCGACCGGCAGGAACGAAGAGGGCAGGCGTGCGAAGCACAGACCCAGACCCACCAGCAGCACAACGTAAATCAGCAGGTAACGCCCAGTGCGTTTCAGCGCGTAGCCCACCCAGCCTTGATAGCGATCGGTCAGTTGCTCGAAGCGGCGGTTGAACCAGCCGAAGAACCCGGTCTTCTCGTGATGCTCGCCCTTGGCGATCGGCTTGAGCAGCGTTGCGCACAGTGCCGGGGTCAAGGTCAGGGCAAGGAACGCCGAGAACAGAATCGAAGTGGCCATCGACAGCGAGAACTGCCGGTAGATGACGCCCACCGAACCCTGCATGAACGCCATCGGAATGAACACCGCCACCAGCACCAGCGTGATGCCGATGATCGCCCCGGTAATCTGCCGCATCGCCTTGCGTGTCGCCTCTTTGGGCGACAGGCCTTCGGTGGCCATGATCCGTTCGACGTTCTCCACCACCACGATGGCGTCGTCCACCAGAATGCCGATGGCCAGCACCATGCCGAACATGGTCAGCACGTTGATCGAGAAGCCCAGCGCGAGCATGGTCGCGAAGGTGCCCATCAGCGCCACCGGCACCACCAGCGTCGGGATCAGTGTGTAGCGGATGTTCTGCAGGAACAGGAACATCACCGCGAACACCAGCAGCATCGCTTCGCCGAGGGTGTAGACCACTTTGGTGATCGAAACCTTCACGAATGGCGAAGTGTCGTAGGGAATCTTGTACTCCACACCGGTCGGGAAGTAACGCGACAGTTCATCCATCTTCGCCCGGATCAGCGTTGCGGTGCTGAGGGCGTTGGCGCCCGGCGACAGTTGCACGCCGACGGCGGTGGAAGGCTTGCCGTTCAGGCGCGTACCGAACTGGTATTCCTGGCTGCCGATCTCGACCCGCGCCACATCCTTGATGCGCACGGTGGAGCCGTCCGGATTGGCCTTAAGCACGATGTCGGCGAACTCTTCCGGCGTCGACAGTTGTCCCTTGACCAGAATCGTCGCGGTGATTTCCTGAGTGCCCGGGTTCGGCAGATCGCCGATGCTTCCCGCCGAGACCTGGGCGTTCTGCGCGACGATGGCGGCGTTGACGTCGGCCGGCGTCAGGTTGAAACCGATCAGCTTCTGCGGGTCGACCCAGATCCGCATCGCCCGCTCGGCGCCATACAACTGGGCCTTGCCGACGCCGTCGATACGCTTGATTTCGTTCATCACGTTGCGCGCCAGGTAGTCGCTGAGCGCTACGTCATCGAGCTTGCCGTCGCTGGAAGTCAGGGTGATCAGCAGCAGGAAACCGGCGGAGACTTTCTCCACCTGCAAACCTTGCTGATTGACCGCTTGCGGCAGGCGCGACTCGACCACTTTCAGGCGGTTTTGCACGTCAACCTGTGCCAGTTCCGGGTTGGTGCCCGGCTGGAACGTCGCCTTGATCGTGGCGCTGCCCAGGCTGCTCTGGGATTCGAAATACAGCAGGTGATCGGCGCCGTTGAGCTCTTCCTCGATCAGGCTGACCACGCTCTCGTCGACGGTCTGCGCCGAGGCGCCCGGGTACACGGCATAGATTTCGATCTGTGGCGGCGCGACGTCGGGGTATTGCGCCACCGGCAATTGCGGGATGGCCAGCGCACCGGCCAACAGGATGAACAACGCGACGACCCAGGCGAACACCGGGCGGTCGATAAAGAACTGCGGCATAGAAGAGCGTCCTGCTTACTGACCAGAGGTCTGGGCAAGTGGAAGAGGGGTGTCGTCGATCTGCACGGTTTCGCCGGGGCGGGCGTGCTGCAGGCCTTCGATGACCACGCGGTCGCCGGCCTTCAGGCCACCGGTGACGATCCAGCGGTCGTTCTGCACCGCGCCCAATTGCACCGGTTGCAGGGCAACGCGCATCTGATCGTCGACGGTCAGTACTTGCGCCACACCGGCGCTGTCGCGTTGCACCGCACGTTGCGGCACGGTCAGGCCATGCTGAATCACGCCTTGTTCCAGACGCACACGAACATAACTGCCGGGCAGCAGATCGAGATCCGGGTTGGGGAATTCGCTGCGCAGAACGATCTGCCCGGTGCCCGGATCGACCGTGATGTCGCTGAACAGCAACTTGCCCGGCAGCGGATAGAGGCTGCCGTCGTCCTGAATCAGCGTGGCCTTGACCTGGTCCTGGCCGACCTGCTGCAACTGGCCGGAGCGGAAAGCGCGGCGCAGTTCATTCAGTTCACGAGTCGACTGGGTGAGGTCGGCGTGGATCGGGTTCAGTTGCTGGATCAGCGCCATGGGCGTGGTTTCGTTCTGGCCGACCAGCGCACCTTCAGTGACCAGAGCACGACCGACACGACCGGAAATCGGCGCAGTGACGGTTGCGTAACCCAGATTCAGTTTCGCCCGTTCTACAGCGGCCTTGTTGGCGGCGACGTCGGCGGCGGTCTGCCGGGCGTTGGCGCGGGCGTTGTCGTAGTCCTGAGCGCTGATGGCTTTATCGTCGATCAACTGGGCATAGCGCTGTTCCTGCAGTTTTGCCTGGAATGCGTTGGCTTCGGCCTTGCGCAGGGCCGCTTCGGCGCTGTCCAGGTCGGCCTTGAACGGCGCCGGGTCAATGCGGAACAGCACGTCGCCCTTTTTCACGTCGCTGCCTTCGCGATAGGTGCGTTGCAGCACCACACCGGCGACCCGGGCGCGGACTTCGGCGATGCGTGGCGCGGCAATGCGTCCGCTCAGTTCGCTGCTGATCGACAGGGGGCGTGCCTCAAGGGTTTCGACCCGCACGGTGGCCGGCGGCGCCTGTTCCTCGGTGCTAGAGGGTTTACCACAGGCACCCAGCGTCAGCGCCAATGCGATCAGGCCGAGCCCGGCCAGCAGATTCTTCGACATGTACAACCCCCAATATTGATCTGCGCATCCTACGGACAGTCGCCGAGGGTAGCGGTGAAGCTTTGTAGGCGCTGTGTGAAATTGTGTAAGGGTTTTGCTCAGGGACGAGTGAGGGCGTATATCCTTTACGCCTTGAATTATTTCGTGACTGTTAAGCCGCTTTCGCGAGCAAGCTCGCTCCCACAGGTTTTGTGAACGACACAAATTCAATGTGGGAGCGAGCTTGCTCGCGAAGAGGTCCTGACAAACACCACTGCAATATCTGGATCATCAATGCCCAACATCCTCCTGGTCGAAGACGACACCGCCCTCGCCGAACTGATCTCCAGCTATCTCGAGCGCAACGGCTATTCCGTCAGCGTGATCGGCCGGGGCGACCATGTGCGAGAACGGGCGCGGCTCAATCCGCCGGACCTGGTGATTCTCGACCTGATGCTGCCGGGCCTCGACGGTTTGCAGGTCTGTCGATTGCTGCGGGCCGACTCGGCAACGCTGCCGATCCTGATGCTCACCGCCCGCGATGACAGCCATGATCAGGTGCTGGGCCTGGAAATGGGCGCCGACGATTACGTCACCAAACCCTGCGAGCCACGGGTCCTGCTGGCGCGGGTGCGCACATTGTTGCGTCGTAGCAGCCTCGGCGAGCCGATGACCGCCAACGACCGCATCCTGATGGGCAATCTGTGCATTGATTTGTCCGAACGCACCGTGACCTGGCGCGAGCAACCGGTGGAGCTGTCCAGCGGCGAGTACAACCTGTTGGTGGTACTGGCCCGTCACGCCGGTGAAGTGCTGAGTCGCGACCAGATCCTGCAACGCCTGCGCGGCATAGAGTTCAACGGCACGGACCGCTCGGTGGACGTGGCGATTTCCAAATTGCGGCGCAAGTTCGACGACCACGCGGGCGAAGCGCGCAAGATCAAGACCGTGTGGGGCAAGGGTTATCTGTTCAGCCGTTCCGAGTGGGAATGCTGAGTCGATGTTCAGAATCCTGTTTCGCCTTTATCTGGTGACGATCGTTTCCTACAGCGCGGCAATCTATCTGGTGCCGGATCTGGTGGTGATGGCGTTCAGGGATCGCTTCGTGACTTACAACCTCGACTATTCCCGGGGCCTGCAATCGCTGATCACCAAGCAGTTTCGCGCGGTGCCGCAGGATCAGTGGCCGGCGGTTGCCGCGTCGATGGACAAGGATTTCCAGCCGCTGCACATCGTCCTCGCCCGCATCGATAACGCTGACTTCACCCCGATCGAACAAGAGCGCCTGCGTCGCGGCGAAAACGTGGTGCGCATCGGTGACTGGGGCTGGCGGACGCTGGCGGTGACGCCACTGAACGACCAGGTGGCCGTGCAGATGGTGGTGCCGCCGGACCCGATGGACGTGAACCTGTTGTACTGGAGCATCAACGTTCTGATCGGTGCGAGTTTGCTGGCGTGCCTGCTGCTCTGGCTGCGGCCGCACTGGCGTGATCTTGAACGCCTGAAGGGCACTGCCGAGCGCTTCGGTAAAGGCCATTTGAGTGAGCGTACGCAAATTGGCTCGAGTTCGAACATTGGCAGTCTGGCCAATGTGTTCGACACCATGGCCGGCGACATTGAAAACCTGCTCAATCAGCAGCGTGATCTGCTCAACGCGGTGTCTCACGAACTGCGCACGCCACTGACCCGACTGGACTTCGGCCTGGCGCTGGCGCTGTCCGATGATTTGCCGCAAACCAGTCGTGAACGCCTGCAAGGACTGGTGGCGCACATTCGCGAACTGGATGAGCTGGTGCTGGAGTTGTTGTCCTACAGCCGCCTGCAAAATCCGGCGCGCTTGCCGGAGCAGGTCGAAGTGTCGCTGGACGAGTTCATCGACAGCATTCTGGGTAGCGTTGACGAAGAGCTGGAGTCCCCGGAAATCGTCATCGATGTGCTGCTGCACAATCAGCTGGAGCGCTTTTCCCTAGATCCACGCCTGACGGCTCGCGCGATTCAGAACCTGCTGCGTAACGCCATGCGTTACTGCGAAAAGCGCATTCAGATCGGTGTCCAGGTGTGTCCGAAGGGCTGTGAAATTTGGGTGGATGATGACGGGATCGGCATTCCGGAGGATGAGCGGGAGCGGATTTTCGAGCCGTTCTATCGACTGGATCGCAGCCGTGACCGGGCCACTGGCGGGTTTGGTCTGGGCCTGGCCATCAGCCGTCGGGCGCTGGAAGCGCAGGGCGGGACGTTGACGGTGGAAAGTTCGCCGTTGGGTGGGGCGCGGTTCAGGCTTTGGTTGCCGACCCCGGCGTGAAGCTGCTCGTTCCCCCGAACGTCGCGGGAACGAGCATCAGTCAGAGCAGTTCAGTGGATTGAATCAGCCCGACTCCGGCCACTTGCATCCGCTCGATCGCCGATGCCAGCGAGCCGTTCATGTCGATCGCCCGGCACGCATCCAGCACCACAAACGTATTGAACCCCGCCGCCCGTGCATCCAGCGCGGAGAACATCACGCAGAAATCCAGCGCCAGGCCGACCATGTACACCGTGTCGATGCCGCGTTCCTTCAAATAACCGGTCAGCCCGGTGGTGGTCGTCCGGTCCGCTTCAAGAAACGCCGAATAGCTGTCGATGTCCGGGTTGCAGCCCTTGCGGATGATCAATTGAGCGTGGGGCAGGTCGAGTCCCGAGTGAAACTCGGCGCCGCGTGAGCCCTGAATGCAGTGATCCGGCCAGAGCGTCTGTTCGCCGTACGGCAGTTGAATCACCTCGTAAGGCTGGCGGCCGGGATGGCTGGAGGCAAACGAAGCGTGGCCCGCCGGATGCCAGTCCTGGGCAATGACCACTTGCTTAAAGTGTTCGGCGAGTCGGTTGATCAGCGGGACGATCAGGTCGCCCTCGGGCACGGCCAGTTGGCCGCCGGGAATGAAATCGTTCTGTACGTCGATGACCAGCAGGGCTGTGCGTGGCGAAATCGGCATAAATCCATCCTTCTTGGAAAATCACCCGAGCAGCATAGTGACAAAGTTATTTAAACGTTCAGCCGGGTCTTAAACATTTTCGCCATCTCTTCCAGCTCGGCGGCCGGATTATGGCCGATCAACATCCAGGCATGCTCGCGTTCGGTCCAGTACACCACGTTCATCCCGTGCCGGCGTTCATGGGCCAGCGGCTGGCTGCCGCTGTTGGAGCGGGTAACGCACAGTGCCAGCGGGCCGTGGGCGGCGTCGAGCCAGGTCATCTGTGCAATCGGCACGCCGTCGTATTCAAGTAGCTGCGCACGTTTGAACTGCGCGCCGGGCAGTTTCAGTTTCGCCGGCGACAGGCTCAGGCCCAGCCGCGCGTCGACCGTGCGCAATTGCGCCAGTTGCGAGGCTTCGTCAGTGGTCAGATGTTCAAGGGTTTGCGGGACGTACAGCGCCATGTAATCGCCCACCAGCTCGCGCCAGCCATGCGATTGCTGCGCTTGCCAGCCGAGGAACAAGCGATCCGCCGCGACACCCGCGAGCACCATGCCCGCTGCCGCCGCGCCGATGAACCAGCGCCGGCTGAATCCGGGCCGTTGCGGGGAGGGCGCGGCATCCAGTCGGGCTTGCAGGCGATCGAGCGGTGCCTGTCGGGCCAGCTCATCGTAGGCGTCGCGATAGGGCAGATTGCTGCGGCTCAGCCACTGCACACGAAGATTGAGCAGCGGATCGTCGGCGATGAGGCTGTCGAGCTGGCTGCGTTGTTCGCGGTCCAATTCATCGTCCAGATACGCCACCAGTTGCTCGTCGGAAGGCGTACTCATTGCCGGTCTCCTGCGGGGGTATTCGGTACCGCATGCAGCGGTGGGTATTCGGCCAGTTTCAGGCGGGCGGTGGCCAGACGACTCATGACCGTGCCGATCGGCACTTGCAGGATCTCGGCGACTTCGCGATAGGACAGTCCTTCGACATAAGCCAGGTACACCGTTTCGCGCTGGGTCTCCGGCAGCGCATCGACGCGGCGGATCACCTGCGCCGCCATGACGTGGGTCTGCGCGGCGTATTCGCCGTCGAAGGTGAGCTGGCTGTCGGCGTCCACCATGCCCTGGCCCTGACGCACCCGGCGGGCGCGCACCTCATTGAGCCAGATCGAATGCAGGATGCTCAGCAACCAGCGGTCCATGCGCGTGCCAGCCACGTACTGGCCCGAACGTTCAAGCGCCCGTACGCAGGTGGCTTGCACCAGATCCTCGGCCACGTGCCGGTTGCGCGACAGCAGCAAACCGTAGCGCCACAAGCGCGCCAGGTGTTGTCCGAGTTCGGCTCTGAAGGCCTGATCGCTGAAAATGTTCGCCTCCGCGTGTCGTGTCAGGTTTTCGATGAATCGTTGATGGCTTCGGCCAGGTCCCGGTATTCCTCGCAGGTCGTGCCGCAAATCTTCTGGATATGCTGCAACTGTTCCTGCGCCAGATCGACGCGACCCTTGATGACATAAGCCTCGCCCAGGTATTCGCGGACTTGCGCGTACTGCGGATCAAGTTTCACCGATTGCAGGTAATAACCGATGCCTTCGTCGGTGCGCCCCAGCTTGCGCGTGGCGTAACCGCGATAGTTGAGGGCCTTGGCGGTGTTCGGCTGTTTCAGGGTGTCGAGCAAGGCCAGGGCTTCTTCATAGCGACCGTCCTTCGCAAGACGATAGGCGTAGTCGGTGCGGTCGGCGTCCGGTACCAGGCTGCTGGTCTGCGTCACGCATTTCTGCGTTTTGCTGTCGTACACTTGGCCTTTCGGGCAGTTGGGTTTCTGCACCGGCTCGTCTTCATCACCGTGGGCCAGGGCCAAAGTGCTGGACAACATTGCGGCCATCAGCAACGGGGCGGCGAACATAACGGAACGGATAGTCATGGGCAAGGCTCCATAGTGGGTCTGTTTCACGTTGAACACCGCAAGGTGAAGTTTTATTCATTGCTTTGTCAGGTGCCATTCAAGGAAAGCGCAAAGTCGCGGGCTATGCTCGTGTCGTCTGTCGTCAATCCGCCGTTCTACCCCGGGAGTTGCGCCATGAAAGATCAGGTTCACCACTCCGCTGCCGCCGGTTACAAGACCGCAGCGGAAACCTACGTCAAAGGCCGGCCGGACTATCCGCCGGCGGTCACCGACTGGCTGACGACAACCCTGGACCTGGATGGCCACAAGACGGTTATCGACCTCGGCGCCGGCACCGGCAAGTTCACCGGGCGATTGGTGGCGACCGGTGCCCAGGTGATTGCCGTGGAGCCGGTGGCGCAGATGCTGGCAAAACTGTCTGCCAACTGGCCCGACGTGTTGGCCGTGAGCGCCATGGCGACCGATTTGCCATTGCCTGATGAGTCGGTGGACGCGGTGGTCTGCGCCCAGGCCTTTCACTGGTTCGCCAGCACCGAAGCGCTGGACGAAATCGCCCGGGTGCTCAAGCCTGGCGGCAAGCTCGGGCTGATCTGGAATCTGCGCGATACCCGGGTCGGCTGGGTGCCCAAGCTCGATGCCATCGTCAACGCCCGCGAAGGCGACACGCCGCGTTACTACACCGGCGCCTGGCGCAAGGTGTTCCCGCATCCGGCGTTCGGGCCGTTGCAGGCCGAGCATTTTCATCATGGTCATACCGGCTCGCCGGAGGATGTGATTTTCAACCGGGTGCGCTCCACCAGTTTCATCGCGGCGCTGCCGGATGCAGAGCGTGCCCGGATCGATGAACAGCTGCGGGCGTTGATCGCATCCGATCCCGAACTGCGGGGCAGGGATGTGATGACCGTGCCCTACGAGACTGCTGCGTTCGTGGCGGTGAAGGGCGAATAGAGTCCTGCATTTGGCCGAACCGCCGTTCTGAGGCCTTGATATAGTTCAGGCCTCATTTTCAGACCGGTAAAGGATTTCTGTCATGACTCAATACACCGCCTTCAGCGTCGAACTGGCCGACAACATCGCCCATGTGCAGATCAACCGTCCGGAAAAGATCAACTCGATGAACGCCGCGTTCTGGAGCGAAATCGTCGAGGTGTTCCAGTGGATCGACGACACCGACGAAGTGCGGGTGGTGGTGCTCAGTGGTGCCGGCAAACACTTTTCCTCGGGCATCGACCTGATGATGCTGGCCGGCGTGGCGAATGAACTGGGCAAGGACGTCGGCCGTAATGCGCGCCTGCTGCGCAAGAAAATCCTGACTCTGCAAGCCTCGTTCAATGCCGTCGACAATTGCCGCAAGCCGGTGCTCGCCGCGATCCAGGGTTATTGCCTGGGCGGTGCCATCGACCTGATCGCGGCCTGCGACATGCGCTACGCCGCCGAAGACGCGCAATTCTCGATTAAAGAAATCGATATCGGCATGGCGGCTGACGTTGGCACTTTGCAACGGTTGCCACGGATCATCGGTGACGGCATGCTGCGTGAGCTGGCTTACACCGGTCGTACCTTTGGTGCCGAGGAGGCCCGCAGCATCGGGTTGGTCAATCGCGTCTACAGCGACAAGGACAGCCTGATCGAAGGCGTGATGGACATTGCCCGGGACATCGCCGGCAAGTCACCGATCGCGGTCACCGGCACCAAGGAAATGATCAGCTACATGCGCGACCACCGGATCGACGATGGTCTGGAGTACGTTGCCACCTGGAACGCCGCCATGTTGCAATCCACCGACTTGCGCGTGGCCATGGCCGCCCATATGAGCAAACAGAAACCCGAATTTCTGGATTGAGAAACCATGACACCTCGCTGGACCACCGCAGTACTGGACACCGATCAACCCGGCGGCTGGGCCGTCGCGCGCAGCCCCGAGGGCTTTCTGTTCGATGACAATGGCGCGCTGTTCCCCCGGGAATGGCTCAAGCGCCAGGACTTGTCGATCCTCGCCGAGCATGGCATCGGCCATCTCGATGGCGAGCCGGTCTACCTGCTGGAACTGCGCAGTACCAGCGAGGTGCCGGGTTGCAACTGGAAAGGCCTGCGGGCGTTCATGCTCGATGGCGATCACACGATCTACAAAGTGCTGGGTTACGCGGCGCAGATCGGGACGTGGGCCCGTGAACACCGGTTCTGCGGCAACTGCGGTCAGCCCATGACCCAAGTGCCACGGGAGCGGGCGATGTATTGCCAGCCGTGCGACCTGCGCAGTTATCCGCGCATTTCACCGAGCATGATCGTGCTGGTGACCCGGGGCGATGAAGTGCTGCTGGCGCGCTCACCGCGTTTCGTCACCGGGGTCTACAGCACGCTGGCCGGGTTTGCCGAGCCTGGGGAGTCGGCCGAGGATTGCCTGATTCGCGAAGTGCGCGAGGAAGTGCAGATCGAAGTGAAGAACATCCAGTACATGGGCAGCCAGTGCTGGCCGTTCCCGCATTCGATGATGCTCGGCTTCCATGCCGAATACGCCGGCGGCGAGATTGTCTGTCAGGAAGACGAGATCGAAGACGCCCAGTGGTTCAACGTGCACGATCTGCCGCCGTTGCCGGCGTCCAAATCGATTGCCCGTTACCTGATCGACGTCTACGTGGCGCGGCGCTTAGGCCACGCTGAACCAGTGTTGCCAGGCTAGACGCACGGTCAACCCCAGCACTACGGTGATGAACACCGGACGAATGAACTTGGCGCCACCGCTGATCGCGGTGCGCGCCCCGAAGAACGCGCCGACCATCACCGACAGGCCCATGCTCAGGCCGATGATCCAGTCCACCTGCCCGGAAAACACGAACACCGACAGCGCCGCAATGTTGCTGACGAAGTTCATGCTGCGCGCCACGCCGCTGGCCTTGACCAGATCGATCGGGTAGAGCAGCAGGCTGCTGACGGTCCAGAACGCGCCAGTGCCCGGGCCGGCCACGCCGTCGTAGAAGCCGAGGCTGAAGCCCTGGGTCGATTGCCACTTCTTCTTGATCGGTGCGTCGCTGTCCAACGGTGCTTTCGGCGTGCCGCCAAACAACAGGTACAGGCCACAGGCGAAGACGATCACCGGCAGCATCTTGTTCAGCCATTCGGCGGGCAGATAGTGGGCGACGATGGCGCCGGTCAACGCGCCGACCAGCGTGCCGATGATCGCGTGCATCCACTGCCGTGGGTGAAACAGCTTGCGCCGGTAGAAGGTGAAACTGGCGGTGGCCGAGCCGAAGGTCGAACTCAATTTGTTGGTGCCCAGCACCAGATGCGGCGGCAGACCGGCGGTGAGCAGCGCAGGTGTAGTCAACAGACCGCCACCGCCGGCGATGGCGTCGATGAATCCGGCAATGAAAGCGACAAGGGCCAGAACGGCCAGGGTAGTGAGGTCAACGCTGAGTTCGAAAGGCATGGAATCGGCTAATTTCGGCAGGGCAGGAACGGGCGGTCATCATAGCCTTAACACCCGTTCATCGCGACTGGGATACTCATCGATCCAATAATGCCTGAATGTCAGTGGCTACATAGTCGAGAACCAGACATTGTCGATGAAATACGGCCCTTTGTTTCCAAAGGGATCGTTGGGAATGGCGAAGTGAACACTTAACCACTCGTAACCAGGCTGGATAGTGCCTTTGAGCGTCAGCGTTCTTGTTTGCGAATCGACATAGCGCACTTCGGGCCATACTTCAAGTTCACCAGTGTTGCGATTGGTCGCCCAAAGGGTGTAGTAGATGTGCGCGTGAAACAAAGGGTTGGAGGTTTTGTCGAGGATTGGAGGGTGAATTCGTCGCTCCTTGGTGTCTTGCAATGGGGCGGCATTGGGAGCCTGGATCTGGAAACTGAAAGCGAACTCTCCCGGATGAATTTGAAAGGTCTCGGTTGCCAGACTCTGACCCTGGTTTCTACCACCGACCAAGCGTGCGGCATAGTTACCGTTGTGGAGTTCGACGGATATAGATGTGTCGTAACCTTGTGGAATCCATTTGCTGAAATCACCGGTACTGAAATCACCATTTGGAACCATGTTTTTCTGGGTCATATCAGTCGCTCACTGTCATGGGTAGAAGAGAGGTCGTTAATTCGGCCAAATCTGGCTGCATGGCAATGATTTGATAGATCCTCGGTGGACGCTACTGTCATTACTGACAGTCCATTAGTACCTTTTGCGATAAAAGCGACTGACTTCTGTTTCTGAGGAAAAGCATCAAGTGGAAGCATCCGTGCTTCCACCGGAAGTAGCGAGGTCCGCAGTTACAGACCCAGCTCGGACAACCCCGGATGATCATCCGGGCGCCGGCCCAGCGGCCAGTGGAACTTGCGTTCGCTTTCCTTGATCGGCATGTCGTTGATGCACGCGTAACGCTGGAACATCAGCCCGTGCTCGTCGAACTCCCAGTTCTCGTTGCCGTAGGAACGGAACCAGTTGCCCGAGTCGTCGTGCCATTCGTAGGCGTAGCGCACGGCGATGCGGGTATCGGAGTAGGCCCAGAGTTCCTTGATCAGGCGGTAATCCAGTTCCTTGGCCCATTTGCGGGTCAGGAAGGCCTTGGCTTCTTCGCGGTTGTTGGCGAATTCGGCGCGGTTGCGCCATTTGGTGTCCAGGGTGTAGGCCAGCGACACCCGCTGCGGGTCGCGGGAGTTCCAGCCATCCTCGGCCAGACGAACTTTTTCAATGGCCGATTCACGGTTGAAGGGTGGCAATGGCGGACGCACTTCGGCTGCAGTAGACATGTTTGTCTCCCGATCAAATTAACGATTTAACAACTTGTCGCTTATTGAGGCTTTACAGGTCCAATAACTTTCGCGCCATGCATTGCGCATTATCGGCGGCACTGTGATCACCCATCACAAGCGCTACGGTAATGGCGCCGTCAATCAGGATCAGTAACTGTCTGGCCAGCAGTTGCGGGTCCTCGGCACCATGTTCGGTACACAGCTCGCACACGTAGTCGAGCAGCTTCTGTTTGTGGTCTTTGGCGACCTGGCGCACCGGATCCTGCGGATCGCCGGTCTCGCCACTGGTATTGATGAAGGCGCAGCCCCGGAAGCCTTCCGAGGCGAACCAGCCCTTGAGCACGGTAAACAGGTTGAGCAGGCGGTCGGCCGGGGTTTCGGCCTGATCGACGGCGCTTCTGTACCAGTGCATCCAGCGTACGTCGCGGCGTTGCAGGGCGGCGACGGTCAGCTCCTCCTTGTTGGCGAAGTAGCGGTAGATACTCTTTCTGGAGACACCGGCGGTTTTCACCAGAAGATCCATACCGGTGGCTGCGATGCCACTTTTGTAGATCAACTTTTCGGTGACATCCAGAATGATGTCGCGGGTCGTGTCGTTGCTGGTGATTTCGTTCATGTGGCGAACAGTAGAACGATCGTTCTCCTTGGTCAAGCGCTGATTTTGAAATGGCTTTCGCGAGCAGGCTCGCTCCCACATTGGAAATGTGATTCACGTGGGGATCAGGCTGCTGGCGATGAAGTTATTACAGACACTCACAAGACCCGAAGGAGTTGATGGTGTAAGCTCTCGGGTTCTTCGGATTCGACCCATTGCGAGCCCTATGCCGTTGCTTTTCAAACGCTCTCTGCTGCCCAAGTTGCGCAGCTTTCCGCTGACCGCCGAGGCCGTGACCATTCTGTCCGGCGCCGCCGAGTTCCGTCGTTGCCTGCTGGAGAAAATCGCCCAGGCGACCCAGCGCATTTACCTCGTCGCGCTCTATCTGCAGAACGACGAAGCCGGTCAGGAAATCCTCGATGCCTTGCATGCCGCCAAGCTCAAGCGCCCGGAGCTTGAGATCGTTGTGGTCGTCGACTGGCTGCGCGCCCAGCGCGGCTTGATCGGTGCCGGCAAGCAGCCGGGCAATGCTGCCTGGTATCAGGAGATGACCCGTACCCACCAGAGCGTGGTGCCGGTCTACGGCGTGCCGGTGCAGACCCGCGAGCTGTTCGGTGTGCTGCACCTGAAGGGCTTCGTGATCGACGATTGCGTGGTCTACAGCGGCGCCAGCCTGAACAACGTCTATCTGCACAAGTTCGACAAGTATCGCTTCGACCGTTATCACGTGCTGCAGAGCCGTGAGCTGGCGGATTCGATGCACCACCTGGTCAAGCACGGCTTGATCGAATCGAAAGCGGTGCATCGCCTCGACCTGCCGCACCTGCCGACCACCCGCAGCCTGCGCAATGACATCGGCGATCTGCGCAGCCGTCTCAAATATGCGGCGTATGACACCAGTGCCGGCAGCACGGCACATACCGGCCTGTCAGTCAGCCCGTTGCTCGGCGTGGGCAAGAACAACCCGCTGAACCGGGTGATTCTGGAGCTGATCGCCAGCGCCCAGAAGCAACTGACCATCTGCACGCCGTACTTCAACCTGCCGCTGGGGGTGATCCGCGAGATCAACCGGGCGCTGGCCCGTGGCGTGAAGATCGACATCGTGGTCGGTGACAAGACGGCCAACGACTTCTACATTCCGCCGACCGAGCCGTTCAAGGTGATCGCCGCGCTGCCGTACCTCTACGAGATCAGCCTGCGCCGTTTCGCCAAGCGGCATCAGCGCAACATCGACAGTGGCCAGTTGAACCTGCATCTGTGGCGTGAGGGCGACAACAGCTATCACCTCAAGGGCATGTGGATCGACCAGCGCTATACGCTGCTGACCGGCAACAACCTCAACCCGCGGGCGTTCCGTCTCGATCTGGAAAACGCGCTGCTGATTGACGACCCGAAAGGCGAGTGGCTGGAGCCGCGTCGTCTTGAGCTGGAAAACATCTTCGAACACACCACGCGGATCGAACGTTTCCAGGATCTGGAAGCCTTGCCGGATTACCCGGCGGGGGTGGCCAAGTTCCTCAAGCGCGTGAGTCGGGTGCGGGTCGAGCGCTTGCTGTACCGGATTCTGTAGCGCACAGAATTTTCACCGTCGCTAAAAATGCCTTCGCGAGCAAGCCCGCTCCCACATTAGGTCTTTATTGAACACAAAATTGTGCTCAGCGACGATCCAGTGTGGGAGCGGGCTTGCTCGCGAAGGCGGTAGAACAGGCGCTACAAGTCTCAGTTCAGACCGAGCTTGCCACGCAAGGTCGACAGGTCTTCAGCCAGGGTATTGACCGGACCCACCAGCGCCTTGCGGTCGTTGTCCTTCACTTTGTCATAGGTCTCGAAACCGCCATCCTTGGTCTTGTACTTGGCCAGGATCTTGTCCACGGTGGCGAAGTTCTTGTCGACTTTGGCCACGAAGGCCTTGTCCTGCTTCTCGATCTGCGGGCGGAACAGGTCGACGATTTTCTTCGCGCCGTCGATGTTGCCCTGGAAGTCATAGAGGTCGGTGTGGCTGTAACGGTCTTCCTCACCGGAGATTTTGGTCGCGGCGACTTCCTCCAGCAGGGCGGCAGCACCACCGACGACTTTCTCGGGCGGGAAGGTCAGGCCGGCAACGCGGGTCTGCAGGTCCTGCACGTCTTTATCCAGTTTGTCGGCCAGATCGTTCAGGCCCTGGGTGCTCTTCTCCGAGAACAGCGAGTATTCGAGGCGGTGGAAACCGGTGAAGTCTTCAGCCTTCACGCCTTTCTCGTGGTCGTCGACGCGGGAGTCGATGGACGCATCGAGGTCACTGAACAGCTCGGCAATCGGTTCGATCGACTCGTAGTAGACGCGGGTCGGTGCATAGAGCTTCTGCGCGGTGGCCAGGTCGCCCTTTTTCACGGCGTCGGTGAATTGCTTGGTGTGGGTGCCCAACTGGTCCAGTTGCTCGGTGACGTAGATCTTGTAGTCCGAAACCGGCCCGACCAGATCCAGCGGTGCAGTCGCCGCGAACGCCGACAGCGGGGTGTTGAGTAGACCAAGGGTCAGCAATAACGCGATGGGCGTCTTTTTCATGGGGCGGCTCCTGTTGAATGCTATGCAGTTGTTTTTGGTTGGGTAGCGTTGAGCAGCGAGCGACCGATGAAGTCCTTGTCGCTCGTAACACCCGGCAGGGTGAAGAAGTAACCGCCGCCGACCGGCTTGAGGTATTCCTCTAGCGGCTCGCCATTGAGGCGGGTCTGAACGGTGATGAAGCCTTTTTCCAGGTCGGCCTGGTAGCAAATGAACAGCAGACCCATGTCGAGCTGGCCGTTCTTGTTCACGCCGTTGGAATAGTTGAACGGCCGACGCAGGATCAAGTTGGCCTGGCTCGCGGCGGTGCGCGGGTTGGCCAGGCGGATGTGCGCGTCGAGCTTGGTCAGCTTGCCTTCCGGGTCCTTGCTGTAGTCCGGGACTTCGGTCTCATGGCTGGCGCCCATCGGCGCGCCGGTGGTTTTCACCCGGCCGATGATGCTTTCCTGCTCCTGCAATGGCGTGCGGTCCCAGCGCTCGACGAAGTTGCGGATAATCCGCACCGCCTGATAACTGCCGTGGGCCGCCCAGGCCGGTTCATCACTGCCCGGTTGCACCCAGACGATGCGATCCATGGCTTTGCCGTCGTTGGAATCCGGGTTGGCCGAACCGTCGCGGAAACCCAGGAAGTTGCGCGCCGATTGCGCCGGCACACCGGGTTTGGCCGGGGCTTGCGGCGGCACACTGCCTTCCTGCTTCCAGCGCACCAGCAGCAGGTCCGGCAGGTTTTTCACGATGTCGCGCAGGGCGTGGATGTTGGTGTCGGCGGTGTTGGAGCAGAACTGCAGGCTCAGGTCGCCGTGGCAGCAATCGGCTTCCAGCGCATCGTTGGGGAAGCCGACCATGCGCACCAGACGTTTGGGCTTGGCGGCGGCGAGGCCGAAACGCTCGTCGAACAGTGACTCACCCACCGACACGGTGATGGTCAGATTGTCCGGGGTGACCACCGGGCCGAGGATGCCGGAATCCGGCGGCGGCAATTTCGGGTCGATCTGCGCCACCGGGCCGCCCTTCATCAGGAACGCGATGCGCTCGTTGAGGGTGCGGAACAGACGTTCGAGGTCTTCACGGTCGCTGGCCAGCACATCGAACGACACCAGCATGCCGGATGCCGGGCGCGGGGTGACGATGCCGGTCTGGTGCACGCCGTGAAAGTCATGATGATCCTGGGTCTTGTCGCTGCTTGGCGCTTCGGTGACTTGTGCAGGCGCAGCGGCCATGGCCGGGCAGCTCAGGGCGGTACCGGCCAGAGCGACGCCGGCGGCGCCCATGCCCATCAGTACGCGACGGCGTTGCAGGTTGAAGTGTTCGGAATCGTTCATCGGTATTCGTCTTCTACTTACAGGCCGGAGAGGCCAAGGGCGGGATCGATGCCGTCGAGAGCGTCGGCCAGGGTCTTGGCCTTGTCGGCGATCTGTTTGCGTTGTTCACCGCTGACGGTGTCGTAACTTGCATAGCCGTCCTTGACCTTGAAGCTGTTCAGGGTGTTGTCGAAGTCAGCCAGCGCGCTGTCGATTTTCGGCAGCAGGTCGGCGGCGGATTTCGTCAGCAGCGGTCTTAGCAGTTCGACGACTTTGTGCGCCGTCTCCAGATTGGCCGCGAAGCCGTTGAGATCGCCGTGGCTGTAGCGTTCTTCTTCGCCGCTGGCGGCGCGCACGTCGGCCAGGGTGTTGAGGTTGCGCACGAGGATCTCCACCAGTTGCTCTGGCGGCAGCGATTGGGCCAACAGCTGTTGTTTCAGCGTGTTGACGTCGCCCAACAGGCGCTCGGCAATGGGTGCCAGACCGTCGAGGTTGCGTTGCTGGAACAGCGCGTACTCGATGCGATGGAAGCCGACGAAGGCCGGATCCTGCTCGCGTTTCTCGAAGTAATCGGCGCGGGCGTTGATGCTGTTGTCCAGCTCGGCCAGGCGTTGTGCGGCCGGGGCCAGACGCTGATACGCCGCGCGGGCCGGCAGATACGCTGCTTGCGCCTGGGCCAGATCACCGCTGTTAATTGCCTGATTCAGCGCCGTGACGGCTCTGATCAGCGCGCTGCCCTGGGTGGCCAGATACACCCGGAACTCCGACAGCGGCCCGACGAAAGCGACCATCGACGGCTTGGCCTTGGCGGCGGCGTCCGAGGCAGCGGTCGGCGTCACATGCAGCACGCCGCGCGGATTGCTCAGCAGGCCGCAGGTGATGGCGTAGTCGCCGGGTTGCAGGTTGGCGTTGATCACCTGGCTCAGGCCCGGTGCGATGTTTTCGCGTTCTTCTATCACCAGCACGCCGTCGAGGATTTCCCATTCCACCGCCCGGTCGGAGCGGTTGACGATGCGGAAACTGGCGCGACCGGCCGGCACGCTCAGCTCGTTCGGTTCGCAACTGCCGGGGTGGATGTTGACCACCACTTCGTCATGGTTGTGCTGACGTTTGGCCGCAGCCATTTTCGAGGCGTAGTAGAACAGGCCGCCGGCGGCGATCATCACGACCACCGAACCGGCCACCGCCCAGCGCAAGGCGCGGGGAGGGGAGGCCTGGGGAGTATTAGGCTTTGACATGGAGGCCCTTATTGACTGGAAGCGGAATTCGAGGGGGCGGTTTTGGGCGCCGGGGCGGGAGCCGGATAGAAGAACATCACCAGCGCCACCACCAGATAGATCAGGTACGCGCCGAGGGTGCTGACGGTCGGCGCATCCTGATAACCGAACATGCCGGCCAGCACCGAGCCCAGCGGGCCGTCCATCGGCAACGTCGCGCTGAAGTCGAAGAGCACGGTTTGCAGGTGATTCCAGACGCCGGCTTCATGCAGTGCCTGCACCGAGTTGGAGAGGATGCCGGCAGCGACCACGAGGATGAACAGCCCGGTCCAGCGGAAGAACGCCGACAGGTTCAGGCGCATGCTGCCGCTGTAGATCAGGAAGCCGACGACGATGGCCAGAATCAGGCCGAGCAGGGCGCCGATCGGCGCGCCCGGGCCTTCGCTCTGCTGGAACACGGCGAGCAGGAAGAACACCGTTTCCAGACCTTCCCGGGCAACGGCGAAAAACACCATGGCGATCAGGGCGATGACCTGATGCTTCGATGCGGTCAGCGCATGGTCGAGGGAGGCTTGCAGCGAATGCTTGATCGAACGCGCCACTTTGCGCATCCAGAACACCATGGAACTGAGAATGCCCACGGCGACGAGGCCGACCACACCTTCGAACAGTTCCTGCTGTTTCTGCGGGAATTCGGCGCTGACCAGCTCCAGGCCACCGCCCACCAACAAGGCCAGCGCAGCGGCGAGAAACACGCCGATCCACACCGCCGGCATCCATTGGCCACGACCGGTTTGTTGCAGGTAGCTGGCGATAATGCCAACGATCAGTGCGGCTTCAATGCCTTCACGCAGCATGATCAGAAAGGGAACGAGCATTCGGCATCCACTGTGTAACGAAATGAGGTTACAAGTTGTAACATAATGAAAGTCATTCTCACATGTCACTCATTGACATTTACCTGAACGGTAGCTGAACAGGCTTGAAGATCAACCATTCTCAAATGCGTCACGGCCATTCCGGATGAAGCGAGCCGTGTCCGGGCTGCTGCGTTAAGATGCCAGCCACTCGAACAACAACAGGATTTGCCTCGATCCATGTCGGAAAAAGACACCATCGCCATTCAACTGGTGCGCGAAGCACTGCAGCAAAGTTGTGCCCCGGGCGTGGCCACGGAAGAAGTCTTGAACAAGGTCGGCATCGATCCGGCGCTGCTGGCCACCGATGACGCCCGCGTCCCGGCCAGCCAGTACGCGCGGTTATGGCGACTGCTGGCGCGGCGGGGTGATGACGAGTTCTTTGGTATGGACCCGCGCAAGCTGAAGTCCGGCAGCCTGGAATTTCTCTGCCGCAGCGCGATGGCCCAGCCGAACCTGGCTGCGGGGCTGAGCGCCGGTCTGAATTTCCTGTCGCTGATGCTTGAACGCATGCCGGCGCAACTGGTGCATCAGCAAAGTCTGGCGGAGATCGTGCTGCTGGAGGACGACCCCGAGCCGCGCCGCGCCTTCACCTATTTCACCTACTGGATGATCGTCCACGGCGTGGCGTGCTGGCTGGCGGGGCGGCGAATTCCGATCCTCGCCATCGAACTGCGCTGCCCGGCACCGGAGTTCTGTGATGACTACCGGGTGATGTTCTCGGAAAACCTGCGCTTCGACCGGCCGCGTACGCGGATGATTTTCGCCGCCGAGGTGCTGGATCTGCCGATCAAGCGCAGCGCCGAGGAGTTGAAACGCTTCCTCGCCCATGCCCCGGCCAACATTCTGGTGAAGTACCGCGATCCGGAAAGCCTCGCCAGCCGGATCAAGCAGGATCTGCGTCAGTTGCCCGCCGAACAGTGGCCGGAGACCGAAGCCCAGGCCCAGCAGTTGTGCATGTCGGCCTCGACCCTGCGCCGGCGTCTGGCGGAAGAAGGGCAGACCTATCAGGGGTTGAAGGACAGCGTGCGCAAGGAGCTGGCGATCGTCTGGCTGGCGGAGCCTTCGATCAGCTTTGTCGACATCGCCACGCGCCTGGGATTTGCCGATGCGAGTTCGTTCTACAAGGCGTTTCGCAAGTGGTCCGGGACCAATCCGGGGCATTACCGAAGCCTGATCCTCAACGAAGCGGTCTGATTCTCGAATCGACGCAAACCTTGGCCAAACCAGTCATCCACTTTGAAGGCTTTGGCCATTGCCGCAACCGGCGTGCGGCGCGAGTATTCCTCTGATGTTTACGGTTCCCCGACCTAATAAAAACACAGAGGGATTCTGGCAATGCGCGATTACTTGTCTGCCACCGAACAGTTCAATTATCAGCACACCGTGGACGCCGCACTCAGCGGCTCGCTCGAGGCGCTCAACGCCTGCGTCGAATGTTGTGACCGTCACGCCTTGCCGGGGCGCATCGCGCTGTTCTGGGAAGGTCGCGACGGCGCCAGTGCGACCTACACCTTCAGCGATCTGCAGGACAAAGCCGCGCGTTTCGCCAATTTCCTGCTCGCCCAGGGCGTGCAGAAGGGCGACAAGGTTGCCGGTCTGTTGCCGCGCAATATCGAATTGCTGATCACCGTGTTCGCCACCTGGCGCATCGGCGCGGTGTATCAACCGCTGTTCACCGCATTCGGCCCCAAAGCCCTCGAACATCGCCTGAACAGCTCCGGTGCCAAAGTCGTGGTAACCGACGCCGTCAACCGGCCGAAACTCAGCGAAGTCGCCGATTGCCCGACACTGGTTACCGTCGGCGGCCCGAAAGGCCAGGGCATCGTCCGTGGCGATTTCAGTTTCTGGGCCGAGCTGCCCAATTATTCCAGCGTCTGCGAACCGGTGATGCTGACCGGTGAAGACCCGTTCCTGCTGATGTTTACCTCGGGCACCACCGGTCCGTCGAAAGCACTGTCGGTGCCGCTCAAGGCAGTCGTGGCGTTCCAGAGCTACACCCGCGATGCCGTGGATCTGCGCCCGGAAGATGCGTTCTGGAACGTTGCCGATCCGGGCTGGGCCTATGGCATTTATTTCGGCGTGACCGGCCCGTTGTCGATGGGCCATCCGATCACGTTCTACGATGGCCCATTCACCCTCGAAAGCACCTGCCGGGTCATCAACAAATACGGGATCACCAACCTCACCGGGTCGCCCACGGCCTATCGCCTGCTGATTGCCGGCGGCGATGAATTCGCCAAATCGATCAAGGGCAAGCTGCGCATCGTCAGCAGTGCCGGCGAGCCGTTGAACCCGGAAGTCATTCGTTGGTTCGCCGACAACCTCGGCGTGGTCATTCACGACCACTATGGCCAGACCGAACTGGGCATGGTCCTGTGCAACCACCACGGCCTCGAACACCCGATCCACCTCGGTGCCGCCGGGTTTGCTTCGCCGGGCCATCGCATCGTGGTGCTCGACGACCAATACAACGAACTCGGCATTGGCCAGCCCGGGATTCTCGCCATCGACCGCACGCAGTCGCCGATGTGCTGGTTCGCCGGTTACGAAGGCGCACCGACCAAGGCCTTCGTCGGCGATTACTACCTGAGCGGCGACACCGTGGAATGGAACCCGGACGGCAGCATCAGCTTTGTCGGCCGCAGTGACGATGTCATCACCACTTCCGGCTACCGGGTCGGCCCGTTCGACGTGGAAAGCGCCCTGATCGAGCACCCGGCGGTGGTCGAAGCGGCGGTGGTCGGCAAGCCCGATCCGGAGCGCACCGAACTGGTCAAAGCCTTTGTCGTGCTCAACCCGCAATACCGCGCGGAACCTGCGCTGGCCGAAGAGTTGCGCCAACACGTGCGCAAGCGTCTGGCCGCGCATTCGTACCCCCGTGAAATCGAATTTGTCAGCGAGTTGCCGAAAACCCCGAGCGGCAAATTGCAGCGCTTTATCTTGCGCAACCAGGAAATCGCCAAGGCTCAAGAGGCCGCGGCGCACAACGTTTCAGCTTGAATCCAAGGAAACAATCATGCAGATCGAGAACAAGGTTTTTATCGTCACCGGCGGCGCGTCCGGGCTGGGTGCCGCCACTGCTGAATTGCTGGTGAGTGCCGGCGCCAAAGTGATGCTGGTGGACATGAACGCCGAAGCCGTTGCCGCTCAGGCCCAGCGCCTCGGCGCGCAAAGCGTGGTAGCCGACATCAGCAACGAAGCCGCCGCCGAAGCCGCTGTACAGGCGACCGTCAAAGCCTTTGGCAGCCTCAACGGGCTGGTGAACTGCGCAGGTATCGTTCGCGGCGAGAAGATCCTCGGCAAGAACGGCCCGCACGCCTTGTCCAGCTTCGCTCAGGTGATCAACGTCAACCTGATCGGCAGCTTCAACATGTTGCGCCTCGCAGCGGCAGCGATCGCCGAAAGCGAGGCCAATGCCGACGGCGAACGTGGCGTGATCATCAACACCGCCTCCGTGGCTGCGTTCGACGGCCAGATCGGTCAGGCCGCGTATTCCGCGTCCAAAGGCGCCATCGCCAGCCTGACCCTGCCTGCCGCCCGTGAACTGGCGCGCTTCGGCATCCGCGTGATGACCATCGCCCCGGGCATTTTCGAAACCCCGATGATGGCCGGCATGACCCCGGAAGTTCGCGATTCGCTGGCCGCCGGCGTGCCGTTCCCGCCGCGTCTGGGCAAGCCTGCCGAGTACGCTGCGCTGGTGCGGCATATCATTGAAAACAGCATGCTCAACGGCGAGGTGATCCGTCTCGACGGTGCCTTGCGCATGGCCGCCAAGTAAGGAGGATTTCCCATGACCATTTCCAACGATCCGATTGTCATCGTCAGCGCCGTCCGCACCCCGATGGGCGGTTTTCAGGGTGAACTGAAAAGCCTGACCGCGCCGCAACTGGGCGCTGCCGCGATCAAAGCAGCGGTTGAACGTGCCGGTGTTGCCCCCGATGCGGTCGATGAAGTGCTGTTCGGCTGCGTGCTGCCTGCCGGACTGGGCCAGGCGCCTGCGCGTCAGGCCGCACTGGGAGCCGGGCTGGATAAGTCCACCCGTTGCACCACCGTCAACAAGATGTGCGGCTCGGGTATGGAAACTACGATTCTGGCCCACGACATGCTGCTGGCCGGCAGCGCCGATGTGGTGATCGCCGGCGGCATGGAAAGCATGTCCAACGCGCCGTACCTGCTGGACCGCGCGCGCGCCGGTTATCGCATGGGCCACGGCCGGGTGCTGGATTCGATGTTCCTCGACGGCCTCGAAGATGCCTACGACAAGGGCCGTCTGATGGGCACCTTCGCCGAAGACTGTGCTGAAACCAACGACTTCAGCCGCGAGGCTCAGGACGCTTTCGCCATCGCCTCGACCACCCGCGCCCAGCAGGCGATCAAGGACGGCAGCTTCAAGGACGAAATCGTTCCGTTGACCGTGACCGTCGGCAAGGAACAAGTGGTGATCAGCAACGACGAGCAACCGCCAAAAGCCAAACTGGACAAGATCGCTTCGCTGAAACCGGCGTTCCGTGAGGGCGGCACCGTGACCGCTGCCAACTCCAGCTCGATCTCCGACGGTGCCGCCGCACTGGTGCTGATGCGTCAGTCGCAAGCGCATAAACAGGGGCTGAAACCGCTGGCGGTGATCCACGGTCACGCCGCGTTTGCCGACACCCCGGGCCTGTTCCCGGTGGCACCGATTGGCGCGATCAAGAAGCTGATGAAGAAAACCGGCTGGTCGCTGGACCAGGTCGATCTGTTTGAAGTCAACGAAGCCTTCGCCGTGGTCGGCATGGCGGCGATGACCCATCTGGAAATCCCCCACGACAAGCTGAACATCCACGGCGGCGCCTGCGCTCTGGGCCACCCGATCGGTGCCTCCGGCGCGCGGATTCTGGTCACCTTGCTCTCGGCCCTGCGCCAGAAAGGCCTGAGACGCGGCGTTGCGGCGATCTGCATCGGTGGCGGCGAAGCCACGGCGATGGCGGTCGAGTGCGTCTGAACCCGAGTTAAGGATTTGCCATGATTCCCAATGACGACCAACAACAAATCCGCGACATGGCCCGGCAGTTTGCCGAGGAACGGCTGAAACCGTTCGCCGCCGAATGGGATCGCGAGCACCGCTTCCCCAAAGAAGCCATCGGCGAAATGGCCGGGCTGGGCTTCTTCGGCATGCTGGTGCCGGAGCAGTGGGGCGGTTGCGACACCGGGTACCTGGCCTATGCCATGGCCCTGGAAGAAATCGCCGCCGGCGACGGCGCCTGCTCAACGATCATGAGCGTGCACAACTCGGTGGGTTGCGTGCCGATCCTCAAGTTCGGTAACGACGATCAGCGTGAACGCTTCCTCAAACCGCTAGCCAGCGGCGAGATGCTCGGTGCCTTCGCGTTGACCGAACCTCAGGCCGGTTCCGACGCCAGCAGCCTGAAAACCCGTGCACGCCTTGAAGGCGATCACTACGTGCTCAATGGCTGCAAACAGTTCATCACCTCCGGGCAGAACGCCGGGATCGTGATCGTGTTTGCGGTCACTGATCCGAGTGCTGGTAAACGCGGGATCACGGCGTTTATCGTGCCGACCGACTCGCCGGGCTACAAAGTCGCCCGGGTCGAAGACAAACTCGGCCAGCACGCCTCGGACACCTGCCAGATTCTGTTCGAAGACGTGAAAGTGCCGGTGGTCAACCGGTTGGGCGAGGAGGGCGAGGGCTACAAGATCGCCCTGGCCAACCTCGAAGGCGGCCGCGTCGGCATCGCTTCGCAATCGGTAGGCATGGCCCGCGCCGCGTTCGAAGCGGCCCGTGATTACGCCCGCGAGCGTGACACTTTCGGCAAGCCAATCATCGAGCATCAGGCCGTGGCGTTCCGCCTGGCGGACATGGCCACCCAGATCGCCGTAGCGCGGCAAATGGTGCATTACGCGGCCGCCCTGCGTGACAGCGGTCAGCCGGCACTGGTCGAGGCGTCGATGGCCAAGCTGTTCGCCTCGGAAATGGCTGAGAAGGTCTGTTCCATGGCCTTGCAAACCCTCGGCGGTTACGGTTACCTCAACGACTTCCCGCTGGAGCGCATCTACCGCGACGTGCGGGTCTGCCAGATCTACGAAGGCACCAGCGACATTCAGCGCATGGTCATTTCGCGCAATCTTTGAGAAGGAATCTGCACATGAGTTACGAAACGATTTTGCTGGAAACCCATGGTCGCGTCGGCGTCATCACCCTGAACCGCCCGCAGGCGCTGAATGCCCTCAACGCGCAACTGGTCAGCGAAGTGAACCGCGCCCTCGATGGCCTGGAAGCCGATGCGAACATCGGCTGCATCGTCATCACCGGCTCGAAGAAAGCCTTCGCTGCCGGCGCCGACATCAAGGAAATGGCCGAGCTGACCTACCCGCAGATCTACATGGACGACCTGTTCAGCGACAGCGACCGCGTGGCGAACCGCCGCAAGCCGATCATCGCGGCGGTCAACGGTTTTGCCCTTGGCGGTGGCTGTGAACTGGCGCTGATGTGCGACTTCATCCTGGCCGGCGACAACGCCAAATTCGGCCAGCCGGAAATCAACCTCGGCGTGCTGCCGGGCATGGGCGGCACCCAGCGCCTGACCCGCGCCGTGGGCAAGGCCAAGGCCATGGAAATGTGCCTGAGCGGGCGTTTGATCGACGCGGTGGAAGCCGAGCGTTGCGGTATCGTTGCGCGGATCGTGCCGAGCGATGAGTTGCTGGATGAAGCGCTGAAAGTCGCGGCGGTGATCGCCAGCAAGTCGTTGCCGATTGCGATGATGGTCAAGGAAAGCGTCAACCGCGCATTTGAAGTCAACCTGACTGAAGGCGTGCGCTTCGAGCGCCGGGTATTCCATGCGGCGTTTGCGACGCAGGATCAGAAAGAAGGGATGGCGGCGTTTGTGGCCAAACGGCCGCCGGAGTTCCAGGGCAAGTAATGGTGTTCGCCCTCACGCATTGCGTGGGGGCGATTCATCAGAGTTGGTAGTTCTTCAGCTCCCGAGCAATCACCATCCGCTGTATCTCGCTGGACCCCTCGTAAATCTGGGTAATCCGCGCATCCCGGTAATACTTCTCCACCGGGTAATCCTCCAGATACCCATACCCGCCATGAATCTGAATCGCTGACGAGCACACCTTCTCAGCCATTTCCGACGCAAACAGCTTGGCCTGCGAAGCCTCCGACAGACAGGGTTTGCCCGCCGTGCGCAACCGCGCTGCATGCAGGATCATCAAGCGCGCCGCGTTGATCTGCATCTGCATGTCTGCCAGCAGGTTGGCGATGCTCTGGTGCTCGACGATGGCCTTGCCGAACTGCACCCGGTCACGGGCGTAACCCAGCGCTGCTTCAAACGCTGCGCGGGCGATGCCCAGTGCTTGCGCGGCAATGCCGATGCGCCCGCCTTCAAGGTTGGAAAGGGCAATGGCAAGGCCTTTGCCGCGCTCACCCAACAGATTCGCTTCGGGAATACGGCAATCGTTCAACGTCACCGCGCAGGTGTCGGAGGCACGGATGCCCATCTTGTGTTCGGTGCGGTCGACGATGAAACCCGGCGTATCGGTCGGCACCAGAAACGCCGAGATACCGCGTTTGCCCAGATCGGGATCGGTGACCGCAAACACGATCGCCAGTTTCGCCCGCTTGCCGTTGCTGACGAACTGCTTGGCGCCGTTGATCACCCATTGTCCGTCGCGCAGTTCGGCGCGGGTGCGCAGGTTGTGTGCTTCGGAGCCGGCCTGGGGTTCGGTCAGGCAGAAGCAGCCGATCACCGCGCCGCTGGCCAGGTCCGCCAGCCAGGTCTGTTTCTGTTCTTCGCTGCCGTAATTGAGCACGGGGCCGCAGCCCACCGAGTTGTGAATACTCATGAAGGCGCCAGTGGCGCCGTCACCGGCGGAAATTTCTTCCACCGCCAGCGCATAGGCCACGTAGTCGACGTAAGTGCCGCCCCATTCTTCCGGCACCACCATGCCCAGCAGGCCGAGTTCGCCCATCTTCGCCACCAGACCGTCATCGATCCAGCCGGCCTTTTCCCAGGCCTGAGCGTGGGGGGCGATTTCGCCACGGGCAAAGTCCCGGGCCATGTCGCGGATCATTACCTGGTCTTCAGTTAATTCGAGATCGTGCATGGCTCAGCTCCCGCTCTCTTCGAAACCGTGGAAGAAACTCGCGACGTGCTCGGCGTGTAGCGCGGCAAGGGTCGGCGGGTTCCAGCGTGGTGATTTGTCTTTGTCGATCAGCAGGGCGCGCACGCCTTCGATCAGGTCGCCGCGTTCGAACCACTGGCGATCCAGATGCAGTTCGAGGGCGAAGCAGTGTTCCAGGCTCAGGTGCCGGCCACGACGCAGCATCTCCAGGGTCACGCCCATGGCCAGCGGCGAGCGGGTTTCCAGCAGGTCGGCGGTGGTGGTTGCCCATTCGTGGCTGTCGGCAATGGTCACGGCGCGCAGTTGCTCGACGATGCTCGGTACGTCTGGCAGTGCGAAGAAATGGTCGATGACAGGGCGCAAGGCCTCCAGCGGCGCATCCGGCAGGGTTTGCACGGCGTGGCGGGCCAGCAGGTTTTGCAGGTCTTTCAGCGGCGTGTCGTGCCACTCCAGATGATCGAGCTGTTCGTCGAGGGTGCCGAGTTTGCTGCTGTCCAGATACCAGTCGGCAAGGCCGCAATACAGCGCATCCGCCGCCCGAATCTGCACGCCGCTGACACCCAGATAAATGCCCAGCTCGCCGGGAATGCGCGGCAGGAAATAACTGCCACCGACATCCGGGAAATACCCGATGGCCACTTCCGGCATCGCCAGACGGCTCTTTTCGGTGACCACCCGCAGATCGGCGCCTTGCACCAGGCCCATGCCGCCACCGAGGACGAAGCCGTCCATCAGCGCCAGCACCGGTTTGCGGTAGTGGTGAATCGTCAGGTCGAGGGCGTATTCCTCGACGAAGAAATCTTCGTGCAGCGTGTCGCCGCTTTTATGACTGTCGTAAAGGGAACGAATGTCGCCACCGGCACAGAAGGCTTTCTCGCCGGCACCGCGCAGTACGACGGCGTGAATATTGGCATCAGCGGCCCAGGCGTCCAGGTGTTGCTGGAGCTGGCGCACCATGTCGAGGGTCAGGGCGTTGAGGCCTGCGGGGCGGTTGAGGGTCAGGTGACCGATGTGATTGCGAACCTCGGCCAGCACTTCGTTTTGCGTGGCATCCATGGACGAAGTCCGCGGGGATGAAGCCTGAGCAGTCATCACTAACTCCCTGCTTTTATTGTCTTTATTCGAGAAGCCCGCGCGCGGGCGTTAGCGGATCGTAACAGTGCAAATTTGCCGTGTACAACGGGGATATGTGCATGGGGTGTCTGCATTTTTGCAGGAGGCATCTGTAGGCGGGAGAAGGGCCCGGACAGCGGGTTCGGGCCTTGAATCATCAATCGATTCGCAGATGTTCTTGCAGGGATCGGGCACACAGCATTAATGCCTGACGGGCTTCATCGTGTTGCGCCGGATAGTTGATGAAGCCGTGTTGCATGTGTTCGTACTCGACGTGTTGCACTTCGACACCCGCCTGTTTTAGTCGCTGAACGTACTCGCGTCCTTCGTCCCGAAGGACATCCTGCCCCGACGTGATAATTAGTGCCGGTGGCAGACCTTTCAGGTTTTTCTGCCGCACTGGCGACACTCGCCAGTCATCGCGAGGAACATGCTGCGGCACATAATGGACGATGTACCACTCAAGCATTTGCGCGCTGAGTCCGCAGCCCTCGGCGAATGCCCGGTGGCTGGGTTTGTCGGTGATGCAATCGAGCAAGGGATACAGCAACAACTGGAACGCGATCGGGATGTTGCCTTCATCCCGGGCCCAATGGCAGATAACGGCGGCAAGTCCGCCGCCGGAACCGCCGCCCGCTACCGCCAGTTGTGAGGCGTCCAGGTCGATGGCTACGCCATGCTCGACCACCCATTGCGTGGCACAGCAACAGTCCTCGATAGCAACAGGGAATACCTGTTCCGGTGGTCGTGCATAGTCGACCGCCACAACGGCGCATCCGGCCCACTCGCACATCAGGCGACAGAACCCGTCGTGGGTATCAAGATCTCCGGTGACCCAGCCGCCTCCGTGGAAAAACATCAATACGGCGTGAGGCCCATCGCCTGGGGGAATGTAGATCCGCAATGGAAGGGGCCGACCGCGATTGTGGATAGACAGGTCGGTGACACGAACCACCATGGCATGGCGCAGCGCCATTCGGGTGTTTTCCACTTTGGCTGATTCTTGCGCAGAGAACGTTGTCATGATTCGATCTCGCAAGCCGTTGCCTCTGTGGTGAGTTCAACCACGTATTCCCGCGCTATCAACTCGGCGCCGCCGATGCACATGAGTGTGGGCGGATGCCCCTCGAAGAACTCTTTGTGAGCCTGGGCGATCTGTGGCCAGAACTTCATGCTGGTGGTGTAGATACGGATGCCGATGATGCTGCGACGGTCCACGCCCAATTGCCGAATCGATCTCTCGATGATGTTCAGGCAATGCAATGTCTGTTTGTAGGCGTCTCCTGGCTCGTAGGGTGAGCCATCGGTATTGAACGCCACCGTTCCGCCCATCAGGATTCGTTCGCCGACACGAATCGCCCGGCAGTAACCGGCCATGGATTCCCAGGGGGCTTCGGAAAAAACTCTTTGGATTTTCATTGTGCCGCTCCTTGACCCAGATCGATGGGCAGTGATTTCAAACCGCGAAACTGCAGGTTGTTGGTGCGCCAGATCGCTGGATTGTCAGCAATCAATTTGAGCTTCGGATAGCGATTGAACAGAGTGCTGAACACGATTTCAGCCTCAAGCCGGAATAGCGCAGTGCCCATGCAAAAATGGCCGCCGATACCGAAGGCCAGATGCTTGTTGTTAGAACGACGGATATCAAACCGGTCAGGTTCGGAAAATTTCGCGGGGTCACGATTGGCGGAGGCGCGCATGAGATACACCAGATCTCCTTTACGCATCGTGACGCCATGGAGCGTCACATCTTCCATGAGCACGCGGTGACTGAAGGAGCCGGCAGAGTCGTAGCGCAGCATTTCTTCGACAGCGGACTTGATCAGACCAGGGTCGTCCCTCAGTGCAGCGACCTGCTCCGGGTGATCAAGCAAGTGCAGCAATCCGATACTCAACTGGTCGGCACTGGTGGTGTAGCCGGCGACCAGGATAAAAACGATTTGCGCCAGAACAGCGTCGACACTTGAGTCGCTCTCGATGCTGGCCTCCAGCACGTGGCTGACAAGATCGTCTTCAGGGTGTTCACGTCGTTTTTCGATCAGGCTTGCGAAATAGGCATACATTTCCTCTACACCCTTGAGCGCCAGTTCGGGTCCGTAGTCCGGATCCAGACTCCCCACAAGGAAAATCAGAATGTCGTCGGTCCAGTTCCTGAGCTTCAGCGCATCCTCACGGGGAATGCCATACAGGTGGGCGAGGATCAGCGCCGGTACACGGTTGAACAGTTTCGCCATCAAATCGGTCTGTAGTTCAAGTTCGGCGATTTCCCTATCGGTGATCTCCTGAATGGTCTGGCGCAAGGATTCGATCACGCGAGGCGTAAAGGCTTTGCCGAGCAAGTGCCGGCTGGCCTTGTGTACGTCACCGTCTTGCGAATACATCCATTCGGAGGCGAGTTTGACGAAAGGTTTCAGTTGTTTGCGTCTGTCGGGCGGCAGTTGGGCGTCTACCAGTTGCTGCATTCGGTCCGATGAGTAGCGTATCGAGTCACCTTGGGCAGCGAGTACATCCTCGTATCGGGTCAGAAACCACGCTTTGAAATGTGCGCACCAGTAGACAGGGTAGTGCTCCCGCAAATAGGCATAAGCCGTATAGGGGTTGCGCACCGTATCGAGATGAGTGAAATCGAGCAGTGCATGTTCCTTCTTCTCGGTTGGATACAACAGTTCTGTCATTCGTTCGATGTAATCAACCTCAGCCAGGGGAGCCGTAACCAGCTCTTTCGCTGGTTTCAACCAATCGGCCAGTGATGTCAGTCGATCCGGGGTAGCGCAATTGGCGTCGACACGGTCGACAGGCAACCCTCCCTCACGTAATGACGATTCAAACACCCCAATCAGATCCTTGAGCAACGATGGCGACATTCGCTGATCGTGTCCGGCTTCATCCAGTACCAGATCCAGCGCTCGCGCATGGACGATTGCAACCGCCTGACGATGGGAAATCTCACCGGGATTGCGGCACTGCTCGACAATGTTTTTTTCGATTCGCTGTGCAATGTTGGACGTTGGGCGAGACGCAAACCGGGGTCGGGTCACCGCATTCATGGCCACCAGAATGGCCATTAAAGAGTTGTCACCGGCAAAGGTGACCGAGATCTCGCCGTCGACCGTGTGTGTGACGATCTGATTGTAATGATGGAAGCCTTGGGAACCGCATAACTCCCGGCACTTGCGCATCACGTCGAGCCCCATCCAGGTGCCCACGCTTTTGGCGACGGCCGCGAGCATGTGCAGCTCCTTGCGCTTGTCCAGTTGATCCCACTGCGCTTCGAACCGTCTCAGGACGGCCTGCTCCATAAGCTGGAGCGCCAATGCCTTTAGTTGTTCTTCGTACAATCGTTGCCGGACCAGCGGTTTGTTCATCAGGCTCTGGCCGGCCGCCGCGGTTTTTCTATGGATGACGAAACGGTGCGCCAGCCAACTGCACAACCCGGCGCTGCCGCGTGCGGCCGCCAACAGTAAAACCCGCTCCTGAATGAAGGTTTCCATGGCGGATGTCGCGCGCTGCTCACGCGGTACATCGCTGGTGAATGTTCCTTCAGCAGTGAAGCGTGAGTGGCGTTGCATCAGTGCATCCAGCGGCAGGCTCATCTGGCTGAAACGAATGCCGGCCACTTGATTGGCGTGGATCCCGCCTTTCGGGTCGCAGGCCATGACATTGACCGCAGCCAGTAAAGGGCCGTTTTCCTCGTCTCGGATGCGAACCCTGAACCAGTGCAACCCCTCATCTTTTTCACCCACAATCAGGCGTGCCAGGACCATGACCACCTGCGCGGCGTGCAAGGCGTTGCCGATCCAGAACTTGCAGGCCGACGGATCGGGGGTATTGAGGATCAGGCAGGCGTTTTGCGGGTCATGAGTCACGGTCGTCTGCAGATTGCTCACATCGCTGCCGCTGCGGATTTCGGTACATCCGAATGAGTACACGGCGCGCAGCTCTATGATTTCCTCACGAAAGCGCCTGACTTGTTGCGCATCGCCATGGGCCACGAGCGCGTTGCAGGCAATCAGATGATCCACAATCGAGGAGTACAGCGCGTAATCGAAAGCGGCCACGATGGCGAGGTTTTCATTGAGCTGTCGAAACTCTTTCCCACGGGGTTGTCCCAGCCACATGTCATTGGTTATGAGCCCGGATCGCATGATGTGCCGCAATCGCCGGATCGTCAGGTCCATGTAGTCGCGCAACGGCAATGTGTGACGCGCACGGGCGTCGAACAGCGGCGTGCCAAGCATTTGCAACAGTGAGTCGGTCATCGTGATTCCCTCGCAGATTCGAATGAAGTTCGAAACCACCAGAGACGGAGGACTGAATGACGTAGCGCACACCTACACGCCCGGATCGGGCGGCGAGCGTGCGCTAAGTATTGAGGGAGGACGATGCTGTCAAAGCACGAAGCCAGCCTTGCCACTCACGATCCGTGAGTTTTCTCCACAGTCAGACATCCGGGTGTCATCGCTACTGGGCATTACGGCGGGCCAGACTTCTTAGTGAAAGCAGACAGCTCTGTGCGGTACAAAGGTGAAATGTAGTCGCTGATGAACGCTTGGCAAGGGTGACCGATAACCTTCGGTCGGAGAGCCTTTTATGTCCGGCCGCTCAAGACTTCACCAATGCTCCGCCGCTTGGCATGCAATTCACTGGCGTGAATCAACTGTTCCAGATCCTCCGGGGTGACGTCGATAAACGCCTCCATATCGGCCAGCGCCAATTTCAGATCCTCGGCCGTGATGGCCTGAGAATCGACCGGCGCCACGGCCGGTGCAGGTTCGGCGGGGCGTTTCGGGTAGCGGATGCGGGTCAGGTTGTTGTAGGCCACAGCGGCCAGCAGCATGCACGCGGCGCTGAGCATCACCGGTTCCAGGGCTTTCCAGTCCATGGCGATGGTCGTCGGATCGGCCAGCACCGTGGTCAATGCCACCGCACCCGCCGGCGGGTGCAGGCAGCGCAGCCAGCACATCAGGATCAGCGCCATGCCCGCCGCGAGGCAAGCGCTGCCGAGGGTGCGGCCGAGCACATGGGCCACCAGCAACGCGATAACGCCCGCACACAGATAACCGCCGATGATCGACCATGGCTGGGCGAGGGCGCCGGAGGATACGGCGAACAGCAACACCGCCGACGCACCCAGCGGGCCGATCAGGTGGTAGGCCACTTCGATGCCGAACACCTGACTGCAGGCCCACACGCTGAACAGCGTGCCGAGTGCCATGCCGATGGCGGCACGGCTCCATTCGGTGGGGCGGGTGTTGATGGCGGCGGGCAACCAGCGAGCGAGCATGAAGAAGCGATCCTTTGAAGAAAACCGAAGGCAAAAAAAAGGACTTGTCCGTCAACCCGGAAAGTCCTTCGAAGCGTTCCAACTATTGGGGGAGGAACGCGCACAGTGTGCCAAGCAATCTCGATGCTGACAAATTCATATAAATGCATCTTCAGTGCATTATTTTTGAACTGTTTTAATTCGGCGGCCACTGACCACGCACAAGTATCCACCCAGCGCCGCCAGTGCACTCAACGCATAGAACATGCTCGGCGCCGGAGTGTGCATCAGCAGGAAACCACATATCACCGGGCTCAAGGCGCCGCCCAGAGCCGCCAGGTTCTGCGCGCCGTAGTAGCTGCCGCGCAGGGCTTCCGGGGCGAGGGTGTCGACGAACAGGAAGTCCGCCGGATAGATGATCATTTCGCCCAGAGTGAAGATGAACATGGCTACGCACCATCCGATGAGACTGTCAGCCATGCTGAAACCGATCAGCCCGCCGATGAATAACGCTGTGCCGCCGGCAATCCAGCGTCGCAGATGTTCACGCTTGAGCAGACGACCGATCTGGTATTGCAGGAGGATGACGGTAATCGCATTGCAGGCGAGCAAGGCGGCCATGGTGTCGAGCGTCTGCTGCTGGGTGTGGGTGACCAACAGATACTGCGACAGGTACAGCGTGAACCGCCCGTGAACCAGTGTGCTGAGCAGGCAGCCCAAAGTGAACAGGACCATCGTGCGGTCGTTCTTGAGGATTCTCAGCGTGTCCAGGAAACTCTGCGGCTGTTTGCCCGACGATTGCGGATCGGCTTCCCGCGAGACACCGAGCAGCAGAAACATGCTGCCGCAGGCAATCGCGCCAGCAACGATAAACGGCGCGGTGGGCTGGATGCCGGCGATCACCACGCCGATCATCGGGCCGATGGCATAGCCGATATTGGTCAGCGTGTAATTCAGCGAAAACGCTTTCACCCGTTGGCCGACGGGCAGGTTCTCACTGAGGATGGCCTTGGAGCCAATCAGAAATAGGGCCGAAGCGGTTTCGCTGATGATCAGCACCAGCGTCACCAGATACAGGTTCTGCGCGAACGTCAGCAGAATCAGGCCAACGCCGCTCGACAGCATGGTCAGGATCAGCAGCCGACGTTTGTCGAGGCGGTCGATGATGTAGCCGCCGTACAGTGACAGCAGCGTGGCGCTGAACACCGCGATGCCCAGCAACAGCCCGACGTCCTGTGGGTCGAGACCCAGTTTGTTGCTCAGGAACAGGGTCAACAGAGGGCTGATCAGGGCGCGGCTGATGACGATGGTCAACGAGGTGATCATCAGCCGGCGAATAAGGCGCGAGTAAGTGGCCACGAAAAGATCAATGTCCTTATTTCAGATTCGGATACGAGCGGCGTAGCCATCCTCACCGCGTGCCGGTTACCGGTCAAGCGTGCGCAAGGAGGTCGTGATATCAGGGAAGCGACAGGCGCATGGCGCAGCGACGTTCACCGGGAAGGCCGTGGGCAATTTCGTCGCGCAAGGCCTCGGCAAGGTGAGTTCGGATATTTTCGTCGTCCAGTACGACAAACCCCATTCGCTGATAAAACGGCGCATTCCACGGCAGGTCGCGAAAAGTAGTCAGCGTGACGGCATCCAGTTGCTGTCGACGCGCCTGTTCGATCGTGGCCAACAGCAACTTGCGACCGATGCCCTGGCCCTGAAAGTGTTGGCTGACGGACAGTTCCTCGACGTGCAACAGGTTGTCGATTTCAACGGCCCTTAAAAAACCGGCAAGTTGTCCGACAGTATTTTCTGCAACCCATACATGTCCCTGCTCGATGGCCTGCAAATGCTGCGCGGCGTCGGGTACATCGCTGTCGGCCAGCCAGGCCAGTGCAGGGTCGAGACGAAATAGTTCAGCGGCCGAACGTTCGATGGTGGGGAGGGTGGCCGCGTCTGCGGGCCGGGCGGGGCGAATGAGAAATGTCATGGGGGAACTGCCGATGGCTGCGATCCTGGGAAGCTCCGCAAGATCGCAGCCTTCAGCGAGGTCTACAAGGGTTTCAGGTACAACAGCACGTAATCGTTCTTGTCGAAGCGACCGCTCAGTACCGGTTGCAGGCTGGCCAGCGGCGTGCCTTGCAGTGACTGCATATCCTTGCTGTCCATGATCAGCCAGGCCGGCCCCTGGAGTGCTTCCAGTTGCTGAACGGTTTCGGTGAACTGCGGTTGCAGGTCCTGCTCGACGTTGACCATGAACTTGATCGCCTTCGCGTCCTTGCCCATGCCGTGCAGTACCAGCGGGGCAGGGTTCTGTTGAACCTGGGCGAACGCCGCCCGACTGAAAGAACGGGTGTCGTAGAGCGCGCGTTCCACCGGCTCGAACACGGCGGCATAGACCGTCCACAGCGCCAGCACCGCGCTCAGGGCCAGCACTTCGGCACGCCAGTGCGGCTTCCACAGTCGCGACAACGCCAGCAGTTGCAGCAGGCCCAGCACGATCAGCACCGGCATGACACCGGTCAACAGCTCCGGGAACTTGCGCCGCGCAACCAGCAGGGCAACGATCAGCAACAGCGGCGTCAGCAGCCACAGGGCCTGAATGATCCCGCGCAACCAGGCGAATACCCGACCGTGAGCCACCTGGAACGGATACGCGGCGATGATCGCGGCCATCGGCAACATCGGCAGCAGGTAACGCGCTTTCTTCGCCTGTGGAATCGACAGACCGACCATGACGATCAACCCGGCCGCCGCGCAATACTGCACCAGGCGCAAGGCCGGTCCGCGCTGATGCGGTTTGCTCAGCCACGCCGCCGCCAGCACCACAATGGCCAGCGGATAGGCCAGCGCGTAGTTGCCCAGCGAACTGGTGAAGTAGTACAGCGAGCCGCTGACACCTTCACTGCCATCCATGCGTCCCATGAACTGCATGCGGATCACGTCTTGCAGGAAAGCCTCGCCACCGCTGAGCTTCGCCAGCCACAACAACAGGCCGACACACACCGCGAGCAGGATCGACGCCAGCACACCGAACACGAACAGCCGTGTCCACTGACGGTTGAGCAGGTAATAGCTGCAGAGCATGCCGGTCGGCACCACTAGCCCGATCGGCCCGCGAATGCCGAAACCCAGCAACAGCAGGACGAAAATCAGCGGCCAGCGTCGGCTGGAGCCGAAATGGTCGTGCGCGTAACCCAGGTAGAACACCGACAGCGCGACGGCGGCCAGCATCAAGTCTTGCGATACCGCGCGGACTTCCGTGATGAAGGTGCTGGTAAGCATCAGCAGCGCAATGCTGATCAATGCCCAACGCTGCGAATGCACCGCCAGCAAGCGGTACATCAACATCACGACCACCCCGCCGGCAATGGCGCTGGGCAACCACGCGGTCAGGGTATTGATCGCGCCGAAAGGCAACGCCAACAGCCAGATGAACAGCGTCGATAACGCCGAATAATCGGCGTACGGCTGGCTGTAGGTGGTCGGGAATACCGTCGGCCCGTGTCGCAGCATCTCCTGGGCAAACAGTACAAAGCGTGAATCAAAGCCAATGGGTGCCTGTCCATAAACCCCGGCGATAAACAACAACAGTGCCAGCAGCCCTGCGATCAGGGACTGCCGGCGGATGGCAGGCAACAACGTAATCAAGCGACGTCCGCGGAGTTAGGCCATTGTTGCAGCGGGATCGGCAACTTGCGCGAGTCCCCACGGCCGATCGGGAAGTACTTGAAGCCATTGCGCGCCAGACGATCGGCGTCGTACAGGTTGCGGCCGTCGAAGATCACCGGATCCTTGAGGCGTTGCTGGATCAGATCGAAATCCGGCGCCTTGAACTGTTGCCATTCGGTGCAGATGATCAGCGCGTCGGAACCGGCAAGCACCGATTCAGGGGTGCCCATCAGCATCAGTTTTTCTTCGTTCGGGTACAGATGCTGGGTTTCCTGCATCGCTTCCGGGTCGAACGCGCGAACGCTGGCGCCGGCGGCGAACAGCGAATCAAGCAGCACGCGGCTTGGCGCATCGCGCATGTCATCGGTGTTCGGCTTGAACGCCAGGCCCCACAGGGCGAAGGTCTTGCCGCGCAGATCACCCTTGTAGAACGCGTTGATGCGGTCGAACAGCTTGTGCTTCTGGCGCTCGTTGATCGCCTCGACCGCTTGCAGCAGGTCGCTGGAGCAATGGGCCTGTTCGGCACTGTGGATCAGCGCGCGCATGTCTTTGGGGAAGCACGAGCCGCCGTAGCCGCAGCCCGGATAGATGAAGTGGTAACCGATGCGCGTGTCGGCGCCGATGCCCTGACGTACAGACTCGATGTCGGCGCCCAGGTGCTCGGCCAGTTCGGCGATCTGGTTGATGAAGCTGATCTTGGTCGCCAGCATGCAGTTGGCGGCGTATTTGGTCAGCTCGGCGCTGCGCAGGTCCATGAACATGATGCGGTCATGGTTGCGGTTGAACGGCGAGTACAGGTCGCGCATCACGTCGCGCACTTCATCGCCTTCGCAGCCGATGACGATGCGGTCCGGACGACGGCAGTCGGAGACCGCCGAACCTTCCTTGAGGAATTCCGGGTTGGAGACGATATCGAACTGCAGCGCGCGACCGGCCTTGTCCAGCGCGGCCTGGATATGGGCGCGCAGGGTGTCGCCGGTGCCGACCGGTACGGTGGATTTTTCCACCAGGATCAGCGGTTGCTCGCGATGACGGGCAACGGCATCACCCACCGACAGCACGTATTTCAGGTCGGCCGAGCCATCCTCGCTGGACGGTGTACCCACGGCAATGAAGGCGACGCGACCGTGAAGCACGGCGGTTTTCTCATCGGAAGTGAAGTGCAGACGACCGGAATCCAGGCCTTCACGGACCAGGCTCGACAGGCCCGGTTCGAAGATGCTGACGTGACCCTGGCTGAGCAGCTCGACCTTCTTCTGATCGATATCCATGCACACGACATCATGGCCGACCTCGGCCAGAACCGCGGCTTGCACCAGGCCGACGTAACCGCTTCCAAATACTGTGATTTTCATGGAGCACTCCTCAAATCGGGCGCTTGTGCCGGACGAGTGTTGATAGTGATGACACCGAGCATGACCAGTGCCACGCCCAGTGATTTGGTGAAACTGAAGGATTCGTTGAACAGCGGCAGACTGGCCGCCAACAGATACACCAGCGCATAGCTGATGCTCAGCAGCGAATAGGCCCGGCCCAGCGGCAGGTCGCGCAGGGCGGCGAGCCAGCAGAGCATCGACAGTGCGTAGGCAAAAATGGCCGTGACAACCACCGCCAGCGCCGACAGATCGACGCTGCCGCTGCTCAGGGCCGACAGCCATTGTTCCGGCTGCGGCAGGCGCGTCATGCTCCAGCGCATGCCCAGCTGGGCGCCGCTGACCAGAAAAACGCTGCCCAGGGCGAAGCCGATTCCGCGTCCCTGACTCATGACTGTTGCCCCAGCAGTGCCACGCCGCCGATCACCAGCGCCACGCCGATCCAGTGCTGGCGATCGATCGGTTCGCGGAACACGAAACGCGCGATCAGGGTGATCAGCACAAAGTTGAGGCTGAGCATCGGGTAAGCGATGCCCACTTCAAGGCGTTGCAACACCAGCAGCCAGACCAGCAGGCCCGAACCCAGTGCGAACAGCGCCAGCCACAGCCACGGCGAGCGCAGTTTGTCGGCCCAGGACGAATCGACCCCGCGCCAGCTCTCCACCGCGTACTTCTGTGCAACCTGACCCAGGCACGTCAGCAGACACGCCGTCAGCAACAGCAACCAACTCATGACGGATCCTTGGGCAGGACAATGATCACCAGGTTGCCTTGCTCGTAGCGGGTGCCGTCCTTGGGCAGCAGGTCGACTTCATGCAGCTCGTCGTCGCCCTTGACCCGCATGACCACGCCGACCGAGCCGGTGCGGCGGGCATCGCGTACCCACTGCTGGACCTCATCGGTGGTAATCCGCTGTTCGGCGCCTTCGGGATAGCTCAGGCCGTACTTCAGCTCGCCCACGGTGTTGTACAACGCCACCTTGGGTTGCTTCAGGCGCCAGGCCAGTGCCGAAGCGGCACCGAGATCGTTGCTCAGCAGGTGCGTGGTGCCGGACAGTTCGTCGAGGTGATGCAGGATGAACTGGTCCGGCGTCTTGTTGGCTACCACGGATTTCGGCAGCGCCGCCGGCAGCACGCCGATCAGCAGCAGACTGCCGAGCGCCGGAGCGGCCCAACACTGCAGCGGCAGAAACGCTTGCGCAAGGTTGGCGATGATCCAGCCGATCAGGGCAATGAACACCAGCACCATGCTGTGTAGCTCATGGTCGTACACCGGTTTTTTCAGTTGCAGGTAAACCAGTGCGATCAGCGTGACGACACCCAGCACCAGGTTCAGCAAACCGTTGATGCTCAAGGCCCGGCCCTGTTCCAGACGCAATCGGTCGGCCAGGGCATGACCCAGCAACAGCGCCAGCGGCAGCAGGCACGGCAGGATGTAGGTCGGCAGTTTGCCGTTGGCGGTACTGAAAAATGCCAGCGGCATCACCAGCCACAGCAGCAGGAAGGCAATGCCCGGTTGGGTACGGGTCTGCCAGGCTTGCTTGAACGCCGGCACCAGCATGCCGACCCAAGGCAGACTGAAGGCAACCAGCAATGGCAGGTAGAACCACCAAGGCGCGTCGTGCTGGGCATCGTCACCGGCAAAGCGGCGGATGTGTTCGTGCCAGAAGAAGAACCGCCAGTAATCCGGTTCCTGACTGTGCACGGCCAGCACCCACGGCAGGCTGACAATGATCGCCACGGCAACTGCCACCGGACCGTAGATCAGCAGCTCACGCCAGCGTTTCTGCCAGAGCATCCAGGGCAGGGCGATCAGCACCGGCAGCAGCCAGGCGAGAAAACCCTTGGTCATGAACCCCATGCCGCAGGCCAGCCCCAGGACCGCCCAGCTGATCACGCGTTGCCGGGTGCTGCGGCTGTCGACGGCAAACCACAGGGCCACGAGGCTCAGGTTGACCCAGAAGGTGAATTGCGGATCGAGGTTGGCATAACCTGCCTGACCGGCAACCACCGTGAAGCTCATGTAGAGGAGGGCGCAGATGAAGCTTTTGCTCGGCTCGTTCCACAGGCGACGGGCAACCAGGAAGCACAACAGCACGCTCAAACCGGTGCTGAGGGCCGAGGCGAAACGCACGCCGAACAGGTTTTGCCCGAACAGTTCCTGACCCAGCGCGATCATCCAGTAACCGGCAATCGGTTTCTCGAAATAACGCAGGCCCATGAAATGCGGGGACACCCAGTTGCCGCTCAGCAGCATGTCCTGGCTGATCTGGGCGTAACGGGTTTCATCGGGAATCCACAGGCCATGGGTGCCGAGTGGCAGCAGGTAGGCGAGCAGAAACAGTCCGATCAGCAGCGGCAGTGCCCAGCGTTTGCTCATGCCCCTTGCACTCCCAGCCAGCCTTCACGGCCTTCGAGGACGCCACGCTGCACACGGCCGACAGGCAATGTGTTGAGAAACTCGGGCAACAGATCGCCCAAAGGCTTGAACTCGATTTCTCGCTGGCGTGCATCGGCCAGCAAACGGCGAAAATCGTCGGCCATCAGAATCCCTTCTACTTCGGCATGAATGGTGTAGTTGTTGAGGTTGTCCGGGCGGAACCGGTCAAGAATGAAGGCGTTGAAGTCCTTCGCCGCCACGGTCGGGCCGACCACTTCGTCGAAGGTCGGCATGTCCACCGGAATCTGCGGCGCACCCACTGAACCATCGGCCAGCAGCGGTCGAAACAGCCGATTCCCGCGGCAATCGCTGTTATAGCGAAAACCGAAGGTTTCTTTGGCTTCGACCACGCGCTCGTCCGCGCGCCATCCGGCGGCGGCCGAGCACTGGATTTTCTCGCCGATGATGTCGCTCAGGGTGTCGACGCCGCGACGGATCTGCTCGATCAGTTGCGCGTCGCTCCAGGTGCCGGCATTGGCCTGCCAGCCGTGGTGATCCCAGGCGTGCAGGCCGACTTCATGGCCGGCGTCCCGGGCCTGACGCATCAGGTGCCCGAGATCGCGACCGATCGGTTTGCCCGGCCAGGCGGTCCCGGCCAGCAGAATGTCCCAGCCGTACAGGCCGGCGGCGTTGGAACGCAGCATTTTCCAGAGGAACTGCGGGCGGATCAGGCGCCACAGATGTCGGCCCATGTTGTCCGGGCCGACACTGAAGAAAAACGTTGCCTTGACCTGCGCTTCGTCGAGGATTTCCAGCAACCGGGGCACCCCTTCACGGGTGCCTCGGTAGGTGTCGACATCGATACGAAGACCTGCCTGCATTAACGCTTGTCCGCGATTTCGAGCATGGCTTCACGCAGGAAGAAGTCCAGGGTGTTGCCGATGGTCTCGCGCATTTCCACGGTCGGCTCCCAGTTCAGCAGGCGCTTGGCGTTGGCGATGCTTGGCTTGCGGTGTTCCACGTCCTGGTAACCGGCACCGTAGAACGCCTTGCTTTCCACGTCACGGAAACCGGCGAACGGAGGGAAGTTGCTACGCAGCGGGTGAGCTTCGAACTGACGCAGCAGTTCTTCGCCCAGCTGACGGATGCTGGCTTCGTTTTCCGGGTTGCCGATGTTGATGATCTGGCCGTTGCAGACATCGTTGTCGTTGTCGATGATGCGGGCCAGCGCCTCGACGCCGTCGGCGATGTCGGTGAAGCAGCGCTTCTGCTCGCCGCCGTCGAACAGACGGATCGGGGTGCCTTCCACCAGGTTCAGGATCAGCTGGGTGATGGCGCGGGAGCTGCCGATACGGGCCGAGTCCAGACGGTCCAGACGCGGGCCCATCCAGTTGAACGGACGGAACAGGGTGAAGTTCAGGCCCTTGGCGCCGTAAGCCCAGATCACGCGGTCCAGCAGTTGCTTGGAAACCGAGTAGATCCAGCGCTGCTTGTTGATCGGGCCGACGATCAGGTTGGAGCTGTCTTCGTCGAAGTTCTTGTCCTGGCACATGCCATAGACTTCGGAGGTCGACGGGAAGATCACGCGCTTGTTGTACTTGACGCAGTAGCGAACCAGTTTCAGGTTCTCTTCGAAGTCCAGTTCGAATACGCGCAGCGGGTTGCGGGTGTATTCGATCGGGGTGGCGATGGCCACCAGCGGCAGGACCACGTCGCACTTCTTGATGTGGTACTCGATCCACTCGGAGTGAATGCTGATGTCGCCTTCGACGAAGTGGAAGCGTGGGTGGTCGCGCAGACGGTCGATGGCGTCGGAACCGATGTCCAGGCCATAGATCTCGTAGCGGTCGTCACGCAGCAGACGCTCGGACAGGTGGTTACCGATGAAGCCGTTGACGCCCAGGATCAGCACGCGGGTGCGACGTGGCGCACGGCCGGATTCGGCGCCGCGCAGCAGCGAGCCGTCTACCAGACCCAGTTCGTTGGCCAGTTGCGGGCCGCTCAGGTACAGGCCGTTGTCGTTGCGCTGACCGGCGTTGATCACCAGCGAGTCTTCACCGCAGGCAATGCGCAGCGGATCGACGCTGATCACCCGGCCAGGGGCCTGGCCTTCGTTGCCCTTGACGACTTCGGCGCTCCACACGATCAGCTTGTGCTCGCCCACGGCGCAGAAAGCACCCGGATACGGACGGGTCACGGCGCGAACCAGGTTGAACAGTTGCTCGGCCGGTTTGGCCCAGACCAGTTTGCCGTCCGCCGGAGTACGACGGCCGAATACGGTGGCCTTGGATTCGTCTTGCGGAGTTTCGGTGATCTTGCCTTGCAGCATGTTCGGCAGGGTGTCGCGCAGCAGGTCGCTGGCGGCAGTGCGCAGTTTGGCGTGCAGGGTCAGACCGGTGTCGCTGCGCTCGATGGCAACGCGTTGCTGGGCAACGATGGCGCCGGCATCGGCGCGCTTGACCATGCGGTGCAGGGTGACGCCGGTTTCGGTTTCGCCGTTGACCAGCACCCAGTTGGCCGGAGCGCGGCCACGGTAGCGTGGCAGCAGCGAGCCGTGCAGGTTGAACGCGCCTTTTTTGGCCAGTGCCAGCAGCGGCTCGCTCAGCAGGTTGCGGTAGTAGAACGAGAAAATGTACTCAGGGTCGAGCTTGGCGATGCGCTCAATCCACAGTGGGTGGTTGGCGTCTTCCGGCGCGTGGACCGGGATGCCTTTGCTGGCGCACAGCTGTGCAACCGAGGCGTAGAAGGCGTTTTCTTTCGGATCGTCGGCGTGAGTGAACACTGCTGCAATGTCGTAGCCGCTGTTAAGCAGGGCTTCAATGCCGGCGCAGCCAATATCGTGGTAAGCGAAGACAACAGTTTTTGCACTCATGAGAGAACCTGATCGGAAGTGGAATTGGAAGTAAGGCCGTCAACGGTGACCGCAGGTGCCGGGGAGGCCGGCTGGCTGCGCAACACCTTTTCAATGAAGAAGCGCGGGCGGGCGCGCACGTCGCTGTACATGCGTCCCAGGTATTCACCCAGCAGACCCATGCCGATGAACTGGCCACCGGTGAACACGAACAGCACCGCAAACAGTACGAACGTGCCGTCACCGGCCCAGACTGCACCGAACGCCAGGCGCAGGACGATCAGCGCAACGGCGAACAGTGCGCCCAGACCTGCCATCGCGAAGCCGACGATGCTCAGCAGACGCAGCGGCGTGGTGGTCATGCAGGTGACCAGATCGAACATCAGGTTGATCAGGCGCATCGGGCTGTATTTCGAGTCGCCGTGCTCACGCTCGGCGTGGGCCACGACGATTTCGGTGGTGTGGCGGGCGAAGCTGTTGGCCAGGATCGGAATGAACGTGCTGCGTTCGCGGCAGGCGAGCATGGCGTCGATGATGGTGCGGCGGTAGGCGCGCAGCATGCAGCCGTAGTCGCTCATGGCCACGCCGGTGGAACGTTGTACGGCGAGGTTGATCAGCTTTGACGGGTAGCGGCGCAGGGCCGAATCCTGACGGTTGCCACGCACGGTGCCGACGACGTCGTAACCCTTTTCGGCTTCGGCCACCAGACGCGGAATTTCTTCCGGCGGGTTCTGCAGGTCAGCGTCGATGGTGATCACCACGTCGCCCTTGCACTGCTCGAAACCGGCCATGATCGCGGCGTGCTGGCCATAGTTGCGGTTGAGGATGACCGCTACGAACGGGCTGTTTTCGCGTCCGGCGGCTTCTTCCAGCATGTTGGCCGACTCGTCGCGGCTGCCGTCGTCGACCAGCACGATTTCGTAGTCATGTTTGAGTTGGGCGCAGGCCGCCTCTGTGCGCCGAAGCAGCTCAGGCAGACTGTCCTGTTCGTTGTAGACCGGGATGACGATCGACACGCATTTAATCGGGTAAGGTCTCACGAGCGTTTGTCCATAAGAGTGGCGATGGCGCCGACAACACGATCCAGATCCTGGTCGGTCATGTCGGGGAACAGCGGAATCGAGCACAGCCGCGCCGAGTTCCATTCGGTGTTGGGCAGGTACAGGTCAGGGTCACGCTGGCGGTACCAGGTGTGCAGGTGGGTGGCGATGAAATGGATGCCGGTACCGATGCCTTGCTCCTGCAAACCCTTCATGAAGGCTTCGCGATCCATACCGCAACGCTGGCTGTCGATGCGCAGGATGAACAGGTGCCAGGCGTGTTGCTGGGCGTATTGCTGCGGCACGGCCAGCGGCTGTACGGGCAGGCCTTCGAGCTTTTGCAGGTACTGACCGGCCAGCTCGGTGCGGCGGGCATTGATGTCGTCCAGACGCTCCAGCTGCACCAGGGCAATGGCGGCGTTGATGTCGGCCAGGTTGTACTTGAAGCCCGGCTCCATGACCTGGGCCTGCGGCTTGCGGCCACCGGTCAGACGGTCGTAGGCATCGACGCCCAGACCGTGGAACTTGAGCATGCGCACGCGGCTGGCCAGGGCTTCGTCGTCGGTGACGAACATCGCGCCTTCGGCGCAAGTCATGTTCTTGATCGCGTGAAACGAGAAGATCGCGGTGCCGTGGGAGCCGACGTGGCGGCCCTTGTAACGGGTGCCGGCGGCGTGGGCAGCGTCTTCGATGACGGCGATGCCGTGCTTGTCCGCCAGTGCGTACAGCGGATCCAGATCGAACGCGGCACCGGCGTAGTGCACCGGAATGATGGCTTTGGTGCGTGGCGTGATGGCAGCTTCGATGCGGGCGGCGTCGGTCATCAGGGTGTCGCGGTCGACATCGACGAACACCGGCGTGGCACCCAGCAGGGAAATCATGTTGGCGGTGGAGACCCAGGTCTGCGACGGCGTGATGACTTCATCGCCGGGACCGATGCCCAGGGCCAGCAGGGTGATGTGCATGCCGCCGGTGGCGGAGGAAAGAGCAACGGCGTGCTTGCAACCCACGTACTGCGCGAACTGTTCTTCAAGTGCCTGGTTTTTCGGCCCGGTGGTGATCCAGCCCGAGCGCAGAACCTGCTCGACGGCCGCAATTTCTTCATCGCCGATACTCGGGCGAGAGAAGGGGAGAAACGCCTGACTCATGGACACCTCATTGCGAAAAAAATGGACAGATCCATCTGTTCATCGGATCCAATCCCAGCGTAGACGCAAAAAACGGGTTTTGCATCAACGAGTTGCTTGGTAAGCATGACGTCGGGGGTTGGTTGACTTTTCAGGCGTTGCCCGGCAGGTTGGGCGGTACCGACTGAGGACCTATCTAGCTAAGGTTATTCCCGATTTTGTGAAAGGAATATGAAAAACCGGTCGGTGAATCGTTTATCTCAAATTCATACAGCCGCTGTTCAGATTTCCGCGGCTTTATCGGAAAAGTCCTACTACAAGACTCTTCCTTACTTCAAGTTCATTGCAGTTGTTAGTTGTTGTGCTGGACTGTTTTTTACCCAAGGCCTTTCGTTTGAGCAGCTTATCCATTACCTCTTCAGAATCTATCGCAAGTAACCCTTTGTCCTTGTATTTGGCGCGTTTGGCACCTTCCAGCCAACTCACCATGCGGTACGTTTTACAAGATGCCGCCGATCGCCTCGGCTTTGAAGACATGAATGTCGAGGACATTCCCTGGCACGCCCTGCAACCCGAGGATGTTGTCGCGTTAGTCGCGGCATTGCGCGCCGATAACTACGCCCCCAACACCTCTTCACTTTATGTAAACGCCATTCGCGGCGTCATGAACGAAGCCTGGCGCATGAGCCTGATCAGCCAGGATCACCTGTTGAAGATGCGCTCGGTCAAGGGGATTGCCGGTACACGGCTGTCTCAGGGGCGCAACCTGAAGCGCACGCTGATCCATGAATTGATGGAAGTCTGCGCGGCCGATCCGCGTCCGCAGGGGCTGCGTGATGCGGCGGTGATTGCATTGTTGTACGGCACCGGCATGCGTAAGTCCGAGTCAGTGGATCTGGATCTGAACCAGGTGGACTTCACTGAACGCAGCCTGTGCGTCACCGCCAAGGGCAACAAGCAACTGATCAAGTACGCACCGGCCTGGGCCTTCGCCAAGCTCAATGCCTGGCTGGAGTTTCGCCGCTCGGAGCTCAAGGAAGGCGAGAGCGACGATACGTTTCTGTTCAACCGCATCCGCCGTGGCAGCCACATCACCCGTGAGCGCATCACCAAACACGCGATCTATTACATCGCCCGCCAGCGCGGGACCCAGGTCGGGGTGAAGATCATGCCCCACGATTTCCGGCGTTCGTTCATCACCCGGGTGATCGAAGAGCATGACCTGTCGATCGCCCAGAAACTCGCGCACCACAGCAATATCCAGACGACCGCCAACTACGACGTGCGCGACGACAATGAACGGCGTCGCGCCGTGGATCGTTTCGATCTGTAGTCGAGTGTTACGACGCGTCGAAGACGTGGGCCGCCCCTAGAATCGACAGTTGTACCGCGCTGCCGGCTGGCGGCGCGTGCATCCCGGTGCTACGCACCAGCAGCGAACGACCGGGCTCTTCATTGGCTGCGGCACGCAACTCGACCGTCAGGGTGCAGGTGTTGCCGCCGAAATCGCGTTCGGTGACCACGGCGTTGCAGCCCTCTGAATCGGCGGGTAGGTCGGACAGCTGCAGCTGTTCCGGGCGCAACATGATCTGCGCGGGACCGGAGAAACCGTTGCTGTTCACCGCGATCCGCCCAAGATCGCAATGGGCCCAACCGGCCTCGATCTGCGCCGGCATGACCACCGCTTCGCCGAGAAAGCGTGCGGTCTGCTCATCGTCCGGATAACGGTAGAGGTCCATCGGGTGCCCTGACTGCACCAGTCGTCCGTCACGCATGACGGCCAACTGATCGGCAAACGACAAGGCTTCGCCCTGGTCGTGGGTGACCAGAATCGTTGTCACGCCGCTCTCTTCGAGCAGGCGCGCGACCATTTTGCGCATGGCACCGCGCAGGCCGGTGTCGAGGGCGGAAAAGGGTTCATCCAGCAGCATCAGGCGCGGTTGCTGGGCCAATGCCCGGGCAAGCGACACCCGTTGCTGCTGACCGCCGGACAATTCATGGGGCCAGCGCGCAGCCATGTTGGCGTTCAGGGCCACGCTATCCATCAATGCCTGGATGCGTTCGGTTCTGGCGCTGCCGGTTTCGCTCAGTCCGAAACCGATGTTGTCGGCCACTGTCATGTGCGGAAACAGCGCGCCATCCTGCGGAACATAGCCAATCTGGCGCTGGTAGGCGGGCACGGCGTGGGTGCTGTCGACCAGCGTCTGGCCGTTGAGCGTCAGGCTGCCGGCATCGGGAAACTCGAAGCCGGCGATCATCCGCAGCAGCGTGGTCTTGCCGGAGCCTGACGGACCGACGATCACGGTGCGACTGCCGGTCGGGACGGACAGGTTGATGGTGTCCAGCGCGGTTTGCGCGCCGAAGGATTTACTGAGGTTGATGATATCGAGAGCGTTCATCGGCCGGCACTGCGCCTGGATTGGTGATAGAGGATGGCCGTGAGCGGCAGCGAAAGCACCACCATCAGCAGCGCGTAAGGTGCTGCGGCGGCGTAGTCGATTTCGCTGGTCATGGCCCAGAAACCGGTGGCCAGGGTGCGCGTGCCGTTGGGCGCGAGCAACAGGGTTGCGGTCAATTCATTGGTGATTGCCAGGAACACCAGCGCTGCACCCGCCGCCGCACCGGGTGCGGCCAGGCGCAGGGTGATCAGCCACAAGGCGCGCAGCGGCGAGCGGCCGAGGCTTTGCGCGATGTTTTCCAGCTCTACCGGCGCCTGGGCGAAACCGGCACGCAGGCTGACCAGTGCCCGTGGCAGGAACATCAGCAGGTACGCCAGCAGCACGGTGATGGTGGTCTGATAGATCGGCCGGGCGAAGTGGATCGTCACGGTGACCAGTGCCAGCGCCACGACAATCCCCGGCAGGGAACTGGTGATGTAGTTGCAGCCTTCCAGCACGCGTTGCAGTTTGCCGGGCGCGCGGATCGACAGCCAGGCAATCGGGATCGCCGCCAGACTGGTCAACACCGCACCGGCGACGCCGAACGACAGGGTCTGGAGCAAGGCAGGCAACAACTCTTCGCCTTGCCAGACTTCAGCGCCGCCAGCAATCAGCCATCTGCCCAACGTCAGCATCGGAACGCCGAGGGCCAGCAGGCAGGTCAGGGTTTGCAGGCACAGGCCCAGAGCTGCGATGCCGGGTTTGAGACGCACGGTCCGCTGCTCCCGCGCGCTGCCGGAACCCACTCGGGCATAACGCGCGTGCCCCCGAGCGGCGGATTCCACGGTCAGCATCGCCAGACAGCACAGCGCCAGAACACTGGCGAGCATGTTGGCGGCCGGGCCGTTAAAGGTGGATTTGAACTGATCGAAAATGGCCGTGGTGAAGGTGTCGAAGCGAATCATCGCGTACAGGCCATATTCGGCCAGCAAATGCAGGCCGACCAACAGTGCACCACCACAGATCGCCAGGCGCAATTGCGGCAGCACCACCCGGAAGAACACGGCCCACGGTTTTAGCCCGAGGGATTCGGCCACGTCTTCAATTGCCGGGTCGAGACGACGCAATGTTGCCGCAATCGGCAAATAAAGGAACGGAAAGTAAGCGATCACAGACACCAGCACACCGGCTGGCAGTCCATTGATCGACGGAACCAGACTGACCCATGCATAGCTGTGCACGAACGCCGGCACCGCCAGCGGCGCAACCGCCAGCACTGACCACAATCGGCGACCAGGCAAATTGGTGCGCTCGGTCAGCCAGGCCAGAGTGATGCCCAGCACAATGCAGATCGGCAGGGTGATCAACACCAGCAGCACGGTGTTGATCAGCAATTCGGCCACCCGAGGGCGGAAGATCAAGGCTTCGATGGTCGCCCAGCCGGTGTACCACGACACGCCGACCACAAACCCGATCGGCAGTAACGACAGCAATGAAACACCGATCGCCAGTACGACCACCCAGGGGCTCCCGCGCCCGTTGAGGGCGCGGGTCCTGCGTGAAAGGTTGGCGGAGGGCGCCGCAGCGATCCCCGCCGGCAGAGTTTCAGGCATCAATTAAAGCAGTCCCGCCTGAGTCATCAGTTCGACGGCTTTCTTGCTGTCGAGCTTCGATGCGTCGACTTTCGGTGCGTCCAGATCCTTCAACGGCACCAGTTTCGGGTTGGAGGCCGAGTCCTTGCCCACGGCGTATTCAAAGGAATTGCCGGTGCGCAGCACTTCCTGGCCTTGCTTGCCGGTGATGTACTGGAGGAATTTCTGTGCTTCTTCCTGGTGTTTGCTGGACTTCAGCACGCCACCACCGGAGATGCTCACGAATGCGCCCGGATCCTGATGCTTGAAGTAGTGCAGGGCGGTGTTCTTGCTGTTTTCGCCGGTCTTGGACTGATCGACGAAAGCGTAATAGTGATAGATCACGCCGCTGTCCACCTGGCCGGCGTTCACCGCTTTGAGCACGGAGCTGTTGCCACGGTAGGCGGTGAAGTTGGCTTTCATGCCCTTGAGCCATTCCAGGGTGGCGGCTTCGCCTTTCTGTTCCAGCACGGCGGCGACGATGGCCTGGAAGTCGGCACCGGCTGGGGATGCAGCCCAGCGACCTTTCCATGCCGGGGTCGCCAGATCCATCAGGGATTTCGGCAGGTCTTTTTCCGGCAGCTTGGCCGGGTTGTAGACAAAGACTGTCGAGCGAGCGGCGATGCCGACCCACTGACCATGGGCCGGACGATAGGCCGAGCCCACTTGTTCAAGAGTGGCCGGAGCTACAGGGGCGAACAGCTTGGCATTGTCCACCAGCACCATGGCCGGGGAGTTTTCCGTCAGGAACACGTCCGCTGGAGAGGCCGCGCCTTCCTGTACGAGCTGGTTGCCCATTTCCGTGTCGTCGCCGTTGCGGATCGTGACCGGAATTCCGGTTTCCTCGGTGAAGCCGGCGACCCAGGCCTTGGTCAGGGTTTCATGCTGGGCGTTGTAGACCACGATGCCGACGGAATCGGCGGCAAACACCTGACCGGCTGCGAGCAGCGCGGTTGCCAGAGTAGCGTGCTTGAGAAAGGACGGAAGGGATGGACTCATGACGGAGCAGCTCCTGTTTTTTAGACGTTATGGGCAAGCATTCGCCGGAAAACTTCAATGCGAATGATTTGCATATGTTGGCTGGCTGGCAATGTAGAGAGGCAAATGAGAAAAAAACGTCAAACAAACCGTTAATACATGTCATTGCCATTCAGGTTAGCAGTCACTGGGCGGGGACGCCGGGCGAACCCGGCGTTGTCTTTCAGGAGCCTTGGGGCAGGTAGGCGACGCTTTGATCCTCGCGGCCATGGAACACTTGTTCGCCGCGCGTCGGGGTGGTCGTGATGACTTGATGGTCTTGGCCGAGCCTGGAGAGCGGCACGGGTTCGCCGGTGCGGTACTGGGCGACGAAGATCGTACGCTTCGGATCCCAGTGCTTGCCGCTGGTGCGTTCCAGCCATTCGAACATCGCGGCAGCATCGCCATCGCGAGGGAAGTCGCGGGTTTCCGGCACGTAGTAGAACGGCTCGCCGCCGGTCTGCAGGTACATCGGGACCTTGTTGTCCACCTCGACCATGACGAAGTGCCATTGGCTCAACGGCGCACGCTGGCTGGCTTGCAGGCGCACGGTCTCACCGAAACGGATCGCGCCGCCACCGCTGTTGGTCCAGGGGTAGAGCACGCCGAGAATCCCCAGCAGCAACACCGTGGTCACGGCAAAACCGATTTTCAGGCCGCGCCCGCCAAACGGGCTGACGGCGTTGCGCGCGGCCATGCGCCGGGTAATCCACCAGGCCCCGAGCAGTTGCGCGAACGGCACCAGTGGCAGCACGTAGTAACTGCGCCGGCTGCCGCTGGCGGTGAAGAACAGCATCAACAACCCGAGGCCCTGAATCAGCCAGCGGGTATCCGGTTCGATGTGTTTCCAGTTCTTCGCCGCGACCCACAGGGCAATGATCCAGCACGGCGCCCAGGGCAGGGTGTAGATCGGCAGGTACAGCAAATAGGTGTAGATCGGGCCGATGTTGTCGAACGGCTGGAAAAACCGCACGACGTTTTCCCGCAACACCAGCCCCAGGCCGCTTTCCCCGTAGTTCGGCGCGCCGTAGAGGTGCGACAGCAGGAACGGCGTCATGTAGAACGCCCCGGCAATCACCAGCGCCGCGAGCAGGCGCAGATTCAGATGACGTTTCCAGCGGCCCTCACTCAGCAGGTGCGGCAGCAATACCAGACCCGGCAGAATGAAACCGATCAGGCCTTTGAACAACGACGTCAGGGACAGCAGGACGCAGAACACCAGATAGCGCGAAAACCGCGTGTCGTCGGGCCCGCGCCAGTACCACCAGACCGCCGCCAGCACACCGCAGACCGTCAGGATGTCAGCGGTGGCGACCCGCGCCCAGAACACGAAATAGAAGGTGGTCGCCAGCATCCACCCGGCGATCAGCCCCGTGCCTTTGCGAAACAACTGCTCGCCCAGCAGATACACCAGCCAGACGCTGAGCCACGCGGACACCACCGAAGACAGGCGCAGCGACCAGTGATCGAGACTCCCGGTCAGCCAGGCGGTCGCGGTGATCAGCCAGTACGACAAAAGCGGCTTGTCGTAATAGGGATCACCCTTGAGGTACGGGTCGAAGTAATCGCCGCTTTGCATCATCTGCAACGCGATGTTCGCCCAGCGGGTTTCCGCGCCCCAGAGTTCGCGGCTACCCAGCCCGAGCAGCAACATCAGGGCGCTGGCGGCCAGCAGGAGCAGCATGGCGCCCCGGTCGTTATTGCGCAAGGTCATGGCTGGCGCTGCGGAAAGATGAAGATCTGCAGATTGCCGCGACGATAATGCTTGCCGTCTACCGGCAGCAATCCGACTTCCTGCTCTTCCTGCGTGCTGTTGACGCGCAAGACCACACCGACCGCGCCTTTCTTCCGCGCTTCGGTCATCCACTGGCCGACGCCGTCCATCGTGACTTTACGTGCTTCCATGGCCGGGTCTTCGAGGCCGTACTTCAGTTCACCGATGGTGTTGAACAGATCCACCTGCGGACGCTTCAGACGCCACGCCAGTGCCGAGGCCGCACCCAGGTCGTTGCTCAGCAGCGACGCGGTTTCACTCAGTTCCTGTTGATGTTCGGCAATGAACTGGTCGGGCATCTTGCTGTTGACGATCTGCCCCGGCATGGCCGCCGGCAACAACGCCACCAGCAGGCCGATACCCAGCGCCGGCATGGCCCACAGCGTCAGCGGACGCAGCACTTGCAAGGCATTGGCGATGATCCAGCCCACCAGCACGATATAGGCCAGCGACAGGCTGAACATCTCGGTATTTTCGTAGATTTCCTTGGTTGCCTGCAGATAAAGCAGTGCCACCAGCGCCGCACTGGCGATGACGGTATTGATCACGCCGTTCAGGCGCAGGACACGGCCACGGTTCTGATCCAGCCAGTTGACCACGGTCTGCCCCATCAGCAGGGCGATCGGCAGCAGGCACGGCATGATGTAGGTCGGTAGCTTGCCGCTGCTCAGGCTGAAAAAGGCCAGTGGCAACAGGAACCACAATGCAAGATAGGCGGTTTTCGGGTCACGCTTTTCGCGCCAGGTGCGCAGGAGCGTCGAAGGCAGCAGAACGGCCCACGGCAGGGTGGAGGCAAACAGCAGCGGCAGGTAGAACCACCAAGGACGGGCGTGCTGCGCAGCATCGCCGGCGGCAAAACGACGGATGTGTTCGTGCCAGAAGAAGAAGCGCCAGAAATCAGGTTCCCGGTAATGGACAGCCAAGACCCACGGCAGGCTGATCAGCACGCAAACCACCACGGCAACCAGCCCGTAACGCACCAGTTCGCCGAAGCGGCGTTGCCAGATCATGTAGGGCAGGGCGATCAGCACCGGCAGCAATAACGCCAGGAACCCTTTGGTCATCAGGCCCATGCCGCACGCGACACCGAGCAGCGCCCATCCGCCCAGACGGGCACGAGGGGTCTGGCTGTCGATGGCAAACCACACCGCGACCATGCTCAGGTTGACCCACAAGGTGAACTGCGGATCGAGGTTGGCGTAGCCGGCCTGGCCGGCAATCAGGCCGAAGCTCATATAAAGAAGGGCGCTGGCGACGCTGATGCGCGGGTTGTTCCACAGCCGGCGGGCCATGAGGTAGGTCAGCCAGACGCTGACGCCGGTACTCAAAGCCGAAGCGATACGTACGCCGAACAGGTTTTCACCGAAGATCGCCTGGCCGATCGCGATCATCCAGTAGCCGGCAATCGGTTTTTCGAAATAGCGGATCCCCATGAAATGCGGCGCGACCCAGTTGCCGCTGAGCAGCATTTCCTGGCTGATCTGGCCGTAGCGGGTTTCATCGGGGATCCACAGGCCGTGGGTCATCAGCGGCAACAGATAAAACACCACGAAAGCCAGAATCAGGCCGGGAATGGCCCAGCGCTCGAAAGTCGTGGTGGGGGAGAAATGACGGGCAGCGTGTCGCAGGGGGTTGTTTTCAGACGTCATGACAAAGCCTTGGTGCCAAACGAAGTTCTTGTGTCGATGGCCTGCCCGGCGCGTTCCTGAGCGGGCGGGTCATCGTGTTGAATGAATGCAGGTGTGCGATCGGGGGACGGGCGTTTCCTGTATCCAGAGAGCTGCCGAACCTCCAGGCCGGAGTTCTCGCACTATAGCCAAGCTTAAAAAAAACCGTTGTCCAGTAAATCGGGGGCAGATACATCTTTCATTACAAATTAATGAAGTCCGTTCCTGACTAGTTGAAAAAAGTTCAACCTTGTCGGTTCGCCCCAACTAAAGCATTAATGACTATTAAGTTGAGACCAGGCATCGGCATTCATGATGCCCAACACTTTAAGTTGGCCTTTGTCATCGATCCGTGCAAACAGGGTACTGCCGTATTCGGCGGCAACCGCGTGAGGAAAACCGGTCTGTTTTTCGAAGTCGCTGATGCATCCGCTGTGGGTGACCAGCACCAGATTGTGCTTGGCAACCTTATGCGCCACCACATCGTTGCGCAGAGAAGAACCGCAGGACTCGAGCCAGATCTGGGCCGTGGCGTCCTGACCAAACATGGCACGCGCGGTCTGCACGGTACGGGTCAACGGGCTGGTGAACACCTGCGCCTGCTGCATGCCCAGACCCACGAAGCCTTTGCCTACAAGCGCTGCAGAGTCGTTGCCGGCCTGGGTGATGCCGTCGGCCGGGCCCAGGCAGAGGTTGTCGGAACGGTCGCAGCGTTCGGCATGACGCACCAGTGCCACGACTTCGCCAGCCTGCCAGGCCTGGGTCCAGTCAGCCCGGGCGGCCTTGCCGGCGTTGCCCAGATCCACGGGCGAGCGGGTCACCCAGACGAAGCCGCTGACCAGTCCGATGGCGACCACTACACCGATGCCGGTCAACAGTTTTCCAAGTCGCAGCGTACGGCGTTGTTTATATGTCGCTGTTAATTGCATCTGTCGCTCCACGGCATGCCCCTTGACGTCGCAGGCGAGATTGGCCGGCGATTTAACCAACTTTTATAGTTGTGTACTTGAATAATGGCTGAACATTACGTTCATGCACGTCGGGGGGCGGTGAAGAACATGTGAAAATTTCGCGAGAGTCGATAAAACCCAACTAATCCGGTGTTTGATAACCAGACTCAAATACCCTTTTTTTACCGGCCAGTCTTAACAAATGTTTATGTTTGCGGTGAAGCTGCGCAGGTTCGGTCAATGTCGCTGTTTTTGACCGTGAAGTCTGAATTCAGCAGTGGAGTCATCGACCCGAATGGATCTCAAGCAAAGCCTGACGAAACGGATCGTCATCGTGTTCGCTTTGATGAGCGCTCTCGTCGCCGGGGTGTTTGCGCTGGGCATTGTCGCCGCTGTGCATGTCGTCGAGCACCGGCTGGCCACCAGCACTTTGAGCGGCGGCCTGCACCGCCTGCTGGCAATGGAAGACATCAATCGCTGGAGCCATCAGCCGGAAAAGAGCGAGTTGTTCTTCTTCGAAGGCGGACCGGGTCCGATGGCGCTCATTCCTTCGCTGGCAGCGCTGGCCCCCGGTTTTCAGGAAATCAGCTTCGATGGCGATGACTTCTTTGCCATGGTCGAAGTGGTCGGTGGACGCAAATATGTGTTGTTGCGCGATCAGGAAAGCCTCGAGCAGCGCGAGCGATTGTTGTTCATCGTGGTCACGGTCGGTTTTGTCCTGAGTGTTCTGCTGGCGCTCGTGCTTGGCCGGTTGCTGGCACGCCGGGTGATGGCGCCGGTGATTCGTCTGGCGCGTCAGGTGCGCCATCGCGATCAGTTGCTGGTGCTGGCACCTCCGCTGCACCCGGACTATGCGGCAGATGAAGTGGGGGAACTGGCGCTGTCGTTCGATCAGACCCTGGGGCGTCTGCGTGAAACCCTGAGCCGCGAAAAACTGTTCACCAGCGACGTCAGCCATGAGCTACGCACGCCGTTGATGGTGCTTTGTGGTTCTTGCGAGTTGTTGCTCGCCAATCCGTCGCTCGATGCCCGTTCAACCGCGCAGGTCAATCGCATCGCCCGGGCCAGCCACGAGATGCGCCAACTGGTCGATACTTTCCTGATGCTGGCTCGCGCCGAGGACGATACCGGCAGCGATATTTGCGTCACGCTCAAGGACGTCGCGGATGCCCAGAGTGAAATCTGGGGCCGACTGATTCGTGAAAAGGGCCTGGAGTTTTTCTACGAGGTGGAGCAGCCGTGCATGGAACGCTTCAACCTGACGTTCCTGCAATCGGTCATGGGCAACCTGTTACGCAATGCCTGGCACTACACCGATCACGGGTTCGTCCGGCTGACCCTGACGGGCAACGGTTTTGTGGTGGAAGACAGCGGCATCGGCATTCCGGAGGAACAGCGTCAGGCAGTGTTTCAGCCGTTCGTGCGCGGCGATGAGGGCCGTGGCGAAGGCCTTGGCCTGGGGTTGTCGCTGGTGCAGCGGATCTGCAAGCGTCAGCACTGGCGGGTGCAATTGAGCAGCGGCCAGTCCAGCGGCAGCCGCTTCAGCGTGGAATTGAAGCCGGCGGCTCAGGACGGCGGGCAGCTGCGCGCATTGCCGGCGGCCTGACGGATCAGTTCGGCGAGGCGTTTGACGTTGTTCTGCTGAGCGTTTACCAGATCGTCGATGCTCGGTCCGGACGGCGTCTGCAGAATCGAGCGGCAGGTGAGCAGCCCGCTATCGCCCGCATCGGCCGGACGCAGGCGCCATTTCACGTCCATCAATCCGTATTGCCCGGGAATCGAATCGAAACGCTGCACATCGATGCGTACCGACGTTTTGCGCGCAACTCCAGCGTTGCTCAACTGATCCACCAGCGCACTGCGCAGCTCGTCACTGAGGCTCGCACCCCACCATTGTGTTTCCAGAATCGCCAGGCCGCTATTGCCTTGGCGGATGACGATTTGCGGGCGGTCGACCTGTGGCGGCACGCTGATGCTTTCAATTGCGATGTCCTGTCCTGATCGGCCAGGCATCGGCTGTGCCGGGGTCAGGGTGTGGAAACTGATCGGGTCGCTGCGACAGGCACCCAGCAGCAGGCATGCGGCGAGCACGGTGAACTTCAGCGGTAAAGCCATGGCAAAGCTCCTGTGCTCAATTGCGCGGCGGTCCTTTGAGATCCAGCGGCGCAGCGTTGTCGGGGCGACCGCGAATCAGCGATTCCGGATGGCGTCCGAGGTAATCCGACAGTTCACGCAGCGAACGCGACATGCGCCCGAGTTCGTCGAGGGTCTGGGTGAGTTTTTCGCGTTGCGGCGAATCTTCGGCCAGCGTCGAATTGGCCGATTGCAGGGTCTTGCTGACGTCCGCCAGGGTGTTTTGCACACTGGGCAGCGTCTTGGCATTGAACTGGGTCAGGCTTTTACGCAGTTCGACGAGGTTGCCGTCGAGATTGCCGGCAATGCGTTCCACCGGCAGTTTGTTGAGCTTGTCGACCATCGCTTCGAGTTTTTCCTGCAACTGTTCGAGGCTGCCGGGAATGGTCGGAATGACGATTGGACGCGCCGTCGGGTCAAACGCCACTTTTTCGGCTTTCGGGAAAAAATCCAAAGCGATGTACAGCTGGCCTGTAAGCAGGTTGCCGCTGCGGGCCTGGGCGCGCAGTCCGTTATCGACGAAGGTGCCGATCAGGCGCACGGCGGCGGCTTCGTCTTCCGGGTTGTGGTTGAGCACCTTGAGCATTTTTTCGTGGGCCCGGCCGAGGCGCTGCGGGTAGATCACGATGCCGACGTTGACCGGGAAGCTGCGTTTCTTCTCGTCGTAATCCAGGTTGATGCTCACCACACGGCCGATTTCCATGCCGAGGAATTCGACTGGCGCATCGACCTTGAGGCCGCGCATGGCCTGATCGAAACGCAGGCTCAGGTACTGCGGTTTGCCGGCGGGCGGGGCGAGGGCGGTCTGCTGGTCGTCGAACAGGTCGAAGGTTTTTTCATCCGCTGCCGCCACATCGTTGGGGCTGTAATCCGGTGCACGGAAGGCAATGCCACCGACCAGCAAGGTCGAGAGCGATTCGGTCTTCACCGCAAAACCATTGGCGCCGACGTTCACGTCTATACCGCTGGCGTTCCAGAACCGGGTGTTCTCGGTGACGAAGGCATCGTTCGGCGCGTGGATGAACACTTCGATATTCACCCCTTTGCCATCGGGATCGAGTGCGTAGGCCACGACCTGACCGACCGGAATCTTGCGGTAATAGACCGGGGAGCCGATGTCCAGCGAGCCCAGATCCGAGGAATGCAGGTTGAAACGTCTGCCCGGTTCGCCATAGGTGATCGGCGGCGGGTTTTCCAGGCCATTGAAGTTTTTGGCGCGTGAATCTGACTGGCCGATGTCGGCCCCGATGTAGTCACCGGAAAGCAGGGTGTCGATGCCCGACACGCCGCCAGCACCGATACGGGGGCGTACCACCCAGAATTTCGAGTCTTCGCGGGTAAAGGTTTCGGCCTGTTTGGCCAGTTTGATCGTGGCGTTGACGCTCTTCTGGTCATCGGCCAGCTCGACGTCCGAGACCTGACCGACCACCACGTTGCGGTATTTGACTTCGGTCTTGTTGGCGGTCAGACCGCTGCCGGTCTTGAAGGTGACGACGATGGTCGGGCCTTCCTGCATCAGGTTGTGCACCACCAGCGAAATGCCCACCAGTACCGCGACGATCGGCACGATCCACACCAGCGAAATGCTGAAGCGCCGGGTCTTGACCGGTGCCTGGCCGGGTGCTCGCGGTTGATCGGCGGCTGACGACTCCATCCATGACCTCCAGAGTGTGTTGGGCACTGAGCGTCAGGAACGCAAAAGCACTTCATCAATATAGAAGTGCTTTGCGATAGAGCAAATCGCCGAGCCTCAGCCCAGCATTTCCCGCAGGCGATACCAGAACATGCCCAGTGCCAGCAGCGGCGAGCGCAACGCCGGGCCGCCGGGGAAGGTCATGTGCGGTACGCCGCTGAACACGTCCATGCCCTGGCTGTGGCCGGCATGAATCGCTTCACCCAACAGTTTGGCGCACCAGTGGGTGACGTTCAGGCCATGGCCGGAGTAACCCTGGGCGTAGAACACGTTCGGGTGCTGCTTGAGCTGCCCGACCTGCGGGAAGCGATTGGCAGTGATGCCGATCTTGCCGCCCCACTGAAACTCGATGCCCACGTCCGCCAGTTGCGGGAACACCTTGAGCATCTTCGGTCGCATGTAGGCGGCGATGTCCGCCGGATCCCGCCCGGAATAGTGGCAGGCACCGCCGAACAGCAAGCGCCGGTCCGCCGAGAGCCGGTAATAGTCGAGGCCGACTTTCTGATCGCAGAGCGCCAGGTTCTGCGGGATCAGTTCGGCGGCGCGTTCCTTGGACAAAGGCTCGGTGGCGATGATGTAGCTGCCTGCCGGCAGGACTTTACCGCTGAGCTGTTGCTCGAGTTCATCCAGATGCGCGTTGCAACCGAGCACCAGACTGCCGGCGCGCACCGTGCCCGAAGCGCAGCGCACTTGCACCGTGGCTCCGTGGACGATTTCCAGCACCGGGCTCTGCTCGAAGATCCGCACCCCGAGCGACGCCGCCAGTCGCGCTTCGCCCTGCACCAGATCGAGCGGGTGCAGATGGCCCGAACCCATGTCGATCAGGCCTCCTTTATAGACACCCGAATTGACGACTTGCCGACGCATGTCTTCAGGGCCGACCAGTCGCGTTGCATGGGCATAACCTGAGGCCGCGAGACTGTCCTGTTCGGCCTTGAACGCCTCGAACTGCGCCGGGGTGTTGGCCAGTTCGCAGAAGCCCCAGCGCAGGTCGCACTCGATGGCGTTGTCTTCGATGCGCCGGCGCACCAGTTCCACCGAGTCGACGCCGGCCTGTTGCAGGTAGCGCACGCCTTCGGCGCCGACATGACGGGCGAAGCCCTCGACTTCATGGCCGATGCCACGGATCAACTGGCCGCCGTTGCGCCCGCTGGCGCCCCAGCCAATGCGCCGGCCTTCAAGCAGCACCACCGAGAGGCCGCGCTGGGCCAGCTCGATGGCGGTGTTGACGCCAGTGAAGCCGCCGCCGATTACGCAGACGTCGGCGATCAGGTCGGCTTCAAGCGCAGGGTATTGCGTGCTCGCCCGGGCCGATGCAGCGTAGTAGGAGCGGGCGTGTTCCTGGGTGTACTGATTCATTTGTTCGACTTCACTTTGCTCCAGGAGCGGGTCATCAGACGCATGATCGACTGGGGCGGGGTGGTGGAAATGTAGAGTTTGTCGAGCACTTCCTGAGGCGGATACACCTCTGGATTGCTGACCAGTGCCACGTCCATGTATTGCTTGGCCGGCGGGTTCGGGTTGGCGTAGCCGACCGAGGCGCTGACCTTGGCGATCACTTGCGGATCAAGCAGGTAATTGATGAAGGCGTGGGCCTCTTTGGTGTTGCCGGCATCAGCGGGAATCGCCAGCAGGTCGAACCACAGGTTGGCGCCTTCTTTGGGAATCGCATAGGCGATGTTCACCCCGTTCTTCGCTTCCTTGGCGCGGTTGGCGGCCTGGAACACGTCACCGGAGTAACCGAAGGCCACGCAGATGTCGCCGTTGGCCAGGTCCGACACGTATTTCGACGAGTGGAAGTAGGTGATGTACGGGCGGATGCTCAGCAGTTTGGCTTCGGCTTTCTTGAAGTCTTCCGGGTTCTCGCTGCGCGGGTCCATGCCCATGTAGTTGAGGACGGCCGGGAACACTTCGTCGGCTGAGTCCATCATCGACACGCCGCACTGGGTGAGTTTCTTCAGGTTCTCCGGCTCGAATAGCACGGCCCAGGAATCGATGTGATCGACGCCCAGCACCTGCTTGACCTTGTCGACGTTGTAGCCGATGCCGTTGGTGCCCCACAGGTACGGCACCGAGTGTTCGTTGCCCGGGTCGTTCTTTTCAAGCAACGCCAGCAGTTTCGGGTCGAGGTTCTTCCAGTTCGGCAGTTGCGAGCGGTCCAGTTTGAGGAACGCACCGGCCTTCACCTGACGGGCCAGGAAGTGGTTGGAGGGAACCACCACGTCGTAACCGGTGCGACCGGCGAGCAGTTTGCCTTCGAGGGTTTCATTGGAGTCGAAGACGTCATAGATCACCTTGATGCCACTGCCGGCCTGAAAGTCGGCGAGGGTGGTCGGGCCGATGTAATCGGTCCAGTTGTAGACGCTGACCTGGGATTCGGCCTGGGCACCTGCACTGCAGGCCAGGGCCAGGGCGGCGGGAATCAGGGATTTCAACAGACGCATATCGACACCTCTTCGAATTATTGGATTTTCAGGTGATGGGTTGCTTCCTTGTGGGAGCGAGCTTGCTCGCGAAAGCGGTGTGTCAGTCGCCGTCTTCGTTAACTGAACTGGCCCATTCGCGAGCAAGCTCGCTCCCACAGGGGGTAGTGAAGGTCTCAGACGCTCAACAGCAGGAACTCACGCTCCCAGGAACTGATCACGCGCTTGAAGTTTTCATGCTCGGCACGCTTCACTGCCACGTAGCCGCGCACGAACTTGCTGCCCAGGTACTCGGCGACGGTGTCGCACTCTTCCATCTGGGTCAGGGCTTCTTCGATGGTGATCGGCAGACGCAGGTTGCGGCGCTCATAGGCGCGGCCTTCGACGGCAGCGCTTGGTTCGATGCCCTCGACCATGCCGATGTAGCCGCACAGCAGGCTCGCGGCAATCGCCAGATACGGGTTGGCATCAGCGCCCGGCAGACGGTTTTCCACGCGCATCGCTTCAGGCCCGGAAGTCGGAACCCGCAGACCCACGGTGCGGTTTTCTTCGCCCCATTCGACGTTGACCGGCGCCGAAGTGTCCGGCAGGAAGCGGCGGAACGAGTTCACGTTCGGTGCGAACATCGGCAGCACCTTCGGGATCAGCTTTTGCAGACCACCGATGTGATGGCGGAACAGGTCGCTCATGCTGCCGTCGGCATTGGCGAAAATTGGTTTGCCGGTGGCGATTTCCACCACACTCTGGTGCAGGTGCATGGCGCTGCCGGGTTCATCGCCAATCGGCTTGGCCATAAAGGTCGCAGTGACGTTGTGCTTGAGCGCGGCTTCACGCAGGGTGCGCTTGAACACGGTGATCTGGTCGGCCAGATCCAGCGCGTCGCCGTGGCGGAAGTTGATTTCCATCTGCGCCGGGCCGTCCTCGTGGATCAGCGTGTCGAGATCCAGACCTTGCAGTTCACACCAGTCGTAGACGTCTTCGAACAGTGGGTCGAATTCGTTGGCGGCATCGATGGAGAACGACTGACGACCGCTTTCGGCACGACCGGAACGGCCCAGCGGCGCCTTCAACGGCAAGTCCGGGTCTTCGCAGCGCTGAGTCAGATAGAACTCCATTTCCGGCGCCACGATCGGCTTCCAGCCCTTGTCGGTGTACAACTGCAGGACTTTCTTCAGCACGTTACGCGGCGACAGTTCGATCGGATTGCCGAACTTGTCGAAGGTGTCGTGGATCACGATGGCCGTCGGTTCGATGGCCCATGGCACCACGTACACCGCATCGCTCACCGGTTTGCAGACCATGTCGATGTCGGCCGGGTCGAGCAGGTCGTAGTAGATGTCGTCGTCGACAAAATCCCCGGTTACCGTTTGCAGCAGCACACTTTCCGGCAGGCGCATGCCTCGCTCATGCAGGAACTTGTTGGTCGGTGCAATTTTGCCGCGGGCGATGCCGGTCAGGTCGCTGACCACGCATTCCACTTCGGTAATCTTGTGATCTTTCAGCCATGTGAACAGCTGATCGAAAGGGGCATTCATAAAGACCTCGTCGTTGGTTTTATTGACGCGGGGGAAGTGCGATTTCATCTTTCGCAGGCTTCCCCTGTGGCGCGTTGACGACTATCTTGGGCGGGCCTTGCCGTTCCATCTATCCACTTTCAGCAGCACCAAAGCGCACCAAAAGAGTGCGCAAGGTCTCCCATGACAACGTGTAATCCGCTACAGGTTCAAGCTTTCAACACCGCCGATGTCGCCGAGCAGATCCGCGCGACACCGGGCTGGGTCCAGCACTACCAGCAGATGTCGCCGGGGCATTTCGCCGGGCGAATCCGCTATCTGGACCTGGAAGGCGTGGAGGTCTACGAAGAACAGATGAACACCCGGGTCGAGCAGAATTTCAGTGCGCCGTCGGGGTCTCTGGCGTTCTGTTTCGATCGCAGTGACAACGCGCTCTATCTGCTGAACGAAGAGAGCCGCAACATCTGGATCACCCCGGAGAACTACCAGGAAATCGCCGTGGTGTTCGGCCCGGAGTTCGTGCGCCGCAACGGTCTGGACGTGGCCCGTCTGGAAGGCCTGTTCATGGCGCCGCTCAACGGCGCGCAGAACGCGCTGTTCAGCCGCTGGTTAAGCTCGACACTCACGAAGTTGTCGCAATCCCTTGATCAGCCAAGCAAAGAAGCACTGACCCAGCAGTTGCTGGAGGACTGTCTGTTCATCCTCGACAACGCCCGGGTGTGTCTGGACAGTGGTGGTTTGCAGCGCCGCACCGAAGAGCGGCAAACCATGAAACGCGTGGGGGAGTGGGCAGCAGATTCGCCGGAAGAAACCCTCAACCTGCTGGAGTTGGCCCAGGTGGCCGGGGTGTCGTTGCGACAATTGCAGCAGACGTTCAAGGCCTATACCGGGATGTCACCGACCCAATGGTTGCGGTTGCGCCGGCTCAACAGTGCCCGCCGGGAACTGCTGAAGGGGGCCGCCTCGGGCACTACGGTGGCCGAAGTGGCGATGAACTGGTCGTTCTGGCATCTGGGGCGGTTTTCCAACAGCTATCGGGCGCTGTTCAATGAGTTACCGAGTGAAACCTTGAAGCGAACAAGTCGCTGAAGAGACAGTTATTGCTCTGAAACAAATTGAAACATTCGCGCATGCGAAGGGTCGATGGAATACACTCACTCAAGTATTTTCCATGAAGACCCCTCGACCCTCCCAGCGTCTGGAAACACTCAGCGAACTCAGAAATCTCAAGATGGCCCGGTCCGCCCATGCGTATGTCCGGGGTAGTACCGTTCAGTTCTACGAATGGCTGCACAGCCAGCCCGGCAGGCGTTTGCCACGGGGGCCGGCGGTGTGGATCTGTGGCGATTGCCACGCAGGGAATCTGGGCCCGACGGGCGATTCGAAGGGCCGGATCGATATCCATATTCGCGATCTCGATCAGACCGTGATCGGCAATCCGGCGCATGACCTCGTGCGGCTGGCATTGTCCCTGGCGACCGCCGCCAGAGGCTCGGATCTGCCAGGTGTGACCACCGCGCGAATGCTCGAAGGCATGATGCGCGGCTATGAAAGCGCTTTCGAAGGCAACATCGATGAAGACCCGCCACGTCCGCCTCAGGTCAAGGCCAGCATGCGCAGCGCCGTGCAGCGCACCTGGAAACACCTGGCTTATGAGCGTATCGAAAACACCAAGCCATCCATTCCCCTTGGGAAGCATTTCTGGTCACTTTCGCGAGCGGAACGCGCCGCGCTGAAAACACTGTGCGCGACTGATGATGTCCATACGCTGGTGACGTCGCTCAAGGGCAGGTCGAAGGACGACAAGGTCCAATTGCTCGACTCCGCCTACTGGGTCAAAGGTTGCAGTTCGTTGGGGTTGAAGCGCTATGCGCTGTTGCTGGGGGTGGGGGCTGGAGATGATCAGGAATACTGCCTGCTCGATATCAAACAAGCCGTTGCCGCTGCTGCGCCCCGAGCGCCCAAAGCCTCCATGCCACGGGACAATGGACGGCGGGTGGTAGAGGGCGCGCGGCACCTCTCACCGGGTCTGGGCAATCGAATGATTGCAACGCGAATGCTGGATGAGGGCTTTTTCATCCGCGAACTTCTGCCTCAAGACATGAAGCTGGAGTTGAATCAGTTGAGCCAGTCCGAAGCGTTGCTTGCCGCCGCTTATCTGGCCAACGTCGTCGGCCTTGCTCATGCGCGGCAAATGGACCTTGCGACGCGAGCGGCCTGGATCCGCGAACTGAAGAGTTGCCACACCAGGACGCTGGATGCGCCGTCGTGGCTTTGGTCAAGTGTCGTGCAGTTGGTGGGACATCATGAGCGCGGCTATCTGGAACACTGTCGTCTGTATGCGTTGCAGCATTGAGGAACTCTCAAACACCATCCCTGAGCAACTTGCCGAACGTTTCCAGCTCGCCTTTTTCAACGTCGGAAACCAGCACGAAACGCATATGGCCAGCCTGCCAGGAAACCACGTTGAAACCACGAATCGTCTGACTCTGCGTCGGTTCATCGGCGTCCGTAGTCGGCAGGATAAACACATTGATGATGTGTTTGGCCCGGCCGTAACTCAGGGCGGCGGTGGTCTGGTGTTGCAGGTAATCCAGCCGGCCGCCGAGCAACGGAAAGCCCTGCGCCGAGTAGTCGACTACGGGAGGCGAGAAGTCGAGTTTTCCGGTGAACCAGGGTTTTACCGTGTGGCGGTCAGAAGACACCACATCGTTCAAGTGAGTGCCCATCAACGAACGCACATGGCTGGAGACGGCTTCGTCCATCAACGGTTGTTCGCTGCCCGGCGTTGCCACGTAAAGCACCATCGCCAGGGCCAGGGCGGCTGCGGAAAACGCAGGGGCGAACCATTTTCTCCAGCGTTCGAACGGGCTCGGCGATGCGGGAGCAACAGCGTCCAACACGCTGGCGACCAGTGATTCCGGGGCCGCGTAATACGGCGCATGGCGTTTTACGCTGATCTTCAGCACCTTCGCCTCCGCATACCGATGCTTGCACGCGGCGCACAGGGCCAGATGCGCAGTCACGTTTGCAGCCATCGCCGGATCAAGTTCCTGATCCAGATAGCCATGCAGTTGCGTCTGGCAAGCCGTACAGTCGAGTTCATTCATCGTCGTGCCACTTCAGTAGTTCGAGCTTGAGCATCGCACGGGCCCGGGCCAGCCTCGACATGACGGTGCCGATGGGAATATCGACCACCAGGGCGATGTCCTTGTAGGGCAAGTCTTCGAGGTCCTTGAGCACAATGACCTCGCGAAAGGCCGGCGGCAAGGCACTCAGTGCCTGCTGGAGCAATGCTGCGTTTTCCGTGTGAATGGCCAACAGTTCCGGGCTCTGGCCGTTGCTCAGTGCGCCGTCGATATCACCCGTTTCGTCATCGATGGCGACCCAGTGGCGCCCGGCCGAGGCCTTGAGCCAGGTGTAGCTTTCGTTGCGCACGATGGTCAGGAACCAGGCTTTGGCGCTGCCATCGGCAAAACGCTGCAGAAACCTGAAGGCGCGCAAGGCGCTTTCCTGCACGACATCCCGTGCAGCGGCGTCGTTGCCCGTGATCCAGCGCGCGAGGTTGTAAGCCGCGTCCAGGTGCGGCGCAATCAGTTCCTCGAATCGATTCATAGTGGCTTCCGCACCGTCACACCCCTATAACTGTGATACGTCGCGTTTTATTCCCTGAAAAGAATTTGTTTTGTGGCGTGGAATAAACGCCCGGACCGCAAAGTTCTCTCTGGTGTCAGCTACATCACTGTAGTCCGCCAGCGAGGACCTACCGATGGACAATCAAACAAAACATCCACTGCGCACCGACGGCTTTCTGAGCAACCCGGACCGGCGAACACTGCTCAAATGCTCGGCGTGGGCCGGGGCCGGGGTCCTCTGGGCCCTGAGCGGCGGCATTCCCAGAGCTTTTGCGATGGATGAGGCGGGTAACGTCACAGATCCGAAAGCGTTGGCCAGCACTTTTCATTTCGTACAGATCAGCGACTCGCACATCGGCTTCAACAAGGAAGCCAATCCGGAGCCGTTGAAAACCCTTCAAGTGGCCATCGACAAGGTCATCGCGCTGCCGAAACGGCCGTCGCTGATCCTGCACACCGGCGACATCACGCACCTTTCCAAGGCCGAAGAATTCGACACCGCGGCGCAAGTGCTCAAAGGCTTGCCGTCCACGGTGCATTACATCCCCGGTGAACACGACACCCTCGACGAGGGCGGCGGCAAGCTCTATCTCGAGCGTTACGGCAAGGGCACCAAAGGCAACGGCTGGTACAGCTTCGATGACCACGGCGTGCATTTCATCGCGCTGGTCAATGTCTTCAACTTTCAGGCCGGACACGAAGCCAACCTCGGCGCCGATCAACTGGCGTGGCTGGCCGATGATCTGCGCGCGGTATCGACCAGTACGCCGATCGTGGTGTTCACCCACATTCCGCTGTGGACGATCTATCAGCCCTGGGGCTGGGGCACCGAGGATGGCGATCAGGCGATTGCGATGCTGCGTAAGTACGGCTCGGTGACGGTGTTGAACGGGCATATCCATCAGGTGATCCAGAAAGTCGAAGGCAACATCACCTTCCATACCGCCCGTGGCACGGCTTATCCGCAACCGGCGCCGGGCGCGGCTCCGTCGCCGGGGCCGATGACGGTGGCGGCCGATCAGTTGCGCAATTATCTGGGGATCACCGAAGTGCGGGCGACACAGGGCGATCATCCATTGGCGCTGATCGATTCGACACTGGTCTAGGGGGAGGGCAGCCCGATGAAAACGCGATTTTTGGCGGTGGTGTGTTTGATGTTGTCGATGCCGACGTGGGCGCAGGAGGTGAAGGTCGACATCAAGGAGTTCATGTTCGGCCCCAAGGACCTGACCGTGGCCGTCGGCACCAAGGTGACGTGGGTCAATGACGACCAGATCCCGCACACGGTGGCCGAAACCCACAAGGTGTTTCGCTCGGGGGCGCTGGACACCAATGACAGTTTCTCCTGGGTGTTCAATACGCCGGGCGAGTTCGAGTATTTCTGCGTGCTGCATCCGCAGATGATCGGCAAAATTGTGGTGACTCAGTAATCAGAGGGCGCGGCTTCAATGAGGCCGCGCCCTTTTTTCTGTTTTCAGAGTTGCACCCGACGCAACCTGCCACTCAATGCAACCACCTTGTTGTCCGGCGTGGGCAAGGGTCGCCCGGTTAACCCCATGCCTTCGCTCACCAGCACCGCATCCTGCACCAGACACAGGTTGGATGGGGTATCCAGGTCCCGGGCGAGTACGGTCACTTCGCCGGTTTGCAGATTGCAGCTCAACAGTCGCCCGCTGAACCGGGTGAATCCGCCATGTAAGGGTTCGCCATTCCAGTCAGGCGGCAACGGTTGTTGCAGACGGCTGCAAAGCTCCAGCACCAACACATTTCCTTGCGGACACAGTGCCAGCCCGGTGGGCAGTTGCAGGCCGCGAATCAGTACTTCGATCCGGCCGGTGTCGGGCCAGACCCGAATCACCTGGCCGGCCTGATCGTCAAAGTCGATGCCTTTGCGGGCCGGGTCGCCTTGCAGCTCCCCGGAGAACAGGCTGATCAGCACCGCGTCTGTCGTCGGTTCGTACACCAGTGTGACGGGGACGGCTTCCTGTCCCATGTCCAGATCGGGCAACTGCACCAGTACCTGTTCATCCTCGCCGCGGCTGAATTCCACCAGCTGGTTGGTATCGGGTTTGACCGCCAGCCAGCTGCGGCGGGTCGGGTGATAACACAGCGCATTCAGATTGCCCCGGCTGTGAAACACCGCCTCCGGCGGGGTGTATTGCAGGTCCAGCAGTTTCGAACCCGCGACATAATCAGTCTGGCTGACCAGACAGCGCCCGTCACCGCAGGCAATGTCCGACAACCCCATGATTTCATCGCGCAACATGCGGGCCTGCATGTTCATCGAGCGAAAACCCTGAGCCAGGGTTTCGCGAGCGAGCCAGGCGCCGGGATGCAGTGGGTCGGGTTGCAATCGGCTGATGCGGCCGCTGAAGGTCTGGTCCGGCAGGCCCGAACCAGCCTCGACCAGCAGCAGGCTGCCATCGGCCTGCAGGCAGACGCCACGCGGGTTCAGCAGGCCTTCGGCGATGAGGGTGCTCGGGCGCAGCGTCTCGCGAGGGCGCGCAGGAATATGAACAGTCATAGGTTTCTCTCCATGGGCTGAGGGGCGCGATTATTGCGGCGGCTGCCACGGCTCGCCCGTGAGATAGGCCCGCAGCAACGCCCGCTGACAGGGCGACATCGACCTCACCACAGGCATGAACAGCGTGGTGCCTTTGTAGGCATCCGAGGTTCGGGCGAGGATCGGGTTCTTCGCGCCCATGATCGCGTCCGGCTGGTTCAGCGGGATGTAGCGGGACATGGCCGGGAAGGCCAGGTAGTGAAAACGCAGGACGTTCGGGTACATCTGCTCCCAGGTGATGGTGGTGCCTCTGGGGATGCCGAAGTCGGTCTCGGCGTATTTGCGGAAGTTGGTGAAATAGGTGCCGCTGTCCTGACCGTTGACGGTGTAGGTCAGGGCGACGAAGCCTGCGAGGGGCGCTGCGGCGGGTTTTACGTTGACGGAGAACGTGACGGATAACTGACCGGGGCTCAGCGTCAGCGCAGGGGGAAAATAAAGGAAGTCGCAGTAACGCTGTTGCGTGTAATACGGCCCCGAGGGCGCGGCAGTGAGATCGATTTCGGTTGTGCTGGTCACCGCAGCCCCCAGATACCGGACCTGCAGCGTAATCGACAGGCCCTGCGGGTAGTCCTCGGTATAGACACTGCGCTGATCGGCATAGATCCGATAGACAGACTCCGTGGCCTGCAACGTAGTCCCGGCGACCGAGCCGGGGGCGCTGATGCCCAGCGGCGAAGATCTGACCGCCGACTGTTGGGCTGTATTGAGCGGCAGATCGACAATGCCGCCATACACGTAATAGTCGAACAGGGGACTGCTGGTCGGATCGAGTGTGCCCAGGGTGGTCTCGCCGGCTGCCACGGTGACAGTGCCGTAATTGCCGTTAGGTCCGATAGGGCTGGTGATGTCATCCCGGACGGCCCTGAACGTCTGTTTCGGAATGATATTGACCATGTCGACGCTCAGCATGGACGGGCTGCTCAGGTCTGCATAGCCGGTGCCGCCCGTGCCCTGATTGACGATCTGACGGCCCGCCTGACAGTCCAGCGGCTCATTGGCGAACGCCGGCGCCAATGTGCCGATGACCCGGCCGATGCTCGGGTTCGGGGTGTCTCTGCCGGCGGCATAATCGGCTTGCAACTGGGGCGTGGTCATCGTCGGGCACATTTCGAACATCACGAAACGCAGAACGATACCGGTGGCGCCCGGCGCCTGGATGATTGATCGCAAACCGGCGCTGTTCTGGTTCCAGCTGACAATACTGCTCAGGGGGAAGGTCAGCTGGAAGGTGCCACTGATACGGCAGGAACCGGGTGCATCCAGCTCCTTCGGCGTTGGCTGCAGCACCCGCTTGCCGAGATCCAGGCTGCTGCAGACTGCATTGTCGTGAATCAGCAACTGGATGTTGCTGCTGCCACCGATTTGCAGGCCACCGACAAATATCTGGGTGGTGGTGGTTGAGGTAGGGTCGAGGTCCACCATCATCGGTCCTGAAACCGGCTTCTGTCCGGTCACCGGGTCCACGGAACCCAGCAGATAGACCGGCTGGCCCACCAGATCCCCGGTGGTACTGACGCTGCCCGGGCTGCCCTGAGAACTGATCAGCGCATTCTGCATGTCGACGACATGTTGCCCGTAATGATTCCAGCCGCCGGCGGTGTAGTAGTCGCCCGTAGGCGCATTGATCATGCTGTTCAACTGATCGTCGGTATAAGACCGGGCCCCCGATGCCAGGGTCGAAGTGGTCAGGTCAAAGATCGGCCAGTTGTCATCGCCGTCATAAGGAATGGTCGGTGAATTGTTCGGCAGGCTGACATCCGTGCGGATGCCTCCCCAGAAATTCAGTCGCGGGCCGTTGAGGATGCTCATGATTTATTTCCCGTCCTTGATGGTTTTGCCGAGCGGCGAATTGGCGAATTTGAACAGGTAGGAGTAATCGGACTTGTAGGGGCTCTTGACCGGCGTCGCCATGGAATGGCAGTTCATGCAGCTGCTGTTGGGCTGGATGTAGCTTTCCATGGTCACGTTGGCCGAAAGTGCCGGCGTCGGCTGGCCCAGCGGGTTGCCTGGGTTGTCAGGCATCAGCGGGCGCTGGGTGGTGATGAGCTGGTAGTACTTCAACACGCTGTTTTGCAGGCCCGGATCGGCCTGGTAACTGGCGTTGATCTGGTTGGTGATGTCGGCGATCGGCGTGACCCGGTTCAGCGGATTCGGGGTCTGGAACGTGGTGCCGGATTTGGGCACGCAGACCTGATGCGGGCCCTGGGTCTGCCAGTCACACGGTGACTGGTTGAGGGACGCGGCGGGCGCTGCGGCGTTGAAGTAGGAATAGGCCGTGCCCGCCACAGGCTGATCGACCCATTGGCCGTTCACCAGTGCCTTGGGCGGAACGTTGTCGACCTGTTCGAACGTCGACCAGATCCACTGCGGATAACCGTTGGCCTTGGTGATGATGTGCAAGCCCACCAGCCCGAGAAACGCCTCGGTGACACCGTTCTTCTGGCCCTGCTCATCGAAGGTCGCCACCCGGGCGAGCAGGGTCAGGTAACGGCTGGCGTTGTCATGGGTGGTGAGGATGCGCCAGCTCGACTTGATCTCGATGACGCCCCACGGAAACGTGATGTTGTTGGCTTTGGAGACGACGTCGGCGTTATAGAAGTTGTTGCCCACGATGTAGTTGTACGAAGTCTCGTTGGCCGAAATATCGTAATAGGTCGGGTTTTTCGCCTGATCGATCAACCAGCCACCGACCGCCTGATCCACGGCGTTGACCTGAGCGCTGTTTTTCAAAGAGGCGATGTTGATGATGTTGAAGCTCTTGGCGATTTGCGGGGAATTCCACGGCCCGGGGTTGGCAGCGTTCGGCAGAAAGATTTCCCCCACGGTCTTGTAGGTCTGCCAGACGGTGTACCCCGCCGCACCGGGCTGTTTGGTGCAGTCGGGATTGCCGCGCTGCCCGCTCTTTGCCGGCCAACTCAGGGCGATGAACATCTGCCAGCTGTATTGATCGAACTGATCCTGACCGGCCGTGGCGGCCGGTGCGGTGCTCGGCGGCTGGCAGTTCAACTGGCTGGCTTGCATCGACGGCATGGCTTGTTCCCTGGCCAGTGCCGGCAGGCTGGCCAGACCCAGCAACATCACGGAAAAACAGAGTGTGGTTTTCATGGCGATCCTTCGTCGTTGATCACGGTTTACGCTGCATGAGCTTGTTCCACTGCGCCTTCTGGCCATTGCTTTGCGACTCTGGTGGCTCGAACAACTGGCAGGGCGGCGGGTTCGACGGGCACATGGCGGCGACCTGCGCCCAGGTCTGTTTCGGGTCCGGTTTGGCGATGCGGAAGTCGGTGTAGTTCTGGCTGACGATCGGTGCGTTGGCGACGCTGGTATCGCCGGAAAAGAAGAATGACTGCGGCGGCCGGTAGGGTGGTTGCCCCGACATCTTTTTGTAGAAGGCGTAGCCGAACAGGATCGGACCTTGTGGCGAATCCAGATCCAGGGCGTAGGCCTGCACGCTGCCATCGAGATTCTTGCTGCGCTCGGCGCTGTAGGGCAGGTGTTCGATGAAGTCCTGCCGTGGCGGATGATTCATCGGTGAGAACATGCAGCAGGCCGGCATGTCTTTCGGGCGATCCTGCGGATAGGTCAGGAAGTACGCCTTGTTGCCCAGGGACACGAACGAGCAGGTGTAGTTGTTGTTCTTGATCGGGAAGATCGGCAGACAGTATTTCTCGTAGTGCTCCATCATCGCGCCGAAACCGTCGCCGTCCGGCGGAATGTATGTCGTGTCGTAGTAGCTGGTTCCGCGAGAGACGGTGTAGTCCGCAGGCTTCAGGGTCGTTGGCGGGTTGCTGTAGGGCGGCGGGTTGTTTTCGTAGTTGTGCATCACCCGGTACATGGTCCAGTTGCTGATCCAGAACGCCGGGAAGAACGGGTCGGAAGGCTCACCCGGATTGCGTTTGGCGATGCAGTTGCCGTTCTGTTCATCGCACCCCAGCGTGTTGTGTACACCATTGGTGAAGTAAACGGCGCCGCTGTCCTGGGCGAATGCAGAGGGGCAGAACAACAGGATCAACAGCAACAGACGGTTCAAGAGGCTGACGTTCATGGGTCACTCCCTGGCAAGGCGCACTGCGGGCGCGAGGCCCGCAGTGGCTCATCTTTCCTGATGAATCAGAGGTCGTCGTAATCGCTCATCTTGAGTTGCATGGGCGGGAAGTTGCGCTTGACCAGTTTCTGCGCCCACAACTCCAGTACCGCGCGACGGCTTTGCGAAAGGTCGCGGGTGATGGGCATCGCGAGAGTGCTTTCTTCCTGGTACTCCTTGCTGATCAGCCGGATCAACTGATCGACAGCGCCTTCGACGCGCGTGCGGGAGTTGAGCGGCATGAACTTGTTCATGATCGGGTACAGGTAATAGAACGTCTTGAGAACCCTTGGGTAGATGAAGTCATCCCAGATCGCCTCTGGCGCATTCTTGTTCTTGTAGATCTCGTTCCAGTAGTTGACGAAGTCCTGTTGCAACGGCATGTCCAGAGGCAGGACGCGCAGCGGGGCGAGGAAGTCGATCTGGGCCTGGTTGAACGAGAAGCTGAAAGGAATGTCCGGGTCGCTGGTGCCTTCCTTGACGATGAAGCGCAGCGTAGGGAAACCCGGGGCCTTGGCACGGAAACTCACCTGGGCTTTGCCATCGGGGTCGGTGGTGATGGCGACGTAGGAGTAATCCACCGTCTGATCGTTATCCAGCGTTCCGCTGGTGTAGACGCCGGCGTCGAATTCCAGGCAAGGGGTCAGGGGCACCGTGATCGGTTTACTTGAGCCATTCATGAATGACTGATAACTGACCTCAACGCCCACCGGTTTGTCTTTGGTTTCCAGATTGACCAGTCGACGACCGCTGCCGGTGGCCAGGTAGTTCGCTACAGGCGCCGTGCCCTTGAACTGTGGCAGGTTGGCGGTGTTTTTGTTGCGGTCTGCGTTGTCGTAGAACAGCGTGAAGTCAGGGTTATTTACGAACGTCAGGTAGTAGTCGCTGGTGGTCACGTTGTAAGGGTTGCCGTATTCCACCACCCAGAGTGTGGTGTTGGCGGCCGGTTGACCATTTTTCTGCACCATGATGTTCAGCGTCTTGTGATCGTTCACGTCGACGAAGGTGCCGCTTTCTACCACCTCGGCGGTCCAGACTTGCTGAGTGGCGGCCTTCACTGGGCCTGATGAAGTCTGTTGCTGCAACTCCAGCGGGCCGGATTGCAAGGTGGTCGCCTGCGTGGCACTGAGGGGGATATCCAGCAGCCCCGAACGTTTGTCGAAAGCCGACTGTCGATACTGCTCGAAACCGATATCGACCACCGGCACGAAATTCCCGTTCTGCGATACCCCCAGCTTGAAGTCGCCGGCCTGGAACTTCTCGGCCGTCAGGACATCGGCGTTCTTGTCCAGCGGATAGAACGGAAACGTGTTGGCCAGATCCAGCGACAACGTGTTGTTGGTGATCTGCACCGAGGTCACGCCCAGATTGGTGCTGGTCGGCTTAGGCATGTCGGGGCGAGTGACCATGATCTTCTGGTCGGTGACCAGACGCGGGCCGGCGGGCGCCGTGGGGTATTCGTGATCGAACCACAGACCCAGGGTCGCGACGGTACGGTTGTAGGCGGGGTTGAAGAAAATATCGGAAACGTTGTCCAGCCCCTTTTGATACATCGCTGTCATGCGGGCCAGCGCCGATGGGTCATTGTTGCGGGTGTTGATGTACGGGAAGTCGTTGAACACACCGTTCCTGTCGTAACAGGTGAGGTACGTGGCGAACCTGAACATCAGGCCCTGAGCGTTTTGCGCCTCCATCTGTTGCTGAAGATTGCTCAGCAGGACGGAATCGCCGATGACCCATTCCAGATTGTCCCGGGGAAAGCAGGTCTGCCAGGTGGTGGTGACATACGCCAGGCCACCGAAGTCGCCGGCCCAATTGAATGTCAGGAAGCGGTCGAGCATCCGGTATTGACGGTTCAGGGTCAGGCCACAGGTGGCATCTCCCAGCTGCAGCTTGTCGAAGTACAGCGCCGTGAAAGTGTTTTGCCATGGGCTGATATCGACAAAGCGCGCGGCCGTCGGGCTCTGACTGCCAAAAGGATTGCCGAGCAGCTGGAAGTCCCTGCCGACCAGTGCGTCCTGAGCAATGTAGGTGTTGGCCTGCAACTCGCCGCCAATAATGGTCGAGCGGGTGCTCTGGTAACTCACCGTCCCGCAGGCGTTGTCGCCAAACAGGTCCCATTCGGCGGGTATGAACGGGAAGGTGTTCGGACCTCCGTTGGTCGGCACCTGCTGCACATAGGGCGGCAGATCATTCTGCTGCACCGGTGAAATGATCCAGGGCATCAGGGTGGTGGGAGCGTTCTCCTGGGTGATGTCGTAGTAGCGGGTGAACGGCCAGTTGATGTCCATCTTCACCGCGTCATACAGCGGCAGCACATCGTTGTTGTTGGCCGTCGGCGGGTTCCAGAACATATGGCCGTTGAGGTAGATCCGGGGGAAGTTCAATACGCTCATGTCGTGCTCCTTAGCGTTGCCACTGGGCGCGCTTCAGCGACCAGACAAAGTCCAGTTTTTTGTAGCCTTCGAAGTCGGAGGCCGGCAGCGGAGTGGTCGGGTAGACGATGCCGCCATCCTGTTTCATGGCGAAGTTGTAGTAGCCCTTGTCGTTCGAGTAGGCCGCTGTGCCGTGGCAGGCCAGACACGACGAGGTGTTCTGGAACGCCGACTCCAGCTGCGAGTTGGCCAGCACCTGAGTGACGGGCTGGAACTCGACCCCGATCAGTTCGTACTTCGACAGCGTCGGGTTGCTCGCCTGGAAGCTGACGTTCACCGGTTTGGCGGCCGGGGTCGGCCCGGTGGTGTTGGTCATCGGCGTCGGCGTGGGGGCGTTGGTCACCGTGTATTTGCTGTTGTTGACGTTTTCGAAGGTGGTCCAGACCCAGTTGGCGTCCAGCTTGTTGACCACATGCAGCCCGCTCAACGCCGCATAGCCGACCTGGTAAGTGCCGTCCTGTTCGTAATAAGCCTGGCCAATGTAGTAACCGTCGTTGGCCAGGGTTTGCCGGTAGGTGGTGTCCGAGCCGATCCACAGCCACGCGGCCTTCAACTCCCACGCCGTGGCCGGGAAGTCCAGGTTGCCCGGCAGCGCGGCCTGACCATTCATGTTGTAGACCTTGCGCTGCACGATGTAATCGAAGGTGTCCTGACCCATCAGCAGTTGAAAACGCACCGGGTTGCCTTTCTGAGAAGCAGGCACGGCGCCGCCCATGTGCAGCGCCAGACCGTCGACCTGTTGCGTGGCATTGAGGTTGTGGAAGGTCCGGTTCAGGTCCATTCCCAGCGTTCGGGCCTGTGTCAGCACCTCGGTCGGAGGCGGCACGGGACTGGCGTAGGCGCCGGGTGCAGCGCCATCGGGCAGGTAGACCTGATCCGAAGGCTTCATGGTTTCCCACACCCGGTTGCTGGCCTGGGTGGGGCTGAACTGGTTGAGACAGACAAACCAGTTCCAGGCCATGGTTTCGGGGCTTTGCTGGAACGCCGCCCGGGTCTGGGCAATGTCGGTTCCAAACTTGAGGAATTGATTGCAATCGAAACTGTTGGTGTCCTGTGCCTGAGCCAAACCGGCCAGTGCACTGAGAACGGTTAAAGAAATGGCTCGCCGCATGGAAGCTCCTTGGCATTGGCCGAGTGGTGGTAGAGGTGCCCCAGAAAATGCTGAAGGAGCAGTTGTTTCACTGCCGTGGCCGCCAGGGTTTGCGGCAGCGGCAGATCGCAATTGGTGATGAGCAGCGGGCCGGTTTCCTCGCGTTCGGGCAGGCGACCGTGACTGCCACGGACCAGTCCTGTGTCCAGTGGAATCAGGTCCATGTAGTAGCGAAAACCGAGTTTTTTCTGCAGCAGTCGCCGCGCGACTCGCAGTTTCGGGAAACGAATGGCCGGGTCGATGAACAGCTCCAGCGGGTCGTAACCCGGCTTGCGGTGGATGTCCACGGTGCGGGCAAAGTCGGGGGCCTTGCGATCGTCGAACCAGTAGTAGTAATCGAACCAGTAACCCGCTGCGGCCACGGCCACCAGTTCTCCGCTGCGCGGATGATCCAGCGCAAAGGCCCGTTGCTCGGCCTTGTCCAGCACCTGCTCGATGCCGGGTTGGCGCTGCAACAGCGCTTTGACACGAGGAATGTCCCGGGCGTTTTTCACGTAGACATGGGCGATCTGGTGATCGGCCACGGCAAAGGCTGCACTGGCGCCGGGGTCGAGCAGTTCCCAGGTCAGCGACTGGCGTACTTCCAGCAAACCTTCCGAGCGCAGCACGCGGTTGATGGACACCGATTGGCTGACCGCTTCGATCCCGTATTCCGACAGCAACATCACCGCCGCGCCTTGCGCCTCGGCGAACGCCAGCAGACGCCCGACCTCATGGTCGATAGCCCGCACCTCATCGGCAATCGACGGGTGATCGGGCCCAACCCGCTGCAGGCTGTAGTCGAGGTGCGGCAGGTAGATCAATTGCAGGTCGGGCCGATTGAGCTGGAATTCAGCGATGGCGCAATCGACGATCCAGCGGCTCGACGCAATGCCCGCCGCCGGACCCCAGAATCCCGGAAAGGGAAACTCGCCAATCTGACGTTCGATGGTTTCGTGCAACGAAGCGGGCGACGAATACAGGCCGAACAATTTGCGGCCATCGGCGGGGTAATGAGGACGCGGGGTGATGGCGGCGTCTACGTCGGCGTACATGTTGTACCACCAGAACAACTGGCTGCAGCGAAACCCCGGGATCTCGCGCTTGAGTGTCTCCCAGACCTTTTCCCCCTGGATCAACGCGTTGGGCTGCAGCCAGAAACGCACTTCGGCCTGATCGCGAAAGTACCAGCCGTTGCCGACGATGCCGTGCTCGGACGGCGGCCGTCCGGTGAGAATCGAAGCCTGCACCGACGAGGTGACGGCCGGGAACACCGGTTGCAGGCTGGCCATTCTGGCGGTTTTGAGCAGGGCATTGATGTTCGGGGTCGCGTCACCCAGTAGCGACGGCGTCAGCCCGACCACGTTGATCAGCAGCAGCGGTTGACGTGGTTGTTCAGAGGGCATCGGCGTACGTCTCCTGCGCTTGTGGCTGCAACAGTTGCCGTTGGCGCAACTGCTCCTCGACCCATTTCAATTCCGCCGCGATGCCCTGCAGTTGGGCGTGTTCGGTGGTCGGGCGCAACTGGGCGGGAAGGACGCCCCAGCTGTAGGTTTCCACCTCCAGCACAGGGCGAAACTCCCGATGGTCGGCGAGATAGTCGAAGGTCTGCGCCAGAGCGATCTGACTGCCGCTCAGCTCGGGCAACACCAGCTGTTCGCTGAACAGCGGGATATGGAAATGAATACGCAACTCGGAAAAGTGATCCGGGTGCTTCACGCAATCGTCGAGGGCGGCGGGCAGATCGGCCCAGGCCACCAAGCGGTCCTGCGCGTCCAGCGCCTTCACCTGATGCAGGTAGGTGGTTTCGCAAAAGTCGCTCAAGGTCTTGAGGACCCGTTCACGACGGCTGTCGTCCGCAGAGGGCAGGCGACAGACCAGAGCATTGGACAGCTGGATCTTGCCGATCGGCACCCGCGCCTGACGCAGCCTGACCAGCGAGCGATAACAGTCTTCGAACATCACGGCCTGGTGGCAGACGTCAAAACATAGCGCCAGATACTCATGGTGCGGATCGGTGGTTTGCCAGCGGCGGAAGAAGGCGATGGCCTGATCGGTGTTTTCCAGCACGCAGTCCGGTTCCATCTCCAGACAGAACACGATTTTCTTGCCGGTCTCCCGATGCAGCCTGGCCAATGACGTCGTGAGTTCGCGCAATTGAAACTCGGCACGCTGTTGCAGGGTCGGGCTCCAGGTGGCGGCGTATCCCAGCGGCACGGTGGAAATCACCCCTTGATGACAATCCGCCGGCAACGCCTGCGCGAGGATCTGCGCCAGTTCGAGGCTGTACGCCAGTCGCTTCGGCTCGGCCCAACTGGGCAGGTACACGGCGGCTTTCACCGCGCCCTCATGAAACTGTCCGTAAGGGAAACCGTTGAGCGAGGTCAGTCGCAATCCACTGCGTTGCAGCAGTTCGAGGAACTCCGCCCGCGCGGTTTTCTGCTGTAACCCGGTGGCGGCGAGGGCGCTGATCCAAAGCCCACTGTCCTGTTGTTTCAGCCCGCGTTGTGCGCGCACGCCCTGAAAGTGCTGTTCGATGGAGGCCTTCAGCCTGGCCAGGTCATGGGTCGGGTGCACGTTGCTGCAATACCCGACCTGCGCGGCAGCCCAACCCATGCCGGCACTCATTTGATCACCGGCTCCTGCCCGCGCAGGGCAGAGTTGTCCTGCCATTGCCGGCGCTGATCGATGGGCAGCGGCGTGCTGATCAGGGTTTTGTCCAGTTGACCGCTCTGGGCGAAAAAATCCACCGGGTTGTGGAACAGCACCTGTTCGACCTGAGCCTCGCTGAAGCCCGCCGCCAACATCGCCTGACCGGTTTTCGGCACCTTGAGCGGGTCGCTTATGCCCCAGTCGGCGGCGCTGTTGACCACCATTTTCTCGGTGCCGTACTCCTGGAGCAGGGCGACCATGCGCTGTTCCGACATTTTGGTGTTGGGATAGATCGAGTGACCGCGCCAGCAGTCGCTGTCCAGTACCAGCGGCAACGTCAGTTCGTTGAGGTGATCGATGATCACCAGATTTTCATTGATCCCCACCTCGCGAATCACCGCCAGCGTGCGCTTGGTGCCGCCGATCTTGTCGCGGTGCGGGGTGTGCACCAGCACCGGCAGGTTGAATTGTCTGGCCAGTTCCAGCTGTGCGGCGAGAAAACGATCTTCCTCGGGCGTAATGTCGTCGTAGCCGATTTCACCGACCGCCACCACGCCATCCTTCACCAGATAGCGCGGCAGAATCTCCAGCACTTCGTTGGCCACCGACAAGTCATTGGCCTCCTTGGGGTTGAGGCCGATGGTGCAGAAGTGATGGATGCCGAACATGCTGGCGCGAAAGCGCTCCCAGCCCAGCAGGGTGTCGAAGTAATCGATGAAGCTGCCGACACTGGTGCGGGCCTGACCCTGCCAGAAGGCCGGTTCGATCACCCCGGTGATGCCGGCGGCGGCCATGTTCTGGTAGTCGTCGGTGGTACGGCTGACCATGTGAATGTGCGGATCGAAATACTTGGGCATGGTGAATCCTCGTCAAGGGAAAGGAGACGTTGGGTATCAGTTCAGGTGGGCGCGCCATTCCGGTGGCAGGCGATGCTGTTGATCCAGCTCGACCAGTCGCTGACGCTGCGTCGGGCTGAGCCGGTCGAAGGCAATCGCCAGGGGCAAGCCGACGGACACCGCCCGGTCAGCCGCGAGTTGCTCTTCCAGCAGGTCGAGGGCCAGTTGATTGAGGGTGAGGCTGTGTCGCTGGCTCAGGCCGGTCAGGCGTCGCACATCGAGCCCCATGCCCAGTGCTTTCAGCACCAGTTGGTGGAAGGCCCGTTCCGGGTAATGACGCGACGGGTAGGGCGTATCGAGGGCGAGGGCGGCAAACACCTGGCTGTTGCTGGTGCGCCCGGCCTGCAACGCCAGCTCCACGCAGTGCCCATGGCTGTCGAGCCAGTCGAAGGCTTTGAGGACGGCGATCTTTTCCTGATCGTCACCCCATAGAAAAAGCTGGCGCAGCAAGGACAATTGTCCGCCCTCGGAGGACTGTTCAAGGACCTGTGCCAGCAATAACGCACGTGCCAGCTGGATCAGATTCCAGTGGCTGTCGGGCAGCGCCCGGTCACGCAAATGACGCTTGCACTGGCCGCTCAGGAGCGATGCGGTATTGGCGTCCGGCTGCCGGGCCAGTTGTTCCTGTGCCTGACGCCACCAGTGCAATTCGCTGTCATCGAGTTGCCGGCTCAGGGCCTGATGGTGTTCGGCAAGGCAATCGCGGCGCATGCCGAGGGCCGCCGTCGGCGGCGCGGTGACGTCCATGTTCATGTCGGTTTGATCCAGCGTTGAAAGTGTGGGAGCAGGAAAAACACCAGAACACACAGCAGGCTGCCCAATGGTTGATTGGCCACAGCCATCACCAACGCATCGAACAGTGGCAGCGCCGCGAGGCCGGCCCCGATAAAGGCGCGGACCTTGCGTTGCTGCGGGTTGGCAAGGTGCTGGCGGTAATGCCAGCCCAACCAGCCAAGCCAGAGCAGCAGTACCGGCCAGAACCACAGGCTGTCGGCGTAGATCGCCAACGCGAGCGGGCTCAGCATCAAGAGCAGAGGCAAGCGACTGAGAAACTGGTTGTTGTGCTCATTACGCGCCAGATAGGTCAGCCCGCTGATGTAGATACCCAGCAAAATCGCGCAGAGCCAGATCGGCTCCGGCGGCACCGCCAGACTGGCGGCCGCCGTGAGGTACAGCGCCGAGCGACAGGCGCCCATCAACCAGACGCTGTGGGCGTATTTTTTGTGCAGCACGTTGTAGCCAATGATGCAGCCCACCAGCAGGGTGACACTGGCCAGCAGCCAATGCGGCTGGTCGATCAACTGGCTCAGGCCCAGCACCGAGGCTGCCGCCAATGTCAGTAACAACACGGTGGCGAGGCGCACTTGCTGGCGGCTGACCAGCCCCAGCGTGATGGGCCGAGGATTGTGGTGTTGCTGGTCCCAGTCGGCATCCAGCAGATCGTTCAGCAACATGCCGGCCAGATACAGCAGCGACAGGGTGAACAGCAGCAGAATCCACACCAGCCACGAGGGCGGCGCCAGGGCACCGGCGCTGCTGGCCAGCAGCGCGGCGGCCAGGGTGTTGGTCCACACCGTGGGCAGGTTGGAAACCCGGCCCAGGGTCAGCCAGGTCTTGAGGCTTTGCGGGGTCTGGCTCATTTCGCGAAGCCCTCGCTCAAGTCGAGCACCGGGACGCTGCGGGCGGACAGTTTCTGCAGCGCCTGCTCCATCCGCGCATCGTCGATTTCATGCAGGTCCACCGACTGGCCGATACCGCTGAGCATCGGGATCGAGAGTTGTCCGCCCAAGTGCTGGCGGAACTCTTCCAGCCCGAGCAACACCGGTGAGCGACCTTGCGCATCTTTGAGGGTCAGTTCCGGCGGGCACAGGTTGAAACCGAGTCGGGTCAACAGACTCATCACCCGTTCACAGTCGACATCGCTCAACAGCCCGAGGGCATTGGCGTAGAGCCCGTCGAGGGCCATGCCCACCGCAACGGCTTCGCCATGGCGCAAGCGGTGGTGACTGAGGTTTTCCAGTTTGTGCGCGGCCCAGTGCCCGTAGTCCAGCGGCCGCCCATTGCCGCGTTCGAAAGGATCACCGGCGCCGGTGATGTGCGCCAGGTGCAGTTCGGCACAGCGGCGGATCGCGTAACGACTGGCCGGATGATCGAAGCGGGCGAGGGCGTCGGCCTGTTGCTCCATCCATTCGAAAAATGCCCGGTCTTTGATCAGCGCAACTTTCACCGCTTCGGCCAGCCCGGCGATCTGGTCACGGCGGGTCAGGCTGGTCAGCAACTGGAAGTCATTGATCACGGCGGTGGCGGGGTAGAAGGCACCGAGCAGGTTTTTCTGGCCGAAGGCATTGATGCCGTTTTTCACGCCAATGCCGGCATCGTTCTGCGCCAGTACGGTACTCGGCACGCGGATCAGGCGTATGCCGCGATGGAAGGTGGCGCAGGCGTAGCCCACGGAATCCAGTACCGCACCGCCACCAAGGGCCAGCACATAACAATGCCGGTCCAGGCCGTGTTTCAGCATGTCGGCGTAGAGTTGCTCCAACACCTGAGAATCCTTGCTCAGTTCACCGGCCGGCACCGCAATCGGCGGCGCCTGCAAATGCAGGTCCGCTGCATGGGCGGCAAAGTAGCCATCGATCTGATCCAGCAGGTGCGGCGCGCTTCTCAGCAGTTGCTCATCGGCGAACACCATCACCGTCACCCGGCCGTTTTGCCGGGCGGTAAGTTGTTGATGCAGGCAGGGGTTGGAAGCGTCGAAGAGGTGATCGGTGAACACCACCGGATAGTCGTAACTGACCTCGAAACGCCCGTGCAGTGCTTGCCCGGCGCCGTGTTTGCGCAAGGCCTTGAACAGGCTGTAGCCGGCGATGAACAGCCCCGGCAGCACCATGCTGGCGAGAATCGTCACCAGCAACGCGTTCTCCTCGACGAGGAATGTGCCGATGGCGCTGTAGGCCAGTGCCAACCCGGCGTTGGCTAGGGTGGTCACCAGCAGGAATGAGCGCAGCGGATAACGCTGCATGCCGGCGGCCACCACCGAGGTTTCAGCGAGCACGGGCACGCCGCGCAGGCAGATCAACGACAGCGTGCTCAGTCGATAGGCCATTTGCCCGGGCTTGCGCTGATGCAGGCCGAGACGACTGGACAGCATCCGGAAATAACCGGCACCCAATGCGTAACCCAATCCGGCACCCAGGCACAGGCCAATGAAGATCACCAGATAACCGCCGACGCTGCCCAACATGGCCACGGCCAGCAGCGCGACCACGCTGGAAGGTACGGGCAACACAACGTCCAGCGCCAACAAGGCGATCAGCAAAAGCGCCAGGTTGAGTTGCTGGGTGGGAGAACTCGGCAGGTACAAATCGAGATGATTGAGGAAGTCCTGGATCTGCTGTTCGAACAACAGGAAGCTGGCAATCACCAGTACTGCAAAGCAAAACAGTGACAGCCAGAAATGTCCGGCCGACGCATTTTTCGAGAGCGCACGATACCAACGGCTGTGCTTCATCAAGCATCCCTCTTGATTGTGATGACTGAGTTCCGTTCAGCAACTAAAGCAGCGTCTTGTTTGTTTCAGAAGAATGAACGCTCCCGCCGGGAGGGCTGTTTTTATTATTCGATTGATAGCGCTTGCGAAGATATTCATGAACCTAGACGGTTGTCGTGGTTTTGCAAGTCGATTGGATGATGGCGTTTTTCAGAGGGTATTTAGTGGGAGAGAGAGTGTCGCAAGGTGTCGGGACTTGTCTGTAGGTATTTTCAGCTTATTCAACAAGGTGAGCGCTTTTGTTGAAGTGATTTAATTACTGTTTAAAGCGCAAGATGAGAAACAATTTCAACTGAGTTTATTAGCAAGCTACTTAGATGGTGGCCAAGTGGCATTATTTTTTGTTATTTGAGTTATTGCGGCTGGCTATAAGTGTTCTTGATAGTTGAGTGAATTACTCGGTTAGTTGACCTTTGAACTTGCAAGTTAACCTTGAAAGAAATATCCGGATGAAAGCCGTTTCGTTCAAAACTTTCGACAACCTCCATTCGGACTAGGCAAGCCTGACGATTCTGCCGTGCACTGCCCGGACCAGACTCGCTGCTCAAAGGGGCACCAATTCACGGGTGCTCCGCCAGACGAGTAGAAGGCGCCGCGATGGAGTTTGCATTCAGCGACGAACAGGAAATGATCCGCGCATCGGCCGAAGGTTTTCTGGCGGATGTCTCGGATTCTGCCGCCGTGCGCGCGGCGATGGTCAGTGAACGGGGTTTCGACGAGGCGTTGTGGCAGCGCCTGTGCAGCGAAATGTACTGGCCGGCGATACATATTCCCGAAGCCTATGGCGGGCTGGGGCTCGGATTTGTCGAACTGGGAATCCTGCTGGAACAGATGGGCCGGCGATTGCTGTGTTCTCCCTTCTTCGCCACAGCCTGCATGGCCACACCGGCGCTGTTGCTGGCCGCTGACGATCAACAAAAGCAGCGCTGGCTGCCGTTGATTGCCGACGGCAGCGTCACCGCCGCGTTGGCATTCAGCAGCGCCAATGGCCGCGCCGCCGAAGACGTTCAGGCCACGGCGGTGAAGGAAGGCGATGGTTTTGTGCTCAATGGCACGCTCAATCATGTGCTCGACGGACATGGCGCTGAGCTGCTGATCATCGCTGCGCGACTGCCCGGATCCGTTGGCGAGGCAGGCATCAGTCTGTTCGCCGTGGATGCCGATCACCCCGGAATCGAGCGGCAGATGCTGCCGACGATGGACCAGACCCGTCGTCAGGCACGCATCCGGCTCAACGGCGTATACCTCGACGGGCAATGCCTGCTCGGCGAGTTCGGCGCAGGCTGGCCGCACCTGGAACGCGTGCTGCAACTGGCCTGCATCGCCCTGGCCTGCGAGCAGACCGGAGGCGCGCAACAGGTACTGGATCTGAGCGTCGCCTACATGCAGGAACGCCAGCAATTCGGCCGGCCGATCGCCAGTTTCCAGGCCCTCAAACACCGCGCCGCCGACATGATGCTGCAAGTGGAATGCGCCCGTTCAGCCAGTTATTACGCGGCCTGCGTTGCCCAGGAAGTGCTCGATCCCGAAGGCGATCCGCAGGTGGCCGCCGAGTTGCCGACAGCCTCCGCGCTGGCCAAGGCCCAGTGTTCTGAAACCTTCTTTCATTGCGCCTCGGAAGCCATCCAGTTGCACGGCGGGGTCGGCTTCACCTGGGAATACGACGTGCACCTGTATTTCAAACGCGCCCGCGCCAGCGAGAGTTTTCTCGGTCTGCCGGCCTGGCATCTGGAGCGTATCGCCGAGGCGATTCTGGGGGAGCAGCCATGAAAATCAGTTTCAGCGAACACGATGAACGCTTCCGTCAGGAAGTGGCTGACTGGTTGCGCATCAACCTCAGCGGTGAATTCGAAGCCCTGCGTTTTCGCGGCGGCCCGGGTGACGAGCACATGTTCCCCGAGGAGCGCAAAGCCTGGGAGCGCAAACTCGCGGAAGGCGGCTGGACCTGCGTGGGCTGGGCTCCGGAACACGGTGGCCGAGGACTGTCGATCAGTCAGCAAGTGATTTTTCACGAAGAATACGCCCGCGCCGGCGGTCCCGGACGCATGGGCCATATCGGCGAAGGCCTGGCCGGCCCGACCATCGCCGCTTTCGGCAGCGTCGAACAGCAACAAAGGTTTTTGCCGGGCATCGTCAACGGCACGGCATTCTGGTGCCAGGGTTATTCGGAACCGGGCGCAGGGTCAGACCTGGCCAACGTCAAGACCCGGGCCGTGCTCGATCAGGACAACGGCACTTGGGTCATCAACGGGCAGAAGGTCTGGACCTCGCTGGCCCATGAATCGGACTGGTGTTTTGTGCTGGCCCGCACCGAGCCCGGCAGTGTCGGCCATCGCGGTCTGTCGTTCCTGCTGGTGCCGATGGCGCAGGCCGACATCACCGTGCGACCCATCGAGCAACTGACCGGTACGTCGGAATTCAACGAAGTGTTCTTCGACGACGCCCGTACCGATGCCGCCAACATCGTCGGCCAGCCGGGTGAGGGCTGGAAGATCGCCATGGCGCTGCTTGGTTTCGAGCGCGGGGTGTCGACCCTCGGTCAGCAGATGCAGTTTCACAATGAACTGAACGAGATCATCGGCATCGCCCGGGCCAATGGTGCCGCGCGCGATCCGGCCCTGCGTCAGCGTCTGGCCCAGGCCTGGAGCGGTCTGCGGATCATGCGCTACAACTCGCTGCGCATGCTGTCGGGGGCCCAGGACGGTTCGCTGCGCAAGGAAGCGACCATCTACAAGCTGTTCTGGTCCACCTGGCACGCCAATCTCGGCAAGCTGGCGATGGATGTGCTTGGCGCCGATGCTGAACTGCTCGAGGCCGCGCCGTATCAACTCACGCGCCTGCAATCGCTTTACCTGTTCAGCCGCGCCGACACCCTCTACGGCGGCAGCAACGAGATCCAGCGCAACATCATCGCCGAGCGCGCTTTGGGCATGCCCAAAGAGCCACGCCTTCCTGTGTGATCAAGGAGTTTTCCATGTCTGTTCCTCACTATGTCGCCGGTCACGGCCTGTTGCGTGGCAAGTCGGTGCTGATCACGGCAGCCGCCGGCGCCGGTATCGGTTTTTCCGCCGCGCTGCGGGCTGCCGAAGAAGGCTGTCGTGCCTTGATGATCAGCGATATCCATGAAGGCCGGCTGGCCGAAGCGGTGCTGAAGATCCGCGAAGCCAGCGGTCTGCAACAGGTTTTCGGGCAAGTCTGCAACGTCGCCGACGAAGCCCAGGTGCAACAGCTGATTGCCTGCGCCGAGCGCGACCTCGAAGGCGTCGATGTGCTGATCAATAACGCTGGCCTTGGCGGCTCGGCGTTGCTGGTGGACATGACCGACGAGCAGTGGAGCCGAGTCCTCGATGTGACGCTGACCGGCACCATGCGCATGACCCGGGCCATGCTGCCGAAGATGATGGAGCGCCGCGCCGGGGTGATCGTCAATAACGCATCCGTGCTCGGCTGGCGGGCGCAAAAAGAGCAGGCGCACTACGCGGCGGCCAAGGCCGGGGTCATGGCATTGACCCGTTGTGCAGCCGTCGAAGCTGCCGATTACGGAATCCGCATCAACGCGGTGAGCCCGAGCATTGCGCTGCACGATTTCCTGCGCAAATCCGCGCCCCAGGCCGTGCTCGAGCAACTGGCGGCCAACGAAGCCTTCGGCCGCGCCGCCGAGGTCTGGGAAGTGGCCAATGTGATGATGTTCCTGGCCAGCGACTACAGCTCCTACATGACCGGCGAAGTGTTGTCGGTTTCCAGCCAGAGGGCGTGACATGCCGCGTATTTTCGACACGCCTTTCTCCCTGCGCGACGCGGTGGGTGAAGAGCTGGGCGTCAGCGACTGGCTGTTGCTGGCGCAAGACCGCATCAATCTGTTTGCCGAAGCCACTGGCGATCATCAGTGGATTCACGTCGATCCGCTCAAGGCCGCCAGTGGTCCCTTTGGCGGATGCATCGCCCACGGCTATCTGAGTCTGTCGCTGGTCAACCTGTTTCTGCCGCAGATCGTCGAGGTTCGCGGCATTGCCATGGGCGTCAACTATGGCTGCGAGCGCGTGCGTTTCCCCACGGTGGTGCCGGTCGGTTCCCGTGTGCGCGGCCGTGCGCAGTTGATGGCCGTCGACGAGGTCAAGGGCGGTGTCCAGGCGACGATCCGCGTCAGTGTCGAGATCGAAGGCGAAGAACGCCCTGGCTGCGTGGTCGACACCATCAGCCGCTACTACCCACAAGATCCAGCAGCACCTTCGAGGAGTCCCGCATGAAAGAAGCCGTCATTGTTTCGACCGCCCGTACCCCGATCGGCAAAGCCTTTCGCGGTGCCTTCAACGACACCGAAGCGCCGCTGCTCGGTGGCCACGTGGTGCGCGAAGCCGTGCGCCGGGCCGGCATCGAGCCCGGCGAAGTGGACGACGTGATCATCGGCGCGGCGGCACAGCAGGGTACGCAGTCCTACAACCTCGGTCGCCAGTGCGCGATTGCCGCAGGCTTGCCATTCTCCGTGTCGGGTATGGCCGTCGAACGCCAATGCTCGTCGGGGTTGATGAGCATCGCCATGGCTGCCAAAAGCATCATGTGCGACGAAATCGACATCGCCGTGGCCGGTGGCCTGGAGTCGATTTCGCTGGTGCAGAACAAGCACAAGAACCTCTATCGCAACCAGTCCGGGGTAGTGCTCGAGCGCGATCCGCACGCATACATTCCGATGATCGAAACCGCCGAGATCGTCGCCGCCCGCTACGGCATCAGCCGCGAGGAGCAGGACGAATACAGCTACCACAGCCAGGTGCGTACCGCCCTGGCCCAGAGTGCCGGGCTGTTCGACCGGGAACTGGCGCCGATGACCAGCCGCAAGGCGATCTTCGACAAGGCCACCGGCGAAACCCGCTTCGAAACCCTCAGCCTGCAACGCGACGAGTGCAACCGCGTCGACACCACCCGCGAGAATCTCGCGGCACTGGAGCCGGTCTGGGCCGGCGGCGAATGGACCGAGAAGGGCCGTTTCATCACTGCCGGCAATGCTTCGCAGCTGTCCGACGGCGCGTCGGCCTCGGTGTTGATGAGCGCCAAACTGGCCGAGAAACGCGGGCTGGAGCCTTTGGGGATTTATCGCGGGATGGCCGTCGCGGGCTGCAACTCCGACGAGATGGGCATCGGCCCGATCTACGCGATTCCGAAACTGCTCAAGCGCCAAGGCCTGACCATGGACCACATCGGCCTGTGGGAGCTGAACGAAGCGTTTGCCTGTCAGGTGCTGTATTGCCGTGACACGCTGGGCATTCCCCAGGAGCGACTGAACGTCAACGGCGGGGCGATTGCGCTGGGGCATCCGTTCGGCATGTCCGGTGCACGGATGGTCGGCCACGCCTTGATCGAAGGCCAGCGCCGTGGCTTGCGCTACGTCGTGGTGAGCATGTGCATCGGCGGCGGCATGGGCGCTGCGGCACTGTTCGAGGTGGTCTGAATGATCAGTGCGCAGCAGATTCAAACCACCATGGCCCGTTATGTGGAGTTGGTGGATGCGGGCGATATCGACGGGATTCTTGCGCTTTACAGCGAAGAGGCGACGGTTGAAGACCCGGTTGGCCAGCCGCCCATTCAGGGCCTCGCGGACATCGAGCGTTTCTACCGCCAGGGCCTGGGCGCGAGTCAGGTGTCGGCCACGTTGACCGGCCCGGTGCGTGCGACGTTGAACGGGTGTGGGGCGATGCCGTTTCGGGTCGATATGCAGTGGGCGGGGCAACCATGCTCGCTGCATGTGATCGACGTGATGGAGTTCGATGACGCCGGCAAGATCCGCTCGATGAAGGCCTATTGGAGCGAAGCCAACATCGGACCGCAGTCCTGATTCCGGTTGCAGGCTGCGCGATATCGCAGCCTGCAACCTGATTCATTGCGAGATACCGTTTTCGTAATAGACCTTGAGATTCTCGGCAATCTGCCGCACGACCTTGTTGAACGCCTTGCCCAGCAGTTTTTCCATCAGCCTGCCACCGCGCAGGCTGTAGTGCATCTGGGTGGTCATGCGGCTGAATTCACCTTCGCGCTGCAAGGCATAACTGAAACTGGCTTCGCGAAACGGGAAGGGCGCGCCGGCGCTGGCCTTGTGCAGCACCAGGACAAAGCCGACGCCGTCCTGCCATTGCACCACGCTTTCATCCAGCCATTGACCGCCCTTGCGAAACACCCGGCGACTGGCGCCAAGCCCTTCGATGGGCCCGGGGTGCAGCTGGCAACCGGTGAGCCCGGGCACATAATGGGGCGCCAGGCGCAGATCCCGCAGCTTGGCCCAGGCGGCGGGCGGAGACAGTTCGAGCAGAACGCTGTGGCAGGCAGTTGCCGGCATGCTGGATTTCCTTTTGATCAGGTTCAATGGGACTGGGCAGCGTCGAGAAACGCCGGGCGTTCGCCACCACCATGCACGGCGATGTCCGCGCCGCTGACATAACGTGCCAGAGGGGAGGCGAGGTACAGGCAGGTGTCGCCGATGTCTTCCGGTGCCGCCAGGCGTTGCAGCGGAATGGTTGCGGCAACACGGGCAACGCCGGCCTGATCGCCGTAATGCAGGGCGGCTTGTTCGGTGAGGATCAACCCGGCCGTAACCGCGTTGACCCGCACTTTCGGTGCCCATTCCACGGCCAGCGAGCGGGTCAGATTCAACAGTCCGGCCTTGGCCGCACCATAAGCTGCCGTGCCCGGGGACGGACGAACCGCGCTGACGCTACAGATATTGATGATTGCACCGCCGTCGGCCTGCGCCTGCATCACCCGATTGGCCTGCTGACAGAGATTCAGCGGGGCCAACAGGTTCAGGCGAATGATCGCTTCGCTGAAACGCGGCGAGGCGCTGGCGGCGTCGGCATTCGGCGAGCCGCCGGCATTGTTGACCAGCACGTCGAGCCGGCCAAAGCGCTCGACGATGGTGTCGATCAACTGCCCGGACTGCTCGACATCGCGCAGATCGCACGGCAGGAACACTGCCTCGCGTCCTGCGCCAAAAGGCAATGACTCCGGCGCCTCACGCCCGCAGATCACCACCTCGGCACCGCCGTCGAGAAACCGCTGAGTGATGCCCCGGCCAGCCCCTTTGCCGCCCCCGGTGACCAGCACCACTTTGCCGCGAAAATCCAGCGCATCCAGCATGCAAAAGCCTCGTTCAGTCAAAGATCAGTGCCCTCGATGCTAGGGGCGCGGGGCCCGGTGGCCAACGTCCGAAAAGACTAGGACGGCTAGTCCTGTCGGACGATGTTGGGGGGCTGACCAGCGGAAATAATCCGGCCACAACAATAGCCGGGAGCACACCTTATGAGCGCAATGGCGCAAGGGCACTTCGTTACGCTGCCGCAGGGGTTGCGGCTGCATTATCTGGATATCGGCGGGGAGGGCACCGGCAGCGCCGAGACGGTGGTGTTCATTCACGGCAGCGGGCCCGGTGCCAGCGGCCACAGCAATTTCAAGCAGAACTACCCGCTGTTCGTCACCGCCGGTTATCGCGTGATCGTGCCGGACCTGCCGGGTTATGGCGCGTCCGACAAACCGGACACCCTCTACACCCTGGACTTTTTCGTCACCGCCCTGAGCGGACTGCTCGATGCCCTGGATATCCAGCGCTGCATCCTGGTGGGTAATTCCCTGGGCGGCGCCATCGCCATCAAACTGGCCCTGGACCAGCCGCAGCGGGTCAGCCGACTGGTGCTGATGGCGCCGGGCGGGTTGATGGACAAGGAGCAGTATTACCTGCAGATGGAAGGCATCCAGAAAATGGGCGCCGCGTTTGCCCGAGGTGAGCTGCACGACGCCGACGGCATGCGCCGCTTGCTGACCCTGCAATTGTTCGACGAGTCGTTGATCAGCGCCGAGACCGTCAACGAACGGGTCGCGGTGGTACGCGAGCAACCGGTCTGCGTGCTGTCGACCATGCAAGTGCCGAACATGACCGAGCGCCTGAAGGAATTGCAGTGCCCGATCCTCGGGTTCTGGGGCATGGACGACAAGTTCTGCCCGGTGTCGGGTGCGCAAACGATGATGCAGCTCTGCCAGAACATCCGGTTTGTGCTGCTCAGCGAATGCGGGCATTGGGTGATGGTCGAGTACCGCGAGCTGTTCAATCGCGAGTGTCTGTTCTTCTTTCAGGAAGGCCAGCGATGAGCGCGCAATTGCGTCGCCAGTTCGGCGAAGAGTTGTATCAGGCGCTGCTTGCGGGCAACACCGTGGCCCCGCTGACCGAGCGCTGGCCGTCGATCAGCATCGAAGACGCCTACCACGTTTCCCTCTATTGCATCGAACGCCGGGTCGCGGCCGGTGACCAAATCGTCGGCAAGAAGATCGGCGTGACCTCGGCGGCGGTCCAGCGAATGCTCAACGTGCATCAGCCGGATTTTGGTTTCATCACCCGGCAGATGTCGTTCGGCAATGACGCGAACATCTCCCTGTCGGCCAACCGGCTGATCCAGCCCCGTGCCGAAGGCGAGATCGCGTTCCGGCTCAGGCACGACCTGATCGGCCCCGGTGTGACCGAGGCCGACGTGCTGGCGGCAACCGAGTACGTGACGCCGTGCTTCGAAATCGTCGACTCGCGGATCCACGACTGGCGCATCCGCATTCAGGACACCGTCGCCGACAACGCCTCTTGCGGTGTGTTCGTGCTGGGTGACGTACAAGCCGATCCGCGAGCGCTGGACCTGCCGAATCTGCACATGCGCGTATTCAAGAACGACGAACCGCTGAGCGAAGGACTGGGCTCGGCCGTGCAGGGCAACCCGTTGACGGCGGTCGCCTGGCTGGCCAACACCCTGGGTGCCTTCGGTATTCCGTTCAAGGCTGGAGAGCTGATTCTCTCAGGCTCCCTTGTACCGCTTGAGCCTGCCCGTGCGGGCGACCGTTTTTCTCTGACCATCGATGGCCTGGGCGCTGCCCGGGTGTCTTTCTGCGCCTGACCCGTGGGGTTTAACCGGATGAACAAGAAACTCAGAGCGGCCATTATCGGCCCGGGAAACATTGGCACTGACCTGCTGATGAAAATGTGTCGATCGGAATGGATCGAGCCGGTGTGGATGGTCGGCGTCGACCCCGAATCCGAGGGCCTCAAACGCGCCCGCGAACTGGGGGTGAAAACCACCGCCGAAGGTGTCGACGGATTGCTGCCCCATGTGCTCGACGATGACATTCGCATCGCTTTCGATGCGACCTCGGCCTACGTCCACGAGCAGAACAGCCGCAAGCTCAACGAGCTGGGGGTGATCATGATCGACCTGACGCCGGCGGCCATCGGCCCGTTCTGCGTGCCGCCGGTCAACCTCAAGGAACACGCGGCGTCGCTGGCGATGAACGTGAACATGGTCACCTGCGGTGGGCAGGCAACCATTCCGATGGTGGCGGCGGTGTCGCGGGTGCAATCGGTGAGTTACGGCGAGATTGTCGCCACGGTTTCGTCCGGCTCGGTCGGCCCGGGCACCCGGCAGAACATCGACGAGTTCACCCGCACCACAGCCGGCGCGGTGGAGAAGATCGGCGGCGCCCGTCGCGGCAAGGCGATCATCGTCATCAACCCGGCCGAGCCGCCGCTGATGATGCGCGACACCATCCATTGCCTGACGGACGACGAGCCGGATCAGCAGCGGATTCGCGCCTCGGTGCTGCAGATGGTCGAGGAAGTGCAGCGTTATGTGCCGGGTTACAAGCTGATCAACGGCCCGGTGTTCGATGGCCGCAAGGTCTCGATTTTCATCGAGGTGGAAGGCCTCGGGGATTTCCTGCCCAAGTCCGCCGGCAACCTCGACATCATGACCGCCGCCGGCCTGCGCACCGCCGAAATGTTCGCCGAAGAAGCCCACAAGGGCGCCCTGCAACTGCCCGCCCGTTAAGTGGAGAATGACCATGAATCTGCAAGGTAAACGCGTTCGTCTTCACGACATGAGCCTGCGCGACGGCATGCACGCCAAACAGCATCAGATCAGCCTGGACCAGATGATCGCCGTGGCCACCGGCCTCGATGCGGCCGGCGTGCCGCTGATCGAAATCACCCATGGCGACGGCCTCGGCGGTGCGTCGCTGAACTACGGGATGCCGGCCCACAGCGACGAGGAATACTTCTCGGCGGTGATTCCACGGCTGCGCCAGGCGAAGGTCTCGGCGTTGTTGTTGCCCGGTATCGGCACCCTTGATCACCTGCGCATGGCCCATGAGCACGGTGTGTCGACCATCCGCGTCGCCACCCACTGCACCGAGGCTGACGTTTCCGGCCAGCACATCGGCATGTCGGCAAAAATGGGCCTCGACACCGTCGGCTTCCTGATGATGGCCCACATGGTCAGCGCGGAAAAACTGCTGGAACAGGCGCGGTTGATGGAGAGTTATGGCGCCAATTGCATTTACTGCACCGATTCGGCGGGCTACATGCTTCCGGACGAGGTCAGTGAGAAAATCGGCGTACTGCGCGCCGGCCTGAACGCGTCGACCGAAGTAGGCTTTCACGGCCACCACAACCTGGGCATGTCGATTGCCAACTCCCTGGCCGCCATCGAAGCGGGCGCCGCGCGTATCGACGGCTCGGCGGCGGGGCTGGGCGCGGGCGCGGGTAACACGCCGCTGGAAGTGTTCGTTGCGGTGCTGGAGCGGATGGGTGTTGAAAGCGGCGTCAATCTGTACGGGATCATGGACGTGGCCGAAGACCTGATCGTGCCGATGATGGATCAGCCGATCCGTCTCGACCGCGATGCCCTGACGCTGGGATACGCCGGGGTCTACAGCTCGTTCCTGCTGTTTGCCAAACGGGCCGAGAAAAAGTACCTGGTGGCCGCCCGCGAACTGCTGGTGGAGTTGGGACGGCGCGGCACCGTTGGCGGTCAGGAAGACATGATCGAGGACCTGGCGCTGACCCTGTCCCGGGCGCGGGGCTTCCTGCCGACCTGATCCTCGACAGACAACAAAAAGCACCGGTGCTGCTTGCAGGCCGGTGCTTTTTTATTGGGAGCTGGTTTACGGGAGCAGATTGCGTACCAGAGGCGGGTAGCAGTTCACCGCCGTGCCCGAACAACCCAGAAGCGCGGCGCTCGGTCGATAGGCTTCGTTTCTGAACAACTGACACAGGCTGACGGAACTGCCGACGCAGACGATCAGCAGCAGGGCGCAGGTGGAATTTCGCATGGCGGGCCTCATACGGATTTTTATTGTTGTAGAGGCAAGGTAAGGCGGCGGGAGATCTTCGGCTTCGTCTGAATGGACTAGTTGTGAACAGAAGCCATCGCCCGGGCGGGCGATGGCGTGGGAGGCGTGTCAGCCGAGGGTCGCCACGCTGCGCAGGATCAGGCGCACGAGCATGGTCTGGCGAGTCACGCCGGTCTTGGAGAAGGTCGAACGCAGGTGGGCGCGCGCGGTGTTGCGGCTGATGCCCAGTTCTTCCGAGGCTTCATCGAGGGTCAACCCGTTGGCCAGCAACATGGCGAGCTGGGTTTCGGCCGGGGTGAAGTCGAACAGGGCGCGGACGATTTCCTGGGGCGCGGTGGACTGTTGCTCCGGGTCGCTGATGAAGATCACCACCGTCGGGCACTGTTTGCCTTCGCTCCACTCCGACAGCGGCACCGAACGCACGATGATGCCCAGATCGGCGCGCCCGGACGGCCGCTGTACGCGCAGCGCTTCAACCATCGACGGGTTGCTGCTTCTCTGCGAGAGCAGCGACTGCTTCACCAAGCGGCGAAACTCTTGCGTGTCGCGGTCCGTACCGACCTGCAGGCCATCGTTGACCAGTTTGATGCCGTCCTTTTCCTGGATCAGCCGGTCAGCGACCTGGTTGGTCTGCAGCACTTTGCCGGCTTCGTCGAGGATGATCGTGCCGACTGCCATCTGATTCACCGCACCGGCGTAGAGGTTGCGTTCGACCTCGATGCGGTTGAGCTGCATGTGAACCTTGATCGAGCGTTCGAGGTGCGGAATGAAATGCGCGAGCAGGGTTTTCTCTTCATCGCCGAAAGGCTTGTCGTCCCGGCCGCGGCTGATGCGGATCCGGCACTGGGCGCCGTCGCAGGTGTTGATGTCGGCGCCGAGGATATGGAACACGTCCACCGCTTCGAGGAAGTTCTTGTAGAACTCGGATTTCTGCCAGTCATCGCTGGAGACGAATTCGGCGAGGGTCACCACCTGACGGTTGGGCAGGCCGACGAAGGGGTCGAGGGTGAAGAAGTGCGTGTTGTACGAAGCGACCGCTTCGGTCGAGGTGCCGGTGGTGTTGACCATCAGTCCGTCCACGTGGGTGCTGGGCGGCCGCAGGATGAAGGTCACGTATTTGCTTTCAAGATGAACGTTGAGCTGGTTGAGAAAGGTCGCCCAGGGAATGGTTTCCAGCGGCCCCTGATACAGGTTGCCGATGAGATCGCTGAACGTGTCGAGGCTGAGGCTCTGCTGCATGGGGAACCCGTTCTTATTATTAGTGGTTTGCGGTGCCCGAGAATAAGCGCCTGTATCGACCACTTGCAACGCCCGGGCACGAGGCCTGACCGGCGGCGGCCGGTCAGGCGCAGGATCGCGAAAACCCTGTCATCAGGCGGGTTCGCGGGCCCGCACGATGAACTCTTTGTGCTCCTTCACCTCCGCCGAAAGCAGCGCGACGTCGGTGTAGAACTGCTCGTACCAGCGGCGCAATTGATAGACCGGGCCGTCGCCATCGCACAGCAGCGGGTTGTCGACGCGGGTCTTGCTGTGCCAGATCGACACGTCTTCGTAAAAGGCTGCCTGGGCCTGTTGCACATAGGCCTTGGCCATCGCCTGATTCTGTTCTTCGCTCAAGCCCTGGATTTTCTTCACCAGCACGCCGTAACGCAGGGTGAAGCTGTCGAGGTCGATCGGCACGTGGCAGTTGAGCAGGATCGAATGGATCGGCTGGCCGTTCATGGCACCGGTCATTTCGGTGATCTGGTAGGCCGGCCCGTAATAGGTGGCCACGGTGCTCAACGCGCTGTCGCCGGACAGCCGCTCGCTGCGGGCGCTCATGATCTGGGTTGCAAGGTGGCCTTCGAACACGTTGCTGAAGGCCTCGACCGGGGCGCCGTGCACCGTGCCGAAGTGCGCCATGTCGGCGACGTTGTCGATCAGTTCGCGGCAGTTGGTGTCGATCTGCAATTCGGCGACTTCCCACTCGGCCCATTCGTTGCTGAAGCAGGCGTCGATGCGCGGGATGCGTTGCTCGGGCAGCGGCGGGTTGCCTTCAGGGTCGTTCCACACGAACAGCAGATGGTTTTCTTCCATCAGCGGCCAGCTCTTGAGCTTGGCCCGAGGCGGAATGCGCTTGGCGTAAGGAATGTCATCGCACACGCCATCGGCGCCCCAGCGCCAGGCATGGAAAGGGCAGCGAATCGAATTGCCTTCGACGCAACCGGTGCTGAGGTCGGCGCCCATGTGCGGGCAATAACCGTCGAGGATGTGCAACTCGCCGTCCTCGCCCTGAAACGCCACCAGCCGGGTGCCGAACACGTCCAGGCGGTGGGCCTTGCCGTCGCGGTAGGGGGCGGCCAGGCCCAGGCAGTGCCAGCCACGTGCGTAGCGGTCTTCCAGCAGTTTGGCTTCGATACGGTGCAGGGTACTCATCTTGTTATTCTCCCAGGTTCACGGGTTTGAGCTTGCTGGAGATTCTGCCGCCCCTGTAGAAGCGGGCATCGTCTGAATGGACGATGGCCGGCCGAGCGGCGCCCGCTCTACTGACGCCATTGGACTTTTTGTCGGGAGCAGGCAATGAATCAGCAGTCAGGGCCGGTCGCGGTCATCACCGGTGCCGCCAGCGGCATCGGCCGGGGGCTGGCCGAACATGCGGCCAGGTTGGGCATGCGTTTGGTGTTGGCCGATCTCGATGGGTTGCGGCTGGAAGCACTTAGCGAAGAACTGCGAAGCGGCGGAACGCAGGTGGTTGCCTGCGTCACCAACGTCGGCGATCTGGAACAGGTGGAGCACTTGCGCGATGTTGCCCTCGACCGGTTTGGCGGGGTCGATCTGTTGTTCAACAACGCCGGCGTGATGCAGACCGGCTACAGCTGGGAAATCACTGCGCAGCAATGGCAACGGATGCTCGACGTCAATCTCTGCGGGGTCATCAACGGCATTCGCTGTTTTGTGCCGTTGTTCCTGCGTCAGGGGCGCGCGGCCCATGTGATCAACACCGCGTCGCTGGCCGGTCTGCTCAGCAGCCCGTTGATGGCGCCTTACAACGTGACCAAGCAGGCTGTGGTCGCACTGTCGGAAACCCTGCATTACGAACTGAGCATGCTCGGTGCACCCATCTCGGTTTCGGTGGTGTGCCCGGGGCCGGTGGCCAGTGAAATCATGGCTTCCAATCAAGTGGTCGACGGCGCCGGTTCGTCCTTCAGCCAAATGCTCGACAGCAGCATCCGCCAGGGCATGACGCCTGCGGAACTGGCAGAGCAGGTGTTCGCCGCCATCGCCGAAAAGCGCTTCTGGGTCTTTCCCCATAAAGGCTTCAAAGTGGCGCTGCAGCAACGGGTGCAGAGCATCCTCGAAGAGTCCAACCCACAATTCAACATGTCCGATGTAGAGGAAGATGCCCATGCCGCTCGATAAACAGATCGCGCTGATTCTCCAGCAATTCAGCGACCTGCCGGCACCCGATTACAGCCAGCTCGATGCGGCGCACTACCGGCAGTTCTGCGACAACATGCAGCCGGCGATTCCCGGCGTGCCAATGGCCGAGGTACGCAACTTGCGGGTCGAGGGGGCGATTGGCGAACTGGATGCGCGTCTGTATCGGCCGTCGGAAGAAAGCAATCTGCCGTTACTGGTGTATTTCCATGGCGGTGGTTTTGTCGTCGGCAACCTCGACACCCACGACAACCTGTGCCGCTCGCTGGCTCACCTGACCGACGCCTTGGTGGTGTCGGTGGCTTATCGCCTGGCGCCGGAGCACCCGTTCCCGGCAGCACCGCTGGACTGTTACCGGGCGACCTGCTGGCTGGTGGAGCACGCGGCGCAACTGGGCGTCGATGGCAGCCGGCTAGCGGTGGCGGGGGACAGCGCCGGGGGCAATCTGGCACTGGCAGTCAGTCAGTTGGCGGTGCAACGGCAGGGGCCGAAGATCCGCTATCAATGCCTGTTTTATCCGGTCACCGACGCCGGTTGCGACAGCCATTCCTATCGGGATTTTGCCGATGGTTTCTTCCTCACCGGCGCCATGATGCACTGGTTCTGGCAGCAGTATTTGCAGGAAGACGGGCAGGGCGAGGACCCGCTGGCCTCGCCATTGCGCGCCGGGAGCGTGGCGCATTTGCCGCCAACGACCCTGATCACCGCCGAATTCGATCCTCTGCGTGACGAAGGCGAGGCGTTCGCCGAGCGTCTGCGTCAAGCCGAAGTACCGGTGCGGGTGCAGCGCTGTGAAGGGATGATTCACGGCTTCATCAGCATGGCGCCGTTTGTCGAAGGCGCCGCCCAGGTGTTGTCCGAAGCTGCTGCCGACCTGCGCGAGGCGCTGCAATGAGTCTGGCGTTCGACAGCGTGCCGCAACTGCTCGAAGCCATCGCGGCGGGGCAGATGGTGGTCATCACCGATGACGAGAACAATGCCGAAGGTTCACTGCTGATGGCCGCCGAACGGGCCGGGGCCGAAGCAGTGACGTTCATGGCGGTGCAGGCGCGCGGTTTGATCTGCCTGGCACTGACCGAGCAGCGCTGCCGCGAGCTGGGGCTGGACCTGATGGTGCCCCATTCGCGGGCGCAGCATGGCGTGGGGTTTACCCGCTCGATCGAGGCCGCTACCGGCGTATCCACGGGGATCAGCGCCGCCGACCGGGCGCGCTCGATCCAGGTGGCGGTGGACCCGGCCAGCGGCCCGGCGGATCTGGTGCAACCGGGGCATATCTTTCCGGTGCAGGCCTTGCCCGGTGGCGTGATGCAGCGGGCCGGGCATGTCGAGGCGGCGTGTGACCTGACCCGCCTCGCAGGCCTGCAACCGGCGGCGACGCTGGTGGGGATTCTCGACGATGACGGTGAACTGGCCCGTGGCGAGCAGTTGCACGAATTCGCCCGCCGCCATGGCCTGCGCATCGGCAGCATTGCCGAGCTGATTCACTACCGCATCCTTCACGAAGGCACCATCGAGCGTGGAGAGGCTTATCCCTTGCTCACTCGCCACGGCGAATTCCAGGTGACGGCGTATCAGGACACTTATCAAGGCGCGCTGCATCTGGCGCTGGTCAAGGGCCGGATCGAAAGCACTCAACCGGTACTGGTGCGGGTGCAAAGCATCGAAACCCTGCGCGACGCCCTGGGCTGCGAAAGCGAGAGCGGGCCGCAGCAATGGACCCTTGAACGTTCGCTGGCGAGTATCGCGGCGGCCGGCAACGGCGTGCTGGTGTTGTTGGCGCAGAAGGAAACCGCTGACGGTGTGCTCGAGCAATTGCGTCAGCGCAGCGGCGGCAAATCCCGCCCGCCGCATTTTCCGCACCGTACATTGGGCATCGGCGCGCAGATCCTGCGGGATCAGAATGTGCGCAAGATGCGTTTGATGAGTTCGCCGGTGCCTTACAAAGCGGTGTCGGGGTTTGATCTCGAAGTCACCGAGTTCGTGCCGTTTCAACCCGTTGTCTGAAACTGTTCAACCCCTGCGGGTGATTGCCTGCAGGGGTTGTGTCGTTTCAAGGCTGGATGCTTTTGAGCATTTTCTTCGCCTGATCCTGCACCGCCGGTGGCGCGCTCATATTGCCGGCGATCACCGTAATCACTGCATGCCCTTGCCACAGCTGATACGCATCGGCCTGCTGCTGAATAGCCGTAGGTTTTGGCGGTGCGACCAGGTTGACGTGAACCGTACCGTCGGCGCCGCGCTGTGAGGTGAAGTTCACCCGGTCCCAATTGCCGATCGGCGCAAAACTCACGCCTTTGACTTGATTGGCAGGCAGCGCCGGGTAGTTGAGGTTCAGCCCGTTGGCGCCCGGCAGCCCGAGCACATTCAGTTTGCAACTGTGCTTGGCGCAGCTCTGATGGGCCTGCTCGATGACCTTCACTGCAAATTTCGCGGTGTCGTCCATGGCGCCCAGGGTCTTGCGGTAACCGGCCTGCTGGTCGCGCATGATCAGGTCCATGTCGATGGCCGTCGACACCGCCACCGCCGGAACGCCTTTGAACATGGCCCGGACAGCGGCGTTGAGAGTGCCGGACATCTGCGTCAGCGGGCCGACGTTCTCACCGAAGTTGATGCCGGACACCACCAGATCCGGCGGCGTGTCCTTGAGCAACACGTCCAGCCCGACGTTGACCGCATCCACCGGCGTGCCGATGGCCGAAGTCTTGCCGGCCGGCGGCGTGTAGCCCTCGGGCGGGCCGACGCAGAATCTGCCGGGCGCAAGCTCGGTCACCGCCAGGGCCTGACCAGGCACCACGACGCTGGCAGCGCTGATGCCGCTGCTGTCGTTCAACGGACCGACCAGCGTCACGTTGTGGCCGGCTGCGGTCAGTGCGCGATACATCGCGTCAATGCCGGGGGCGCGACAGCCGTCGTCGTTGGTCAGCAAAATGTTCAGGGCATTGGCCTGCATCGACAAACCGAGGCCGGCCACGGCAAGGGCCGCAGTGAGTAATCTGTTCATGGGCAGTTTCCATCAAGGTGCAAATTGAGAAAAAAACAACGCCCCGACCGAATGAATCGGTCGGGGCGTCGCGGGTTCAGCGGGTGCCGAGTTTGCGCAGGTTGCCAGGGGTGAATTCGTCTTCGGAGAAGGCGGTGGCATTGAGCTTGGCGGGTTTCTGATCGACCAGCAGACGGTCAACCAGATAGGAGCCGGCAATCAGGTCATGGTAGATGCCGAGGCGTGCGTGATAGCGCTGGATGTCGTAGGCGTAGACCGAGGTCTGCATGTTGGTGCGCCACAACTGGCCACGGGCGTCGTAGTTGTCGGCCATGGTTGCGGACCAGGTGTCTTCATCCAGATACAACACACGCTTGGCGTAGACGTGGCGGGCGCCTTCCTTGAGCGTGGCCTGCAACACCCAGACCCGGTGTTTCTCGTAGCGCATGTACTGCGGATCGACGTGGCCGGTGGTCGACAGGATCTGATCCGCCGTCACGCTCGGGTCGTCGATCTTGTAATTGTGGTACGGAATGTAGAGTTCCTTTTTGCCGACGATGGTCCAGTTGTAGCGGTCCGGCGCGCCGTTGAACAAACGGTCTTCGTCGTACACCCGGAAGCCGCCGGCGCCGGTCGGCGAGTCATAGCCGACTGTGGGCGCACGACGAACGCGGCGCTGGCCGGGGCTGTATTGCCAGGCCTGACGCGGCGAGGCGGTCGGGTTGATGAATTCGTGACCGACGACGATTTCGCCTTTCTTGCGCACCGGTTCCAGGGTGGTGATCAGGAAGTTGGTCAGGATGCCATTGGCGCTGTCCAGGTTCTTGTCCGGGCTGGACCAGATCGAGAAGATCTTGTAGTTGACCTCTTCCAGCACTTTTTCCTTGTTGGCGTACACCACCGCCTGGCCGTAGTTGGCCTCTTCGGTGTTGGCCCGGCCCTGCAGGGTGTGGTTGAACATCAACTCGCTGCCGTTCTTCGGAATCGGAAACGGCGAGGCGCCCCAGGCGTTCTTGGTGTCGTTGTTGTCGTTGTCGAGTTCGGCGGTCACCGCGTTTTTCTTGATCAGGTCTTCCAGCCGCTGATCGGCGCGGAAGTCGCGATGGCTCGGGTACACCGGGATCTTGAAGGTGTCCGGGTAGCGCTTGAGCAGCGCTTTTTCGCCGTCGGAGAGGTTCTCGGCGTACTTGTCCATGTTCTTCGAATCGATGATGAACAGCGGTTTCTCCGCCGCGTACGGGTCCGGGTATGGCGTTCCCGGCCCGGCAAACTTCAGGCCCGGCGGCAGACCGCGCCACTTGCCGCTCCAGGCCGGGATGCTGCCGTCGGCGTTGCCGGCCTTTTCGGCGCCCATCGGGGTCAGGTCCTGGCCCAGTCGCGCGGCCTCTTCGGGGCTGACCTTGGCGTAGGCCAGGCCACTGCCGAGCAGGCCTACGGTCAGCGCCGTGCTCAATAACGTTTGGGTGAATCGAGACATGCTGTGCTCCTCCGACAGGGGAATCAGAACCGGTATTTGAAGTTGAGGGCGACGTTGTCGCGGTCGGCCAACGGGCTGTTGTTGGCGTTGCCCAGATAGGCGTTGTAACGGGCTTCGACGGTGAAGTTGCCGAGGTAGCGCCACGAGCTGCCGATACTCGCGCGGTCGTCGCCTTCGCCCTGGTTGATCGAGCCGACAATCGAGCTGTCGCCGTGGGCGGCGGTGCTGTAGGTGATCGGCACGGACATGTCCCAGCCGCTGAACACGTCGTTGTAATCGAAGCTGACCTGCGCGGTGTAACCCCAGGCTTCGCGGTCGTAGACCAGGCTGTCGGTGCCCGGCAACGTGAAGCCCGGCGCCAGGGTCACGGGTTGCGACTTGTCGTTGCTGATGACGGTGTTGTAGACGACCTCGCCGGTCAGGGTGGTGTTGTCGGCAAAGGAGGTCGGGCCGAGCACGTAGATCATCGACGACTGCGCTTGCATGGTTTTGCCGCGTACGGCGCTGGAGAAGCCGTTGTTGACCATCACCGGCGCGCCGTCGCGGTAGCTGACTTCGCCGGCCCAGCTGACATCGCCGATTACCGTGGAGAAACTGGCGCCGAACAGGTCGATGTTGTCGAAGTACACCGCACGGTAGCGCCCCAGCTCGGACTGGAAGTCCAGCGACGGTGTCTTGTCGTGATAGCGCGAGTAGTAAATGCCGAACTCGGTGTTGTTCAGCGACTCGGCGGCGTAGGTGAAGGCCACACCGTACTGGCCCTGATTGCTCGGTTTGTCGTTGGCCAGACGCGTCACGAAACCGCTGGCGTCGTTGTAGCCGCCCTCGTCGATGTAGTCGGTGGTGGAGAAGTAGCTGCCAACCCCGAACAACTGGGTCTTTTCCCATTTGTACTGGTAGTAGGCCTGGATATCGAGGCTGTCGGTGAGGCTGAACTGGGTGAACAGTTGCCCGACCGGCAGGAGGATCTCCTTGACCTCGACCCCCGGCGTGGTCGACTTGGTCGCGTCAACCGGGCTCTGCGCCGCCGAGATGCCGGGGTAGAACAGGCTTTCACCCCAGCTCACCACCTGATTACCCAGTCGCGCATTGAGGTTGTGCCCGCCCAGATCCCAAGTGCCGTAGGCGTAGTAATCGAGCATGCGCAATTCGTTGCGGTGCTGGTCGATGGTGTCCTGGGAAAAACGGTCCGGCCGGCTGCAATGGCCGCCGGCAAAGCAGTTCGAGGTGCCGGTGTTGTTGTCGTTGTCCTGATCGTAGACGTTGTCGTAGAACCCCGTGGCCCGCACGAACACGCCGTAGTCGTCCTGCCATTTGATGTTGGCTTCGGTGAGGAAGCCGGCGCGGTTGTTGATCAGGCTGCCTTTGGCAAACGCATTGTCGCCGTCGTTGGCATCGGCGTTGGCCGTCAGTTTGTGATCGCGACCCTCGGTCCGCCAGGCGAGGCTGTAGGTCAGTGTGGTGTCCCAGTCGACGCTCAGATCTTCGCTCGGCTGGAAGGTCATCGCGCTGGCCTGGCTGCCCAGTCCACCGGCCAGCAACAGCACGGCCAGTTGTACGCGAGGGTGAAGCGATTGTGGGGCGATTATTGTTTTTATCATGTCGTCCTCATGCCCAGGTCAGACCTGCCCGACCTGCATTTCAGGGGGGAGTGGTGCCGTGGGCGACTATGCGGTCACCGATCTGACGCAACATCGTCCAAGCGGACTAAGCGATTTGCACGGGGCGATTTGCACAGGGGCAGGACGAACATTCCTTAGTCCCATCGGACGATGACCACCCGGCATACGCGCCCAACAATCCCGAGACCGACTGCGCCGGACGAAGATCCGGCCGGCGGTTTTTGCCTTGAAGGCGCTGAGCAAGGGTGATCGCATGAAAGCTGCCGAGATCAAATGGGATGAATGCTGCGATGTGCTGGTGGTGGGTTCCGGAGCAGGCGGGATGACCGCGGCGCTGCGCGCTCACGACCTGGGACTGAACGTGTTGCTGATCGAAAAGAGCAACGAGTACGGCGGCACCTCGGCGGTGTCCGGCGGCGGGATCTGGATTCCCGGCAACCACCGGATCGCGGCCCTGGGTGGTAGTGACAGCGCCGCCGAAGCGATTGCCTATATCCGCGCGGTGACCCACGGCGAGATCGACGACGGGCGCATCGAAGCCTACGTCGAGCACGGCAAGGCAATGGTCGAATACCTCGAACAGAAGACCCGTGTGCGCTTCGAGGCCCAGGCGAGCTACGCCGATTACTACCCGGAAGTCGAAGGCGGCAAACCGGGTTATCGCTCCATGGACCCGCAACCGTTCGACGCCGCCGAGCTGGGTGAAGAATTCCTGCGCATGCGTGCGCCATCCCCCGGCACATTGATGATGGGGCGCATGGCGATGACCATGAAAGAGGCGCAGGTGCTGCTGTGCCGTGGCCCCGGCTGGTTGCGCCTGACGCTGAAGGTCATGTGGCGTTACTGGCGCGACCGCGAGGGGCGGCGGCTGTCGAAGCGCGATCGCTACCTGACCCTGGGCAATGCCCTGATCGGTGCCTTGCGCTGTTCGTTACAGGATCGCGGCAAATCGCTGTGGCTGAACTGCGGGCTGGAAGAACTGCTGATTGTCGGCGACCGGGTCGGCGGTGTGCGGGTCTGTCGCGACGGTTTGCGCTTGAACGTCAAGGCGCGCTACGGCGTGATCATTGCCGCCGGTGGTTTCGAACGGAATCAGGCGATGCGCACGCAGTATCTGCCGCAACCGTCAAAGACCGACTGGAGCGCCACGCCGCCGCACAACACCGGTGACGGCATTCGTGCAGGGCAGGCCATCGGCGCCCGCACGGCGCTGATGGAACACAGCTGGTGGGCGCCGACCACCCATGTTCGCGGTGAGGAAAAACAACGGGCGATGTTCGTCGAGCGGACATTGCCCGGTTGCGTATTGGTCAACTCGGCGGGCGAGCGCTTCGTCAACGAGGCCGCGCCCTACACCGATATCGTCGAGGCGATGTACGCCAGCAACCGCGAAGGCGCCGAGAGCGTGCCGTGCTGGATGGTGTTCGACGCCGAGTTCCGCCGCAAATACCCTTGCGGCGCGTTGTTGCCGGGGTATGCCCAGCGCGACTGGCAACTGCCCGAACATCTGCGCGATTACTTTTTCAAGGCGCCGGATCTGCAGACCCTGGCGGAGAAAATCGGCGTCGATGCAGCCGGGCTGCTGCGCACGGTGCAGCGTTTCAACGGTATGGCGGTGCGCGGGTATGACGAAGACTTCCACAAGGGTGAGTCGCTGTTCGACCGCTATTACGGCGATCCCCATGTAACGCCCAATCCGTGCCTGGCGCCGTTGTTCAAGGGGCCGTTCTACGCCGTGCGCATCGATGCCGGCGACATCGGCACCAAGGGCGGCTTGCTCACCGACGTTCACGCCCGGGTCTTGCACGAGGATGGCCAGCCAATCAAAGGCTTGTACGCCATTGGCAACAGTGCTGCGTCGATGATGGGCCGTACCTATCCGGGGGCCGGTTCCACCATCGGCCCGGCGATGACCTTCGGTTACCTGGCAGCCAATCACATCAAACGCCAGAGCCAGAAGAGCGGGGCAGTGGTCAGTCAGTTCGGGAGCGTCAAATGAATCGGCAAGTGGCAGTGGTGACCGGCGCCAGTCGCGGCGTCGGTCAAGGTATCGCCCTGGCGCTGGGGGCGGCGGGCATGCGGGTTTACGTCACCGGGCGTGCGCCGGAAGCTGCAGGTGCGCATCTGTATGGACAGGCATTGCCCAGTTCGCTGCACGACACGGCTGCCGCGATTACAGCGGCGGGCGGAGAGGGCGTTGCGGTGGTCTGCGATCATGCCGACGATGGGCAGGTGACGGCGCTGTTTGCTCAGGTCGAACTTGAATGCGGGCGGCTGGATTTGCTGGTGAACAATGCCGCGTTCATCCATGACCAATTGATCGAACCGGGGCCGTTCTGGGAGAAACCGCTGGACCTGGTGCGCATCCTCGACGTCGGCCTGCGCTCGGCGTACATCGCCAGTTATCACGCCGCGCCGCTGTTGTTGAACAGCGCACAAGGGCTGATCTGCTTTACCTCGTCCTTTGGCGGCGGTTGCTACATGCACGGCCCGGCGTACGGTGCGCAGAAGGCCGGTTGCGACAAACTGGCGGCAGACATGGCCATTGATTTCGAGGGCCGTGGCGTGGCGGCGTTATCGCTGTGGCTCGGGCCGCAATTGACCGAGCGCACGCGGATTGCCGGCGAACAGCATGGCGAGCAGTACAAGGCTTTTCTGGCGCACGCCGAAACCCCGCAATTCAATGGCCGGGTGATTCATGCGTTGCTCAATGATCCGCAGTTGATGGCGCTCTCGGGGCAGACGCTGATCACTGCCGAAATCGCTGCCGGTTACGGCATCAGCGAAGACGGCGGCCGTCAGCCACCGTCCCATCGCGCCCTGCTGGGCGACCCGCGTCAGCAGCATCCGGCCCGGGTGATCTGAAGGTCATTCCCCCAGTGGGTTTCCACTGGGGGACAGCCGTCAGCTCAACGCCCACTCCCGCAACACATTCTTGGTCACTTTCCCCGCCGCGTTCAGCGGCATGCTCTCCAGCACCTGCACCCGGCGCGGCACCTTGTAGTTGGCCATCTGCTCACGGCACCAGGCGAGGAACCGGGCCTGCTCGATCTCGACACCCGGTGCCGGCAGCAGGAAGGCCATCGCTACTTCGCCCAGACGTTCATCCGGAATGCCGATCACCGCGACTTGCGCTACACCGGGATAGCTCAGCAGGCAATGTTCGATTTCCGCCGGGTAAACGTTGAAACCGCCGGTGATGAACATATCCTTGAGGCGGTCGGTGATGCGCAGATAACCCTGTTCGTCGAGCACGCCGATATCGCCGGTGTGCAACCAACCGTCGGCATCGAGCACTTCCTGACTGGCCTGCGGATCATTGAAATAACCTTGCATCAGGTTATAGCCGCGCACCTGGATTTCGCCGGGAACGTTCACCGGCTGGCTGCGACCGTTGACGCCGACGCAACGCACCTCCACCCCCGGCATGGCCCGGCCGCTGGTGGATGCGAGCAGTTCCAGCGAATCTCCCGGCCGGCAAATCGTTGCGAAACCGCAGGTTTCGGTCAGGCCATATGCAGTGACGATGGTGGCGAAACCCAGCTCATCGCGCATGCGGCGGATCATTTCCACCGGAATCGTCGCCGCCCCGGTGACTGCAATGCGCAGGGAAGTCAGGTCGTATGCATCGCGCTGCGGGTGGGCGAGCAAGGATTGATAGAGGGTCGGCGGGCCGGGCAGCACGGTAATTCGCTCGCGCTGCACGCATTCGAGCACGGCTTGCACGTCAAAGACCTGCTGCGGCACGATGGTGCAGCCGCGCATCAGCGCCGCCAGCCAGCCGGCCTTGTATCCGAAGGAATGGAAGAACGGATTGACGATCAGGTAGCGATCGCCCTCGCGCAAACCGACTACTTCACTCCAGTCCCGCACCACCCGCAGGGTTTGCCCGTGATTGCTCATCACGCCTTTGGGCTTGCCGGTGGTGCCCGAGGTGAACAGCAGGTCGGACAGGTCTTGCGGGCCGAGTGCCTGTTCGCGTGTTTGCAGGGTTTCGGGTGATACATCGCTGGCCTGGGCCAGGAACGCGTCCCAGCCATCGCTGCGCAAAGTGACGATCTGGCGCAGCGCCGGCAGGTCCTCGGCGGCGAGCATGCGCGGATAGTCGGCACCGAGGAATTCGCCAATGGCAAACAGCACGCAGGCGCCACTCTGGCGCAGTATGAAACCGGCCTCGCTGCCCTTCATGCGCGTATTGAGCGGCACCAGCGCGGCGCCGACGCTTTGCAGCGCAGCGGCGGCGACAATCCATTCCCAGATGTTCGGTGCCCAGATCGCCACGCGGTCGCCGGGTTGAACGTTCAACGCCAACAGCGACCGGGCAGCCTGGCTGCGCAGTTGATCGAGTTGCCGGTAGCTGATCGAGCGCCCGTCATCCTCGATGGCCGGGCGGTCGCCATAGTTACGGGCAGCGTTGGCGAACAGTTGGACGATGGTCAGTGCGTTTTCGACAGGCAGCATGGGGCCTCCTCGGCCAGAGGACAGGTGCGGAAGAAAGGGGTGTGCCGGGCAGGCGCCCGGCAAGGAAAATCAGGCGGCGGGCGGGGCGAAGCGGCGGCCGGCGGAGAAACCGCCGTCCACGGCGATCATCTGGCCGCTGACAAAGGACGCTTCGTCCGAGGCCAGGAACAGCGCGACGTTGGCCACTTCTTCCGGCTGCCCGGAGCGATTGAGCATGTGTTGCGAGGCGAAGAAGGCGTGAAAGGCTTCATGCTCGCGGACCATGCTGGTCATCGGGGTTTCGATCAGCCCGGGGCACAGACCGTTGACGCGAATATTGGCGTAACCGAAGTCGATCGCCATCGAGCGGGTCAACTGGTTGATGCCGCCCTTGGACACGTTGTACGCAACGTTGCCGTCGCAACCCTGCAAGCCAAAGATCGAGCCGATGTTGATGATCGAGCCGCTGCGCCGGGGTTCCATCGAGGCCAGCGCATACTTGCTGGTGAGCATGGTGCCGGTCAGGTTGATGTCCAGCACCCGCTGCCAGTTGGCGGTGCTGGTCTGGGTGACGCTGCCCTGGTCGGCGACGCCGGCCGCGTTGACCAGTACATCGATGTGGCCAAAATGGTTAACGACTTCCTGCATGACCTGTTGCACCTGTGCTTCATCGCGCACATCCAGGGTCATGAACAGGCCCGGAAAATCCGCCGGGGCGTTGCCGATGTCCAGGCCGACAACCTGCGCGCCTTCGGCGGCAAAGCGCCGCACGCAGGCCAGGCCGATCCCCGATGCGCCGCCGGTAACCACCGCGACCTTGTTTTGCAAACGAGCCATAACTGCACCTCTTTTATTGTTTTTGGGCCAATGGGCTGGCCGAGTCTAACTGCAGATCGCGTCCGGGAGATCGTCCGTTGAGACTATTGTCGACGGGCGCTCAATCCGGGAACTTCAAGCGCACCCGTGCACCAGTTGGGCGACTTTGGCAGGCCAGGGTCCAGCCTTCGGCCTGCTCTCTGGGGCTGAGCACGTCGTTTCGGGCCATATGGGTTTCGCCTTCCTCGACCACGCACATGCAGGCACCGCAAAAACCTTCTTCGCAGGAGGAAGGCACATCGAGGCCGGCGGCCTTGCAGCTTTGCAGCAAGGTGTCGCCGGGCTGGCAGGCAATTTCGTGTTGCTGACCATCGAGCACGATCACCAGCGATTCGCAGCGCGAGCCGAGGGAGGCTTGCCGGGCGGCGGCTTCTTCCGCCAGCAATTCGTCGGGATCGGGCGGCGAGACGAAGCGCTCGACATGGATGCGTTCAGCGGCCTCACCGAGTTCCAGCAAAGTCCGCTCAACGGTGTCCATGAACGGCCCCGGGCCGCAGATGAAGTAATCACCGCCGGTAGAACCCTTCAGCAAATGGCGCACCTGGGCGGCGGTCAGGAAGCCTTGCACCGAATCGAGCGCGTGCACTACTTGCAGTTGTTCCGGATGGGCCTGGGCCAGTTGGCGCAGCTCATCCTTGAAAATCACCGACGCTTCATCGCGATTGGCGTAGATCAATTTGATTGGCCGCCGGCTGCGTTGCAGCGTCGATTTGAGAATGGAAAATACCGGGGTGATGCCCGATCCACCGCCGAACAGAACCAAAGGTTTGTCGTCATCCGGCTGATGCTCATCGAGGCAGAAATACCCGGCCGGCGGTAGCACGTCCAGCCAGTCACCGACCTGCACTTCGTTCATCCGGTTCGACACCCGACCACCTTCGACCCGTTTCACCGTGACCTTGGGGCGCTCGTCGGTCAGCGGCGAACTGGCCATGGAATAGCAGCGGGTCAGCAGCTTGCCGGCACAAGGCACGCGAAACGTCAGGAACTGCCCCGGTTTGTAGGCAAAGCGCTCACGCAGGTCTGGCGGGATGTCCAGCACCAGCGAGCGGGCATCGGCGGTTTCATCAATCACCGCGCACACTTGCAATGAATAGCTGGTTGCCGTGGCCTGGGCCGGTGTCAGGTTCTGTTGTTGCGTGCCCATGTTCACCTCGGCCTCAGAGCCCGCTGATCAGTTGGGCGTTGTCGACGCGGATCTCGGCGCCGTTGACGAAACGCGACTCGTCGGTGGCAAGGAACAGCACCACATTGGCAATGTCGGCCGGCGCGCACATGCGGTTCATCGGGTCCTGATCGAGGTCTTGCTGGTTGATCGCCACGCCACCGGTGAGGGCCTGGGTCATCGGCGTGTTGACGCCGTCCGGGTGCACGCTGTTGCAGCGAATGCGGTAGCCCTGCTGCTTGCAGTGCAGGGCAATCGAGCGGGTCATCGCCGCCACCGCGCCCTTGGACGCCGAATAGGCGCAGAACATCGGCATCGCGCCCAGCGCCGCCACCGACGACATGTTGATGATCGAACCGCCGCCGGTTTCCTTCATCGCCTGAATCGCGTACTTGCAGCCGAGGAAGTAGCCGTCACCGTTGATTTTCTGCACCTTCTGCCACAGCTCCAGCGTGGTGTCTTCGATGCTGCCCAACGCCAGGATCGCGGCATTGTTGACCAGCACGTCGAGGCGGCCGAAGTGTTCCAGGGTGGTCTTGATCACGTTCTGCCAGTCGCTTTCGCTGGCGATGTCGTGACGGATGAACAGCGCGTTGCTGCCGATTTGCGCGGCCACTTCGCGGCCGGCGCTGTCGTTGAGATCGGTCAGCACCACCTTGGCGCCTTCGCGGGCCAGCAGCAGGGCGTCTTCGCGACCGATGCCGCTGGCGGCGCCGGTGATGATGCAGACTTTGCCTTCTACACGTTGCATTGTTGTTCTCCTGAGCGTGTGGTTTGAGCAGCAAGTTGTTCGGCCACGTGGGCGGCGGCGCGCCGGCCGGAATAAATGCAATCGGCCAGGGACAGGCCCGAGACATACAGATTTGAAGCGACCCCGACCGCGTTGCGCCCGGCGCTGTACAGGCCGGCAATCGGCTGGTCGGCGTGGTTCAGCACCTGACCGCTGGTTTCGCAGACTTTCAGCCCGCCGAGGGTGATGACGGGGCAGGGGAAGAGGCGGCTGGCGAAGGACAGGTCGAGGGCGTACCACGGGCCCTGATCCATGTCGGCGAGCATCGCTTGCGATTTGCCGAACGGATCGACGATGTCTCCGCGAGCGGCACGGCTGTAGGTGTTCACCGTGCGTTGCAGGTTGTCGGGCGGTAGTCCGCAACGCTTGGCCAGATCCACCAGACAGCGGCTGCGTCTGGCGTTGAACAGCAGATTGAGCAGCACCGGCAAGCGCTGGAAGGCCCAGACTTTGCCCGGGCCGACCTGGCGCAGCGCTTCGCGTACCAGCGCCCGGTCGAGAATCAGGATGGCGCGACCGTCCTGCTCTTCCACCATTGAATGGCCAAGGGTCGCGCCGTAGATTTCTTCGTTGGCGTAACGCTCGCCACGGGCATTGACGATCAGGCCCCGGGCCCAGGCCAGCGGCGGGTTGATGAAACGCCAGGCGCTGACTTTATCCATCCGCGCCACGCGGCCGCCGGCGCTCTGGCCCAGAGCGATGCCGCTGCCGTTGCACCCGGTAGTGCCCAGCGGCAGACCGGGCAGATAGCGCGGCGCATGCTGACGCACCCATTCACGGTTGAAGATGAAGCCGCCGCTGCTCAGCAGCACGGCGTGGTCGGCGCGAATCAACTGGCGCTCGGCACTGGCGATCTCAATGCGCCGCAAGCGAGCGCGTAACCGATCGGCCACTGCCGGCGCGTACATGTGAATCGCCGTCGCCCAGCGTGACAGCCGGGCATGTTGACGCGCAGCACGACTGTCGGTTGGCAGGTGCCAGGCTTCGACGCCGACCACGCGGTCATTGGCATCAATTACCAGACGCCGGACTTCGCACTGGCTGCGCAGGCGTACGCCGAGGCGCAAGGCGCTGGCTTTCAACGGGGCAAACAGACTAGCGCCCGAGAGTCCGGGGCCTTTGGTGCGATGGCCGCGTGGTGCCGCTTTGGCGATTGCGGCGTAGGCCGGGACGGCTTCGTTGCCGGAGTAGTAAAGGTAGAACTGGTCGCTCGGATAGGACGTCTTGTGCGGCGGCACGCTGGATTCGAATGCCACGCCCTGGCGTTCGAGCCAGGCCAGTTGCTCGCAACTGCCTTCGCAGAAGTCGCGCAGGGTCTGCGGGCTCACGGCCTCGCCGACTTCCTGACGCAGGTAGTTGAACATCGCGTCGCGGCTGTCGTCGTAGCCAGCCTGGCGCTGATACGGCGTGCCGCCCCCGGCATACACCACGCCACCGCTGATGGCCGTGGCACCGCCGCCGGCGAAGCGGTCCAGTGCCAACACCGACAGCCCGCGACTGGCAGCTTCAATCGCCGCGCAGGCGCCGGCACCGCCGAACCCGACCACCAGCAAATCGCAGCGATCATCCCAATCCAACTGCTCGGCGCTGTTCACGCGCAATGGCGACAACTGTTGTTGAGCGTCCATGGTCAGGCCTCAGCCAGCAGCAGCGAAAGCAGATGCCGGGTTGGCGGTGGTGGTGTAGCTGCCGTCGAGGTAGACCAGCGGGGTGATGGCGTCGCTGGTGTGTATTTGCAGGATGCGCCCGATGAACACGGTGTGGGTGCCATAGCTGAAATGGCCGTCCTGACGGCAGAGAATCGCTGACTGGGCGTCGCTCAGGTACGGAATGCCGCCGGGGCTGGTCAGCCAGTTGCCCTGGTCGAAACGCGCCTCGCCCTTGATCGAACCGCTGCAGCGATGGGCCAGACCTTGTTGCTCGACGCCGAGGATGTTCACGCAGAAGTCCGCGCCGGTGGCCAGCGCCGCGTGGGAAGAAGCGGTCTTGTTCACGCAGATCAGCAGCGATGGCGGCTCGGTGCTGAGGGAATCCACCGCCGTGGCGGCCATGGCGAAACGCTCGGAGCCGTTGCTGGTACTGATGATGGTGACTGACTTGGCCAGACGGCGCATGGCCTGGAGCATGTCGGCTTTCAGATTGTCGTCGTTCATCGCACTCGTCCTGTGGTTGTACTGGAGTGCGATGGATTTTTGCGCTGGCGTGCCTGTGCAGCATCGTCCGAGGGGACTAGGCCTTTGGGTGGCACACGTGCGTGCTTCGGATCATCGCCGACATGGTCCGTTTGAGGGATGTCCGGCGCTTTTCACATTGTTTGAATGCCGCACAGGAGGCAGGCACCGCAAGTGCGGCACGTGCCTCGCTGCACGCGCGCCCCGGCGTACGGGGTGAACAATGGAGAACAATAAAAATGCTCAACCAAGACCTGATTCGCCAGCGTCTGAGCCAGCGTGCCCGCGAGCTGGTACCGATTCTGCGTGAGCGCGCCCTCGACGCCGCGCAAGCCGGCCAGTTGCCGGAACAGACCCTGAAGGATTTTCAGGACGCGGGGTTCTTCCGCATCCTGCAGCCGGCACGCTGGGAAGGCTATGAACTGGAGCCCAAGGATTTTTTTGAAGTACAGATGACCCTCGCCGAGGGCTGCATGTCTTCGGCCTGGGTGCTCGGCGTCGTGGCGATTCATAACTGGCAGATGGCGCTGTTCGACGACCGTGCGGCGCAGGATGTCTGGGGCGATGACTCCAGCGTGCTGATCTCTTCTTCCTATATGCCGGTGGGCAAGGTCGAACGGGTGGAGGGCGGTTTCAGGCTCAGCGGGCGCTGGGGCTTTTCGTCCGGCAGCAAGCATTGCGAGTGGGCGTTTCTCGGGGCACTGGTTCCGGCGGAGGAGGCGGGTGGCGCGCCAGATTACCGGACGTTCCTGGTGCCGCGCAGTGACTACCAGATACTTGATAACTGGAACGTCATGGGTCTCGAAGCCACCGGTTCTCACGACATTCTGGTCGAGAACGCCTTCGTCCCCGAGTACCGCACCCATCGGGCATTCGACGGTTTCATGCAGAACAGCCCCGGGAATGCGGTGAACACCGCGCCGCTGTTTCGCCTGCCGTTCGGGCAGATTTTCGTGCGGGCGGTGTCGTCGGCAGCCATCGGTGCGCTGCAAGGCGCGGTGGATCAGTTTGTCGAGCACAACCGTGCACGGGTCGGGGTCAACGACGGACGCAAGATGGTCCAGGACCCGGCCGCGCAATCGGCGCTGGCCAACGCCATGGTCTGCGTCGACGAATGCAAGACCGTGCTCTATCGCAACTTCGCCTTGATGCTGGAGCGGGCGCAAAAAGCCGAGCCGCTGAGCATGCCCCAGCGAGTAAAGATGCGTTACGACTCGGCGCTGGTCGCCGACAAGTGCGCGAAAGCGGTGGGCGAGCTGATGTTCAACAGCGGCGCTTCGACGATCTTCCGCAGCCACCCGATCAACCGCGCCTTTCGCGACATTCACACCGGTCGCGCGCACGTTGCCAACAGCCCGGCGAAGTACGCCTGGAACCTCGGCGCCGTGAGCATGGGCCAGGACAGCAACGACTTTTTCCTCTGAGCCCATTGCGCTGAATCGGCTAGTCCGTTTGCAGGATTCCGGCGCCCGGGCTTTCCCTGAGCATGAGCGCCAAGGCGTCGCTCACCCGCGCCGGTTGCGCATCCAACAAGTACAAGGATCAACCATGAAATTTTCCCTGATTTACGAAGCCCAGACGGTGGATTCCAGCCGTGAAGGCGATCGCAAGATTTTCGAAGACACCGTTGAACAGGCCGTGCTGGCCGACAAACTCGGCTTCGATACGTTCTGGTGCGTGGAGCACACGGCGCTCAGCAACTACTCGCACATGTCCGCGCCGGAAACCATGCTGGCGTTTGTCGCCGGCAAGACCGAGCGCATCGGCATCGGCCACGGCGTGGTCTGCCTGCCGCCGGCGATGAACCACCCGGTCAAAGTCGCCGAGCGCATCGCCACCCTCGACCTGCTGTCCAAGGGCCGCGTGCACTTCGGCGTCGGCAAGGGCGGCACCCAGCAGGAGGCCGGCACCTTCGGCTACGACCTGACGACGTTGCAGCCGCAGATCGACGAGATGATGTACCTGATCCCGAAAATGTTCGTGTTCGACGAAATCGAGCATCAGGGCGATTTTGTGCAGATCCCGAAACGACCGATCCATCCCAAGCCTTATCAGGACCCGCATCCGCCGATGTACCTGGCCTGCACCAACACTGATTCGCTGAACAAGGCCGGCAGCCGTGGCATGGGCGCACTGGTGCTGGGTTTTGGCGGCCCGGAAGAAATCGCCAAGAAGGTCGAGGTCTATCACCAGGCCTGGGACAACCGTGATGTGAAACATCAGGTGGGCTTCCGCCCCAACCGCCACATCGCCGCGCTGTGCCCGGCAATCGTGCTGGAAAACAACGAAGAAGCGCGGCGCATCGGCATCCGTGGCCAGCGTTATTTCATGGAGTCGCTGGGTTACTGGTACGGCGGCGGCGAGCGTCCGGACCCGGAAAAATGGAAGGACGACACCTTTGTCGATGGCAACGGGCAGAGCGTGATCAAGTCACGGTTTGCCTCGGAAGAGGTCAGCGTCGATTTCTCCGATCCGACGATGGCGATGATGAACCCCAACCATGCTTACGGCACCGTTGAGGACTGCATCGGCTACGTGCAACGGCTGATCGACGCCGGCGCTGACGAAATCCTGTTCATCTGCCAGATGGGTACCGTGCCGCAGTGGGCGCAGCTGGAGACGTTGAAGAATATTGGGGAGAAGGTGATTCCGCATTTCCGTAAGGCCTGACACGGAGGTGCCCCTGTGGGAGCGAGCTTGCTCCGGGCGGCGTTCCGACGATGGCGTCGGGTCAGTCGGCACCTTCGGTACTGAAAATCCGCTATCGCGAGCAAGCTCGCTCCCACAGGGTTGGCGTGAACCCCATTCATCAGCGCGTAATCAAGGTCTGGAACGGAATCCAGTCCCCATTTCCAACGGGTCCCCAAGGCCCGTTTTTTTATGCCTGCGTTGCGCACATGCGCTAGTCCCATTGGACGATGTTTCCCCCCGGTGAACCCGTTTGAATAGGCCTCAATACAGTCTCCCGGCAATCGCCGTCGGGCGGCTCGGCCTGAGAACAACGAGGAGTGCATCCATGGATATCCGTGGTCTGGGTTACGTCACCCTGTTATCCAGTGATCTTGTGCAGTGGCGGCAGTACGCAAGTCAGGTGCTCGGCATGATGGTGGCCGGCAGCGATGACGATGAGCGTCTGTACCTGAAAATGGACGAGCGCCACCACCGGATTCTGGTGGAGAAAAGCACCGAGAACGGCTTAGGCGCCTGCGGTTGGGAAGTGTCGGGCAAAGCGGCGCTTGAACAGGCGGTCAGTGAGCTGGAACGCGCCGATGTGCAAGTCACCCGTGGCACCGAGGCGCAGGCCCGGGAGCGCAAAGTCCAGGAACTGGTGCACTTCAGCGATCCCGACGGCAACCGTCACGAACTGTTCTGGGGGCCGTTGCAGGACTTCGCGCGCTTCGTTTCACCGGTCGGCGTGAAGGGCTTCGTCACCAACGAACTGGGCATGGGCCATGTGGTGCTTCCGGCACCGAGCTTCGACCGTTGCCGGGATTTCTACGAACAGGTGCTCGGTTTCGGCCTCTCGGACCTGATGAAAGTCCGCTTCACACCGGACCAGGCCGAGCCGCAAAAACGCATTCACTTCCTGCATTGCAACAACGGTCGCCACCACTCGCTGGCGATTTTCGAGTGCCCGATGCCCCACGGTTGCGTGCACATGATGGTTGAGGTCAACGCGCTGGATGAAGTCGGCAGGGCCCTCGACCGGGTACAGGCCAACGGCGTGAAGATGTCCGCCACCCTCGGCCAGCACACCAACGACCAGATGATCTCGTTCTACATCAAGACCCCGTCCGGGTTTGACCTGGAATACGGCTGCGATGGCCTGGTGGTCGACTGGGACCGGCACACGCCGTTCGAAAGCACCGTGGTCAGCCACTGGGGCCATGACTTCAGTGTCGGTCGCCAATGAGGAATACGACGATGGACAAGCGAATGACCACGGCCGAGATGGTCGGCCAACTGCGTGACGGCATGACCATCGGCATCGGTGGCTGGGGCCCGCGGCGCAAACCCATGGCACTGGTGCGGGAAATTCTGCGTTCCAAGCTCAAGGACCTGACCGTGGTCGCCTATGGCGGCGCCGATGTCGGCATGCTCTGCGCGGCCGGCAAGGTCCGCAAACTGGTGTTTGCCTTCGTGTCGCTGGATTTCATTCCACTGGAACCGTACTTCCGCAAGGCGCGTCAGGACGCGGCGCTGCAAGTGATGGAAATTGACGAAGGCATGCTCTTGCTCGGTCTGCGTGCCGCTGCGATGAAGGTGCCGTTCATACCGACGGCCGTGGGGTTGGGCACCGATGTGCTGAAGCACAACCCGCAAATCAAGTTGATCGACTCGCCCTATGACGACAACAAGCAATGGGTCGCCATGCCGGCGCTCAAGCTCGATGCGGCGCTGATTCATGTTGACCGCGCCGATGCGCGCGGTGTGTGCCAGATCAGCGGCCCCGATCACTACATGGACGACTTGCTCGTCCGGGCCGCGACCCACAGCTACGTGACCTGCGACGATCTGGTCGACAGCGACTACTTCCATGCCGACCCGGCGCGGGCGCATCAAGTGTTCTGGGAACGCAACCTGACCACCGCCGTGGCCCACGTGCCGGGCGGTGCGCACCCGTCTTCCTGTGCGCCGCTGTACGGCTTCGATGTCGCGCATTTCAAGGCCTACAACGCGTCGGCCCAGGCCGGCGAGGGCTGGCAGGAGTACGTCCGCGACTATGTCGACTGCACCCACGAACAGTACCTGGACAAGGTCGGCGGCCTGAACGCCATCCGCCAGCTCCCACTGCCGGTCTACTAAGCGAGCCTAGACATGACGACTTCTGCAACGACTTACAGCCTCGCCGAGCTGATGATCTGCGCCGCTTCCGAGGCCTGGCGCGACGACGGCGAGGTGCTCGCCACCGGGATCGGGGTGATTCCGCGACTGGCCGCTTCATTGAGCATGCTCACCAGCAATCCGCAGCTGCTGATGACCGATTCCGAGGCGTACATGGTTGCCGAGCCGGTGCCACTCGGCGCACGCAACGGCTACGAACCAAAGCGCGACAGCTGGATGGGCTTCTCGCGGATTTTCGACAATGTCTGGAGCGGCAAGCGTCATGCGCTTGTGGGCCCGACGCAAATCGATCGCTTCGGTCAGGCCAACATTTCCTGCATCGGTGACTACGCCAAACCCAAGGCGCAAATGCTCGGCGTGCGGGGCTTTCCCGGTAACTCGATCAGCCATGCCAACTCGTTCTGCGTGCCCAGCCACAACCGTCGGGTGTTCGTCGAAGGCGAGGTCGATATGGTTGCCTCGGTGGGCTACAACCCGGCGCGCCTGGCCCGGGGCTGGTCGCTGGACGAGATCGATATCCGCCTGATCGTCACCGACCTGTGTGTGATGGACTTTCTCGGCCCGCAACGGCAGGTGCGGATTCGTTCGCTGCACCCCGGCGTGACCGTCGAGCAGGTGCAGGACAACACCGGGTTCGAGCTGCATGTGCCACAGGATTGCCCGACGACAGCGGCACCCACGGCTGAGCAGTTGCAACTGATCGGGCGTCTGGACCCGCACAACCTGCGCGCCAGTCAGCTCAAAGACAACCCGCCGGGCCAGCGCTGAGTCGCACCGTTTCGGAGAAAAGTGATGGCTGAACATAACGATAATAATGCCGCCGACGTGGTGCTCTACGAGGTACGCGGGGAGGTGGCACTCGTCACCATGAATCGCCCCGAGTATCACAATGCCCAGAACTCGCAGATGACCTACGCGCTGGACGCGGCGTTTCGCCGTGCCTGCGATGACGACGAGGTGAAAGTCATCGTGCTGCGCGGCGCCGGCAAGCACTTTTCCGCCGGGCATGACATCGGCACGCCGGGGCGGGATGTCGATAAGACGTTCGACCGTGCGAGCCTTTGGTACGACCACACCAACAAGCCCGGTGGTGAATTTCTTTACGCCCGGGAACAGGAGGTCTATCTGGGCATGTGCCGGCGCTGGCGCGACATGCCCAAGCCGACCATCGCCATGGTGCAGGGCGCGTGCATTGCTGGCGGGCTGATGCTGGCGTGGGTCTGCGACCTGATCGTGGCCAGTGAGGATGCGTACTTTGCCGATCCGGTGGTACGCATGGGCATTCCCGGGGTCGAGTACTTTGCCCATGTACATGAGCTCAATCCGCGCATTGCGAAGGAGTTTCTATTCCTCGGCGAACGCATGCCGGCGGCTCGCGCCTATCAGATGGGCATGCTCAATCGGGTGGTGGCTCGCGAATCCCTCGAACAGGAAACCCTCGAGATCGCCGGGCGCATCGCCCAGATGCCGCGCCTGGGCCTGCAATTGAGCAAGCAGGCGGTGAACAACGCCGAAGACCTGATGGGCAAGCGCGCGACCATGGACATGGTCTTCGGCCTGCACCATTTCGCCCATGCCCACAATGAACTGGTGTCCGGCGACCGGCTCGGCGGCTACGACGCCAAGGCCATGGCCAGTTCGCAACGCGCGACGGGTGGGGCGTGAACATGGCGATCTCGTTGAATACCCGGCTGACCGAGTTGCTCGGCTGCCGTTATCCGATCATCCAGACCGCGATGGGCTGGGTGGCTGACCCGAAACTGGTCGCCGCCACCAGCAATGCCGGCGCTTTCGGTTTTCTTGCCGGCGCCACCATCGAGCCGCAGCACATGGAGGCCGCGATTCTCGAAACCCGGCGCCTGACGGATCAGCCGTTCGGGGTCAACTTCCATATGTATCAGCCCAACGCCGACGACATCGTCGAGTTGGTGCTGCGCCACAAGGTGCGAGCGGTCAGTTACAGCCGGTCCCCCGGCAAACAGATGATCCAGCGCCTGAAGAATGCCGGTGTGGTGTGCATTCCCACGGTGGGCGCTCTGAAACACGCGCAGAAAGCCGTGGAAATGGGCGCCGATGCCGTCACCGTGCAGGGCGGCGAGGGCGGGGGGCATACCGGTTCGGTGCCGACGTCGTTGCTGCTCGATCAAGTGGTCAACGCGGTGTCGGTGCCGGTGGTGGCGGCCGGTGGCTTCAAGGACGGCAGGGGGCTGGTGTCGGCCCTGGCCTATGGCGCCGAAGGTATCGCCATGGGCACGCGGTTTCTGATGTGTGCCGAAAGCCCGGTGCCGGCGCAGACCCTGGCGCGCTACCTGGCGATCAAGGACCCGGCGGCGATCATCGTCAGCCGCGCCATCGACGGCATGCCGCAACGGATGATCCGTAACGAATTGCTCGACCGACTGGAAACCAGCGGTGTGTTCAAACGCTGGGTGCTGGCGGTGCGCAGCGGTCTGGCTTACCGCCGCCATAGCGGCATGAGTCTGACCCAGTTGCTTTCCAGCGCTCTGAAGATGCGCAGCAGCGGAGACCTGACTGCCGCGCAAAGCATCATGGCCGCCAACGCGCCGATGGTCATTCAGAAAGCCATGGTCGACGGGCTGCCCGCCGAAGGTGTGTTGCCTTCGGGGCAAGTCGCGGCCTCCATCGACAGCCTGCCGAGCTGTGCCCAATTGATCGAGCAGATCGTTCGAGACGCGGAGTTGCGTCTGGACGAACTCTGCCGTCGCGTGTCGTGAAAGGAAAAAACATGCATCCATTCAGCGTCAGTATCGATAACGGCATTGCCGAGCTGGTGTTCAACCAGCCGCCGGTCAACGCCTTCAATTGCCGGACCTGGGCCGATATCGCCCGTGAAATCGAAGGCCTGGGCACCGACAACCGGGTGCGGGTCATCGTGATCCGCGCCGAAGGTCGCGGCTTCTGCGCCGGGGTCGACATCAAGGAGCTGGCCGCCGACGGCAACCTGATCGTGGCGGTCAACAAGGGCAACTACGACAGCTTCAAGGCCATTCACCGCAACCCGAAACCGGTGATCGTGGCGGTGCACGGTTTTGTGCTTGGTGGTGGCATCGGGCTTTGCGGCGCTGCCGACATTGTCGTGGCCTCCGAGTGCGCCACTTTTGGCGTTCCGGAAGTTGACCGTGGCGCCATGGGCGGTGGCGCGCATTTGCAGCGGTTGTTTCCGGTGCAGAAGGTCCGGCACATGTACTTCACCGGCGAGCCGATCAACGCGACCGAAGCCTGGCGCCTCGGGGCGGTGGAGCGCGTGGTCAAGCGCGAAGACTTGCGTGAAGCCGCGTTGCAGATCGCTCGCTCCATCGCCGCCAAGAGCCCGGCCATGATCAGCCTCGCCAAAGAAGCACTGAACGGGATCGAGGACGGCAATCTGGAAGACAAATACCGCTGGGAGCAGGGCTTCACGCTTGAAGCCTATCGCTCACTGGATTCACAGGAAGCACGGGACTCGTTCATCGAGAAACGTGATGCCCGGTTCAACGGCTGAAGGTGCTCACATGGATCTGACTTATACCCCGGCCCAACAGGCCTTCCGTGCCGAAGCACGGGCGTGGCTGACGGCCAACGTGCCGCGCGAGCCGCTGCAATCATTCGACACCGAGCAAGGTTTTGCCCAGCACCGGGCCTGGGAAAACCGCCTCAACGACGAGCGCTGGGGCATGGTCACCTGGCCGGTCGAGCTGGGCGGGCGTGGTTGCGACTTGATCGAGTGGCTGATTTTCGAGGAGGAGTACTACCGCGCCGAAGCGCCTGCACGGGTCAACCAGAACGGCATCTTCCTGCTCGGCCCGACGCTGATGGAGTACGGCAGTGAAGCCCAGAAAGCGCGTTTTCTGCCGCGCATGGCCACCGGTGAGGATATCTGGGCCCAGGCCTGGTCCGAGCCGGGGGCGGGTTCCGATATGGCGGCGATCCGTTCGCGGGCCGAACGGGTGGGCGACCACTACGTCATCAACGGCCAGAAGACCTGGTCGACCCGCGCCGTGTGGGCCGACTGGGTGTTCGGCATCTTCCGCACCGACCCGAACTCTCAGCGTCATCATGGCCTGACGTTCATTCTTCTGCCGCTGGATACACCGGGGATTACGGTGCGCCCGATTCCGCAGCTCAACGGGTTGCCCGGGTTCGCCGAAATCTTCTTCGACGACGTCAAGGTCCCGGTAGAAAACGCGCTGGGCGGCGAGGGCATGGGCTGGCATGTGGCGATGTCCACCGCCGGTTTCGAGCGCGGTTTGCTGCTGCGTTCACCCGCACGTTTTCAGGAAACGGCGCGACGTCTGGTGCAGTTGTATCAGGCGAATCGCGAGCAGGCCGACCGCGACCCGGCCATTGGCGAGGCGGTGATGCGCGCCTGGCTGGACGCCGAGGCCTACACCCTCAACACCTACCGCACTGCCTCGCAACTGGTGCAGGGCGGCAAGATCGGGCCGGAATCCTCGACCAACAAAATCTTCTGGTCGGAGCTCGATCAGCGCATGCACGACACCGCCATGAGTATTCTCGGCCTGCGTGGCGAGCTGCTGCCCGAAGCCCCGGCAGCGGGCGATGTCGGCCACTGGCTGGAAGGTTTTCTGTTTGCCCAGGCCGGGCCGATCTACGCCGGCACCAACGAGATCCAGCGCAACATCATTGCCGAACGCATGCTCGGCATGCCGCGTGCTTGAGGAAGAGACCATGGACTTTAATTTCAGCCGCGACCAACTGCTGTTCCAGGACAACGTCAGGCATTTTCTGATCAACGAGGTGACGCCGGAGCGCATTCGCGAACTCTGGCAGACCGAGAGCGGGCGCAGCGATGAACTGTGGGCGCAATTGGTCGAGTTGGGGCTGACTGCACTCACCGTTCCCGAAGCGTTTGGCGGAATGGGTATGAACGAGCTGGACTTCGTTCTGCTCGCTCAGGAATGCGGCTATGCCGGGCTGCCCGAACCGCTGGTGGAGACGATGCTGGTGGGTGTGCCGTTGCTCGCCGGACTTGATGAGCGCCACGGGGCACTCAAGCAGGACTGGCTCGGGCGCATCGCAGAAGGCAGCGCTCGACTGGCGGTTGCCGAACCGGGTAATCCGCTGGTCAGCGATGCCCATGTCGCCGATCTGCTGTTGCTGGCCCATGGCGATGAGGTGCATGCGGTCGAACCGGGTGCGGTGCAGTTGACCCGCAATGTGTCGGTCGATCCGGCTCGGCAGTTGTTCCAGGTCTCCTGGACTCCGTCGCCGGCGACCTGCGTGGCCTCGGGCGAACAGGGGCGGCGACTGTGGGCGGAGGCCGTTGATCGTGGCGCGCTGGGCAGTGCCGCGCAGATGTTGGGTCTGGCCAAACGCATGGTCGATCTGGCGGTGGATTACACCTTCGAGCGCAAACAGTTCGGCAAGCCGGTGGGTTCCTTCCAGGCCGTGAAGCACTTGATGGCTAATGTCGCGGTGCAGATCGAGTTCGCCAAAGGGCCGTTGTATCGCGCGGCCTATGCCGTCGCCGAGCAGTTTCCGAACCGCTCAGTGCTGGTGTCCCACGCCAAACTCGCCACCTCGGAAGCCGCGATGCTGGCGGCGAAGAACACCATTCAGGCCCACGGCGCGATGGGCTACACGTGGGAAGTCGATCTGCATCTGTTCATGAAACGCGCCTGGGCGCTGGACAAGGTCTGGGGCGATCGCGGTGCTCACAAAGAACGCATCCGCACGGCGTTGTTCGGTGGCCAATGCGCGCTCGGCGCTGGAAGCACTTTCTAAACCGATACCAATGTGGGAGCGAGCTTGCTCGCGAAAGCGGTGGAACATTCAACATCAGTGGTTCATGTGCTGACGCCTTCGCGGGCAAGCCCGCTCCCACGGGTACTCGGCCTGACTTCAAGTTTTGCACTGAGGTAGATCATGCCTGAAGCTTATATTGTCGACGCCCTGCGTACGCCTACCGGGCGGCGCAAGGGTGGTTTGAGCCATATTCACGCGGCCGATCTGGGCGCCCATGTCTTGCGTGCGTTGGTCGAGCGCAATGGCATTCCCGATGAGGATTACGACGACGTGATCTTTGGCTGCGTCGATACGATCGGCCCGCTGGCCGGGGACATTGCGCGGACCAGTTGGCTGGCTGCCGGGTTGTCGCAATCCGTGCCCGGCACCACGATTGATCGCCAGTGCGGCTCGTCCCAGCAAGCGGTGCACTTTGCTGCGCAAGCGGTGATGAGTGGCACCCAGGATGTGGTCATCGCCGGCGGCGTGCAGACCATGACGCAGATTCCGATTTCGTCCGCCATGATCGCGGCCGAGTCTTTGGGCTTCAGTGATCCGTTCAGCGGATCCGAAGGCTGGGTGCGGCGCTACGGCGCGCAACCGCCGACCCAGTTTCGTTCGGCGCAGATGATTGCCGAGAAGTGGGGGTTGTCCCGCGAGCAACTGGAAGCGTATTCGCTGGAATCCCATCAACGGGCATTGCGCGCCATCGAGGAAGGACGGTTCCTGCGGGAAATCGTGCCACTGGCAGACGTGGTTCACGATGAAACGCCGCGTCAGACCAGCCTCGCGAAAATGGCCGAACTGGATTTCCTGTTTGGCTGCGACCGGGTGACGGCGGCGGTGTCCAGTCAGACCTGCGATGCGGCGAGCGCGATGCTGATCGTGTCCGAAGCGGCACTCAAGCGCTACGGACTGACACCGCGCGCGCGAATCCATCACCTCAGCGTGCGTGCCGAAGACCCGATCTGGATGCTGACGGCGCCGATTCCGGCCACCGCATACGCACTGAAACGAGCGGGCATGAAGCTGGAAGACATTGATCGGGTCGAGATCAACGAAGCCTTTGCCTCCGTCGCCATGGCGTGGCTGAAAGAGACCGGCTATCCCCACGAACAGACCAACGTCAACGGCGGCGCGATTGCCCTCGGCCATCCATTGGGCGCCACCGGTACGCGCTTGATGTGCAGCCTGCTGCATGAGCTGGAGCGCAGCGGTGGCCGTTTCGGTTTGCAGACCATGTGCGAAGGCGGCGGGCAGGCCAACGTGACCATCATCGAACGTTTGTGAATGAAGTTTTGAAGGGAGCAGCACCATGCAGATCTGTAAAAACCGCGTCGTGATCATTACCGGCGCCGGGGGAGGGCTGGGGAGGGCGTATGCGCTGGCCTTCGCCGCCGAGGGCGCGAAAGTGCTGGTCAACGACATCAATCGCGAGGCCGCACTGGCGGTGGTGGATGCCATTGAATCCCAGGGTGGCCGGGCGGTGGCCAACAGCAACGACATCACCCGCTATGACGATGCGGCGCTGATCGTGCGCCAGGCGATCGAGACCTTCGGCGGGCTGGACGTGGTGGTCAACAACGCCGGCATCTGCCGTGATCGGATGTTCACCAGCCTGAGCGAATCCGACTGGGATGCGGTGATGGCGGTGCACCTCAAGGGGCATTTCTGCATATCCAGCCACGCTGCGCGTTTCTGGCGTGAGCAGGTAAAGGCTGGCCAGACCGTGAGCGGGCGGATCATCAACACCAGCTCCGGAGCGGGTTTGCAGGGCTCAATCGGTCAGTCCAACTACGCCGCAGCCAAGGCCGGCATCGCTGCGCTGACACTGGTGCAAGCGGCGGAGCTTGGGCGCTATGGCATAACCGTCAACGCCCTGGCCCCGGCGGCGCGTACCGGCATGACCGAAGGGGTGTTTGCTGACGTCATGAAAAAACCGGAGGAGGGGTTCGATTATTTTGCCCCGGAGAACGTCGCGCCGTTGGTGGTGTGGCTGGGTTCGCAGGAGTCCGCAGAGGTGAATGGGCAGATGTTCGAAGTGGAGGGCGGCAAGTTGTCGATTGCCGATGGCTGGCGTCGCGGGCCGGAATTGGACAGGAAGGGCCGTTGGGCCGTGGGCGAAGTGGGTGATGCCGTGGCGCAGTTGATGGATCGGGCGGTGCCGGCTGCGAAGGTTTATGGCAGCTGAGATTCGGGTTCCTGGCATTCGTCTGCCGTAAAGGCAGGCGAGTGTGCTGTCGTTTTCCATGGGTGTTACTCGGCTACCGTTCTGCACCTTTTTCGGTCTCGCAATGAGCCAATAGGTAGCAATTCCCGATCTTCGTGCCGGTAGACCTGATGGTTTTGCACGGCGCAATTTCTCCTTAATTCATCTGAATCAAACGCTTGGCGCGGTGCAGCAGGTTTTGGCACGCATTCTGCTTTTATGTATCCGTGGATAATTGGATACAAAAAGACAAAAGGTGCCGCCATGCAATTCGCTCCCGCCTACGACCAGCGCCAACCGATGACAGCCGAGGAGGAGGCCTACAACTTTCTTCTTGAAGGCATCTGCGGCGGTCGTTACCGCAAAGGCGACCGACTGATCGCCGAAGACATCGCCGGTGAAATCGGCATGAGCCGGATGCCCGTGCGCGAAGCCTTTCGACGTCTCGATGCACAGGGGCTGGTGACGCTAAGACCCAATCGCGGTGCGATCGTCAGCGGTCTGGATGTCGAGGAAATGCACGAAGTCTTCGAGATGCGCAGCGCCCTGGAGGGACTGGCGATTCGAGTCGCCGTGCCGAAGATCGGTGAGCGTCAGTTGACGGCCCTCGAACGTCTGCTCGATGAAATGGATGACTACCGCGACGAGAGTGCGGCGTGGGTCAGCCGTCACCGCAAATTCCATGAATACCTGTGCAGCCTCAGCGGAAGACCTCGTTTGGTGAAACAGATCAGCGCGCTTTACTCGCTGATCGAAGCTCCCATGCGCCTTTGGCTACAACACGGTGAAAAGCCGTTGAGTGCACGCGAGGAACACGTGGTGATCCTCGATGCGATTCGCGCCGGCGATGCCGTCAAGGCCGAAGCGGTGGTGCGCGAACATATCGAAGGCACGGTCCCCGAGCTGATCAAGTTTCTGCAATCGGAACGATAACCACAGAGCGGGCAACGAACCCGCCGATGTTTTGACTTTGAGAACTGCCCCGTTACTAACCGAACTGGAGTGTCTGGTCATGCATACGTCTCGCTTGTTGTTGGCTGCAATTTCCCTGGGGCTCTGTACGCAGTGGGCGGTTGCCGCACCCACCGTGCCGGAGCGTTTGCTCAAGGTCGACAAACTCACTTATTGCTCGGGCATGGATTCGCCGCCTCTGGTTTCCTTCGATGAAGCGCAAAAGCCCAAAGGGCTGACCGTCGACCTGGGCCTGGAAGTCGCCAAGCGTCTGGGGGACAAGAAGGTCGAGTGGCGGGTGATTCCGTTCTCCGGATTGCTGCCGGCGTTGCTGGCCAAGCAGTGCGACATGATCGTCGACCAGTTGTTCGACAAGCCCGAGCGCCGCGAGGTGATCGACATCGTCAACTACATGTATTCCAGCCAGGCGGTGGTAGTGCCCAAGGGCAATCCGAAAGGGCTCAAGACCCTGCCCGATCTCAGCGGGCACAAGATTGCGGTGCTCAACGGGTCGACCATCAAGACCTTGCTCGACACCGAGAATGAAAGCCTGGCCAAGGCCGGCAAGCCACCGATGAAGCTGGTGGTCTACAACACCGACACCGATGCGTTCCAGGCCCTGCGCATCAGTCAGGTCGACGCTTACGGCACCACGGTGGAAACCGCCGGTTATTACGCCGCCATGGCCCCGGACCTGTTCGAGGAAGGCGTTCCGGCCTTCAGCCGGATTCTCACCGGCCTGGGCATTCGCAAGGACGACCCGCAACTGAGTGCCGCCGTGCAGCAGGTGATCACCGACATGCGCAGCGATGGCAGCTACAACCAGCTCCTGAGTAAATGGCACGTCTCCAGCGACACCCTTGATTGAGGTAGGCGTTGATGAATTTCAATTGGGATGTGTTCTGGCAGTACCTGCTGCAGCCCAGCGGGGTCTACCTCACCGGGCTCTGGCTGACGTGCCTGATCAGTGTGCTGGCCATGTTATTGGGTTGTGTTTTGGGATTGGCGGCGGCGTTGCTGCGTTTATCGAAGAACCCGTTGCTGCATCTGCCGGTGCGCTTTTATGTGTGGCTGATGCGTGGGACGCCGTTGCTGGTGCAGATCGTCTTTCTCTACACGGCGCTGGCGGCGGGTGGGATTTTCCGCTTCGAAGACATCGAGCTGTTTGGCCTGGTGGTCCCCGGCAATATCCAGGCCGCGATCATCGCGCTGGGCCTGAACGAAGGCGCGTACATGGCCGAGATCATTCGTGCCGGTATTGGCGCCGTCGACAAAGGGCAATACGAGGCCGGGCGTTCCCTGGGCATGACCTTCGCCAAACTGATGCGCCGGATTGTCTTGCCGCAGGCGTTTCGGGTCATCGTTCCGCCGCTGGGCAATGAGTTCAACGTGATGCTTAAAAACACCACGCTGGTCAGTGTGATCGGTGTGCAAGAGTTGCTGCTCAGCACGCAAATGGTCACTTCGGCGACTTTCCGGGTGTTCGAGTTGTACCTCGTGGTGGCGATCTATTTTCTGTTGCTCACGACGCTGTGGGGCTTCTTCCAGCGTTGGCTGGAGACACGTTTCGGCCAGTCGGACCGACCTTCGTCGCCGCCGCCCGCATCCAGCCGGATGTTCGGTCGCAGCACGCTTAAACTGCTGAGGGGACGCTGACCATGGCGCATCAAAGTGACGAACTGATCATCGAAGCGCTGAACATTCACAAGTCGTTCGGCAACCTCGAGATTCTCAAAGGGATTTCCCTGCAAGTCCGGCGCGGTGAAGTGGTGGTGCTGATCGGCGCCTCGGGCTCCGGCAAAACCACGTTTATCCGCTGCATCAATTTGCTGGAAGACATTCAGTCCGGGCAGATCCGCGTCAACGGCCAGTCCATGGGCTATCGCACCAAGGCCGATGGCAGTCTGGTGCGGGATTCGGAACGCAACATTGCCCGTCAGCGGCGGGACATCGGCATGGTGTTCCAGCGCTTCAATCTGTTCCCGCACATGACCGCGCTGGAAAACATCATCGAAGCACCGATTCAAGTGTTGGGTGTGCCGCGCAAAGCGGCGGAGGAACAGGCGCGGGCACTGCTCAAACGCGTCGGATTGGCCGAGAAGGCCAACCATTACCCGTCGATGCTTTCCGGTGGCCAACAGCAGCGGGTGGCGATTGCCCGGGCCCTGGCCATGAAGCCCCAGGCGATGCTGTTCGACGAACCCACCAGTGCGCTGGATCCGGAAACCGTCGGTGAGGTTCTGCAGGTGATGAAGGAACTGGCAGAGGAGGGCATGACGATGTTGGTGGTCACCCATGAAATGGGTTTTGCCCGAGAGGTCGCCGACCGTGTGGTGGTACTCGATCAAGGTGAACTGATCGAACAGGGCCCACCGGAACAGATTTTCAGTCACCCCACTCACCCCCGTACCCAAGCCTTTCTCAGCCGCGTGCTGTGAGACTCACAAGGATATTGACGATGCGTTTATCGAGCGTGTTTGCGGCCCTGTGCTGTGCTGCCGTGGTGCCGTGGTGCCCATGATCCAGGCTGCCGACCCGGTGGTGAAGGTCTACAACTGGTCCGACTACATTGGCCCCGACACCCTGAAGAACTTCGAAAAAGACAGCGCCATCAAGGTGCAGTACGACATCTTCGACACCAATGAAATGCTCGAGGCCAAGCTGCTTTCCGGGCACTCGGGGTATGACGTGGTGGTGCCTTCCAGCCAGTTTCTGTCGAAGCAGATCCGGGCCGGCGCCTATCAGCCGCTGCAGCGTGAACTGCTGGATAACTGGAAGCACCTTGATCCGCGTTTGATGCAGCGTCTGGAAGCGGCTGATCCGGGCAATCGTTATGCCGTGCCTTATATGTGGGGCACGGTGGGCATCGGCTACAACGAGGAGAAGGTTCGCGCGGTGCTGGGCAAGGACGTGCCGCTGGATTCTTGGGCCATGGTGTTCGATCCGCAGAACCTGTCCAGACTCAAAAGCTGTGGCGTGGCCTTTCTCGATGCGCCGGTGAAAATCATTCCTCAAGCCATGCTTTATCTCGGGCTGGACCCCAACAGCGTCAAGCCGGACGACTACAAGCAGGCGTCGAAACTGCTGATGACCTTGCGGCCGTCGGTGACTTACTTCAACTCATCGAAGTACACCGCGGACCTGGCCAATGGCGATATCTGTGTGGCGATCGGTTACTCCGGCGACGTGATGCAGGCCCAGACCCGGGCTCGCGAGGCCGGGAAAAACATCGATATCCGCTACGTTATTCCCAAGGAAGGCGTGAACCTGTGGTTCGACATGCTGGCGATCCCCAAGGATGCCCGCAACGTGGCCAACGCCCATGCGGTGATCAACTATCTGCTGCGGCCCGAGGTGATTGCGTCGGTCAGTGACTATGTCGGGTATGCGAACCCGAACAAGGACGCCACGCCCTTGATGGATCCCAAGGTCAGCGGCAACCCGGCGATCTATCCGGGCGATGAGGTGATCAGTCACACCTTTGTCTCTGCCGATCTGCCGGAAAACATCCAGCGCCTGATGACCCGCGAATGGAACCGGATCAAGTCCGGCCAATAAATCCTTGTTTTGAAGAGTCTTTGCCATGCTGAATTTTTCTGCTCACGAGTATCCGTATCCGTCGCAACGCCAAAGCGTGTTTGCCCGTCGCGGCATGGTGGCGGCGTCCCAGCCACTGGCTGCTCAGGCCGGTATTGAAATGATGCAAAAGGGTGGCAATGCGATCGACGCCGCCATCGCCACTGCGGCAGCGCTGACTGTGGTCGAGCCTACGGGTTGCGGTCTTGGCGGTGATGCTTTTGCCCTGGTCTGGTTCAAGGATCAGTTGCATGGACTCAATGCCAACGGTCATGCGCCGGCTGCGTTAAGCATTGAAGCAGTCAAGGCGGCTGGTCATGAACAAATGCCGCTGTATGGCTGGACGCCGGTGACGGTGCCCGGTTGTCCATCGGCGTGGGCCGAGCTTTCTCAACGCTTCGGGGTACTGCCGTTTGCTGACTTGCTGCAACCAGCGATCAGCCTGGCGCGGGATGGTTTTCCGCTATCGCCCGTGGTTGCCCATCAGTGGCAGGTCGCTCTGGACGAGTTCAGTCCCCATCGCGACGAAGTGCTGGACGCCTGGTTCGATACGTTCCTGATCGAGGGGCGGGCGCCGAGGGCAGGGGAGCTGTTTCGCAATCCGGCACAAGCGCGGACGCTTGAAGAACTGGCGCAGAGCCGCTGTGAGAGTTTGTATCGTGGCGCGTTGGCCCAACGGCTGGATGCTCATTCACGGGCGACTGGCGGGTATCTGCGAGCCACGGATCTGGAACATTACCGTGCGCAGTGGGTGGAACCGATCCACGTCAACTATCGTGGTGTGGATGTCTGGGAAATCCCGCCAAGCGGCCAGGGTCTGGTTGCGTTGATGGCGCTGAAGATTCTCGAAGGTTTCGACTTCGATCATCGCGACAGCCAACAGACCTGGCATCGTCAGCTGGAGGCCATGAAGCTGGCCTACAGCGATGGCTTGCACTACATCACCGATCCACTGCACATGCGCGTGGCGGTGGCCGATTTGTTGAGTGATGACTACAGCGCGCGGCGCCGTGGGCAGATTGGCGATAAATCTCAGCCACCGAAGCCTGGGGATCCACACGCCAGCGGCACGGTTTATCTGGCGACGGCCGATGGGCAAGGCAACATGGTTTCGTTCATCCAGAGCAATTACCACGGCTTTGGTTCGGGTGTGGTGCTGCCTGACAGCGGCATTGCGCTACAGAACAGAGGGCAGGAATTCAGCCTTGATCCGGAACATGCCAACTGCCTGGCGCCGGGCAAGAAGACGTTTCATACGATCATTCCGGGCTTCCTGACCAAGGATGGCCAAGCGCTAGGGCCGTTTGGTGTGATGGGCGGGTACATGCAGCCTCAGGGGCATGTGCAGATGGTCATGAACCTGGTGGATTTCGGATTGAATCCGCAGTCGGCGCTGGACGCTCCGCGTTGGCAATGGCTGGGAGGAATGAAGGTCGGGATCGAACAGGGAGCTTCGAGGGATCTGGCCAATGCCTTGATGCGCCGGGGGCATGAGGTGCAGATTGCCTGTGATCTGACGGATTACGGCCGAGGGCAGATCATTCTTCGTGATCCGGTCAGTGGCGTGTTGTGTGGCGGGACTGAGCCGAGGGCGGATTCGCATATTGCGGCTTGGTAAAGTCAAGAGTAGAAGTGCAGCGAATGTCTTCGAATGTGAGGCTATTATAGGTTAACTACACTAAATGACCGTTTAGTCGAGTTATTACAGGCTGTATTGAAAATCGTTGGAGCAGGTCATGAATCCACGCTCGATTACTGCGTCTAACCTGATCGCATCACTGGACCTTGAACCTCACGTCGAAGGCGGATTCTTTCGCAGAACCTACCAGGCCGACCACCGGGATATGCTCGAAACAACGGGCGGACCGCGTTATCTGATGACGTCGATTTACTACCTGTTGACCGAAGATTCACCGGTTGGCCAGTTTCATTTCAACCAGTCGGACATCCTGCATTATTTCCATCTGGGCGACGCCATCGAGTACAGCCTGATTCAGGCTGACGGTTCGTTGCAGACATTCGTGATGGGCAGCGACATTCTGGCAGGACAACATCTGCAACTGCACGTACCGGGCGGAATCTGGAAAGCCTCCAGACTGCTGAATGGCGAGAACGGATTCGGCTTGATCAGCGAAGCGGTTTCGCCAGGGTTTGATTTTGCGGACATGGAAATAGGGAATCGGCGGAAACTCACGGCGCAGTATCCACAGCATCGAGCGCTGATTGAAAAGCTGACGCGTGACGAGGATTGAGAGCCGTACATTTGAAATGGATCGTGTGATCACCTGGCATCAAGCGCATGGTGCCTTGGAGAGAGATGGTGGAGATTGAAATCGGGTGCGCAACCGGGCTGATCTCGCAACATCTAGTTACGTGTAATGTATATTATGTTAAATGATGTGTCAGAGCGGAACTTTACGTAACCTGCTTATGGCCTGTCACTCCGATTCGCCACTCAACTCAACCTGGATCTTTCGCACCACACTGTGCATCGCTGGCAGATAACGCCGAGCCGCTTCCTCCACCGACATCGCCTTGGTGTTGTACACCAGGTTCAGGCAGCCCATTAGCCGCGACTCATGGGTGATCGGAATGGCGATGGCCGCGATCTTGCGCTCCTGGCCCCAGTGGGAATTATTTTCTCCGTATCCCTTGCTTACCGTATGCCCAACCAATCGCTCAACAAACCGCCGGTCCGCTGCCAGCGCGGATTGCTCGTCTTCGCGGCTGATCATCAACTCAATCAGTTCTTCACATTCGGCCGGCGGGCAAAAGGCGAAGTATGTTTTCCGGAATTCACCAAGGCGACACATTTGACTCAAATTGAACGACCATGTTCAACTTGCGCTACGCCATACTCTTGCGCCTAGAGGCTCCCATAGTGAAGCTCAATCCCGCACAGCCAGCACGCCACGACGCTCCCACCGTACGCGCTCGCGCACTGACTCATCTGATTTTCGAACGGCCGGATCTGGAACGGACCGAGCGCTTTCTTCAGGACTTCGGGCTGCTGACGGTTCTGCGCAATGCGGATCTGCTGCTTTTACGTGGCACCGGACCGACGCCCTATTGCTATCGCGTACATCGCGGCAAGAAGCCACGTTTTATTGGTTTCGGTCTGAGTGTCGGTTCCCGTACCGACCTGGAGCGTCTGAGCTTGCTACCACAAGCCTCACCCATCATGCCGTGCGATCACCCCGGCGGTGGCGAACAAGTCACCTTGCGAGACCCGTCCGGTTTTCTCGTCGAGGCCCTTCATGGTCAGTCAGTGGTTGGCGCCCGGCCCCATCGCCCGGCCTTGCCGCTCAACCTCTGGGATAGCGTGGTGCGCATCAATGCAACCCAGCGTCCGCCGATTGCTCCACCGGAGATCATCCGCCTTGGCCATCTCGTGCTGGAAGTGGCGGACTTCCAGCGCACGTGTGCCTGGTACACACAACACTTCGGATTCATTCCCAGCGACGTGCAGTTGCTGCCTGACGGTTCGCCGGCGGTGGCCTTTCTGCGTCTGAATCTGGGCGACACGCCAGCCGACCATCACACGCTGGCCCTGGCCCAGGGATTCATGCCGGCCTACAGCCATAGCGCTTATGAGGTGGTCGACCTGGATGCCGTCGGAATGGGCCAGAAGGTTCTTCGGGACCGGGGTTGGCGCCATGCCTGGGGTATTGGCCGGCACATTCTTGGAAGCCAGATCTTCGATTACTGGCAGGACCCGTTCGGCGACAAGCACGAGCACTATTGTGATGGTGACCGGTTCACTGCCGACCAGCCCACAGGTCTGCACAGTGTCAGCGCAGCGGCGATGTCCCAGTGGGGCGAATCCATGCCCAGAAGTTTTACCAAACCGAAACTGACACCGGCGAATGTTCTTTCCTTGTTCCGCCATCTTCGCCGCAGTCCGGATCTGAGCGTGCGCAAGCTGATCACACTGGCCCGCCTGTTCGCCTGATTTTGCAGCGTCGCAAACCACACGAGGTTGGCGCTGGCCCCCTCCTCACCCCTCAGGAGTCGTTGTCATGGCTGTGCAGGTTGTCCGTTTCGAATATCACAACACCGTCCAATGGGGACGTATTCACAATCAGCGCATCACGCCCGTTTCTGGGCAATACGCGACAACCGGCGAGTTCATCCGGCAAGTCAGCATCGAGCAGTTGCGCGACCTGAAGAGCCCGACACTCGACCTCAATCAAGTACGACTGCTCTCCCCGGTCACCCGCAACCAGCAGTTTGTCTGTCAGGGTGCCAACTACCGTCAGCACATGATCGAGTCCGGGATGGATCCGGACGCCAAGTCGTACAATATGATGTTTACCAAGGCAGCCAGTTGCATTTGCCCGGCCGACAGCGACCTGATCAAGCCACGCCATGTCCGCTTTCTCGACTACGAGATTGAACTGGGCCTGGTCATGCGCAGCGACATCAACGGCCCGGTCCAGATTGACGACAGCAACCTGCACCAGTTCGTGGCCGGACTGGTCATCGTCAATGACTATTCGGCGAGGGACATCCAGATTCCGCAGATGCAGTTCTACAAAGGCAAAAGTTTCCGCACCTTCGGCCCGGTCGGGCCTTATTTGTGTCTGTTGGAAGCCAACCAGATGCACTACCTCAAGGCCTTGCAGCTGCGCCTGACCGTCAACGACCAACTGCGCCAAGACGACAATACCGCGAACATGGTTTACCCCCCTGCGCAGACCCTGACAGAACTGTCTGCCGTGCAAGATCTCGCGGCCGGAGACCTGATTGCCACAGGCACTCCGGCCGGCTGTGCGCTGGCCATTCCATCACCCGCCACCCAGCGCATTGCCGCCCTGCTGCCCGAGGCCCTCAAGTGGAAACTGTTTCTGAAGGCCCAGGCTAGCCGCGAGCGCTACCTCAAGCCGGGCGACAGGGTCGAGGCGAGAATCCGTAGCGCGGACGGCATTGTCGATCTGGGTGTCCAGCGCAATCTTGTCGTCGAGCAAGACTGATCAGAAGCTGTGATTCAACTGCAGCCCAAGGCCATTGACCGTGTTCTGGTAGGTGGCGCTGTAACCCGGACGCAGCCCACCCTGGGACGTGTCCTGTGAAACCTTCACCGAGTCTTCGTGGATGTAGCCGTACCCCAGATCCAGAGAGGTCTGATCGGTCATCTGCCAGTTCAGGCCAACCGTGAAAATCTTCCGGTCTCCCGTTGGCGCACGGGTGGACGTGTACTGATTGGGCATCGGCGTCGGCTCATAGGCGATCCCGCCACGAACCTTCCATTGCTTGTTCAGGCGATAGGCCATGCCGGTGGAGAACGACCAGGTATCACGCCACTTCAGGGTTTCGAGGATCGTATCGAAAGGGCCATAGGCCTGTGGCACACCGGAGTTCAGCACCCTCAATTCCTGCACGCGGCTCCAGCGGCTCCACAACGCGCCGGCAGAGATATCCAGTCGATCGTTGATGCGCCAGGTCGCCGAGGCATCGACCGTTTCCGGTGAAGTGAAATCCAGACTCGCGTCATATTTGCCGTTGAGCCCCGGCAACCCCAGCGCCGGAATCGGTGCCAGCAATCCATTGGCACCGGAGACCTTGGTGTTTCCGCTCAGCTTGTAATCGACTCTGGAGTGATAGGTGAGCCCCAGGGTCAGGTCGTCGAGCGGGTCGAACAGGATGCCCAGACTGAAGCCCATGGCCGTGTCATCGCCGGTGACTTTGACAGTCCCGTCGCCCTGCCCGCCCACCGCGCTGTTGGCGATCTTGCTTTCGAGCAGCCCGTCGATACGGTTGATCGTCGGCCCAAACCCCACGGACAGTCGATCATTGATCCGGTAACTGACCGTCGGCTGCAAAGTGACGACCTTCACCTGGGTCTGCGAACTGCGGTAGCGTCCCTGGAAGTTGCTTTCGTAGTCCGTGCTCCCGCCAAACGGGGCGTAAACCCCGAACCCAACGTGCCAGTCCTCGTTGAGTTGCAGCGTGTAGAAGCCCGATGGCACGACGATCGGATCAGGCACCATATCGCCGCGTGAAGTGCCCGACACCGTGGTATTGACGTTGCTGATGCGCGAACTGACATCAATGAAACTGAGACCGCCACTGACGTGTTCACCCGCCAGGCGGGACATGCCGGCGGGGTTGCCGTAAACGATCGAGGCGTCCTGCACATCAGAAGCCCGACCGGAATAAGCCTTGCCTCCCGAGCTGATGCTCTGTTCGTTGATTTGCAGGCCGTTGGCCAGGAGTTGAGTGGAGGTGAGGCAAAGCCCCAGCACACAAAGCTGATTTCTTATTGTCATGATCTGGCTCTTGTTATTTTTTTGGCGGGCGCGAACACCCAAGGCACGCGGATGGATCGTTGGATTCAATGAAGAGAAGCGTCGCCGGCCATCCATGGCGACGGGTTTGGTTCAGCGTTTGCGCATCCGCTCTGCCAGCGCACCGATCGGTCGGGTCATGCTGCGTCGCAAGCGTTGAGAGAAGGATTCGCCCTCATAGACCGGCGCCGGGGTAACCACTTCATTGGGCTGGCTGTACTGCGGAAAAAGACTGAGTGCATGGGCACGGTTGATGCCATGCATGATCGCCGGCGACCACATCTCCAGGCTTTCCAGCGTCCGGCACTGCAGCGCCGTGGCGGGAGCCGGGGCGAAGGGATAGTCACTGCCGAAAAGAATGTGTGACGGTTCCACCAGTTCCTTGAGCGCCGCCATGGAATAAGGTGATGGTGACAACGCCGTGTCGAAGTAAAAGCGACGGATGTAGGTCATGACCCCTTGCGGCGCGTGTTGCTGAAATTCCGGCAACATGTTGGCCAGCGAGACACGCCAGGCCACAAACGGCAGGAAGCCGCCGGAGTGGGACAGAATCCAGCGAATGCCGGGATAGCGCTCCATGGTCCCGCTGAGGATCAGATTGACCGCCGAGCGCGTGGTATCGCAGAGAAACTCAATGAGAAATCCCGGGGTCTGCAGACCGATGCTTTCGCTGGTCTGGTGCATGTTGGGATGGATGAATACCACGGCTTTTCGGCGGTCGAGTTCGGCCATCAGTTCGTCGAAGCGCGGATCACCCAGAAACACCCCGTCGGTGCTGCCCAGCAAAACAATGCCCTCGGCCTTGAGCACGTCCAGCGCATGAACGGCTTCACGGCAGGCGGCCTCGGTGAACGGCATTGGCAGCGCCGCGAAGTTGCCGAAGCGGCTCGGATAGCGCGTGCGCATCTGCGCGGCGAACTCGTTGCAGCGTCGCGCCAGCTCGCTGGCCTGTTGGACTCCGTCCCCGAAGTGGACGCCGGGCGCAGACAGCGAGGTAATTGCCCGTTCGATGCCGTTCGCATCCATCACCTCAATGGATTTTTCCGGGGTCCAGTCTGGCAGCGGCGCTCCTGCAACGGAGTGCAGCCCTCTGGCATTCATCGCATCGACGAATGCAGGTGGAATGATGTGATGGTGGACATCGATACGGCCTTGCTTGATTGACATGCTAACTCTCTTGTTTGGGCTTCGACCGAGTGCCTGCGGCCACTGGGTAAAGAACCGTGCTCGGTGGCCGTACAGCTCTTGAGATCAATATTGAACATTTGTGTTCAATTATGTCAATGATCGGCAAACGCTGATTTGCTTTATTTTGAACGCGCTTGTTCAATGTCCGGAATCTCTCCGTTGGAGCTCATTGCTTTGAAACTCAGTCCCGTGCAGAAGCGCATCCATGAAGCTGCGATCCGGCTGTTTGTCGAGAAACGTGTCGAAGAGGTCAATGTCAGCGAACTGGCACAGATCGCCGGGGTAGCGCGCGGCACGATCTACAACAACCTCAACTCGGTGGAGACGCTGTTCGAAGATGTCGCCAGCCAGCTCAGTGCCGAAATGAACGACAGGGCCGCGCGCAGTACAGATCCCCATGCGTCCCCTGCCGTCCGCCTGGCCACCGGTATCCGGCTGTATATCCGCCGCGCCCATGAAGAGCCGCACTGGGGAGCCTTCATCGTGCGCTACGGGGCCAGCAATGAGACGCTGCAACAGATGTGGAGCGGTCCGCCCATGCACGATGTGCTGAGCGGCCTGAGCAGTGAGCAATACAGCTTTCGACAGGAGCAACTGCCTTCGGTGATGGCGATGATCGGAGGTGGCGTACTGGGGGCCACGATGCTGGTACTTCAGGGTCACAAGACCTGGCGCGACGCGGGTTCCGATATGGCCGAATTCGTTCTCCGGGCGCTCGGCGTACCAGCCGATGAAGCGCGCGGCATCGCTACTCAGGATCTGCCCCTTCTCGCAGCCTGATGTCCTCCGCTGATTTTTCTTGAGCCAGATCCCTTTGGGAATCTGGCTTTTTTATTGCCCGCAAAAAGACAATTGGACACTGTTGTTCAATTCTAATCTTGAGTGTTAGAGTCTGTCGCAAGCACTGACCCACCGCCCGGGTCGAAGTGCCTTACGCCAGGAACTGACAATGAACAATAAAGAACCTCTTCCTGCCCTGACCTCGCGAACGGTACAAGTGGGTCGTCGGCAGATTTTCATCAGCGAAACGGGCGTCGGCCATCCCCTGCTGATGCTTCACGGTGGCGGAGCGGGAGCCTCGGGGCTCTCCAACTACTCGCGCAATATCGAATCCCTTGCCCGGCAGTTCCGCGTCATTGTGGTCGACATGCCCGGTTACGGCCGATCCACCAAAGGTGTGGATCGCAAGGACCCCTTCGGCGATCTGGCGGGGGCGATGCTCGGCCTGCTCGACACCCTGAACATCAGCAGCGCCCACGTGGTGGGCAACTCGTTGGGTGGCGCCTGTGCCTTGCGCATGGCGCTGGATGCACCCGGCCGGGTGTCGGCTCTGGTGCTGATGGGCCCCGGTGGCGTCAATACCACTCGCAGTCTGCCGACACCGGGTCTCAAGCTGCTGCTCGACTACTACAACGGTGAAGGCCCGACGCTGGCCAAGATTACGCGCTTTATCCGCGACTACCTGGTGTATGACGGCAGCCAGGTCAGTGACGAGATGATCCGCGAACGTTTCGAAGCGAGTATCGACCCGCAGGTCATTGCGGCCCCTCCCCTGCGTCGGCCAACGGGCATTCCCCGTTTCTCGCGCTGGGACTTCACCCGCGATTCACGCCTCAAGCATTGTCAGGTTCCGACCCTGGTGCTCTGGGGCGCGGAAGACAAGGTCAATCGTCCCAGCGGCGGCGAGACGCTGCGCAGTCGCATGCCGGATTGCAACCTCTACCTGTTCAGCCGGACCGGTCATTGGGTGCAGTGGGAACGCGCGGACGAATTCAACTCCGTGACCCTGGCGTTCCTCGCCAGTCGCACAAAGCGCTGAGTTGTCGTCATGAACAATCAAGCAACGATCAGTCGGACAACGCCGGACATCTTCGGCGCCAGCAGCATGGGCTATGCGTTGATCGAGTCCCGCCACCTGGCGCGTTGGCGTGAGCTGCTCCAGCACGGCATCGGCCTGCATCTGGCCAGCTCGGACGAACAAGCCCTGGCTTTTCGTATGGATCAGCACCAGCGGCGGATCATCGTCCAGCGCGGTCCGCAGGAAGATTTTCTTGCCGTCGGCTGGCAATTACGCGACCAGGCCACCCTCGATGAAGTGCTCAAACGCCTGCAACGCCTCGGTATCGAAGCGCAACCCAGCCAACCGGAAGAAGCCGCACAACGCGGCGTGAAAAGGTTCTGGCGGGTGCTCGGTCCCAAACGCATGGCCGTCGAGCTGTTCTGGGAACCGCTGCTGACCGACAAGCCACTGAACATGCTCAGTGCAGGTTTCATCACCGGTTCCGCCGGGATGGGCCACCTGGCGATCACCTCGCGCAAGCCACAGCAGATGCAGCGTTTCTGGCAGGAAATATTTGATGCAAGAGCCAGCGACCACATCGTCGAGCGGATTGCCGGAGTGACCCTGGACATTGATTTCTTCCGGGTCAACGAACGTCACCACTCGATTGCCATCGCCCGCTTGCGTGGCCTGCCGATGGATCCGATTCGTACCCGTGTGCAACACATGAACATGCTGACCACCTCGGTCAGCGAACTGACCAACGCCTATTTGCGTTGCCGGACCCTCGGTTTCGAAATGGCCCACGAAATCGGTGAGCACCCCAACGACCGTGAGCAATCGTTCTACGTGATGAGCCCCAGCGGTTTCGAGCTGGAACTAGGTTGCAACGCCAGGGTGGTCGATGAGGCTCTTTGGCGCACAACCTCCTATCAAGGCATCAGCCTTTGGGGGCATCGCCCGGAGAAAAGCGGTGCCTGGCACACGTTGACCACCAACCTGGGCAACTTCGCCCGCGGCACACGTTCGTTGCTCAAGCCCGAATATTCACCGCTGTAAGAGAGATATCGTCATGAATAACAAAAACGAGTCTGTAACGAGCGTCGACGTGATTATTTCCGGGCTTGGCCCGACGGGCGCCACGCTCGCGCATCTGCTCGGCAAGCGTGGTCTGTCGGTGCTGGTACTGGAACGCGAGCCCATGTTTTATGGCAACGCCCGGGCGGTCTATACGGACGACGAATGCATGCGCGTCATGCAGGCGGCCGGTGTTGCCGCCGAGCTTTCAGCCAACATGCAAGTCGATACACCCGCTCAATGGGTGCTGGCCAATGGCAAGATCCTCGGCCAGTACTGGCGCCTCGATCGCCCCTATGGCTGGCCGATCATCAACTTCCTTTACCAGCCCTGGCTGGAAACCACGCTGAGCGATCTGCTCGAGCGTTATCCCAATGTGCGGGTTGCCCGTGGTCGTGAACTTACGCAGTTCACACAGGATGAACAGGGCGTGACCGTGACCCATCAGGCCACCAGCACCTTCCGCTTCAGTGATGCGACGGATGCGCGTCAGGCCTGCGAAGTCGATCCCGACCCGCAAACCATTCGCGGGCGCTATCTGGTGGGGGCTGACGGCGGCCGCAGTACGGTCCGTGAGGCCTTGGGCATCGGCATGAGTGGCAAGAACTTTCCCGAACCCTGGCTGGTGGTCGACCTGGAGATGAAGGAAGGCGAGGATGCCTTGCGGCATCTGCCCTACTTCAGCTTTATCTGCGACCCGGATTGTCCGACGGTCTGCTGTCCTCAGCCCGGTCGTTTCCATCGCTTCGAATTCATGCTGATGCCCGGCCAGACGCGCGAACAGATGGAAGACTCGACCGTGGTGCGCAACCTGATCAGCCGTTACGTCGATCCGGACAAGTTCGAGGTCAAACGCAAGCTGGTCTACACCTTTAACGCACTGGTGGCGAAGGATTGGCGCAAGGGTCGGGTTTTGATTGCCGGCGATGCTGCCCACATGACGCCGCAGTTCATGGGCCAGGGCATGAGTTCCGGCGTGCGTGACGCCTACAATCTGGCCTGGAAAATCGACGCCGTGATCAAGGGGCAAGCCGGTGAGCGGCTGCTCGACACCTATGGCAGCGAACGCTTCCACCATGCCAAGGCGATGATTGATATTTCGGTGCAGATGAAAGACTTCGTCTCGATGTCCAGCCCGGTTTCCAGCCTGATGCGCAACCTGCTGGTCAAGACCGTCCTGGCGATGCCATTTCTCGGCCGCTATGTTCGCGAAGGCCGTTTCAAACCGGCCCCGACCTATGCTCCTGACAGTTATCTGGGCATGCCGCGCCGCCACCGGCGCTCGCCTGAAGGCCGGATGATTCCGCAACCCGAAGTCCGCACCTTCAAGGGCCAGCGCGTATTGCTCGATGACCTGTTGGGCAACGGTTTTGCCTTGATAGGACTTGAGGTCGATCCACGTGCCCACCTGAGTCAGGCCTCCCGGAAACTGCTGGATATCCAGCACACGCGTTTCGCCACCCTCTTCCCGTTCGGCACCCGTCCACAGGGCGCCGACACCGACCGTTCCAATACCAGTGAATTGCTCGAACTGGAGGACGTGCAGGGCGAGATGGTCGCCTGGTTCAAACGCTCGGGGTTCTCCAGCGGAGCCGTCGCCGTGGTGCGCCCGGACAAATTCACCTTCGCCATGGTCGAGGCTGCGGATCTGGATCGGGCCATCAACGAACTCAAGTTCCAGCTGCAATGGAGCCCCGGTGCTGAAGTCGTCGCAGACGAGCCACGACAGCTGAGGAAAATCGCATGAGCCAGTTCCCGTTGAAAATTCTGCAAGACGCCGCCGCGGCCCTGGCCAGAGCACGGGAGCAACGCGAACCCTGTGCACGGATCTCGTCCACTTTCGGTATCGATTCGTTGACCGGCGCCTATGCCGTGCAGGAGATCAACACCCAACGGGCCCTGGCCCAGGGGCGGCGTCTGGTCGGCCGTAAAGTCGGACTGACCTCGGCTGCCGTGCAACAGCAACTGGGCGTCGATCAACCGGATTTCGGCATGCTGTTCGCCGATATGGAAATCGCCGATGGCGGTGAAATCCAGATCAGTCAGTTGATCCAGCCCAAGGCCGAAGGCGAGATTGCGTTCGTTCTGGGCCGCGATCTTGCGTATGAAGATACGACCCTCGCGGAACTGTTGCGGGCGGTGGAGTACGTGGTGCCTGCGCTGGAAATCGTCGACTCGGCCATCGAGAACTGGAACATATCGCTGGTGGACACGGTGGCGGACAACGCCTCATCCGGGCTGTATGTGTTGGGTAAACAGCCGACTCCACTCGCCTCGCTGGACCTTAGGCTGGAAGGCATGCTGCTGGAAAAAAATGCCGCCACGGCGTCGATCGGTGTCGGTGCCGCATGCCTCGGCAATCCGGTGGACGCCTGCCTGTGGCTGGCTCGCACCATGGCCCGGATGGGCCGTCCCTTGCAGGCCGGCGACGTGCTGCTCTCCGGCGCCCTGGGGCCGATGACACCTGTCGTGGCCGGGGACAGCCTGCGCTTGCACCTGACCCGACTTGGCCAGATCCGTTGCCGCTTCATCTGACCTGCCCGTCCTTCTGCGCCAGGCTGTCGTGGCCTGGCCCTTCTGAGAGATTGCTCCCATGAGTCAAACCAAACTCAAGGTCGCCATCATCGGCTCCGGCAACATCGGCACCGACCTGATGATCAAGATTCTGCGCAACGCCAGACACCTGGAAATGGCGGTGATGGTCGGAATCGACCCTGTATCCGACGGTCTCGCCCGCGCCGAACGCATGGGCGTTGCGACCACCCACGAGGGGGTTGAAGGCCTGACCCGCATGGACGCGTTCAAGGACATCGATTTCGTCTTCGATGCCACCTCGGCTAGCGCCCATATCGAGAACGAAAAACGCCTGCGCTCGATCAAGCCGGGGATCCGCCTGATCGACCTCACTCCGGCGGCTATCGGCCCTTACTGCATTCCAGTGGTCAACCTGGAGGAAAATCTGGATCGACTCAACGTCAACATGGTCACCTGTGGTGGTCAGGCGACCATTCCAGTGGTCGCCGCCGTATCCCGTGTTGCCCGGGTTCACTACGCCGAAATCGTCGCTTCGATCGCCAGCAAATCGGCCGGTCCCGGCACCCGCGCCAACATCGACGAGTTTACGGAAACTACTTCCAGAGCCATCGAAATGGTGGGTGGAGCTTCCAGAGGCAAGGCGATCATCATCATGAACCCCGCCGAACCGCCACTGATGATGCGTGACACGGTGTTCGTGCTGTCCGAAACCGCCGATCAGGCGCAGATAGAGGCTTCCGTCGAGGAGATGGTGGCGGCAGTCCAGGCCTATGTGCCGGGCTACCGTTTGAAACAGAAGGTTCAGTTTGACGTCATTGCCGAATCGGCACCCTTGAACATTCCGGGGCTGGGACACTTCAGCGGCCTCAAGACCTCGGTATTCCTTGAGGTCGAAGGCGCCGCCCATTACCTGCCAGCCTACGCCGGCAATCTCGATATCATGACCTCCGCTGCCTTGGCCACCGCCGAGCGCATGGCGCAGTCGATGCTCAACGCCTGAGGGGCCCGACATGACATTCAATCCCGGCAAGAAAATCTACATCTCCGACGTGACCCTGCGCGACGGTAGCCATGCCATCCGCCATCAGTATTCGCTGCAAAATGTGCAGGACATTGCGCGCGCACTGGACAAGGCCCGGGTCGATTCGATCGAAATCGCCCACGGCGACGGCCTGCAGGGTTCGAGTTTCAACTATGGCTTTGCCGCCCATACCGATCTGGAATGGATCGAAGCAGCGGCCGATGTCCTCGAACACGCCAAAATCACCACCCTGCTGCTGCCGGGGATCGGCACGGTGCACGACCTCAAGGCCGCTTATGACGCCGGTGCACGGGTGGTGCGCATCGCCACGCACTGTACGGAAGCCGACGTTTCGAAACAGCACATTGAATATGCCCGTGAACTGGGCATGGACACCGTCGGTTTCCTGATGATGAGCCACATGATCGCCCCCGAGCACCTGGCGGCCCAGGCCCGGCTGATGGAAAGCTATGGCGCGACCTGCGTGTACATGGCCGACTCCGGTGGCGCGATGAACATGCAGGATGTTCGCGAGCGCTTCCGGGCATTCAAAGCCGTTCTGAAGCCGGAAACCGAAACCGGCATGCACGCCCACCACAACCTGTCGCTGGGCGTCGCCAACTCTATAACCGCCGTCGAGGAAGGCTGCGACCGCATTGACGCCAGTCTCGCTGGCATGGGGGCCGGCGCCGGCAATGCGCCGCTGGAAGTGTTCATCGCCGCCGCCGAACGGCTCGGCTGGAACCACGGCACGGATCTCTACATGCTGCTCGACGCCGCCGACGACATCGTTCGCCCGCTGCAGGATCGGCCGGTGCGGGTTGATCGTGAAACCCTGGCACTGGGTTATGCGGGCGTCTATTCAAGCTTCCTGCGGCATGCCGAAATTGCCGCCGCCAGGTACGGCCTCAAGACCCTGGACATATTGGTCGAACTGGGCAGGCGTCGCATGGTTGGCGGTCAGGAAGACATGATCGTCGACGTCGCGCTGGACCTGCTCAAGCGTTGAACCGCGCAAGATTGCCGGCCTGCCGCTCACGCAGCGGTGGGCCGGTCCTGGAGCTGTATCTGGTGGAGCTTCGGTAGCAACGCCCCTCGGCCGATCGCCATTGGCGCCTTAAAGGTTGCAGCTGTATTGATATTCGAAGGGAAAAAAGACCGTGTCGACCACCAAGGAAAACGGCGCGTCGATCAGTAAAAAGGGAATCAGTTTTCCTTTTGAAGTACCGACCAGCCACCAGTCAAACCGCACGCCAATATAGGGGCATCGGTGCTTGTCATAATCCATACGCATAGCGGTTGCCATACACCCGCTCAGACTGGCAATCAGCACCAGTAAAACAATCCTTCGAAACACGTAACGTCCTTATTACTTCTTTGCGCAGAGCTGCATAGACGCTGTTGTGTAAAGTTAGTCACCCCCTGGATGCCCACAGTGCAAGCGCTGTAACGCGGATTTATAAGGCTTCCGTTCTTCCTGTTTTCACAACAGCGTGAAAAACTGCGCGTTCTTTGTCACTCATTTTTTGCCTGCATTGATGGAACTGCCGATGGACATCATGGATACCCAGCAAGAAAACGCCCTCGAAAAGTCACTCAGACTAGCGGCGGATGAACCCGCCCACCGACCTGATTTTTTCAAGACACTGCTGAATTCGGATATCTACATCCTCGGCACCGCCGGCACTGGCGAGGGGCAAGTCAACCTTGAGGCAGGCAGCAACATCAGCATTGCGCACTGGCAAAAGCCCGACGGTTCTGCAGTCATCCCGTTTTTTTCTTCGTTGCAAACGCTACAAAGATCCATAAACAGTGAAGAGACCTACCTGGAGATCCCGGCCAGATCACTGTTTGAAATCACGCTGGGCACGCCTCTTTTCCTCAATCCAAAGTCTCCCTACGGAAAGGAGTTTTTCCCTGAGGAAGTGCGCTACCTGCTCTCCGATGAGATCGGCCAAAGACCGGTGCAGCGAACGGTCGAAAAGGACACTCAAGTACTGCTCGGACAACCGTCGCAATACCCCTCGAAGATGGTCAATTCGCTGACTCAATTACTTGCCAGGCATCGCAATGTGAAGCGTGCGTTTCTGGCATTGATGCACGACGCTTCGGCTGACCCAAAGCCTCATCTGATCATCGGGATCGAAGCGGACGGCGACTTTGAACAGGTCATGCGCGAAGCCGGCAGCGTTGCCGGGGACTCGGCTCCGGATGGCGAGCCCGTTGACCTGTACCGCGTTCATGACGGAGATTCAGGCCTTAGCGATTATTTCCTCAAGCAAACCACGCCTTTCTATGTACGGAAGTCGTCAGGCTGGCTGGGTAAATTGTTTGGTTTTGGCAAAGCATGACAGTACAAAACTCCTGACTGACCGCAGGTTTGAAACGTGCAGAGCTCAAACGATTTTCAACGCGAGTGCATATCGTGGTAAACCTCCCACGCCAAAACCCAATTGCCAAGGAAGCCCAATTGCAAGATTCCAAATATCTGGAAGACCTCCGCTCCCGCTTCAACGCCGGAGAGGATCTGAACTATGTCTTTTTCTGGGGACACCAGCGCAGCAAGCACGGCGTCACTGCTTCGTGCTTCAGTCAGTGGTTTGAAGCCGAATTCGTTGTCGACGGGCAACGCTATGCGACTGCCGAACATTTCATGATGGCCGAGAAGGCCGCCTTGTTCGGCGATCAGGACATTCGTGCTCAAGTGCTCCAGGCGCCCACACCCAACGCAGCCAAAGCGCTTGGCCGTAAGGTACGCGGCTTCAACGAACACGATTGGCTGGAACATCGATACGAGATTGTCGTCCGGGCCAACCGGGCCAAGTTCTCGCAGAACCCGGAACTGCATGCATTCCTCAAGGAAACCGGCTCCAGCATCATCGTTGAGGCGAGCCCGGTCGACAGCATCTGGGGCATCGGCCTCGCCCAGGATCACCAAAACGCGAGCAATCCCGACCTGTGGCAAGGCCTGAATCTGCTGGGATTCGCGCTGATGCAGATCCGCGACGAAGAATGAGTCGCCCAGGTCGCGGCGATTTGACACCGCGACCGGCGCACAGAAGTGAATCGGAAACCTTACGCAGCCGCCCTCTCGTGCTCGCTTTCATGGACGTAAATCCACGAAATACCCGATGGGGAGTTCTCATCAAGACGCATGAGCGCCGAGTCGACTTTCTTCTTGGTGATTCCGTCCTTGACCAGGTCGAATACCGTCAGGAAGAAGCCACCGGGTAGCGGCGTGATCGAGAGATTGGTGATATGCGATTCGGGGCTCCCGGCACGCTTGCCATGCAGGCCCCAGAGTCGCTCCCAGTAGTCGGCCCGTTCCATGATCTGGCCATCCGTGAGCACCACACGAAAATCGTCCGCCAGCGCATCGTACAAAGGTTTTATGGCGCCTTCCGATTGCGAAGACATGCCGCGTGACCACGGGAAAAACAGGTTGTACCAGCGATACACCTCGGCTTCGACGAGCGCCGTTTTGTCTGAGGTTTCGAGTACTCGATTGCTTGCCATCTGCGTTCTCCTTAACAAGTGAGAAGGCGCGGGATCTCCGTTACGCATCGAGCGAACGATGCTCCGCGCCTTTCAAGATCCATCCTGAAAGCTGCGTCTCCGGGCTCAGCTAAAGTGATCGTTTCCCAAGGGCTGCTGTCACTTCGCTGACCCGGATAAAAAATAGTCTTTACCCTGTTGGATAGTATTGAGAACTGACCAATGGTCAAAGATGGCCGAGCGATCGCTGTCCTCCTATCCGGGGCCAGCGGCGAAGATGGCATACTCCCCAGAACCTGATCATTTCGGAGACCCTTATGCTTCGCGTGTTTGAACGCAGGCTCGATCCTTTCCCGCCCGACGAGGCGCCGCCACCGCCCGTTGGCCTGATGCGTTTTCTGTGGGCCTGCACCCGGGGTGCCCGTGGCTACGTGCTTGCGCTGGCGCTGCTCAGTGCCAGCGTTTCGATCTACGAAGCCTGGCTGTTTTCGTTTCTCGGGCAAGTGGTGGACCTGCTCTCGACCTGGCAGGCCGGCGGTGCCGCGAACGGTCAGGAAAGCCGGGTGCTGTGGGGCATCGCCATCGTCCTGCTCACCAGCATTGGTCTGGTGGCGTTGCGCACGATGGTCCAGCACCAGATTCTGGCGATCAACCTGCCGCTGCGCCTGCGCTGGGATTTCCATCGCCTGATGCTGCGGCAAAGCCTTTCGTTCTTTTCCGACGAGTTCTCCGGTCGCGTCACGACCAAAGTGATGCAGACCGCGCTGGCCGTACGCGAAGTCCTGTTCACGATCATCGAAATCGCCCCCGGTATCGGCGTTTATTTCATCGCGATCATCGCCCTGGCCGGCGGTTTTGCCCTGAAACTCATGCTGCCGTTCATTGCCTGGGTCGCCCTGTTCGGGCTGGCGATGCTGTATTTCGTACCACGCCTTGGACAGGTCGGGCAGGAACAGGCCCATGCGCGCTCGTCGATGACGGGGCGTATTTCCGACGCCTACACCAACATCACCACCGTCAAACTGTTCTCGCACTCCAACCGTGAAGCGCATTTTGCGCGTGCCGCGATGGAGGACTTCAAACTCACCGGTTTTCGCCAGATGCGTCTGGTCAGTCAGTTCGAGATCGTCAATCAGGCCCTGGTGGTCGGGCTGATCCTCGGTGCCGGCGGTTATGCCCTGTGGCTCTGGCATCAGGGTCAGGTCGGTGCGGGTGCGGTGGCTGCGATCACCGCCATGGCATTGCGGATCAACGGCATGTCCCACTGGATCATGTGGCAGATGACCTCGCTGTTCGAAAACATCGGCACCGTGCAGGACGGCATGGCCACCCTCACCCGCGGCCCCAAGGTGCAAGACGCGCCCGACGCCGGCGTGCTGGTGCCTTCCGGCGGCGCCGTGACCTTCGACAACGTGCACTTCAACTACAACGGCGAACGTCAGGTGCTCGACGGCTTGAGCCTGCACATCCGCGCCGGTGAAAAAATCGGCCTGGTGGGCCGCTCCGGGGCCGGCAAATCGACGCTGATCAATCTGCTGTTGCGCTTCTATGACGTCGACAGCGGTACGATTCGCATCGACGGGCAGAACATCGCACAAGTGACGCAGGACAGTCTGCGCAGCGCCATCGGCATGGTGACTCAGGACACGTCGCTGTTGCACCGCTCGATCCGCGACAACATTGCCTACGGACGCCCGGACGCTACCGACGCACAGGTTCACCGTGCTGCGGTCAACGCCCAGGCCGACGGTTTCATCAGCCAGCTAAGCGATCGCCAGGGTCACACCGGTTACGACACCCTCGTGGGCGAACGCGGCATCAAGCTGTCCGGCGGCCAGCGCCAACGCATCGCCATTGCCCGGGTGATGCTCAAGAACGCGCCGATCCTGTTGCTCGACGAGGCCACCAGTGCACTGGATTCCGAAGTCGAAGTCGCCATCCAGGAAAGTCTGGATGAAATGATGCAAGGCAAGACCGTCATCGCCATTGCGCATCGGTTGTCGACGATTGCAGCCATGGACCGGCTGATTGTCATGGACGAGGGCCGCATCATCGAACAAGGCACCCACGCCGAACTGCTGGAGCGAAACGGCACCTACGCGCGGCTCTGGCAGCATCAGAGCGGCGGTTTTCTCGGTGAAGATCAAGGGCTGGATGAGGCGATGGACCGGGCATGAACCGTTCCTGCCGAACACTGAAATTTTGAGGTTTTGAATGGTATTTGCAAAAACCTGGCGAGCGCTTGCCGTCCTGACGGTCTGCCTGTCCGGCGCCCAATATGCCGAGGCCGACGCGCCGCTGCTGTACACCCTGAACGCCGCCAAGGCATTGCCCGGTGACGGTCACAGTTGGGGCTTCGCCGCCCTGCAACCACAGAGCGCGCAACTGTTCGTGGCCCGTCGTGAAAACGGCCTGTCGGTGTTCGACGTCGACCAGCAGAAACTGCTGAAGACCCTCGACAACTCCGCCGGCGCCAACGCTGTTGCCTTCGTACCGGAACGCAACCGCGCGTATGTCGCCAACATGGATGGAACGTTGGGGATCGTGGCGCTGGATCGGCTGCAAGTCCTGCAGCGGCTAAAGCTCGATTCAGGCAACCTCAACAACCTGGTTTACGACGCCAGCCGCGACCGGCTGATCGTCACCAGCGGCCGGCGCGGCGATCATTCGACGCTGTATCTGATCGACGCCAAGACCGATCGCCTGACCGATGCGGTGGACATTCCAGCGCAAAAACTCGACGGCCCGGTGATCCTTGAAAACGGTCAATTCATCGTCCCCATGCGCGACGAGGATAAAGTCGCCGTGCTTTCAGGAGCGAAGCTTGAACAGCGGCAATTCTGGACATTCAAGGGTTGCAGTAAACCCAGCGCACTGGCCGTGGACGAATCGCGTCAACGCCTGTTCGTGGCTTGCCGTGGCGCTGATCCGACTCTGGTGGTCGCCGACCTGAAAACCGGCAAGGCCTTGAGCACCCTGCCCATCGGCCGCGCCGTAAATGCTCTGGCTTACGATCGGGTGAAAGACCAGTTGCTGGTGCCCAGCGGCGCGGACGCCAGCCTTGCGATTGTCCAGCGCGACACTCAGGGGCAATACCAGTTGCGCGGCAGCGTCGGGACCCGGCCATGGGCTCACAACATGGTGCTGGACGCCCAACGCGGTCAGGCCTACCTGTTCACCGCCGACTTCACCCAGCCGGCGCCGAGCCGGGAGCAACCCAAACCCGACCCGGCGTTTCACCCCGACACCTTCACCGTCCTGACCTACAAGGCGCAGTAAGCGTCAGGAAGCCTCAATGACCTCGGCGGCGTGTGCCTTGCGCCGCCGACGCTCGAACCACAGGTAAACCACCGGCGTGGTGTAGAGCGTCAGGATCTGCGAAACCGCCAGACCACCGACAATCGCAATGCCCAGCGGCTGACGCAATTCCGAACCGGCACCGTGCCCGAATGCAAGCGGCACAGCCCCGAGTAATGCGGCCAGCGAAGTCATCAGAATCGGACGCAAACGCAACAGGCACCCTTCCCTCACCGCCTCACGCGGCGACAAGCCACGCTGCTGCGCCTGCAAAGTGAAGTCGACAATCATGATCGCGTTCTTCTTGACGATGCCGATCAGCAGAATGATCCCGATCATCCCCAGCACCGACAGATCCTGCCCGCACAACATCAAGGCCAGCAGCGCGCCGAAACCGGCGGACGGCAAGGTCGAGATGATCGTCAGCGGGTGGATCGCGTTTTCATACAACACCCCGAGCACGATGTAGACGGTCAGGATTGCCGCCAGAATCAGCCAGGGTTGCGACTTCAGCGAGTCCTGAAATGCCTGGGCCGTACCCTGAAAACTGCCCGCCACGGTGTCAGGCATGGCGACCGCCAGCGACGCCTGATTGATCGCGCTGACCGCCTCGCTCAAGGCATGCCCCGGCGCGAGGTCGAACGACAGGGTAATGGCCGGGAACACGCCCTGATGGTTGATGATGATCGGCACCTGCTCGGTCTTCAGGCTGGCCAACAGGTTCAGCGGCACCAAGGCCCCGGAGCTTGCGCGAACAAACAGATGTTCAAGGGTCGCGGTGGACGTTTGCCAGCTCGGATCGAGTTCGAGAATCACATGGTTCTGATCCAGTTGCGTGAACATGGTCGCAATCTGCCGCTGACCGAACGCGTCGTACAGCACGTCATCGATAGCTTGTACGGTTACGCCAAGACGCGCAGCGGTCGGACGGTCGATCACCAGCGTCGATTGCGGGATGGCCTGCTGCTGGTCGGAAGTCACGTGCTGCAATTGCGGCAAAGTCTTGAGTTTGGCCAGCAGCACCCCGCTCCAGTGATCCAGCTCGACGCTGTCCGGGTCCTGCAGGGTGTACTGATACTGGGTCTTGCTGGCCCGGCCGCCGATCTGGATGTCCTGGTTGGCCTGCATGAACACCTTGACCCCGGACAACCCGTCCAGCGCCGGTTGCAGGCGCTGGATGACCTGCGCGGCGCTGGCCGTGCGCTCGCTGAACGGCTTGAGGTTGATCATCACCTTGCCCTGGCTGACCGTCGGGTTCGGACCGATCCAGAAATACACCCGCGCCACCGCCGGATCCTGACCAATGATCTCCGCCGCACGGTTGACCTGCGCACGCATGGCCGTCGGCGAAATGTCCGCCGCCGCTTCCGCCACACCTTGAATCAGACCGTTGTCCTGCTGCGGGAAAAAGCCTTTGGGGATGCCGACATACAACACCGCCGTGGCCGCCAGCGTGGCGATGGCCACCGCCATGGTGATGCGCTGATGATCGAGCACCCAGTCCAGGCTGCGCCGATAGCCGTTGTGCAAGCGGTCGAACACCCGCTCGCAGGCCTGGGCAAAGCACCCCTCCTCCTGATCGGCATGGGGTTTGAGCAGCCAGGCGCAGAGCATCGGGGTGATGGTCAGCGAGACAATGCCGGACATGATGATCGCCACACTGACGGTCACCGCAAACTCGCGCATCAAGCGCCCGACGATGCCGGACATCAACAGAATCGGCAGGAACACCGCAATCAGCGACACAGTCATCGAGATGATGGTGAAGCCGACTTCGCGCAAGCCATCGACCGCCGATTGCAGGCGCGATTTGCCCATCTCCAAGTGTCGGACGATGTTTTCCATCACCACGATGGCGTCGTCCACCACGAACCCGACGGCAATCGCCAGGCCCATGATCGACAGGTTGTCGAGGCTGTAGCCGAGCAGATACATGACGCCGAACGTGGCCACCAGCGACAGCGGAATGGTCAGGCTGGGAATCAGCGTGGCGGTGGCCTTGCGCAGGAACACGAAGATCACCACGACCACCAGCGCAATCGACAGCAGCAAGGTGAACTGCATGTCATTGACCGACGCTTCGATGGTCTGGGTACGGTCGCCCACCACTTGCACCTGCACGTCGCGAGGCAAGGACGCGGTCAGCTCGGGCAACTTGGCCTTGATCGTGGCGATGGTCGACAGCAGGTTGAAACCCGGTTGCTTGTGGATGTCGACGATGACCGTCGGCTCGCCACCCAGTTGCGCGGCTTGCTGGGTGTCCTCGGCTCCGGCGATGACCCGGCCCAGATCGCCGAGTTTGATCGGCATGCCGTTTTTATAGGCGACGACCTGATCGCGATAATGCTGCGGATCGAGCAACTGGTCGGTGGCGCCAAGGGTGATCGAGCGGCTCTGGCCATCGAGCGTGCCTTTGGGCTGATCGAGGGTGCTGACGCCAATCACGCTGCGTACGTCTTCCAGTGTCAGACCGCGAGCGGCCAGCGCATCGGGATCAATCTGCACGCGCACCGCCGGTTTCTGCTCGCCATGGAAATCCACCAGCCCGACGCCGGGCATTTGCGACAGACGCTGGGCGATGTAGTTGTCGGCGTAGCGATCCAGCTCCGGCAGCGTGCGGGTCGGCGACGTCACCGCCAGCGACAGCACGGTACCTTCGGCCGGGTTGACCTTGTTGAAGGTCGGCGCGCTGGACATGGTCTTGGGCAGGTTCGGGGTGGCGGTGTTGATCGCCGTCTGTACGTCCTGCGCGGCACCGTCGATGTCCCGCGACAGGTCGAACTGCAGCACCACCTGGGTCTTGCCGGCGGCGCTGGATGAAGTCATCGAAGTGACTTGCGGCACGGCGGCGAAGGCCCGCTCCAGCGGCGTCGCCACCGATGACGCCATGGTTTCGGCGCTCGCTCCGGAAAGTTTGGCGGTGACCTGAATGGTCGGGAAATCCACCGTCGGCAGCGGCGCCACCGGCAACTGGAAGTACGCGAAAGCCCCGAGCAGCATGACGCCGAGCGCCAGCAGGCTCAGCCCCACACGCCGTTGAATCAGTCCGGCCAGCGCATTCATCGGGCGGCCTCCGCCAGATCGGCGCTGGTGTCAGTTTTTACCGGCACAACTTTCAGCCCCGGCGCCACCCGCGACTGGCCCTGCACCACGACGGTTTCGCCGGCATTCAGGCCCTGACGAATCCACTGTTTGCCGTCCACCACATTGGCGGCGTCCACCAGACGCGGCTGTACCCGCTGATCGGCATCGACCACATAGACGAAATTACCCTGACGCCCCAGTTGCACCGCATCGGCGGGTACCACGGCCACGTCGCGATGGGTCTGCACCAGCAGGCGCGCACTCACCAGTTCACCCGGCCACAGTTTCGCGTCGGCGTTGTCGAACTGCGCCTTGAGCTGGATCTGCCCGCTGGTCGCCGTCACCTGGCTGTCGATGAAGCTCAGATGACCTTTGGCGATTTCCTGTTGGCCATCGCGGGTCATGGCGACCACTTGCAAGGCACCTTTGGCGTTCTCTTCGAGGATCTCCGCCAGTTCGTCCTGGGAGACAGCGAACGCGACGGAGATCGGATTCATCTGGGTAATCGTCACCAGCCCCGTCGCCTCGGCACCGTGGGCAATCGCGCCGACATCCAGCAGACGCTGGCCGGTGCGGCCGGTCAGCGGCGCCTTGACCTGAGTGAACTCCAGTTGCAGCCGCGCCGCATCCAGCGCCGCCTGATCGGCCTGCACCGTCGCCTGTTGCGCCGCGAGTTGGGCGCGGTAAGTGTCGACGTCCTGGGTCGGCCCGGCTTTCGCGGCTGCGAGTTTGCTGGCCCGGTCGAGATTGACCCTGAGGTTCGCCAGTTGCGCCTGATCCTTGGCCAGCAACGCCTGCGCCTGGGCGACCTGGGCCTGATAGACCCGTGGATCAATCACCGCCAACAGGCTGCCGGCGGTGACGGTCTGCCCCTCGTTGAACAGGACTTTCTGCAACTCGCCGTCCACCCTCACCCGCACATTGACGCTGTTGAGCGCCTGCACGTTGCCGATGGCACTGATCCACACCGGCAGATCCTGACGGATGACCTTGCTCATCTGTACCGGGATCGCGCCGGCATCAGTTTTTACCGGCGCAGCGTGGGCCTGTTTGATCCATTGAAAACCGCCGACGGCCACCGCCAGCGAAAGTGCCGCGACGCCCAGGAAAACGGTGCGACGACGTGGGTGCAGGACAGTCATGGATGAGTCACCTGAACAGAAGAATTGAGTGCCAGAGCGTCAGCGGAAAAGTCCCCGCCCAGGGCCCGGAACAGGCCGACCGCCGCTTGAAGGTGTTGCAGACGAACCTGCAACAGCGTGTCTTCGGCCTGATATTGCGTGCGTTCGACGATCAGCAGCGTCTGGAAGTCGGTGGAGCCGAGGCGGTAGCGGACTTGCGCCAGACGCGCTGCTTCCCGCGCCGAATCCACCGCCGAGGCGTTCAACGCGTAGCTCTTGTCGAGTTCCCGGGCGGCGCTGATCTGGGTTTCGACGTCTTGCAGGGCTTCGACGATGGACTCGCGATAACTGGCGGTCAGTTCCTGTACGTGGGCCTGATCGAAATGCAACTGGCCCTTGAGTTGGCCCCCGGCAAACACCGGTTGCCCGAGGGTGCCGATGACACTCCAGATCTGCCCGCCAGCGAGGGTGTCGATGCCGCCCAGCAGGTCCAGCGACAGGTTGGGCAGGAACGCCGCACGGGCCACGCCGACATCGAAGTTGGCAGACTTCAGCCGCGCTTCGGCAGCCTGAATGTCCGGCCGCTGACGCAGCAGGCCGATGGGCAGACCGGTCGCCGGTTGCGGCACCTGCACGGCGCCGAGGCTGTCGCCCTGCAAATGGAAACCCTCGGGTGGCGCACCGACCAGCACCGCCAGTTGATACAGCGCCTGATCCCGCTGCTGACGCAGAGGTGGCATCGCCGCTTCGAAGGTCTGCATGGCGTTGCGCTGCTGGGCGACTTCGAGATTGGAAACGGCGCCCTGACTGGCCTGGATTTCCACCAGATCGAGCACCTGGCGGGCATCGTCGGCGATGGACTGAGCCAGACGCAGACGCTCTTCCAGCGACAGCACCTGAAAGTAACTGTCGGCAATGCTCGCGCTCAGGCTCATGCGCAGGGTCTGGGCATCGAACGCGGTGGCGTTGGCCAGCGCATCGGCGGAATCGGCGGCGGCGCGCTGCTTGCCCCAGAAATCCACTTCATAGGTGGCTTCGGCAAACACGCTGCGTTTTTGCGTGGTGCCGTAGTTGTTCTGGCGCTGATAGTTGCCGCCCAGGTTCAGCGCCGGATATTGCCCGGCGCCGGTGACCTGCGCGGAGGCCCGCGCCTCGTCGATACGGCTGATCGCGGCTTTGAGGGTGAAGTTGGAGGCCAGCCCACGGTCGATCAACTGATCCAGCTCGGCGCTGTGAAACTCGCGCCACCATTGACCGCCCGCAGCGAATTGACCGCCAGAAGCCGCGTTCCACTGTTGGGCCAGCGGCAACTCGGGCTGCCGATACTCGGGCACCATCGAACAGCCGCCGAGGGTCAGTACGCCCAGCAGGACCAGCGTCGCTGATGATTGAAATGCAACGCGCCGTCTGCGCGCCTTGGTCTTTGGAACCGACATGAGCAAGCTGTCTCCCCGCTTGAGCCTTTGTGGAGCGATCCACGAATGCGGCGAAGATAGCGAGGGGTGCCTGCCAGAGCGTTCCCCGGCAGATAAACTTTTGTTTAGCCTTGCTCGGGCGTCGTCTGGAAGCTGTAGCCGGCGCCGGGGATGGTTCGGATCAGCGAGTAGTCAAAACCGTCATCGAGTTTGCGCCGCAAACGGTGGATGTGTTTGTCGATGACGTTGTTGTTGGGGTCGAAGTCGTAGTCCCAGGCACTGTCGAGCAGCATGTCGCGGGTGACGATCTGGCCGCTGTGGCGCATGAGTTTTTCCAGCAACAAGGCTTCGCGGTGCTGCAAGGCAATCACCTTGCCCCGGCGTACGGCCGTGCGTGTCGCACAATCCAGCTGCAACTCGCCAACCACCAGTTGCCGCGCCGGCCCCGCGACCTGATCGCGCCCGCGCAGCAAGGCTTCGAGCCGCGCCAGCACTTCGGCGAAGGCATAAGGCTTGGCCAGGTAATCATCACAACCGGCCTGCAAGCCTTCGACCTTCTGTTCGGTCGAGGCCTGGGCACTGAGCATCAGGATCGGCACCCGCACCTCCCGGGCGCGCAAGGCCTTGATCAGGCCGATGCCGTCGAGACCGGGCAGACGCCGGTCGACGATCAGCACGTCGTGAATGCCTTCCAGCGCCATGTCCAGACCGCTGTTGCCATCGCCGGCGACATCGACCACATGCCCGCTTTCGCTCAAACCGCGCAGCAGGTAAGCGGCGGTCTGGGCGTCATCTTCAACCACGAGAATGCGCAAGGCACCTACTCCATCAAGCCAACCTGAACTTTTATTTATCCGGCGGGAACGTGGCGCAACCGCAGGCTTTGCCACACTATGCCATCTCTGCCTGATGATGTGAGTGGTTCAAAAGCCATGACCCATGTTCTGGTCGTCGAGGACGACTTGCCCACCCGCCGCGAAATCGAAGCGGCGCTGACTGACCACGGTTTCACCGTGAGCAGTGTCGACAATGGCCGTGAAGGCTTGCTCAAAGCCCTCGGCGAGCCGTTCGACCTGATCGTGCTCGACCGCATGCTGCCCGGCGGCCTCGATGGTCTGGGCGTGCTCACCGCGTTGCGCGCCGCCAGCGTGAATACGCCGGTGCTGATCCTCAGCGCCCTGAGTGCGCTGGACGAACGGGTACGCGGCTTGCGCGCCGGTGGCGACGACTACCTGACCAAACCCTTCGAATTCATCGAGCTGACCGCCCGCCTGGACGCCCTGAACCGACGCCGGGCCGAACCGGTGGCCGTGACTCAGGAAACCCGTCTGAAGGTCGGTAACCTGGAGGTCGATCTGTTGAGCCGCACCGTGCGCCGTGGCGAGCGCACCATCGATCTGGTGCCCCGGGAATACGCGCTACTCGAACATCTGGTGCGCCACGCCGATCAGGTGGTGACCCGCACCATGCTCTTCGAAGCGGTATGGAATTACAGCTATGACGAACGCACCAACGTGATCGAAGTGCACATGAGCCGCCTGCGCCGCAAAGTCGATGGTGACGGCGAGCCGCCGATGATCCATACCATTCGTGGAGCCGGGTATGTCCTCCGTTCACCTGAGTGAAATCCCGCGCACCATCAGCTTTCGCACAGCGTTGCTGTTTCTCGGGCTGTTCGGCTGCTCGTTTCTGGCGTTGTTCGGTTACGTCTACTGGCAAACGGCGTTCTACCTGAAGACCGAGGCGGACACCGCCCTGTATCGACAAGTGGAAAACCGCAGCGCCCAGCCGCCGGAACTGCAATTGCAGGAGATCCGCAAACACGCCCTGCAGGACGTCGAAGCACGCCTGCCCCACAGCCTGTTCGACGCCGACGGCAAATTCATTGCCGGCGTGATCAAAGAACTGCCGCCCTTCTCCGCCTACGACAAACCGCAGGAATTCCGCTGGCTCAAGTCCAACGGACACCATCGGCCGGTGCGCTTCATCGTGCATAAACTGGCGGACGGCAAAACCTTGCTGGTCGCCCAGGACGTCCACGACATCCGCGAGTTCGACGAACTGCTGATCAACGCGCTGATCTCCGGTGGCCTGCTGCTATTGCTGGTCGGGCTGCTCGGCGCCGTGGTGCTGGGTTATTCGGCGCACCGGCGGCTGGACAAGGTCAGTCGCTCGATCAAAGGCATCATCGAAGGTGATTTGAAAGGACGTTTGCCGGTCAAGGGCAACAACGATGACATCGACCGACTGGCCTCGGTGGTCAACGGCATGCTCGATGAGCTGGAGCGTTTGATGAGCGAAGTCAAAGGCGTGTGCGATGACATCGCCCACGACCTGCGCACTCCGCTGACGCGCCTGATCGCCGGTCTGGAGCGCACCCAGCGCAGAGGTCTGGATGAAGAGCAATACGCCGCCAGCATCGATGCGGCGTTGACCGAGGCCAAAGCCCTGCTGCTGACCTTCAAGGCCCTGCTGCGGATTTCCGAAATCGAAAACAGCGCCCGGCGCAGCCACTTCGCGCCGCTGGACCTGAACCTGATCAGCGCCGATGCCGCCGAACTGTACGAACCGCTGGCCGAAGAACGCGGCATCAGCCTGACCATCGAAAACAGTCAGGCCCCCGCGATCATGGCCGGTGACGCACAACTGCTGTTCGACGCCCTGTGCAACCTGCTCGACAACGCCATCAAGTTCTCGCCCGACCACAGTCAGGTGCGCCTGAGCGTGATTGCCGATCATGACAACGTCGGAATCCGCGTCACCGACAATGGCCCCGGCATTCCCCCGGCCGAACGCGAAGCGGTGTTGCGTCGGTTGTACCGCGCGGAATCCAGCCGCCATACGCCGGGCAACGGCTTGGGCTTGAGCATGGTGTCGGCGGTTGCGCGCCTGCATGACATGCGGGTGACGGTAAACGATGCGGCGCCAGGCTGCCGGATTGATTTGCTGGGCAAGGCAACGCCGGCCAGCCATTGAAAACCGACAGGCCTCAACCCACCGACCGCAACCACTCCAGCAAATCCATTTCCAGACTGCCCGGTTTGGGAGGCGTGGGCGACAGCAGGCAATAATGCGAGCCGTCTTCAACGAAGCCTGCCGGTGCGGCCAACACCCCGCTTTCGATATCGTCGCGGACCAGATGCCACGGACCAATGGCCACTCCAAGGCCCGCGACAGCCGCCTGAATGCTGAAGTAAAAATGCTCGAAAGCCTGCATCTGTGCCGCAGGAACCGGCTGGCCCGCTGCGGTGGCCCATTCCTGCCAGGCCGTGGGTCGGCTGCTCGTTTGCAGCCGAGGCGTCGTGGCGCGCAGGCATTTCCCGCTTTCATCGAACCACTGACCAACTTTATCCGGCCGACAGACTGGCCCGACCTTCTCGGCAAACAAGCGCTCGGCGTGGTAACCGAGAGGCCGGGGGAAATCGTCACGGCGAATGGCCAGGTCGATTCCCTGTTCAAATGAAAACGGCCCGCCGCCGGCCACCAGATGAATGTCCGGGCCGTGATGTTGTTTCTGGAAATCACTCCAGCGCGGAATCAACCAGCGCATCAACAGCGTGGGCTCGCACGACAGGACCAGCCGCCGCGTACGGCGCGCCTCAGTGCGGATCTCGCGGACGGCCTGGTTCATCACTCCCAATCCTTCGCTCACCGCTTTCAGCAGTCGCCTGCCCGGGTCCGTCAGGAAAACTCTTCGTTGGCGCCGCTCGAACAGGTCAACGCCCAGATCCTCTTCAAGCAGGCGCACGGCCCGGCTGATGGCGCCGGGTGTCAGATGCAGCTCGTCAGCCGCACGGGCGAAGTTCTCGAACCGGCCGGCGGATTCGAAGCAACGCAGCGCCAGCAGAGACGGCATACGCCCCTCGGAAAACGGTGAGTCAGACTCACCATCTGCTTCAGAAATCATCGTTAGTTCCAGCGTTCGTTTTCGTTAAAGATGGATTTCTATCACCAACCCACCCAAGGTTCCACCATGAGCGAATGGATAGTCGTAATCACCATCACACTGCTGGCATGCATCAGCCCCGGACCGGACTTCGCCCTGGTCTCGCGTAACGGTTTGCTGCTCTCTCGACGCGCAGGCGTACTTACGGCGATGGGCATTGGCCTGGGCGTGCTGGTGCATGTCGGCTACACCCTGCTCGGGCTCGGATTAGTGCTGCAACAATCGCCCTGGTTGTTCAATGCACTGAAACTGGCGGGGGCTGCGTATCTGGTTTATCTGGGCATCAAGATGCTTCGCTCCAGACCTGAGGTTCAGCAGCCGGATGCTGCGTCACCTGTCCTGTCGGATCTGGCCGCGTTGCGTTCAGGTTTTCTCACCAATGCGTTGAACCCCAAAACCTCGATTTTCATCGTCAGCCTTTTCATGGGTGTCGTCCGGCCGGACACCGGCCTGCCGGTACAAATGGCCTACGGGCTGTTCATTGCCGGAGCGCATGTGTTGTGGTTCAGCCTGGTTGCGCTGTGTTTCTCGGCCGGGCGGGTGCGGGAGAAACTGCTGGCGGCACGGCAGTGGATTGACCGGGCGTTCGGCGGCCTGCTCGTGGGCTTCGGGGTTCTGCTGACGCTGTCTCAGCGATCAGGCTGAACGCATTGCTACACAGCGATACATAACCCCCGTTTCATGACACATCCCCGGTACATGCCGATGCAAAAGTGTGGGCCATCGGAGCCTTCCTTCCGACTCAACCACTCACACAGGCAGACCTTCTCATGATCAATCAAATCGACACCGTGCTGTACACCGGCAAGACCCGCACCACCGGCGGACGCGATGGCGCCTCACGCAGTTCCGACGGCAATCTGGACGTCAAGCTGTCGCCACCGGGTTCCAACGGCAGTGGCACCAACCCGGAACAACTGCTGGCGGCCGGCTGGTCGGCCTGTTTCATCGGCGCCATGGGCAAAGCGGCGGCTGCGCTGAAGATCAGGCTGCCGGCGGATGTGGCGGTGGAAACCGAAATCGATCTGGGCAAGACCGGCGACGCGTTTTTCCTCCAGGCACGCTTGAATGTCAGCCTGCCGGGGCTGGAACCTTCGGTCGCCCAGTCGCTGGTGGAAGCCGCGCACCAGACCTGCCCTTACTCCAAGGCCACGCGCGGCAACATCGACGTGACCCTGCGCCTGATCTGAATCCCGATCCTTCCTATACGCCCGAGGCAGTGCCTCGGGCGTTTTGTTTTGCCGGAACAGACGCGTTCGGCTGTCCATGCTGACGGGTGGTCACCAGCCCGATAAAGGAAATCGCCAGCGCCAGGCCAATGGTCGACGTCACTTCCAGACGATGCTCCGGCGTCACCATCATCACCGCGAGCGCGGCGCAGATGAACACCATCACCAGATACGTCAGCCACGGAAACAGCCACATGCGAAAGGTCAGCTCGACATTTTGCCGAAGCAGCATCCGGCGCATGCGCAGCTGGGAAACCGCGATCACCAGGTACACCAGCAACGCGATGGCACCGGAACTGGCGAGCAGGAATTGAAACAGGCCGGCAGGCATGAAGTAGCTGAGCAACGTCACCCCGGCGCCGATGACGCTGCTGGCAATCACCGCCGCCCTCGGCACACCTGCGCCGGAAGTCACTTTCAATGCGTGCGGTGCATCGCCGCGAAGCCCCAGGGAAAACAGCATCCGCGAAGCGATATAGATCGACGAGTTCATGCAACTGGCCACGGCGATCAGCACCACTACATCGACCATGAATTTGGCGTGGGGAACGTTCATCAGTTCCAGTGCGCGCTGATAGGAACCGACGGACGCCAGCAGCGGGTCGTTCCAGGGCACCACGGAAATCACCACGAAAATCGACAGCAGGTAAAACACGCCGATACGCCAGATCACCGAACGGGTGGCCTTGGCGATGTTCTGTGCCGGATTGTCCGATTCGGCGGCGGCGATGGTCACCGCCTCGGTGCCGATGAAACTGAACATGATGGTGATGAAGGCGCCGACCACCGCCGACAGACCATTGGGGGCGAACCCGCCGTGTTCTTCCATCAACCGGCTGAGGCCGCTGGCTTCACGCTCGGGAATCCAGCCCATCAGCACGGCAAAACCCACGCCGATGAAACCGATGATCGCCACGACCTTGGCCATGGCGAACCAGAATTCGAACTCGCCGTATTTGGAGACACTGAACAGGTTGGTAATCACCAGCAGGATGATCGACACCAGCGCGAACAGCCAGGCATCGATCTGGGGAAACCATTGATTCAAGACATGCCCGGCGGCCAGCGCTTCGATGGGGATGACCAGCACCCAGAACCACCAGTAGAGCCAGCCGATGGTGAAGCCGGCCCAACGGCCGATGGCCTGATCGGCGTAGGTGGAGAACGATCCGGTGTCCGGTCGGGCCACCGCCATTTCCCCCAGCATGCGCATGACCAGCACCACCAACAGGCCGGAAAACAGATACGCCAGCAACACCGCCGGCCCCGCCGCCGCGATGGCGTGCCCGGAACCGACAAACAACCCCGCGCCGATGATTCCTGCGATTGACAACATGGTCACGTGGCGAGGCTTGAACCCCTGCGCCAGTTGACCGCTCGATTCCTTCGAATTCAGGCTGTTCATTGTTTTTGTTGTTCTCTGATGGACGCCTCACCTTACGTGGCTGAAGTTGAACGCAAATAGCTCGAGTGCGGCATGCCGATGCCTGATTTCGACATGCCCGGGTGACGGTCAGCGAGAGCCGACAAGCGTTTTGCGCATGAAAACCCGGGCAAATCCGTCCTCGGTGGCGCGATGGGTTTCCACAAAACCGAGCTTTTCATAGATGGCGACGTTCTCGGTCATCCGCTCGTGGGTGTACAGCCGCACCGCCTCGCAACCGAGACTCAACGCATGCTTTTCACAGAAGGTCATCAGCACTTTGCCGAGGCCCTTGCCCTTGTGCCGGGGCGACACGGCGACGTTGATCAGCAGCAACTCCTTGCCTTCCTGGCTCATCACCAGCACACCGAGGATTTCATCGTTTTCGGTCAGCACGAATGTGTCGGTTTCGCGCAGCACTTGTTCGTAGTCGTCGAGCATCGGCGCGGGTTTGCGGCCGATGCGCGGGATGTAGGGGCTGTAGGCCTCATCGACCAGTGCGGCGATGGGCGCGGCGTCTTCGGGTCGGGCGCGGCGGAGGGTCTGCAAGGGGAACCTCTTCAGTGATGGTGATTGAGGCGCTCAGCATGCGATGGATGACGATCCCGGAGCAAATCCACCGCCCCGCCGTAGCACAATTGAAGCGCCCGAGGATGAACATACGTTCACCAAAAACCTCGCCGGATGCGTCTAGTCTGCGGATTCCAACATAGTGACTACAGGAGTAACCCACCATGTTCTCGCACGAAAGCATCCCGCTGATCATCCTTTTCATCATCCTGCTGCTTGGCGTGCTGACGGCTGTTTTGCATACGGTGCATGCGTTTTTCAGCTGGCTCAAGCGGCGCAAGCAAAGGGCATCTGCCGGGGTTGTGAAAGAGGTGGATGCGCGCTGAAGTTGCTTCAGTTCGAATCGGGCGGCATCAGTCTGCGTTGAATCCGCCGACAACAAAAAAGGCCTGCCACATTGGCAGGCCTTTTCAGTATCCCGGGGAGTTATTGCTTGAGGATCAGCAACGGCTCACCCTTCTTGACGATGTAAGTCGCCAGCTCCGAGCCCTTGTCGTTGCCGATGTTCTTCGCGATGTGCGCCACGCCTTCCGGGATGAACAGCGAATCGCCGGCCTTCAGCGTCACCGGTGCCCGGCCTTCGAGCTGGTATTCGAAGGTGCCGCTGATGACGTAGGCGACTTCAACGCCCGGGTGTGCGTGCCGCGGCGAGGTGATGCCCGGTTCGAAATCGACCCGGGCCTGGATCACTTCGCGATCCGCAGCGCCCAGGTCCTGATGCACCAGATCGGTACGGCTCAGGCCTTGTTGCCAGCTCTTCGCCGGGGCAGCAGATTGAGTGTCGGCGGCGTTTGCCAGGCCGGTCATTGAAACCAGTACGGCGGCTGCGGTCATCAGGAGTGTGCGGCGCATGGTGTTGCCCTCTTGGAAGTAGTGAAGTGACGCCACTACTTTGAGGATGGCATGTACCGGGAATGTGTCCCGATATCGGCGCTTGTTAGCTCACTGTGTATAAGGGCGGGATTGATACACGCTCATACAACTCGCACCACCTGCGACAGCCACTGCCTAAAGGCGACGATCTTTTTCGAACCGGCGTTATCATGGGGCGTGACGAAGTAGAAACCCGAGTCGGACTTGAGCCGCAAATCAAACGGCGCCACCAGCCTCCCCGCGCGTAAATCGTCCTCGACGTAGGTCGATCGCCCGATACACACGCCCTGCCCGTCAATCGCCGACTGCACCGCCATCATGGCCAGGTCGAAGGTCAGGCGCGGGCCTTTGGCCGGGAGCGGCGGTTGACCTGCGGCGTTCAGCCAGGCGCTCCAGTCATCGGCAGTCTGCCCGCTGACGTGCAGCAAAGTGTGCCGGGCCAGATCAGCCGGCGCTTTGATCGGATCCGGCCCGGCGAGCAGGCGCGGGCTGCACACCGGGAATATCTCGTCGGCCATCAGCCAGTCGGCGCGCAGTCCCGGCCAGTTTCCGTTGCCGTAGCGGATCGCCGCATCGATGCCGCCCTTGCGAAAGTCCACCAACTCCGTGGACGCACTGATGCGCACATCGATCTCGGGAAACGCCTCACGAAAGGACGGCAGACGCGGCAACAGCCATTTGGATGCAACCGAAACCAAAGTGCTGATCGTCAGGACGCTTTGATTGTTCGCCTCCAGCAAACGCTCGGTCGAATGGCGCAGCTCCATAAACGCCGATCGAATACCGGGAAAATAAGCGTTGCCCTCATCGGTCAGCGCCAGTCCGTCCTTCAAACGCATGAACAGGCGTACGCCGAGTTCATCTTCGAGGCGGCGGATCTGATGGCTGATCGCGGTTTGCGTGACGTTCAGCTCTTCGGCGGCGCGGGTAAAACTCAGGTGTCGGGCCGCACATTCGAAGGCGCGCAATCCATTGAGCGACGGTAGTCGGGTTTGCATGGGGCTTCTTGAGTCCATGAGATTTTGTCATACGCTAGCACCGCAGATGTCCTTTGCGAAGCGCCGCCACAATGCCGGATTCTGGGCCTTCATTTGAAGGAGAACCCATGAAACTGTACTTCGCCCCCATGACCTGTTCGCTGGCCCCGCACATCGTCCTGCGTGAACTGGGCTTGCCGTTTGAGCTGATCCGGGTCAACAACCAGACCAAGCGCACCGCCGACGGCAGCGACTTTCGCGAGATCAATCCAAAAGGCTATGTGGCCGCACTGATGCTCGATAACGGCGATGTGCTGACCGAAGGGCCGGCAATTCTGCAATACCTCGCCGACCTTGCTCCCGACCAGAGACTGGCCCCGGCCAATGGCACCTGGGAGCGCTCGCGGTTGCAGGAGCACCTGAACTTCATCAGTTCGGAAATCCACGGCGGCAGCGCGCCACTGTTCAGCAGCGAAATCCCGGAATCCACTAAAACGATCTTCAAACACAAACTCTTCAAACGTCTGGATTACCTGAACCGCGTCCTTGCGACCCAACCCTTTCTGATGCAGGCGTTCGGTGTGGCGGATGCCTATTTGTTCACGGTTCTGAAGTGGTTGCCGACATTCAGCATCGCCATCGAAGACTGGCCAGCGCTGGCGAACTACATGACGCGTATCGCCGAGCGGCCCGGCGTGATGGCTGCGATAGCGGAAGAGGAAGCCACGCAACCGGTCTGAAGCGCCCGGTTGCGTGGTCGGTGTCAGGCCTTGGCGGCCTCGTCGATCAGCGCCGCCACTTCCGCAGCGCGGGAGGCCAGCGACGCGTGGCTGGCGTCGAGGGTGATGACTTTCTTCGCATTGAGCCGGGCCGACATGCGTTTCTGGTTGTCCGGGTGAATCATGTGGTCCTGACTGGAAATCTGATACCAGGACGGCTTGTGCTTCCACGCCGGATCACTGATGACATCGCCGAAAGTGCTGGCCAGCGGCGCTTTCTGGGTGACGGCCATCACCAGCGCCTCATCCGCCGACAGGTCCTGGCAGAAGCTTTCATGGAACTTGTCGGCCTTGAGCCAGAGGAACCCGTCGCTGTCCGGGGCGAGATTCGGCGCGGCGGCGGGCAGATGTTCCTGAGTGATGCCGCCGGGACTTTCGCCCTGATCCGGGGCGAAAGCGGCGATGTACACCAGCCCCGTTACATTCGGTTGATTGCCGGCCTGGGTGATCACCGCCCCGCCGTAGGAATGCCCGACCAGCAACACTGGCCCGCTCACTTGAGCGACCATTTTGCGCGTGCGCTCGGCGTCGTCGGCCAGTGACGTCAGCGGCATCTCCACCGCCTGAATCTTGCTGTAACCCTTGCGCGACAGTTCGACAATGACCTTGCCCCAATGCGCGGCCCCGCCCCAGAACCCGTGTACCAGCACAATCGTCGGTTTTTCACTCATGGTCCTGCTCCTGCTCGTAATGAATTCGGCGCCAAGGAGTATGGAACGCTTCCACAAACCCGGCGGGCCGGCAGACCAAAGGTGCATTTCGGGATGTGACAGTTGTCGGATGCCCCAACGCGCCTATATTGAAGAAGGTTCAAGCCCTCCTCCCCTCGAGCGCCCCATGGCCACGACTTATCACCTGATCATCTGCGAGCACTGCGACTGCGTGTACGAAAAAGCCACGCTCGCCCGCTACCAGAAATCACTCTGCGCCCGCTGTGGCGGCGTGCTCCAGCGCCACAACAATCTGAGCGTGGAACAGCGTCTGGCCCTGAGTTTCACCGCCGCGATGCTGTGGCTGTTCGCCAATTTCTACCCGGTGATGAGCATCAGCATGAAAGGCCTGAAAAACAGCGCGACCCTGTGGGATTCGGTGCTGGCCCTGAGTCAGGGGCCGATCACCTTCATGGCCATGGTCGCGGCGATCTCGATCATCATCGCCCCGGCCTTTCAACTGGTTTTGCTCATCTGGGTATTGAGCTTCGCCCTCGCCTCGCGCCGCTCGCCGGCCTTCAAGCTGTGCATGCGCTGGCTGGAAGCGCTGCGGCCGTGGAGCATGCTCGAAGTGTGCCTGCTCGGGGCGATGGTGGCGGTGTTCAAACTGGCGGGCATGCTCGATGTGATCCCCGGCATCGGCCTGTTTGCGCTGGCCGTGCTCAGCCTGTTGCTGATCCGCGTTGCCGGACGCGACATACGTGATTTGTGGGACATCCTGTGAAACGACCACCGACCGCCAGCGAACTCAACCTTTGCCTGTGCCACAGCTGCGGGCTGGCCTGCGACATGACCGACGAACCGCACCAATGCCCGCGCTGCGACGCGCCGCTGCACCGGCGCAAGACCAACTCCCTGGCCCGGACCTGGGCCTACATGTTCGCCGCCCTGGCGTTTTACGTGCCGGCGAATCTGCTGCCGGTGATGAACACCACCCTGCTCGGCAACGGCGCCGACAGCACCATCATGAGTGGCGTGCTGGAGTTCTGGGAACACGGCGCGTGGGACATTGCGCTGATCATCTTCATCGCCAGTATTGCGGTGCCGGGGATCAAATTCATTGCGCTGACGCTGCTGCTGGTCACCGTGCAACGGGACAGCCACTGGGCGCGCCGGGAACGTTCGAAGCTGTACCGGTTCGTCGAGTTGATCGGCTACTGGTCGATGCTCGACGTGCTAGTGGTCGCACTGGTGGCGGCGCTGGTGAAATTTCAGGCGCTGGGGGATATCGAACCGCGACCGGGGATTCTGTTCTTCGGGCTGGTGGTGGTGTTCACCATGCTCTCGGCCATGAGCTTCGACCCGCGCCTGATCTGGGACAAGGCGCCGGCCGAGGAAACCGATGAAACAGACGAGCCCCGACACTCGAATGAACAAGTGCCGGGGCATTGAGTGTCTCCAATCAGATCTGCGCGGTGCCGCCGTCGACGAACAGTTCGATGCCGTTGACGAAGCTGCTGTCATCCGAAGCCAGGAACAGCGCAGCCTTGGCGATCTCGCTCGGTTCACCCAGACGCCCGATCGGCACCACCGACGCCAGTTGATCAAACAGCCCCTGAGCGTGTTCCGCCGGCACCAGCCCTGCCAGACCTGGCGTACGCACCGGGCCGGGGCTGATGGCGTTGACGCGGATGCGCCGAGGTTTCAAGTCCAGCAACCACGACCGGGCGAAGTTGCGCACGGCGGCTTTACTCGCGCTGTAGACGCTGAAGTTTTCCGTGCCTTGCACCGAAGTGGTCGAGGAAGTCAGCAAGATTGAAGCGCCATCGCGCAGCAGCGGCAGCGCCTTTTGCACAGTGAACAGCGTGCCCTTCACGTTGGCGTCGAAAATCCGGTCGAAGTGCTCTTCGGTGATCGCCCCCAGCGGCAGCATGTCGCCGCCACCGGCATTGGCGAACAGGATGTCGAGGTGCCCGGCCTTCTCGGCGATTTCGCGGTAGATGCGATCCAGATCGTCCAGCTTCGCCACATCGCCCTGAATGCCGATGGCACGAGGACCGATGGCGGTGACCGCTTTGTCCAGTTCGGCCTGACGACGGCCGGTGATGAATACCGTGGCGCCCTGGGCGACGAATTCCTGCGCCGAGGCCAGGCCGATGCCGGTGGTGCCGCCAGTGATCAGTGCGATTTTGCCTTCAAGTCTGTTGCTCATGATGTGTCTCCAATAACCGTTTCAAGGAAGGTGACGGGTCGTAGGTGAGCCGTTGGAAGCGACTTTAGGCCGGTGGATTGAATTGAAAAATCCGCAAAATCGGTTTTGTTTGTGCACAGATATGCACAATACTCAGCCCTGTCTTCGATCCTTGAGTGCAGCCCGATGAATCAGTTACTGGCGATCCGCGTGTTCGCCCGCGTCGTGGAAAGCGGTTCGTTCACCAAAGCCGCCGACTCGTTGAACCAGCCGAAAACCACGGTCAGCAAACTGATCGGGCAACTGGAAAGCCACCTCGGCGTGCGCCTGCTGCAACGCACCACCCGGCGCCTGACCGTTACAGCCGACGGCGCTTCCTATTACCAGCTGACCCAACAACTGCTGCATCAACTGGACGACATCGATCAGGGTTTCAGCCAGGCCCAGGGCTTGCCGCGCGGCAGGATTCGCGTGGACATCGGCGGCTCGACCGCGACCATGCTGGTGATTCCCGAATTGCCGAAGTTCTTCGAGCGTTATCCGGACATTCAGGTCGATCTGGGCGTCAGCGACCGCCCGGTGGACTTGATCAGCGAGCGCGTCGACTGCGTGATTCGCGGCGGCCCGCTGACCGAACAGGCTCTGGCTGTGCGCCGCCTCGGAGAAGTGTCCTGGACCACCTGCGCCACGCCCGACTATTTGCAGCGCCACGGCACGCCGATGCACCCACTGGAGCTGGCCCGGCATCAAATGATCGCCTATCGCTCGGCCTCCACCGGGCGCATCCTGCCGTCGAACTTCCAGCGCAACGGCGAACGCCATCAAATCGAAGGCAAAGGTCTGGTCAGCGTCAACGAAAGCAACGCGCATCTGGCGGCCGGATTGGCGGGGCTGGGGATCATTCACACATTCAGCTACACAGTCAGGGCGGCCATCGAACGCGGCGAACTGGTGCCGATCCTCACCGACTGGCGCCCGCCGGCGTACCCGTTCCACCTGCTGTATCCGCCGAACCGGCACCTGAGCAACCGCGTGCGGGTGTTCATCGACTGGCTGGTGGAGCGCTTCGCGCAGGTGGACTGAGCTTCGCTGTCGCGCCGATTCGTCTAACCTGACGTTGCAGCCGCCGACGTTTTTCCGCAGGCTACGCACCGATCCTGACGCCCATGAAACGGAGATTCCCATGCTCAAACGCACCCTGGCACTGACTGCAGGTCTGGCCCTGTCCTTTTCCACCCTGCTGGCCCAGGCCGCAGACGTGTTGAAAGTCAGCGCGATTCCCGACGAGGCCCCGACCGAACTGCTGCGCAAGTTCGAACCGCTGGGGGCTTATCTGGAGCAGCAATTGGGCATGAAAGTGCAATTCGTTCCCGTGGCCGACTACCCGGCCGTGGTTGAAGCCCTGGCCACCGACCGCCTCGACATGGCCTGGCTGGGCGGTTTCACCTTCGTCCAGGCACGGCTGAAAACCGACGCCACCACGCCGGTGATCCCGCTGGTGCAGCGCGAGCAGGACGCACAGTTCACCAGCAAATTCATCACCGCCGACCCGAACGTAAAAAGCCTCACCGACCTCAAGGGCAAGACCTTCGCCTTCGGTTCGGTATCGTCGACCTCCGGCAGCCTGATGCCGCGCTACTTCATGCTCAAGGACGGCATCAAACCCGAGACCTATTTCAGCCGCGTCGGCTACTCCGGTGCCCACGACGCCACCGTCGCCTGGGTGCAGGCCGGCAAGGTCGATGCCGGTGTGCTGAACGCCAGCGTCTGGCAGAAACTGGTGGACGCCGGCAAGGTCGACACCAACAAGGTCAAGGTCTTCGCCACTACTCCGGCCTACTTCGATTACAACTGGACCGTGCGCGGCACCCTCGACCCGGCGCTGGCAGCGAAGATCAAAAAAGCCTTCCTCGCCCTCGACCCGGCCAACCCCGAGCAGAAGAAAATCCTCGACCTGCAGGCCGCCAGCCGCTTCATCGAAACCAGCCCCGACAACTACAAAGGCATCGAGGAAGCCGCCCGCGCCGCCGAACTGCTGAAATGACCCTGAGCCTCAAGCAAGTCTTTCTGCACCACGCCAACGGCGTCGAAGCCCTGCGTGGTGTGGATTTGCAGATCAACAGCGGCGAGCAGGTGGCGATCATCGGCCCGTCCGGCGCCGGTAAATCCAGCCTGCTCAACCTGTTGGCCACCGCCATTCGGCCGAGCAGCGGCGACATCGACGTGCTGGGCCAGCGGGCCTGGCACTTGTCCGCCCGTCAGCGCCAACACCTGCGCGCAAAAATCGGCCTGGTGCATCAGGCACCGCCCCTGCCGCCCCGGCAACGGGTGGTGACGGCGGTGCTGGCCGGCAAACTCGGGCAATGGAGCCTGGGCAAAAGCCTCATCAACCTGCTGCACCCACTGGACATCCCCGGCGCCCGCGCGGCATTGGCGCGGCTGGATCTGGCGGACAAACTCTTCAGCCAGTGCCAGCAACTCTCTGGCGGGCAGTTACAGCGGGTGGGCATCGCTCGCGTGCTGTATCAGGCGCCGGACGTAATGCTGGCGGACGAACCGGTATCGGCCATGGACCCGGTCCTCGCCGGGCACACCCTGACGGTCCTGTCTCGTCATGCCCAAGAGCACCACGTCACGCTGGTGGCGAGCCTGCACGCGGTGGAACTGGCGCTCGCCCACTTCCCGCGCATCATCGGCTTGCGCGAGGGGCAAATCCTGTTCGATTGCCCGTCCGATCAAGTCAGCCACGACATGCTCGACAGCCTGTACGCCAACGAACAACTGCAATCCCCGGCGCCGGCCCTGACGCCGCTGATTGTGCAGATTCCACGATGCTGAGCACCGACACCCGCGACCCCGCTGCACTGCCACGCCTGTTGCTGACACTGCTGGCGATTGCCCTGCTGTGGCCGGGCATTCAGCTCAGCGAACTCGACCTCGGCGTGTTGCTGCACGCCGACAGCCAGAGCGAAATGGGCCGCTTCGTCTCGACCTTCTGGCCGCCGGCCCATGACCGGGACTTTCTGCAACTGCTGCTCAAGGCCACCCTGCAAACCCTGGCCATCGCCACCGCCGGCATGGCGTTGGCACTGATATTGGCGGTGCCGGCCAGCCTGCTCGCCAGCCGCGCCTTGTCACTGTCCGCCGCATCCCACGGTGGCCGCCCGAGCCTGCTGGGCCGGTTGCTGCGCTGGCCGGTGCGCGGGTTGCTGATCTTCCTGCGCAGCGTGCCGGAAATCGTCTGGGCGCTGCTGTTCGTGCGCGCCGTCGGCCTCGGCCCGGCAGCGGGCGTGCTGGCGATCGCCATCACCTACAGCGGCATGCTCGGCAAGGTCTACGCGGAAATCTTCGAATCCACCGACCAGCGCCCGGCCCACGCCTTGCTCCAGGCCGGCAGCGGACGCCTGGCCAGTTTCGCCTACGGCGTGCTGCCCAACGTCGCGGCGGAACTGCTCTCCTACACCGTGTACCGCTGGGAATGCGCGATCCGCGCCTCGGTGGTCATGGGCTTCGTCGGCGCCGGCGGCCTCGGCCAACAGATCGACCTGTCGATCCGCATGTTCGCCGGCGGCGAAGTCGCCAGCATGCTCCTGACCTTCCTCCTGCTGGTGCTCGGGGCCGACCAACTCAGCCGCCTGCTGCGCTGGAGGCTGACATGAAGCGCCTGATCAACACGGCGCTGATCCTCGCCATCGTCTTCGCCGTCATCGCCTCGTTCGCCTACCTGGGCCTCGACCTCGAAGAACTCGGCAGCGCCACCAGCCTTAAACAAATGGGCTCGTACGTTGGCCGCTTCCTGAGCCCCGACTTCAGCGCCGGTTACCTCAACGCCATCCTCCACGGCGCCATGGAAACCCTCGCCATGTCCGCCCTCGGCACCCTCCTCGCCGCCGTCCTGGGACTGCTATTGGCACTCCCCGCCGCCGGGCGTTTTGGCTGGCCATTACAAAGCGCCGCCCGCCTGCTGCTCAACGGCCTGCGCGCCATTCCTGAATTGGTGTGGGCTGCGTTGATGGTGTTTGCAGCTGGCCTCGGTCCTAACGCCGGCACCTTGGCTCTGGCCCTGCACACCACCGGTGTACTGGGGCGGCTGTTTGCTGAGGCATTGGAAAATACGCCGCCAGAACCGGCGGAAGCGATTCGGCTGCAAGGGGGAAATCCGGTTGTAGCGTTCTGTTACGGGACCCTGCCGAACCTGGCGCCGCAGTTGCTGGCGTATTGTTTGTATCGGTGGGAGAACAACATCCGGATGGCCAGCGTGCTGGGGTTTGTCGGCGCTGGCGGGCTGGGGCAGATGTTGTATGTAAGCTTGAGTCTGTTTCAGGAGGCGCAGGCGGGGACGGTGATTTTGGCGATGTTGGGGTTGGTGCTTGGGGTGGATTCGTTGAGTGCTTGGAGTCGGGGGCGGTGGGTTAAGGCGTAGGTTGATTAACCTTTGAAACGGGCTAAAAGCAGGTACTCGGAAGGTCCGCTTTCGGCCATAAGCGGACGTTCGGCAAGCACATCTGGCAGTATGTTTTTCTGACAAACCTGTCCGAATCCATGGCAAAACTGATTGGCGAGTACTTTTACCCTATGAACAGAGGTCTGAGTGATGACAACCTTGATTACGTACTTGCGGTCATTGAAAAGGCCCCAAACACGGAATTAAGTGTGATGTGTGAACACCTGCAGATCGACAGTCGCGACCTTTTGAACCAATTGGCAATCTCAGTAGCAAGACTGTTTATCACGGGCACCCGCGATTTTCATTACTGCGATGAGGTGATGAATATTGTCATCAGCGATATCGTCGACTTGTCCATGCACACGGAAATGCCCCAGCCGGCATTTTCTATCTACCAGGCATTTGATGCAGGCGAGTATTGGCACAGCGACGATGACCGGGATGTATTTCCTTGGGAGAAGTGGACGCGGCCTGAGCTGAAGAGAATTTTGCGTGATGTCGACGACGGCGCAAACGGGCTTTCGAGGTAGGTTCGATTCGAGCCCGAAAGACCGCTTATGGCCGAAAGCAGTCCCCTACCAGGATCCGCGATTGATCAAAAAGTGATAGTGGGCGTGGAGTTCGTGATAGATTCTGCCGCCCAAGAGAGCTTTTGACAGGACGTCACCATGGCCAAGCCGGCTGCGCGTAAGAGCGACCCATCTAACTGCCCTTTACCAGGGCATGGCACCAACTCCATCGCCACAGGTTCTTCTGATGTTTTTTTTGACGGCTTACCCGCTGCGCGTCAGGGGGATACATGCACCTGTGGCAGTGCGCTGTCCTCTGGTCTCTCTTCAACCGTTTTCATAAACGGCAAGAATGCTGCGACCATCGATACCGCCGGTACCCATGGCAGCATTGTAATCGGCGGATCGTCGACAGTGATCATTGGTGATACTCACTCACCTTGTGAGTTTATCCCGCCTGAGCCTATAGCTGGGCATGCTAGGTGGATCGCCTTCAGAATTCCTGCTGACGAGAGCTATAAAGGCTTATCGTGTACTGCGCATTTCGAGGACGGTTCTTCGCTTCCTGGTGTGTTTGATGAAGACAACGCGGTCAAATTTTCTAACCCATCAGGCAAGACGTGCGTGATGCTCAAGTTTGAAGAGCAAGCAATCACAGAGTCCTCCTCTCTGACCGAGAGTCTTTTGAATACAATTTTAGGATAAGGATCATCCTATGACAGAGCCGTACATTGTCACGGGTAGCTATGTTGTTCAGCGTGAGCATGCCTTGCGAGATTCACCCCTCGATAGAGCGTTAGAGCTAATGGAGGGCGCTGCACTGAGATTTTCTTTGGATGCCATCTCTGACGAAAAAATCAGGGCTAGCTATCTGAGGAACATTAAACGCATGTCTCAGCAAACGATGGAGGACGTGAAAGCAGGAAAGATAACAGCGCAAGAAGGTGTAGCGTTCAGCCATGAAATGCGAAACAAAATTTTGGTGGAGCATCGCAAGTGGACCTCTGCGCAGGGCCTGGCAGTAGTACAAAGGAAGAAAAAAGACGGTAGGACACTGAAATGGCTTATGGATCGTTATTCCAACGATCTCTTCAAGAAAAGTTATGAAAGCCTTTCAGCTGCAGAGCAAAAGAAGGTTCATTACACCATTTTGGAAGCCGCTGGCCGGGATGATGCCAAGTTCACGAAAGGCACTAAAAAAATGCTGATCATGGGCAAGCTTGGCGTTCTTGTAACCGCTGCGCTGGCAACTTATCAAATCCTGAATGCCGAAAACAAACCCAAAGAAACGGCCCGACAAGGCATCATTGTCGGAGGAGGCGCGTTAGGCGGCGTACTGGCTGGGATGGGCGTCAGTGCATTATGTGGCCCAGGAGCACCGATTTGCGCAATTGCCGTCGTCTTGGTTGGATCCGTAGCCGGTGGCGTCGCGGGCGGCGTGGTAGCGGGCTCGCTTGATGAGGAACTAGAGGAGTTTTCGCATTGGGACATTTTCTGACCGAGCCACAACTGACAGAGGTCAGATCCGCACTGTCTGAGCCATTCAACTATTTTCCGACCGATTACGACTATGTCGCGCGCCAAGTCAAAGGCATAGATCCTGACGTGCTGTGCGAAATATTTTTTTCGGAGGTAGCGCCAGTGTGCTTCTCCAACATTGCAGCAGCCTTGCCCTCTGTCTGGACAGGATTTGACCCCGACTGGCTCAGAGTTACGATCGAGGAAAGGCTGGCGGCGCGTGAGCATAATTGGCTACGCAGGCAGATTGATAAGGTGCTGGTTCAATGGTTGAAGTACAACTACGACTATATGTGGAAGGAAATTGCTTGCAGACTTTGATCCGGAACGAAAATAGACTTTTGACTCGCTGATTTTTTCAAAGCCATCGATCTAGCTGGCTTCACTTTATGCTTATAACAGATCCCATTTATCAATTATTACCAATCACAGGCCGCCAAAAGTGACTGAGCATTCACTACACTCCTCATATCGTGAGTAAAAATGGGACAGGTAAAAATGGGGACAGATTTATTTTTAGTCCCCATTTTTAATTCACTCTGGAAACATTTTGAAATCCTTGTAGTAGGAATTCACGGTTGAAAGTCCGACCTTGTAGAACTCGAGCGTTACGGCTGCTCTACCAAGCTCTACCCAGAGTAGTTGTGCCTTTTGGATATCATTGAGCAGAGCCCAGCCAGCAAGGGTCTGCCTTGTTGAAACGATGACCGGAGGACGAGAGGTCTGATTCAGTATCCTGCCCATCCGAAGGACATCCATTTGCGTGGTTTTGTTTTGCGTAAAGCGGATGTAGCAATGTGCTGGCAGGTTTGTTCTATTTTGCGCTCCGGCAGCAAGGGCTGCCCGAGCATACAGAACAGCCAAGTCACTTTTGTCCGAGTGGAATACGGATTCTATTAACTCGCCGCCACACCGGACAAGGTTATCCACGTCACTGCTACTGAGGGACTCTACATAAAGCTCGCCAGCCATGCTTGCCTCCTTGTCTACTGGAAAATAAATCTGTCCCATTTTTTCTATCCTTTAAAGAAAAAAGAAAAACGGGGTCCGTTTATACGTCCTTGATTTACTCCAAAAACCTAGGCGCCCCCTCTGTCCCATTTTTGTACGAAGGTCCCTGAAAAAATCATAAGATGAGGAATCGCCCTATCTGCGGCTATGACTTTCTAACCGAAAAATATCGGAACGCTTAAAGTTCAACGAATCTCGATTTCTTCCACGCCCGCATCGGTTAACAGTTGATACAGCTCGGAAACACGATTACGGCTTCCTCTGCCCGCGCAGAAAAGGAAGATTGCTCGCTGCTTAGCTCTCGAAAGCGCAACGAAGAATGTTGCTATGCCCTCCGGGTTTCGTGGCGTATGACTCCACCATGATTGATCGTCGAGCCCAATGAAAAATACGGTGTCGAACTCGAGTCCCTTGCTCTTATGTACCGTCATCATTGAAATGTCGTACGTACCTATGAACCGATCTATACAGCTCGACCAGGTCGCAGTCTCAGAGGCTGCCTGTTGGAGGTGTAGTGAAAACGCTTCCACCATAATATAGAGTAGGTCGTTGCTGGTGTATGCGGCGTAGGTGGTCGACATTGACGTAACATCTAAAAAAGCAAAAATACGATCCGCAATTTCCGATGCCAATTCGACCGTAGGCATACGAGGACGGATATCTTGTCCGAGCGAATCCAGGAAGGCCTGTATATCCTGATCAACTCGGTACCGTCGTACCTCGTCGTCTTCGTCGACTCCACGAATAGCATAAACAGCTGAGGACAAAGTCGACCATGCCACCGGATTGCGTTGACCGCTGGCCAGCCTTAGCGCTGCCAGAGCTATGGCTACAGCCTCATCCACCATTAAATCTTGGACATTGGTTCGGCCTATAGTCTTGCTCTCGTTACGGATACTCAATCCTGCAGCAGTAAATATCGGCTGCAGTTCCTCCTCAAACTGATCAGGGCGCTGACGCACTAGGAGCACATAGTCGCTAGGTTGCTTCTGACGTGCTGCCATGTCCGCGGCTATCCATTGCGCCAGCCTCTGCCCCTCTACAGCCGTCGAGCGAGATCTCCATACCTGAACTACATCCCTATCCAACTGGCCCTCAGTCTGTGACTGGATCTGTGGGGATTGCGGATCCAGAGCCTGCGCCACGAAATGCTGAACGCGCACTAGCTCTGGTGAAGATCTGAAGTTGAAAAGCAGATTAACCCGCTGAGCCGCAAAATCTACCTCAAATTGCTCAAAGGCATCATTACGCGCACCAGCCCAGCCCATGATCCGCTGCTTGTGATCCCCTACAGCCGTGATGACAGTTCCCGCTTGACCAAAAGTGGACAGTAGAAAATCGTATTGAGCGAACGATGTATCTTGGAACTCGTCCACAAATACGTAGGGATAGGTCATACGTAGGGCGCGCGCAATCTTGGGATTCGCTCGAATGATCAGCTCAGCCAGCCGGTTCAATGTAACGAACGAAAGCGTGGACACATTAGCGCCGAATAGCTGTTGTCGCAGCCATTGATGGATCGCTAACTGTTCGGCTGTAGTGGGTTGCTGGAGCGCATCCTCTTCTAAGCGACTGCCACCTATCGTCTCTGACTCAAATCGCTCAACAGATAACTGTGCGATCCTCGCTTGCCACTCCGGTCGCGCCATGAATTGAATACGATTCAACTCGTCCTGCACTATTCGTCTGTTGGGGAAAGTAATCTCATAAGGGCGCGTGGGGCGCCAGTGCTCTGGAATCGCTGCCTGGAAGCGATCAACGAGACTTTTGGTGAAAGCGTCAAATGTGAGGGAGCTGAACCGCGCAGCCAATTCGGGAGGGCAGCGCTTGCGAACACGAGCCGCGAGATTGGCGGCCGCATCAGTTTTGAACGAGATGGCGAGAATCTGCTGTGGTGCTTTGCACAACCCCGTCTCTAAAAGGTAAGCCGCACGCTGTGCCAAAAATTCAGACTTTCCGGCACCCGGACCTGCGACCACAGACGTCGACTCCATGCGACGCAGGGCTGTCCACGCATTGGGTTCTAGGTTAGGTATGCCTCGTGGCTGCCATTCTTCAGGTGTAATGGGTCTCCAGCTCATTGCTGCTCAGCCTGCTCTAAAGTATCGCGAATTTTTGTCAACAGACGCCGTAGAGGCTCTGGCACCGCTGTCAGTAGATCTTCGGGGGGTATTTGGCTCAAGACCCTTACATGGGTGCTGGGCTTACCACGCCCCAAGAAAAGATATCGATACCACCTAAGGTCATCTTCTTCCGCAACTGCATAGAAGGCTGGAGAACCTTCTGCGCCAAGAACCGCGTCCCGAGGCTCCCCTGCTTGGGCTGGCCCACGCATTCCCTGCTCGAGAACCCGATAAGCTCTCGGATAGGCCTTGAGCATGGTGTAATCCAAGTCGAGCGGGTCGGAGAAAAACACTTGAAATTGCTCAAGCCAACCGGTCCATTGGCGCAAAAACACAAGATCAACAGCAGGATGGTTCGATATCTCAGCTAGGTTTTCAGCCGAACCACCCGCACGCAAAGTATTTGCGAAGAGCTGCTGCGGAGTGACACCGATACTAAGTAGTTGCTCACATGTAGTTTTAATACGTCCGAAGCCTCCACCGCTGCGTCCCCAATCCAGATCCAGCAATGTCGCATACGGCACTTGCAGACTAGCGAGTAATCTCCATAGATGATTGACATGACGACCACCGAGCGGAACCACAGCAACGAATGACCTATCGATGGGAAAGTTCATCGCTTTAGCGAGCAGGGGCAGCACCACTTCCTCGGTGGCACCTTCACCGAGTATCACGTAGCGCGCGAAGTACAGTTCAGGATAGGCCCGGACGGCTTCCCGAACGAACTTAGAAGCCTCTTCGTCTCCTATCGGCAGACTTATTTGGCGTACTTCGGTGGAACGGAACTCCAGATTTAATCGGAAGTGCCGCACGCTAGATGGCTCTACCCGTGCAAGGATGCTGGGCGAGTGGCTGGAGACTATCGCTTGAGCGTTTGCCCCTGCGGCGACCTCTTCGACCTGATTGATGATGCGAGATAGGTAGAACGGAGCCAGATTGTTTTCCGGCTCTTCAAGCGCAACGATGGTCAGCGCAGGTAAAGCGATACCAGCGCCTGCGAAGCCTGCTGGAGCATCACCACCTGAAAGTCTCGCCTCAATATCCAGCGTTGCCGAGACCATAGCCATATGGAACAAAGAGCGCTGACCGTCGCTCAGATCCTCTAACGCACGGTCTTGTCCATCTTCGGCGGGGAGAAACACAACTTCTACGCGCCTGATGAACTCTTGCCAACGTGTGTCGACGGGGCGGAAAGATGGTGTGGTGTGAGTACCTGCTGAATGGAGCTGCCGCCACCGCAGGGTAACTGCAGAGCTGATACTATTTACAGCTGCCTCGGCAGAAAACGCTTGATTCACGGCAGTGCCAGCGTCGGTCAATGAATCCTTAACCTGCTCAGACCAATTGATTGCGCGCCAAAGCCGACCGCGTATGAAAGCAGTGACTTGGGACGCGCCGTCTCGCGTTGCCGGTATGTAGATAAGCTGGACTCGCGAGCGATCGGAGCCACGAAGCTGGTGGAGGTCGCTTTCTTCGAAATCCCCGAAAGTCTGCACTGCGCAGTAGGACTCTTCGATCGCACCGTCCAAGGTGCCGTCGTCCGTCCATGTGGCGTGTAGCCTTAAACGCACCTTGAGATTTCCATTCTCCTCGGCCGCCATGTTCTTGAAAAACGCTGGTACAGCAGGATTTTCCGCGTCGGCATCCAGTTCTGGAAATGCAAGGATTGCCTCGAGCACCAAGGTACGAGCCGCAGGCCGCTCTGTCTCATTAAAGGGAATGTGAAAGTCTTGCTTACGTAATCGTCGTTGCTCAGCCGTGACACCAAACAGCCGCTGCAAGGCCTGCATCACCGCGGTCTTGCCAGTGCCGTTATCGCCTACAAATGCTACAAGACTTGGTCCTAAAGCAACGGGGGTTTGCTGAGGACCGAAACAGCGAAAATTCGCCAATCCAAGACGTTCAATGTGCATGCGATCTTCCTGACAGCAGTTTCATGAGAACCGCCTCAGTCTGCGATTAGAGAGAGGCGCTGTGCTTGGCGCAGCAAACAGCGTAGCACTCAACAGTGGTCCCGAAGCGATCACCCGGATTTTCGTAGACAAATTTTCAATCACTGCTTTTGGCCGATAGTGGGCGCTCGCAACGTGCAACGTGGTTTTGAATATCACCTTAATAGGTGAGCTGACTCACGTTCCTAATGTCAATTATCAGCGGTTTACACAGCCACGTTTAAAGTCACCACTCGTAACTTCCCCAAGGCTACAACGCCTTGCGTCATTGCCTACGACTACGCCAGAATCCGCCGGCTTGTGCGTCTACGACGCGGGTCTTATCGTTTCCCGGTCACTGAAAAACAGTGATGGGGTTTGGTAGCCCCGGATATCGTAGGTTGCATAAGCATCATGATGTGCAGTGTCTGAAAGACTCCGCGTTATGGTGGTCATGCACAGGGCGTCTTCGGGCGCGCCGGTTTCCTATGTCCCGGTCTACCAACCTGAGCATGGCCGCCACCCTTCGTTTGGTAGCGAACGTGACGGCTCCCATTGATGACGTAGGAGTTCCACCATGATCAAACCAACACCCAACCCACCCGAAACCGACCCAACCTCCCCTTACGAATTTCCCGATTCGAAGAAATTCCACGACGCCGCCGAGCGTGCTCTGGATCACTACCTCTCCCCGTCTTCCCGGGTGATGTCGTGCTGCGTCGATCCCGAGCCGATGTTCCGGGCCAATCCCAAGTACAACACTGAATCCCTATTGGCCAACGCCAGCGAATCCCTGGGTTCGGCCACCGAGATGTTGAATAACTTTGCGTCCACGCTCGAACCCTCGCATCGCAAAACGGCGTTGGGGATTGCGCAGGTGGTGATGGTCGCCGGGTTGGCGGTGAATCAGGCGCTGGATCACGTCGAAGTGGCGTAAGCGGTGGGTGGCTGTAGAAGCAGTCGATGGCTGCTTCTACAGCCGTTCACGAAAACCAGTACGGCAAAAACTTCGGCGCAGGCTCGATCAACAGGTGATCGGATTGAAGAAAAACATATCCGGAATCAAAAACGCCCCGAGCCTGAACGACAGGACGAAGCAATCTCCGTCCTGACTCGCCCCTCAGCGTTACACCTGATCAACGTTGCGCGCAGCGACGGCAACGGTGGTCGGTGAGTCGGAAAGTTTGATGAAGCGGCGAGTGGCGCCATCCAGCGCATCGATGCAGCCTGCCTCGATGTCGTAGACCCAGCCGTGCAGGTTCAAACGCCCCTGCTCGAGCGCCAGTGCCACCGATGGGTGAGTGCGCAGGTTCGCCAGTTGTGCGATCACGTTTTCACGCACGAGGCCGTCGAGCTTGTCACGCGGCGTATCGAATTCATGCGCGGCGTTGATCGCTTTCGCGGCGTCCGAGTGGCGGAGCCAGTTGGCAACGGCCGGAAGATGATCCAGGCATGTGCAGCGTGAAATCGCGCCCATCGCCCCGCAGTCCGAGTGGCCGCAGATCACGATGTCCTTTACGCCGAGCACGGCAACCGCGTATTCGACGGTGGCCGAGACACCACCCGGTTCAGGCCCGTAAGACGGCACGATGTTGCCGGCGTTGCGGATGACGAACAGCTCGCCCGGTTCGCGCTGTGTGAGGAGTTCAGGTACTACACGACTGTCCGAGCAGGTGACGAACAATGCCTTGGGGTTCTGTTCTGTCGCGAGCTGCTTGAAAAGCTCGACACGTTGCGGATAGACCTCGCGCTGGAAACGCAGAAAGCCATCAATGATGTCACGCATGGAATCCTCCAAATCAAAATGCCGGATACCGACACGAGCACTCGACATGCCCTCGCGCCGCAATGGTGGTCATTATTGCAGACCTCGCGCGCATTGGATGTACTCAATCAACGGTGGACGATGCCTGGCCGGGGTTCCGGGGGAATTTCAACTGGTCGGGTACGGGCTTTTTCCTGCACAATCCCACGCATTGAAATTCGCTCCGAGACCCACTGATGTCCCTGACTCCCCAAGACGAACGACTCATCAAGGCACTGGCCCTGGCCATCGTTGATCGTCCACGCGCGACGCTCAAGGAACTGGCTGAAGCCGCCGGCGTCAGCAAGGCGACGCTGCACCGTTTCTGCGGCACCCGTGACAATCTGGTGCAGATCATGGAAAGCCACGGTGAGACCGTTTTGAACCAGATCACCACCACGACCGACCTGTTGAATGGCGATCCGGTGCAAGCCCTGCGCTGCTTGGTGAATGAGCATCTGGCACATCGTGAAATGCTGGTTTTCCTGCTCTTTCAGTATCGCCCCGACACGTTCACCGACACCGATGAAGGCAAGCGCTGGCAGTTTTACCTCGATGCCCTCGATGCCTTTTTTCTGCGCGGCCAGCAATTGGGCGCGTTCCGTATTGATATCACGGCGGCGGTCTTCACCGAGCTGTTCCTGACCATGATCTTCGCCATGGTCGATGCCGAGCGCCGTGGGCGTGCCGCCAGCGCCAACTCGGCCAACGTCGTGGAACAGATGTTCCTGCATGGCGCTGCCAATCCCGCCCGTCCTCAATAACGTTCCGCCAGGCAAAAAAAGCCCCGCGACCTCTCGGTTCACGGGGCTGAATGGCTGGACGTGCCAACCCAAAGGAGCTGTTGTCAGGACTTGTCCGGCGACCAGCCTCCGCCCAGCGAACGGAACAGATCGACCAGGGCAATCTGCCGCTGGGTGCTGACCTCGATAAACGCCGTTTCGTTGACGAAACTGGTGCGCTGGGCGTCGAGGTAGCGCAGGTGACTGTCGATACCACCTTCATAGCGAGCCTTGGCCAGTTTCAGCGTTTCGCTGCTGGTGTTGGCCAATGCGCGTCGGGCTGCTTCTTCCCGGCGCAAGGTGTCGGTGGCGGCCAATGCATCGGCGACCTCGCGAAACGCCGTCTGAATCGTGCCCTCATACGCTGCCACCGCCGAGTCCTTGCGCACTTCCGCCAGGCTCAGGCCGGCACTGTTACGCCCGGCGTCGAACAACGGCAGCGACAGGTTCGGCACAAAACTCCAGGACCGCGAGCCTCCGTCGAACAAACCGGACATCTGCGCGCTGGACGTGCCGAAGCTGCCGGTCAGGCTGATGCGCGGAAAGAACGCCGCCCGAGCAGCGCCGATGTCGGCATTACGCGCCTGCAATCGATGCTCGGCGGCGAGGATGTCCGGTCGGCGCTCGATCAAGGTCGAGGTGGTGTCAGGCGCAATGTCCTGAACCAGCATCGGCTCCGTCGACAGCCTCTCGGGAATCGCCTTCGCCGCATCCTTGGTGCCGAGCAACAACACCAGCGCGTTGAAGGCCTGCTGTTTCTGCCGCAGATTGCTTTCCTGTTCGGCGCGGGATTGCTCGACCAGCCCCAATGCTTCCTGATAGTCCAGGGCTGTGGCCGTACCGTTCGAGCGGCGCTGGCTGATCAGCGCGAACGAGTACTCGCGGCTGATCAGGGTTTGTTGAGTCAGCTCCAGGCGACGCTGGGCACCATCGTGAAGCAGATAAGCCTGACTGACTTCGGCGATCAGGGCGATCTGCGCGGCACGGGCTGCCTCTTCGGTCGCCAGATACTCCTGTAACGCAGAGTCAGTGAGGCTCTTCACCCGGCCAAACAGATCCAGCTCGTATTCCGGCAGCGACACGCCGACCTGATAACTGCTGGCAACTCCGGCCTGGCCATTGCTGGCCAGATCCGCCGGCAAGTGCTGACGATTGCCGGATGCGCCGGCATTCAAGCCCGGCACCCGGTCGGCCCGCTGAATGCGGTACTGCGCCCGGGCCTGTTCGATGTCCAGAAGCGTCTGTCGCAGTGAGCGGTTGTTGTCCAGGGCGATCACCACCAAACGGCGCAGCTCGGGATCGACAATAAACGCCTGCCATGCCAGTTGATTGATCGGACTGCCCTGCTTCATCGTCTCTACCGCCCAATGCTCCGCAACCGGCGCAACTGGACGTTCATAAGTCGGTGCCAGCGAGCAACCGCCCAGCAGCAGGGCGATCACCAGCGTAGAAAATGCTGAAATACGCATGGAATCACTCCTGAGCCAAAGCGGGTTGTTCGACAGGCGCGGGTTTACGGCGCAACCGCGACAGCACCCAGACAAAACAGATCGGTACGAACAGCACACCCAGCAACGTCGCGCTGAGCATCCCGCCGATCACACCGGTACCGATTGCACGCTGACTTGCCGCCCCTGCCCCGGTGGCCAATGCCAGCGGCACCACACCGAGAATGAAGGCCATGGAAGTCATGACGATCGGCCGGAAACGCAGGCGTGCGGCCTCAATGGCGGCGTCACGCAGGCTGTAGCCCTTCTCCCACAGTTCTTTGGCGAACTCGACGATGAGGATCGCGTTCTTCGCCGCCAGACCGATGATGGTGATCAAACCGACCTTGAAGTACACGTCGTTGGGCATGCCGGCGACCATCACCGCCAGTACCGCACCGATGGCACCAATTGGCACGATCAGCATCACCGTCAATGGAATCGCCCAGCTCTCGTAGAGCGCCACCAGCAACAGGAACACCACCAGAATCGCCAGCGCGAACAATTGCGTCGCCTGACCGCTGGAGACCTTTTCCTGATACGACAGCCCCGTCCACTCGTAGCTGAAACCTGCCGGCAATTGCGCGGCGATTCGCTCCATTTCCGCCATGGCCTCACCGGTGCTGTAACCCGGCCCCGCGTCACCGACAATGCGGATCGACGGATAACCGTTGTAGCGCACCAGTTGCACCGGGCCTTCTTCCCAATGCGTGGTAACGAAAGCGCTCAGAGGCACCAGATTGCCGGCGCTGTTGTGCACGTACAGTTTGAGCACGCTTTCCGGGGTCATCCGGTCGCCCTGCTCGGCCTGTACCACCACACGTTGCTGACGACCGGAGTTGGTGAAGTCGTTGATCACTTCGGAACCGAACGCGGCGGACAACGCACTGCTGATGGACTCGAAACTCACGCCCAGGGTGCGGGCCTTGTCACGGTCGATCACCACCCGCAATTGCGGCGATTCAGCCAGGCCTTCCATCATGGCGTAGAGGATTTTCGGGTTGCCGTTGGCCTGACCGAGCACCTGGTCACGGGCGGCGAGCAAGGCTTCGCGACCGAGGCCGCCACGATCCTGCAGGCGCAGCGCAAAACCACCAGAGTTGCCCAAACCGTCAATCGGTGGCGGCGGCACCGCCATCACGGCACCGTCGTTGGTCACGGCAAATTGTTCGTTCAGCGCCATGACCTCGGCCATCGCCGATTGATCTTCGCCGCGCAGCGACCAGTCCTTGAACACCGGGAATGCCAGCGCCGCGTTGTCACCCATCCCGGAGAAGCTGAAACCCGAGACCAGGAACATCGACTGCACCGCATCACGGGACGCGAGATAGCGCTCAAGCTGTTCGCCGGTCGCTTCGGTACGGGTACGGGTTGCGCCCGGTGGCAACTGGACGTCAACGATCATGTAGCCCTGGTCTTCCACGGGCACAAAGGATTCCGGCAAACGCAGGTAGAAGTAGCCGAGCATCGCGATAATGCCCACATACACCAGCATCATCCGCCCGGCACGCGCCACCAGTCCGTTGTTGAGGATCGAGTAACGCTCGGTGAGCCGCGCAAAACCACGGTTGAAGGCGCCGAAGAAGCCGCGTTTTTCATGGTGCCCTTGAGGAATCGGCTTGAGCAGCGTGGCGCACAGGGCCGGCGTGAACGTCAGCGCGAGGAAGCCCGAGAACAGGATCGATACCGCTAGCGACACCGAGAACTGCTGATAGATCACACCCACCGAACCGGACATGAACGCCAACGGCATGAACACTGCCGACAGCACCAAGGTGATACCAACGATCGCACCGGACACCTGCCCCATGGCTTTGATCGTGGCATCGACCGGTGACAGCCCTTCTTCGGCCATGATCCGTTCGACGTTCTCCACCACCACGATGGCGTCGTCCACCAGAATGCCGATGGCGAGCACCATGCCGAACATGGTCATCATGTTCACCGAGAAGCCCAGCAGGTACATCATCACCAGCGTGCCGAGGAGACACACCGGCACCACAATCGACGGAATCAGCGTGTAACGGATGTTCTGCAGGAACAGGAACATCACCAGGAATACCAGCACCATCGCCTCGATCAGGGTGTGAATCACCTTCTCGATGGCGACGTCGACGAAACGCGAAGTGTCGTAGGGAACAGAGTATTCAACGTCTTCCGGGAAGTACGCCGACAGTTCGGCCAGGCGTTCCTTGACGGCGGTTGCGGTCTGGATCGCGTTGGCACCGGGGGACAACTGGATCGCGGCGGCCACGGCCGGTTTACCGTTCAGGCGTGAGTTGAAGTTGTAGCTTTCCTGACCGATTTCCACGCGGGCCACGTCGCCCAGTTTGACCGTCGAGCCGTCCTCGTTGGCCCGCAGGACGATGCGGGCAAATTCTTGCGGATTATCCAGCGTGCCTTTCACCGCCAGGGTCGCGGTCAGTTCCTGCTGGCTGCTGCTCGGCGTGCTGCCGAAGCTGCCGGCCGGCACCTGCACGTTCTGCCCGCGAATCGCGGTGCTCACGTCGTCGATGGACAGCCCGTAACCCACCAGTTTTTGCGGGTCGAGCCAGATGCGCATCGCGGCTTCGGATGAGAAGAATTGCAGCTTGCCGACGCCCGGCACCCGGCGCAGTTCGTTGTTGATGTTGCGCGCGGCGTAGTCGCCCAGCGCGGTCGTGTCGGTGTGTTGGGTGCCTTCCTTATAGTTGAGCGCATAGATCAGCAGGAAACCGGCGCTGGCCTGCTCCACCTCCAGGCCTTGGGTCAGCACGGCTTGCGGCATGCGCGACTCAGCCTTTTTCAGGCGGTTTTGCACGTCGACCTGAGCGAGCTGCGGATCTGTGCCCGGCTGGAACGTCACCGCAATTTCGGCGATGCCGTTGGAGTTGTTGGTCGACTCGAAATACAGCAGGTTCTTGGCACCGTTGAGCGACTCTTCGATCACGCTGGTGACCGAGTCCACCAGCACTTTTGCCGAGGCACCGGGATAGGTCGCCGTGACCTTGATCTGCGGCGGCGCTACGTCGGGATACTGCGCCACCGGCAGCATCGGAATGACCAGCAGGCCGGCCAGAGAGATGAACAACGCCACCACCCAGGCGAAGTTCGGGCGTTTGATGAAAAACTTGGACATCGGGAAATCCTCGCGGCGACGGCGCCCTTATTGTTTCGACTCGGACGACTGAGCCACGGCCTGAGACTGACCCGGCACGACCTTGGCCCCCGGTTGCAGTCCGGCAAGACCACCGACGATCACTTGATCGCCCGCCTTCAGGCCTTCACTGATCTGCCAGCGCGAACCCTGCATGGCGCCGGTGACCACACTGCGCGCTTCGACCCGCTCGTCTGCGCCGACCACCATCACCTGAGCAGTGCCATCGCTGCCCCGTTGCACCGAGCGTTGCGGCACGAGAATGGCCTGGCTGTCGGTACCCTGTGGCGTACGCACGCGGACGTACATGCCCGGCAACAGCACGCCGTCGTTATTGGCGAACTTGCCGCGCAACGACACCTGCCCGGTGCCACGATCCACCGCGACATCGGTGAACATCAGCGCCCCCTGACGCTCGTAGTTGGTGCCATCGACGCGAATCGACAGCGCCTTGTTGTCGTCGGCGGAGAGTTTTCCGTCCTTGAGCGATTCGCGCAGGCGCAGCGCGTCGGCAGCCGATTGGGTGAAGTCGACGTAGACCGGATCCAGTTGCTGAATCCGCGCCATCAACGTCGCGTCTCCCTGCCCGACCAAGGCGCCTTCGGTGACCAGCGCACGGCCGACGCGGCCGGAAATCGGTGCCGTCACCGAGGCATAACCGAGGTTCAGCCGGGCACTTTGCAGATCGGCCTGGGCCGAACGGGTGGCCGCCTGTGCGCTGCGCAGGTCGGCCATGGCGCTGTCGAAATCCTGCTGGCTGACCGCTTCGATCTTCACCAACGGTTCATAGCGTTTCACTCGGGCCTGAGCCTCAAGCGCAACGGACTGAGCGCGAGCCAGTTCACCTTCGGCCCGCGACAACGCAGCCTTGAGCGGTGCCGGATCAATCTGGAACAACAGATCCCCGGCTTTCACATCCGCGCCTTCTTCAAAACGCTTCTGCATCACGATGCCCGGCACCCGAGCGCGCACTTCCGCAACGCGCATCGGTTCCACCCTGCCCGGCAGTTCCGACGTCAGCGCCAAAGGCTCGGTCTTCACCGCCACCACTTCTACCGGGCGCGCCACTTCCGCCACCGCCGCTTGTTCACTTGCCGGCCCACACCCGGCCAACGCAATGGCGACTGCCAGCGAACCCGCCATTCCTACCGCACGCAAATTGCCCATAACTCACCCAAGGCTTGATCGAATTTGGCGCGAATGCTACGTTTCAAATCCTAATGAGTCAATAATGTCTCATGTGAGTATTTTGTGAATCTTATATGAACACCGCTCAAGGCCTCTGATGAACTCGATTTCCCATGATGAACAGCTGCTCAAGTCGCTGACCCTGGCCGTGGCCAACCGGCCGAGGGCGACGATGAAGGAACTGGCGCAACAGGCAGGCGTGAGCAAGGCCACCCTGCACCGCTACTGCGGAACACGGGAAAACCTGACGGCCAAACTGGAGGAGCACGCCGAGGGCACGCTGAAGCTGATCATCGACAACGCCGGCCTGCAGCATCTGGAACCGCTGGAGGCGCTGCGCCGATTGATCCGGGAACACCTCGCCCACCGCGAGCTGCTGGCCTTTCTGATGGCGCAATACCGCCCTGACTTTCTCGACCTGGAACAGGGTGGCAGGCGCTGGCTGTTTTATCTGGAGGCGCTGGACGGGTTCTTTTTGAGGGGCCAGCAGGCAGGACTGTTTCGCATCGATATCACTGCGGCGATCTTTACCGAGCTGTTCATATCACTGGTCTACGGGCTGGTGGATGCCGAACTGCGCGGGCGGGCGGCCCATGCGGATTCGGCGCGGACGCTTGAACAAATGTTTTTGAATGGGGTGCTGGCTGGTCGGCGTCTTTCTTGATCAGCCAAACAATTTACGGATCTCGGAAACCACCTGCATCGTTGCGTCTTCGATCGTGCCTTCATTACGGCACAAAACCCAGCCGTGATCGGCAGCCGCTTGCTCGAACATCTCCGTACACGCGACATGCTCCGAGTGCTTCTGGATCACCGTACCGCCCAGCCCTCTGGACCTTGCCTTGGCCCTGGCCCATGAAATATCCGGCGCCGTGACGACGCCGACATGCAGGTCAGGCACCTGCACGTTTCGCTCGATATTCAACCGGAGAATCTCTGCAAACGGGACGGTATGGCGAAACGCGGCGTCCGACGGATACCAGCGATCGATCAGGATAATGCTGCCCGGCGGTTGTTCAGTCAGCACGTGCCGGGAGATCCAGCTCCGGCTATCAGCAAAGCGCTGACACACAGACCACTCCAGATCCCGGGAGTGATTTCTGGCGAGTTCGTTGACGAGGGCCATGGTGGCACCCCGGTGCGGATCGCTTTTTCTCTCGCAAAGCCGGATGACTTTCTTGTTGTCGGTCCTCAGTACTGCCGTCACCGCTTCCAGTAATGTGGTTTTGCCGGTTCCTTTTGGCCCATCCAGAGAAACAAACAGCGGACGATTCATTTTTCACACAACGGTTGAGGCATTGATGACCACTCTATCCTCATTTCTGCATTTCACTCAGCTCATCCCTGCCCTTTGCCTAAACTTGCTTCCCGATGATGTTCGCCAGACCTTTTGACTGCCAGGGAATCACAGAAGGAGTCACCCCATGTCAAAGCTATACCCCAGTATCGATCCTGAGGGGTTGGTCGAGTACTCCGTGGTCTACACCGACCGCTCGCTCAACCACATGTCGCAGTCATTTCAGGCGGTGATGAAGAATATCTCCAGGACCCTGAAACAGGTCTACAACGCTGAGGGCGTTGCGGTGGTTCCGGGCAGCGGCACTTTCGGCATGGAAGCGGTGGCGCGACAGTTCGCCACCGGCCAGCAATGTCTGGTGATACGCAATGGCTGGTTCAGTTATCGCTGGAGCCAGATCCTTGAGACGGGCAACATCCCGGCGGCCACTACGGTGCTGAAAGCCCGACCGGTCGAAACCGGTCGCCAGGCGGCTTATGCCCCGCCGCCTCTGGACGAAGTCCTGGCAGCCATTCACACGCACAAGCCGCAGATTGTCTTCGCCCCCCATGTTGAAACCTCATCGGGGATTATCCTGCCCGACGAGTACTTGCGGGCCGTCGGCGACGCCGTGCATGCGGTGGGTGGCCTGTTCGTGCTGGACTGCATCGCTTCCGGCACGCTTTGGGTTGATATGCACAAATGTGCCGTCGACCTGCTGATCAGCGCACCGCAGAAAGGCTGGAGCGCCTCGCCTTGCTGTGCCCTGGTGATGTTCAGTGCCTTGGCCCTCGAGCGCATCGAGCACACGCAAAGCACCAGCTTCGCCTGCGACTTGAAGAAATGGCTGCAGATCATGCAGGCCTACGAACAGGGCGGACATGCCTACCACGCGACCATGCCCAGTGATTCCCTCGCGCGGTTCAACGACGTAATGAACGAGACCCAAGCCTACGGTTTCGAAAAGGTCCGCGGTGAACAGCAGGCTCTGGGCGACCGGGTGCGCGCATTGTTGACCGGCAAGGGCTTCAAAAGCGTGGCCGCCGTCGGCTTTCAGGCCCCGGGCGTCGTGGTGAGCTACACCGATGATGCCGATATCAAAAACGGCAAGAAGTTTGCCAGCCACGGTCTGCAGATCGCCGCCGGGGTGCCGCTGCAATGCGATGAACCGGCCGACTTCCAGACCTTCCGTATTGGTCTGTTCGGACTGGAAAAGCTGCACAACATCGAACGTACGGTCAGCACCCTTGAGCAGGCACTGGATGAGGTGATGGCTCACTAAGTCCACTTCACGCCCGTAGCCAATAGCGTTCCCGCCGATCCTGTTCGGCGGGAACCACCAAGCCGTGAACAACCTGTCATAAATTCCATATCTGCTGGCAAATAAAAGACTTTCCCACCGTTTCTATAGTCCCTGAGGACCCGCGAGGACAAGGCCAGCGTCGATTCGTCGCACCATTGGGCGCAAAAACCCCTTTCATTCTGAATTAGTGATTTAACTAGGTAGTTACCTAACGATATACTGCCCGCCTCATTTCAACGGGACATTCAACGTGAAGCAGAGTCAACGCCTCTCGGGCATATCAACATTCATTCTGGTCGGGCTCGGGGTGATCATCGCCCTGCTCGGCCTGGCACTGGTGGCTGGCGGTGTGAAATTGGTCAGCCTGGGAGGCTCCTGGTACTTCCTGGTGGGTGGTCTGGTCATGGCCCTGTCCGGTTTGCTGATCGCTCGCCGCAAGCCTGCCGGCGCCTGGCTGTTCGCGGCGTTTCTGGTCGGGACTGCGATCTGGGCAGTGAGCGACGCAGGCCTGGTGTTCTGGCCGGTGTTCTCGCGTCTGTTCATGTTCAGCGCCGTAGGTCTGGCGGTTGCGCTGGTCTACCCGATGCTGAAACGCGCCAATGGCGGCGTTGCAGGTCGCGGTGCTTACGGCGTTGCCGCAGTTCTGGCAGTTGGCCTGGCCGTGGCTGCCGGCAACATGTTCGTGGCGCACCCGACCGTCGCCCCTACCGGCACCGGCCCGGGCCTGACCCCGGTCGAGCCGGAAAAGGCGCAGAAAGACTGGGCACACTACGGTAATACCGAAGGTGGCAGCCGCTTCGCTGCGCTGGACCAGATCAACCGCAGCAACGTCGACAAGTTGAAAGTCGCGTGGACCTACCACACCGGCGACATCGCCGAGAGTGACGGCAATGGCGCCGAAGACCAGCTGACCCCGCTGCAGATCGGCAACAAGGTGTTCATCTGCACCCCGCACAACAACCTGATTGCGCTGGATGCCGACACCGGTAAGGAGCTCTGGAAAAACGCGATCAACGCCAAGTCCAAAGTCTGGCAGCGTTGCCGTGGTATGGCCTACTTCGACGCCAGCGCAGCCGTCGCCAAACCGGCCAGCTCGCCAGTCACCGAAACCCCGGCCGCTCCGGCCGCCAACTGCACCCGCCGTCTGCTGACCAACACCATCGACGCCCGCCTGATCGCGGTCGATGCCGACACCGGCGAGTTCTGCCAGGGTTTCGGCAACAACGGCCAGGTTGATCTGAAGGCCGGTCTGGGTGATGTCCCGGACAGCTACTATCAACTGTCGTCCGCGCCACTGATGGCCGGTACCACCGTGGTCGTTGGCGGTCGCGTGGCGGATAACGTGCAGACCGACATGCCGGGCGGCGTGATCCGTGGTTTCGACGTGATGACCGGTGCGATGCGCTGGGCATTCGACCCGGGCAACCCGCAGGATAAAAAGGCCCCGGCCGATGGCAAGACCTATGTTCGCAGCACGCCGAACAGCTGGGCGCCGATGTCTTATGATCCGGCAACCAACACCGTCTTCCTGCCGATGGGCAGTTCGTCCACCGACATCTACGGTGTTGAACGCAACAAACTCGACCACACCTACGGCGCTTCGATCCTGGCGCTGGACGCCAACAGCGGCGAAGAAAAGTGGGTCTACCAGACCGTGCACAACGACCTCTGGGACTTCGACCTGCCGATGCAGCCAAGCCTGATCGACTTCACCAAGGACGGCAAAACCGTGCCTGCGCTGGTGATCGGCACCAAGGCCGGGCAGATCTACGTGCTGGATCGCGCCACCGGCAAACCGCTGACCGAAGTCAAAGAAGTACCGGTCAAGGCGTCGAACATCCCGAACGAACCGTACTCGCCAACCCAGCCGAAATCCGTGGGCATGCCGCAGATCGGTGCCCAGCACCTGACCGAATCGGACATGTGGGGCGCCACCCCATACGACCAGTTGCTGTGCCGGATCGATTTCAAGTCGATGCGTTACGAAGGCCTGTACACCGCGCCGGGCACCGACAAGTCCCTGAGCTTCCCGGGTTCGCTGGGCGGCATGAACTGGGGCAGCATCTCCACTGACCCGGTGCACGGTTTCATCTTCGTCAACGACATGCGTTTGGGTCTGTGGATTCAGATGATTCCGTCGCAAAACAAAGGTGAAGCAACCTCCGGTGGCGAAGCGCTGAACACCGGCATGGGCGCCGTTCCGCTGAAAGGCACGCCGTACGCGGTCAACAAGAACCGCTTCCTGTCGGTGGCCGGCATTCCGTGCCAGGCACCGCCGTTCGGCACCCTGACCGCGATCGACATGAAGACCCAGAAAGTCGCCTGGCAGGTTCCGGTCGGCACCGTTGAAGACACCGGCCCGCTGGGCATCCGCATGCACCTGCCGATCAAGATCGGTCTGCCGACCCTCGGCGGCACCCTGTCGACCCAGGGTGGCCTGATCTTCATTGCCGGCACCCAGGACTTCTACCTGCGCGCCTACAACAGCGGCAACGGTGAAGAAATCTGGAAAGCCCGTCTGCCGGTTGGCAGCCAGGGCGGCCCGATGACTTACGTTTCGCCGAAAACCGGCAAGCAGTACGTGGTCATCACCGCCGGTGGCGCCCGTCAGTCGACCGATCGTGGCGACTACGTAATGGCGTACGCCCTGCCGTAAACCGCTGCGCCCTCCTTCATTTCACTGCGCGCGGCACCTTCGGGTGTCGCGCCGTTTCATGTTCCTGGCTCTGGATTTCAGCAATGTCATTCGTTGTTCGTTTTACCCACACTGGCGTACTGCTCGCTCTCGCCTGCAGCACCGCCCTGCCCGCTTTCGCTGACACCGATTCGAACGTGTTCACCCGCAACACCCTGACCGGCGACTGGGGCGGCCTGCGCCACCAGCTCGACGAAGATGGCGTCAAGTTCACCGGCGACTACACCGGCGAAACCGCCTACAACGCCGACGGTGGCCTGCATCGCTCCGCCCGTTACTCACAAAACATCAAGCTCGGCGCGCAATTTGATCTGAGCAAAATCTATGGCATCGACAACGCCGGCAAGGTCCAGCTGACCATCAACGACCGTCGCGGCAACAGCGCCTCGGAAGATCTGGTCGGCAACCGTCTGCCGATCCAGGAAAACTACGGCGGCCTCTACACCCGCCTGACCGAATTGAGTTACGAGCGCACCCTGTTCACGCCGGCACTGAACGTCAAACTCGGCTACATGGCCATGGGCAATGACCTCGGCGGCCTCGACAGCGGCATTCTCTGCAACTTCATGAACGCCGGTTTCTGCGGCCATCCGCTGAACATGTCCGGCGGCAGCGGCTGGACCAACTACCCCAACGCGCACCTGGGCGTGCGGGTGAAATACGACCTGTCGCCGGAATGGCAACTTCGCGTGGCGGCGTTCAACGTCGATCCTGAAAGCAACGGCAACTCCAGCCGCGCCTGGCACCTGGGACCGAAACACACCACCGGCACCGTGGTGCCTGTCGAACTGGTCTACAAACATGCGGGCACCCTGCCTGGCGAATACAAGCTCGGTTATTACTACGACAGCTCCGACGTGAAACGCATCGGCAGCGACAAGGAAGTGTCCGGTCGCGGCGGCCATTACCTGCTGATCGATCAGGCCGTGTGGAGTTCGCCAACCTCCGAGGGCCGCAGCCTGCACGCCTTCGGCCAATACTCGGCGGCCAGCGAAGCGGCTTCGCCGTTCAGCAAGTGGTATGGCGCCGGCGTGGTCCTGTACAAACCGTTCGAAGGCCGCCCGCGTGACACCGTCGCCCTGGGTTACGGCCGCGCCGTGCAGAACCCGCGCAGCCGCGACGTGCAGCAAGACGCCGCACTGGCCAACGGCACGCCGCTCTCCAATATCGACGGCGCCGAACAACTGATCGAGCTCGGTTACGGTTATCAAGCCACCCCATGGCTGACACTGCGCCCGAACCTGCAGTACATCATCGAGCCGGGCGCGTTCTCCGGGCAGGACATCGATAATGCACTGGTGGTCGGTCTGCAGGTGAAAGCGGCGCTCTGACGGCGCGGCTTTCAGCGCGCGGTCACCTTGCGCGCAGCGACACAGGTCTGACTCAGATCGCTGGCCCAACCGTCGAGCACGCCTTTGACGTTCTCGGCGGTCATCACCTGTTTGTCGTTTTCCAATGGCACGCCCGTGCCCTTGCGCACGACTTTCGCCACCACCTCGCCGGTCGATCCGTCCTCGATCGACACTTCCGTGGCGATCTCACTGTCCTGATCACGAATACCGGCAGCGGTGCTCACACCGGCCGCAACCAGCGTGATCGGCAGCCATTCGTAGTACCGCAGACCCTGAGTGCTGGTGGCGACTTGCGTAATGGCAGGTCGCACAACCAGCGTGTTCGGGCCGGGCGCGGATGCCAGCGGCAGCGTTTTGCCCAGTTCCTGCCGAAGGGCTGCATCGTAGTAACGGGTCACACCTGACAAAGTGCTCTGCGGGATTCGCCCCGTGGGCTGAACCTGCGGATAGAACTGGCTCGGCGCCAGATACACCCGGGTGTAACGGCCGGTCGCCAACGCCGGGCTGACCCAGCTCAGAACCGTCTGCCCCGACGGCGTCTGCTGCTCCTTCAACATGCTGTAGTCGTTGAGAAACCCGGAATACATGTCCGGTTCGACTTTTTTGCTGCTGCAGGCCGACAGGCTCAATGTGGCGGCCAACAACAGCACCAGTGAATGAGTGCTTCTCATCAATGCGCTTCCCCAGCGGTCTGAATCTGGCCGAAGGGGGTGTTTTCAGAACACTCGATGCGCAACTGGCCGTGGGTCATGATCCAGTGGATGAATTCGGTCGTGGGGATGGAGTGGATGTATTCCACCCAATGACTGTCGGCCGGGCTGAAACGCTCGAAGTAGCGGCGCATGACCAGTTGGCTCTGGTCCGGAACGATTCCCAGGCAGGTTTCCTGGAAGAAGATCGGCGCGTTGAACACGCTGCTAGTGGTGCGCTGGGTCAGGATCAACGGGCGCACGGCACCATGACCCTGAGTCGAATAAGCGCTTTTCATATCCTTCATATGAACCCCCTTGGATGGAATGCCGGCAGAGTGCCCGAGGTTTTTTGCCCGAGGATGTCCGGCTGATGTCCGTCCGGAAGGGATGTTGCAGGATTGAAATAAATGACCCCGCGATCGAAATGGTTTTAGATGCCCTCTTTTGATTCATGGATCCTGCAAACGTGAGCAGACTGCTGATCGTCGACGACGACGTGGAAATTCTGTCCCTGCTGAAGAAGTTCTTCGTTCAGCACGCCTACGAAGTCGAAGTGGTAACGGACGGCCAGGCCATGTGGGCGGCCATTGACCGGGCGCGGCCGGACACGATCATTCTCGACCTGATGCTGCCGGGTGAAGGCGGTTTGAGCCTGTGCCAGAAAATCCGCGCGCAGATGGGGATCCCGATCATCATGCTGACGGCCATGGCTGAATTGAGTGACCGGATTGTCGGTCTGGAACTGGGGGCCGACGATTACCTGACCAAACCTTTCGCGCCCCAGGAATTGCTGGCCCGGGTGCGTGCACTGCAACGCCGCGCCGGCGAACTCGGCCAGCGCACCAGCGAGCCCGCACGCCCGGTCATGACCTTCGCCGGTTGGCACCTGGACATTACCTGTCGTGAGCTGCGCTCACCCGAGGGCGTGATGATCCCGATGTCCGGCGGTGAATTCGATCTGCTGCTGGTCTTTCTCGAACATCCGCAACGGATCCTGACCCGCGAGCAACTGATCGACCTGACCCACGGCCAGGGTCACGACGCCTTTGATCGCAGCATCGACGTGCAGGTCAGCCGCTTGCGGCGCAAGATCGAACCGGACAGCAAACGCCCCGACCTGATCCGCACCGTGCGCAATGGCGGCTATATGTTCACCGCCAAGGTCAGCCGCTCATGATCAGCCGAATCCTGCCGCGCGATACGCTCAGTCGCCGCATCGCCCTGACGATTGTCGCGGCCATGCTCGCCTCGCTGGCTTTCAATGCCTTGTTCGTGCAGGTGGCGGGCATCTGGGCCCGCCCGCCCATCGAACGCACCGGCCTTTTGGAACGAATTGCGGCGACCACGCGAGTGATCGAGGCGGCGCCCGCGCCATTGCGCCCGCAGCTGGCGAGCGCCGCCAGCACCCCGACGCTTGAAGTGGTGTGGAATGCACAGCGCGCCTCATTCAATTTCCCCGGGGACGGCGCAGCGGTCGAGACCTCAAAAATCCCGGCACTGGAACAATTGCTGGGCAGCCACCGGGAAATCGAAGTGTTCAACCCCGATGACTGGCCGCCAGGCAGTGCTCAGGCTCACTATGTCGCGCTCATCCCCTTGACCGATGGCAGCTGGCTGTCCTTCACGCCGCCGGAGCGTAGCTGGGGCCTGACCCTGAACGCCCGGATCGCGGTGATTGCCTCTCTGGGCCTGATCGCCACCTTGCTGGTTGCCTGGATCGCCACCCGCCAGCTGGCCAATCCGCTGCAACGCTTTGCCGGAGCAGCCAGGCGTTTTGGCGTCGACCTGAACGCACCGCCCATCGAGATCGAAGGGCCCCACGAAATCCGCCAGGCCATCATCGCCTTCAACGCGATGCAGGCGCAGATCCAGCATTTCATCGGTGAGCGCACGCATATGCTCGCCTCCATCTCCCATGATTTGCGCGCGCCATTGACCCGGATGCGCCTGCGCAGCGAATTCATGGAGGACCTGGATCATCAGCAGAAACTGATTCGCGACATCGAAGAAATGCAATCGATGATCAACGCCGCCCTGGCGTTTTTCCGCGAAGGCACACAGCTTGAACAACCCACGGCGTTCGATCTGTCGGAACTGCTGCAAACCATCCTCGACGACTACCGCGACCAACACATCCTCATCGACTTCAACGGCCCGGCCCACCTGGTCTACGACGGTCGACCGCTGAGTCTGAAGCGGGTAATCGTCAACCTGCTGGAAAACGCCGTGAAATACGCCGAACGCCCGCGCATCGCACTCAGCCGCAACGCGCGCTCGATCTGCATCGAAGTCTGCGACGAAGGCCCGGGCATTCCCGAAGACGCGCTGCAACGGGTGTTCGACCCGTTCTTCCGCCTCGAAACCTCGCGCAACCGCGAAACCGGCGGCGTCGGCCTCGGCCTCTCGGCGGCCCGGGCGATCGTTCGCGAACAGGGTGGCGAACTGACCTTGAGCAATCGCAAGGGCTCGGGACTGGTGGCGAGGATCGATTTGCCGGTGGTCGATTGACTCAGCACATCCGCTCAATCATTCAGAGGTAGCCCGCACGACAATCCGGCGACATTCCACCATCGCCGGTCACTGAAACATGAAAGGTTTCTCGCCCTCGGGTATCACGCTGGCCTTACTGCTGGGCGGCGCCGCCAACACAGCATTGGCCAGCGGTTTTCTGGATGACGCCAAGGGCGAAGTGCTCAGCCGCAATTTCTTCCTGAGCAACGACTACCGCTCGCCCTCGCCCAGCGGCAAGAGCTACAAACAGGAATGGGCTCAAGGGTTTATCGGTACTTTCGCATCCGGTTTCACCGACGGGACGATCGGTTTTGGCCTCGATGCGCATGCCTTTTACGGGCTGAAACTGGACGGCGGCCGGGGACACTCTGGCACCGGTCTGTTGCCGGTGGACAGTGACGGTCGTAGCGAGAGCGATTACTCCAGCGCCGGCGGCGCCCTGAAATTGAAGGCCTCGCGCACCACCCTCGCCTTCGGCGAAATGACCGTCGAGACGCCGGTATTCGACACCTCGGACAAGCGCCTGCAACCGGGATACGCCACCGGTTTTCTGCTCAACAGCCGGGAAATCGACAACGTCAATCTGGTGGCCGGCCATTTCACCGCGTTCAAAAATCAGGACAGCTCATCCGGCCAAGGCGACTTCCAGGGCTACGGCGCCAATACCAAAGCCGGCGGAATCAGCTTCATCGGCGCAGACCTGTTCAGCGACAGCCCGGTCGGCGGCGCGCTGTACGCTTCCGACCTCAGCGAAACCTGGCACCAGTACTACGCCAACCTGCATTTCAAACAGTCCGGCGTGCTGCTCGACGCCAACGTCTATCACACCCGCGACACCGGTCAGGCAATGGCCGGTGAAATCGACAACACCGCGTTCAGCCTCTCGGGCAAATACGCCTTCGGCCCGCACGCGGTGATGCTCGGCTGGCAACGCATCAACGGTGACACACCGTTCGATTTCGTCGGCGGCGACTCAATCTATCTGGCCAACTCGATCAAATACGCCGACTTCAACGGTGCCCACGAGCGCTCGTGGCAAGCCCGCTACGACCTCGATCTCGGCGCGTTCGGCATTCCCGGGCTCAACTTCATGACCCGCTACGTCTCCGGCAGCCACATCGACGGCACCCACGCGCCCAAGGGCGGCGCCTACAACCCGTTCGACCCGGACAGCGGCCAGTACCAGCCACAGCAAGGCGACGGCGGCAAGCACTGGGAGCGCGATATCGATCTGCGCTACATCGTCCAGTCCGGCGCGGCCAAGGACCTTTCCGTGCAGCTGTCCCACGTCTCGCACCGGGCCAACAGTGCTCAGGCGGGGGATGACATTGACCGGATCTACGTGGTGATTCAGTACCCGTTGGGGTTCTGAATGCAGAAAAGTGGCGGAAGGCAGCCGGAGTCGAACCTGCCCGGGAACGGATGCCGTCCCCAACCGGGTTTGAAGCCCGGCCGCGCCACCGGGCGCGATTGCCTTCCTTGAACTCAGTCGGCGCCGGGGTTGGCCAGCGCATTGTCGAAGCGGATCTGCCGACCCTCGCCGAGACGCCGGGTCAGGCCGAGGCGGTCAAAGTATTCGAGGATCTGGATACTGCGTTTGCGTCCCAAGCCTAGCGCATCGCGGAACGCCGTGACTTGAATCGGCGGATTTTCTTCACCCAGACGCAACAACACAGCCGCCATCTGCCGCAAGGTGATGTCGGTAAAGAACAAGTCCCGCACCACCTGATGCACCACACCGAGCCGCGCCAGTTTGCGTAACAACAGCCGGACAGTGGCGTCCTCCTGATTCACGGCTTTGGCCACGTCGCGCACCCACGGCGGATCGAAACCGGCCTGTTCGAACAGTGGCTGCAACGCCTGCCACAGGGTTTCATCGTCGGCATTCAGGCGCACCTGATGGTCCGGCAGGTGAAGCCACGGGCCGCTGGCAGTGAGCGAACCGGCGCTGCGCAGTTCTTCCAGCAGGCTGATGAAGGTCGAATGCTCGATGTTCAGGCCGCTGAAGCGCCGCAGTCGATCACGGTCCGGGCCCATCTGGTCGGGCTCCAGTTCATGGAAACGCGCCAGTTGCTCCAGCAAGGTGAACTTGAGAATGCCCCAGCGCTGGGCGTTGAACAGGACCTGGCCCTGACGGGTTTCGATCAGACGGACGTTGTCCGGTAGCGACCAGCCTTCACGCGGACGGTTGAACTGACGCTCCAGACGCTGGGAATCAATGCCGCTTTCGCTGTACTCCAGCAGCGTTGGCAGCGCTTGCTCGAGGCTGGAGCTGATCGCCAGCGCCCGCAATTGCGCCAGACGCCCGGGGCTGCGCCGTTGCCGGGCCGGGGCGAACGGGTCGAGCAATTGACCGCCGCCGAGCGTGCGCTGGGCACTCGGGTCGCGCAGGATCAGTCGATCGCCCTTCACGCCGTGTACCGGGACATTGGTCAGCAGTTGCGCGAGCATGCGCTCGCCCGGAAGCAGTCGTGGCCCTTCGAGCAGCGCCACACGGGCGATCACGTCTTGCGTGCCGAGGTGCAGATGCACGGGCTGAAAGTGTTCGAAGGTGCGCGTCTCATCGGGCAGCAGCTGGAAGTCGATGTCCAGGCGTTGAGTCGGTGCGAACAGTGTTTCGGCGAGCAGCCACTGCCCGCGATGGATGTGCCCGAGTTCCAGGCGATCAGCGCTGATGTTCAGGGCTACACGCTGGCCGGCAAACGCCAGTTCTGCGGGTTGATTCTGCGCGTGCAGCCCCCTCACCCGCACCGTTTTGCCCGACGGCCCGAGGATCAGCCTGTCGCCCACCGCGACCATTCCCGACAGCGCCGTGCCCGTCACCACAATCCCGGCACCGGCCACACTAAACGCCCGATCGATGGCCAGACGAAATCCGCCCTCGCGACCCCGTTTCAACACTTCACTTTGCGCCTGCAGCAACGCTTGCCGCAGGGGCTCGACGCCTTCACCCGTCACGCTTGAAACCGCGAGCATCGGCGCGCCTGCAAACGGACCGGGCGCCAACAGATGTTCGATTTGCCGGCGAACCTCCACCACCCTGCCCGCCTCGACACGATCACACTTGGTGATCGCCACCAGCGCTCGGGGAATGCCCAGCAATTCGACAATCGCCAGATGCTCGCGGGTCTGCGGCATCACGCCGTCATCCGCCGCCACAACGAGCAGCACCAGATCGATGCCCTGGGCGCCGGCCAACATGTTGTGAGTGAATTTTTCGTGGCCCGGCACGTCGATGAACCCGGTCAACCCCGCTCCGGGCGCCAGTTCGGCATAGAGATAACCGAGGTCGATGGTCATGCCCCGCTCACGCTCCTGCGGGCGGCGGTCGCCGGATTGTCCGGTCAGGACCTGAAGCAGCGAGGTCTTGCCGTGGTCGATGTGCCCGGCGGTGCCGACAATCATGTCTGCAACGGCCCGAGTTGCGCGAGCCACGCCGGTTCGTCGTCGAGTTGCCGCAGATCCAGCCACAGCGCGTCGTCGTCGAGGCGTCCGAGCACCGGGATCGGCAATTCGCGCAATACGCTTTGCAGATTCAGCAGCGAGCGTCCGCGCAGGCGTTTCGACACTTGAGGGCGAGCGCACAATGCCGCGCTCGGCAGCCGCGCCACCGGTTGGCTGCCGCTGCCGATCATGCCCAGCGTCGCCACGGCAGTGACGGTCCAGCCTTCACCGAGAACATTGGCCAACAAGGGTTGCAGACGTTGGGCCTGAGCCAGAATTTCGTCTTGCGGGCGGGTCAGCAGGCGCAAGGTTGGTAACCGCTCGGCCAGCCGATCCGGATCGCGATAGAGCCCCAGCACCGCTTCCAGCGCTGCCAGCGTCATCTTGTCGACCCGCAAGGCGCGTTTCAGCGGGTTTTTCTTGATCTTCGCGATCAGATCCTTGCGCCCGACAATCACCCCGGCCTGCGGCCCGCCGAGCAGTTTGTCGCCGCTGAAGGTGACGATATCCGCGCCATCAAGCAGTGCCTGACGCACCGTCGGCTCCGCCGGCAACCCCCAACGGGTTAGGTCCAGCAGGCTGCCGCTGCCGAGGTCTTCCAGCAGCGGCAAGTCATGCCGATGGGCCAGCTCCGCCAGTTCGGCTGTCGGTACTCGGGCGGTAAAACCCTCGATGCTGTAATTGCTCGCATGCACCCGCATGATCAAGCCGCTGCGCGGGCTGACCGCCGCTTCGTAATCCCGGGCATGGGTGCGATTGGTGGTGCCGACCTCATGCAGACGCACGCCGGCCCGGGCCATGATGTCGGGAATGCGGAACGCGCCGCCGATTTCGATCAGTTCGCCCCGGGAAATGATGCCTTCCTTGCGCGCACCGAGACTGTTGAGGGTCAGCAGCACGGCGGCGGCATTGTTGTTGACCACGGTGACGGCTTCGGCGCCGGTCAGCTCGCGGATCAGGCCTTCGATCAAGTCATCGCGGTCCCCGCGCTTGCCGCTGGCCAGGTCGAACTCCAGATTCAAGGGATAACGCGCTGCCAGTTGCACGGCGTCGATGGCTTCTTCCGGCAACAGCGCACGGCCCAGATTGGTGTGCAGCACGGTTCCGGTCAGGTTGAACACCCGTCGCACCTGACTGCGCTGTTGCAGCGCCAGACGTTCGGCAATCCTGCCGGCCAGGGCTTCAGGGCTGATCTCGACGGCGGACAGCTGCCCCGCCACGACCGAGTCGCGCAAGTCGTCGAGCAACTGACGCAACATCGCCAGCAGCGCCTCGCGCCCGTGACGTTCGGACACGGGCTGGAAGGCGTTGTGACGCAACAGGCTGTCGATGGAAGGCAAACGCTGGGCAACACTGGCAGGCATCAGACGCTCCAGATAAAAAGCCGTTGCGCCAGAGTGTAGACGCTCTGCTTATTCGTCTCCGGGTGCCAGCAACAGATTCGGTGCCAGCCGCTGATAGCCGTCCTGGGCCAGGCGCATGTCCAGCAGCAGACTGCTCAAGTCCGCCGACAAGGCTTCGGCCTCGGCATCGTTTTCCAGATACAGCAGCTTCAGATAGCTGTTGCATCCCGGGCAGACCTCGGCCCGCAGCGGCGCCTGATTGGCGGCGTGCCGATCGTCTTCCAGGCTCAGGTATTCAAGACCTTTGCTCTGCTCGCAATACACGCATTTGACCCGCACCACATGCCATTCGCAGGCGCACAGCGAACACACCAGATAACGCAAGCCGTTGTGTTTGCCGCGATGGCGGATCACTCCGGCCATGGCCGGCGAACCACAGGCCGGGCACTGGCCGAGGCTGTTGCCGGGTGCCAGTTGCAGATGTGGTGCGCTGAGCAGCCAGTGGCTCCAGGCCGTTTGCAGTGCCGCGCCAAGAAACGGCACCAATGCCGCCGGTACCAGCGAATACTGGCCGCTGACCAGCGCCACCGCCCAGGCCCGCAACTGGCCGGAACCGGCAACCCGCAACGACGTGACCGCATCGGAGACGGCGGGTTGTTCCGGTGCACCGTAGCGCTGCAGCAAGGCATCGAGATACGCCTGCCAGCCGTCCTCGCGGATCAGGGTGTCGGCGGCGAACGGCGGCATGCCGTGTTGCCGGCAGACCTCAAGCCGTTGCTCATCAATCGGGGCGTTTGAAGGCGGATCGTCGAGGACTTGCTGCTGCACGCGGCACAGTCCGGCGATCAGCCGCAGGTAGTCGGCCAGCGGATGACCACTCGCCAAATGTTCCAGACGTTCGGCGCGCAGCGTGAACAGGTTGTGCGGCGGCAAGTGCAGAAACGGCGGCGCACTGGCCGCCGCTTCGATTTCCCCGGGTTCAAGAATGGTTGGCAAGTGTCAGCCCTTTTTGGTGACCGATCGCTCCGGCGGATCCTGGGATTCCACTTCGCGATACCAGAGTGCGTGATGTTTTTTCGCCCAGGCGCGGCTGACCCAACCATGCAGCATCGCGTCCACCGAGCCCTTGATCCAGATGCCGGCATAGATGTGCACGATGATGCTGAGGATCAGCACAAACCCGGCCAGTGCATGCAGCAACATCGCCCAGCGAATCGTGGTGATGCCGAAGTAATGACTGAAGTACGCGCGCCAGATCACCAGCCCCGTGAACAACAGCCCGAGCATGCACAGCAGTAAAGTCCAGAACAGCATCTTCTGCCCGGCGTTGTACTTGCCCACCGGCGGCACCGTTTCCTCGTCGTTGACCAGCACCCGGTCGATGCGCCGCAGCCACTTCCAGTCGTTGTCGATGAAGAAGTTCGAACGCCAGAAACGGAACACCAGGCCGAGGAAGAACACGAACATCAGCACACCCATGAACGGGTGCAGGATCCGCGTCCACGGCCCGCCACCGAACAGATTGGTCAGCCAGAACATCGATGGATGAAACAGCGCCAGTCCCGAGAGCCCCGCCATAAAGAACAGAATCGCCACCAGCCAGTGGTTGGTGCGCTGGTTGGCGGTGTAGCGCAGGATCGTCTTGTTACTCATGGCCGGTCCTCCCCGCGTGGATCGAAGGTGTGCACCGCCGGGTCGATCACGTGGACCGAGGTGTCGGGCGGTTCCGGGTGATCATCCTCTTCGGTGCGGTTCGGGCCGATCCGCACGTAATGGAAGAACCCGGCCAGCACCGCCGCGCCCATGGCCAGCAGGCCAAGCGGTTTGCTGATGCCTTTCCACAGGCCCACCAGCGGACTGATGGCCGGATTTTCCGGCAGGCCGGCGTAGATCTTCGGCGTGTCGGCATGATGCAGCACATACATGACGTGGGTGCCGCCGACGCCTTCAGGATCGTAGAGACCGGCGTTGTCGAAGCCACGGCTCTTCAAGTCAACGATGCGTTCGGCAGCATGGGTTTTCATGTCTTCCTTGCTACCGAAGACAATCGCCCCGGTCGGGCAGGTTTTCACGCAGGCCGGCTCCAGCCCTACTGCCACCCGATCCGAACACAAGGTGCATTTGTAGGCCTTGTGGTCTTTCTGCGAGATGCGCGGAATGTTGAACGGGCAACCGGTGATGCAATAACCACAACCGATGCAATGGTCCTGATCGAAGTCGACGATGCCGTTGGCGTGCTTGATGATCGCCCCCGGGCTCGGGCACGCCGCCAGACAACCAGGTTCGGCGCAGTGCATGCAGCCGTCCTTGCGGATCAGCCATTCGAGGTTGCCGGCGTCGGTTTCGTGCTCGGTGAAGCGCATCAGCGTCCACGACTCCGCGCTCAGATCCTGCGGGTTGTCGTAGGTGCCATGGTTGTGGCCGACCTCGTCGCGCAGCTCGTTCCATTCCGAGCACGCGACCTGGCAGGCCTTGCAGCCGATGCATTTGGTGGTGTCGATCAGCTTGGCGACTTCCTCCTGATTGCGCACCGAGGGGGCCGGGGTCGTGGTGGCCGAGCGGGCAATGATGTCTTGGCTGGCCATCTATATCTTCTCCACGTTGACCAGGAATGACTTGGATTCCGGGGTCTGTGTATTGCCATCGCCGAGGAACGGCACCAGGGTGTTGGTCAGGTAACCGTGACGCGTCAGGCCGGTGAAACCCCAGTGCAGCGGGATGCCGATCTGATGCACGACCTGGCCGTTGACCTGCAACGGCCGGATCCTTTTGGTCACCACCGCCACCGCTTCGATGAACCCGCGCTTGCAGCTGACCCGCACCCGGTCACCGGCAGCGATGCCTTTCTCTTTCGCAAGCACTTCGCCGATTTCCACGAACTGCTCCGGTTGGGCAATCGCGTTCAGCCGGCAATGCTTGCTCCAGAAGTGGAAATGCTCGGTCAGTCGATAGCTGGTGGCGGCGTACGGGTAATCCTTGGCCACGCCGAGGCTGTCCCACACCGAATCGAAGATCCGCGCCGCCGGGTTACTGGTGGCTTTCTTGTTTTCGGGGTGCAGAGGGTTGATGCCAATCGGCGTTTCGAACGGCTCGTAGTGCTCGGGGAACGGCCCTTCGTTCATCTTGTCGACGGCGAAGAACCGCGCCACACCTTCGGGGTTCATGATGAACGGGTTCATACCGGCTTCCGGCGGCACGTCGGCCTTGTAGTCCGGTACGTCGGTGCCGCCCCAGGCCTTACCGTTCCACCACACCAGGCGTTTTTTCGGGTCCCAGGGTTTGCCCTGCATGTCCGCCGAAGCGCGGTTGTACAGAATCCGCCGGTTGGCCGGCCAGGCCCACGCCCAGCCCTGATGCTGATGCATGCCGTACGGATCGGCGTTGTCGCGCCGGGCCATTTGATTACCGGCCTCGGTCCAGCTGCCGCAGAAGATCCAGCAGCCAGAAGCGGTGCTGCCGTCATCCTTGAGCTGGGCGAAAGCGGCCAGTTGCGAATTACCCTTGATCGCCGCGCCCGTGGCGTCGGTGAAGTCAGTGGTGGCGTAGCCATTGACCTCCTTGGCGATTTCTTCCGGCGACGGCTCTTCGGGAACCTTGTACGGCCAGGAGAGTTTGAGGATCGGATCGGGATAGGCCCCACCCTCGGTCTGATAACGCTGACGCAGGCGCATGAACAGCTCGGTCATGATCCGTACGTCGGTGCGTGACTCGCCCGGGCCGTCGGCGCCTTTCCAGTGCCATTGCAGCCAGCGACTGCTGTTGACCAGCGAGCCGTCCTCTTCGGCAAAGCAGGTGGTGGGCAGGCGAATGACTTCGGTCTGGATGTCGGCGCTTTTCACATCGTTGTACGGCCCGACGTTTTCCCAGAACTGCGAGGTTTCGGTGGCCAGCGGGTCCATTACCACCAGCCATTTCAGTTTGGCGAGAGCAGCCATCACTCGGTTCTTGTCCGGCAGCGCGGCAATCGGGTTGAAACCCTGGCACATGTAGCCGTTGACCTTGCCCTGCCCCATCAGGTCGAACACCTTGAGGATGTCGTAGTTAGGGATGTCGAGTTTCGGCAGGTAGTCATAGGCCCACTGGTTTTCGGCGGTCGCGTTGGCGCCATACCAGGCTTTCATCAGGCTGACGTGGAACTTGCTGTAGTTCTGCCAGTAGGACAGTTGCCCCGGCCGTAGCGGCAATTGCGTGCGTTTCTTGATGTAGCCGTTGTAGTCCTGTTCGGCATCCATCGGCAGGGTCAGGTAACCCGGCAACGAGTTCGACAGCAACCCGAGGTCAGTCAGGCCCTGAATGTTCGAGTGCCCACGCAAGGCGTTGACCCCGCCGCCGGGCATGCCGACGTTACCCAGCAACAATTGCACCATCGCTGCGCTGCGGATGATTTGCGAGCCGATCGAATGCTGGGTCCAGCCCAGCGCGTAGAGAATGGTCATGGTCTTGCCCGGTTGCGAGCAAGTGGCGATTTCCTCCCAGATTTTCTTCATCGCATCGACCGGCATACCGCAGATCTGGCTCGCCAGGTCGATGTTGTAGCGGCTGTAATGCTGCTTCATCAGCTGATAGACGCAGCGCGGGTCCTGCAGGGTCGGGTCGACCTTGGCAAAGCCGTCCTCGCCCAGTTCGTAACCCCAGCTGGATTTGTCGGTATAAGTGCGTTTGGCCGCGTCATAACCGGTGAACAGCCCGTCCTCGAAGCCGAAGCCGGCTTTGACGATGAACGACACGTCGGTGTAGTTGCGCACGTACTCGTGCTGGATCTTGTCCTCGGTCAGCAGGTAGTTGATCAACCCGCCCATGAACGCGATGTCGCTGCCGGTACGGATCGGCGCGTAGTAATCGGCCACGGAGGCGGTGCGGGTGAATCTCGGGTCGACCACAATCAGCCGCGCCGCGTTGTGCGCCTTGGCTTCGGTTACCCATTTGAAGCCGCATGGATGCGCTTCAGCGGAGTTGCCGCCCATCACCAGGATCAGATTCGCGTTGGCGATATCGGTCCAGGTGTTGGTCATGGCTCCACGGCCGTACGTCGGGGCAAGACTTGCCACCGTCGGGCCGTGTCAGACACGCGCCTGGTTATCGAACCCCAGCATGCCGAGACTGCGCACCACCTTATGGGTGATGTAACCCGCTTCGTTGGACGCCGCCGACGCCGCGAGGAATCCGGTGGTCAGCCAGCGGTTCACCGTCTGCCCCTGGGCGTTCTTCTCGACGAAATTGGCGTCGCGGTCGGCCTTCATCAGGTCGGCGACGCGGTCGAGGGCTTCGTCCCAGGTGATCCGGGTCCATTCGCTGCTGCCGGGCTTGCGCACCTGCGGGTACTGCAGGCGGCCCGGGCTGTGAATGAAGTCCAGCAGGCCAGCGCCTTTCGGGCATAGGGTGCCGCGGTTGACCGGGTGGTCGGCGTCGCCCTCGATATGGATGATGTTTTGCGCAACGTTCTTCGCGGCATCGCCCTGGCTGTACATGATCAATCCGCAACCGACCGAGCAATACGGGCAGGTGTTGCGGGTTTCATGGGTGTGGGCGAGCTTGAAGTGGCGCACCTGCTCGGCGAAGGCCAGCGTCGGGGCCATGCCCAACGCGCCCAGGCTAGAGCCTGCAAGGCCGATACCGGCGACCTTGAAGAACTGACGACGGCTGAGATCCATCGTGCACTCCTGATCAGGTGGAACCCGGTACTTGAGCCGGGTTTTTTCTGGACAATCACGGTGGCGGCAAGCGAGTGCCGACTTTTTCACTGTAGACAACGGCGCCGTGGTCTGTGTGAAAACCGACCGTCGGCCATTCGTCGGTCACAAGTTCGCGCCCGCAGGGGATGGAGGTTTATCATCGCCGGCACGACCCATCTCCGCCCTCAGAGACCGCGCATGACTTTCGATTTTGATCAGGTATTCGACCGCCACGACACCGGCAGCACCAAGTGGAGCCGCTATGCGGCCGATGTGTTGCCGATGTGGGTCGCTGACATGGATTTCGCGGCACCGCCGGTGGTCATCGAGGCGCTGCAACAGCGTCTGCTGCACCCGTTGGTTGGCTACAGCGTCGCCCAGGACAATTTGCGCGAAGCCATCGTCGCCGACCTCTGGAACAAGTTCGCCTGGCGGGTCAAGCCGCAGGAGCTGATCTTCCTGCCGGGCGTCGAATCGGGCTTCAACATGGCACTCAAGGCGCTGGTGCAACCGCAACAGAATGTCGTGGTGCAAACCCCGAACTACCCGCCGCTGCGCCATGCACCGGGCCATTGGGGCCTGAACAAGGTCGAGCTGGAATTCAACGCCCAGGCCGACGGCACCTACGCCACGCCGCTGGACGCCTTGCGTGAATCCCTGAGCGGTGGCGGCGCCCTGCTGCTGAGCAACCCGCACAACCCGATCGGCAAGGTCTTCGACCGTGAAGAACTGCAAGCGGTGGCCGACATCTGCATGGCGCAGGACGCCTGGATCATCTCCGACGAAATCCACGCCGAGCTGTGCTACGACGGTCGCGTGCACATTCCGACCGCGTCCCTGAGCCCGGAAATCGCCCAACGCACCATCACCCTGATGTCGGCGAGCAAGGCCTACAACATTGCCGGCCTCAAGACCTCGTTCATGATCATTCAGGACACCGCCCTGCGCGAGCGCGTCAACCACGCCCGCTGCGGCATGGTCGACAGCGTCAATCCGCTGGGCATGGAAGCCACCCGCGTGGCCTACAGTGAGGCCGGGCCGTGGCTGAAGGAGCTCAAACAATACCTGCAAGCCAACCGTGACTGGCTGGTGGACGCGGTTCGCAGCCGCCTGCCGGGGGTGACGATCAACGTGCCGCAGGGCACTTATCTGGCGTGGCTCGATTGCTCGGCCCTGGGCCTGGACAATCCTCAGCAGTTCTTCCTCGAACAGGCTCGCGTCGGCCTCAGCCCGGGCATCGATTTCGGTGACCTTAGCCAGCAGTTCGTGCGCCTGAACTTCGGTTGCCCGCGTTCGCTGCTGGAAGAAGGCATTGCGCGGATGGAGCGTGCGCTGGTCCAGCGCCAGGCCTGAGTCATCGCGTCAATCACGGCGGGCGCCGTGCAAGCCAGCGCCCGCCGCCTCTTCCCCGAGAAAAACTGAACCGTCGCCGCGAGCACCTCTCCATACTTCATGGCCCTGTCGGGTCGCGATGGTCAGGGCGGGCCGCGAACCATGACATTCATAATCTGGGTAACGGTGCTGGGCGCCGTCCTGCTGATGCTGGCGTTGACCTCGTCGTACCTGCGCTGGATGCCGGTCACGACGTCGGCCGTGTGCCTGTTGCTCGGCATCGGTATCGGCCCGAGCGGCCTCGATCTGCTGAAACTGCCGCTGGAACATGCCGCCTCGTGGATGGAGCATCTGACTGAAGTCGCGGTGCTGTTTTCGCTGTTCGTCTGCGGTTTGAAGTTGCGGCTGCCATTGCGCGACAAGCGCTGGCGGATAGCCTTCGGTCTGGCAGGCCCGGTGATGGTGCTGACGATCATCGGCGTCAGCCTGCTGCTGCACTACGTTCTGAAACTGTCGTGGGGGCCGTCGTTGCTGATTGCTGCGATCCTGGCCCCAACCGACCCGGTGCTGGCGGCGCTGGTGCAGGTCAACGATGCGCGGGATGTCGACAGCGTGCGCTTTGGGCTGTCCGGCGAGGCCGGCCTGAACGACGGCGTGGCCTTCCCCTTCGTGATTCTCGGGCTGTTGTTGCTGCAAGGCGAAGGTCTGGCCGCCGAATGGAGCCACTGGGTATTGCGCGATCTGCTCTGGGCGGTCCCTGTCGGTCTGCTCACCGGCTACTGGATGGGCCGCGGCCTTGGCCGGGCCACGCTCGCGTTACAGACGCGCAATGAAGACAGCACTGTCAGCCCGAACGACTATCTGGCACTGGCGTTGATTGCCCTCGCTTTTGTGGTGGCCGAGTCCGTGGGCGGCTACGGCTTTCTGTCGGTGTTTGCCGCCGGACTGGGCCTGCGTCAGGAGGAAGTGAAATCCACCGGCGCCCATCAGCCGCCGGCTGAGCATCTGGTGCAACCGGTGGTCGGTCACCAGAACGTCGAACCGCAACACGCCGTGCATGGCGACACAGAAGGACTGGAAGGCAGTCAGGTGGCCGCCGGGATCATGATGGGCGACATGCTCGCTTTCGGTGGTCTGGTGGAACGGGCCATGGAAGTGTTTCTGGTGACCCTGCTCGGCGTGGTGCTGGTCACCCATTGGGACTGGCGGGCGCTGTGGGTCGGCGCGGTGCTGTTCTGTGTCATCCGCCCGGTCTGTGTGGCGTTGATGCCATGGGGATCACTGCTGGTGTGGCGTCAGCGAATGTTGATCGGCTGGTTTGGCATTCGAGGCATCGGCAGCCTGTTCTATCTGTTCTACGCCTTGAATCACGGCCTGGGCGAGACACTGGCCGCGCAGTGTACCGACCTCACCCTTTCAGTCGTGGCCCTGAGCATTTTGCTGCACGGCATCAGCACCCAGCCGCTCCTTGCCCGTTATGAACAGCACAAACCAGCTGATGCCTGACCTCACTTCATCGACTTGGCGATGATCTCCACCAGTTGCATCTGATTGAACGGTTTCGACAGCCGTGGCAGTTGCGCCGCAAACCCTTCGAGGCGCTCGGCGTAACCGGTGGCCAGGATGATCGGCAGATCCGGCTTGAGCACGCGCACGGCATGGGCCAGTTGCGCGCCGTTCATTTTCGGCATGGCCATATCGGTGATCATCAGATCGATCACTTCCCCTTGGTCAAACAACTCCAGTGCCTGCGCGCCGGAGGCCGCACCGATGACCCGATGCCCCAGATCCTCCAGCAACAGGCTGGTGCTGGTGCGCACCAGACTGTCGTCGTCCACTACCAGCACGCTGAGTCGCGGCACCGACGCCATGGACGGCCTCGGGCTCAGGGGCTTGGCCGCCATCCCGTCGACGGCGACCGGCAGCCAGAGCTCGGCGCATGTTCCCTGCCCCTTCACGCTTTTAAGAATGAAACGGCCGCCCAACTGCTCGATGAATCCATGCACCATCGATAACCCCAGCCCGGTGCCCTTGCCCAGGCCTTTGGTGGTGAAGAACGGATCGGTCGCCGAGGCCAACGTCGCGTCGTCCATGCCTTCACCGGTATCGGTCACGCTCAGGCAGACATAACGCCCTGCCGACAGAGTTGACTGGCTCTGCTGCAGAACCACTCGTGGCTCGGCGCCAATCACCACGCTACCACCCTCGGGCATCGCATCGCGGGCGTTGGTGGCCAGGTTGAGGACCGCCAGCTCGAGCTGGTTGGTGTCGGCGAGCACCGCTTCAAGATCGTCGGGAAACTGCGTTTCGATGCGAATCCCCGGCCCCAGTGAGCTGCGCAACAGACCGGTGATGCCTTGCACCAGTTTCGGGATGTCCACCGGTTCGGTCTTGAGTTCCTGGCGCCGAGCGAAGGCCAGCATGCGCTGGGTCAGTGACACGCCACGCAGCGCACCCTGGGTGGCGTTTTCCAGTAGACGGCTGACCTTCGGGTCGTCGCCGACGCGTTTACGCACGATCTCGAGATTACCGAGGATCACTGTCAGCAGATTGTTGAAATCATGGGCGATACCGCCACTGAGCTGACCGATGGCCTGCATCTTCTGCGCCTGGAACAGCGCTTCGCGGGTTTGCTCCAGTGCCAGTTGCGCCTGGTGGGCTTCGGTCACGTCACGGGTGATCTTGGCAAAACCGAGCAACGTGCCGGTTTCGCCGCGAATCGCATCGACCACCACATGGGCCAGAAACCGCGTGCCGTCCTTGCGCAGACGCCAGCTCTTGTTCTCGAAGCGGCCTTCGCGCACGGCGGTTTCCAGCGCCCGTTGCGGCTCCCCGATTTCACGGTCCTCCGGGGTGTAGAACATCGAGAAATGCTTGCCGATCACTTCGTCCGGCGCGTAGCCCTTGATCCGTTGCGCACCGGGGTTCCAGTTGGTCACGCGGCCTTCCGGGCTGAGCATGTAGATCGCGTAGTCGGTCACGCCCTGCACCAGCAGGCGGAACTGCTGTTCGCTTTGCTTGAGGGTTTCTTCGGCCATCTTGCGATCGGTGAGGTCGCGGGTGATTTTTGCGAAACCGAGCAATTGCCCGTCCGGGCTGAGAATCGGGTCGATCACCACGTGGCACCAGAAATGCGTGCCGTCCTTGCGCACCCGCCAGCCTTCGCCTTCGAACCGGCCTTCGCGGATGGCTGTATCCAGTGCCCGTTGCGGCATGCCGACGGCGCGGTCTTCATCGGTGTAGAACCGCGAAAAGTGTTCGCCGAGAATCTCGGCTTCCTCATAACCCTTGAAGCGTTTGGCCCCGGAGTTCCAGCTGGTGATGATGCCGCCGGGGTCGATCATGTAGATCGCGTAATCGACCACGGCATCGATCAACAGGCGAAAGCGCATTTCTTCGATCGCAGCGGACTTCTTGTTCTCGCTCATCAGGCTTGGCTCAAAGCAGATTTTCAATAACAGGAGTATGCGTCAAACCGGCGGATTGAAAAGCTGCATCTGCATGATCGAGTTGCCACCAGCGCGGCAACAGCTGCTGGATGCGGCTCTCGGCAAAGCGATCGTCGATCAGCATGACCACGCCGCGATCCTGCTGGGTGCGGATCACCCGCCCGGCGGCCTGCACCACCTTCTGCATGCCGGGAAACAGGTAGGTGTAGTCGTAACCGGCGCCGAAGATCGCTGCCATGCGCCGTTTCATCTGTTCGTTGACCGGGTTGAGCTGTGCCAGACCCAGCGTGGCAACGAAGGCGCCGATCAACCGGGCTCCGGGTAAATCGATGCCTTCGCCGAATGCGCCGCCGAGTACGGCGAACCCGACGCCCTGGCTGTGCGCCGTGAACTGATCGAGAAACGCCTGCCGCTGCCCTTCGGCCATGCCCCGTGATTGCTGCCAGATTGGGATGTGCGGATGCCGTTCGGCGAGTAATTGCGCGACCTGTTGCAGGTAATCGAAGCTGCTGAAGAACGCGAGATAGTTGCCCGGACGCTCGGCGAACTGGCGAGCGATCAGTTCGACAATCGGCTCCAGTGACGCCTGACGATGGGTGAACCGGGTGGAAATCTGGCTGACGATCCGCACCTGCAACTGTTCGGCGCTGAACGGCGATTCAACGTCGATCCACACCGTGTCGGCCGGAGTGCCGAGCAGGTCGGCGTAATAATGGCGCGGGCTCAGGGTCGCGGAAAACAGCACGCAGCTTCGGGCCGCTTTCAGGCGCGGGCCGAGCAGCGCGGCGGGCACCACGTTGCGCAGGCACAGTTGCGACAGCGGACGTTTGCGCTCGAGGTCGCGCTTGCTGATGTCGAACAGATAGTTCTCGTCGAACAACTCCGCAACCCGGCCGAATTGCAGCATCTCGAACCAGGCATTCTGCAAGCCGCTGTCGAGCCCTTGCGGGTGATCATTGAGGTAATCGCCAATGCTCGCGCTGCACGACGTGATCGCCTGCAGCAGTTTTTCCGGCGCCTTGTCGTAGGCCTGATACGGCGGCAGTTGCGCGTTGTGCAAGGCATTCCATTCACGGTTGACCCGTTGCAGGGGCTTCTTCAACGCCTCGGGTGCGGTTTTGCGCACGCTGTTGAAAATCCCCTGATCGAGGGTGGCGCTGTACATCTGCCGCCCGCGCTCGACCAGGTTATGCGCCTCGTCCACCAGCACCGCGACTTTCCATTGATTGAGCTGGGCCAGGCCGAACAGCAGCGCGGTGAAGTCGAAGTAATAGTTGTAGTCCGCCACCACCACATCGGCCCAGCGCGCCATTTCCTGGCTCAGGTAATACGGACACACCGAGTGTTGCGCGGCGACTTCACGGATTGCCGCCTGATCCTGCAACCTCAATTGACTGGCCGCTTCACGGGCCGCCGGCAAGCGGTCATAGAAGCCTTGAGCCAACGGGCAGGATTCGCCGTGACAGGCCTTGTCGGGATGCTCGCAAGCCTTGTCCCGGGCGACCATTTCCAGCACTCGCAGCGGCAGGGTTGCGTGGTGATCGAATAGCACTTGCGCCGAATCCAGCGCCAGTTTGCGTCCCGGTGTCTTGGCGGTGAGGAAATACACCTTGTCCAGCTGCTGCGGCGCCAGGGCCTTGAGCATCGGGAACAGCGTGCCGAGAGTCTTGCCGATGCCGGTGGGGGCCTGGGCCATCAGACAGCGGCCGGTGCTGACAGCCTTGAACACCGACTCGGCAAGATGACGCTGGCCGGGGCGGAAACTGTCATGGGGAAAGCCCAGTTGCTGCGCCGCCTGATTGCGCGCTTCACGGTGGGCCATTTCCTGCTCGGCCCATGCCAGGAACAAGCCGCACTGTTGTTCGAAGAATTCGCGTAATGCTTCAGCGCTGAAGGCTTCGACCAGACAGGTTTCCTTTTCGCTGACGATATCGAAGTAAACCAGCGCCAGATTGATCTGTTCCAGTTGCAACCGGCAGCACATCAGCCAGCCGTAGATCTTCGCCTGCGCCCAATGCAGCGCGCGGTGATTGGCCGGCTGTTTGCTCAGGTCGCCACGGTAGGTTTTGACTTCCTCCAGGCAGTTCTGCGTCGGGTCGTAGCCGTCTGCCCGGCCCTTGACCTTCAAGGCGCGGAACTCGCCTTCCAGCGCCACTTCGCTTTGATAGGCGTCATTGCGCCGCGAGGCGACGGTGCGGTGACCGGCGATGCCCTCCAGTGCGGTGGGCGACGGTGTAAAGCGCAAGTCGAGATCGCCGCTCTTGGCGGTGAACTCGCACAACGCTCGCACCGCAATGCTGTAGCTCAAGCGCCCTGCACCGCCCATTGCACGTAACACACCGCCACCGGCATCTGGTGCGTGTGGCAGAACTCCAGCCAGCGCAATTGATTGTCCTGCAAGCGGTCGCCGGGCCCTTTGACTTCAATCATTCGATAAGTCTTGTGCTGCGGCCAGAACTGGATCAGGTCGGGCATGCCGGCGCGGTTGGCCTTGATGTCCAGCAACAGGCGATTGAACCAGTGCTTGAGGTGTTCCGCCGGCAGGCAGGTCAGCGCCTGTTCCAGCAGTTCTTCATTCAGCGCGCCCCAGAACACGAACGGCGATTGAATGCCCCACTTGGCGGCAAACCGGTTGCGGATGGTGTCGGCATAACGGCCGTCGTCCAGTTCCGCCAGGCAGACTTCGAACAACGCGGCCCGCCGCCCCTGGAAATCCTCGTGAAGCAAATCCGCCGGCCCGCGCTGGAACGGGTTGAAAAACGCCCCCGGCAACGGCGCGAAAATCGCCGGCCAGCACAGCAGGCCGAACAACGAGTTGATCAGGCTGTTCTCGACGTAATGCACCGGGCCGGTGTCCTCATGCAGGTGCGCCTGCACGTGATACTCCACCGACAGCGCCGGATCGAGCCGAGGCAGGTGCAGATCCAGACGCTCCACAGGTCTTGGCGCCACGCGCTTGAGCGGTGGCCCGCCAAGTTTGCGCCGCAGCCGTGGCAGTGCCCGTTGCAGGCCCTGGTGTTCGGCGGCGCTTTCCGGCGCCTGTTCGGCCAGTGTGCCCAGCTCCAGCGCGAGCGCGTATTCGCCGCAGCGTTCCAGCACCCGAATCATCCGCAACCGCGCGCCGGGGTAGGCGCAACCGCGATAAAGGCTCAGGGCCAGGGCAAATTCGGCGATGCGCTCGCAATGCTGGCCGATCTGGAACAGCAATTTGCCGAGCCGACGCTGCAACCACGGGTTGTCGAACTGCAAAGCGCTCAGCTCTTCGGCAATCGGCTCCAGCGCCTCACCCGCCTCGAAACGCTGCTGGCAATCGTGCAGAAACAGGCAGGCATTGACGTCGGCACGGCTGCGCAGGCCTCGGGAGTCGGCGCTGAGCTCGACTTTTTCGTAGGTGTAGATCCCGAGGTCGGCGAGGACGAACTCCGACCAGTCCTGATACAGATTGCCGAAGAACATCAGGCGAAACCGGTCGCACAGGTCCATCAGCGTCAGGCTGAACAATCGGTCTGCAATCGCCGGGCACCAGTCATGCCAGCAGCGTGATTCGGCAAACTGCTCATGCAGGATCGGCAACCAGTCGACCTTGCGACCCTTTGGATCATCGATGGCCGGGCCGAAGGTTTGCACGACTTCAGCCTTCAGCAGCAGCTCGAACAGCTCCGGCATCGATAGCAGCGCCTGCTCATCGAGCCAGCCATGATCGAGCAACGGCTGCGCGGCCAGAGCGATATCGCCAATTTCCGGATAGTTGAGTTTGCCCGCCCGAAAATGCACGCCCTTGCGCATCACCATCCGCACCAGCAAACCCTGGGAGCCGCGCGGCAGTGACTTGAAGTCACGAATGAAGGCATGCTCCATGTCGCTCATCACGTCGGCATAACGAAGCTCAAGCCAGTCAAGCACTTGCCGGAAGTTGTTGAGGTAATAGAACGGGTCGTCGAGGGGGCTGGAAGTCACGGTGATAACGGGCCATGGCAAGCGAATACTGGTTATGCGTACAGATACCAGTTCTGCCCCGACGGGCGCAAACGGAAAAGGATCAGTGGCATCCGCGATTGAGGTTTTTTCGCCAGTCCATCGAACTTTTACCGGGGATTTGGCACCAACCGCGTTAGAGGACCGACACCGGTCGAAATGAATGAGGAAATACCGGGTATGAATTTCAAAACGTTGTTTATGCCGATGACCGTCGTTGCGCTGATGGCGCTGGCCGGCTGCTCCACCCCGACCGTGGTGACCCTGCAGAATGGCACGCAGTATCTGACCAAGGACATGCCGAAAACCAAGTCCGAGGACGGCTTCTATGAGTTCCGGGATATTTCCGGCGCGAAAATCCGCGTCAAGGCCGACGAAGTCGCCACGGTGCGTAAGGAAGACTGACGATTACCCCAACAAAAAAGGCTGCAATCCTGTAAGAGTGCAGCCTTTTTTGTCTTCCTCAGCGGGGTAACGCCATGCCCGGCAGCGAGCCGTCGCAGTTCAACGCGCGCTCACCGCGCCGGACCATTTCTTCCTGCAGGCGCTGGCAACGTTGACGCTCCTGTTGCGCCATGCGGTCGATGCTCAGGTTGCCGGTCATTTCGGGCTCATTGTTTTCGCCGATGCGAACGGTCACGAACGGTTGTTCGGGCTGGATATGAAAGCGGCTTTTCTCTTCGACCGGCTCGCTGTTTTCGGTGGGTGCCGGTTTCGGCAATTCATCGGAGCTGACACCGTAGCGGCTCAGAATCGAGCTGTGAGGCAAATCGGCCCAGACATTGGCCGACAGCAGCGCCAACCCGACAATACCGATATACCCCTTGAAACCTTTCACGTTTGAATCTCCTGTACTCAATGGCGGCTTGCCCATACATGACGAGTGCGCATGCGATGGCTTTAGTCCGCATTTCCTGTTGGTGCAGGGCTTTGAGTCAGGTAGTGGCCAATGAGTCACTTTTGACATGGAGAGGGATAGAGTTCCCTCTCCACCGTCACCCTCAGGCGATCACGATGCCATCGGCGTTCAGACTGCTCAGCGAAACACCGACCAGCGTCACCGAATCAGCGCCAAACTTCAGCACCGTATCCTGCCCCACGGACGTGGCATGGGCGCGGAAGTCATCGCCGGGCAACACGCCCTGCACGCCGAGGAACACCAGTTTGTCGTTGCCGTTGAAGCCCACCACCCGGTCCTGGCCGAACGCGCCGCTGAACAGGAACGTATCCGCACCGCCACCCGATTCCATCAGGTCATTGCCGGCGCCGCCGACGAACACGTCGTTGCCCGCGCCACCGATCAGGTGATCGTTGCCGTCCAGGCCGAACAACCAGTCGCCACCGGCATGGGCCTTGAGGGTGTCGGCGCCGCTGGTGCCCTTCACGCTCGATTCGTACTGGGTGACGTTGTTGCCGACCTTCAGGCCATCGGCGGTCACGCTGTGGGTCACGTCGTCCTTGAACAGGCCCCAGAGGAAGCCCGGCTCCTTGGTGACGATGCTGCCGATGTCACGGGTGATGCTGATTCCACCGTTGGCATCGCGGATGTACAGGTTGCCGGCGCCGTCGTTGGCGAAGTCGAACTTGTTCACCGACTGCTGCAACTCGAGGGTGTTGTTGCCTGAACCACCGAGGATGATGTTGTAGCCGCCGCTGTCGCGGAAGGTGTCGTTGCCGGCACGGCCTTCCAGATAATCGTTACCGCTGCCGCCCTGGATCAGGTCGTTGCCGTCGCTGCCGATGATGAAGGTGCTGCCCTTGTGGGGCTCGGCGTTGCGGTTGAGATCCTGCACCCAGGTGTTGGCCCGCGCCGGGTCCGACAGGTTGGCCACGATAATCGTCGAGTCACGGCTGGTGAGGTCGTAGAACTTCGACTCGATGACCCGGTTCATGCCGTCGCCGTAAGCCGTCGGCAAGTGCGAGATCCAGGTCGGGATGTTGACGATCGAATACGGCAGCACATTCCACGCGTTCGAGGCGTAGTGGTCGTTGAAGCTGACGATGTTGTCGTTGGCCGACACTTTCGACGCGTCGTGCACGCCCAGCGATGCCCCGGTGAAGGTCGAGCCGTCGAGCGCGCGGAACACCGGGTCATTCTCGTAGCCGACGTTGAGCACTTTGTCGGTGCTGCTCTGGGTCGGCGAGGCGTAGGCGATGTAGTTGGAGTCCTGGAAGAACCCGCCCCACTTGCTGCCGCTCAGGTCCGCCATGCTGTTGACCGCCAGGCCCCCGAGGCTGTGGCCGCTGACCAGCACGTCCTTGCCGGTGAGGCCGTTGGCCTTGGCAAAGGCCACCACGTTGTTCATCAGGTTGCCGAAGGCTTCGCCGACGTAGTTCTTGGCGTAATCCTTGGGACCGAACGCGGCGAGCAGGTCATTGATGGCGTCGGCGATGGAGTCGCCGATGAGGATTTCCCGTGGGCCGCTGGTGCCGCGAAAGGCGATGCCGATTTCCGTGAGATGGCCCTGGGCGTCGTACTTGCCGAGGATTTCCACTTGGGCACTGGTGTAGCCGGGCTTTTCACCGAAGAAGGTTCCACGCACGTCGGTCTTGCCGTCATAGCCCAGTTGCGACGCAGTGATGGGCGTCCAGCCGGCCTTCTTTACGGCGTCGAGAGCGAGTTTTTCCGAGTCGGGGTTCCACGGGATTCCGGGAATAACCCCTTGAGAGTCGGTGCCGCCGATCAGCGCACTGATCAGCGTGGCCGGTAGGCCGAGGCCGAAGCCGTTGTGCTGATAGCCGACCGCGAAACCGTTGTCGAGGTTGTGATAGGAGTACAGCGTGATGGCCATGGCGTCGCTGAACAACGCCTTGGAATCCGCCGTGCTGAAGTTCTTGTAGTCATACACACCCATTGCTGTTGCCTCTCTCTTTGTTGGAATTATTCAGAGATAGCTCACAACCAGAACGCCCCTCTCGGGGCGCCCCGGAGCATTTCCTTACAACACTTCTGTCATGCAACTCCAATGGGAACCGCCGCAAGCCACGGTGGTTCCCGCACGGAATCAGGCGAACACGAAACTCGAGTCCGACAGGTTAGCCACACCCACCCCGATCAGGGTCACGGCATAGTCGCCAATCTTCAGCACGGTATCGGCGCCGGACTGCGAAGCATGTTGCTTGTAGTCGTAGCCCTGCCCCGCGCCCTGCACGCCCATGAACACCAGTTTGTCGCTGCCCTGGTAGCCATGGATCGAGTCGAAGCCGAACGCGCCGCTGAACAGGAAGGTGTTATTGCCACCCACCGCACTCATCACGTCATTGCCGGCGCCGCCGACGAAGGTTACGTGGGCCTTGTCGCTGAACAGGTGATCGTCGCCGCCCAGGCCGAACAGCCAGTCGCCGTCAGCGGTGGCTTTCAGCGTGTCGCCGAGTGCGCCGCCGTTGAGCGAATGGTTGTACTGGGTCAGTTCGGCGCCGTTGGCCAGGCCTTTGCCGGTGACGGTCCAGGTGATTTCCTTGCTGCTCCACATCGAACCGGACTCTTTGCTCACGATCGCGCCGATATCACGGGTCATGCTGATGCCGCCGTAGGCGTCGCGCACGTAGAGCGTGCCGTCGCCGTCGTTGGCGAAGCTGAAGTTCTGCAACGGTTTTTGCAGGTCGAAGGTGTTGTGGCCCTGACCACCCAACAAAATGTTGAAGCCCCCGTCATCGCGGAACAGGTCATCGCCGGCACGGCCTTCGAGGAAGTCGTTGCCCGCCCCGCCCTTGAGCCAGTCGTTGCTGTCGGTGCCGATGATGAAGGTGCTGCCGGTGTGCGGCTCGCCGCTGCGGCCCAGATCCTCGACCCAGGTCTTGCCCCGGGACGAGGCCTCCAGATTGGACACGATGATGGTCGAGTCCTGGCTGGTGAGGTTGTAGAACTTCGAGTCGATCACCCGGTTCAGACCATCGGCATAGCCCAGCGAACTGTGGGCCGACCAGTTCAGCGGGTTGACGATGCTGAACGGCACCAGGTTCTGCGCGGTGGACGCGTAGTTGTCGTTGAAGTTGACGATGTTGTCGGTGGTCGAGTCGTGCGGCTTGTCGTGTTTGCCCATCGACGCCGTGCTGAACGTGGTGCCGTCGAGCACACGGAATACCGGATCGTTCTCGTAGCCAATGTTCAGCACGTTGGTACCGGTGCTGCTCTGGGTCGGAGAGGCGAACGAAATATAGTTGGCGTCCTTGAAGAAACCACCCCAGTCGCTCGCGCTCAGCTCCGCCACGCTGTTGACCCCAAGCCCGCCGAGGCTGTGGCCGCTAATCAGCACGTCTTGGCGGCAATGCCGTGAGCCGTGGCAAACGCGGCGACGGATTTGAGCAGGTTGTCGAAGGCGTTTTTCGCGTAATTCTTGGCGTAATCCACCGGCCCGATGGCGGCCAGCAGATTGTTTTTCATGTCGCCGAAGGTGTCGCTGTAGCTCAGCCCGCCAGTGCCGCGAAAGGCCACGCCGATGCCGATCAGCTTGCCGGCGGCGTCGTATTTGCCCAGCACTTCCGCCTCGGCGCTGGTGAAGCCGTCCTTCTCGCCGAAGAAAGTCCCTTTCGCGTCGGTCTTGCCTTGATAACCCAGGGCCGAGGCACCCAGTGGCGACCAACCGGTACCGGGCAAAGGCTGCCCGGTCGGCGTGTAGGAATACAGCGTCAGCGCGATCGCATCGCTGTACAACGCTTTGCCGTCGGCATTTTTGTAATCAAACAATCCCATGTCGTGCTCTCTCTTCCTTTCAAAAACGGCAGTTCTCTGCAGAACTGCCGCTACACCTTAGAACTGCCAGTCCAGCGTCAGGCCCACACCGTGGTCCTTCTCGTTCGAACCGATCAGTCCGTTGTAGTCCAGGTTGACCCGGACATCGCGATTCAGCGCCAGACCGGCGCGAACGCCGACCACCGCTGCATCTCGATCCATCGACACACTTTGCACCGTGAACGCGCTGTTGCCATTGACGAAGGCCAAGTGGCTGTCGGAATCCACGCTGCTCAGGTTGTGCTGCCAGCCCAATGTCGCACCCAGTTCCAACTGATGTTTGTCCGACAGGGCAAACGTGCGCTTGGCGCGAACGCCGAGGGTCGACAGCACGGCGTCGCGGTTGTCTTCACCGCCCTTCAGTGCGGCGGCATCACCCTTTTCGGTGAAGCTGTCGCTGTTCAGGTGCACGTAAGCCAGATTGGCGAACGGCTCCAGGTTCATCGGCTGCAGACCAAGATCGTAGGCGGCTTCCGTGAACAGTTGTGCGGTGGTCGCATCGCGTTTGGTTTTCTGCTTGCCGCTGACACCGGCAAATTGCAGGTCACGTTTGACGTCGATGCGGTGCCAGCTGTAAGCCGCGCCGGCGGTCAGGCGCAGGGCATCGATCTGGTGCCCCAGGTATGTACCCAGGTGATAGCTGTCAATCGACGCCGACGAGTGCGTGCCGCTGCCCATGTTCAAAGAACTGTCGCTATAACCGGTAACGAAACCCAAGCGAGTATCTTCAGTAATCAAGCCATCGACACCGAGCAACAGTCCGCCAATGGAGCTGTTGGAATTGGCATTTTCATGCCCTCCATCGGTCTTGCCCCAGGCACCGAGCACTTTGAACCAGGCATTGCTGCGGTCATCGGTCGGCGCACCTGCATCGAACAGATCCCGTTCGCGCAGACGCTCACCCACCGCATCACGCAGGTAACGGCTGTCGTTGATCAGCAGTGTGCCGATGGCCGGGTGGATCTCGCCGGACAGTTGCTGGAACGCGTCCTGCGCAACGGCAGCGGTCGGCGACAGCAGCAGGGTTTCGAACAACGCATTGCCCGCGCCCAGACGTTCGGCGGCAGCACCGACGGCGCGCTGGTTCGGAGTCAGGCCGACGCTGGCGAACGAAGCACCGTTACGCCCCACGTCCAGCTGAACACCGCCCGAGGAGTAATCGAGAGTGCCGCCGAGGAACGCGTAGTTTGGCAAGACCTGACCAAAGCGCCCCTGAATCCCGCCTGCCGCCTGCAGAATGTTGAACTGGCTGCCCAGCAGCGATTTCACTTCAGTCGTGGTCAACAGCGTCGGGCTGTTTTCCAGGGTCAGGGCGACCGTTGCGCCGTCAATGATTGCAGTGCCGCCAGCGACCACACGGTCGCTGCTGGTGGGCGATACTTCCACGGCATAGGTCGAGCCCGGTTCGAAGGTCACGTCGCCGGCCACGTTCAAGGTGCCGATGGAGTTGCCCGGCGCCACGATACCGCCGCTTTTCGCGGTCAGTGCGGCGATGCGCCCGTTACCGCCCAAAATACCGCCGTCGTTGACCGTGACCGCCGATTGCAGCGAGCCGTTGATTGCCAGTCGGCCACCGTTCACCAGGGTCGGGCCGGTGTAGGTGTTGGCACCGGTCATCACCAGAGTGCCGATCCCCTGTTTGGTCAGACCACCGTGGCCGGAAATGTCGTTGCGCCAGGTGTCGAGCCCGCAGGTGATGTCGGTACAGACGCGCTCGGTGGGCTTGCCGGCGTCGATGATCGCGCCGATCCCCGGCAGATCCGCCACGAACTGGCTGGAGCCGTAGGCGCCTTCGATGCGGAACTCCGCCGGGATGTCCTGCTCGGTGACGAACATCGCCGGGCCGTCGATGCCCTTGCGCAGGTTGATCATGCCCCAGCCGTACAGGGCGTCGATGCCCGGAGCGCCGAGGTCGGTGGCAGTGGTGCGCAGCACGCTGGCGACCTGGGCACCGGACATGTACGGGAAACGCTCCATCAGCACCGCCACGGCGCCGGCCGCATGTGGCGCGGCCATCGAGGTGCCGTTGTAGTTGGCATAGCCGGTGGTCAGATCGCTTGCGTTGGTGCCACCGATGATCGAACTGTAGATCTGCGTACCCGGCGCCGAGACGCAGAAGCTCGCGGTGTAACCGCAACGCGAGGAAAAGGTACTCATGATGTACGGGTTGGCGCTGGTCTGATCCGGGTTCTTCTGCAGCGCGGAGACGGTCATCCAGTTCGGCGCGATTTCCGGCACGAAGTAACCGAGGCCGGCGATGGCATCCGGGTTGTTCAGGTTGTAGTCGTTGCCGGCGGCAAAAATGGTCACGATCCCGCTGCGCGCCGCGGCGATTGCACCGTCATAGGCGCCGCCGGGTTTGGTGCCGAGCAGCGTGCGGATCTCGTTGAACTGCAATTGCGCGTCGTTGACGGTGAAGTGCGGATACGCCGGGTCGCGGCCGCCGAGGTCGAAACGGTCAGTGATGCCGATGCCCCAGCTGTTGTTGATGATCCGCGCGCCGCTGGCGATCAGGGCATCCCAGCCGGCCTTGTACACCGCGCCGTCGTTGCCGCGGACGATGCCGTCTTCCGGCCCCGGGTCGCCGTTGTCGGCACTGATGATTTGCGCTCCGAACGCCACGCCATGCATCGGCCCGCCATCACGGCTGCCCGCCGCGATACCGCCGACGTGGGTGCCGTGAGCGCCGAGTTTGCCGTTGGAGCCTACCGAAGGTGAACCGTCATAGCGAAAGGCGTCCCCGGCTTTGACCGGAATGTACGGGTCGGTGTATTCGCGGATACCGCTGGTGACCAATGTCACGACTTTGTTCGGGCCGGAAAACTCCGGGTGCGCGGCATAAACCGGCTGGTCGAAGATCCCCAGTTTCACACCTTTACCGGTATAGCCGGCAGCGTAGGCGTAATCCGCGCCGATCGCGCCCAGGCCCCAATCCGCCTTGAACTCGGCGCTGCGCCAACTGGCCGGGTCCCCTGCCCGGCCGTTTTCCACGTAGGGCGCGGCGTGTGCGCTGCCCCAGGTGGCCATGGCGCAGAGCAAGGCGCAGTTGAGGGTTTTCAGGCGAAAGCATCCACCCGATTGCGCGGGGGTGTTGTTGTTTTTCATCCAGCGACCTTCCTTAGTGATGTTGCACAAAATCCGTGTATTGAATTGATCGTTCCGACGCCCTCCCCGTTGATCGTTCCCACGCTCTGCGTGGGAATGCCTCTAGGGACGCTCCGCGTCCAGTGACGCAGAGCGTCACGGGCTGCATTCCCACGCGGGAGCGTGGGAACGATCATCTCTTGATGAGTCAGAACTGCCAGTTCAGGCTCAGGCCGACGCCGTGACTCTTCTCGCGGCTGGCCAGTTGTCCGTTGTAATCAAGGTTTACCCGTACGTCGCGGCTCAGGGCCAGGCTGGCCTGTACCCCCACCAGCGCGGCGTCGCGCACCAGCGGCGAACTTTCGACGCTGTACGGCGCGCTGCCGCTGGCGAAGCGCAAATGCTGTTCGGATTCGATGTCGGTGAGGCTGTGCTGCCAGCCGAGACGGCCACTGACATCGAGTTTCTGCGAGCCCGACAGGTTGATCGTCTTGATCGCCCTGACGCCGAGGGTGCTGAGCACCGCGTCACGCTGGTCGCCGCTGCTTTTCAGCGCGGCAGCGTCGCCCTTCTCGGTGAAACCGTCGCTGTCCAGATGCACGTAGGCCAGATTGGCGAACGGCTCCAGAGCCAGCGGTTGCACGTTCAGCCGGTAGGCTGCCTCGCCGAATACCTGAGTGGTGGTGGCATCGACCTTGGCTTTCTGTTTGGCGCTGACGTCGCCGTATTGCAGGTCCCGTTTCACGTCGGCGCGATGCCAGCTGTAGGCTGCGCCGGTGCTCAAACGCCAGGCGCCGATGTCATGCCCGGCATAGGCGCCGAGGTGGTAGCTGTCGACCTTGGCCGAAGAATGCGTGCCGGAACCCATGCTCAACGAACTGTCGCTGTAACCGGTGACCAGACCGATGCGGGTCTGCTCGTCCAGCGCACCGTCGACACCGGCCAGCAGGCCGCCAATCGAGGTGCTGTAGCCGGCGGTGTCGTGTCGCGAGTCGGTTGTGCCCCAGGCGCCGAGGGCCTTGACCCAGCCGTTGCCTTGGGCGCTGTTCGCGTCTTGCAGGCGTTCGCCGATGGCGTCGCGCAACTGACGGCTGTCGTTGATCAGCACCGAACCGAGGGCTGGGTAGATTTCCCCGCTCAATTGCTGGAAGGCTTGCCGTGCATCACTGGCGGTGGCGGACAACAACAGGCTTTCGTACACGGAGCTGCCAGCGCCCATGCCTTCAACAGCGCTGGCCACGGCCCGCTGGTTCGGCGTCTGGCCAACGCTGGCAAAAGACGTCGCGTTACGCTCGACACTCAGTGTGATCCCGTTACCGGTGGACGCGAGGCTGCCACCGATGAACAGGTAATCCGGCACCACCGCACCGAACTGACCCTGAATGCCGCCCGCCGCTTGCAGAATGTCGTACTGATGACCGAGCAGGCTTTTCGCTTCGGCGGTGCTGAGCAAGGTCGGGCTGTTTTCCAGTGACAGGCTGACGGTGGCACCGCTGATGGTCGCGGTGCCGCCAGCGACGATGCGGTCGCTGGCCGTCGGTGACAGCTCCACCGCGTAGGTCGAGCCCGGTGCGAAGGTCACGTCACCGGCGACGTTCAAGGTGCCGATGGAGTTGCCCGGTGCCACACGACCGCCGCTGTTGGCGGTCAGTGCGCCGATCCGCCCGGAACCGCCGAGGGTGCCGCTGTCATTGACCGTGACCGCCGACGTCAGCGAGCCGTTGACGCTCAGCAGGCCACCATTGACCGTGGTCGGGCCGCGATAGGTGCTGTCGCCGGTCAGGATCAAATGCCCGGCGCCGGACTTGATCAGGCTGCCCTGATACACCCGATTGGCAGCCGCCGCCTCACGGGCCGTGCCGACGGCGTAATCCGTCTGGTCCTGTTGGCTGGCACCGACCGGAACGCCGTTCTGCCAGCCCTTGTCCTGCAGGGTTTGCTGCCAGGCGCTGTGTTCGGCGAGGTCTTCGCCCTGGCGCTGGATCAGTGCCTTGTCGGAGATGTCGTTGCTCCACACATCGCGTTGCCCGGTGGCCAGATTTGCGTCGAACGCGCCGAGCAACTGCCCCGGCCCGCCCATCGCCCGCTTCAGGTTGGCCACACCCCAGCCGACCCGCTCGTTGGGTGCGTCGGTCACCGAGCCGTCGAGTTGGGTGGCGGTAGTCAGCAGCACTTCCAGCGCCTGCTGGTTGTTCATGTACGGGTAACGCTCCATCACCAGTGCCAGGGCGCCAGTGGCATGGGGCGCGGCCATCGAGGTGCCGGACTTGATCCCGTAGCCACCGTCGGGAACGGTGCTGTCGATCTTCGCCCCCGGTGTGGTGATGCACCAGTATTTGGCGATGCCGCACTGGTTGTACTTCTGCTGATTGCTTTGATCCAGCCCCGATACGGCCAGCCAGTGGCCTTCCAGATCCGGCTGAAAATACGGCAGTGCCGAGCGTACGCTGGCGTTGGGGTAGCCGCTGTTGCCGGCACTGAACACGTTGATCACACCACGGCGCGAAACATCGGCGGCGGCATCGAGCCAGGTGCCCTTGTTCCAGTGCTGGGCGTAAGCGGCGTGCAGGTCCGCCAGGGTTCGATAGCTGACATCCGGCGGCTGGCTGCCCCAACTGTTGTTGATCGCCCGTACACCTGCATCGGCCAGCGCGTCGTACGCCGCTTTGAAGTAACGCGGGTCGGGATTGGGGCCGAACAGGAAACTGTCGTTCTTGTTGGTGTTGCCGACGTAGATCTGCGCATTGAACGCCACGCCGTGCATGCCGGTGCCGTCGCGGGAGGCGCCCATGGTGCCGACTACGTGAGTGCCGTGGGAGTCGTTGTTCGGGTTGAGCGTGCCGTTGACACTGAAGGGCGAGCCATCGACGTAGCTGCCGCTGCTCAACACTGGGTGATAACGGTCGCTGGCGAACTCTGGATGGGCCGCGTCGAAACCGGAATCCAGCGCGCCGATCTTCACACCCTTGCCGGTGATGCCGGCGGCGTAGGCCTGATCGGCCTGCATCCGGTCCAGTCCCCAGTCCCGCAGGAACTCGGCGGAACGCCAACTGGCGGCGTCGCCAGGTTTGCCAGACTCCAGGTATTGCGCCTGGGCCTGGCTGACAGAAATTGCGAGCAACAGGGTGCCGACCGATACCGGCTTGAAGCGTACGTCCATGTTCACCACTCGTTTTTGTTGTTTGGTGTAAAAACTACGGTGTTATTGCGTCCGTGGGCCTTGCCCGAATGCTTCGTCCACCCGAGCCAGATCCTGCTCGCTCAAGGTGCCCGCGTAGTAATGCAACTTGGTCCAGGCCATGAGGTAGTCATAGCGTGCCTGGGCCAGATCGCGGCGGGTGGTAAATAGTTGTTGTTCGGCGTTCAGCGCGTCCAGGTTGGTCCGCTCACCGCCGAGAATGCTTTGTTTGGTCGACACCACCAGCGCTTCGGCCGAGGTCAGGGCTTTCTGGTAGGCGCGCAGTTTGTTGACGCCGGACAGACAGGCACTGAACTGGCGACGCAGCTCGATCAGGGTTTCGCGGGTCTTGCCGTCCAGTTCGTATTCCGCCTGCTCCATGTTGCGGCTGGCTTGGCGAGTCGAGGCCGAGACGCCGCCACCGGCGTACAACGGCACGTTGACTTCGATGCCGATGGTGTTGGTGTCGTAGCGCTGGTTATAGGTGTTGCCGCTTTCCGATTCGTTCTGGCGCATCGAGGCGTAGGCACTGACTTTCGGCAGGTGCCCGGCACGGTTGCGCTCCACTTCATAACGGGCCACTTCCACGGCCTGGCGCTGTGACGCCAGGTTCGGGTTGTTGCTGATCGCCAGTTCGTGCCAGGTGTCGTAGTTGGCCGGCATCAACGCAAAGGTCTGGAAGTTCTGGTCCAGGGGCGCCAGGTCAGAGATGTCCACTGCCGGCACACCGACCAGCGCACCCAGTTCACGCAGCGCCGCATCCTGTTCGTTGCGGGCCTCGATTTCCTCGGCAGTCGCCAGCTCATAGCGCGACTCGGCTTCGAGAATGTCGGTCCGTGTGCCTTCGCCCTGCTTGAACATGTGCTCGTTCTGCTGGAACTGCTGCTCGTACGCCTTCTTCTTGGCCTGGGCGATGTCGATCTGATCTTGAGCGAACAAGGCCTTGGTGTAGTTGTCCAGCACCCGCACCAGCAGTTCCTGGCTCTTGCCCCGGAAGTTCTCGTCGGCAAACAGCGACTGCGCCACACCTTTGCGATACGCGGCGTAGGCCTCGTAGTCGAGCAACGGTTGTTGCAGGGTCAGGTTGGAGCCGTAACTGTTGTAGTTGCGGTTTTCAGTAAAATTGCCGCGATCGGTGAGCTGCGTAACCTTCGAGGTGTTGTGGCCCTTGTTGTAGTTGTAACCGACTTTCGGCAACAACCCGGCGCGGCCAATGGCCCGGTTTTCAAGGCCTGCATCGCGTTCCTTGATCGCGCCGAGGAACACCGGGTCGTTGCGTAATGCCTGTTCGTAGATTTCGAACGGCCCCATGGCCGCCACCGCACTGTTGCCCGCGAGCAGCGCGAACGCTGCCGCCAGCATGGAAAGCTTATTCATACAGCCGAACATCCTTATTCTTCAGTCAATGCGGAGCCGGCCCGGTCGAGCAGCGGTTTGAACAGGTAGTTGAGGAGTGAACGTTCGCCCGTGCGCACGAACATTTCCGCCGGCATGCCGGGCTTGATCACCAGGCCGTTGAGCTTCTCCATGGCCTGATCGCTGACACTGCTGCGCAACACGTAATACGGCGCACCGGTTTTCTCATCGACCATCTGGTCGGCGGAAATCAGGCTGACTTCGCCGGGAACGCGCGGGGTCTTGCTCTGGTTGAACGCGGTGAAGAGGATGTCCACCGGCAGGTGCGTGCCGACCTTGTCGATCAGGTTGATCGGCAGGTGCCCTTCCACTTCCAGGCGCGTGCCTTGCGGAACGATCTCCAGCAGGGTCTCGCCCTGACGCACCACGGCACCTTCGGTGTGCACGCCGAGATTGACGGCGATGCCGTCCGAGGTCGCAAGAATCTCGCTGTGTTGCAGGTCGAAACCGGCGGAGGTCAGTTGCTCGGACAGGGTGACGCTTTTCAGTTGCGCGTCGGCCAGTTGGCTGCGGACTTCTTTCTGGTATTCCTCGCCATGCTGTTGCAGTTTCAGGCGCGATTCGAGAATGCCCTGCTCCACCCGGCCGCTTTCGCCGGTGTTCTCGGCCAGTTGCTGCTGCACTTGTGACAGCTGACGCTGGTATTCCATCAAGCGGTTGCGCGGAATGTAGCCGTTGTCCGCCAGCGGTTGCAGGTTGCTCAACTGCTGTTGCAGGGAATCGGCCTGAGCATTGAGATCAGTACGGGCGCGGCGCATGCCAGCCAGTTGCGAAGTGGCGCCTTCGATGCTGGCGCGCAATGCAGCCTGCTCGCGGGAGAACGCTTCACGACGGCTGCTGAACAGTTGCCGCTGACCTTCCAGTACCAGCGCCAGACGCGGGTCCGCGTTGTCGCTCAGCTCTGGCGGAAAGGTCACCTGCTTGAGGTTATCGCGCTCGGCCTGCCAGCGCGCCAGGCTGGCCCAGGCCATACGGTACTGGGCCTGCAGCGATTGCACGTCGGCGGCGACCTGGGTCTGGTCGAGGCGGAACAAGGGCTGGCCCTGCTTCACGATCTCGCCTTCGCGCACCAGGATCCGGCTGACCACACCGCTGCTCATCGACTGCACGGCCTTGCGTTTACCGGATACCACCACCGTGCCTTGCACCGGGATCCCCTGATCCAGCGGCGCCAGTGCCGCCCAGGCAAAGAAACTGCCGGCGCCGGCCAGTGCCAGAATCCAGCCCATGCGGGCGAAGAACTTCGCGTCGCGCTCCGGGCGCTCGGTGATGTAGTCGTGTTCCATGCTGGCTTCGTTTTCTGTGTTCATGCTCGCGCTGCTCATACACCCGAATTCCTTGTCGTGGGCTGGTACTGCCGGCTCATGCTGAGCCCGCCCGGTGCCTGCGCGGTTTTTTCAGTTTGTTGTTGCGGCTGTTGCTGCGGGTTGCCGGACAGTGCCTTGAGCACGTCATGGCTCGGACCGAAGGCTTGCAGGCGACCATCGTTGAGCACCAACAATTTGTCGGCCTGGGCCAGCACGGAAGAACGATGCGTCACCAGCACCACCGTGGTGCCCTGGGCCTTGAGTTGCACGATGGCGCTGGACAATGCCGCTTCGCCGACGGTGTCGAGGTTGGAGTTCGGCTCATCCAGCACCACCAGGCTAGGTGTGCCGTAAATTGCACGCGCCAGGGCCACACGCTGTTTCTGGCCGCCGGACAGACCGCTGCCGTCCTCGCCCAGTTGCGTGTCGTAGCCTTGCGGCATGCGCAGGATCATTTCGTGAACCCCGGCCTGTTGCGCGGCGGCCACGACTTTCTGCGGATCGGTCTCGCTGAAGCGTGCGATGTTCTCGGCGATGGTGCCGCTGAACAGTTCGATGTCCTGCGGCAGGTAGCCGATGTACGGGCCGAGCTGGTCACGGTTCCAGCGATGGATGTCGGCACCATCGAGACGCACTGTGCCGCCGAGGGTCGGCCACACGCCGACCAGCACCCGCGCCAGGGTCGACTTGCCGGAGCCGGAGGCACCCAGCACACCCAGCACTTCACCGGCCGCCAGATTGAAATTGACCATGTGCAAGGTCGCGGCACGTTGCCCGGGCGGGCCGGCACTGACCTGTTCGAAAGTGATCTGGCCTTTCGGTGCCGGCAGTGCCATGGCGTCGTCGCTCGGCGGGAACGATTGCAGCAGGGAATCGAGACGGCGGTAAGCCAGCTTCGCCCCGCTCCACTGTTTCCACACGGCAATCAGCTGATCGATCGGGCTGAGCACGCGGCCCATCAGGATCGAACCGGCGATCATCATCCCGGCGGTCATGTCACCCTTGATCACCAGCAAGGCACCCAGGCCCAGCACCAGCGATTGCAGGCACAGGCGCAAGGTCTTGCTCAGCGAGCTGATGACAGCGCCGGTGTCGCTGGCCTGGTTCTGCAGGCCGAGAAAACGCGAATGCACCTGGAACCAGCGTTTGCGCAGCGAGCCAAGCATGCCCATTGCCTGAATGGTTTCGGCGTTGTGCAGGTGGCTGGTGGCCAACTGGCTGGACTTCTGCGAGAAACCGGCGGCTTCGCCCAGTGGTTTCTTGGTCATGTATTCGTTGAGGCATGCCAGGGCGATCAACAGCAGCGCGCCAGCCGTGGCGAGGACGCCGAGCCAGACGTTGAACAGGTAAATCACAAACAGATAGACCGGGAACCACGGCGCATCGAAGAACGCGAACAGCGCAGGCCCGGTGACGAACTGGCGAATGTGGGTCAGGTCGCCCAGCGACTGGCCAGCGTTGCCCTCGCCCTTGAACAGGTTGCGCTCGAACGCGGCTTGATAGACCCGCAGGTTGAAACGGCGCTCCAGCTGGCTGCCGATACGGATCACGATGAAGCTGCGCACCACCTCCAGCAGGCCGATGAACGCGAAGAACCCCACGACCATCAACGACAGCATCGCCAGCGTGGTTTCATTTTGCGAAGACAGCACTCGGTCATAGACCTGGAGCATATAAATGGAGGGCACCAGCATCAGCACGTTAATCAGTGCGGTAAAGCATCCGACGCTGATCAGAATACTTTTATAGTCACCCAACGCCTTGAATAAGGGAGCGGTGGCCGGGGCCTTCGCCATCTTCATTGATTATTCCTGAAATGATATTCCCCGCCGTGCTTGGCGAGACTTCAATTAATTGCCCGCACCGAGGACGGGACATACACCGTCAGTATTGGCTTACACTTCAATAACAACTTTCGCGATTTAAACTGGCGTCAGCGTTATTGCAGACTCGCTTATAACTGTAACGGGGTGCCTTATATTTAAACTGTGAGTCGGTTCCGGTGATCAGGGCTGTTTGGCAGCTCGTTCGAGTGTAATCACCAGGCCTGACTTCAAAGTGCTCAGATAAAGCCCATCACGTTGTCGGCTGAAGAACTGGATTCTTGAGCCTTCCTTGCCGGTGATCGAAAGCCCGTCCGGGTCGGGAAACCAGCCGATGGCGCTCTCTTGCAGCCACGCGCTCAGGCAATCGGCGCCCTTGCCCAGGGTCTGGTTGGCTTCGAGGTCGATCTGGCAGGTGTTCGACGGTTTGTCTTGCAGCGCCTGCGCTTCGGGAGCGTCATTGCGAGCGGTCAGGGTGGCTTGCCACTGCCCGGCAAATACCGATGGGTCTTCGAGTCTGAGGCTGCTTGCCATGGTTGTTTCTCCAGAAATCATCATCAGCATCGGCAACAGATACGCTGCCGCTTTGCGGGTAAAAGCGAATTGGATCATGGGAAATTTCACTCCGGCGTGTAGCCTTGCTTACCGGCCAAAGTGATGCAAGTAAAGAAAGCGGCGCATCACGCGCCGCTTTCCTTTTTTACATCACGCTACGATGTCGCTGATCGCCGCCTGGCCAACGGTGCTGACCTGGAAGTCCGCCACGCCGTGCCCGGAGAAGTCCACCGACAGCAGGCTGTTGCCGCCCGAGGTGGTCAGGATGGCATCGCCCGCTGCACCGGTGAAAGCGCTGACGAAGTGCAGGCCCGCACCTTTGGTGATACCGGTCAGGTCGATTTTGTCCAGACCGCTGGCAAAGTCGAGGATCTGATCGATCGCACCCGGCTTGGAGTCGGAGCTGGCCGCGAACACGAAGGTGTCCGAACCCGAACCGCCCCACAGCTTGTCGGCACCGCCGCCGCCCCAGATGATGTCGTTGCCGGCACCGCCCTTGAGTTCGTTGGCTGCGCTGTTGCCGATGATCAGGTCGTTGCCCGAACCACCGATGGCGTTCTCGATGGTGACGCCCTTGGCAATGGACACGTTGCCCACCAGGCCGCCAACGTCGGAGAACGAGGCTTCATTGAGGTTGATCTTCTGGTTCTGGGTGAAACCCGAGAAGTCGAAGGTGTCCTTGCCGCCCGCATCCCACACCGAGAACACCAGCTTGTCCGACGATGAAGTCGCGCTGAGGAAATCGCGACCTGCGTTGGAGTTGAAGCCGTAGGTGGTGTCACCGGTACGCGTGGACATGTTCGCGCCGTAGAGCTTCTGGATCGCAGCGATATCGTCCATCAACGGACCCGAAGCATAGGCTTCGACGCCGCCCTTGCTGAAGTTCTGGCTGGTGTTGCTTTCACTCCAGTAACTCATGAGGCTGTAGCCGCGGGTATCTTGCCCGTAGGAAGCATCATTGTAGGTCGGGTTGCCAGTGCCGGCGTTGTAGTCGCCAGGGTGAGACAGGCCCAGGGTGTGGCCGATTTCGTGGGTCAGCGTCTGACGCCCGTAATTGTTCACGCCCGGGTTTTTGTTGACATCGTATCCACTGCCGGTCAGGTACCAGGACTGACCGTCGTAGCCTGGCTCGGTGCCTGGCAGGAAAGCGAATGCCGCTGCGCCTTCCTGACCGCCGCTGTAGTTACCGAAGGTCATGTGGCCGTCGCCACCCTTGGCTGCTTCGGTAAAGGTCACGTTGGCGACATCGGCCCAGGATTGCATGGCGAGCACCGCCTGGGCTTTTTGCAGGGAGCTGAACTGACTGAAACCGGTGACACCCAGGCCGCCGAAGTTGGCCGTCTTGGAGGTCAGAAAGGTGTAGGTCAGTTCGATCTTGCCGCTGCCGTCGAGGTCGTGCCAGGAGGCACCGTCGCGCAGCAGTTGAGTGGCGGCTTGATCCACCGAGAAGGAGGGTTTGCCATTGACCGTGAGGTTGCCGCCACGATCGTACTGATGGCTGAAGCTATTGATCTGGTTGAACGCCGAGCTGGTCGCTGCCAGTGGTTGTGGCGCCGCGTTCAGCTGGAAAGCCTGTTCGGCAGTATCAATAGCATTAGCTTTTACTTTCGACATAAACACACTTCCTTGTTTAGCAATGGAACAGTTTTTGTCCGATAGCGACAACCTCTGGCGAGATTGTCCTATCACTCGCCCAATGAAGGCGTAAGAAACCTGACACAATTTGAAATCTGTCGTCTAGCGATTTTTCGAGATCAAATTGAACTATTCCGGGAAAGTCCCGTAAACAAAGCGCGCGCCGCTGAAAGAATGTTGTAAGTGTGGTGAGTTTGCCTAATTGTCTGACGATTTCTTATTTAAATATTAAATATCGGTAAGTTACTTTTTGTTAGCCGCGTCTCACTTTCCTGCACTTTATTAGTGCGGTGCCAGCGAAGTGACATCAAACAAATAAACATATGCAACGGGCGTCATATGCCTCTGACGGAGCGGGGAAAAACCCGCTCCTTCAGTTTTTTCAGCTACCGGTACGAATCTTGTTCCAGATGCGCGTGCGGATCCGGTCGATGTTCAGCGGCATGGCTTCGAGGGCAAACAATTTGCCCATCATTTCCGGGCTCGGATACACCTTGGTGTCGTTCTTGATGGCCGGGTCGATCAGGCTGTCGGCCTGTTCATTGCCATTGGCGTAATGCACGTAGTTGCTGATGCCGGCCATGACGTCGGGCTGCAGCAGGTAGTTCATGAAGGCGTAACCGGCCTTGGCATCCGGGGCGTCGGCGGGCATGGCGACCATGTCGAACCAGATCGCCGCGCCTTCCTTGGGAATCGCATAGCCGATATCGACGCCGTTCTTCGCCTCTTTGGCGCGGTTTTCCGCCTGCAGGATGTCGCCGGAGAAACCGACCGCTACGCAGATATCGCCGTTGGCCAGGTCGCTGGTGTACTTCGAGGAATGGAAGTAGCTGACATACGGCCGCACTTTCATCAGCAGCGCTTCGGCCTTCTTGTAGTCCTCGGGGTTCTTGCTGTGATGCGGCAGCCCCAGGTAGTTCAGCGCTGCCGGCAGCAGTTCCGGGCCGTTGTCGAGGATCGCCACGCCGCACTTCTGCAGCTTTTCCATGTATTCGGGCTTGAAGATCAGATCCCAGGAATCCACCGGTGCGTTATCGCCCAGTACGGCCTTGACCTTGGCGACGTTGTAACCGATGCCGGTGCTGCCCCACAGATACGGAAAACCGTGTTCGTTGCCCGGATCGTTGGTCTGCAAGGCCTTGAGCAATACCGGATTGAGGTTCTTCCAGTTCGGCAACTGGCTCTTGTCGAGCTTCATCAGCGCCCCGCCCTGAATCTGCCGCGCCATGAAATGGTTGGACGGAAACACTACGTCGTAACCGGACTTTCCGGTCATTAACTTGCCGTCGAGGGTTTCGTTGCTGTCGTAGACGTCGTAAGTGACGCCGAGACCGGTGGCCTTTTCAAAGTTTTTCGCGGTGTCCGGCGCAATGTAATCGGACCAGTTGTAGACCTTGACCGTTTCCGCTGCCTGAGCAAGGGAAGCGGCGAGCATCAAGGGGGCGAGAGCGAGGGTCTTTCGGATCATGGATCGATTCCTGTATTGGCTATTGTTGTTGGCAGGCAATCAAAAGGATCAAGCAATCAGAAAATCAGGACGTAGGTCTTGCGCACGGTCTCCTGGATGTCCCAGATGCCGAGCGTGTTGGCCGGCAACATCAGTGCGTCGCCCCCTTGTATGTGCAGGGTTTCGCCGCCATCGTCCGGGGTGAACGTGCAGCGACCGGAAATGAAGTGGCAGAACTCCTGGGCGGTGATCTGCCGCCGCCAGCGCCCGGGGGTGCATTCCCAGACGCCGGTTTCGACGCCGTCGTCGCGCTCGACGCTGGTGGTCGATGCCACCGCGACCGGCGTGCCGAGCGGCACGGCCACCGGGTTGGATTCGTCCAGTTGCAGCGTGGCGGTATTCTTGAATTGGGTGATGCTCATGGCGCTTCCTGTCTTGAAGGCTGTCTGGAATTGAACGATGTTTAGTGCATGAAACCTTCCATGAACCCGGCCACCCGACTGGCTAGCTTGCGCCGCCAGGGCGCGGTTGCCGGGTTGGCCAGGGTCTGGTCTTCGTGAACGAAGCTTTTGATGATCGCGTTGTAGCCGAGCCAGCGGCACGGTTCCGGCTCCCAGGCCCGCAGCGCGTGAATTCCGCCATCCGGCAGCACCCAGGGTTGATGCACCAGTTCGGTATCGCGCTCGAGAATCAGATCGGCCAGGGTGCGGCCGCCGAGGTTGGAAGCACCGACGCCCTCCCCGCCATAACCGCCGGACAGCGCGATGCCGCTGGCCCGGTCGCAGAGCATGTGCGGCTTGAAATGCCTCGACATGCCGAGGTTGCCGCCCCAGGCGTGGGTGATCGTGGTGTTTTTCAGTTGCGGGAACAGCTCGCCGAACAGATAACGCCGCAGCTCTACTTCGTCCCGGGTCAGATCAAAGTTGTGGCGCAACTGGCCAGCGAACTGGTAGCCGCCACGGGCGCCGAAGATCAGCCGGTTGTCGGCGCTGCGCTGGCCGTAGGTGACTTGACGGCTGAACTCACTGAACGCCTGGCCACGGTTGAGGCCGATTTCGTCCCAGGTCGCCGCCGACAACGGTTCGGTGGCGACAATCAGGCTCTGCACCGGCAATTGATAACGACCCAGCGGCGGTAGCGTCACCGAATAACCTTCGATGGCCGGGACGATCCAGCGACTGCGAACGCTGGCCTTGTCGGTACGCAGACTGCCCGACTGCCAATGGGTCACGGGACTGTTTTCGTAGATCTTCACGCCCATGCCCTGAACGGTCCGGGCCAGGCCGCGCACCAGTTTTGCCGGCTGAATGGTTGCCACATGGGGTGCGTAGATGCCGCCATAAGGTTTGGCGACGCGAATCTGCTGCGCCAGTTGCTCAGGATTGAGCCAGCGATAATCGTCGTCGGTCAGGCCTTGGGCGTGCAGCTTGTTCAGATACTCGCGCAGGCTGGCTTCCTGCTCGGGATAGCGCGCGGCGCAGTAAAGCACCCCGCCCTTGCGGTAATCGCAGTCGATGCCTTCGCGCTCGAGGACGACTTCCACCTCATCGGGAATGCTGTGCAGCAGATCGAATGAGGCGCGGCGTTGTTGTGGCGACAGGCCCGCCAGCAGGCGATCCTCGCCCAGCAGATTGCCCATCAACCAGCCACCGTTGCGGCCGGACGCACCGAAACCGGCGGTTTGCGCCTCGATAATGGCGATGTCCAGGCCCGGCGCGTGTTTCTTCAGGTAGTACGCGGTCCATAACCCGGTGTAACCGGCGCCGATGATTGCCACGTCGACGTCAAGGTCTTGCTCCAGCGCCGGGCGCGCAGTGAGCGGCTCGTCGAGTTGGTCCATCCACAAACTGATAGTGCGCCACGCCGGCATGCAAGACTCCGCCAATCCAGATTTCGATGGCGTCGATCCTAGTGGTTGACCTCAGGGACTGTCTTGCGCGCGTGTCCGCAAAGAAATTTGTTTGGCATAAGCCTTGGGCGACTGGCCGGTGTGCTGGCGGAAACAGCTATAAAACGCCGAAATCGAGTTGAACCCGGCGGCGAACGCCAGTTCATCGATGCGCAGCGGCGGCGTGGCGTTGTCCAGCGATTGCAGCAAATGCTGGAGCCGCGCCTGATTCACGTAGCGGTAGAAGCTCTGCCCCAGCACCTGATTCAGCAGATAGGAAATCTGGTTGCGGCTGTAACCGCACTCCTTCGCCACCCGTTGCAGATCCAGTTCGGGATCGAGGTACGGCTGCTGACGCTGGAAATACTGCTGCAGGTCTTCGGCCATGAAACTCAGCTGGCGTGGCGACAGGCCCAGTCGGCTCGCCGCCGGACGCTGACTCGGCGTCGAGCTACTGGAGCCCTGCTCGCGCACCAGTGAGGCGTATTCGTTGACCCGCCAGATTTTCGCGTCCTTGACGGTAATCGCTTCGCTGGAACGGAACGACACCAGGCCATTGCCGCCACGCAGGGTCACTTCGTATTGAATAAACGCCGTATTGCCGTCGATGCGGATCCGGTCGCAATGCTCCAGCGCTTCGTCGGATTCACGGGGCATGCTGACGCGAACGTACTCGCGCAGTTCGTCGAGACCGAGCACGCGGTTCTGGAAAAAATCGTTGTACTGAATGTCCGGATGGTAAAGCGCCATGACGCCATCCAGGTCCCGGTGTTTCCAGCACAGGTGATAGCGCATGACTGTTTCGGCCGTGGCCGGGGTCTGCTGCGGGCCGTCATCATCGGCGTGCATAAGGGACTCTTGGCAAAAGAACCGAGCTTGCCCAACTTCGGGCGCTTCATCAACCAAGCGGCGCATAGTGGCACTTTGGCGACAATTTCATCAGCCGTGACTTACATCAAAAAAATCCCTGCAATCGCCAAACGGCCTGAAAATTCTCACAGGTTTTTCACATCCAGATGCTACTTTTAAGGACAGTCACTGGTTGAGCCAATGAAGGCTCTTCCCACCTACCATGAGCAAACGGAAGCGCTCGATGAAGAAGGCGGGCAACACATGAACAAAGGGTCAAGCAAGGTCACGTTCCCCAATGCCTGCCAGTTGATGCGCTGGCATTTTCATCCCATGGGTTTCGAAGCCACGATGGACGCACCGGGCAGCATGATCGCCCGCCTGTTCGATCGGGCCAGCGGCGAAACCATGATCGCCATTGCCGGCATTCCTTGCGCAACGGTAATGAATGCAGCAGATGTCGAACGAATAATCGAAGCCGTCGAGGACGAACTGGAAGCCTTTGTTCCTCCGGAGTCTCTTAGAAGTTACGCCTAAACCATTGTTTTAAAATAAAAAGGCCCGCTGCTCGCGGGCTTTTTTTGTGGGCGATCGGTTCAGGCGGTTTTCTTTTCCGGCCGGTGATCGACGAAGAACGGCTTGCCCTTGGCGACCCGGTCCGACGCACGCGGCATGTTCACCGCCTGGGCATCCTGCGGCTCGACATACCAATAGCAATGACTCACTGCCCGGGTAATGCCGACATAGGCCAGACGCAGGATTTCGTCCTTCTGCGCCGTGTCGTAAGGCTCGTTGTCACCGGCCTTGCCCAGCCCGGCCATGCGATAGACCTGATTCTTGTAGGGCGAACTGGTGAGGTGCTGGCAGTCGCCCAGCAGAAACACCGCGTCGGCCTGCAAGCCTTTGGCGCTGTGATAGGTCAGCTGTTTCAAGCGTCGAGACTCGTACGGCAAGCTCGAATCAACATTAACTACTGACTGAATATGCTGCTCTATCAATGATTTATCGCTACTTTTTCGATAGAGCATCAAGATCGAATCGCCGTTTCTGTAGTGCTCTGCCAAACGCTGGCCCAGCGCCTGATCATCGCGTTCCAGCACATTGACCGGTTGCAACGGCTTCTCATTGCCGCTGGCCTTGGCTTTTTTGCCGGGAATCGCCGGTGCGGCACGGACGATGTGCTCGGCCGCGTCGATGATGTGCTGATGGCTGCGATAGTTGTCGCTGAGCATCACCCGCGTGGTGCTCGGCGAGGAAAACTCCTTGTTGAACTCCATGAAGTAGCTCGGCGAACTGCCGCGCCAGCCGTAGATCGACTGCCAGTCATCGCCCACGCACAACAAGGATGAGCGTTGCGCACCGCGCCCGACGTGCATCGCCGGGCCACGGCTGCGGATCTCTGCAAGACTGGCGCGAATCCACGAGACGATCTGCGGTGAAACGTCCTGAAATTCGTCGATCATCAGGTGTGACATGGGGCGCAGCAGTTCATCGCTCAGTAGCTTGAGGTTTTCCGGCGAGTGCTCGCTGAACAGCGCGAACATGCGGTTGTAGGTCATGACTGGCGGCTTCTGATCGAGCAAGTGATCTTCCAGTGCGCGCCAGAACAGGCTCAGTGCCTCGAAGAAAAACCGGTCCGGATCATCCTTGGCGAAACTCATGCGGCCAACGGCGTCCGGTACATCCAGGCCCAGGTTCTCGATAAATCCGGCGGCAGCGACAAAACAATCCAGCAACGGCGCGGACGCGAGCTCTCCCTTGACCTTGTAATCGAAGCCGGGACCCGCACTGGCATCACCGGCCAACGTGGCCAAAACGCGTCTTGATGACTCGTAACTATCTATCCAGATCAATGGTTTACGACAGAATGCTTGAAACAAGGTGCGCTTCACCGCCCATTCTGCGCGGACCGTCAGCTTGGCATTGGGACGGCAGACTTGCGGGTTTTCTCTCGGATCAAAGCCCAAAACGACCCAGGCATCGAGACTCGGGATATAGCCATGGCAGTGAAAGGTCGAGCCGTTGATCTCGAAAGCCTGACGATTCGGCTCGACCCCCTTGATCGGCCAGGCACCGGCGCGAAACCACAGATCCTCGATCACATCGCACAGTTCTTCGTCACGCTTGGCCGCCAGTTCGGTCACCGCCATGCGCTTTTGCACGTCCGGGTGATCGCGCTCCAGCTCCTTGAGCTGCAGGGCATGCCGGGACAGTGGCTGGATCAATTGCCGAAAACGCTCGTCCTCGGTGTAGAGCCGGTGGTAGCAGGCGTTGAGCTGCTGGCGCTGGGCGTCGTTGATCCGCAGATCGAACGGATTGCTGTCGACGTCATCGTCCCCGCCCTGTGGCCGCAGACTGAGGTTTTCAAACGCCTGCAAACGCTCGAAGCCCGGCAGGCTGCGCACCATCGGCAGAATCCGCGAATGGAAGGTGCGCACCAGATCCCGGGCAGTCTTCTGGCTCAGGGAATGACCCCAGAGGGCAAACAGCTCGATCAGTTTGCTGATGAAGTCCTTGCGCGATTCCCGGGTGAACGTCACCACGGTCATCGAATCCAGCTCAAAGCCCAGGTAGTGCGTCAGCAGCAGGATGCGTAACACCAGCGTGGTCGATTTGCCGGCGCCAGCCCCGGCGACCACCGACGTTGACGGCGTATCACTGAAGATCATCTTCCATTGCGCCACACTCGGCTGGGCGTGGGCCGGCAGCAAGCGGGCAACATCAGCCTTGATGCGTTTTTTCAGTTCGGCAGTCAGTGGCAGACGCCAGTCATCGAACAGGTGATTGTCGATACCCGGCGCGCGATGCTCGGTGCTGCGGCTGTCGCGGATCAACAGGACCTGACGGCCCTCTTCCAGCCCCTCGGCCTTGCCCTCCTTGTAGCCGTAATCGAACCCGGCGGTGTGCCCGCTGCGAAAGCCATCGGCCTGACCGTGCAGCCACGATGCACGATGCTGGGCGCGCAATTGCGTCAGACCATGCCCGAGGAAACGCGCCGCCAGGCGTTTGAACCACGGCATCTCGGCCAAGGGACGAAGTTCGGGAGGAAGATCGGGGGTGTGTTGCGCCACGCTGACGGACTCCAGAGGCTGAGGCTGTTGAGGGCTATGGTGTCTGCATTTGCCGTTGAGTTCTAGCGAAATGCTTACGGGTCATTGAGTTAGGCGATGAACTGAAGGCTGCATGAGAGCGTTTCGAGATTTATAACATCAGTCAATTCGATGGGAATGCAGCACTTTTTACGCTTTTTCTCGATTATTGGTTGATAGATGATGCTCGCCATCAATCACCGGTCTCGCTTCGTGGCTGCGGCCGAAACGCCCCATGACGAACCTTTTGAGGAGAAGATCATGCTTGAACTCAGACCCTTCAGCTCGCTGGGCGGCGCCCATCACGGCTGGCTGGATGCCCATCACCATTTTTCGTTCGCCGAGTACTACGATCCACAGCGCATGAGCTGGGGCAACCTGCGGGTGTGGAACGATGACATCATCGCCCCGGGCACCGGTTTCCCCACTCACCCGCATCGGGACATGGAAATCATCACCTATGTGCGTGAAGGTGCGATTACCCACCAGGACAACCTGGGCAACAAGGGTCGCACTGAAGCAGGCGACGTTCAGGTGATGAGCGCTGGCACCGGAATCGCCCACAGTGAATACAACCTGGAAGCGACTCCGACCAAGATTTTCCAGATCTGGATTTTGCCGACCGAAACCGGTGCACCACCATCCTGGGGCGCCAAACCGTTCCCCAAAGGTGGGCGCGAAGGTTTCGTGACGCTCGCCAGCGGCAAGGACGGTGACGATGAAAGCCTGCGGATTCGCGCCAACGCACGACTGGTGGCGGCCACCATCAAGGCCGGGGAAACTGCCGAGTATCGACTCGATGCCGGACGTCGCGCTTATCTCGTACCGGCCACCGGTGTGATTGAAGTCAACGGCTTGCGTGCACAAGCTCGAGACGGTGTCGCGGTGAGCCAGGAGCCGGTGCTGACCGTCACGGCCATTGAAGACAGTGAAATCGTGTTGGTGGATCTGGCCTGATCGGCTGGATTGCGGGAAAAAAAAGGGCGACCTCTTGGTCGCCCTTTTCTATTCGGCCGTGATCACTTGGTGGAAATTGCACCATCGACCAGGGTTTGCGCTTCAGCCACCAGTTGCTTGAGGTGGTCGTCGCCGATGAAGCTCTCGGCGTAGATCTTGTAGATATCCTCGGTGCCCGAAGGACGCGCGGCGAACCAGCCGTTCTCGGTCATGACTTTCAGACCACCGATGGCCTGATCGTTACCCGGTGCCTTGCTGAGAATGCTCTGGATCTTCTCGCCCGCCAGTTCGGTCGAGGTTACCTGCTCCGGCGACAACTTGCTCAGCAGGGCTTTCTGCTCAGGGTTGGCCTTGGCGTCGACACGTACCGAGAACGGCTCGCCCAGCTCTTCGGTCAGTGCACGATAGGCCTGGCTTGGGTCGCGACCGGTGCGGGCAGTCATTTCAGCAGCCAGCAGCGCCGGGATCAGACCGTCCTTGTCGGTGCTCCAGACGCCGCCGTCCTTGCGCAGGAACGATGCACCGGCGCTTTCCTCACCGCCGAAACCGAGCGAGCCGTCGAACAGACCGTCGGCAAACCACTTGAAGCCGACCGGCACTTCGTACAGACGACGGCCCAGACGCTTGGCCACACGATCGATCAGACCGCTGCTGACCACGGTTTTGCCCACGGCCGCATCGGCGCGCCATTGCGGACGGTTCTGGAACAGGTAGTCGATCGACACGGCCAGGTAGTTGTTCGGCGCCAGCAGGCCGCCGGACGGAGTAACGATGCCGTGACGGTCGTGGTCCGGATCGCAGGCGAACGCGACGTCGAAGCGTTCCTTGAGGCCGATCAGACCTTGCATGGCGTGGCTGGACGATGGGTCCATGCGGATCTGGCCATCCCAGTCGACGGTCATGAAGCGGAATGTCGAATCGACTTCCTTGTTCACCACATCGAGGTCCAGACGATAGTGCTCGGCGATGGCCGACCAGTAGCGCACCCCTGCTCCGCCCAATGGATCAACACCCAGACGCAGTTTGGCGCCACGGATGGCATCGAAGTCGATGACGTTGATCAGGTCGGCAACGTAGGTGTTGACATAATCGTGGCGGTGCGTGGTCGGGGCTTTGAGCGCCTGTTCGTAACCGATGCGTTTTACGCCAGCCAGTTTGTTCGCCAGCAGCTCGTTGGCCTTGGCTTCGATCCACTTGGTGATGTGAGTGTCGGCCGGGCCACCGTTGGTTGGATTGTATTTGTAGCCCCCGCTTTGTGGCGGGTTGTGCGACGGCGTGATGACGATGCCGTCAGCCAGGCCGGTGGTGCGGCCGCGGTTGTAGCAAAGAATGGCGTGAGACACGGCCGGCGTCGGGGTGTATTCGTCGCCTTCGGCGATCATTACGGTCACGCCGTTGGCTGCCAGCACTTCCAGGGCACTGGCCCCGGCCGGTGTGGACAGCGCGTGAGTATCGATGCCGACAAACAGCGGACCGGTGATGCCCTGGGCTTCGCGGTACAGGCAGATCGCCTGGCTGATGGCCAGAACGTGCCACTCGTTGAAACTCAAGTCGAAGGAGCTGCCACGATGTCCGGAAGTACCAAACGCTACACGCTGGGTGGAAATCGAGGCGTCGGGTTGACCGGTGTAATACGCCGTTACCAGTCGCGGGATGTCGACCAACAACTCTGCCGGTGCCGGTTTGCCCGCAAAAGGACTGAGTGTCATGCAAAACCTCTGAAATAGAGTGGTTCAGGAAATTACAGCGGAGTTTACTGGCAGTTTGACCGTAGTGCGATGGGATCTATCCAGTGCGTCCCCGATGTTTTTTAACAGCTCAGCCATCGGGTGCCAGTCGCAACGCATCGCCGATCAAACCGACGACGCCTTCCAGTTCAGGCCCGTTGCTGGCTGTCGCACTCAGTCGCATGTATTGCCCATGCATGCCTTGTGCGCTGAACAGTTCGCCCGGTGCGATCAACACGTGTTGCTTGAGCAAGCGCTGGAACACGGCGCCCATCACTATTCGGCGCGACGAGCGCACCCAGACCGTCGCGCCGCCCTGCGGCTCATCGATGTGCAGCGCGTCGCCCAGGCCTTCGCGCAGCAACTCGATCAACCGGGTACGACGCTCCTTGAGCAGGCGCTTCAACACCGGGAGGTGCTGATCGACCCGACCACTGGCATACAGTCGGGCAATGGCCTTCTGGCGAATCGGCGAAAGTCGGAACGAGCGCAGCAGAAAGTGCCGTTGCAAGTCGGTACGCCACTGGCGAGCCAGTACAAAGCCGTAAGGCGCTTCGACACCGATCACCTTTTCGAAGGTGGAAAACACCAGGAGACGATCCGGGTCCAGCAAATCCCGCAGAGGCCGACGTTCACAGTCGTCACCCAGCTCGCTGTAACTGTCGTTTTCCAGCACCCAGGTTCCATGATTCCTGAGCAACTGCACGATGGCTTCGCGATTATCCTCAGGTGTCAGACTGCCACAGGGCATGTTCAACACAGAAGACAGCAGGATCAGTCGAACCGGCTCGGTTTCCAGCAACATTTTCAAGTGCCGTGGATCAAGCTCCCCGCCAGGTTGCACCGGCAGCTCGATGACCCTCACATCGGCAGACTGGAACAGGCGCAACACCATCCAGTCACAGGGTGATTCAACCACCACCGTTGCGTTACGCAGCTCAAGGACAGCGATCAGGATCTCCAGCACCCCTCTCACATCAGCGCCGATATAGACGTCCTCGGCGTGCCAGCAATGAGTCGGCGACGAGGTATAGCGAGCCGCCAGCAGCATGCGTAGCTCAAGCTCTCCGCACGGCTGGGCCGAGACCTGTGATTGCCGAGGGTATTGCCGCATCAGCTCCCGTTCGAGCATCAGCAACGGGCTGTCCAGCGGCTGGATCGATGCCGGGTCGTCGGCGCTCAATACGCGCATGCCGAAACACCTGGCGTTGACGTAGACGGTTTCCAGCAAATCATTGCCTCGACCCGGCGACATGACCGCGGACGTTGGCTGTGCGAAGTACCCGGACTTGGCCACGGAATAGACCCGGCCTTCTTTCTCGAGCAGCGCGTAGGCGTACTGGATGGTCGAAATCGACACGTTCAACCGTTCGGCCAGTTGCCTCAAGGATGGCAGCCGCATCGCACCCTCGCCGCTTGGCCCATCGATCAGTTGAGTGAGATAGCGATAGACAGCCTGATAGGCGAAATCGGTTTCACGCGAGGCATTCATGAACGGGCGTCCGGCATTCTTTGGCGATCGGGCGCGAGACTCACGCTCAACCTTCCGCCGAACGGTCGCCTGCGGCAACCCCATTGTCGACAGGGTCCGGGGCCTGCGTCGCCTGGTCAGTCACTTGGACGGGCGCCATGGAATACAACCGGCTGATCAGTTGCACGGGCAAGCCGCTGACATCGGTCATCCATTGCAAAACCTGCTCAGGAGCGTGCAACCCCTGCATCGCGCGATGCAGGTCCGGCATGGCCACCAGCATGCCGGGATGGCAGGTTCGCAGAAAACGTTCGAGTCCTGCGCCACTCTCGATGAAAGGCGCAAACAGCAGACAGACCAGTTGCGCTTCATTGAGCCCGAAATTCTTTTGCAAGGCGGTGGCGGCCAGTGATCGATGCTCGCCTGGATCTGTCAGGGTGCCGAATGTCGCCATGAAGCGCTCGCAGGTTTGCTCCGGAACGTCCTGGCGGCGCATGAATGCGAGGCAACGCTGCAGGTATTCGGATACGCCACTTTCGTAATTGCGACCCTCGATGCAGCAAGCCTGGAGACCGCTCAGGTAGGCAGCGATCAAGGGATCCGTCGACTCACCGGTACCCGGTTCGAGCAGCAGCTCGTCAGTCTGAAACCCGAGAAAATCGCTGAGCAAAGGCCACCGCTCCTCCATCTTGCCCACCACGATGTCATCGATGCCGATATAACTGGTGCGTCGGCAGGCTTCGAACTGGCCGAGCGGCCGCCACGGCGGCAGGTCGTCCGGTGCACGGAGTTCCCGGTAACAGTCTCCTCCCATACCGTCCAGCACATCGAACAACTCATCGAACCCGCCAGTTCGCTTCGGCAGCGCGCCGATGCCGGCCTTTTGCGCTGCACGATCCAGCCCTTGCAGGAAGTGCGCCTGACGGCGAACTGAGTCGCTGCTGACCAGTGCATCGACACCATTGCTCCACCGGGCGACCTGTCCGTAGAACTCGGCCGTAGCCAGGTACGCATCGTCCCAAAGCTCCAAGCTCTCGCTCCAGCAGCGGCGGTGGCCAACCATCAGCAAATTGATGCGGTTCGCCTCGCGCCCATCGTCGGAAAGGGGCTCCTGATGATTGAAAGGCAAGACCTCCCGGTTGTCGATCATCAGCAGTTCGACCCTTGGGTCGTCATACAGAAACAGGGCGCTGAAGCTGCGATGCATGTTGTGCAATGCCGACGCCGGAGTGGCGCAACCACGCAGGGTCGCCACTCGTAACTGAAAAGTGCCCGGAGCCCGTCCGGCGATACTCAGTTGCGCAGCACGCAACAGCGCCAGGCTGTAGCAGCATTCACGAGTGCCCGATTGCGTGACCAGCACCTTGAATTCACCGATACGATCCATGCCCCCGGCGGCTACCGCCAATCGCTGAATCAACAGCTGCAATGCCGTGCGTTCGGCACGGGAAAAGAAACTCAGCAATCGTTGCAATACTTGCTGGTAGACATAGTTCATTGCCTGGTCATGGATCGTGCTCATCAGTACTTCACCCGATATCAAAGGTTTTATATTGCGCAGCCACGAACGCCGGATACGCAATCACTCTTCATTAATTAATAGACGCTGAAATGCTAACACTTAAGGTTTTGTAGTTATTTGAAACAGTTGAGCCGACAACAATTGAAATTCACCAACCACACGCCGCAAGCCCGCGTCTTTACAGGCTTTTCTCGACACTGAAGTTTTCCTAGGAAAATTCTTACAATGGCTTGCACATGATGAGCACAAGAAAAAAAGAAGGGATTACTGGGACGCCCTACAGCAATTAAACAGAGTCTGAAACATCGGCCAGCCACTATTGCCCGGTATTGCGAAAAGTAAACAGAATGCACAGCCATAGCTCATTCCTTGAGATGAAAGTAGTCATTCAATTATCAGGGTCTGAATGGCGATTAGAAGATACAGATCAAGAGTAAAAACCAGTTCAGTTGCTGAACGTCCCCAGGCATCGCGCCCAGGGTTTCTCATGGTCTGAAGGATGGAACGCACAAGAGTCCGTGGGGCCACGGACTCTGATCACAAAAGTCAGGCAGGTTCGACTTGCAGGGCGACTCGCTCACGGCAAGGGCATTCGTCCATGTAGCGGTGTGCTTCGACAAACTCGTTGAACGGGAAGACCCGGGTCTTGAGCGGAACCAGCACGCGGTCGGCCGTCAGCTGGTTGATGTCACGCAGGGCACGTTGCAGCGCGACGTGATCCTGGACGATGCCCAGTTCCGGCTTGCCGGTGAAGTTGCCGATGCAGTGCACGAAGAACTGAATGTTCTTCTGGAACGCTGCGCACGCCGGAAATGGCGTCTGGTTGCCACCTTGCAGACCATACAACACCAGACTGCCGCGAGGTGCCAGTACATCGCCCAGCAGCGACATCTGCGGGCCGCCGAGACCGTCGAACACGACGTTGACGCCGCGGTTGTCGGTGATCTTGTTGATCCGCATCAACAGGTCTTCTTCTTCGGTGACAATGACTTTCTCGGCACCGAGGGACAGCAGGTATTCGCGCTCTTCAGCGGTTTTCGTGGCGGCAATCACGCGCACACCCAGCGCCTTGCCCAGCTGGACAAACGATGGACCGGCGCAATGACTGGCGTCGGTGACCAGGGCAAACTGCCCGGGTTTGACACGCGCCAGATCGACGTAACCGAAATAGGCGATCAACAGCGGCGTGTAATGCACGCTCGCCTCGATCGGGGTCAGCACGTCCGGATAACGGGTAAGCGCGGTACGTGGCAGAACGATGAGTTCGCCGTAGACCGGATAGTCATTGGGGCTCTCGGCCGGGAAGCTGGCCACCTTGTCACCGACGATCAGGTCTTCGACACCATCGCCAATGGCTGTGACCACACCCGCCATTTCATGGCCCAGGCCCGAAGGCAGGCGAGCCTGCGACGACGCCAGGTTCTGACGCCAGAGCGTGTCATACCAGCTGATGCCGATCGCCTCGACACGCACCTGCACTTCGCCAGGACCTGGCTGAGCGGCCGCATGCTCTTCGCATTTGAGCACCTCGGCCGGACCAAACTTGTGAAAACGGATCGTGCGGGACATCGCAAACCTCGTCAAAGTAACCTCTAATGCCCTGAACTCTATCTGGGCTTTCCAGCCAAGACTATCAGTGGCTATTAATAGTCGACATGCCTGTCATTGATTCCGCAGTATGGCCAGCATTGAGCAAATCCATGAAAAAACTGCTGCATCCTTCTCAGTAAAGCTGAATTACCCGGTGCAGAGTACCAGCCTTTCCCCGTAAGATTCATGCCGGCCATTGTTCTCATATGGTCGCTCTCGTCAAGCTTGATGACTCTGCCAGGACTCCAGATGAATCGTAATGACCTGCGTCGTGTCGACCTGAACCTGTTGATCGTATTCGAAACCCTGATGCACGAACGCAGCGTGACCCGCGCGGCGGAAAAGCTGTTTCTCGGCCAGCCGGCGATCAGCGCGGCGCTTTCGCGCCTGCGCGGTCTGTTCGACGATCCGCTGTTTGTACGTACCGGGCGCAGCATGGAACCGTCCGCCCGTGCGGTGGAAATCTTCGCCCTGCTCTCGCCTGCCCTGGACTCGATTTCGACAGCGGTCAGCCGCGCCGCCGAATTCGATCCGGCCACCAGTACCTCGGTATTCCGGATCGGCTTGTCGGACGACGTCGAATTTGCGTTGCTGCCCATGCTGCTCAAGCGCCTGCGTGCCGAAGCACCGGGGATCGTGCTGGTAGTGCGCCGCGTCAACTACATCCTGATGCCCGGCCTGCTCGCCTCCGGCGAAATCTCCATCGGCGTCAGCTACACCACCGACCTGCCGGCCAACGCCAAGCGCAAGGTCTTGCGCCGCAGCCAGCCAAAACTGCTGCGCGCCGATACCGTGCCGGGGCCGCTGAGCCTGGACGACTACTGCGCCCGCCCCCATGCGCTGGTGTCGTTCGCCGGCGACCTTAGCGGCTTTATCGATGAAGAACTGGAAAAACTCGGCCGCAAACGCCACGTGGTGCTGGCCGTGCCGCAGTTCAACGGCTTGAGTACGTTGCTGGCCGGAACCGACATCGTCGCGACCGTGCCGGATTACACGGCTGATGCGCTGACGTCTGCGGGTGGGGTTCGGGCGGAAGATCCGCCGCTGCCGACGCGCACGTTTGAACTGCACATGGCGTGGCGTGGGTCGCAGGATAACGATCCGGGGGAACGGTGGTTGAGGTCGCGGATTCAGATGTTTTTTGGGGATCCGGATAGCCTGTAAGCCAACTTCAACTACATCAGCACCCGTTATATTTCGCTCATTTACGAGTTTTCTGGTCGAGACAAAGGGCATCGCCTCTCCGGCGGCGCCCCCTTCGACAAGTTCCTTGCCCTGCTCAAATGACTGCTCCATGCAAGCTCATTGGGCGTGCTTGTTTGCAGCGGCTACTCGCTCATCCGCGCTTCGCAGCGAGGTTTATATGAGCCCTTGGCCTTACCTCTTATCGATAGCCTAACCGAGTGAGTACAGCACCACCTCGCCGGACAAATGTGTGCAAATATAAAAAATATGATGGCACAATGCCTCGGCAACCGGCAAAATCCACACGTTTCTAACGGATTTGAAGGATCGGTTCCGATGACATGGCCAGTCACGCTGAGACTCGACAGCGCAGCCTACCCGCTCAGCGTGGTGCAACGTGCCGTTTATTCCCTGGCCGACACTGTCACGATCCAGGTCGGTATTGAGGCCAATCAGATAAGTCTCACGGCTCACCCCGCTGAAATAAGGCTAACGTTTTCCCCGGAGCAGGCTCACTCGCTGATCCTTCAGCAACTGAACGACTTCGCCCTACGCGACCATATCAACCGAGAAACAGTAGGGTTGCGCGAAGTCCTGGCCCGAGCTGCGCTCGCTGGATGTGGGATTTCCCAGTGACCATTATTGCGACAGACGCCAAGCACTACCGCTTGCTGCCTTTTCGATTCATGCGCATGAACACGGGACATGATCGAGACATCCTGCTCACCTCCGATACCGGTGAGTACATGCACGTGAACGACGCGCAATTACGAGCCCTCAGTTACTTCGATGTCCAAGCAGGTACGCCTTTTTACAAGGACCTGCTGGCCCGCCACTTCATCTACGAACCAGGCCGCCACGACCCGCTCCCGGAAATGGCCGCGCAGTATCGCAGTCGCAAGGACTTCCTTTTCCAGGGCCCTGCACTGCACTTGTTCGTGGTTACATTGCGCTGCAACCACACCTGCCAGTACTGCCAGGTGTCGCGAGCCCCTCTGGGAGGATCCGGCCACGACCTGACGGAAGCGAATGCACAGGCAGCGGTCGATCGCCTGTTCGAATCGAACGCTCCTGCCCTGACTGTGGAGTTTCAAGGTGGCGAGCCGCTTCTGGCCTTCGAGCGCGTCCGCCAGATTGTCGAATCGGTCGTTGAGCGAAACGTGGTCGAACAACGGGATATCCAGTTCGTCATCACCACCACGCTGCACCATCTGACGGAGGAAATACTCGACTTCGCAGAACAAAATCGCATCCAGTTTTCGACCTCGCTTGATGGGCCGGCAGCCTTGCACAATGCCAACCGCCCCACCCCTTCACGAGATTCCTACGAGAGAACTGTGAAAGGCATCCAGTGGGTCCGTGAGCGTCTTGGGCATGATGCGGTTTCCGCGCTGACCACACTGACATCAAGAAGCCTCGAACAGCCTGAAGCGATCATCGACGAGTATGTAAGCCAGGGCTTTTCCAGCATCTCGCTTCGGCCACTGAGCCCTTATGGGTTCGCCACCAAGAGTGCCCATCGCCTTGATTACCCGATTGAGCGCTACCTGGCCTTCTACCAGAAAGCACTGGCCTATTTGTTGGAGATCAATCAGCAAGGCGTATACCTCTCGGAGAGCTACACGAGCCTGCTACTGAAGAATATCCTGACGCCCTTCTCCTCTGGCTATGTGGACTTGCGCTCCCCCACCGGCGCTGGTACCGCAGCGCTGGTTTACAACTATGACGGATATGTCTATCCCTCGGACGAAGCCCGGATGTTGTTGGAAATGGGCGAAGACGGCTTGAGGCTTGGTACCGTCCGGCAACCCTTACCTGAGCTGCTGGCATCGCCCGTCATGGATGCATTGCTTGCCAGTGGCATTGCGGAAGCACTGCCCGGCTGCTCGGACTGCGCGCTGGTCCCCTACTGCGGTGCAGACCCTGTCGAACACTATGCTCGCCAGGGCGATCCGATCGGACACCGAGTATTCAGCAACTTCTGCAAGAAGAACATGGGGCTGCTGAAGCATTTGTTCGGTTTGCTTCGCGACGGCGACGACAATGTACAAAGAGTGCTGCTGTCCTGGTTGAACAGACGCTCCTACAGCGATGTTCGTTTTCCGGGTTACAGGACCTGATAGCGATGCTACGCAAAGATACCCATTTCGAAATCCTTCACCTGCACGAGCCAAAACTGCTCAAGGTCATCACTCTGAATGAGTTCATCGAGCAAGGCTTGGCTGTTTGTGCCGGTAACGCCGAGTTCGGTGACCTATTGCTTTGGTTGCCAGATGATGAACTGCAACGGAATCCGCACATGCTTTCGTTGCCATTGGGTGGATTTCTGACTCCGGAGCCATTGATAGGCGAATTCGACAGCGAACGGCTACACCTGCACACCCCCAAAAATGCGGAAGTTGTGCAGCCCGGTGATGTTATCGCCATCACACCGGGCAACGCTTTGGTAAGAGTGCTTTATCGACGCGGCTCGGACAGCAACCTGTTGTTCATGACAGATCGTTGCAACAGCCTTTGCCTGATGTGCTCGCAGCCGCCCAAAGATATCGATGACCGTTGGCATATCGAAGAGAACCTACGGCTGATAGACCTGATGGACCCGGGCGAAGAAAATCTGGGAATCAGTGGCGGAGAACCAACGCTTTATCGCGACGGTCTGCTCGAAATCCTGGCCAAGTGCAAAGTCGTCGTACCGCAGAAATCCATTCATGTGCTCAGCAATGGCCGCCTGTTCAACGACCCGAGCTGGGGCGCTTCACTTACTGCCGTTGGTCATCCTCAGTTGAGCTGGGGCATTCCACTGTATGCGGACAATGCCGAAGACCATGATCATGTAGTACAGGCTCCGGGCGCGTTCAGCGAAACCCTGCAAGGTCTTTACAACCTGGCCCGAGCCAACCAGATCATCGAGATACGCGTAGTGCTCAATCGACTGACCACGCCACGCTTGCCAGAGCTCGCCCACTACGTGTTCAGGAACCTGCCCTTCGTGCGGCATGTTGCGCTGATGGGTATCGAAAGTACCGGCCTGGCCAGGAAGAACTACGAAGAACTGTGGATTGACCCGCTGGACTATCAGGAGTCGCTGAGCGAAGCCGTGTATTTCTTGTTCAACCGCGGAGTACCGGTCTCAATCTACAACTTGCCCCTGTGCCTGATCCCGGCCCACCTCTCGCGTTTCGCCCGCCAGAGCATCTCGGACTGGAAGAACCTGTTCATCGATACCTGCCAGCAATGCTCTGCCGTCAAACAATGCTCTGGCTTCTTCAAATCCCACACCGACCGCTGGCAAAGCCGCGGCATACAACGACTATCGCCCGAGGCCTTTAGCGCCTACGCAAGGAGTGCACAGTGAAATTGCTTGATCGCTGGAAAGTCATGATCAGTGGAATCACCCTTCTGCCAATTGCAGGAACTACCCTGGCACAGGCAGGCCATATGCCGCTCGCCGATACGAACTGGCAACCTAGCGACAAGGTTCAGCCTCCGGTGTTTACCGATACACTCAATGCGCCAGACGCCGTGAACATCTACGCGGCACATCGCTCGCACAGTTCACACCGGTCCCACAGTTCGCACAGTTCTCACTACAGCGGCTCGGGTGGGTATAGCGCGCCTCGCTACTACAGCCCACCCGCTACCAGCACTCGGAGTTACAGTACGCCGAGTACTTCGAGCAGCACCTCAAGCAGCAACAGCCTTTATCAGTCGTCTGGCGCTACCAGCGGGACAAGTTCGAGCACTTCAAAGAGTCGTGCAACCAATGAGCAGAAAAGCAACCTGGTCACCCGTGTGCAGACCGCGCTGATGGTGCGCCAGTATTACCAAGGCACCATTGATGGGGTTATGGGCAAGGCAACTCGTGGTGCACTGATGGCCTTTCAGTCAGATAGTGGGCTGACCGTGCATGGTCGGATGGATACCCCATCGCTGAATGCATTGGGGATCAAGATCCCATAAACCGCTTCAAGTTAAAGCGCCTCGCCAGCAACAATCATTTCGACCCGGCAAAAGCTGTAGAAATGGCTAAAACAGGGGATCCGGATAGTCTCTGAAGTATTGCCGAAACCGCTTTGCCATCGGTATTTTTCCTGTAGCAAAGCGGTTCAAGAACTCAAACAGAAGCCCCGGGTTGAGCCAAGCGATAGACCGACAGGCAATAAATCAACAACGCCAACCCCGCCAACGCGCCGCCCACAACCCCGACATAAGCAAAACCAAACTGGCTCCCCACCCAGCTCCCCATCAGTGCCCCGCCGCCAATGCCGATGTTGTAGATCCCCGAAAACAGCGCCATCGCCACATCGGTGGCGTCAGGCGCCAGCACCAGAACTCTGGACTGCAACGCCAGACCAAACCCCATGATCGCCATCCCCCAGAACAGGCTCAGGGTACACAGGTAAGAAACCTCGCCGTTCAATGGCAGCAGCAACGCCAGACACAACGCGAGCAACGACACGGCAACGATCAGAAAGCGCTGCGGGCTGTACCGGTGCAGCCAGCTGAACAGCAGAGATCCGAAAATCCCCGCGCCGCCGAATAACAGCAGGATCAGCGTGACCGTCTCGCCACTCATGCCCGCCACCACCTGAACGAAAGGCTCGATGTAGCTGTAGGCGGTGAAGTGAGCGGTCACGACAATGGCCGTCAGGACATAGATCGCCACCAGCGCCGGTCGCTTCAACAATAAGGGCAGGCTTTTCAGTGATCCAGAGTTCTGGCTCGGTAACAAGGGCAAGACCCTCGCCAGCCAGAACACCAGCGTAGCGGCCAAGACTGCGATCGCGATGAAGGTGGTTCGCCAGCCCATCGCCTCGCCCAGAATCCGGCCGAGGGGAATACCGAGCACCATCGCCAGGGATGTGCCGGTCGCCAGCAAGCCCAAGGCCTGCACCTGTTTACCGGGCGGCGCCAGTCGCACAGCCAGAGAAGCTGTGATCGACCAGAACAATGCATGGGATAACGCCACGCCAATCCGGCTCAGCAACAGGACGGCGAAGCTGGTCGCCACACTCGACAGAATGTGACTGACGATGAACATCGCAAACAGCACGATCAACAGCTTGCGCCGCTCGACGTTGCGCGTCAGCAGCATGATGGGCAGCGACGTCAGCGACACCACCCAGGCATAGATGGTCAACATCAGGCCGACCTGAGCCGACGTCATGTCGAAGCTGCTGCCAATCGAACTCAACAGGCCGACCGGGACAAATTCGGTGGTGTTGAAGACGAATGCTGCCAGTGCCAGCGCAATGACCGCATACCAATTGCCGCTGCTGGTCGTCGTAGAGTTGCTCATTTGAAAGTCGCGTCCATCTGTCGGTTTTGCGTACACCAATTGCCGGAAAGCCTCAGACGACAGGTGGTTCGATGGCGACTCTACTATAAAGAAACGCGGACGGGTTCATCGTCGGGGTGAAACTCTCGGCGCTCGGGATACAGGCGTGCTTCATTGCCCGGCATAGCCTTTGACCCGCATGCAATCATTGGTCAGATCGATCTGTTTTTCAGCGATAACGATGCCATCCCCCACGGCGTTGCCCATGCCGTGAGTCTGGTCGTTTGCTGCCGGCGTCGAGTGGTAACTGGCCGTTGCCGCTTTGGCCTGGTACTGGCATTCAGCTTTGTCGTGCTGGATGTCAGAGGTACTGGCGCCCGGCCTGGACCAATCATGAACAGAAGTGGCACAAGCGCTCAAAAGCATCGCGAACAACGTGAAAAAAATGAATCTCATGGCTTTCTCCATCGGTAAAAGGATTCTGATTGCGCTGTTTGCAATCACTTGCAGACGAACGTCACATGGGCGACTTCATTCTCGGGATCCAGCGGCAAGCGAGATTGAACTTCAAACTCGCCGAGTTGCTTGCCAAGCGATGCACACTTTTTGCAGGCATTGTCCAAGGCCAGCTGACGAGCCCCTGAGTGGGTGTGTCTCGATAGCAGAGCATTCGCCGACGCCTGATATTCGTAGGGTCCGAGCTTCAAGTCGTGGGACTGCCAGATATAGTTGCCGACCAATGCGACTGCGCTCACAGCAATAATCATGTTGAGTTTCATGGCAGGCATCGGTCGCTGGACATTTCATTCCTCATAACGCTCACCCCTGAGTGGTCAATAGCGCAACGTCTGTGCGGGTCTGAATCGGTCAGATCGCGGTGATGGGATGATTGAGCAGTTCGGTACCTAGATGAAGAAAAACGAAGTATCTTTCAGTGCGGATTAGAAAAACTTAACGAGACTGGCGGCCATGCAACTCGATGCAAAACAGATGCAGGCGTTCCTTGCCGTGGTCGACAGCGGCAGTTTCGAAAAGGCCGCGGAACGGCTCAACGTGACGCCGTCGGCGGTCTCGCAACGGATACACGCACTGGAAGTTCGCCTCGGCAGCTCAGTTGTAGTGCGCGGGCGACCCTGCGAACCCACTCAGGCGGGAAGAAAGCTGATGCTCTATCTTCGCCGTGCGACGGTGCTCGAAGAGGAACTCCTCAACGACTTGACCGGTGACGAAAAAGACCATCTGCGGGTTGTCATCGCTGTCAACGGTGACACGCTGGCGACCTGGTTTTTCCCTGCGCTGGCCGAGATATTCGTCAGCGAAAAAATCCTGCTCGACGTCGTGGTCGACGATCAGGACCACACCTATGCATTACTGGAAAGTGGCCAGGTCATTGGTTGCATCGGCACGCGCTCACAGCCGATGCGAGGATGTTTTGCAGAGTTGCTGGGGTCAGTACGCTACCAATTGGTGGCATCGCCCGCCTTTCAGGAGCGTTGGTTTGCCAAGGGGCTGACCCGCACGGCTGCACGCAAGGCACCGGTTTTCGCTTATTCGCGCAAGGACACTTTACAGTCTGATTTCATGCGGTCGCGTTTCGGTCTGCAGGCAGATGCTTATCCGACCCATTACCTGTCACTTCCCGAAGCACGCCTCAAAGCCATTCGTCGTGGCCTCGGATACGGGATGGTGCCGTACATGCAGGTAAGCGACCTGCTGAAAAATCGGGAGCTGGTGGATTTGGCACCCGGCCATTTCACTGATGTAGCGCTTTATTGGCACGCCTGGGACCTGCAGTCAGCGCGCATGGAAATGCTCTCCGAACGTGCAGTACATGCCGCGCGACGCATCCTGAACAGCAAAGAGCCGGTGAAGCGCTCGACCATGCCGAAGAAATGACTGGCGCAGAAAACCCTGTCATTTCGGTGTGCCGCGCGAGTGCTGGCAAAGTGCCTAATGACAAATCCCGCAATAAAGTTTAACTTGTCGCCGCCCCGATTGATGTCAGGTCGGGCATTCGCACTCAGTTAAGGAAAACGATGGCAATGGTCTATTGTCGTGCTTGCGCCAAGGAGCTACACGAAACGGCGCTCACTTGCCCCCAATGCGGGGCTCCTCAGCAGGCCCCAGTGCCGCAAACGCAAGCCGAAATGCCTTGGCTGGCCATCGTTTCGTTGATCCTCGGAATTATCAGCGCACTCACCCTGTTTGATGACTCCGAATGGGACAGGGACGCGATTGTCGGTGTGGGATTTCTCAGCATCGCGGGTCTCATTTGCGGCATTGTCTGTATCAACCAAAAACATCCAGGAAGAAACCTCGCGATTGCCGGCATTATCTTGTCAGGCATTGCCGCGTTCGTTTTGTCCTGTCTATCGATTGAATAATTTTAGGGAAAAAATATGAGCATGGTTTTCTGCCGCGGTTGCGCCAAGGAAATTAGCAGCCTGGCCGTGGCTTGCCCGCAATGCGGCGCACCTCAGGCGACCCAGCCGTCCTTTGCAAGCGGTCCCGCCATCGCGACGGGCAACCCTTACATGGAAGCGCTGAAGAACTACGCCGAATTCAAGGGTCGCGCCACCCGCCGCGAGTACTGGATGTTCATTCTGATCAACATGGGTATCTGCATTGTCATCGGTGTTCTCGATGCAATGTTCAATACCAAGGGCATCCTTTACAACCTGTACAGCCTGGCGATGTTGCTGCCAAGCATCGCCGTCGGTGCGCGCCGCATGCACGACACCGACCGTAGCGGCTGGTGGTTGCTGCTGCCGATCGTCAACCTGGTGTTTCTGGTGCAGGACAGCCAGCCAGGTCCGAACCGCTTCGGGCCGAACCGCAAAGGCGTGAACTGAGTCACTGCGCAACACGCTGATCGAGACGGCCGCCATGGCCGTCTCTTTGCATCTGCCGCAAAGAATTCCTGTCGATCTCATCCTTGCAGGTCGCGCAACACAGATTTGTCATCGACCATATTGATAGCCCCCTAACGAAAGGTGCATGCTAGAGGGCTTCGCTCGGTCTTATATCATTCCGAATGATAGTTACCTTCGTGTCATTCGATTCGTTTGCTATCTACCTGCCGAGCATCATCCGCCCATCTTCAATACATTGGCGGATGCATCCATGGAACAATCACTCAAACATTTGCGCTTCCCGTTGGCTCTGTTGGCCGTGATGGTGATGAGCGCCTGCGGCAAGACTCCAGAAACCGCCGCCGCCATGCCTGCTGCCAAGGTCAGCGTGGCCAAGGTGCTGGAACAACCGGTCAACGAGTGGGACGAATTCACCGGGCGCCTCGAGGCGCCGGAAACCGTTGAAATCCGTCCGCGGGTCTCCGGCCAGATCGACGAGGTCGCCTTCACCGAAGGTGCACTGGTCAAGAAAGGCGACCTGTTGTTCCAGATCGACCCGCGTCCGTTCCAGGCCGAGGTTCGTCGCCTTGAAGCCCTCGTAGCCCAGGCTCGCGCCAACGCCACTCGCAGTGAAAACGAAGCCGGCCGTGGCGAACGCCTGCGTGCCAGTAACGCCATCTCTGCCGAACTGGCTGACTCGCGCACCAGCGCCGCACAAGAGGCACGCGCCGCCGTGGGTGCACTGCAAGCGCAGCTGGATCTGGCCAAACTGAACCTGAGTTTCACCCGTGTAACCGCACCGATCAGTGGCCGCGTCAGCCGTGCAGAGATCACCGCCGGTAACCTGGTGACCGCCGACACCACCCCGTTGACCAGCGTGGTTTCCACCGACAAGGTCTATGCCTACTTCGACGCGGATGAGCGTGTATTCCTCAAATACACCCAACTCGCCCGTCAAGGTCAGCGCGGCGCGACCACTCCGGTGTACATGGGCCTGTCCAACGAAGACGGCAACCCGCACCTGGGCCAGATGAACTTCGTCGACAACCAGGTCAACCCGAAGACCGGCACCATTCGTGGTCGCGCCGTGTTCGACAACAGCGACGGCACCTACACCCCGGGTCTGTATGCGCGTCTGAAACTGGTCGGCAGCGGCACCTACAACGCCATGCTGATCAACGACGAAGCGGTCGGCACCGACCTCGGCAAAAAGTTCGTGCTGGTGATGGATGGCGACAACAAGACCGCCTACCGCGCCGTCGAGCTCGGTCCGAAGATCGAAGGCCTGCGTATCGTGCGCAGCGGCCTGAACAAGGACGACACGATCATCGTCAAGGGTCTGCAACGGGTTCGTCCTGGCTCTCCGGTTTCCCCTGAAGTGATCCCGATGGCCAGCGAGCAAACCATTGCCGCTCTCGCTCAACAACGACAAGCGCTGGAAGCCAGCAACCTGCCCAAAGTCGCACCTGCCAAAGGCGCGTCTGGATCGGTTGTGAAACTGGCTGCTGCGACCCCACGCGGTTAAGGGACGACAACTCCGATGAATTTTTCCCAATTCTTCATTTCACGGCCGATCTTCGCAGCGGTGCTTTCGCTGCTGATCCTGATCGCCGGCGCTATCTCGCTGTTCCAGTTGCCGATCAGCGAATACCCGGAAGTCGTGCCGCCCACCGTGGTGGTACGTGCCAACTTCCCGGGTGCCAACCCAAAAGTCATCGGTGAAACCGTGGCCGCTCCACTGGAGCAAGCCATCACCGGCGTCGAGAACATGCTGTACATGTCCTCGCAGTCGACCGCCGACGGCAAGATCACCCTGACCATCACCTTCGCCCTGGGTACCGACCTGGACAACGCGCAGGTGCAGGTGCAGAACCGCGTGACCCGGACCGAGCCGAAACTTCCAGAAGAAGTGACACGGATCGGTATCACCGTCGACAAGGCTTCGCCCGACCTGACCATGGTCGTGCACTTGACCTCGCCGGACAAACGCTACGACATGCTGTACCTGTCCAACTACGCAATCCTCAACATCAAGGATGAGCTCGCTCGCCTCGGTGGTGTCGGTGACGTGCAGCTGTTCGGTATGGGCGATTACTCGCTGCGTGTGTGGCTCGATCCGAACAAGACCGCTTCGCGCAATCTGACGGCCACTGATGTGGTGACCGCGATTCGTGAACAGAACCGTCAGGTCGCCGCCGGCCAGTTGGGCGCGCCCCCTGCCCCGAATGCCCAGAGCTTCCAGCTGTCGGTCAACACTCAGGGCCGTCTGGTCTCCGAGGAAGAGTTCGAGAACATCATCATTCGCGCAGGCGATAACGGTGAAATCACTCGCCTGAAGGATATTGCCCGCGTCGAACTGGGTTCCAGCCAGTACGCCCTGCGTTCGCTGCTGAACAACCAGCCGGCCGTGGCGATCCCGATCTTCCAGCGTCCGGGCTCCAACGCCATCGAGATCTCGAACGAAGTTCGCGGCAAGATGGAAGAACTGAAGAAAAGCTTCCCGCAAGGCATGGACTACAGCATCGTCTATGACCCGACGATCTTCGTGCGCGGCTCCATCGAGGCGGTGGTCCACACCCTCTTCGAAGCACTGATCCTCGTGGTTCTGGTGGTGATCCTGTTCCTGCAGACCTGGCGCGCCTCGATCATTCCGTTGGTGGCGGTGCCGGTATCGTTGATCGGTACGTTTGCGGTGATGCACTTGTTCGGCTTCTCGCTCAACGCCCTGTCGCTGTTCGGCCTGGTACTGGCGATCGGTATCGTGGTGGACGACGCCATCGTGGTGGTGGAGAACGTCGAGCGGAACATCGAACTGGGGCTCAATCCCTTCGATGCGACCAAAAAGGCCATGGGTGAAGTGACCGGCCCGATCATTGCCACGGCGCTGGTGCTGTGTGCGGTGTTCGTACCGGCGGCATTCATCTCGGGCCTGACGGGACAGTTCTACAAGCAGTTCGCACTGACCATCGCGATCTCGACCGTGATCTCGGCCTTCAACTCGCTGACCCTGTCGCCGGCGCTGGCCGCTGTGTTGCTCAAAGGTCACGACGCGCCGAAAGACCGCTTCTCGCGGGTGCTGGACAAGATCTTCGGTGGCTGGCTGTTCCGTCCGTTCAACCGCTTCTTCGACCGCGCCAGTCATGGCTACGTCGGCACCGTGCGCCGGGTCATCCGTGGCAGCGGCATCGCCCTCTTCCTGTACGCAGGCCTGATGGTGCTGACCTTCTTCGGTTTCTCCAGCACGCCGACCGGTTTCGTACCCGGCCAGGACAAGCAATACCTGGTGGCCTTCGCGCAACTGCCGGACGCCGCGAGCCTGGACCGTACCGAAGACGTGATCAAGCGCATGTCCGACCTGGCGCTGAAACAGCCGGGCGTGGAAAGCGCCGTAGCGTTCCCGGGCCTGTCGATCAACGGCTTCACCAACAGCCCGAACGCCGGCATCGTGTTCGTGACCCTGAAACCGTTCGACGAGCGTAAAGACCCGAGCATGTCCGCCGGTGCGATTGCCGGGGCCCTGAACGGCCAATACGCGAACATCCAGGAAGCGTACATGGCGATCTTCCCGCCGCCGCCGGTACAAGGTCTGGGCACCATCGGTGGTTTCCGCCTGCAAATCGAAGACCGGGGCAACCTGGGCTACGAAGAGCTGTACAAGGAAACCATGAACATCATTGCCAAGAGCCATAACGTTCCGGAACTGGCCAACCTGTTCACCAGCTACACCGTGAACGTTCCGCAGGTCGATGCCGCCATCGACCGGGAAAAAGCCAAGACCCACGGCGTGGCCGTCAGCGACATCTTCGACACCCTGCAGATCTACCTGGGTTCGCTGTATGCCAACGACTTCAACCGCTTCGGGCGCACCTATCAGGTCAACGTTCAGGCCGAGCAGCAGTTCCGCCTCGAATCCGACCAGATCGGCCAGCTGAAAGTACGCAACAACAAGGGCGAAATGATCCCGCTGGCGACCTTCATCAAGGTCAGCGACACCTCGGGCCCGGATCGCGTGATGCACTACAACGGCTTCATCACTGCTGAAATCAACGGAGCCGCAGCCCCGGGCTACAGCTCCGGCCAGGCCGAAAAAGCCATCGAGAAACTGCTCAAGGATGAACTTCCGAACGGCATGACCTACGAATGGACCGACCTGACCTATCAGCAGATTCTGTCCGGCAACACCGCGCTGTTCGTGTTCCCGCTCTGCGTACTGCTGGCGTTCCTGGTGCTCGCCGCTCAATACGAAAGCTGGAGCCTGCCACTGGCGGTGATCCTGATCGTACCGATGACCCTGCTGTCGGCGATCACCGGCGTGATCATCTCCGGCGGCGACAACAACATCTTCACCCAGATCGGTTTGATCGTACTGGTGGGCCTGGCCTGTAAGAACGCGATTCTGATCGTCGAGTTCGCCAAGGACAAACAGCAGGAAGGTCTCGATCCGCTGGCCGCTGTACTGGAAGCCTGCCGTCTGCGTCTGCGGCCGATCCTGATGACCTCGTTCGCGTTCATCATGGGTGTGGTGCCACTGGTGTTCTCCAGCGGTGCCGGTGCCGAGATGCGTCACGCCATGGGTGTGGCGGTGTTCTCCGGGATGCTCGGGGTGACCTTCTTCGGTCTGCTGCTGACGCCAGTGTTCTATGTACTGATCCGCAACTTCGTGGAACGCAGTGAAGCCCGCAAAGCGGCCAAGGCGCAGAATCTTCCACAGCAACTGGAGGCGCACCAATGAGTCTGAAAGTCTTCCTGCCGAGCCTGCTGGTACTGGCCTTGAGCGCCTGTGCAGTCGGTCCCGACTACAAGACCCCAGCCACGGAGGCGGCCAACATCACGGCCGCCACCGACGGCGCCGCCGGCCAGAAGAACTTTGACCGTTCGAAATTCGAAGGCATCTGGTGGCAGCAGTTCGACGACCCGACCCTCAACCAGTTGGTGACTCAATCGCTGCAGGGTAACCGTCAACTGCGCGTCGCCTTTGCCCGCTGGAAAGCGGCCCGGGCGATCCGCGACGACGTCAGCAACGATGCGATGCCGACCATCACCAGCCGCGCCAGCAGCAATCTGGGCAAAGGGCAGATTCCCGGCCAGACCACCCAACGGGTCAACAGCGAACGCTATGACCTGGGTCTGGACATGGCCTGGGAGGTCGATCTGTTTGGTCGCATCCAGCGCAACCTGGAAGCCAGCGAAGCCGATCAGCAGGCTGCCGAAGCCGATCTGTACCAGTTGCAAGTCACCATGATTGCCGAACTGGTGGACGCGTACGGTCAACTGCGTGGCGCCCAGCTGCGGGAAAAGATCGCCGTGGCCAACCTGGAAAACCAGCAGGAGTCGCGCAAGATCACCATCAGCCTGCGTGACGCCGGCGTGGGCGATCAGCTCGATGTCGAGCGCGCCGATGCCCGTCTGGCCTCGGTCGAAGCCAGCGTGCCGCAATTGCAGGCGGAGCAGGTTCGGCAGAAAAACCGCATCGCCACCCTGCTGGGTGAACGTCCGGACAAGCTGACCGTCGACCTGAGCCCGAAAGACTTGCCAGCCATTGCCAAGGCATTGCCGATCGGTAACCCGGGCGAACTGCTGCAACGTCGCCCGGACATCCTCAGCGCCGAACGCAAACTGGCTTCCGCCACGGCGCGTATCGGTGTGGCCAAAGCCGACCTGTTCCCACGGGTCAGCCTCAGCGGCTTCCTTGGCTGGACCGCCGGGCGTGGTTCGCAGATCGGTTCCTCGGCGGCCAACGCCTGGGCGCTGGGCCCGAGCATCACCTGGGCGGCGTTCGACCTTGGCAGCGTACGTGCCCGCTTGCGCGGTGCCGACGCCGATGCCGAAGGCGCACTGGCAACCTACGAGCAACAAGTGCTGCTGGCCCTGGAAGAGTCGGAAAACGCCTTCAGCGATTACGGCAAGCGTCAGCAACGGTTGATCTCGCTGATCCGCCAGAGCGAATCCAGCCGCAAGGCTGCCGACCTGGCTGAGATCCGCTACCGCGAAGGCACCACCGATTTCCTGGTGCTGCTCGACGCCCAGCGTGAACGCCTGAACGCCGAAGACAGCCAGGCACAGGCCGAAGTGGATCTGTATCGCGGCATCGTCGCGATCTACAAGGCTCTCGGTGGCGGCTGGCAACCGGAAACGGTCGCCAGCAAGTAACAGGTTTTTAAAGAGCTCCTTTGGTTGGCCGCAACCAACCAATTTTTTGCCCCGCGTATCATTCGGTCGCGGGGCTTTTTTGTGCCTGTCTTTCGTGATTCTCCAGAACGGTGACGGTGGCGGTGGTACCTGCCCTGAGGCGATCCTTGCCTGCATAGTCCGGGTCGATGCCAATCCGCACCGGCACCCGTTGTGCCAGCTTCACCCAGGTGTAACTGGGGTTGATGTTGGCCAGCAATCGACTGCCCGGCGCGTTTTCCCGGTCGGCGATGGCGAAGGCGATGCTTTGCACGGTACCGCCGAACTTCTCACCGCTCATCAACTCGATCCGTACCCTGTCGCCCTCCTCGATCCGTGGCAGCTTGGTCTCCTCGAAATAACCACTGACGTAGAACGAGTCGCTGTCCACCAGTGCCAGCAATGCGCCGCCGGCCACCGCGTAGTCGCCCTGCCGGGTCAACAGGTTGGTGACGTAGCCGCTGACCGGCGATTCGACTCGGGTACGCTGCAAATCCAGTTCCGCCTGGGTCAGTGCCGCAATAGCCAGTTGAACGTTGGCTTCAGCCAATCCCAGATTCGCTTGATTACGCAGCAGATCAGCCTGGGCCACGGCCACGTCGGTGCTGGACTTTTCCCACTCTTCACCCGAAATCGCGAAGCCCTGTTTGAGCGTGCGTCTGCGTCGCTCCTCACTCTCGCGCTGTTTCAGCAAGGCCTCACTGGCCACGATGGACGCCCGGGATTGACCCAAGGTGGCCTTGGCCACCTCCACCGAACGTTTGGCATGCTCGACCGCCAGGCTGTAGCGAGCCGGGTCGATTTCCAGCAGCAGTTGCCCCTTTTCAACGTGCTGATTGTCCTGCACCGCCAGACTGACGATCCGCCCCGAGACATCCGCCGACAGGGTCACCACGTCTGCCCTCACCCGTGCATCCCGCGTCCAGGGCGCACGGGTGTAATGCTCCCAGGCGAACCAGCCCAGCACGATGGCCAGCAGCACCACAGCCAATGTCGTCAATCGAGTGAGCAACGTCTTCAAGGCATCAGGCTCCCATCAACAGAATCAATGTGGCGCAAACACAGGCGTACAACGCGCCCTCGAACAGCGCTTCATGCCAGACCAGCCGCAGCACGCCGAGGCGGCGCAACACCCAGTCCAGTAACAAAAAGACCGGTATGGCGAGGATCAGTGCCTGGGCGATTGGCGGCAGGTAGACGCCGCCAATCTCGAAATCAATAGGCAAGGACGGGTTCTCCTTCAGGGACGTTGTGTTGCAGATATTCACCGTGACGCTCAAGGAACGAGACGACGATCAACAGCGCCACACGCATGCGGAACACTGACCACAGGTGCTCGTGCGTGGCGGCATGCAGGTCATCCAGCTCGTCACCGAGCGCATGTAACGTCGCCAGCAAGGCTGGCAGGTGCACATCCGGGCGGCCAGCGACGAAGCGGCCGGTCTGGCGCAAAGCGGCCGTCAGTTGCCGGCCGAAGGTGTCCGTCAGCAAAGCGTTGCCCTGCACCTGCTGCCTGAGCTGGTGAATGGCGACACCGAGCGCCACACAGGCGAGGCTGATTTCATAGCGTCGTTGCATGTCCGGATCATTGGCTGCCGGCAACAGACCCAGCATGGTGGTCAGGCGGTCAACCATGCGGCTTTCGAACGCGAATTGCTCTGCGTCCGTGGCGGGCGATTGGGTCAGTTGATACACCTGCTCCCGTGCTTCGTTGTAGAACCGACGGATTCGCAACACCGGCCGGAACGGAAAGATCCACGCATAGACGATCAGGGCCAGCATCGCCGCACTGACGTAGGCACCGGCAAACTCGAACCATTGAATGGCGGTGTTCTGCCCGGTGCCGACGTTCTGCGGGCCGAGCATCAGGAAACTCGACAAGCCCAGCCCCATGCCGATGCCCGCCGTGGCCGGGCTGGCCAGTCCCACCGCGATCACATAAAGCAGTGGAGCCAGCAATAACGCCAGCCATTCGAAGTCGTTGACCGCCGGTACCAGCATGAATTGATACAACGCCGAAACCACCAGTGCCAGGCCCAGTCCCCGGGCGTAGCTCTGCGCGGCGATCAAGGGGCGCGGGAACGTTGCCATCAGCGAACACAGAATCCCCACCAGAATCATCCCGCCACGGGCACCGTCCCAGGCGGTTTCGATCCAGATCAGCCCGGCCACCAGCAATGCACTGAAGGCCCGGATGGCATTCATCGTCGCCAGGGTGAAGTCCAGGTGCAGCGGGCTGGACTGGCCACGGAACATGCAACTGGCCTCTCGGCCGTCCTGTATGGCTTCACTCAGTTCGAGGATCTGCTCCAGTTGTTGCAGCAGCCGCGCCTGCTCCCAGCGCAGGGCCCATGCCAGCGAACGCAAGGTTGCGCTCATGTCCTCGGTCAACTGTTCAGCCCTGTAGGCCAGCGCTTCGAATTGTTGCTGCAGGACAACCAGCTGATGCCTCATGTCTTCCGGCAGTGAACGCCCGTACTGTGCCAGTTGATCAAGAAACGCCAGTTCATCGGCACGCAAGCGCTGGACCTCCAGCGGCAGATCCCCGTCCCAGCGTTCGGTCAGCAACTGCCGCTGATGACGCAGTGCTGTCAGGCGCGAAGTCAGCAGCATCAGTTGATTGCCCAGCATCAGCACCAGATTGTTGGCACTGCGCAGGCGCGGAGCATCGAAATACAGATGACGACGCAAGCCTTCCAGGGCGCTGATTTCGCCGAGCAGCTGCATTTGTCGGCGCTGGAATTCGGTTTCGCTTTCCTCGGTGCGAATCACCGCAGCGGCATGGGTGGCGACCAGTTTGATCACCTGATCGACTTTGGCGAAGTAGTTGCGCGAAACCGCCTCCGGACGGGCCGTCAACAGGCTGACGACACAGACGCAGGCCACCGCCAGCAGGGTTTCGGTCACCCGGGTAACCGCCAGCAGGAAGGTGCCGTCCTGGTCCGGAATGGCCAGCAGCGCCACCACCACAGCGGTGTAGCCACTGAGCACGAACGCCTGGGAACTGGTGTAGCGCAGCAAGGTGCCGCCGGCCGTGCACAGCGCCAGCCACAGCGCCAGGGTTGTGATGAACGGCAAAGGCGCCTGAGGGAAAATCGCCATGATCAGCACCGCCACCGCAGCGCCCAGCGTGGTGCCGATAACCTGACCGAAACTCCGGGCCAGCGCCATCCCGGCCAGCGGCTGACTGATGATGACCACTGCCATGATCGACCATTTGGGTTGATCCAGATCGAACAGGAACGCCAGGTACAACGTCAGCAACCCGGCTGCAATGGTGCGCAGGGCAAACAGCAACACGGCCTGACCGGGATGGATCACCGTCTTGAAATAATTGAGCAGGGCTTGCATGAACGCACTCGTCAAAGGAACTTCACCAAGCGTAGTCACTGCATCGAAAGCTCGACGGCTTCCGGGGCCGACAGATGTTGTAGGGATATTCATCCTCAGTCGCGTGACATATCGGGCAGATTGTTTGACTCAAGGCGTCAGCTGACCGAAGCTTGCCCCTCTGCGTCAATATGAAAGCTTCGGATACCTGCATGCCTCAGTCCCGCCGCTACGTGTTCATCAGCCTTGGCCTTGTGCTTGTCCTTCTGGTTGCCTGGCTGTCGCTACGCAGCACCGCTCCCGTGGTGCCGGAAGCCATCAAGCATGGCTACAGTGAAGCGCTGGCCGCCGCCCGGGCCGGCCAGCCGGGCGCGGCGCGGGTTTTGTACCAGCAACTGGGACGCCCGGATCTTTCAGTCAAGCGGCGCGTCTGGCTGCATGCCGAGCTGCCGAACTACCCGAGCCCGCAAGCGTTGAAACTGGCCGATGCCGATCTGCAGAACGAATCCCCCGACGTGCGAATGGCGGCGATCAGGAGCGTGACCGGTCTGGTGCCGGGTGGCCAGCGCAGCCTGTTGCTTGGCCCGTTGCTCGACGATGAGGACCAGAACGTTCGTTTTGCCGCGATCAACGCCCTGCTCGGCCTGTCGCCGGACCAGTTGGGCCTGTACTTCGCGCCGTTGCAGCAAGGCATCGACGTGTGGGAAGAGGCGCTCAAGCATCAGCCGGAGAGCGCCGCCAACCATGCGCAGCTGGCGCGTCTGTACCTGCACAATGCCGAGCTCAAACAGGCGCAGGATGCCCTTGAGCAGACTCTGCGCCTGGATCCCGCCAACCTGCCGGCGCTGGTGATGCAGATCGAGGTGCTCGACCGCCAGGGCCAGAGCGACGCCGCCCGGCAACTGCTGGCTCGACAGCTGAAGGCCCAACCCGACTCCGCCTACCTGCAACATGCCCTGGGTCTGTGGCTGCTCCATCACGATCAACGGGAATTCGCCCTGCTTGGCCTGTCCAAGGCCGTGGAGCTGGAACCCGACAACAAGGACTATCGCTACGACCTCGCCACCACGCTGCACAGCGCCGAGGAACTCGAAGCGGCGCAGAAACAATTGCAGGAAATCGTTCAACGTCATCCGGCCGACCGCAAGGCACGGGTGCTGCTGATCAGTTACTGGAAAGAAAGTGGTCAGCTACAGAACGTGCAGGTGCTGCTGGCCCAGCTCGAGCAGATGAACCCGGACGACCCCTCGTTGCAGCAGGGTCTTTGAACGAGTTCTGACAGGCTCCATGACACACTCGGAAAGAAATTCGGAACCGCCCTCTCGGCAAAGGGTCAAGTAAACAGGCAGCCCGCAAAGGCGTACACCGCCCGCTGCCTCGTTTCCCCTAGTCATGAGAGGGCATTTTTTGTCTACATCGAATGAGTTGATCAGCGCAAAAGCCGCCACGGGCATCGAAGGTCTGGACGACATCCTGGCCGGTGGTCTCTCTCGCAGTCATGTTTTCCTGCTGGAGGGCGAGCCCGGTACCGGTAAAACCACGGTGGCGTTGCATTTTCTCCTCGCCGGTGCCCGTGCCGGAGAACGCTCGCTGTACATCACGCTCTCCGAAACCGAGCGCGAACTGCGCCAGGGTGCGGCATCCCACGGCTGGGACTTGAATGAAAACATCGAGATTTTCGAGCTGACACCGCCGGAAAGCCTGCTCAATGCCGAGCATCAACAGAGCCTTTTGTACTCTTCTGATCTGGAGCTGGGCGAAGCCACCAAACAGATTTTTGAAGTGGTCGAGCGCTTCAAGCCGACCCGGGTGGTGCTCGACAGCCTGTCGGAAATCCGACTGTTGGCGCAAAGTTCTCTGCGCTATCGCCGGCAGATTCTGGCGATCAAGCACTACTTCGTGCGCTATGACGCGACGGTGCTGCTGCTGGATGACCTGACCACCGAATCCCTCGACAAGACCGTCCACAGCGTGGCCCACGGCGTCATCCGCCTCGAAGAACTGACCCCCAACTACGGCGCCGAACGCCGACGCGTGCGGGTGATCAAGTATCGCGGCCAGAAATATCGCGGCGGTTTTCACGACTTCACCATCATGGGCGATGGCGTGCATGTCTTTCCGCGTCTGGTGGCAGCCGAACACCGCGGCGACTATCCCCGCCTGCAACTGACCAGTGGAATCGCTGAGATGGACGCGCTGCTGGGCGGCGGCATCGAGACCGGTTCCAGCACGTTGATCCTCGGTCCGGCCGGTACTGGCAAATCGCTGATCTCGATGATCTTTGCCGCTGCCGCAGTCGCACGGGGTGAGAAAGCGGCGCTGTTCATTTTCGACGAGGAACTGGGCCTGCTGTTCGAGCGCATGAAGAACATCGGTATCGACCTCAAAGCCCTGCAAGCCACCGGCAATCTGCTGATCGAGCAGGTCGACGCGGCCGAACTGTCCCCAGGCGAGTTCTCTCACCGGGTACGACGCTGTGTCGATGAAGCCGACATCAAGACCGTAGTGATCGACAGCATCAACGGCTATCAAGCCGCAATGCCGGAAGAAAACGCCCTGGTCCTGCACATGCACGAACTGCTGCTGTACCTGAACCGCAAGGGCGCCGCGACTTTCATGACCGTCGCCCAGCACGGACTGGTCGGCGACATGCAGGCGCCGGTGGACATCACCTATCTGGCCGACACGGTCATCCTGCTGCGTTACTTCGAAGCCCTCGGCAAGGTGCGCCGGGCGATTTCGATCATCAAGAAACGCACCGGCAGCCACGAATCGACCATCCGTGAATACCGGATTTCCACCCAGGGCATGACCATCGGCGAACCGCTGGAAGCCTTCCAGGGTGTGCTGCGCGGTGTGCCCACGTACCTCGGCGCGAGCAATCCGCTGCTCAAGGAAGACAACTTGTGACTGTCACCGTCCCGCTGTCCGAACGGGCGCTGATTCTGGCGCCCCTGGGTCGCGACAGCCAGATTGCGCTGATGATCCTCAACGAGGCCGGTTACGGCGGCCTGATCACCCCCGACCTGGGAAACCTGTGCAGTGAACTGGAGCCCGGCGCAGGCCTGTTGCTGATTGCCGCCGAAGCCCTCAATGGCCCGAACCTGGAAGGCCTGCTGGCCTATCTGAAGCAACAACCGGCATGGTCGGATCTGCCCATCGTTTTGTTCACTCATCATGGCGGGGCCGAGCAAGGTCCGTCTTCGCGTCTCAGTGAATTGCTGGGCAACGTGACATTCCTTGAACGCCCTTTTCATCCGGCAACCCTGATCAGTCTGGTTTCTACAGCCTTGCGCGGTCGACGACGACAGTACGAGGCCCGTGACCGTCTGATCGATCTGAGCGAAAGCGAGCGACGTCTGCAATCGACCCTCGAAACCCTCGAGCAACAAGTCGAGGAACGCACCGCGCAACTGCGGCACAACGAAGAAGCGCTGCGCCAGTCGCAGAAGATGGAAGCGGTCGGTCAGCTCACCGGCGGAATCGCCCACGACTTCAATAACATGCTGACCGGGATCATCGGCAGTCTGGAACTGTTGCGCCGGCGTCTTGCCCGTGGCCGGACAGATGATCTCGACAGCCTGATCGATCTAGGCGTGACCTCCGCCAACCGCGCGGCGGGCCTGACTCACCGTCTGCTGGCGTTTTCCCGCCGACAGTCGCTGGATTCCAAAGCGGTGCAGATGAATGATCTGGTGCAATCGATGGGTGAGCTGCTGCAGCGCAGCCTGAACGAAAGCATCCAGCTGGACATGCGTTTGCATGAACAATTGTGGGTGGCCGAGGCCGACCCGAATCAACTGGAAAGCGCCCTGCTCAACCTGGTGATCAACGCCCGGGATGCGATGCCCGACGGTGGCAATCTGGTAGTCGAAACGGGCAATCAGGTGCTGGATCGTGATTTCACCGCGAGCTACAGCAATCTGCAACCCGGCGACTATGTCGTCCTGAGCGTAACCGACAACGGCTGCGGCATGCCGCAGAGCGTGATCAACCGCGCGTTCGATCCGTTTTTCACTACCAAACCCATCGGTCAGGGCACCGGGCTGGGTCTGTCGATGATCTATGGCTTCAGCAAGCAGTCCGGCGGGCATGTGTCGATCGACAGCGAAATTGATCAGGGCACCACGGTCAAACTCTATCTGCCGCGCTTCCAGGGTGAGTCCCTGCCCCACACCCCGATGGATACAGAACAGACTCCGGACGCCCTGGAAGGCGAAACCGTGCTGATCGTCGAAGACGACCCGGCCGTACGCGTGCTGGTCAGCGCCGTATTGAGCGAGTTGGGTTATGGATTTGTCGAAGCCAGCGACGCCGACGGTGCCGTGCCCATCCTGGACTCGGCGCAGCGCATTGATCTGCTGATCAGCGACGTCGGTCTGCCGGGCATGAACGGCCGGCAACTGGCGGAAATCGGCCGACAATACCGGCCGGAATTGAAAGTGCTGTTCATCACCGGCTATGCCGAGCACGCAGCGGTGCGCGGCGGATTCCTCGACCCTGGCATGCAGATGATCACCAAACCCTTCACCTTCGATCTGTTGACGGCGAAGGTGCGGGAGATGATCAAGAGCTGAGGCGGTTGACGCCTCAGGCCAGCAGTTCCTGAATCTTTTCCTGCAACACGTCCAGGTCGAACGGTTTTTCCAGGATCGGCGCCCGGCGGGTGATCGGGCTGCCGGTCTCGCGGATTTCCTGCGGATAGCCGCTGATGAAGATCACCTTCAGGTCAGGACGCAATTTGACGGCGGGTTCGGCGATCTGCACGCCGGAAATTCCGCCCGGCAAGCGAAAATCGGTAATCAACATGTCCAGATGCGGCTTGCTCGCCAGAATCTCGAACGCCTGCTCGCCGTTTTCGGCCTGCAATACGCGATAGCCCTGGCCTGACAAATAATCGGTCAGGACCATCAGGATCACCGGTTCGTCCTCGACGACGAGTACTACATCTTGTGCATCTACGCTCATGGGAAGCCTTTGTTCGGTCAATAGCTGCTGATACGACCGTGTGGTCACTCAGAGGTTGCGTTTGTTTCGCCGTTTTCCTGGAGCGGCAGACAAACGCGAAACAGGGCGCCCTCGTTGATCCTGCTTTCGACGACGATTGAGCCGCCGTGGGCGGCGACGATCTGCTCGGAAATGAACAGACCCAGCCCGAGACCGGCGACCACCGTCTTGGCGGAAACCCGTTCAAACTGTTGAAAAATGCGCTTCTGGTTCTCCTCGCTGATGCCGATGCCCTGGTCCGCGACTTCGACCCGCGCCTCGTTACCTTCGCGATAAACCCGCACCTGCACCGGACTCTTGCCGCCATACCGCAAGGCGTTGGTCAGCAGGTTCGACACCACTTGCTCGATGCGGAACTCATCCCACTGCCCTTCCACCGCTTCTGTCGCGGTAAAGCTGACTTCGGTCTCGGCCGCTTCGATCTGCTGGGCGAAATTCTGCAGAAGGTTGCCCACCAGTTGCGAAAGATCGAAGCGACTCGGCCGGATCGAGAGCTTGCCGGTGCGGATCCGCGACACGTCGAGCATGTCCTCGATCAGGCGGATCAGGCTTTTGATCTGGCGCTCGTCGCGGTCGACCATGGCGTGCATCTTGTCGAGGGTGAAAGCAGCGGCGTTGTCCCGGGCCAGGTGCATCTTGCGCAGCTGCGTTTCGAGGATAAGGCCGTTGAGCGGCGTGCGCACTTCGTGGGCGACGATCGACATGAAATCGTCCCGCATGCGTACTGCCTGCTCCAGTTCGCCCTGGGTGCTTTGCAGTTGCTGCAACAGCGCTTCCTGTTCGCGACGGCTCTGCTCCAGCGCTTCGACCTGTTGCTTCATCGCCTTGCTCTGGCGATACAGGTCGACGAAGACGTTGACCTTGCTCTTCACCGCATGGATATCCAGCGGTTTGTGCAGGAAGTCCACTGCGCCGCTTTCATAGCCCTTGAACGCGTAGTTCAGCTCACGGCCGGCAGCGCTGACGAAAATGATCGGAATGTTCTTGGTCTTCTCGGTGCCGCGCATCAGTTCGGCCAGTTCGAAGCCGTTCATGCCGGGCATCTGCACATCGAGAATGGCCATGGCGAATTCGTGTTGCAGCAACAGCGATAGCGCTTCGTCTGCTGAAAGCGCTTTGTAAACGGTGCGGTCTTCGCGTTTGATCAGGGCTTCGAGAGCCAGCAGGTTCTCGGGCAGATCGTCGACGATCAGCAGTTTTGCCTGGATATTACTCAGCATGCGATTCGTTCCAGCTCGACAAGCAGACGGCCGATGCCGCGTATGGGAAGTATGTGATCCGGTTGATGAGTCTTCAATGCGGCCTCGGGCATGGTCGCTACCAGCGCGTCCTGCGGATCCTGAACGATGGTCAGCCCTCCCTGGCGTTTGACCTGGGCCAGACCTCTTGCGCCGTCGTGATTGGCTCCGGTCAGCAGCACGGCAGCCAGCGCCGGGCCGTAGACATCGGCAGCGGATTCGAACAGGAAGTCGATCGACGGCCGCGAATGGTGCAAACGGTCCTCCAGGCTCAACGACAAACTGCGATCCTGCTCCACTGACAGGTGATAACCCGGTGTGGCGAAATACACCGTGCCCGGGCTGATGTCCTGCTTATCGATGGCCTCGGTCACCGGCAACGCCACGCGCCGGGCGAACACCTCGGCAAGTTGGCTGCGTCGTTCTTCCGGCAGATGCAGCACGATGATGATCGGCAGACCGAAACCTGCCCGCAGTGAACCGAGCAGGGTCAGCAAGGCCTCGACGCCGCCGGCGGAAGCTCCGACCACAATCGCCTCGACTCGAGGCAAATCCGCTGCACTGTTCATGATTTGCGGTAGATCCGTTCTTGTTTCACCAAGGGTTCGAACTGGTTGGAGTAGCCGGAAAAATCCAAAGTTTCCTTGCTGCCCAGCACCAGAAATCCACGGTGGCACAGCGACTCATGGAACAACCCGAACGCCCGATCCTGGAGTTTTTTATTGAAATAAATCAATACGTTACGACATGAAATTAATTGAGTTTCAGAGAATACGCTATCCGTTGCCAGGCTGTGATCGGCGAAGGTCACGTTCTCGCACAGGCTCTTGTCGAAAATCGCGTAACCATACGCAGCCGTGTAGTAGTCGGCAAACGAGCGCTGACCGCCGGCCTGCTGGTAGTTGGCGGTGTAGGCGCGCACGTTCTCCATCGAAAAGATCCCCTGCTTGGCCTTGTCCAGCGAGCGCGGGTTGATGTCGGTGGCGTAGATGATCGTGCGGTCCAGCAGACCTTCTTCGCGCAGCAGGATCGCCATCGAGTAGACCTCCTCGCCAGTGCTGCACCCGGCGATCCAGATCTTGATCGACGGATAGGTCTTGAGCAGCGGCACCACTTCCTGACGGATCGCCAGGAAGTGCGACGGATCGCGGAACATCTCGCTGACCGGAATCGTCAGCAGCTGCAGCAATTGCATGAACGCCGTCGGGTCATGCAGGACCTTTTCCTGCAACGCCGAAATGGTCGCGCATTCGAACTGGCTCAGCGCATGTTGCACCCGGCGCTTGATCGATGCGCCGGAATAATCACGAAAGTCGTAGCTGTACTTGAGATAAATCGCCTCGATCAGCAACCGCAGTTCGATTTCACTGTTTCGTTCAATGTGATTACTACGTTCCACTAAATGCGTTCCATCTTCGGCAACCACACGCGAATCAGCGAGAACAGGCGATCCAGATCAATGGGCTTGGCCAGGTAATCATTGGCGCCCGCCTGCAGGCAGCGCTCCTGATCGTCCTTCATGGCCTTGGCCGTCACCGCGATGATCGGCAGCTTGCGCCAGCGCGGATCCTTGCGGATTTCCATGGTGGCTTCAAAACCATCCATTTCCGGCATCATCACGTCCATCAGCACCAGATCGATGTCCTCGACTTCTTTCAGTTTTTCAATCGCTTCACGGCCGTTCCGGCCGATCACCACAACTGCACCCTTGGTTTCCAGCGCGCTGGTCAGGGCGAAGATGTTACGCACATCGTCGTCCACCAGCAGCACTTTGCGGCCTTCGAAGACCTTGTCGCGGCTGCGCGCGGTTTTAAGCATCTTCTGCCGTTCATGGGACAACTGCGATTCGACTTTGTGCAGAAAGAGTGTGACCTCGTCCAGCAGGCGTTCCGGCGAGCGTGCGCCCTTGATGATGATCGAGCGCGAATACTTGCGCAGATCGGCCTCTTCATCGCGGGTCAGGTTGCGCCCGGTGTAGACGATGACCGGCGGGAACGAGCAGATGTCTTCGGTGGACATGCGCTTGAGCAGATCGTTGCCGAGCATGTCCGGCAGCTTCAGGTCGATGACCATGCAATCGAAGATCGTCGTGCGCAGCAGCTCCAGCGCATCCTGCGCCAGGCCGACGGCGGTGATTTCAATGTCGTCGTCACCGATCAGGCGGGCGATGCTTTCCCGTTGCAGATCGTCGTCTTCGACCAGCAGCACGCGTTTGACCTTCTGGGTCAGCTTGGCTTCAAGGCGCGCGAACACGTCCTTGAGCTCTTCCCGGGTGGTCGGCTTGACCGCGTATCCGATGGCGCCCATGTGCATGGCGGCCTCGACGCGATCTTCGACCGAAATCACGTGCACCGGGATGTGCCGGGTTTCAGCGTGTTCTTTCAGGCGTTGCAGAACGGTCAGGCCCGAGTGATCCGGCAGGCGCATGTCCAGCAGGATCGCATCCGGAACGAACTCTTTCGCCAGGTCATAACCTTCGTCGGCTCCGTGGGCGACCAGACACTGATAGCCCAGTTCATGGGCCAGGTCGTAGAGGATATGGGCAAAGTTCGGCTCGTCTTCCACCACCAGAATGCAGCGGGTGTCGAACGGGGCCTTGTTGCGGTCGTCGTTGAAGCGCGGGATATCCGCGGAGGCCACCGGCGAAACCGCCACCACCGGCGCGGCAACTGGTGCGGGCGGGGTAAACGTCAGCGGTGCGAACGCCGTTTCACCCTCTTCGCTGTATTGCTGCGGCAATACCAGGGTAAACACACTGCCCTGCCCCGGTGCGCTGCTGACGCTGATCGAACCGCCCAGCAACATCGCCAGATCCCGGGAAATCGAAAGCCCCAGACCGGTGCCGCCGTACTTGCGGTTGGTGGTGCCGTCGGCCTGGCGGAAAGCCTCGAAAATGCTTTCCTGCTGGTCCTGCGCAATCCCGATCCCCGAGTCGCGCACGATAAAGGCAATGCGATCGTCCGGCTGGCCCGCGATGGTCAGGCTGACCGTGCCGTGCTCGGTGAATTTCACGGCGTTGGACAGCAGGTTCTTGATCACCTGCTCCAGACGCTGGCGGTCGGTGAACAGGGTAATCGGCGCATCCGGTTGCAACTCGACGCTGAACGTCAGTTTCTTGTCTGCGGCCAGTGGTTCGAACACGCTGCGCAGACCATCGGCCAGACGCGCCACGCTGGTGTTTTCCGGAACCACTTCAAGTTTGCCGGCTTCCACCTTGGAAATGTCGAGAATGTCGTTGATCAGGTTGAGCAGGTCGTTGCCGGCGGAATAGATCGATTCGGCAAACTTCACCTGCTCGGCGCTGAGATTTTCCTGCGGGTTTTCCGCCAGCAATTTGGCCAGGATCAGCGAACTGTTCAGCGGCGTGCGCAGTTCGTGGGACATGTTGGCGAGGAATTCGGACTTGTACTTGCTCGAACGCTGCAGCTCTTCGGCGCGCTCTTCCAGTTGCACCTGAGCCTGATTCAGTTCGGTGTTCTTCTGGTCCATGGCGTCGCGTTGCTCGGCCAGGGTCTGGGCCTGTTCGGCCAGTTGCTCGTTGGTCTGTTCCAGCTCGACTTGCTGGGTTTCCAGGTGCGCTTGGGATTCCTTGAGAATCCGCGACTGCTCTTCCAGTTCTTCGTTGGCGGTTTTCAGTTCTTCCTGCTGCACCTGCAACTCTTCGTTGAGCTGTTGGGTTTCGGCCAGGACTTCCTGCAGACGCTGACGATAACGCGCCGCTTCGATGGAGGTGCCGATGTTGCCGGCAATCAGCTCCAGCAGCGCCACATCGCGCTCGGTCAGCGGACGCAGGAAACCCAGCTCAATCACACCGTTGACCCGGTCGTCATCGCTGGTCGGCACCACCAGCACACTGTGCGGCAGGCCTTCGCCCAGACCGGAGCTGACCTTGAAGTAATCGGCCGGCACCGAATCGAGGCGAATCAGCCGCGCCTGCTGCGCGGCCTGGCCGACGATGCCTTCGTCGCTATAGAGAGATTGTTCCTGTTGTTCCTGCTCGCGAGAGAAACCGTAAGTCGCCACGCGCTTCAGGCCGCCATGTTCTTCACGCACGTACAACGCCGCGACGGCAGTGCCCAGGTATTGCGCACAAAATTGCAGGATGTTGCGCCCCAACAGATTGAGCGTCAGTTGCCCCAGCACCTGCTCGGCCAGTTCGGTCTGGCCCGTGCGCAGCCAGGCTTGCTGCGAGAGACGTTCAGCACTGGCCAGTTGCGCGGCAAGGTTGGCGCTATAACTGTTGGACAGGCTGACCAGATCGCGCCGGCCAATGTAGGCCAGCAAACCGCTGATGCCGGCGATGAACAACAGATAGAGGCTGATGCTCCAGATCGTGGTCCGGCGCACTTCTTCGTTGCGCGTGGTGCGCAATGTCTGCTCGGTGTCGATCACGTCATCGAATTGCTTGCGGATCTCATCGGTCAGGCGCTTGCCGCGCCCGGCCTTGACCGCAGCCTTGTAGTCGCCGCTGGCGCGCTGCAAGTCGATCATCGATTGCGCGTAGGTCGCCCACTCGGTCTGCAGCGCCTGCAAGCGGCGCAAGCGATCGGTCTGCACCGGGTTGTCGGCAGTCAGTTCAAGCAAGGTATTGAGCGCCACGGCGATGCGAGGCTTGGCCGTTTCATAGGGATCGAGGAAGTGCTCGTCGCCGCTGAGCAGGTAGCCGCGCATGCCGGTTTCCAGATCGACCGTGAGCTTTACCGCTTCGTTGGCGTTATTGATCACCCGGTCGGTGTGCTCCACCCACTGGATGACCGACAGCAAATAAGTGATCAGCGACACGAAGAACACGGCACTGATCGCACCGACGCCCAGTGGCAGCGCGATGTTGCGGGTCAGCAGTTTGCGAAACCGTGATTCATCAACCGAAGACGGAGAGGACATGTGGCAGCCTTGTCGAACTGTTGAAAACCAGGGAGTTTGCCCCAAAACGGCGGCATGGATCCATTTTTCTCACAGTCTTAGCACTGTTTTCCCACATTTGCCTGCGCCGGATCGCCAGCCAACGGTTATCCTTGCCCGCCCGTTTGCGCCTATTCTTTTTTGTATCCATCCGGGAACTTGTGGCCATGCGCCACTTACTCATGCAAGAGCCCGGCAATTTTGATCGACCGGCGCCCCGTCCCCCATTCTTGAGAGCCGCCACTATGTCCACCACCGCGTCCACCATCCTTGTAGTAGAAGACGACACCATCGTGCGCATGCTGATCGTCGACGTGCTGGAGGAACTGGACTTCAAGGTGCTGGAGGCGGACGGCAGCGAACAGGCCCTGGCGATCATCAAGGACGAGAATCAGCACATCGATCTGATGATGACCGACGTCGGGCTGCCGATCATGGATGGCCGTCAACTGGCCACCGAGGCCCGCAACATTCGCCCTTCACTGCCGATTCTGTTTGCCAGCGGATATGCCGAAACCATTGAAGTGCCGGCGGACATGCATGTGATTGGCAAACCGTTCTCGATCGATCAACTGCGTGACAAGGTCAAAGCGGTTATCGGGCAATCCTGAAGCCGGAACTTCAAATCCGGAAATAAGCATGGGCAGACTTTCAATCTGCCCAGACTAACTTTGAAACGACCCACAACTTCCCGGCAGCCACAGAAGCCAATTATTCTGAGGCCGGCCCGAAGTTATCGGTTTATTGAAATATAAACTTTCATTCCAACTTCGAGGAGCCTCGCCCTGCCCACAACTCAAGGAAGACTTGCTCATGCAACCTGCACAGAGCGGAAGCCTGCTGGATATCGATAATGTTGCACTTGATTCCGCGCATTTAACTGAACGCCGAATCGCTGATCAGACAGAACAGTCCAATATTGTTTCAACACTTTCCGACATTGCAGCGAAACGCGAAGATGCCGCCCCTGTAGACCTGCACTTCATCACTGTCTCGCGGGTATCGGACAGTGCCTTTGATAACGCTGTGGAGTTTGCCCGCGTTGCTTTGGCGAAGATGCTGGAGACCGATGATTTTCTGTTTCTTGCGGAAAAACATGCACTACCCGCTGGTGCACCAGTGTGCATCGACAAAAACGCCAGGCTCAACGTACAGATCAATGACGCCTGGCTCGATATCACCCATGACGCGGTGATTACTGCCGACCTGCAAGAAGACATCTTTACATTGGGTGAATGTGCGGAGAAAACCGGTGGCCAAGTGTTCTCCTCAAAGGTGTTCGGCCTTGAACAGTGGCTGAACTTCCATCATTACGCACTGCCCGCCACTGTTGCTGAAGTACGTGAATTGATTGCCTGGCTGGCGTTTCAAATGCCGGACAGCCCGGCGACCGGCGATTATCACGAGCTGTTGATGGCGCCTGCGGACTCGGCATACCACTTGAGCGAGACCGATCGAGCAACGATCAGGCAAATCGCCAGGGACACGACCCGAAACCGCATCAGCCTCCTGCAACATATCGCCACTGCGGAATTCGCCTCGCTCCCGGCCGCGACTCGGCGCGAACAGGCGGCCACTTATCTGGACCACTTTTTGCAGACCCCCGAGGCCGGAGCACTGGGCATTCACCTGCATGACCGCCTCGGATGGCATCTGGAGCAAGACGATCACGACATCGCGGCACGACAGAACAAGTGCCTGGTGGCCACCGCACTGATTCTCGATCTGGGATTCGAGGTCGAGCGGCACGCCAACGTCATTGCCGGTTTTCATCTGTATCACCCTGATAACGCCTCGAAAACTGCCCCTCAGGTGGTTGAAGCACTGGAATGGCAACTGACTCGTGAAGCGCAATTGCCATCGGCTTATGCGCCCCTGGCTGCCCATTTGCTGCTGGCCTGCGCTGCGCCACAACTGCTGATTCAGCAGACGCCCGCCGAGTTGACGATCGGCAAGCCTGGCTGGGTGATCGTGTCCCAGGCGGTCGCACTGGTCGAGCTCACGGCGCCAGGGGCATCGCGCCTGATGACCTACGACCGGATCAAGGCGTTTTCCGAACTGGCGCCTGTCAGTCCCGTCCAGCGAACGCTGCAGGAGTTGGCGACCATCACGCCCATTCTCCAGTGGGCGAGGCTCAACGGGGTCTTGCCCGAGACAAACGGCAGTGATGATGACGTGCACGCATTTACCACCGCCGCCAGCCGTTTCAGCCAGTACGTGGAAGCGTTGAACGAAGTCGAAACAGGCATCGCGATTGTTCCGCCTGATCGACGGCAACTGGCGCTGCAAGAGTTGAAACGGGTCATGCCGGACGGCCGTTACCTTGAACAACAGGTATTCCGGGCCAACTACGATGTTGCGCTTGGCGAGCGCAGTGCACTGGAATGGCTGACTCTTTTTTTCCCCTCCAGCGAGGGAAATGTGAAAGACACTTCTGCAGCAGGCAGATTGCGTGTCTCGATTCTCGACCTTTACATGTCGGGTGATCTGGTCATCAACGGCAAACTCACCGACAAGTTTGTCAGCACCGCAAACTTCAACCCGCCGCAGAATGCTTTTTCTCGACTCGGCGAACTGAAACCGATCGACGCCTTATTTGAAAAATCATTCGACCAATATCATCTGACGCTCAAGAAAATCCAGGCCTCGATTCTCAAAATGGCAGTGTCCAACTTGCCGGAAGCTGACAGGACGATGATCGCCAATGGCTTTATTACGTTATACACCGTCAGGGAATCGGTTAATCCCCTCAACCCGTTTGAAGAAACCCAGCGCCAGCGAAACGCAGCCAAGGGGCGCTACGGCCTTATTATCGGATGCCAGCATGAAAAGGCGTTTCGCTGTTATGAGCTGTTTACTCTCAGAGGATTGTGTCTTGAGCGCCCGGAACTGGCCGACATGTTGCGGTCCAGCGGCACAATGTTCGAAGACGCTTCGCTGGAGTATGACGGCAAGGACACGGACTTCCAGCCAAAGAAACCTGCACAACAATGGCCACTCGACGTTGATGCCTACCTGAAGGGCGATGCACCGAAACCTGGAGCGTCGTCCCGTGTGGTCGTGGAAAAGCTCTGGCGTTTCTTCCTCGTCTCGGATGAAGTTCAGCCAATCCCGCTGTTCTTTTCCCGGGCATACGAGGCCCTGGCCGACGGCGTTCTGGGCAATCACCCGGTAGCGACTCGCGACGAACTCTACTCATCGCTGTACGCACCGACCGAACTGCAAAAAATTCGCGCTAACAACAATCAGATCAATGAGGCCGTTATCAATGTGATCGTGCCGTTCAAGAAATGCATTGAAGACATCCGCTCAGGCGATGCGGAGCGGGTATCCGAAGGCATTGGCGGCTGCATTCTTGATGGCCTGGCTTTGCTGGGGCTGGTGGTCGGCTTTGGTGCCACGGTCGTGGGCATCGTCGGCAAGACAACGTCGACCACCGCCAAGGCATTGAGCATCGCCAAGGCGGGCGTCCACTTGTCGGTATCGCTCTTCAATCCCCTGGATGGTTTACCGGCGCTGGCAGTGCAAGGTGGGCGTCTGGCCAAGCGTGGCGTTCTGCTTTTGAGCAAACACGGGCTCAGTGTGGTGGAAACCGCCACCGGGCAACTGCGCAAACTGACCGGCAGCGCCCAGTCCTACGATTTGATCAAGGCCGCGCAAAAAACCGATTTGTTTCAGGGCACCTGGAAAGCGGCGGACAATCTGGGCGATCCGGTCAACCTTCTGGCGCTGCAGCGAAACAGTGACTGGTATGCGCTGAACCTGAGGGTCGGAGGCGCGTGGGGGCCGAAGTTGAGAAATCTGAAGGTGTCGCCCTTGGCGCCACTTCGGCGGCTTTTCGGTCGTGCGAAGCCTTTCAGTTACACCCAGGGTTATGTGAAAAAAGCGCTGCCGGCTGCCAAATCGAAACTCGCCAACGCAACGTTGATGCTACTGGATAACGACAACGCTGACATGCGAGCCATCCTCAAGCATGTTTTCGGCAATGATTCGGATGAGGTTCTCAGGCATGTGAAGAACAACCTGCAGAACATGCGCAAAGATCTGGACTTCATCACACAGGCAAACATCACTTACGAAAAAGGTTCAGAAGCCCTCGCGGGGTTGCGCCCGGAGGCTTACCGACGCTGGAAGGCCAGCATTCTCGACGGCTCGTACCTGAAGAATCCGCCCGAGCAGTTTCTGGTGATCTATCCCGAAGGGCTGGACGAATTTTACCGTATGACGAAGTACGACGATGGCCGGATCGGCGATGCACTGATTCATGAACTGGCTCACGGCGCGCCGGATACCCTGGACCTTTATTACGGCAAAGTGAAAGGGGGCCACACTGCCCCTTCCGAGTTTGATGTGGCTGGCCTGCTCCAACTGGGCAGCGCCAAGGACACCAAATCGGTCAGCCCCAATAACCTTGCGAACCTGCAGCATACGAGTGCATATGGCGAAGGGCTTGCGTATTTCGATGCCATTTCCGACACCTTGCCTGATCTGGTGCGACGGCATCCGGCACTGCATAACGCGGATTCTTACTCACTGGCCGTTTCCCTGCTCAATCAGGCACGCAATCATCCGGCGGGTTTTTTGCTCAATCTCGACAAAATTCGTCGCGGGGTGAAAAACACCTCGAACCTAGGCTTTATCAAGGGTTCTCTGCGAGTCAATCTGAGCAGCGCATCCTTCTGATAAAAACGCATCACTTGGCGCGCGGGTTATGCTCTAATTCGCGCGTTTTTTATTCCCCTCTTGCCGCCCGGAATCGTTTCTCATGAGTCAGCCCGCAACCAAAGTCCTCGTCATTGGTTACGTGTGGCCGGAACCCCGCTCCTCCGCGGCAAGCGGGCATGTGATGCAGATTCTCGAGACCTTCCTGCAACAAGGCTGGCAAATCACCTTTGCCAGCCCTGCCGGCACTGGTGAGCATCGCGCCGATCTGACTGCATTGGGCATCCGCGAAGTCCCTATCGAACTGAACAACAGCAGTTTCGACACCTTCATCAGCGAACTCGCCCCTGATATCGTGCTGTTCGACCAGTTCATGATCGAAGAGCAATTCGGCTGGCGCGTGGAAAAACACTGCCCTGATGCATTGCGTGTTCTGGAAACTTCGGATCTGCAAAGCCTGCGACATGCCCGGCACCAGCGGTTGAAGGATCGACTCAAGCTCAGTGATGACGCCAACGATTTTGATCAGCTGTTTGCCCCGGCGCTGGTCGAAGAGTTCGAGCTGATGGCTGACACCGACCTGGCCAAACGCGAGATCGCCGCGCTCTACCGCTGCGATCTGAACCTGATGATTTCGCAGGTGGAAATCGAGTTGCTGGTAAAGCAGTTCAAGCTGCCACCCGAGTTGTTGCACTGGTGTCCCTTGATGATCGCCCCCCCGAGCGCACCAGCGAAACCCTTTGAAGAGCGCGTGCATTTCCTCAGTATCGGCAACTTCCGTCACGCGCCGAACTGGGACGCGGTCTTGTGGATGAAAACGACCGTCTGGCCGCTGATCCGCGAACAACTGCCAAAAGCACAATTGCACATCTACGGCGCCTACACGCCGCCCAAGGCTGCAGCCTTGCACAATGCCGCGCAGGGCTTTCACATCATGAACTGGGCGGAAGATGCATTGCAGGTCATGTCCGATGCACGCATCTGCCTGGCGCCTTTGCGTTTCGGCGCCGGCATCAAGGGCAAGTTGATCGACGCCATGCTCTGCGGAACCCCAAGTGTCACCACGCCGATTGGTGCTGAAGGCATGCACACCGATCAGCCATGGCCAGGCGCTGTCTGCCGTACGGCGCAGGATCTGGCCAATGCTGCTGTCGAACTCTACCGCGACGAGGTCCGTTGGCACGCCGCGCAATCTCAAGGGTACACGCTACTCAAGGACATTTATCAGCAGGCCTTACATGGACCGGCGCTGATCAACAAACTGCTGGACTGTCGCGAAAACATTGCCGAGCTAAGAAGGAACAACTTTACCGGCAGCATGTTGCGACATCACTCGCACAAGAGCACGCAATACATGGCGCAGTGGATTGAAGCCAAAAACTCGAACAAATAACTCATCTTTTAAATGTATAAACACAACAACCAACAACTTGCATCAATCGATACATAGTCACACCAAAGCTAAAACACTATAAACATCCTGCCCGCGCCATTCTCGTTATTAAAGAGTGGCGCCACAATCAACTTATGCAGGATGCATGCATGACCGACATCAATAACTACGCCCCCCATAACTGGATGGCGTCGACACCGTCCATTGACTCACTTTCGATATCCGAACTGACGCTGCCGGGAACCCACAACGCCGGCAGCGACTGGCGCGCCAGTTATCCCGTGTTCGGCCCGCCCCGTCATTGGCTGGCCTGTCAGCATGATTCGTTTCACGCCCAACTGCACCATGGTGCGCGGGTGCTGGACATTCGCCTGGTCTACGAAGCAAAAGCAGAGGGCGTCGGCAGATTCCGTGCTCACCATGGCGGGCACCGCAACTCCCGAACCCTGGGCAACCTGATCACCGATGTAGAAAACTTTCTGAAGCAAAACCCGGACGAGTTCATTGTTCTGGACTTTCACAGTCTCGACGGCAACGACTTCGACTATGAATACTTCAATAAAATGTTGACTCATCTGTTCGGTCACCGTTTGATTCCGAGCAGAAACCTGAGCGCCAGTCTCGGGCAACTTAAACACATCAGCAAAGAGCAACGTGTTTTCGTCGCCGCACGCTCACATTGGCAACTTGATCACCATGTGTTCATCGATCAAATCAACCATCAATGGTCGGGCAGCGATCTGACCGGCTCGGCGGAGTTGAAACAGTTCATCGGCAATGTCCTGAAATCCCCACCTGGGTCGTGGAAACCCTGGTCGCTGTCGGCCACCAGTTTCACCGCACTGGGTGGCCCGGTTGATATTCATAGGGAACTGAACGAGTGGTTTGATCCGAACAACAGTGATTGGGCAATGAAGTGCAACGTCATCAACGTCGACTTCATCGAAGAGAGCAGCATCGTGTCGTTCTGCCGTGCCGTGAATCAAACCAAGGCCCACCAGCGCCCTGCTGATCGCCTGCTGGCGTAACGGGCGCACAAAGAGGCATGATCGCCAGGCGATAACAAAAAAGCGCCCGACCATGACCCGAACCGCCCGCGTGACCGACCCCTCTTACGAGCTGATGGATGACCACAACGGGTTGTCCATCATCTATCGCCAGCACGGCTTCCCCTGCCCGCTGGTGCGCTGGCATTTTCACAAGGAATACGAACTGCATTTGATCGTGGCCAGTTCGGGCAAGGTGTTCATCGGCGACTACATCGGCAACTTCTACCCCCAGACGCTGTTCCTCACAGGCCCGAATCTGCCGCACAACTGGATCAGCCAGGTGGCCGAGGACGAAGTGGTCGAGAAGCGCGACATGCTGGTCAACTTCACCGATGAACTGTTCGAAAGCGGTCATCAGGTGTTCGCCGAACTCAAGACCCTGGCGCCGCTGCTTGAGCGTGCGCAGTACGGCATCGAATTCCGCTCACCGCAGACGATTCGTCAGGCCATGACCCTGATGCAACGCATTGCCGATTCAAGCGGCATCACCCGTCTCGGGCACTTTTTCATCCTGATGGAATTGCTGGCGGCCACCGATGACTACCAACTGCTGTCCGGCGCAACCACCCCGCAACTGGCAGACGAACACAACATCGACCGCACCAACCGTGCGGTGGATTACATCTTCGCCCACTACGCCCGCGAACTGCCGCTGGAGGAAGTCGCCGAGCACCTGGGGATGAAGCCGACCTATTTCAGCCGCGTGTTCAAGCAAGCCACGGGGCGCAATTTCATCGAGTTCGTCAATCGCCTGCGCATCAGCAAATCCTGCGAACTGCTGGCGGACGGTGACAAACCGGTGACCGAGGTGTGTTTCGAGTCGGGCTTCAACAACATCTCCAATTTCAATCGACGCTTTCAACAGCTCAAAGGCATGACGCCTTCGCATTACCGGCGGCTGGTGGTGCAGCGCCTGACCGAACAGAACCACGGCTGACTTCCGAAAACCTGTACGGTTTCATCAACCCTGACCTGCTGAAATCCCCTTCCCTGCGTTAATCACTCCAATCCCGAGTGCAAAAAAGTATCGATTCAAGTGCTAGGGATGATTTGTCAGCCCTGCGATTGAAGGCTGTAATCAGTGCACATTCTTCCTGCAGCCGGAAGACACAAAAACAATAACCGTCCTTCTGTCCCCCTCCGGGTGCAGAAAAGGAGTGCACGATGCAACCCACTGCAAAAGCTCTGCTTGCCCTCACCTGCATGACCCTCAGCAGCGTCAGCCTTGGCGCCCAGACCCTGACCATTGCCACCGTCAACAACAGCGACATGATCCGCATGCAAAAGCTCTCGAAAACCTTCGAGACCGAGCACCCGGACATCAAGTTGAACTGGGTCGTGCTGGAAGAAAACGTCCTGCGTCAGCGCCTGACCACCGACATCGCCACCCAGGGCGGGCAGTTCGACGTGTTGACCATCGGCATGTACGAAGCCGCACTCTGGGGCGCCAAAGGCTGGCTGGAGCCGATGAAGGATCTGCCGGCCAGCTACGCCCTCGACGATGTGTTCCCGTCGGTGCGTGAAGGCCTGTCGGTCAAGGGTTCGCTGTACGCCCTGCCGTTCTACGCCGAAAGCTCCATCACCTATTACCGCACCGACCTGTTCAAGGACGCCGGCCTGACCATGCCCGAGCGTCCGACCTGGGAGCAGATCGCCGGCTTCGCCGAAAAGCTCACCAACAAGGACAAGGAACAATACGGCATCTGCTTGCGTGGCAAAGCTGGCTGGGGCGAGAACATGGCGCTGATCACCACCGTGGCCAACGCCTACGGCGCACGCTGGTTCGATGAGCAGTGGAAACCCGAATTCAGTGGCCCGGAATGGAAGAACGCGCTGAACTTCTACGTCGACACCATGAAAAAATCCGGCCCACCGGGCGCATCGAGCAACGGTTTCAACGAGAACCTCGCGCTGTTCAACAGCGGCAAATGCGCGATCTGGGTCGATGCCAGCGTCGCCGGCTCGTTCGTCACCGACAAGACCCAGAGCAAGGTCGCCGATCACGTCGGCTTCACCTACGCGCCACATCAGGTCACCGACAAGGGTTCTGCGTGGCTGTACTCGTGGGCGCTGGCGATTCCGACCAGCTCCAAGGCCAAGGACGCCGCCAAGGAGTTCAGCGCCTGGGCCACCTCCAAGGAGTACGGCGAACTGGTCGCCAAGACCGACGGCATCGCCAACGTACCGCCGGGCACTCGCGCCTCGACCTACAGCGAGGCTTACATGAGCGCAGCGCCGTTTGCCAAGGTGACGCTTGAATCGCTGAAAGCGGCCGACCCGAGCAAACCGACCCTCAAGCCCGTGCCTTACATCGGCATTCAACTGGTGACCATTCCCGAGTTCCAGGGCATCGGCACCCAGGTCGGCAAGCTGTTTTCGGCCGCGCTGATCGGCCAGACCACGGTCGACCAGGCCCTGGCCGCCGCGCAGCAAACCACCGAACGCGAGATGAAGCGCGCGGGTTATCCGAAGTAATCCGCAAAGCTCGCTCCTGCCTCCTGTGGGAGCGGGCTTGCTCGCGAAAGCAATCTGACATTCAACATTGATGTCGACTGAAAGTCCGCTTTCGCGAGCAAGCCCGCTCCCACAGGGGATCTTCATAGGTCTGTATGACTCGGTTGTGATCCTCATGAATACTTCAACTGCCAAAGCCCACATCGACCTGTCGCAACCCCGGCGCAAAAACCGCGTGGCCAATCCCGGCTGGTTTCTGGTCAGCCCTTCGGTAGCCCTGTTGCTGCTGTGGATGATCGTGCCGCTGGGCATGACCGTCTATTTCTCGACGATCCGCTACAACCTGCTCGACCCGGGTATCAACGAGTTCGTCGGGCTGGATAACTTCACCTACTTTCTGACCGATTCGGGCTTCCTGCCCGGCGCCACCAACACCTTGCTGCTGGTGGGCAGTGTGTTGCTGATCAGCGTGGTGTTCGGCGTGTTGATCAGTGCGTTGCTGGAAGCCAGCGAGTTCTTCGGTCGCGGCATCGTGCGGGTGATGCTGATTTCGCCGTTCTTCATCATGCCCACAGTCGGTGCGCTGATCTGGAAAAACCTGATCTTTCACCCGGTCTCCGGGATCCTCGCCTACCTCTGGAAGCTGTTCGGCGCGCAACCGGTGGACTGGCTGGCGCACTACCCGCTGCTGTCGATCATCATCATTGTGTCGTGGCAATGGCTGCCCTTCGCCATCCTGATCCTGATGACCGCCATGCAATCCCTCGACCAGGAACAGAAAGAAGCCGCCCGCCTCGACGGCGCCGGTCCCGTCGCGATCTTCTGGCACCTGACCCTGCCGCATCTGGCGCGACCGATTGCCGTGGTGGTGATGATTGAAACCATCTTCCTGCTGTCGGTGTTCGCCGAAATCTTCACCACCACCAACGGCGGCCCCGGCTACGCGTCGACCAACCTCGCCTACCTGATCTACAACCAGGCGCTGGTGCAGTTCGACGTCGGCATGGCCTCGGCCGGCGGCCTGATCGCCGTGGTCATCGCCAACATCGCCGCGATCATTCTGGTGCGGATGATCGGCAAAAACCTGACTGACAAAGCCTGAGGCCTGCCATGACTCTTCAACAATCCCGCCGGCTGCAAAGCCTGCTGCTCGGCACGCTGGCCTGGGCCATCGCGATCATCATTTTCTTCCCGATCTTCTGGATGGTGCTGACCAGTTTCAAGACCGAAATCGACGCCTTCGCCACGCCGCCGCAGTTGTTCTTCACGCCGACGCTGGAGAACTACCTGCACATCAACGAGCGCAGCGATTACTTCAGTTTCGCCTGGAACTCGGTGGTGATCTCCTTCAGCGCTACCGCCCTGTGCCTGCTGATCGCGGTGCCTGCGGCCTACTCGATGGCGTTCTACGAAACTCAGCGCACCAAGGGCACGCTGCTGTGGATGCTCTCCACCAAAATGCTGCCGCCGGTGGGCGTGCTGATGCCGATCTACCTGCTGGCCAAGAGTTTCGGCCTGCTCGACACGCGCATCGCGCTGATCGTGATCTACACGCTTATCAACCTGCCGATCGTGGTCTGGATGGTTTACACCTATTTCAAGGACATTCCCAAAGACATCCTCGAAGCCGCCCGCCTCGACGGCGCCACCCTCGCTCAGGAAATGCTCCGCGTGCTGCTGCCGATCGCCAAGGGCGGCCTCGCCTCGACGGTGCTGCTGTCGCTGATCCTGTGCTGGAACGAAGCGTTCTGGTCACTGAACCTGACCTCGTCCAAAGCCGCGCCACTGACCGCGCTGATCGCCTCCTACTCAAGCCCCGAAGGCTTGTTCTGGGCCAAGTTGTCGGCCGTCTCGACGCTGGCCTGCGCGCCAATCCTGATCTTCGGCTGGATCAGCCAGAAACAACTGGTGCGCGGCCTGTCGTTCGGCGCCGTCAAATAAGAATTCGCATGAGGAGCGCCACCATGGCCAACCTGAAAATCAAGAATCTGCAAAAAGGCTTCGAAGGTTTTTCCATCATCAAGGGCATCGACCTTGAGGTGAACGACAAGGAATTCGTGGTGTTCGTCGGCCCGTCGGGCTGCGGCAAATCCACCCTGCTGCGACTGATCGCCGGCCTTGAAGAAGTCAGCGGCGGCACCATCGAACTGGACGGGCGCGACATCACCGAAGTCAGCCCGGCCAAGCGTGACCTGGCGATGGTGTTCCAGACCTACGCGCTGTACCCGCACATGACCGTGAAGAAAAACATGTCGTTCGCCCTCGATCTGGCCGGCGTACCGAAAGCCGAAGTCGAGAAGAAAGTCGGCGAAGCGGCGCGCATTCTCGAACTGGGCCCGATGCTGGAGCGTAAGCCAAAGCAGTTGTCCGGCGGCCAGCGTCAGCGCGTGGCCATCGGTCGGGCAATCGTGCGCAACCCGAAAATCTTTCTGTTCGACGAACCACTGTCCAACCTCGACGCCGCCCTGCGGGTGCAAATGCGCCTGGAACTGCTGCGCCTGCACAAGGACCTCAAAGCGACCATGATTTATGTGACCCACGATCAGGTCGAAGCCATGACCATGGCCGACAAGGTGGTGGTGCTCAATGGCGGCAAGATCGAGCAGGTCGGCTCGCCGCTGGAGCTGTATCACAACCCCGCCAACCTGTTCGTCGCCGGGTTCCTCGGCACACCGAAAATGGGCTTCCTCAAGGGCAAGATCGCCCGGATCGACGGCCCGAGCTGCGAAGTCTCGCTGGACGCCGGCACTCGCATCACCCTGCCGTTCAACGCGTCGAACCTGAGCGTCGGCAGCGCCGTGACCCTGGGCATTCGCCCGGAACATCTGGAACTGGCGCAACCGGGCGACTGCACCTTGCAAGTCACCGCCGACGTCAGCGAACGACTGGGCAGCGACACCTTCTGCCACGTCAAGACCAACGCCGGCGAAGCCCTGACCATGCGCGTGCGCGGTGATCTGGCGAGCCGTTATGGCGAACAACTGAACCTGCACCTGGACGCCGCCCACTGCCATCTGTTCGATGCCGACGGCGTGGCGCTGACCCGCCCGTTGCGCGCCGCCGCCTGATTTCGAGACTGATCCGATGAAACTCAACAAGCAAAACCTCAACCGCCTCGCCGCCGAAGTGAAACTGCCGGCCTACAGCCTCAGCGACACCCGCCAGGGCATTGCCCACATCGGCGTCGGCGGCTTCCATCGTGCGCATCAGGCGTATTACACCGACGCGCTGATGAACACCGGCGAAGCGCTGGACTGGGCCATTTGCGGTGTCGGCCTGCGCGCCGAAGACCGCCGCGCCCGGGACGATCTCAAGGAACAGGATTACCTGTTCACCCTGTTCGAATTGGGTGACAGCGACGACACCGAAGTCCGCGTCATCGGCGCGATCCGCGACATGCTGCTGGCCAGCGACAGCGCCCAGGTGCTGATCGACAAACTCGCCGATCCGCAGATCCGCATTGTCTCGCTGACCATCACCGAGGGCGGCTATTGCATCGACGACAGCAACGGCGAGTTCATGGCGCACCTGCCACAGATTCAGCACGACTTGACCTACCCGCAGCAGCCGCAAACCGTGTTCGGTTTCCTTTGCGCGGCGCTGGCCAAGCGACGCAAAGCAGGCATTCCAGCGTTCACCGTGATGTCCTGCGATAACCTGCCGCACAACGGCGCTGTCACCCGCAAGGCACTGCTGGCCTTCACCGCGCTGCTGGACCCTGACCTGCGCGACTGGATCGACGCCAACGTCAGCTTCCCCAACGCCATGGTCGATCGCATCACGCCGATGACCAGCACCGCGCATCGCCTGCAACTGGCGGACAAACACGCCGTCGACGACGCCTGGCCGGTGGTGTGCGAACCGTTTGTGCAGTGGGTGCTGGAAGACAAGTTCGTCAACGGCCGCCCGGCCTGGGAAAAGGTCGGTGTGCAGTTCACCGACGACGTTTCGCCCTACGAAGAGATGAAGATCAAGCTGCTCAACGGCAGTCATCTGGCCCTGACCTATCTGGGCTTTTTGAAGGGCTACCGTTTCGTTCATGAGACCATGAACGACCCGTTGTTCGTGCGTTACATGCGCGCCTACATGGACCTGGACGTGACCCCGCAACTGGCGCCGGTGCCGGGCATCGACCTGACCGAGTACAAGAACACGCTGGTGGCGCGGTTTTCCAATCAGGCGATTGCCGATCAGCTTGAGCGGGTGTGTTCGGATGGTTCGTCGAAGTTTCCCAAGTTCACCATTCCGACGATCAATCGGTTGATTGCCGATGGACGCGAGACCAAGCGTGCGGCGCTGGTGGTGGCGGCCTGGGCGCTTTATCTGAAGGGCGTGGACGAGAATGGCGACATTTACTCGATTCCGGATCCTCGGGCGGCGTTTTGTCAGGCGTTGGTGGCGGAGGATGCGCTGATTACTGAGCGATTGTTGGGGGTTGAGGAGATTTTCGGGGGGGCAATTCCGCGTTCGGCGGAGTTTGTCGCGGCGTTTGAGTGGTGTCTGAACAGCTTGCGTGAAGAAGGTGTGACGCGGACGCTGGAAAGTATTCTGTCCTGACGGGTGAAGCACTCATGACAACCCGACAACTCTTCCTCGGCATCGACTGCGGCACCCAAGGCACCAAAGCCATCATCCTCGACGCCACCAGCGGCCAGGTGCTAGGCCAGGGCGCCGCCGCCCACACGATGATCAGCGGCGCCAATGGCCGCCGCGAGCAGGACACAGCGCAGTGGCTGGAAGCCTTCGCCCTCGCCACCCGGCGTGCGTTGCTGGCGGCAAATGTCGACGGCCAGTCGATCCTCGGCATCGGTGTTTCCGGCCAGCAACACGGTCTGGTGCTGCTCGACGAGCAAGGCCAGGTCCTGCGCCCGGCCAAGCTCTGGTGCGATACCGAAACCACGGCGGAAAACGACCGTCTGCTGACTTGGCTGGGCGGCGAAAAAGGCTCGCTGGAACGCCTCGGCGTGGTGATTGCGCCGGGTTACACCGTGTCCAAACTGTTATGGACCAAAGAACAACACCCCGCCGTATTCTCACGGATCGCCAAAATCCTGCTGCCCCACGACTACCTGAACTTCTGGCTCACCGGCCGAAGCTGCAGCGAATACGGCGACGCATCCGGCACCGGTTACTTCAACGTACGCACCCGCCAATGGGATCTGCAACTGCTGCGCGACATCGACGCCAGTGGCCGCCTGCAAGCGGCGCTGCCAGAGCTGATCGACGCCCATCAAGCGGTCGGTACGATCCTGCCGGCGATTGCCGAACACCTGGGCATTAACCCCAACGCGCTGGTGTCCAGCGGTGGCGGCGACAACATGATGGGCGCCATCGGCACCGCCAATATTCAACCGGGGGCGATCACCATGAGCCTCGGTTCTTCCGGCACGGTGTACGCCTACGCCGAGGCGCCGAAAGTCAGCCCGGATGCTTCGGTCGCGACTTTCTGTTCGTCCAGCGGCGGCTGGCTGCCATTGATCTGCACCATGAACCTGACCAACGCCACCGGGGCGATTCGCGAACTGTTCGATCTCGATCTCGACGCTTTCAATGCCTTGGTTGCCCAGGCCCCGATCGGTGCCGAGGGCGTGAGCATGCTGCCGTTCCTCAACGGCGAACGCGTGCCTCCCCTGCCCCACGCCACCGGCAGCCTGCACGGCCTGACGATCGATAACCTGACGCAAGCCAATCTGTGCCGCGCCGCCGTCGAAGGCACCACCTTCGGCCTGCGTTTCGGACTGGATCTGTTGCGCCAGAATGGTTTACAAAGCCGCAGCATTTGCCTGATCGGCGGCGGCTCGAAAAGTGCGGTGTGGCGGCAGATCGTCGCCGACATCATGAACACCCCGGTGATCTGCACCGAACAAAGCGAAGCCGCCGCCCTCGGTGCGGCGATTCAGGCCGCATGGTGCAAGTCGTGGTCCAACGGCCACGAAGACACCCTGGCCGACCTGTGCGAGCGCTGCGTGAAGCTCGACCTGAACAGTGAAACCCTGCCGGTTGCCACGAATGTCGCGGCTTTCCAGCAGGCCTATGAACGCTATCGACTGCATGTCGCAACCTTATAAAGAGCAAACAACTATGTACCTGGTGTGTGGCGAAGCGCTGTTCGATTTCTTCAGCGAAGACGATGCCGGCGGGCAGGCGTCGAAAGTCAATTTCAAGGCGATTGCCGGTGGCTCGCCGTTCAACGTGGCGGTGGGTTTGCGTCGCCTGGGCGTGGACTCGGCGCTGTTCGCCGGGCTGTCCACCGATTACCTGGGCCGGCGCTTGCAGCAGGTGCTGCAGGACGAAGGCGTACGCCCGGATTACCTGGTGGATTTCGCCGCGCCGACCACGCTGGCGATGGTCGCGGTGGGCGCCAATGGCTCGCCGCATTACAGCTTCCGGGGCGAAGGCTGCGCTGACCGCCAGTTGAGCCTGGCGCATCTGCCGACGCTGGGGCCGGACGTGCGTGGTCTGCACTTCGGCTCGTTCTCGCTGGTGGTGCAACCGGTGGCGGATACCTTGCTTGCGCTGATTAAGCGCGAAAGCGGCAAACGCCTGATCAGCCTCGACCCGAACGTGCGCCTCAATCCCGAACCGAACATCGACCTGTGGCGTGAGCGGATCGCCACGCTGGTCCAGTTGGCGGACCTGATCAAGGTCAGCGACGAGGATTTGAGCCTGCTGTACCCCGAGCAGGATCCGCAGCGCGTCATCGAAGGCTGGCTGCAGCATCGCTGTCAGGTGGTGTTCCTGACCCGTGGCGGTGAAGGCGCGACCGTGTTCAGCCGCGCTCATGGCTCATGGTCGGTGCCGGCAAGCTCGGTGAAGATTGCCGATACCGTCGGCGCGGGCGATACCTTCCAGGCCGCGTTGATCACCTGGCTGACTGAACATGAACTGGATTCGGTGGACGGCGTACAGCATCTGAATCGCGAGCAGATCGACGCCATGCTCAGGTTTGCCGTACAGGCGGCCGCCCTGACGTGCAGCAAGACAGGTCCGGATTTGCCTTATCGCCACCAGTTGACCTGACCGCGTAGACTGGCGCCCTTTTTTGCACGACGGGATGACGGCTTTTGAATTCGGGGCGTACGGTTGGACTGTTGGTATTGGCGGCATTGTTGAGCGGTTGCGGAACATCGCCGCCGCGTTCACCGGAAAACCTCTGCGAGATTTTCCGTGAGAAAAGTGATTGGTACGACGCCGCGCAAGTCACGCAAAAGCGCTGGGGCGTGCCGATCCAGGTGCCGTTCGCGATCATGTATCAGGAGTCCGGCTACCGCTACGACGCCAAGACGCCGCGCAAATACCTGTTGTGGGTGATCCCGTGGGGACGCGTCACGACCGCAGCGGGTTATGCGCAGGCCAAGGATGAAGTCTGGGCCGACTACCAGAAAAGCACCGGCCGCCACGGCGCCGACCGCGAAGACTTCGATGACGCCATCGACTTTGTCGGCTGGTACATGGATAAGACCACGTCGATCAACGGCGTGTACAAGTACGACGCCTACAACCAGTACCTCAACTACCACGAGGGCTGGGGCGGTTTCCGGCAGAAGACCTACGCCAGCAAGGCGTGGCTGCCGCCGGTGGCGCGCAAGGTGCAGAACCGTTCGGACATGTACGGCCAGCAATACGCGGCGTGCAAGGATGATTTGAATCGCGGGTTCTGGAGCCGGTTCTGGCATTGGCTCTGACCCTCGGAGCCCTTAAGGACGCATTCGCGAGCAAGCTCGCTCCCACAGGGATTTAGAGTGACCACAATTTAGTGAGCACCCGGGAAACCTGTGGGAGCGAGCTTGCTCGCGATGGCGTCAGCTCAGACACCGCCGACCTATGGGTTACAACACCGAAAAGTTGTAACTCACGATCAACCGGGTCTCATCCACGTCCCGGGCGAACTTCTCGTAGTTCGTCCGATACGTCGCGTTACGCAGACGCAGGCTGACGTCCTTGAACGTGCCGCTCTGGATCACGTACTTCAACTCGCTGTCGCGTTCCCACTCTTTGCCTTCCTGATCGCTGCCCGGGACCTTGATGTGATCGCCGTTCACGTAACGGGTCAGGAAACTCAGGCCGTTGATACCGATGGCCTTGAAGTCATAGTCGTAACGCAGCTGCCAGGAACGTTCCTGCGCGGCGGCGAAGTCGTTGACCTGCACGTAGTTCACAAGGTACGGGTTGCTGCCATCGAGGTACGGCATCGAGTTGTCGCCGTTCATGCGCTGCCAGCCGGCGCTGAAGGTGTGGCCGCTGATGCCGTAGGACAGCATGCCGCTCAGTGCGCGGTTATCGATGGAACCCGCTTTGGCATCACCGCTATCAGCGCTCTTGAGCAAGCGCAGATCGGCTTTCAACACACCATCGCCCAGCGGCTGGTTGGCCAACAGACCCACGAAGTGCTGACGATAGATGTCTTCCAGTTCGGCGTAGTGGTACTGCGCGGTCAGACGATCGTTGATCTTGTAGTCGAAGCCGTACATGTCGAAATGATCGGCGGTGGTGTTGCACGCATAGCGCTTGTTCTTGCAGTGCACGCGGATGTCCTGGGAATCGGTCGAGTCCCGGGCGGTGTACTTGTCCAGGCGTGCGGCCATGAAGGTCAGGTCCTTCACCTCTTTGGAGGTCAGCATCGCGCCGTTGAACATGGTCGGCAGCAGACGGCCGTCGTTGTACTTGAGCAGCGGCAGATCCGGCAGCAACGCGCCGTATTTCAGCACCGTATCCGAGACTTTCACTTTGGCGGTCAGGCCCATTTTCGCGTACTGGCCTTTCGAACCGCGCGGATTCTCGCCGCTGGACGGCAGCAGGCCGCTGTTGCTGCGGTCGGGGCTGGAATCGAGCTGGAAGCCCGCCATGCCCAGCGCATCGATGCCGAAACCTACGGTGCCTTCGGTGTAACCCGATTGCAGATTGAGAATGAAGCCTTGAGCCGACTCTTCGCGCTTGGACGCGCCTTGATCGCTGGAGGTGTGCCCATCACGGAAATCGCGGTTGAAGTACACCGTACGCGATTCGATCTTCGCCGTGGTGTCTTCGAAGAAACCGCCGGCCTGAGCCTGTGCGGTAAAACCGGCGCACAGCACCAGGGCTCCGAAGCCAAACGACTGGCGCGGGGTGATGAGGGGAAATGGGGGACGCATTGAAAACTCCAACAGAACAACGATTGCGCAGTCGCGCAAACAACCAGAAATAGCTCCCGTCCCGGCACAGTGAAGAGCCGGGAGGAAGTGAACACGCGGGGGTGAGCGCCCATGATGGCAGATGGCTTTGACGTGCTACAGGCGACTTTAGTCTGAAACTGACTGATTGTTCCGACCCGCGTGCGCTCTACAGGATTTTTCGATTGTGCGCTTCTGGCGAATCCCGCTACATTTGCATCCTGCTTATTCACGGATGGAATTCAAAGCATGCTGGACGCTAATGCCATTCACATCAGCTTCTCCATTGAAGGCGCCTCCGCCGACCTGCAAGTCCTCAGCTTCACCGGTCGCGAAGCCCTCAACGAACCGTTCCGTTTCGACATTGAACTGGTCAGCGCCCGTCCTGACCTCAAGCTCGAAGAACTCCTGCACAAGCCCGGCTGCCTGACCTTCGGCGCCACCGGCGAGGGCAAGATTCATGGCTTGGTGTATCGCATCGAACAGGGCGATTCCGGCAAGACCCTGACCCGCTACAGCCTGAGCCTGGTGCCGCAACTGGCCTACCTGCGGCACAACCATGACCAGCAGATTTTCCAGCAACTGACCGTGCCGAAGATCATCGCCCAGGTACTGGAAGATCGCGGCATCCTGGCCGACGCCTACAGCTTCCAGCTCAGCGCCGAGTACCCGGAACGCGAGTACTGCGTGCAGTACGACGAATCCGACCTGCATTTCATCCAGCGCCTGTGCGAAGAGGAAGGTATTCACTTCCACTTCCAGCACAGCAGCAGCGGCCACAAACTGGTGTTCGGCGATGACCAGACCGTGTTCCGCAAACTGAAACCGGTGAACTACCAGCAAGACTCCGGCATGACCGCCGACAAACCGGTGATCAAGCGTTTCAACCTGCGCCTGGAAACCCGCACCAGCCGCGTCAGCCGCCGCGACTACGATTTCGAAAAACCGAAGATCCTGCCTGAAGGCGCGGCCAAATCCGCTTTCATGCCGGACCTCGAGGACTACGACTACCCCGGCCGTTTCACGACTCGCGAACGCGGCAAGTTCCTCTCGACCCGCGCACTCGAACGCCATCGCAGCGACTACAAACTCGCCGAAGGCAAGGGTGACGAGCCGACGCTGACCACGGGCCACTTCCTGACCCTGGCCGAACATCCTCGCGCCGAATGGAACGATATGTGGTTGCTGCTGGAAATCTTCCACGAAGGCAAGCAACCGCAAGTGCTGGGCGAAAACGTCACCAGCGACGTCACCGACAACAAGAGCGATTTCCACCAAGGCTACCGCAACAGCTTCGTGGCCACTCCGTGGGACGCCCACTACCGCCCTGCCCTCGAACACCCGAAACCGAAAGTCCTCGGCAGCCAGACCGCCATCGTCACCGGCCCCGGCGGCGAAGAAATCCACTGCGACCAGTACGGCCGCGTGAAGGTGCAATTCCACTGGGACCGCGACGGCCAGGCCGACGACAAGACCACCTGCTGGCTGCGCGTCGCCAGCGGCTGGGCCGGCGCGGCCTACGGCGGCATCGCCATCCCGCGCATCGGCATGGAAGTGCTGGTGACCTTCCTTGAAGGCGACCCCGACCAGCCGCTGGTGACCGGCTGCCTGTACCACAAGGAAAACGTCGTTCCGTACGATCTGCCGGCGAACAAGACCCGCAGCACCTTCAAGACCCTGAGTTCCCCGGGCGGCAAGGGCTACAACGAGTTCCGCATCGAAGACAAGAAAGGCGTGGAGCAGATCTACATCCACGCCCAGCGCGACTGGGACGAAAACATCGAGCACGACCAGAAGATCCGCGTCGGCAACGAGCGGCACGACACCGTCGAAGCCAACACCCTGAGCGAATTCAAGGTCGAGGAACACCGCATCACCCACCTGGACCGCAAGAGCGAAATGCGCGCCAACGATCACCTGACCGTGGGTGTGACCCAGCACGTGAAGGTCGGCACCGGGCAGTTCGTTGAAGCGGGTACGGAGATTCATTACCACGCTGGCGAGAAAGTGGTGATTGAAGGCGGGATGGAGCTGACGGCGAAGGCTGGCGGCAGTTTCGTCAAGGTGGATGCGGGTGGTGTGACCATCAGTGGTGCAGAGGTGAAGGCCAACAGCGGTGGTGCGCGGGGGGCGGGAACCGGGATCGGGATTCTCACCCCTCTGATTCCTGTGGCAGCCGCCATGGGGAGCATCGGGCAGTTGCTGGAGCGCAAGATCGTCCCCGAGAATTCCGAACATGATCTGGATTTCCTTGTCACCAGTCAGGATACCGGGCGACCGCTCAAGAACTTCCCGTATGTCATCAGGACTGCCTCCGGCAAAAGCATCGTTGGGCGCACCAATGAAGAAGGCAAGACTGCAAAGATTTCGAGCACGGAAGCAGAAATGGCAGTGATCGAAGTCTTTGATGACATTCCACCGATCACCCCAGGATGGGACGACTGAAATGGCCAAGAACAAGCCACTGACCACCGCTCAGAAACCTCTCACTCCGAAAGCGGACACAGCCTCGGCCAAAGTTGCCGTGGAAGACAACAAACGATTGAAGGAAATACGGAAACTGGTTGAAGCCAACAACCAATCGAAAATCGACACCAACACAGTGATTTGCCAGATCTACATGGAGTCGCACTTCGATCCTGAAGCCGGTCGTGGAAAACACTCCGCCCGGGGGCTCATGCAAATGCAGGAACCGGCGGTCAAGCAAGTCTATAAATACCGAAAGAAAAAGGAACTGGGTCGCATGCCAAACCAGGCCCAGACGGATGAGGCGTTCAGCGCCGGAGCGGCTTTTTACGCATCCCCCCTTATCTGGGACGAAGCCCAGAACATCAGGATCGGTACTGAGTACATGCAATACTGGCTGGATATTTCGAGTTCTACCGAGGAGGCGTACATAAAGTACCGCGGCAAATCGAACGGCGTTTACTATCGGAAAATCAGTGAGTGCGCCAGAAAGCTGGACGCCAACCCAAACTCGATGGATGTGCTCAGGGATACATTGAAATGAAAAAGCTGTGGCTCCCTTTCATCCTCGCACTTGCCTGTCATCCCGCTTTTGCAGACGTTAAAAAAGACCTTCTGGACTGTCCACTTTCGGACGGATCGACGGTTTCCCTGCTGTCCACCTCCAGCGAGGACGGACAACGACTTTTCGTCAAGATCAACAACCAGACCGAAACGGCTTTCACCGACATGCCCGATTCGGATTTTGTTGGCGAAGTCGCCCTGACAAAGTGCGCCGGCTCCGGTCTGATCTACGCCCTGAACTATGGATCTCCCTATTTGAAAGGCGCCGTTTTACGCAAGAACCCAGACAGCGGAATCCTGGAGCGCATTGATTTTGCCGAGAAGGCCCTTCCGGTCTTTCTTTACCTGAGTGCTCGACAAATGCGCCTGGTCATCCCCAACGAAGGTTATGAGATCCCTGAAAAATTCATCGTCTACGACTACATCAGCCCAAAAGGCCAGCCGGAAGAACCCGAAGGGATGAACGCGATGCCCGACAAAAAGGGCTTTGAAGTCATCGAGCTGAAATGACCGGACAGTCGCAAAAGCCTCGTATCCATTGGCGAAACCGCCCGTTCTAGGGGAAAACCCTACGCCCCTGACGGGTATTTGCGGGTTGTACGAGCCCGGCTAATCCTGCACCATCCGTCCCTTGCTTATTCAATGGACGGAAAACAAGGCATGCTGGACGCCAATGCTACCCACATTATCCTCACGCTCGAAGGCGCCTCCGCCGACCTGCAAGTCCTCAGCTTCACCGGTCGCGAAGCCCTCAACGAACCGTTCCGTTTCGACATTGAACTGGTCAGCGCCCGTCCTGACCTCAAGCTCGAAGAACTCCTGCACAAGCCCGGCTGCCTGACCTTCGGCGCCACCGGCGAGGGCAAGATCCATGGCCTGGTGTATCGCATCGAGCAGGGCGATTCCGGCAAGACCCTGACCCGCTACAGCCTGAGTCTGGTGCCACAACTGGCCTACCTGCGGCACAACCATGACCAGCAGATCTTCCAGCAACTGACCGTGCCGAAGATCATCGCCCAGGTACTGGAAGATCGCGGCATCCTGGCCGACGCCTACAGCTTCCAGCTCAGCGCCGAGTACCCGGAACGCGAGTACTGCGTGCAGTACGACGAATCCGACCTGCATTTCATCCAGCGCCTGTGCGAAGAGGAAGGCATTCACTTCCACTTCCAGCACAGCAGCAGCGGCCACAAACTGGTGTTCGGCGACGACCAGACCGTGTTCCGCAAACTGAAACCGGTGAACTACCAGCAAGACTCCGGCATGACCGCCGACAAACCGGTGATCAAGCGTTTCAACCTGCGCCTGGAAACCCGCACCAGCCGCGTCAGCCGCCGCGACTACGATTTCGAAAAACCGAAGATCCTGCCTGAAGGCGCGGCCAAATCCGCTTTCATGCCGGACCTCGAGGACTACGACTACCCCGGCCGTTTCACGACTCGCGAACGCGGCAAGTTCCTCTCGACCCGCGCACTCGAACGCCATCGCAGCGACTACAAACTCGCCGAAGGCAAGGGTGACGAGCCGACGCTGACCACGGGCCACTTCCTGACCCTGGCCGAACATCCTCGCGCCGAATGGAACGATATGTGGCTGCTGCTGGAAATCTTCCACGAAGGCAAGCAACCGCAGGTGCTGGGCGAAAACGTCACCAGCGACGTCACCGACAGCAAGAGCGATTTCCACCAAGGCTACCGCAACAGATTCGTCGCCACCCCGTGGGACGCGCACTACCGCCCTGCCCTCGAACACCCGAAACCGAAAGTCCTCGGCAGCCAGACCGCCATCGTCACCGGCCCCGGCGGCGAAGAAATCCACTGCGACCAGTACGGCCGCGTGAAGGTGCAATTCCACTGGGACCGTGAAGGCCTGGCCGACGACAAGACCACCTGCTGGCTGCGCGTCGCCAGCGGCTGGGCCGGCGCGGCCTACGGCGGCATCGCCATCCCACGGATCGGCATGGAAGTGCTGGTGACCTTCCTTGAAGGCGACCCCGACCAGCCGCTGGTGACCGGTTGCCTGTACCACAAGGAAAACGTCGTCCCCTACGACCTGCCGGCAAACAAGACCCGCAGCACCTTCAAGACCCTGAGTTCCCCGGGCGGCAAGGGCTACAACGAGTTCCGCATCGAAGACAAGAAAGGCGTGGAGCAGATCTACATCCACGCCCAGCGCGACTGGGACGAGAACATCGAGCACGACCAGAAGATCCGCGTCGGCAACGAGCGGCACGACACCGTTGAAGCCAATGTTTTAAGTGAATTCAAGGTTGAAGAGCACCGCATAACTCATCTGGATCGTGTCAGTGAGATGCGCGCCAACGATCACCTGACCGTGGGCGTGACTCAGCATGTGAAGGTCGGCACCGGGCAGTTCGTCGAGGCAGGCACGGAGATTCATTACCACGCCGGTGACAAAGTCGTGATCGAAGGCGGAATGGAACTGACGGCCAAGGCCGGGGGGAGTTTCGTCAAGGTGGATGCGGGTGGCGTGACCATCAGTGGCGCGGAAGTGAAGGCCAATACCGGCGGCGCGCCGGGAGTGGGTTCCGGTATCCAGATTCTCGTGCCTTTCATTCCTGGCCTGGCAGCCCTCGACAAGGCCGGACGCTTGATGCAAACCCGGCTGAATCAAAAGATCGAGGCTGAGTCGCTGGCCGTCGTGCCGAAGTTGAAGGCGCCGAAAGGCATCTGCGTTGAATGTCTGAAGAAAGCCATGCGGGAAAAACTGGCCCTGCAATCGGGAGCCAATTGATGACGAAGGACGACGCAGCGAAAGCCTGGGCAGAGGCGCATAAAAACGCACAGTCGCGATTCGCAATCGTTGAAACGGGCCTGCTCGCTGAGCCGGCTCGACAGCAATTCCTCAAATCCGATCCGTCACGCCGCCCCTTGATGCTCCAACCTGAGTTCGCCGAATTGCGCAACTACGGCCCATGGCTCGTGGACGTCAGCGACATGGAATTCGAGGCCTTTCTCGCTCACGAATACTTCGTCGGATGCACCGCCATGGCCAGCTGGATCCGCACCGACTGCCCCGCCGACAAACTCGCGGCGCACCTGAGCGACGCGTTGCTGGCAAAAAATGAAGCCGACGAAGTCCTGATGATCCGCAGCTACGCCCCAGAAGTGCTGCCGATGCTCCACGCTCGCGATGATCTGTCCTGGCATGCGTGGCTTTTCGGCCCACTGCAGGAATGGTGGGTGCCAGAGGCGGAGGATGAGTGGCAATGCTTCAAAGGGCTCAATCTGGAACAACCGGGCAAGTACCAACCGATTTTCCTGGACGCCAGGTTATGGAAGGAGATGGAGGTCGACCCCCTACCCTACAACCTGACCACCGAACTGGAAAAAGACGCGCCGGAGGTATTCACCAGTAGCTGTCACGGCGATCGGTTGAACCAGGTGAAGCAGGCGCTGGACGCAGGGCGCGCAGAAGGCTTGTCGGACCCGGAAGACGTCAGCCTGTTTGCCAGCCTGCAATTGATGGATCCCGAGTTCCCGGCGAATTGGCCGATGTGGGAAAAGGCCAAAGAGCGGGCTGTTGGGGAGAAGTTGCCGCTTGGGGTTGTGATGAGGGAGTTGTCGGAGTGAGTTTCGGGATAGATATACAAGTCAGTTTTCCATTTTTGCCCGAGATGCATTCGACTGTTTTAGAAGTGTTGCAAGATAAGGAACTCAAGTAATGACCGTGGCTATGAACCTGAAGCGGCAAAAAATCTGGCGCCGCCGCAACCTTGTCATTGGGGTGCTTGTTTTACTCCTGCCTTTCCTGGGTTCGTACCTTTACAACCAGTTTCGTACGCCTGGGGCGATGTTGACGTCTGCAAACTATATGGACCGTCCGATTTTTAGTTTTTGGGCAAATGACTTTTGGGGTGGAAACTTGATGGCGATGGGAGGCGGCGGAATTATGTGCTGCACCCGATTTGAAGGGAAAACCATTAAAATAAAATGGATTCTGGACATGACCCGTCAGCAGCAATTGAGTGGTGCAGTAGAAGAGCATCACGAGATTGAACTTCCACTGCCTAAGCGTGGGTCAACTGATCAATACCTTCACGTTCAATTCGAACCGGGCAACAAAGTTAGGCTGGGATGGAGTCCCGACCTCACGAGACCGTTCCCCTCTCCATTTGCCAAGCAAGAATCTACTGAACAAGGACGTATCCCATGAGTACACCTCAGCATCTAGATCGTGCAGAAGCTATCAGCACAAAAACGAACTCATGCACCTCTGCCGAGAAAAATCCTGTTCTGCCTTGTGAGGCGGCGCTGCGAGTCGGATTCTTCTTCGATGGTTTTGGCCGAAACATGAAGAGCGATTTGCAAGAGGATCGACTCAGTAATGTTGCCAGACTATTCATGGCGTACCCGGATGCTGACCTATCCAATGCATCAGATCCATTTACGGGTAACAAACGATTTTACTTGTCGGGTTTGGCCACTGAGTTTGATAAAACACTTGGTGGTGGAGAGTCCGTAAGCGGCGCAGGTATCGATGGTGCAGCAAGCAGGGCGAAAGACAGCATAGTAAAATCTCCTGAAGGCACTATTTCGAATAGCCCACTTGATTCCGCAAAAGATGTCATCACCGGCAAAAAGTGGTGGGAAAGCATCCTTAACAATATAAAGCCTGGAAACATAATCACCTCAGCAATAAAAGCAGCAGCGCCAGCATCTCTGGACATGTTTGGCTTTACTCGTGACAACGAACTAATAACAAATTTTTTCAAAACAGGAGTCGATACGCGTTTGGAAGCGGCCGTTAGCGCCTTGGAGAAGGCATTAGAAGACGCCAACAAGAACAGCAAGGCTCCGGTAAAAAAAATATCCGTGTCAATATTTGGATTCGACTTCGGCGCAAGCCTTGCAAGAGCATTTGCTCATAAAATCTATGAAGAATGCGATCCGGCCACCACAATATTTAAGAAAACAAATATTGAAATTACGTTCATGGGCCTTTTTGATGCGGTAGATCGTAGTGGAGATGATTCAATTATTTTTGAATATCTGCTGCCTTTTTCGAACAAAGTCGATGACGGTGAGTGCCTTCCTGGTCCTGTAAAAAACGCATTGCATTTGATTGCAGCACATGAGTGCCAGGAGTCTCGCCGATCTCGATTGATTGGCACCGGCCCATCGACGCCTCGCTGGGAAGAGCGCCTCGTACCCGGAACCAGTTATGACGTGGGAGGAGGCTTAGCTAAAACTGATGCGCCTCATAGTCGTGAACTCCACATGGTCAGTTTGCATGAAATGTATAACGCTGCTTTTCGTGCAGGCGTTCCGCTTTACCCCATGCAAACACTGCCTGACAAAGCAGTCTTGGTATCGAAATACTTCCAGTTGAATGACCACATCAACGGTGCAAGCGCTATTGAAGTAAGTAAAAAATACCTTAGCCTTGCAGGCAATCAGAAGGTATCTCCCGAAGCATTCCTGGCGCACCGACGTCTGTATATTCAGAGGCTGCGGGGACTATGGGAGATCTATCGAGAACAGAATAAGGCGTATGACGAACAGGATGACCGTCTCGCACGTCCAATCCTTGGAAAACAAGGATCGATGGCTAAATTTTTTGGCATGGGAAATGAAACAGCCTCCCAGGCTGCCAAGCGAGATCAGGCGATCAAGCAGAACCAACAAGACAAGACTGCCTTACGCAATGACCTTGGATGGCTTGAAGATGTGGATCGTGAGGCATGGCGACTCAACACGGCTTTTGCTTCCGCGCCCGTTAAAGCCCTATTGAAGGAATGGTTCAATCCTGAAGTGAAAAGTTTGAACTTCGATATCGAGGACTTGCTTGAGTTTTACGTTAATGATCGTTACATGATCCAGCAGATGCCACCGAGCCAAAATCCTCCGCTACCCAAATACTTTCGCGTGCGAGACCTCGACATGCCGAGCCTGAACAAGACCAAAGGCATGGCACCGGACTATCTGGAACAGACGATGCGTAAGCCATCGACGAGATCGTCAGGCGCGACCTGAAGCAAGGAAAAATCTACAGCGAGGCTCAAGACGAAAACCTCGACAGACGAAATTGGATTTCATTGACTTGATAGATATTTCTGCCGATGCGCGCCGCCGACGGACTTGGCGGCGAAGAAAAATAGCGTTGGGTGTGTTGGCTTTGCTGCTTACCTATGCCGCTCCGAAAATCATTGGCCTGCTCCGGACGCCCGGCGTCATGCTGACTTCGGAGAACTACACAGATCGACCGATTTTCAGCTTCTGGGTAAATGATTTTTGGGGCGGAAATCTATTCGCAATGAGTAGCGGCGGGATTACGTGCTGCCAAAAAATTGTAGGAAAAACGGTTCGTGTTTCTTGGATCGTTAGTGTGACAGGCGAACAGGCCAGACAAGGAATGAGGCGAGAAGAGCATGAGGCAGTATTGCCTCTACCGCCCCAAAAACGTACAGATCGTTATCTGCATGTACGCTTCCTGCCGGAATATATCGTCGAGTTGAAATGGAGCCCCAACTTGATCAGCCCGTTTGATCCAGTTCCTGATGAAGAGCCAAACGCCTCTAACAGCATCACGGGCAGATAATGCTTCTGCCCGTGAAAACCAGGCCGTTTTTCAAATCATCAAACCGGCGCCTGCCAGTTCAACATCCGTTGCTGCGCAACCTGCAGCAAATCATTGCCATCCTGTGCCAGCAGGTACAACGCATGGGTGATGTGGGGAATGTCCTGGACATCGGCGTGTTTGAAGCACAGGCAATGCAGGGTTTCGAGCAGGTCGGCGGCGGCGCGTACGCGCTGGACGGCGGCTTCGAAGATGTCTTGGGGATTGGCTTCGGTGTCGATGACCAGCGGTGCGCTGTCGGTGACGCCGCTGTTGAGCGGGAGATAACGGGCGGAGCTTAGTTTCAGTATTGGCATTGGGATTACTCGATAGGCTTCAATGACCCGCCGACACCGTGACCAAACGATGGGAGGCGGACTGTATGCAAGGCTTGGTCAACTGAGAAACCCGATCAGCTCGCCCGAAGGCGCCCCTGCACACAGCCGCCACAGCAATGTACTCCGAAGACACGAATGTCCGCGGCGCGAATGATGGCACAAGATGTGTCGAGTTATCAGGCGACCAAACCTGAGCCGCTGATTTTGCAGCGACACCAAAACCATAACCGCCCCGCTCCAGCCGCCGGAAGCAGACAAGGCACCGGTTCCTGTAGGAAGGCGCCGAGAATCCCCCGAGAAACAATCCCCCGTCAGACAGCCGGCATTCAGCCGGGTTAACCCTCGCTTAACGCCGTGGTCAAAGACTCTAGTCATCCGCACGCTCTCAGCCGATGCTGACGCCCAGTGCGGCAGGTCTGGCGTGTTTCACGCCGGGCTTTCTTTCCGTCGCACGGGAGTTTCTCCATGAACATTCGTCCGTTCCTGCTCACCACCGTCCTCGCCTGCACCGCGTTTGCCGGGCTGGCCCAGGCCAATGACACCACAACCACTTCCAAAGCCGTGCCCTACCAGTACGGCATGCCGCTGCATGTGGCGAAGGTGGTTTCGATGACCGAGCAGCCAACACGGGTTTGCAAAGTCATTGATGCCGACATGAAGTACATCGATACGTCAGGCAAACCCGAGGAAATCACGTACCGGAAAATGTCTGACGCCTGCGACTTCCAGAACTGACAGAAAGCTCTGATTTGCGGCTTTGCGGTAGGCGGGCAAGGGTCCCGAAGGTTATGCTCGGGGCCCCTCCTCACTGCCGCAAGGATTCGCCATGCAGTTGTCGTTTCGCACGTTGTCGACCATCACCTTTTCCCTGTGTTTTCTGCTGGCGCTGGCCTGGGGCCTCGTGCCGCAAATACTGCTTTCGATCTGGAGCATCGAATACTCCGAGGCAGCAGGATTTGTCGCACGACGCATGGCGGTGCTGTTCGCAGCGTTGGGGGTGATGTTCTATCTGGTGCGCAACGCGCCGGTGTCGATCGCGCGCAATGCAATGAACAACGGTTTTATCGTCGGCTGTTTTGGTCTGGCGGTGCTGGGGTTTGCTGAATGGCTCAACGGCCATGCCGGCCCCGGGATTCTGCTCGCGGTGCTGGTCGAGTTCGCGCTGGGCCTTGGTTTCGTGCAGGCCCGGCGCGTGACGGTCGAACTGGGTGAAACGGTCGGTTAAACGACTTTGGATCGCGGCACTGAATGATGGGTCGCCGTGTGTTGCGCGAGATTGGAGCGCAAACCGGCGATCAGGCCGTTGATTTCACGACAGCTGTTCAGGTGACTGGCATCGATGCCACTGACCAGCAGATCGACCTGATCGGTACGGTGATCGCCATAAACCTTGACGGTCATCGACAGATCCGGGGATAGCGTGCACTGGCAGCGTTTCGGCAGAAAGCTGCTTTCAATGATATTGCGTAGTTCCAAGGCAGACAGAAACATGGCGAACCCTCTCCTTACTGTGAGACTGCCAATCAAGTATTCACATTGACCGTTGCCACTGTTCCCGGCGGGTGTATCCCCGCTGAATCCCTGGGTATGGCAAGCGGTTGTACTGCGAAATGCCCATTGGAGTGTAGGCGCACAAACTCGGTGCGCCGCACCAAATCAACGCATAAAACGTGCCTTTCATCGGGTTGCTTTCATCTTCTGCCAAATCAATGACTTGGCGAAAACGCAGGCAACTGGCCAGTTGCAAAATGCAAGATCCGATCGTGCAGGCACTGCAATTTGCATGCGGCTGGCGGTTTGCATTCATCGTCCATGACAGTAAGAATGCCCGTCTACCAACGTACACCCGCCAGGAGGCTTCAATGGGAAATTTCACTGTTTACGCGACGGTCGGCCTGATGCTCGCGAGCGTCGCCACCCTCACCCACGCCGCCAAACTCGAAGACACGGCGCCCTACCCCAAAGCCGAAGCGGGCTTCACCCGGCAGGTCATTCACCTGCCGCAACAGGCTCAGGAAGACAACTTCAAAGTCGAAATCCTTGCCGGCAAGACCCTTGAAGTGGACTGCAACCGCCAGCGCCTGGGCGGCACCCTCGAAGAGAAAAACCTCGAAGGCTGGGGCTATCCGTTCTACCGCCTCGAGAAAGTCAGCGGCCCGATGAGCACGATGATGGCCTGCCCACCGGGCACTCAGAAAAAGCGCGCGTTCGTCCCGGTGATCGGTGACGGCTTCACCGTGCGCTACAACAGCAAACTGCCGATCGTGGTTTACGCACCGGCGGACGTCGAGGTGCGTTATCGCATCTGGTCGGCTTCGGACAAAGTCGGCACTGCCATCCCCGAGTAACTCGCCAAGGAGCAGCGGCATTGATTACCTGCCACGTCAGATACGTGATTGATCCCTACCAGCTCGACGCCTTCGAAGCCTATGCCAAGACGTGGCTGGGCATCGTCGAACGGCTGGGCGGGACGCATCACGGCTATTTTCTGCCCTCGGAAGGCGCGAGCAACATCGCTTACTGCCTGTTCAGTTTTCCGTCGCTGGCGGATTACGAAAGCTATCGCCACATTGCACTGACCGACCCGGAAAGCACCGCGTTGGTGGCGGACCTGATGGAGAAGAAGTTCATCATCAGCTACGAGCGCAGCTTCCTGCGCCCGCTGCTGCCCTGAACATCCTCAGGCCACGTCGCCGGCCGCAGCGCGCTCGGCGACGTGGCGCAAGCTGTCAAAGTTGATATTGGCGCCGGAATCGATGGCGATCAGCGTCTGATTCCGTGCGCCGGTCTGCGCCACGTATTTTTTGATGCCCGCAACCGCCAACGCGCCGGAAGGCTCGGTGATCGAGCGGGTATCGTCGTAGATATTCTTGATCGCCGCGCAGAGTTCGTCATTGCTGACGGTGATCACTTCATCCACGCAGAAGCGGCAAACCTCAAAGCCATAGGCGCCGATCTGCGCCACTGCCACGCCATCGGCGAAGGTACCGACACTGGGCAGCAACACTCGCTCATCCGCTTGCAACGCAGCCTTCAGGCAGGCCGAGTGCTCCGACTCCACGCCGATGATCCGCACCTCCGGCCGCAGGTATTTCACATACGCAGCGATGCCCGCGATCAACCCGCCGCCACCCACCGGAACGAAGATCGCGTCCAGTGCGCCCTGATGCTCGCGCAGAATCTCCATTGCAACCGTGCCCTGGCCGGCGATCACATCGGGATCGTCGAACGGCGAGACGAACGTTCGACCGGTCTGCTCCGCCAGTTGCAGCGCATGGGCCAGGGCGAACGGAAAACTTTCGCCATGCAGCAGCGCTTCAGCTCCACGACTACTGACACCCAGTACTTTCAACTCAGGCGTGGTCGCCGGCATCACGATCGTCGCCGCAATGCCCAGCTCACGGGCTGCCAGCGCCACGCCTTGAGCGTGATTGCCCGCCGACGCCGTAATAACCCCGCGCGCCTTCTGCTCGTCGCTCAATTGCACCAGTTTGTTGTAGGCGCCGCGGATCTTGAAGGAGAACGTCGGTTGCAGGTCTTCGCGCTTGAGCAGGATCCGGTTGCCCAGCGCTTCGGACAGAGCCGGCGCAGATTGCAGCGGCGTGCGCACCGCCAGTTCATACACCGGCGCGGCGAGGATTTTTTTTACGTATTGCTCAAGCAAGGCTTGCTGGTCGGGGCTGTGGCGCATGATCGTCTCCTGACTTTTTATTCAAAACCCCGGAGACAGAAAATGAAAACCCGCCTCTAGGGCGGGTTGGGTGCTGCAGTCGTGAGCTAGCCCGCCAAATGAGGAATGGCGGTAATAATGCTTGGCTGGTAGCGCAATACGGTGGAAGTCATGGCCCCGAAATTAGCCCGGGCGTTGCTGGCAAGTCAATGGCGATTTTTGCGTTGGGTCTGTAGGCTGGCCTTTCGCTCATCTGACCAAGGAAGGAATACATGATGTCCATCGCCCTGCCCCTCACCGCTTTGATCGCCTTCAGTGGCTACACCGTTAGCGTGATGCTGCAAGCCGAGCAATCACTGATCGATTTCGGCATCAGTCTGATGTCGCGGCCAGACACCGCACAGGTGGTGATCGATCTTTATCTGCTGGCGACCCTGGCCGGCATCTGGATGTACAAGGATGCGCGCAAGCGCGGGCAATCGGGTTGGTCGGTGGTGCCGTATCTGTTGCTGACGGCGGTGTTTGTTTCGGTCGGGCCGCTGTTGTACCTGGTGGTCCGGGGCCTGCAGGATCGCAAACGCCCGGCCGCCGTCACTTCGCCAGACGCCTGAGCCCGAACAGCATCCCGCCCGCCCCCAGCAGCATCGCCGCCAGGAACAACGGGTACGACACCCACCACGGCGTACCAGCGGTCATCATGCTGAATTCCGACATGCCGCCAATGCTCGCAATCAGGTTGAGCGGCAGGAACACCACGTTGATCAGCGTCAGCTTGCGCAGCAGGTTGTTCATGCTGTTGTTCATCAGGTTGCCCCGGGCGTCGATCAGCCCGGAGAACACCGTCGAATAGATTTCCGCCTGCTTGTAGCACTGATTGTTTTCGATGATCAGGTCGTCGATCAGGCCAATGGCTTCGCTGCCGAAATGTTGTTTCTCGGCGTGGTTGCGCAGCCGCGTCAGTACCGCGCCGTTGCTGTGCAGCGCATTGATGTAATAGATCAGGCTTTCGCTGAGGTTGAACATCTGTACCAGATGCTGGTTCTGCATCGAGGCGTTGAATTTCTGCTGCAACTCCCGGGCAACCAGTTTGATCACCTTCAGGTGCCCGAGGTAGTGATGGATGTTGTTGAACAGCAGGTCCAGCAACACATCCAGCGGCGCTTTGAGTGGCCGGCCCGTGCCGAGACCGTGCAGCGGCGTGTCGTCGGTAGCGATCACCAGCAACTGGCCCGGCGAAAACAGCAAACCGCAGGACGACACTTCGAACGCCAGACTGCCGCCGCCGGAGTAGTTCTCGGGGCGTTTCCAGATCAGGAACAGATGATCGGGATGGAATTCAATCCGCGACACCTCGTCCGGGTCCAGCGCCGAGGCCAGAGCATGCTCATCCAGTTTGAAGTGACTGTGGAGCAGGTCGCGTTCAGCCGCGTCGGGGTCGCTGAACAGCATCACCTCGGCGTCCAGCCGCTCGACCCGCTGCAAGGCGCCGTGGCTCAGTGCAAAGCTGTTGATCATCGAGCGGTCACCAGGCCTGGCCGCGACGTTTGAGTTCCAGGCGCCTCACGAACTCCTCCAGCACCAGCGAATACAGATCGTCCTGCAAATAGGCATCTTCGATGCCGGCGTCGAGGTTCGGGTTGTCGTTGACCTCGATGACCACCACTTTGTCGCCGGCCTGTTTCAGGTCGACGCCATACAGGCCGTCGCCGATCAGGTTGGCAGTCTTCACCGCCAGTTCCACCACCGCACGTGGCGCTTCGTGGATCGCCAGCGTGCGGCATTCGCCGTTGACGTCCTGGCCCTTGGCCTTGTGGTTGTAGATCTGCCAATGGCCCTTGGACATGAAGTACTGGCAGGCAAAGATCGGTTTGCGGTTGAGCACGCCGATACGCCAGTCGTACTCGGTGTAGAAAAACTCCTGGGCCAGCAACAGCACCGAGTGTTCGAACAGTTCGGCGGTGGCTTCCAGCAGGGCTTGCTGGCTTTCAACCTTGATCACGCCCCGGGAGAAGCAACCATCAGGAATTTTCAGCACCAACGGAAATCCAAGACGCTCGCCGACCCGCTCGAAGTCTTCCGGTCGTTCCTTGTAGAGAATTTCCGTAGCGGGCATGCCCAGTTGATGGCTGTTGAGCAGGTCCGTGAGATAGACCTTGTTCGTGCAGCGCAGGATCGACGTCGGGTCGTCCATCACCACCAGCCCTTCGCTTTCGGCTTTCTTGGCGAAACGATAGGTGTGGTTGTCGACGCTGGTGGTCTCACGAATCAGCAGACCGTCGTACTCGGCCAGCCTCGCGTAGTCCTTGCGCTCGATCAGTTCGACATCGATGCCCATGCCTTTGCCGACGCGCACGAAATTCTCCAGCGCCCGAGCGTTCGACGGCGGCAACGCTTCCTGCGGATCGTGCAGGATCGCCAGGTCATATCGCGCCACTTGCGGCGAACGCGGTACACGCCAGACCTTGCGGCTGAAACCGTCCAGCGCATTGGCGAACTGATCTTCCTGATCATCGCGCAATTTGTGCAAGGCACCAGACTTGATACCTTCGATGTGCCAACCGTTAGTTCGACGAAACTCAACTAACAGGATCGGGCACGGAAACACTTCAAACAATTGACGGGCCAGATCCTGCAACGGCTCGATATGCGTTCTGCCGAAATAAAGTGTCAGCGTGAAACCTTCGGTATCGCTGTAGAGATGATGGCTGAGGGCCTTTTCCAGGGTTTTATCCAGGTCATCCAGCGCCAGACCGTAAAGGGATTTGCGGGTCAGTTCGCTGATGGTGCGCACCGACGGAATTACCTTGTGCCCCCTGGCTTCTGCCAGCAGCGAGCAGTAATAGCCGTGGCCCAGATACTTGTAACTGCGGCACAGGTTGATCACCTGCACCCGTTTTCCCGGCTCGCTGTCGGGCGGTTGTTCGAGGTATTCCTGGGCCGTCAGGATGTCTTCGCTGGGAAAGTACGAGGCCCAGTCTTCCTTGCGTTCGACGATAATCAATACTTGACTGGAAGTTCGGACTTGCGGTTTTAAATAAGTTGCCGGTGGCAAACTTTGACTGGATACTTCGCGCCAATGACCCTGTACCGCTGACATAGAAATTGATCCGTTGGAGAACAAGACCTTTTCTATTAAGCACGAACTTTTTCGAAAGTCCCGTTTCGTTACGCAACTTTTACGGCGGTCATATGAACACTGTTTTTCGCTTGGCGACAGTTGATGATTTAGCGGCGCTGCTGGCACTGGAAATGCACTGCTTCACCACGGACCGGCTCACCCGCCGCAGCTTTCAGTGGATGATTACCCGGGCCAACGGCCAGTTGCTGGTGGCCGAGCGCGAGGGTCAGCTGCTGGGTTATGCGCTGGTGCTGTTCCATCGCGGCACATCGCTTGCGCGGTTGTATTCCATCGCCATTTCTCCCGAAGCCCGGGGCGGTGGCCTGGGCAAACAGTTGCTGCAACGTATCGAAGCCTGCGCCCTGGAGCATGACTGCGCTTACCTGCGGCTGGAGGTACGCACTGACAACCCGGCCGCCATCTCTTTGTACGAACGTAGCGGCTATCGGCGCTTTGCATTGATTCACGACTATTACGAGGATCACGCGGACGCCTTGCGTCTGGAAAAGCGCATCCTGCAGCACCACGATTCGCGCAGCACCAAGGTGCCCTACTACCGGCAAACCACCGATTTCACCTGTGGTCCGGCGTGCCTGTTGATGGCCATGGGCGCCTTGCAGGCTGATCGCCTGCTGGAGCGCCGCGAAGAACTGCAGCTCTGGCGCGAAGCAACCACCGTGTTCATGACCGCCGGCCACGGCGGTTGCAGCCCTCAAGGCCTGGCGTTGGCCGCATGGCGCCGGGGGTTTCACGTGCGCTTGCAACTGAGCATGACCGGGCCGCTGTTTCTCGACGGCGTGCGCGACGCGCATAAAAAAGACGTCATGCGCCTGGTGCACGACGAGTTCATGGCACAACTGGACGACACCGACGTCGATCAAATCATCGGCACGACGCTGGATCTACCCCGACTGCTCAGCGCCGGCGGACAACCTTTGGTGCTGATCAGCAGCTATCGTCTGACCCGCTCCAAATCCCCGCACTGGGTGATCGTCACCGATTGCGACGAAGACTTCGTCTACCTGCATGACCCGGATGTCGATCACAGCCAGCATCGCCAGCCCATGGACTGCCAGCATGTGCCGGTCAGCCATGGGGAGTTCGAGAAGATGTGCCGGTTTGGACGTGGCAAGTTGCGGGCTGCGGTGGTGCTCTACGCCCGCTCACCCGCATGAAGCGTTCATTTGAGTCCGACCTTGTACAGCGCACCGTCGGACTCGTCCGTCAGCAGATACAGATAGCCGTCCGGCCCTTGGCGCACATCACGGATACGTTGCTTCAGATCGCCCAGCAGGCGTTCTTCATGCACCACCTTGTCACCGTCGAATTGCAGACGAATCAGTTCCTGAGTGACCAGCGCCCCGATGAACACGTTGTGCTGCCAGGGTTTGAAACGGTCGCCATCGTAGAACGCCATGCCGGTGACACCCGGTGATTTTTCCCAGACATGGTGCGGGGCGACAGTGCCTTCGACGGTTTTGCCCTGGGCTTCAGGGATGGGCTGCATCGAGTAGTTGATGCCGTGGGTTGCATGCGGCCAGCCGTAGTTCTTGCCGCGCTCGATGATGTTCACCTCATCGCCACCGCGCGGGCCATGTTCGTTCTCCCACAAAGTGCCGGTCCATGGATTGAGTGCTGCGCCCTGCGGGTTGCGATGGCCATAGGACCAGATTTCCGGGCGCACACCGGACTGACCGACAAACGGGTTGTCATCCGGCACCTTGCCGTCGGGGTAAATGCGCACGACCTTGCCTTGCAGCTTGTCCAGATCCTGTGCGGTGGGACGGTCGTTGTTTTCGCCGAGGGTGATGAACAGATAGCCGTCACGATCGAATACCAGCCGCGAGCCGAAGTGATTGCCAACCGACAGTTTCGGTTCCTGACGGAAAATCACGTTGAAGTCCTTCAGGGTTTTCAGGTCATCCGACAGGCGCCCGCGCCCTACCGCCGTCCCGGCCTTGTCACCGGCACCACCACCCTCAGCGTAAGACAGGTACACCAGCCGATCCTGTTTGAAGTCCGGCGACAGCACCACATCCAGCAACCCGCCCTGCCCCTTGGCCCAGACCTTGGGAACGCCATCGATCGGCGCCGACAACGTGCCGTCAGCCCCCACCACCCGCAGATTGCCCGGACGCTCGGTCACCAGCATGCCCTGACGATCCGGCAGGAACGCGAGCGCCCATGGGTGCGCAAGCCCCTGGGTAATCGTCGTGACTTCAAGGGTGCCCTGCTCGCTTTGCAATTGCTTGGGGGCGGCGGCGTATGCCGGGCTGCAGATAACAGCGCCGGCGCACAGGCCGGCTAAAAGGGTTTTACGCAACATGCACGATTCCTTTTGTTCGTTTGAAGGGCTGACAGAAGCGGCTCTGCCATTCAACGGTTGCTGTCGCCGTCACGGGCTGGAGGATTGAGAATGAAGGTCGGTGGCTTGCTCGGGACCGAGCGCAGCGGCTGGCCATT
>NZ_NEHJ01000001.1:555314-1002270 GCF_002112345.1 Pseudomonas sp. R43(2017)
TCAACGTTCCTTTTTTTTGTTTGAAGGGTGAAAAAGAGGGGCTTTTCCATTCAACGGTTGGTTGCCGCGGCCCGGGGGGGGGGGTTGGGAATGAATTTCGGCGGCGTGCTCGGCACCGAACGCAGTGGCTGGCCATTGCCGATGCCGCCGTTCTCGACGGTGGGCTGGCGAGGCGCGGGCACCGTACTCGGCCCACGAATCACCGGATTGGCGGGCTGCGTGCCCTGCATGCTGTTGGGGTTGGCCCGGTGAATCGGGCTGTTATAGGGGTTGCTGCTGTTGCCGGTCGGACTTTGCGCCAGCAACAGGGCATCGGCGTGAACCAGCCCGCCACTGAGGGCCAGCGATGCGATGCCAAGCAGAAAACGGTTCATGGACGGCCTCTCTCGATGCACGTGGAATAGAGCCTTCGAGTCCACGCTACGCCGAGGGTTCGGATTTGTTAACCCGTCATCGCTAAACAAGGTGTAACACCGTTTGACCAGTTGCCCGTCGGCGGGCAACGGAAACTTTCACGCATGCCGACGGGTCACCCGAACATCAAGCGGAGAACGGCACCATGGCTCGGGCAATCTGGAAAGGCGCAATCAGTTTCGGTCTGGTGCACATCCCCGTAGCGCTGGTCTCGGCGACTTCGTCCCAGGGCGTGGACTTCGACTGGCTGGACAGCCGCAGCATGGACCCGGTCGGCTATAAACGGGTCAACAAGGTCACCGGCAAAGAGGTGACAAAGGAGCATATCGTCAAAGGCGTGCAGTTCGAAAAAGGCCGGTATGTCGTGCTCAGCGAGGAAGAAATCCGTTCGGCCCACCCGGTCTCGACCCAGACCATCGACATCTTTGCCTTCGTCGACAGTGAACAGATCCCGCTGCAGAACATCGACACGCCCTACTACCTGGCCCCGGACAAACGCGGCGGCAAGGTTTACGCATTGCTGCGCGAAACCCTGAGCAAAACCAAAAAAGTCGCCCTCGCCCGCGTGGTGTTACACACGCGTCAGTACCTGGCGGCGCTGATGCCGCTGGAGTCGGCACTGGTGCTGGTGAAATTGCGCTGGCCGCAGGAAGTGCGCAGCCTCGATGAACTGGCGCTGGGCAGCGAAGTGACCCAGCCGCAACTTGCGAAAGCCGAACTGGACATGGCCAAACGGCTTGTTGAAGACATGAGCGCCGACTGGAGTCCCGAGGATTACCGCGACGAGTTTGAAGACAAGATCATGGCCCTGGTGGACAAGAAGGCCCATCAAGGCAAGATCGAGGACGTTGAGACCGTTGATGGTGAAGAAGAACGCAAGTCGGCGGATGTGATCGACTTGACCGAACTGCTCAAACGCAGTCTTGGCGGGAAATCACCGGCCAAACCGGCGAAGAAGGCCGCGAGCAAGGCCACCCCGGCGAAAAAGACCAAAAAAGCGTCGTGAAAATGAAATCGGGCGACTGTCTTTCAACAGTCGCCCGATTTATCAGATCAGTTATCAGATCAGAATGAAGATCGCCAGCAGGCCACCGAAGATCGCCCACTTTTCCAGGTAATAGCGCGCGCGATTGCGTTTTTTCAGCTCTTTGCCGCGCAGGCGGATCTTGTAGATTTTGGTAAACAGGCGGTTGATGCCGCCGGTGCGGTCGCCCGCATCGTTCGGCGCACCGGCCGCCGACATCACGGTACGGCTGAACCAGCCATTGAACGCGGCTGCCCAGCGATATTTCATCGGGCGCTCGACATCGCAGAACAGGATGATGCGGTTCTTGTCGGTGGTGTTTTCGGCGTAGTGAATGTAGGTCTCGTCGAACATCACCGCTTCGCCGTCGCGCCAGTGATAGTTCTCGCCATCGACGTTGATGTAGCAACCGGCGTCATTCGGCGTTTCCAGCCCCAGGTGGTAACGGTAGGAACCGGCATACGGGTCACGGTGACGCACCAGTTTCGAGCCTGGTGGCAGCTCGGCGAACATCGCCGCCTTGATCGAGCCGATGCTCTGCACCAGTTCAGTGGTGCGCGGGCACAGTTGCAGCGCCGACGGGTGGCTGTCGCCGTACCATTTCAGGTAGAAACGCTTCCAGCCGGTCTTGAAGAACGAGTTGAAACCGACATCGTCGTACTGATCCGAGCGCTTGATCGCACCGGCACGCAGAAGGTTCTGACCTTCCTCGCGGATTTCTTCCCAATGGGCCTGCAACGGGCTCAGATCGGGAAAGTCCTTCGGGTCGAGGTAGGGTTTGTTCGGTTTTTTCGAAAACAGATAAAGGAAGCAGTTGATCGGCGCGAGAAATGTCGAGTGATCGCTCAACTGACGGCCCAGTTTGTGACGCACACGACCACGCAGGTGAACGTATGCAATGGAAATGACATAAATAGCAGCAATGATGAGTTTCACGGAAATCGTCACACGTCAAAAGTGAACAAACTGCGCGCCTTTCTGGCTGTGGCCATAGGTCTGTAGCAGTGGTCTGGATACAAAACAGCGTCTCGGTGGCACATCCTTGAGCCCATGCCGGGCAAGGGCATTGGGTGAATGGATGGCATTTTAGCCACAGTTTGTAACCAATAGTGAACCTTCATCTGTGAAAAACTGTCCCGCGATTGCGCCAATCGGCATTCCGGGGATCACCGCCCTATCGCTGGAAGAGCCAGACCAGTACAATCGCCGCCAAACTTTACGCGCCCCCCTTGGTTGATGACGGGATTTCCCGCCTCAGCGCACTTCGACTCGGGCCAAGCGCTCCGGCCGCACCCTCGCTACTCAGAATGCTTCGCAGGATAAACCTTTGATTTCTACAGCTAATATCACGATGCAGTTCGGCGCAAAGCCGCTGTTCGAAAACGTTTCGGTGAAATTCAACAACGGCAACCGTTATGGCCTGATCGGCGCTAACGGTTGCGGCAAGTCGACGTTCATGAAAATCCTCGGTGGCGACCTGGAGCCGTCTGCCGGCCAGGTGATGCTCGAGCCGAACGTGCGCCTCGGTAAACTGCGTCAGGATCAGTTCGCCTACGAAGAATTCACCGTGATCGACACCGTGATCATGGGTCACGAAGAGCTGTGGAAGGTCAAGGCCGAGCGCGATCGCATCTATTCGCTGCCGGAAATGAGCGAAGAAGACGGCATGGCCGTGGCCGAGCTGGAAACCGAGTTCGCCGAGATGGACGGCTACACCGCCGAATCCCGCGCCGGTGAACTGCTGCTGGGCCTGGGCATTCCGCTTGAACAGCATTTCGGTCCGATGTCCGAAGTGGCGCCGGGCTGGAAGCTGCGTGTTCTGTTGGCTCAGGCGCTGTTCTCCGATCCGGAAGTGCTGTTGCTCGACGAACCGACCAACCACCTGGACATCAACACCATTCGCTGGCTGGAATCGATCCTCACCGTGCGTAACAGCACCATGATCATCATTTCCCACGACCGTCACTTCCTGAACAGCGTCTGCACCCACATGGCCGACCTGGACTACGGCGAGCTGCGCCTGTTCCCGGGCAACTACGACGAGTACATGACCGCAGCGACCCAGTCCCGTGAGCAACTGCTGTCGGACAACGCCAAGAAGAAAGCCCAGATCGCCGAACTGCAGACGTTCGTCAGCCGCTTCTCGGCCAACGCCTCGAAAGCCAAGCAGGCCACTTCCCGCGCCAAGCAGATCGACAAGATCCAGCTGGCCGAGGTCAAGCCATCGAGCCGCGTGAGCCCGTTCATCCGTTTCGAACAGACCAAAAAGCTGCACCGCCAGGCCGTGACCATCGAACAGATGTCCAAGGGCTTCGACGGCAAGACCCTGTTCAAGAACTTCAGTTTCACCGTTGAAGCCGGCGAGCGCGTGGCGATCATCGGCCCGAACGGTATCGGCAAGACCACCCTGCTGCGCACCCTGATGGGCGAACTGACCCCGGACGCCGGCACCGTGAAGTGGACCGAAAGCGCGGAACTGGGCTACTACGCTCAGGACCACGCCCACGACTTCGAAGACGACGTGAGCCTGTTCGACTGGATGGGTCAGTGGACTCAGGGCGAGCAAGTGATTCGTGGCACCCTGGGCCGCATGCTGTTCTCCAACGACGAGATCCTCAAGTCGGTGAAGGTGATTTCCGGTGGTGAGCAAGGTCGCATGCTGTTCGGCAAGCTGATCCTGCAAAAGCCGAACGTTCTGGTGATGGACGAACCGACCAACCACCTGGACATGGAATCGATCGAGGCGCTGAACCTGGCGCTGGAAAACTACCCGGGCACGCTGATTTTCGTCAGCCACGACCGTGAGTTCGTATCGTCCCTGGCCACGCGCATCATCGAGCTGAGCCCGAACGGCGTGACCGACTTCAGCGGCACCTATGACGATTACCTGCGCAGCCAGGGCGTCGTGTTCTGATAGCGGCCTAGAGTCGAAAGCCCCGCCCCATGGCGGGGCTTTTTATTGCGCCCAGGAAAGATAGTTAGCCTGCTTTCTTTTATTCCAGCGCCAAGCCATGATGCGGACTCTCCCACCGCCGCCCGCGAACGAGCCCTCATGTCTGCGCAGCAACAGCCACCGCAAAGCTCCATGGCGATCACCCTGCAGATCGTCTCCATCGTTTTCTACACTTTTATCGCCTTCCTCTGCATCGGTCTGCCGATTGCGGTGCTGCCCGGTTACGTGCACGAACAACTGGGTTTCAGTGCCGTCGTTGCGGGTCTGGTGATCGGGTCGCAATACCTGGCGACTCTGCTGAGCCGGCCAATGGCCGGGCGCATGTCGGATACCGTCGGCACTAAGCGGGCAATCGTCTATGGCTTGCTGGGGATCGTCCTCAGCGGTGTGCTGACATTCATATCGACCGTGCTTCAGGACTTCCCGCTGGCAAGCCTGATCATTTTGATCGCCGGCCGTTTGTTGCTCGGCATCGCACAGGGCTTGATCGGTGTGGGCACCATCAGTTGGTGCATGGGTCAGGTCGGCGCGGAACACACCGCCCGCTCCATCGGCTGGAACGGCATCGCCTCCTACGGTGCCATTGCCATCGGTGCGCCGCTGGGCGTGCTGATGGTGGCCGATTATGGCTTTACCAGCCTCGGTATTGCGCTGTCGGTATTGTCCGCTGGTGCTCTGCTGCTGATCCGCAACAAACCTTCCGTGCCGGTAGTGCGCGGCGAGCGTCTGCCGTTCTGGGCGGTGTTCGGGCGGATCGCGCCGTTCGGTGCCAGTCTGAGTCTTGCCTCGATCGGTTACGGCACCCTGACCACCTTCATCACCCTTTATTACCTCAATCGCGGCTGGACCGGTGCGGCGTATTGCCTGACGGTGTTCGGCGTGTGCTTCATCCTGTCGCGGCTGTTGTTCATTTCCGCTATCGCCCGATTCGGCGGCTTTGCTTCGGCCATCGCCTGCATGAGCATCGAAACCGTCGGGTTGCTATTGCTGTGGCTCGCACCGTCCACCGGTTACGCACTGATCGGCGCCGGGCTGGCGGGGTTCGGGTTGTCACTGGTGTATCCGGCGCTGGGGGTTGAAGCCATCAAGCAGGTGCCCAACTCCAGCCGTGGGGCCGGGTTGAGTGCTTACGCGGTGTTTTTCGATCTGGCACTGGCGGTTGCCGGCCCATTGATGGGCGCGGTGGCGTTGAATCTGGGGTATTCGTGGATTTTCCTCGGCGCTGCGCTGTTGTCCGTGACCGGACTGGCGCTGACCTTGTGGCTCAAGCGTCGGGCGATGGCCTGACGCTTACTGATCCGCCGTCTGCATCCCCGCCCGGGAAGGCTTGCCCAGCGCATGGGAAAAGAACCGCCCGGCCTCGGAAATCAGGTTGCGATGGATGTCTTCGCGATCCACCCCGTCAGCATCGGTGCACAGCGCCGGCATCGCACGGATCTGCTCTTCATTGCACGGCGCCATGAACACGAAGTGCCCGGCCCCGGCCAGCAACTTGAAATCCGGTGCGGTCGGCAGTTTGCGCGCCAGGGCGGCGGCGTTCTTGTCGAAGGCCACCAGTTTGTCGCCGTCGCCGCTGTACAGCAGCACCGGCACATGCACGTCGGCCAGGGTGTGCCGGCCGAATTTCAGGCTCAGCGGCGCCATCAACAGCAAGGCGTGGACTCTCGGGTCGGCCACCGGTTGCAAGTCATCGCGATCGACGATCAGTTCGCCCTGGGTGTTGCAGGCGTCGCGGTCGTCCGGTCGTTCCTGGCAGTAGCGGCGCAAGCGATCCAGGTCAGGCTGCGCACCTGAAAGAATCAACGCGGTCTCGCCCCCTGCCGAATAACCAATGACACCGACCTGATCGGCGTTCACGAACGGCGCGAGCATGCGGTCGCCAAGGGTGGCGGTAATGGCTTCGGAAATCTGGATCGGCCGGCCATACAGATTGCTCAAGGTGCCGAGGCGACTGTGATCCTTGGAGTTGTCGCCGGGATGAATCACTGCCACAACCACAAAGCCCTTGCGGGCCAGCGATGTGGCGAGGTCGTGCAGGGCCAGCGGCGTGCCGGTGTTGCCGTGGGACAGCATCAACATCGGAAAGCGGCCGAGGGCGATTTTGGTGTCTTCGCCGGCTTCGACCGAATAACCCTCGAGCAGGCTCATGTGCTCGCGGTCGCTGGAGGGATAGAACGCGATGGCACGCATCGGTTGCAGGTCGAGCGGATCGAGGAACGTCATTTCGTGATAACCGACGCTCCAGCGTGGGTGCTGGCCGGGGGCTGCGTGCACTGAATTCAGGCTGCCGAGCAGGCAAATCAGTAACGTTGCACAAAGACGCATCATGGGATGCCCCACCCTGTTGTTACTCAATCGAAAGATCCGTTGTGTTCGACGCCCGAAACTCCGTGGTTCGGTGTTCCGGCGCGGCGTTGCACTCAGACGTTGATCGTAAGACTGCATAACCCGGGCCAGATTATGTAACAGTCGGACACAAAAAACCCCGTATCTGGCCCTTGCAGAACCAGAATACAGAGTTTTTTGGGTGTTGCCTGAACGAGAGCTGTTCTTTACGAAAGCCTTACGCTGCGGCGAACAGTTGCTCGCTGATGCGGGCGTGGGCCGCGCTCATAGCGTTGTTGCGAACTTCCTCACCGTAGGCCAGGCCTTCGGCACGGACGATTTCGATGTCGGTGATGCCGAGGAAGCCGAAGACCAGTTTCAGGTAGTCTTCGTGAGCAACGCCCGAAGCCTGACCGGCGTGGATGCCGCCCGAGGTGGAGACGATGATCACTTTCTTGCCACCGCACAGGCCTTCAGGGCCGGCTTCGGTGTAGCGGAAAGTCTGGCCGGCGACGGCGATGCGGTCGATCCAGGCCTTGAGCTGGGTTGGCACGGTGAAGTTGTACATCGGCGCGGCAACGACAATGGCGTCAGCAGCGATGAATTCGGCCAGGGTGTTGGCGCTCAGTTCGGCTTCGTGCTGTTGTGCGGCGTTGCGCAGTTCAGCGGTGGTGCCGGCGGCGACCAGAGTGGTGGACGAGAAGTGGCTGATGGCGTCGGCAGCCAGGTCGCGGTAGGTCACGACAGCGCTTGGCTCGGCGGCTTGCCAGGCTTTGACGACTTCGGTGCTCAGCTGACGGGAAGCGGAGTTGTCGCCCAGAATGCTCGAATCGATGTGCAGCAGTTTCATAGTGGAATCTCCTGGAAAGAATCGCCGGTGGCGACGGAATGGAGACAATCCTACCTACGAAACCAATAGCTGATTAGACGGCAACAATGCGATAGTTTGTCCCACTGATAGAACAGTCGGAATTCCCCATGCAAGACCTCAACGATCTCTACTATTTTGCCAAAGTGGTCGAGGCCGGCGGATTCGCCGCTGCCGGCCGCTTGCTGGGCATTCCCAAGTCGCGCCTGTCGCGGCGAATTGCTGAACTGGAAGAACGTCTCGGCGCACGCTTGCTGCAACGCACTACCCGTCAATTGAAGCTGACGGCGGTTGGCGAACGCTATCTGCGTCACTGCCAGGCGATGCTGCTGGAAGCGGAAATGGCCGATGAAACGGTGGCCAGCATGTCCAGCGAACCCCGTGGCCGCCTGCGGGTGTCGAGCCCCACGGGGCTGGCCCATGAAATGCTGCCGGTGGTGATCAGCAACTTTCTCGGCAAATACCCGCAGGTGCAACTGGAAGTCACCCTGATCAATCGCCGGGTCGATCTGATCACCGAAGGCATCGACGTCGCCCTGCGCGTGCGCGAACACGGCGACGAAGAACCGATGCTGGTAACCCGCCGCTTGCGTCAGGCGCAAATGGTGGTGGTCGCGAGCCCTTCCTTTATACAGGGCGTGGAAATCAATCATCCGCAGGACTTGAAAACCCTGCCGGTGCTCGGTGCGCTGGAAGCCGATCGCATGGTGCATGTGCGCCTGCTCGATCAGCACGGCAAGAGTTGCGATCTGGCACTGGAGGCCCGACTGGGCATCGACGATTTCATCGTGCGCAAGGCTTGTGTGCTGGCCGGCCAGGGTTTCACCCTGCTGCCGATGATGTATTGCGAAGCGGAGCTGAACAACGGCACGCTGGTGCAATTGCTGCCGGGCTGGTCGTTGCCCGGCGGCTGGCTGCAAGCGGTGTACCCGCACCGACGCGGGGTGATGCCGGCGGTGCGCGCGTGGATCGATCATCTGGTCGAATCGTTCAATGCCTGTGGAGAGCGGCTGTTATGAAACAAGGAAAGATGAGCGAGAAGGATGTCGCGGATTTCTGCCTGGCATTGCCCGGCGCCCGGGAAGACTATAAATGGGGCGGTGTGCGGGTGTTTTCGATTGCCGGCAACAAGATGTTCGCCTTGCAGGGGCTGCGCGGTGAGTCGCTGGCGTTCAAGGTCGACAAGGATCTGTTTCTCGGCCATTGCGACCGACCGGGCATTCACCCGGCGCCGTATCTGGCGCGGGCGCAGTGGATCATCATGCACCCGCCCTACCCCTTGGGCGCCGAGGAACTGCGAGGATTGCTACAACGCTCTCATCAACTGGTGGTGAGCAAGCTGCCGAAGAAAACCCAGGTGGGTTTGCTGCTGTAATCCCTACCCCAGCGCCAACAGGTTCGAACCGAGGAACAACTGATCGATCCAGAACACCTGGTGCAGCGCGACGATCACCCAGAACAGAATCTGAAACGACACCTTGCGCGTCTTGTGCCGGAAGACTTGCTGGGCGATCAATGCGCCCGGCCAGCCGCCCGCCAGTTCCACGGCGTGCAGGACGTTTTCCGGCGTGCGCCAGGCGTCGGCGCGGGCCTTGCGCTTGTCGGCCCAATACAGGAAGAACGCCAGCACACTGACAATCCCGTAGGCCGCCAGCGGCACCCGCGAAATCCCGCGCAACCACATCGACAACGAACCGAACAGCGGCAACGCACAGACGATCAGCAACACCATCAGCTTCAACTTCAAATGCTGAATGTTGCCACCGGACGGGCCGCGATCCGGGCGGCGTGCGCGGGAATCACTCATGCCTTGGCCGCCGCCCAGTCCACCCAGCCGAACTGCCAGGTCGCCAGAATCAACAGGCCGAACACGATCCGGTACCAGGCGAATGCCGCGTAGCTGTGGCTGGCGATGAACTTCAGCAAACCGCGCACGGCGATCATGGCGAAAACGAATGCAGTGACAAAACCGATGGCAAACACCGGGAAGTCCGCCGGCACGAACAGCGCGCGGTACTTGTAGCCCGAATACACCGCCGCACCGACCATGGTCGGCATCGCCAGAAAGAACGAGAACTCGGTGGCAGTCTTGCGCGACAGACCGAACAACAGGCCGCCGATGATGGTCGAGCCGGAGCGCGAGGTGCCCGGGATCATCGCCAGACATTGGGCGAAGCCGACCTTCAGCGCATCTTTCCAGGTGATCTCGTCAACGGTTTCGGCGTGCACGTCATGCTGCCGGCGCTCAGCCCACAACATGATGAAACCGCCCACCACCAGCGCCGTCGCCACGGTGATCGGGTTGAACAGGTATTTGTGAATCAGATCGGCAAAGATCACGCCCAGCACCACGGCGGGCAGGAAGGCGATCAGCAGGTTGGCAGTAAAGCGTCGTGCACTCGGCTGGGTCGGCAAGCCGATGACCACGTCGAGAATCTTGCGGCGAAACTCCCAGACCACCGCGAGAATCGCGCCGAGCTGAATGATGATGTTGAACGCCATGGCGCGTTCACCGCCAAAATTCAGCAGGTCGGCGACGATGATCTGGTGTCCGGTACTGGAAATGGGCAAAAACTCCGTCAGCCCTTCTACAACTCCAAGAATCAGTGCCTGCAAGGCGGTCCAAAGGTCCATCAATCCCCCAAAGAGCGATGCGCTCAGGCATGCCCCGATAGTATTTTTTTACGTTCACTGCGTTCAGCGTAGCTGTGTTGCTGTACCGATTCCGCGGGCCAAGGATCCACACGAAACGGTCAAAATTCCGTGAAATGGCAACTTGGGTTCAGGTTTTCACCCACGGGGCCGAAATCCTAACAGACAAGCCGTAATCGCGCTGCCGCGCTCTACGACTTGGGTCGCGTATGCCCGGCCACTGAAACGTGGTTGGATGCTGGCGGTGATTTATTACAAGAAAAAGAAACCGGAGTGACAGCGTTATGAACAGCTTGCGCAGTGTGTCGATCAGCCGACGCTTGTGGCTCATCTTGATTGTGGCGGTGGTCATGCTGCTGACCCTGGGCCTGTTGATGCTCAAGCAGATCCACGATGACCTGTATCACGCCAAGGCCCAGAAAACCCAGCATGTGGTGCAGACCGCCAGCGGTTTGCTGACCTACTACCAGGGCCTGGAAGCGGCCGGGACCCTGACCCGCGACGCCGCCCAGAAACAGGCGCTGACTGCGATTCGCGGCCTGCGTTACGACCAGAACGATTACTTCTGGATCAACGACCTCACGCCCGTGATGGTCATGCATCCGACCAATCCCAAGCTCGAAAGCCAGAACCTCTCGGCGATCCGCGACCCGGACGGTTTTGCGGTGTTCAACGAGATGGTTGCCATTGCCAAAGCCAAGGGCGCCGGCATGGTCGATTACCGTTGGCCGAAACCCGGTGCCAGCGAGCCGGTGGCCAAGACCTCCTACGTGAAACTGTTCGAGCCATGGGGCTGGGTGCTGGGTTCCGGTGTGTACGTCGACGATGTGCAGGCCGAATTTCAGGGCCAGGTCATCAAGGCGTCCGTTGTTGGCTTGGTGATCGCGCTGATCATGGGCGTGCTGGTGATTCTCATCGCCCGCAGCATCGTCCGTCCGTTGCAGGAAACCGTGAACGCCATGGCCAATATCGCCAGCGGCGAAAGCGACCTGACCCGCAGCCTCGACACCCATGGCCAGGACGAAGTCACGCAACTGGCCCATCACTTCAATGCCTTCACCGCCAAACTGCGCCGGGTCATCGGCGATTTGCAGGTGTCGGCCAGCGCGCTGGGCCAGTCCTCCACTGAATTGGGCAATGACGCGAACCAGGCCCAGCAACGCAGCCAGCAACAATCGCAGCAGATGGAGCTGGTGGCGACGGCCATCAACGAAGTCACTTACGGCGTGCAGGATGTAGCGAAGAACGCCGAGCATGCCGCCAGCGAAATGCGCGATGCCGAAGCCCAGGCGCAGCAAGGCCAGATCAACATCGACGGCAGCCTGCAACAGATCGACAAGTTGTCCGGCACCATCGATCAGGCCGTCGAAGTCATTCGTACGCTCGCGACGGAAAGCACGCAGATCGGCAGCGTTCTGGAAGTGATCCGTTCGATTGCCGAGCAGACCAACCTGCTGGCACTCAACGCCGCCATCGAAGCCGCCCGGGCCGGCGAACAGGGCCGTGGTTTTGCCGTGGTGGCGGATGAAGTTCGTTTGCTGGCGCAACGCACGCAGAAATCCACGGCGGAAATCCAGTCGATGATCGAGCGCCTGCAAAATCATTCCGAAGCCGCCGTTAAAGTGATCGGCGACAGCAGCAAGGCGTCGCAACTGACCATCGAGCAGGCCGGACTGGCCGGCGCCAGCCTCAATGCCATCGGCCAGGCGCTGCGCAACCTCAACGGCCTGAACGCCTCGATCGCCAGTGCGACCCTGCAACAGGCGCACGTGGTCGAGGACATCAACCAGAACGTCACCCAGGCCGCCGGCCTTTCCCACAGCACCGCACTGGCTGCCGAACAGTCGAGTGCCGCCAGCGTGCGGCTCGGTCAGTTGAGCGAGCAACTGAACGGTTTGCTTCGCCAGTTCCGCGTCTGATCCCGGTCACCGGTGGGAGCTCACTCCCACCGGTTTTTGGGTACAATCCGCTCCCTCTTTTACTCCCTCCAAGGATCTTGCATGTCCGGGCTCGAACTGTTTGCCGCCGCCCTCGGTGTGATCGCCGTCTGGCTGACGGTCAAACAGACCCCCTGGTGCTGGCCGATCGGGCTGGTCATGGTGCTGCTCTACAGCTGGATCTTCTTCGAGGTGAAGCTGTATTCGGACATGTTGCTGCAGGTGGTTTACGCCGCGCTGCAAGTCTACGGCTGGTGGCAATGGACCCGGGCCGGGACGATGCATGACGGGCGTGAGGTCAGCCGGCTCGACACACCTTCGATGCTCAAAGGGCTGGCCATCGGCGCGGCCGGCAGCCTTTTGCTGGGCGCCGCCATGGCGCACTGGACCGATGCCGCGCAGCCCTGGCTCGACGCGGCGCTGACCGCTTTCAGCCTGGTCGCGCAATTCTGGATGGCGCACAAGCGCCTGCAATGCTGGGCGCTGTGGTTCGTGCTGGATGTGATCTTCGTCGGCCTGTTTCTTTATAAAGGCCTTTACCTCACCGCTGCGCTGTACGCCCTGTTCACCCTGATCGCGGTGCAGGGCTGGCGGGAATGGCGCGCCGATCCGGCGTTGCGCGCATGAAAGTCGTTGTCCTGACCGGGCCGGAATCCACCGGCAAGAGCTGGCTGGCGGCCGGGCTGCAGCAACAGTTCGGCGGTTTGCGGGTGGATGAGTACGTGCGCTGGTTCATCGAGCAGAATCCCCGGGACACCTGCCTCGCAGACATTCCCGAGATTGCTCGCGGCCAATTGCAGTGGGAAGACGAGGCGCGGGTGCAGCAGCCGTCGTTGCTGATTCTCGACACCCATTTGTTGAGCAACATTCTCTGGAGCCAGACGCTGTTCGGCGACTGTCCCGACTGGCTGGAACCGGAACTGCTGGCGCGTCATTACGACCTGCACCTGCTGCTCTCCCCGGAGCAGATCGACTGGACCGACGATGGCCAGCGTTGTCAGCCGCAGTTAAGTGAACGACTGGGGTTCTACGACGCCACCAAGGCCTGGCTGGAGCAACATCACCAGCCCGTCAGGATCATTCAGGGCGACTGGGCCGCACGGCAGACTCAAGCCTTCGACGCCGTACGAACCTTGCTGGAAGGCTGACCCGGTTTTCGGGTCAATATCCCCTATCCGGGGCAGAAGTGTCCGTTCCTGAAACACTCCCACCGGTGCAAAGTGCCCGTCTCAACGGTCTTCATCGCTTTGTCACCCGACTTGTTACGCCTGTGAAACACCTGCTCGCAAACCCTTGTTCCAGAGCTTTGCAACAGGTATGGGCGCTTGTACCGATGACGCGTTGTTTCAATGTTGAAACAGCTTTTGTATCAGCCCTGCACACCTTCGAGCCAACCCTTTGAAATCCAAGAACATTTAAAAACCGGCACAGCTTTCGCTCTCTCCTTCACAACGCTGACTTGGGCCAGCCCACTGAAGAAGGAATTGCCGCCGTGGGAAACATCAACAAAGCCTTCACTTGCCTTCTGCTGATCGGATCAGCAGCCAGCACATTCCTCAGTTTCAACGTTCAGGCCGAAGGCAATGGCGTGATCGTGCTCAATCGCGACGTCCAGCCCATTCCGATCGGACGCAGCGCTTTCGGCAAAGACCCCTATCCAACCACCGTCAATGCCAACCCTTCCGGTCGCATCAATCAAGCGATGACCAGCACCGAACTCAATGACGGTGACTTTGCCAGTGTAGCCAGTGGCTCATCCATTCGCGGCAACATCGGGGTTGATTCCAGCCTGCCCGGCATGAACGTCCTGACCAATCCAAACGGCCTGCCCGGCATGAGTGCCGGCCACGGCGGCGGCGGTGGCGGCACGATTTCCAACACCATCAACCGCTCCCTCAGCACCGGTCTGGCTCCGCTGACCCGCATGGCCGGAGGCCAATAAGATGAATCGTTCCCTGCTCCTGCTTGCTCTGCTTGGCTGCACCAGCGTCATGGCCGATCCGAGCGCCGTGGACAGCGCCAACATTCAGAACTCCGGCGTTCAGTACAACGGCAACTTCAACGTCAACCAGGCCGCCGGCGACCAGCAGCAACAGACCAACGTCAAGTCGATTGCCATCGGCACGTCGGCCAGCGCCACCACCACCATTCACCAGAAACTCGACACCCCCGCCGACCGCTCGATCAACGCGAGCTCGACCATCGGCGGCACCTCATTCAGTAACGGCAACGGCGCACTGGGCGTGAACCAGGGTTCCGGGGCCAACAACCAGATGGCCAACGCCATGCGCATCAGCATCAGTGCTGCACCGCAGAGCGTTGACGATAGCGCCCTTTCCCAACAGAACGTGGCGTTGTTACCGAGCTCAGGAGCAACTGGCACCCCCGGCAGTCGCCAGGTCACGACAAGTGATCAGGCCTTCACCGGCAGTCGAGGGGTAATCCAGGTGAACCAGAGTGCCGGGGTGGGGAACCGAATGGCTAACACCCTGAGCATCCGGGTCGCAGACTGACCCAAACAAGAAGCAGTGCAATTAGAAAGTACCAACACTTAACCAACTAATAAGCACGACGGAGAAACACCATGAAACCTACAATGGCTCTCAAACCACTGGTTTTCGCACTCGCAGCAGTGATGGCAATCGCAGCACAGGCAGGCGGTCGTGATGACAATCACGGTCATGGTCACGATCACGGCCCAAAAGGCCCAACCCTTGAAGAACTGCTGCAAATCGGCGCTGGTGCCGGTGCTGCAGTACTCGATGTGCAAAACAACAGCGGCAACACCGTGTTGAATCAGGGCACTCAAAATAACGCCAACGTCAGCGGCTCCCTCAACGGCGCCAACGGCAACATCGGCGCAAACAACGTTGGCGGTGACGGCAACCAGCAAGACAACGCCGCTGCACTGGCAACCGCCGACGAAAGCTTCATCTTCGGCTCCGCCGTATCTGCCTCCAGCGCAACCCAGGTCAACACCAACAACACCGTTGCCAACTACTCCAGCACTGCCAATGCCAGTCTGAACAACGTCGGCAACAGCGGCTCGGGTAACATCGGCGTGAACAACGCCGCCGGCAACTTCAACCAACAGAAAAACAACCTGGCAATCGCTGTGTCCGGTGGTCGTGTAGCGCAAGCCGCTGCCGCCGCCAACCAAAGCACCACCGGTCTGCAAGTCGGCAACAACGGCACTCAGACCTACAAAAAAGATACCCTCACTGGCACTGTTACCGCCGCCGGCGCATTCGTGGCCGCAGGCACCGCAACCACCAAAGACGATGACCACGGTCATGGTGGTTATGGTGGTGGCTACGGCAACAACGACAAAGGCCATGGCGGTGGCAAAGATCAGAAATCTGATTTCGTTGCCGTGGGTGTCTTCGGTCTGGCTGGTGTGACCACTCAACAAGTGATGACCCCAGATGGCTGGAAAAACCCTGTCACCAACAACGCCAACATGACCAACGTGGGCAACAACTGGTCCGGCAACGGTGGCTTCAACAACGCTGCCGGCGTTGGCAACCAACAAAGCAACTCGCTGTCCATCGCTGCAGGTTGCAAAGCCTGCATGTAATCGCGATCGAAACGAAAGCCCCGGAAACGGGGCTTTTCCTCAGTCCGCATAGGCGTATCGATCATGCGTAAGACTACCCTCCTCGCTCTGCTTTGCCTGTCCGGCCTCGCCCAGGCTGCCCAGATGCCCGTGGCTGCCCTGCCGGGTGGCACACTCGTCTACAAGAACGTGCAAAGCATTCGTGAGCGCAAGTTTTCCGACATCGTCGAACAAAAAACCGATTTCAGCTGCGGCGCCGCCGCACTGGCGACGGTACTGCGCCAGGCTTATTGGCTCGACGTCGATGAGGAGCACATCATCAAAGGCATGCTGGTCAACTCCGACCAGGACCTTGTCCGTACTCAAGGTTTTTCCATGCTGGACATGAAGCGCTACATAGAAAGCATCGGCATGCGCGCCAGGGGCTACAAGATCCCTCCGGAAAAACTCGACGCGGTCACTATTCCGGTGGTGGTACTGATGGAAATTCGCGGCTACAAGCATTTCGTGGTGCTGCAGCGGGCAGACAAGGATTGGGTCTACATCGGAGACCCGGTTTTAGGACACAAACGCTACGCCCATGATGACTTTGTCAAAGGTTGGAACGGCATTGTCTTTGCCATCGTCGGCCCCGGATACGACAAGACCAATGCATTACGCAGTCCTCCGGCTCCGCTGACCGCCAAGAACAAGCTGGATAACTTCAACCCCGTCAAAGATGCTGAATTGATGGACTTCGGGTTCATACAGAGCGACTTCTTTTAATCGCCGATTATAAAGAGTGGGGCTGGATGTCCCGGGAGCAGCAGATGAAAACCTCATACTGGCTGGCCGCCGCCTGCCTGGCAGCGAGTGCGTCAGGCTATGCCAATGCAGGATTCAAACCCATAGAAATCCAGGATTCGGAGCTGTCACAGCTTCGCGGTCGTTATGTGATGCCGGGGCGGATCATCAGCTTCGGCATCGTCATGAGCAGTACCTGGCGCAACGCCAGTGGTGATCTGATCGGGGCCGCGACCTCGATGCAATTGCAGGCAGCAACCGTAAAACCCGAATTTTATGTCTCGACCATCAAGGAAACCGGCAACGGCAGCACCCCGCAAACGGGTACCGGCTCGGTCATTGGTGGCGCAGGACTCAACAGTTCCCAGGGCGTGACGCAAAGCGTACGCGCCGCCGGCGACGGCAACACGGCCTACAACAACGTGGCCATCAATGTTTCCGAAGCCAACCAGGCCCCCGCACTGGTACCGGCCCAAGGGCAGGCCCTGATGGCCGGACAAACGATTTCCGGCAGTAATGCCGCCGGCAGTGTCGCGGTTTCGGCCACTGGCGGTGGCGTGCAAATGGCCATTCAGGCCGCAGGCAATCAGGGCACGGCCCTGCAACAAGTTGCTCAAGGAGGTCTGCTGCAAAACACCCGCCTGCTCGGAAATGCAAACGTCGTCAACAACCTGACGCAACTCAATGTTGTCCTTAGCAATAACGGCATGAGCGCCGGCGCACTGGATTGCAATTTGAGTCAACTCAGAGCACTACGCAATATCGGATATTGAACTACGCTGAGTCTCGATCCATTGGGCTTAAAGGGACGGCTTATTCATGTATCGATCAGTATCACTGCGTGCCGCTGTATGTTTGAGTACTCTTCTACCCGCGGCGATGCTGCAAGCAGCACCCGATGCGGATGTGGAGACCTTGAAACAGGAACTTCTGGAGCTTAAGCAACGATACGAAGTACAACAGAAAGCCCTGGCGGTGCTCGAACAGCGAGTCCGCCAGGTCGAAGATCAACCGGCTTCTCCACCACCAAAACGTCTGGCCAAGTCGCCAGCCGACATGAAAGGCAATCCCAAAGTGGCCACCGGTACCGGGGCCGCAGCAGCGTCGGGGGGCGCCGCCGGGGGCAGTGGCGCATCCTATGGCCAGTCGCTGGCCGACGACTCACAACCTGCACAGAGTGTGTCCAACCTGTACGACGAGGCCAGCGGCTTCTTCGGCGGCGGCAAGTTCAGCCTGGAAACCGGCATAACCTATTCGCGTTATGACACTCGCCAGCTGATTCTCAACGGCTTCCTGGCACTGGACTCGATCTTTCTGGGCAACATCAACCTCGACCGGATCAAGGCCGACACCTGGACCCTCGACCTGACGGGCCGCTACAACTTCGATAACCGCTGGCAGTTCGATGTGAACGTGCCTGTGGTGTATCGCGATTCGACTTATCAGTCGGGCGGCGGCAATCAGGGCGCAGCCAACGTCACCACGGAACAGGATGTCTCGCGGGATCCGACCCTTGGCGACGTCAACTTCGGTATCGCCTACAAGTTCCTGGACGAGTCGGTGAACACCCCGGACGCGGTGGTCACCCTGCGAGTCAAGGCGCCAACCGGCAAGGACCCGTTCGGTATCAAACTGCGCCAGACCGACGCCAACACCAACCTGTTCGTGCCTGACACCCTGCCGACCGGTAACGGCGTCTGGTCGATCACCCCCGGTATCTCGCTGGTCAAGACGTTTGACCCGGCCGTGCTGTTCGGCAGTTTGTCCTACACCCACAACCTGGAGGAGTCGTTTGACGACATCAGTTCCACGGTCAACCAGAAAACCCCGGGCAAGGTCCGCATCGGCGACAGCTTCCAGATCGGCGCAGGCATAGCCTTCGCACTCAATGAAAAAATGAGTATGTCGTTCTCGGTTTCTGACCTTGTACAACGCAAGAGCAAGCTGAAACAGGATGGCGGGGACTGGGAATCGGTGGTGTCCAGTGACGCCAACGCCGGCTACTTCAACGTCGGCATGACCATTGCAGCCACCGACAACCTGACCATCGTGCCCAACCTGTCCATCGGCATGACCGACGATGCCCCGGACTTTTCCTTCAGCCTGAAATTCCCGTACTACTTCTAACCCGCCCCACCCTGAACGCAACATCATTAAAAGGCCCGCTGCGATGCACTCGCAGCGGGCCTTTTCAGCTTCTTCCCCGAAGAAGCACCGCGCCCTAGCGGATCTGGTGTTTGTGCAACAAGCGGTAGAACGTCGGCCGGGAAACCCCCAGCACTTTGGCGGCCACACTGAGGTTGTCACTGTGCCGGTTCAGTACATCGCACAATGCCTGGCGTTCGGCCCGGGTCTTGTAGTCTTCGAGGGTGCCCATCGGAGTGGCCAGCGACTGCTGACTGATCAGCCCCAGGTCGCGAGCCTCGATCTGCCGCCCTTCAGCCAGGACCAGCCCTCGGCGTACACGGTTGGCCAGTTCCCGGACATTACCCGGCCAGTCGTGCTTGCCCATGGCGATCAGCGCGTCTTCACTGAAGCTGCGCGGCCGACGTCCGGTTTCGTGGCTGTAGAAATGGGAAAAGTGGTTGGCCAGCATCGACAGATCGCCATGCCGCTCTCGCAACGGCGCAGTCACGACTTGCAGCACATTGAGCCGGTAGTACAAGTCCTCACGAAAACGCTTTTTCTCGATCGCTGCTTCAAGATCGACGTGAGTGGCTGCCAGCACCCGGACATCCACCGGGATCGGCTGGCTGCCGCCTACTCGTTCTATGTGCTTTTCCTGGAGAAAGCGCAGCAGATTGGCCTGTAGCTCCAGCGGCAGATCGCCGATTTCATCGAGAAACAATGTGCCGCCGTTGGCCGCCTCGATACGTCCGACCTTGCGTTGATGGGCGCCGGTGAATGCGCCTTTTTCATGACCGAACAGTTCGGACTGGATCAAGTGTTCGGGAATAGCCCCGCAGTTGATGGCCACAAACGGTTTGCTGTGGCGCTGCGATTGTCGGTGCAGGGTACGGGCGACCAGTTCCTTACCGGTCCCGCTTTCGCCGCGAATCAGTACCGGTGACTCGGTGGGAGCCAGTTTGCTGAGCAGCTTGCGCAATTCGCGGACCGGTTTGCTGTCGCCGAGCAGCTCGTGTTCCGGCTGGTCCACATGGACATTGCCCTGGCCGCGCAGGCGCGCCATGCCGAACGCCCGGCCAAGGGTGACCTGGACCCGCGACACGTCGAACGGCAAGGTATGAAAGTCGAAAAACCATTCACAAACAAAGTCGCCAACGTTCTGCAGGCGCAGCACTTCCTGATTCAGCACGGCAATCCACTCGGTACCGCTGCGGCTGATCAACTCTTTGACGGCTTCGGGACGTTCCAGGTGAAAAGGCTGCAAACGAAGCAGGCCGACATCGCAACTGCGGTCGGCGGCATTTTCCAGGCTACAACTATCAACATCCCAGCCTACGGCGCGTAAACCGGGCAACAATCGGTGACAGTCGTCACAAGGGTCGACTACCAATAAACGTCGTAACGCAGGCGCTTCGCTCATGACTGTTCCTTGGCGCCAAATTATAGGAAATGATTGTAAAAACAGTCATTTGGCAGACCTGGCTGTAACATTAGCAAGAATTTGACGGCGCCTTGTATCGATTGCTTATAGGTGTACAAGTGAAGCAGTTATAAGAACCTGTTTTGTTAGTTGGCTATCGACTCGATTCTTTCACCCAGCTTTCAAAAAACGCCGTAACAGAGATTGTATGAAAGAAAGTCGAAATTTCTTCAAATCCTGTGTGACCTGCCGGCGGGTTGCGTGCATCAGTACAAGTAACTCGCCGCACGGTAAGCCCAACCGACGGCACATCACTTGATTGGGCACTACAGAGAGAAGACCCCATGACCGCCCCGCTCCGTATCAACGAAGCTCTTTTGATTGCCAACCACGCATTTAAACCTTTCCAATGCGTGGCCTGGGCCCCACAAGACGGCAATGGCGAACTGAGCCTGACCGTTATCGACCGCACCAATTCGCAGATCGGTCGCACCCGTATTCCAAGCAGCGCTTATTCCGATCCGGCCCAGCTCGAATGCCTGTTGCAACAGGCTCGCGCTGAACTGAGCGACGAAGGTTATGCACTGCAGTCCTGGTCGATGCCACACTGATCCGAGGGCAATGCGGATGACTTTCAAGTCATCCGCCCTCTTCATTCAAGTTGCTGAATCCTTTTTAACTTCAGCCATTTTGTACAACTTTCCTCCACACTTTCGCGCCTGAATGCTTGGCAGGCTTGCGACTGGTTCAAAAAGTCACTGTTCTGGCACACAACGACGCTCCACCTGTTAGTTCTGTCAGTTGTACTTGTGCGACTACAGGGATTGAATGTTTCGCCATGCAGTTACCGACCCGGCTTCCGGCTATTGGTCAACTTGCAAGGAGGAGCAGGTATGTCAATCCAGTCCGCTATTGCGCTCCCGGCGCTAGCGAATAACGCCGGACAACTCGACAAGAGATTTGCCAATAACGGCGTGGCTCAGGTTTATTTTTCCGGCAGCACGTCCAGCCTGACCCAGCATGTCGCACTTGATCCGCAAGGTCGCATCCTGATCGCCGCCAAGGTCGGCACGCCTCAAGGCAGCCGTTTCGGCCTGGCCCGTCTGCTGGATGATGGTTCTGCGGATCTTGGCTTCGGCTTTCAGGGCAGCGTGATCGGCCAGTTCGCCTCTGGTTTCGAAGCCACGGGCAGCAAGGTCCAGGTCTTGCCTGACGGGCGAATCCTGCTGGCAGGCCTGCATTACGAGTCCGAACATCGCACCTTGCCCGCCCTCGCCCTGTTCGATGCAGAGGGTCGGCCGGCCCCGGAGTTCGGCGACAACGGCCGGAAAATAGTGCGCTTGCCCGGCGATCTGTCCATGGGCACCCGCGACACCTGGCTGCCACCCGGTGTCCCGGGGGCAGAAGCCTGCGATTTTGCAGTCCAGAATGACGGGCATATTCTGTTGATTGCCAACCACCACTGCTCTTTGGCCGACCATGTCGGCATGCTGATCCGCGTCACGCCAGACGGTAATCTCGACGCAACCTTCAATGGCCGAGGGTTTGTCATGGTCCGGCACTTGCTGCTCAATACCTGGCTGGGGAGCTTGTTGCTGCAAGAGGACGGACGAATCGTGGTGGCCGGCGCCATCGACTTCCCCCAGGAAGGCCTGCTCGCACGCTACCTGCCGGACGGGCAGCTCGACGAACGCTTTGCGCTGGACGGTTTCCTTGCCTTCAAGGCTCAAGGACACAGCGCGCTGGTCAACCAGATCATCGAATCCGCGAATCACCTGCATTGCTTTGGCAGCAGCCGCGACCCGATCCGCTGCATGGCGCTGTCTGTCCACAGCAATGGTCGCCCCGACCTGCACTGCAACAACGGTCAGCCCACCCTGCTGGACATCGGCCCCAGCGGCTGCCAGTGGAGCGCCGCACAGCGCATGCCGGACGGCCGGCTTATCGCGGCAGGCGCGACGATTGGCGGGGTCGAGGCCGATTTCATCGTTGCGCGCTATCTGGCCGACGGTCGCCTCGACCACAGCTTCGGCGCCGGCCACGGCTGGTTGCGTACGCGACTGGGCCGCAGCCTCGATACCGCTACATCGCTGGCGGTGCAACCGGAAGGCGGGATTCTGGTCGGCGGTTATTCGCTGGATGGCAACTACCGCGCCGTGGTTGCGCGCTATCTGAACCCATAAACAGAAACTTCCCACACTTGATCTTGCTCAACGCTTACGGCACCTTGCGCGCTTCTTAAAGCAAGGAGCAACCGATGTCCGGTTCGATGGCCCAGGCGTTCGCGCACAATTTTCTCGGGCATTCGCCCCGCTGGTACAAGGCGTGCATCGTCGGGTTCCTGATTCTCAACGCCGTGGTGCTGTGGTCGGCAGGTCCTGTCGCTGCCGGCTGGCTGTTGGTGATCGAATTCATTTTCACCCTGGCGATGGCGCTCAAATGCTACCCGCTGATGCCCGGCGGTCTGCTGCTGATCGAAGCGCTGCTGTTGAAGATGACCACGCCCCAGGCGCTGTACGAAGAGTTACAGCACAATTTCCCGGTGATCCTGCTGTTGATGTTCATGGTCGCCGGCATCTACTTCATGAAGGATCTGCTGCTGTTCCTGTTCTCGCGGCTGCTGCTCGGCGTGCGTTCGAAAATGTTGCTGGCGCTGATGTTCTGCTTTCTGTCGGCGTTCCTTTCGGCCTTTCTCGACGCGCTGACCGTGACCGCCGTGATCATCAGTGCCGCCGTCGGCTTCTACTCGGTCTATCACCGTGTCGCCTCCGGCAACGATCCGCGTCAGGACAGCGAATTCAGCGACGATCAGCATTTGCCAAAGTTGCATCACGAGGATCTGGAACAATTCCGTGCCTTCCTGCGCAGCCTGCTGATGCATGGGGCGGTCGGGACTGCGTTGGGCGGTGTCTGCACGCTGGTTGGCGAACCGCAGAACCTGCTGATCGGCCACGAGATGGGCTGGCACTTCGCCGAGTTTTTCCTCAAGGTCGCGCCGGTGTCTCTGCCGGTGCTGGTAGCGGGTCTGTTGACCTGCATGCTGCTGGAGAAGCTGCGCTGGTTCGGCTACGGCACCTTGCTGCCGGACAATGTCCGCGCGGTACTGGCCGATTACGCCCGTGAAGATGATGCCGAACGCACACCTCGCCAGCGTGCCGCGCTGTTGGTGCAAGGCGCGGCCGCATTGATCCTGATTGCAGGGCTGGCGTTCCATGTCGCCGAAGTAGGCCTGATCGGTCTGATGGTCATTGTCCTGATCACCGCGTTTACCGGCATTACCGACGAGCATCGTCTGGGCAGCGCGTTCAAGGACGCCATGCCGTTCACTGCGCTGCTGGTGGTGTTTTTTGCCGTAGTGGCGGTGATCCATGATCAGCAACTGTTCGCGCCGTTGATCCAGTGGGTACTGGCACTGCCAGCCGAGCAGCAACCGGGGATGCTGTTCATCGCCAACGGTCTGTTGTCGGCGATCAGCGACAACGTGTTCGTGGCGACGATCTACATCACCGAAGTGAAACAGGCATTCCTGTCCGGCCACATGAGCCGCGAACATTTCGAGACCCTGGCCATCGCGATCAACACCGGCACCAACCTGCCGAGCGTGGCGACGCCCAATGGTCAGGCTGCGTTCCTGTTTCTGCTGACGTCGGCGATTGCACCGCTGGTACGGCTGTCTTACGGGCGGATGGTGTGGATGGCATTGCCCTACACCGTGGTGATGGGGCTGCTCGGCTGGTATGCCGTGAGTTACTGGCTGTAGAAACAACAACGGGAGCCCTGGGGCTCCCGTTTTTTTATGCATCGATCAGCGCGGCAGAATGTACTTTTCGATAGCCTGCGCCACACCGTCCTCGGTGTTCGTCCCGGTCACCACGTCTGCCTGACGCTTCACGGCGTCTTCTGCCTGGCCCATGGCGATCGAAAGGCCGGCGACATGAAACATCGCCGGGTCGTTGCCGCCGTCGCCAATCGCTGCGGTCTGCGCCAGCGGCACGCCGAGATGGGCAGCAATCGTTGCCAGAGCTTCGCCCTTGTTGGCTTCGAGTGCCGTCACGTCCAGATACACCGGCTGCGAACGCGAGACCTGCGCCATGCCCTCGACCTTCGGCAGCAAACGCGCCTCCAGCTCGATCAACAGCTCGGTGTTGTTGCTGGTCGCAACGATCTTGTCGATGCGCTCCAGATAAGGCTCGAAACTGTCGACCACCACCGGCGGATAACCCAGTCCATGCTGCTCGCGAGGAACCATCGGCCCGTGCGGATCCTTGAGCAGCCAGTCGCCACCACTGAACACCCAGATCTCGACCTCCGGCTGATCGGCGAACAGCGCCAGTGCCGTCAGTGCCGCTGTGGCTGGCAGGTAGTGAGCGACCAGAATGCTGCCGTCCGGGTTGACGATCGTGCCGCCGTTGAACGCCGCCGTCGGCAGATCGACGCCCAGGGCTTCGATCTGTTGCAGCATGGCTTTGGGCGGACGCCCGGTGGCAAGGCTGAACAATACGCCGGCTTCGCGCAACGAACGAACCGCATCTATGGTGCGCTGACTCAGGCTGTGATCGGGCAGCAACAGCGTGCCGTCCATGTCGCTCAGCAGAAAACGGATAGGCTCACTCATCCGAGACCATGCCAGACGCGACCATCGCGAGTCAGCAGATCATCGGCAGCCTGAGGCCCGTCTTCGCCGGCGGCATAACTCTGCACGCTTGCGTCCTGTTGCCAGGCATCGAGGAACGGCTGCACCGCACGCCAGCCGTTCTCGATATTGTCGGCGCGCTGGAACAGCGTCTGGTCACCGGTCAGGCAGTCGTAGATCAGGGTTTCATAGCCGGTGGACGGCTGCATCTCGAAGAAATCCTTGTACGCAAACCCAAGCTCGATGTTGGCCATGTTCAGCGCCGGCCCCGGCCGTTTGGCCAGCAGGTCGAACCACATGCCTTCGTTGGGCTGGATCTGGATACGCAGGTAGGTCGGCTGCAATTCGTCGACCTCGGTGTCGCGGAACTGCGCATACGGCGCCGGTTTGAAGCAGATAACGATCTCGGTGTCGCGCACGCTCATGCGCTTGCCGGTACGCAGGTAGAACGGCACGCCGACCCAGCGCCAATTGTCGATCATCACCTTGAGCGCCACGTAGGTTTCGGTGGTGCTGTCGGGCGATACGTTGGCTTCTTCGCGATAACCGGCCAGTGGCTTGCCGTCGATTTCGCCGGCACTGTACTGGCCGCGCACCGAATTGGCCCGCGCCTCTTCGGTAGTCCATGGACGGATCGCGCCGACCACCTTGGCCTTCTCGCCCCGCACCGCATCGGCGCCGAACGCGGCCGGCGGCTCCATCGCCACCATGGCCAGCAACTGGAACAGGTGATTGGGCACCATGTCCCGCAGGGCGCCGGTGTGTTCGTAGAAACTGCCACGGGTTTCGACGCCGACGGTTTCGGCGGCGGTGATCTGCACGTGGTCGATGTAGTGATTGTTCCAGAACGCTTCGAACAGGCTGTTGGAGAACCGGCTGACCAGAATGTTCTGCACGGTTTCCTTGCCCAGATAGTGATCGATCCGGTAGATCTGCTTTTCCGACATGACCTTGAGCAGGCAGGCGTTCAACGCCTCGGCAGTTTGCAGGTCAGAGCCGAACGGCTTTTCGATCACCACCCTTCTGAAGGCTTCCGGGGTTTCTTCCAGCAGTTTCGCGGCGCCAAGGCGACGCACCACTTCGCTGAAGAAACGCGGCGCGGTGGCCAGGTAGAACACCGCATTGCCGGTGCCGCTGTCGGCGATTTTCGCCGCCAGCGCGGAATAAGTGCTGTCGTCCAGGAAGTCGCCCTGGACGTAGCTGATACCTTTGGCGAGCTTGGCCCACAAGGCCGGATCAAGCATCTGATCGCCCTTGCCGACCTTCGCCGCCACTTCGGTACGGATGAAGTCTTCGAGCTTTTGCGCGAAGGCTTCATCCGTGATGGCGTTGTGGTCAACGCCAACGATCCGCAGATTTTCGTCAAGCAAGCCGTCGCGACTGAGGTTGTACAGCGCCGGCATCAGCAAGCGCTTGACCAGGTCGCCGTGGGCACCGAACAAAAACAGCGTGGTCGGTGGTGCGGGTTCTGCCTTGGATTTTCTGCGGATCGTATGGGTCATTTCTTCGCAGTCTCTACGTGGCCGCCGAAGCCGAAGCGCTGGGCCGAGAGGATCTTGTCACCGAACGTGCCCTGACCGCGGGAGCGGTAGCGCGAGAACAGCGAGTTGGACAGCACCGGGACCGGCACCTTTTGTTCCATTGCCGCTTCGATGGTCCACTGACCTTCGCCGCTGTCGGCCACGGAACCGGAGAAACCGTCGAGTTTCGGGTCGACCGCCAGGGCATCGGCGGTCAGGTCGAGCAGCCACGACGACACCACGCTGCCACGACGCCAGACTTCGGCGATGTCGGCCACGTTCAGGTCGAAACGCTGATCTTCCGGCAGAAGCTCGCTGGACTTGGTCTTGAGGATGTCGAAGCCTTCGGCGAAGGCCGCCATCATGCCGTACTCGATACCGTTGTGAATCATCTTCACGAAGTGACCGGCACCGGCGGGACCTGCGTGGATGTAGCCGTGCTCGGCGCGGTGATCGTCGGACTTGCGGTCCTTGGTGCGCGGGATGTCGCCCATGCCCGGCGCCAGTGCGGCGAACAGCGGGTCCAGGCGCTTAACGGTCTCGGCATCGCCGCCGATCATCATGCAGTAGCCGCGCTCAAGGCCCCATACGCCGCCGGAGGTGCCGACGTCGATGTAGTGCAGGCCTTTCTCGGCCAGGGTCTTGGCCCGGCGGATGTCGTCCTTATAGTTGGTGTTGCCGCCATCGATGATGGTGTCGCCCGCCTCAAGCAGCGTGCTCAGGGTTTCGATGGTGTCTTCGGTCGGCGCGCCGGCCGGCAGCATGACCCACACGGCACGCGGCTTGGCCAGGCCCGCAACCAGCGCAGGCAGATCGGCGACGCCGGTAGAGCCCTCGGCGGCCAGGGTGTCGACAAAGGCGGTATTGCGGTCGTAAACAACGGTGGTGTGACCGTTGAGCATCAGACGCCGTGCAATATTGCCGCCCATGCGGCCCAGTCCAATAATCCCGAGTTGCATGTGCTGATGCTCCTTACTACAAATAAAAGTGTGTCAAAGGTTATAGCCCAACGCTCTCATGGAGGTTAGTCCAGAGCGTCGGTGTGAAGTTTCCGGGCATTGTGCCCGATCCAGACTGATAACGTCGGGAAACGTGGCGAAGACACAACGACCATGAAAAATAAAAAAGTTCCATTCACGAGCAAAAGAAACCAGAATCGGCGCCGATAGCAGATCAGCGCCCGTTATCGGGAGCGATCTGCAGTTGAGACACGCCATTTGCGAGGTGAGCAATGGGCACAGTACACACAGCAATGCCGCCACAAACCCTGTACGTCACGATCCGCCGTGATGAACTTCGTCAGTTGAAGGACGAACGCGACCAGCTTAAACAAGAGCTGGCGCAACTGCGCCTGATGACCCAAGGCGTCGAGCCAAAGCCTCTGCCACGCGTCCAGCGCTCACCCCACGCCTGACCGCCCACCTGATCGGGAACCGCAGCCCAGCCGTTCCCGACATGATCCTCCCTCTGCCATTCGCGGCAACTAACGAAGTTTTCACATTGGCTTGTTGATACTCCGGCCCATTCTGCCGTGCGTGTCCGCGCGCGGTTTCCGTTCGTCGGTTTCATGCTCCCGATTTCATGAAACGTCCCGGCGGTGGCAATGGTGACTGAGTTGGAGTGCTGAATGGCATGGTTTAAACGCAGCAAGACTGCTGCGGCAGGTTTTGACTGGGCCGGTTTCATCTGGCTGTTTGTGTTCTTCTGGTACTTCTCCGGTATCACTCAACTGCTGATCCAGCTGACCGGCACCTCTGGCTTCACCGGATTCCGTCAGGCATTCGTGATGAGCGCAGTCTGGCTCGCGCCGATGCTGTTGTTCCCCAAGCGTACCCGCCTGCTCGCCGCCGTGATCGGCGTGGTGCTGTGGGCCTGCTCGATGGCCAGCCTGGGCTACTTCTTCATCTATCAGCAGGAATTCTCCCAGAGCGTCATCTTTATCATGTTCGAGTCGAACGTGTCGGAAGCCGGCGAGTACATCACCCAGTACTTCGCCTGGTGGATGATTCCTGCGTTCCTCGCTCACACCGCGTTCGCCTATTTCCTGTGGACCCGCCTGCGTCCGGTCTACATGCCCCGTGGCCGGGCCTTCGTGGCCGCCATGGCGATCCTGTTCGCGGTGGTCGGTTACCCGCTGATCAAGCAGACCCAGCGCACCGGCAGCTTCGCCGGCGGTTTCGAGAAATTCGAAACCCGCATCGAACCGGCCGTGCCATGGCAGATGGCCGTGGCCTACCACCGCTACCTGGAAACTCTGGGCGAGATGCAGGGCATGCTCCACAGCGCGAGCAAGATCCCGCCGCTGCATAACCTCAAGGATGCCGGCGCCAATCAGCCTGCGACCCTGGTGCTGGTGATCGGCGAGTCCACCAACCGCCAGCGCATGAGCCTCTATGGCTATCAGCGCAAGACCACGCCGGAACTGGACAAGCTCAAGGACCAGCTGTCGGTCTTCGATAACGTCGTCACCCCGCGTCCGTACACCATCGAAGCGCTGCAGCAGGTGTTGACCTTCGCCGACGAAGAAAACCCGGACCTGTACCTGTCCACGCCGTCGCTGGTCAGCATGATGAAACAGGCGGGCTACAAGACCTTCTGGATCACCAACCAGCAGACCATGACCAAGCGCAACACCATGCTCACGACCTTCTCCGAACAGGCCGACGAGCAGGTGTACCTGAACAACAACCGCAACCAGAACGCCGCGCAGTACGACGGCGATGTGATCGAGCCGTTCAACAAGGCCCTGACCGACCCGGCACCGCGCAAGCTGATCGTCGTGCACCTGCTCGGTACGCACATGAGCTACCAGTACCGTTATCCGCCGAGCTTCGACAAGTTCCAGGACCGCACCGGCGTCCCGGCCGGCGTGCGTGACGATCAGGTGCCGACCTACAACAGCTACGACAACGCGGTGCTGTACAACGACTTCGTGGTCTCGAGCCTGATCAAGGACTACGCCAAATCCGATCCGAACGGTTTCCTGCTGTACCTCTCCGACCACGGTGAAGACGTGTTCGACTCGGCGGGTCACACCACCCTGGGTCGTAACGAAAACAAACCGACCGCGCCGATGTACACCATTCCGTTCATGGCCTGGGCCTCGCCGAAGTGGCGTGAAAACCACGACTGGAGTTTCGCCGCAGACCTGAGCCGGCCTTACAGCAGTGCGCACCTGATCCACACCTGGGCGGACCTGGCCGGTTTGAGTTTCGATGAACTGGACCGCAGCAAAAGCGTGGTCAGCGACAGCTTCAAACAGCGTCCACTGTTGATCGGCAACCCTTACGAACGCGAACAGCGAGCACTGATCGACTTCAGCCTGATGAAGCCGAAAAAGCCCGAAGAGGCGCCGAAGGAAGTCGTCAAGCAATAACCAGAAAGGGCCGGAAACGGCCCTTTTTTCATGCTCTCGCCCCACACCCTGAAATGACACTACTCCCTGTTTTCTCCTGAATCACCCTCTCCGCCCCTTCGGAAACAATCGGTAAAACCTGCACGGGGCACGCGTTAACCCCTGGTTAATACCCTCGACGGACACTGCGTCTCGAGGGTTTGAGTCATGGATGAACGGCTCCGACATTTTTTTCGCAGGAGACAACCATGAAAATCACGACTGCAATCCTTGCCGGTCTGATCACACTTGCATCCGCCAGCGCTTTTGCCGAGGGCGGTGCCGAGCGGATGCGTAATCACTGGGAAAACTTCCCGGTCCACACCGCCCAAAGCCAGCAGGCTGGCACCAAAACCAACGAACTCCGCGTTCCGGACGACCAGACCGCACAGGTCACCGAGCATTACCGTCCGTGATGTAGCAAGGTTTACCGATGGACCTGCGATGGCTCCGCTCTGGCTTCGCAGATGACAGTTGGGCGCCCTTCGGGGCGCCTTTTTTATGCCTGCAGTTCCTTGATCCAGAACAGCATGCGCCCGTGATTCGGGTCGAACATGCCCGGCGCAAAGCCGAATTTGGCGTATGAGCCCTGAGCGACGGCATTACCTTCGAGCACTTCCAGGGTGATCTTGCAGCAACCGCGCTGACGGGCGATTTCCTCGACCTTGTGCAGCATTTTCTGGCTCAACCCCAGGCCTCGAAACTTTGTCACCACCGACACGTCGTGCACGTTGACCAGCGGTTTGCAGGCGAAGGTCGAAAAGCCCTCAAAGCAGTTCACCAGCCCGGCCGGTTCGCCACCGACAAAGGCCAGCACGCTGAACGCGTGAGGCCGCTTGGCCAGCTCTGCGGGCAGTTGCTGCAACAGTTCGGGGGCAATCGGCTGGCCGCCACCCATCGGGTCTTCGGCGTAATGATTGAGCACCACACCGATGGCCTCGGCATGCAGCGGGTTGGTATAGCTGGCTTGAAGTACAAGAATCTCTGCGGAATCCATTTCCATCCTCGATCGCACGGGCCCCGGTGCGTTTCATACGCACTGAAAGGCTCACCGACCTTAGCGCGAGGCAACCTGCGACCACAACCCGACCGTCTCAGTGGCCCCAGATCAGTTCTTCGGTCCAGCCCAGCTCGGCGAAATCCTCGGCCCGCAACCCGGATTCGCCGGCGCAGAAAAACTCGTCCAGTTGCGGCGGTTTCACTGGCGTGCCGCTGAGCATGGCGTGGACCTGGCCACGATGGTGGATCTGATGTTCGAACAGGTGCGAGATCATCCGCAGACGGCTGTCGTGCTGCGGCGTGTCCCGGGCGATGGTGACGATGCGCCCCAGATCGGCATCGCGCAGTTGTTCGCAATAGGCGATCAAGCGGCGGTCGACATGGGCCTGCTCACGGCGCAAGGCCTGAGCCTCGGTGAAGGGTTCGTCTGCATTGAAGAACACGTAGCAGTCGGGATGCGGTTCGTCACCGCGCAACTCACGCTCCAGCGCATCGACGTAGAACCAGTCGCAGGTGAGGATGTGATTGAGGGTCAGGCGAATGCTCGGGAAGAAACTGACCCTGGGTGCCGCCAGCTCCCTGTCGTCGAGCTGCAGCCAGGCCTTGGCCAGTCGATGGTTGGCCCAGGCGTTCTGATAGGCCATGGTCAGCAAGTGATGGGACAGTGGCTGAGGCATGTCGCGCCCTCCATGCATCAAGTGTCGGCAAAGCGTTGCAGTTGCATCTCCTGCAAACGGCTGAGGGTCCGGCGGAACGGGAACTCCAGATAACCCTCGGTGTACAGCGCGTCCATCGGCACCTGCGCCTCGATGTACAGCGGCACCTTACGGTCGTAACACTCGTCGACCAGCGCGATGAAACGCCGTACGCCGTCATCGTGCACCGACAGTTGCGGCAATTCGCGGTCGCCGGCCACCACCCGCTCCGCGCCGTCCTCGGTGCCACGGGCGATCCGCCCTTCGCGCTTTTGCGCGCTCAGGTTCGGCACCTCGCTCAACAGGATAGCCCGGTAGGTGTCGCACAGCGCGATGAAGTCCATGGCGGCGAACGGTTGCTCGCACAGGTCGGCGTAACGGCACCACAGCACCGAATCACTGGCCTGCACCACGTTCAAGGCGCGGTAACCGACCGGCACTGGTTCGTCGCTGACGGTTTGCCCGGCGGCCAATGCGTCGAACACTTTGGCCAGCGCACAATCCTGCCCCGGCGCCGCCACCCAGTAGCGCTGTTCGAGGGCACCGGGATGCAAACGGTGATCCTCGGCGCCGTTCACCGCGACCACCTGCATATGCTGCTTGATCGCCGTGATCGCCGGCAGGAAGCGGTCGCGGTTGAATCCGTCGGCGTACAACTGATCCGGCGGCAGGTTGGAGGTGCAGACCACCACCACGCCTTCGTCGAACATCACCTGGAACAACCGGCCGAGGATGATCGCATCGCCGATGTCGTTGACGAACAGTTCATCGAAACAGAGCACCCGCACTTCGGCCGCCAGTTCCCGGGCCAATGCCCGCAATGGATCGGCGATCCCGGTCAACTGAAAGGAACGCTGGTGGACCCAGCCCATGAAGTGATGAAAGTGCTGTCGCCGCGCCGGCACCCGCAGGCTTTGATGGAACTGGTCCATCAGCCAGGTCTTGCCGCGCCCGACCGGGCCCCACAGGTAGACGCCGGTGACCGAACGGGCACCGGCATGCAGGGCTTCATGGCATTTTTGCAACGCCCAGACGGCGTGCTCCTGGGCTTCATCCTGGATGAAACCCTTGTGCTCGACGGCATGTTGCCAGGCGCTTAGGGGGGAGTCGAAAGTCATGCGCGGCAGTATGCCACGATGGCTACACGGAAATATCCAGCCGTGCGATTTTGCCCTGCTCGTTAAGGCGGAAGGTGTAGCGCAGCTCCAGCGGGCTGCCGGGGAACGTCCCGGAAATCAGCCCTTGCACCAGCACTTTGCCGGTGCGCTGCTGGACGCCCAGCACCTCGACCCGCGGCTGATAGCGTTGGGCGGTGTCTTGCATCCAGTCGGCGATGGCCTGCGGGCCGACCTGATGGCGGCCTTCATCAAACACATGGGCATCCTCGGCAAAAAAACTGCCAACCCGGGACGTATCGCGAGCATTGGCGGCGTTGATGTACTCAACGATGGCCGGGGCGAGTATCGAGGTGGGATGGAACATGAGTGCAACTCCTTGTTTTCGGTTCTGACGCCATCCTAGAACAGCCCTGCGTCAGTTTTTGTCAGGAGTGAAACGCCCGTTGTCGTCCAGTTGCATCTGCCGCTGCCAGGTGCGCAGCAGGTCGCTGCGACGTCCCGGATAACGCTCGCCCTGCAGGCTGGCAGCGGCAATCCGGTCGGTGCGAAACGTACGATACGCGCTGCGCAACTCGCACCACGCGACGATGATCCGCACCTCGTTGAGAAACCCCAGCGCCAAAGGCCAGATCAAGCGCTGGCTCGGCACCTGCTGTGCGTCGGCGTAATCGATGTGCAGCTTGGCCTGATCGCGAATTGCCTGACGAAACACATTCAACGGCACCACGTTCTGCGGAAACCCGTAACCCGGCGGCCCGGGCATCACCGTCGGATTGCGCAAGGCTTCCTGAGCCTGCGGATCCAGCACCGCCGCGATTTTTGCCAGCGCATCCGCTGCGGCTTTGCTCAGGACCTCGTCGCCACGCTGATCGACGTAACGCAAGCCCAGGACGATGGCTTCGGTCTCATCGGCGTTGAGCATCAGCGGCGGCAGAAACAAACCGCTGCGCAACACATAACCAATACCCGCCTCGCCATGGATCGGCGCGCCGAGCGCCGTCAGTTCGGCGATGTCGCGATAGAGGGTGCGTTCGGAGATCTCCAGCTCGGATGCCAGCGTCGCCGCGGTCACCGGGCGTTTCTTGCCACGCAGCACTTGCAGCAAAGTCAGTAGACGAGTGGTTCGCGACACGATGCGGGGCTCTGGACGGAAATTTGCCGGAGCTTAGCAGAGCCTGGTGTCAGAAATTGTCAGGAGCTTTCACCAGGCTCGGAGCCGGTCACGCGTCGACTTTGTGCCTTGCCGCGTACAGACACAGCATCTCCATGGCCAGCGTCGCCGCCGCCAGCGATGTCACGTCCGCATGGTCGTAAGCCGGGGCCACTTCCACCACGTCCATACCCACCAGATTGATCCCGCGCAGGCCTCCGAGGATTTCCAGCGCCTGCACCGTGCTCAACCCGCCGCAGACCGGAGTCCCGGTGCCCGGTGCGAAGGCCGGATCCAGACAGTCGATATCGAAAGTCAGGTACACCGGGTTGTCCCCGACCCGTGCACGAATGGCCTCGACAATCGCTTCGCAGCCACGGCGATGCACCTGCCGTGCGTCCAGCACCTGAAAGCCCTGATGATCGTCATTGGTGGTGCGCAAACCGATCTGCACCGAACGCGCCGGATCCACCAGCCCTTCCCGCGCCGCGTGCCAGAACATGGTGCCGTGGTCGACCCGTTTGCCGCCCTCGTCCGGCCAGGTGTCACTGTGGGCGTCGAAGTGGATCAGCGACAGCGTGCCGTGCTTGCGCGCATGGGCCTTGAGCAGCGGATAGCTGATGAAGTGATCGCCGCCGAAGGTGAGCATCGCGCTGCCGGAGCTGAGGATGTGCTCGGCGTGGGCTTCGATGCTTTCCGGAATGGTGTGCGGCGAGCCGTAATCGAAGTCGCAATCGCCGTAATCGATCACCGCCAGATGATCGAACGGGTCGAACGCCCAGGGCCAGTGCCGTTCCCAGGCGATCCCGGTAGACGCCGCACGGATCCCGCGCGGCCCGAAACGCGCGCCTGGACGGTTGCTGGTGGCGGTGTCGAACGGCACGCCACTGACCGCCACGTCCACGCCGCGCAAGTCGCGGCTGTAGCGCCGGCGCATGAAACTTGTAATCCCGGCGTAGGTGCTTTCGGCGGCGGTGCCGTAGAGGCTGTCACGGGTCAGGGCCTGATCGTTTTGCATTGGCACGTCCATCGATGTGCTCCTTTGGTATTTATCCAGGGTTATTGATGGCTACGGAAAGTGGTCCACAGACGCGTGCGCTGACGCATGTCCTTGAGGCCCATGCTGCGGTCGGCGTACAGCCGCTCGCGCACTTCGGGTTTCGGGTAGATGTCCGGATCGTTGCGCACTGCTTCGTCCACCAGCGGCGTCGCGGCCTGGTTGGCAGTGGCGAAGAACAGTGTGTTGGTCAGCGCCGCCACGGATTCGGGGCGCAACATAAATTCGATGAAGGCCCGCGCGGCCTCCGGGTGCGGCGCGTCCTTGGGGATGGCCAGGTTGTCCTGCCACACCAGCGTGCCTTCTTTCGGGATCCGGTAGGCCACCTCGAACGGCTTGTTGGCCTTGCGCGCCTGATCGGCGGCCATGCTCGCGTCACCGTTGTAGGTCAGCGCCAGGCATACGCTGCCGTTTGCCAGATCACTGATCTGCCGGCCCGTGGCGACGTAGAGCACCGAGGGCTGCAACTTCTGCAACAAGGCTTCGGCGGCGGCCAGATCGGTCTTGTCGGTGCTGTAGGGATCTTTGCCGAGGTAGTGCAGCGCCAGACCGATCACTTCCTGCGGCGAATCGAGAATGGCGATCCCGCAGTCCTTGAGCTTGCTGGCGAATTCAGGCTTGAACAGCAGATCGAGGCTGTTGAGCGGTACATCCGGCAGCCGCTGTTTGACCGCTTCAACGTTCATGCCCAGGCCGAGGGTGCCCCAGGTGTAAGGCACGCCGTAGCGATTGCCGGGATCGACCGCCGCCAGTTTTTCCAACAGATCGGGATCGAGATTGGCGTACCCCCTGAGCCCCTCGTGAGGGATTTCCTTCAAGGCACCGGCGGCCAACCCACGGGCCAGCACGCTGGACGACGGCACCACCACGTCGTAGCCGCTGCCGCCGGTCAGCAGTTTGGTTTCCAGCACCTCGGAGGTATCGAAGGTGTCGTAGCGCACGTGAATGCCGGTTTCCTTTTCGAAGCGCTGCAAGGTGTCGGGCGCTACGTAATCGGCCCAGCTATAGAGGTTGAGCGTCTTCTCCTCGGCCTGGGCGGCGATGGAGACGGAGAGCAACAGCGCGGGCAAACACAGCTTGAACAAGGGAGCCATGACGAACACCTGACCAGAGGAAGTGGTGGCAGGATGCGCCGTCGGATACATTGCAAAAATATCAAGTTTGTTAACCTGACTTTATCCAAGGCTAATGTGATGCTCGGTCAACTCCACGATGTCGATTTGCAGCTGCTGCGCCTGTTTCTAGGGGTGGTCGAGTCCAACGGTTTCAGCGCCGCCCAAGGTGAGCTGGGGCTGAGCCAGTCGAGCATCAGCCAGCAAATGGCCAAGCTGGAAACCCGTCTCGGCTATCGAGTATGCAACCGTGGCAAGGGCGGTTTCAGCCTGACGCCCAAAGGCGAGCAACTGCTGATTGCTGCCCGAAGCCTGTTCGATTCCATTGAAACCTTCCGCCATCAATCCAACGGCGTGGCCGGGCGCCTGATCGGTGAAGTGCGGCTGGGTCTGTCGGAAGCAGTCGATCAATCGGTGCTGCAACGGGTGGCCGAGGCGATCCGGCGGTTTCGTGAACGGGACGAATCGGTGCGTATCGAGCTGATCAGCGCCATGCCCGGTGAAATGGAGCGCCTGCTGCTGCAACAACGGCTGGACCTGGCCATCGGTTACTTCTCCCAGGTGCAGAGCGCCTTTGATTACCGCGAATTGTTCAGCGAAACCCAGCATCTGTATTGCGCGCCCGGCCATCCGCTGTTCACCAACGATGCCCCCGATGACGCAGCATTGCAGGCCTGTGACCGGGTCGATCATCCGTATCGTTTTCTGCGCAGCGACGAACCGTTTCAGGGCAAGGTCTGCTCGGCACGTTCGGAACAAGTCGAAGGCACCCTCGCCTTCATTCTGTCCGGCAAACATGTCGGCTACCTGCCCAGCCATTACGCCCGCCAATGGCAGGAAAAAGGGCTGCTGCGTCCGGTGCTGGAAGGCGAGTTGAGCTTCGAAGTGGCGTTCCATCTGGCTCGCCATCGGGCACAGGTGCCGGGGGATGCGCAGAAGGCGTTTGAGGAAGATCTGCTGTCAGCCTTTGGTCGAACCTGACCTTTTGGGCAGTTTTAATGCGTTGCCCTCGCCCCGCGCTTGCGGCATCCTGCGCACCCATTTTCCGACCCGGCCCCGCATTGCGGCACGCAAACCACCATGACCGTCTCTGAAAAAGCCCCGCGCAACAACGATCTCATCTACGGTCTCAACGACCGTCCGCACTTCACCGCGACGGTGTTTGCCGCCCTGCAACACGTGCTGGCCAGCTTCGTCGGCATCATCACCCCGACCCTGATCATGGGCGGCGCCCTCGGTCTGCAAAGTGAAATCCCTTACCTGATCAGCATGGCGCTGTTTGTGTCCGGCCTCGGCACCTTCGTCCAGGCCAAGCGTTTCGGCCCGGTCGGCTCGGGGCTGCTCTGCCTGCAAGGCACCAGTTTTTCCTTTATCAGCGTGATTCTCAGCGCCGGTTTCATGGTCAAGGCCCGGGGCGGCGGCACCGATGAAATCCTGTCGACCATTTTCGGCGTGTGCTTCTTTGCCGCGTTCATCGAAGTGGTGCTGAGCCAGTTCATCGGCAAGCTGCGCATGCTGATCACCCCGGTGGTGACCGGCACCATCATTACGCTGATGGGCCTGTCGCTGATCAAAGTGGCGATGACCGACATTGCCGGCGGCTTCGGCGCGGCGGATCTGGGCGCGGGCAGCCATGTGTTCCTGGCGGCGCTGGTGCTGGGCACCATCGTGGTGTTGAATCGGGTCGACGTGCCGTTCCTGCGCCTGGGCGCGATCGTCATCGGCCTGACCCTCGGCTACGTGGTGGCGTGGCTGATGGGCACCGTGGATTTCGCCAACTTGCCCGAAGTGCCGGTGGTCAGCGTGCCGGTGCCGTTCAAGTACGGTTTCAACTTCGACTGGGTGGCGTTTGTGCCGGTGGCGGTGATTTTCCTGGTGTCGCCGCTGGAAGCTGCCGGTGACCTGACCGCCAACTCGATGATTTCCCGGCAACCGGTCAAAGGCCCGTTGTATATCCGCCGGATCAAGTCCGGGCTGCTGGCCGACGGCCTCAACTCGGCGATGGCTGCGGTGTTCAACAGCATGCCGATGGTGACCTTCGCCCAGAACAACGGGGTGATTCAGCTCACCGGCGTGGCCAGCCGCTACGTGGCGTTCTTCATTGCCGGTCTGCTGGTGCTGCTGGGCCTGTTCCCGATGATCGGCGCGGTGCTGCAATTGATGCCGAAACCGGTACTGGGCGGCGCGGAGCTGGTGATGTTTGGCACCGTGGCGGTGGCCGGGATCAAGATACTCGCCGAGGCCGGCCTGCATCGGCGCAACATGCTGATCGTGGCGATTTCCGTCGGTATGGGCCTGGGCATCGCCGCCGTGCCGGAAGTGCTGCGCGAACTGCCGCAGGCGCTGCGCAATATTTTCGAATCGCCGATCACCGTTGGCGCGCTGTGTGCGATCGTGCTGAACATCTTCCTGCCGGAAGAGTTCATCGAACTGGAAGAGGATGATTTCGACCCGGAAGCCTCTATCCTTCAGGTCATGGAAAACCCCGACATGCCGGCCAAAGCTGAACCTGCCTCCCCGGCCGCTGTCGCACAGTTGAACCGTTGATCCTGTCCGCTCGATGAAAAAAGGGCTGATACCGGCAACGGTTCAGCCCTTTTTCAATGAGAGAGCATCAATGCGTCGTATCCAAGCCGTCATCCTGTCCCTGCTTCTGCTCTCCCTCAGTGCTTGTGCGCTGTTTCCCAACCGTGACCCGGTGAACATCAACGTGGTCGGCGTCGAACCGCTGCCGAGCCAGGACCTGGAAGTGCGCTTCGCCATCAAGCTGCGGGTGCAGAACCCCAACGAAACCGCCATCGATTACAACGGCATCGCGCTGGACCTTGACGTGAACGGGCATTCGTTTGCGTCCGGTGTCAGCGATCAAAGCGGTTCCATCCCACGGTTCTCCGAAGCCATCGTCAGCGTCCCGGTGAGCATTTCGGCATTCTCGGTGTTGCGCCAGACCCTGGGGCTGAGCCAGACGCAATCCCTCGACAACCTGCCTTATGTGCTGCGCGGCAAACTGGCGGGCGGTGTGTTTGGCACCATGCGTTTTGTCGACAGTGGCAAGCTCAGCCTGCCGCGAGCCAGTGCCGCAAACTGGTAAAGATGCGGTAGCCTGCGGCGCTCACTGGAATAAAACGGAAGGCTCAGGTTTATGGAAGACACGCCCACGCTGTACACCGAACGGCTGATTCTGCGCCCGCTGGAGCTGGCCGACGCCGAGGCCATCCAGCAGAAGTTTGCGCACTGGGAAGTGGTGCGTTACCTGAACGCTTTGGTGCCCTGGCCCTATCCGGACGATGGCGCCCTCACCTACCTGCGGGACATTGCGCTGCCGGCGATTGCGGCAGGCAAAGAGTGGCACTGGACGATTCGTCTCAAGTCGGCACCCGAGCAATTGATCGGCAACATCAGCCTGATGGACGAGCCGGACAACCATCGCGGGTTCTGGCTCGCCCCCGACTGGCAGGGCCAGGGCCTGATGACCGAAGCCAGCGAAGCCGTGACCCGCTACTGGTTCGAAACCCTCGATCAACCGCTGATGCGCGTGCCGAAAGCCGCACCGAATATTGGCTCGCGCAAGCTCTCGGAGCGCACCGGCATGCGCTTGATCCGCACCGACGAGGATGACTTCGTCAGCGGCCGCTTCCCACGGGAAATCTGGGAAATCACGCGTGAGGAGTGGCAACAGCAGCGCCTCAAGCGGTGAAGCGCACACCGAGTTTGGCGCGCTCGTCCACGCTCAACTCGAACACATCCGGCCGTGCATAGTGGCCGACCACGTCGTAGTCATAGCGGGCCCGCACCAGTTCATCGGTGTCGATCTCGGCGGTGAGCAATCCGGCCTCGCCCCGAAGCGGCCCGGCCAGCACATCGCCCATCGGCCCGACGATCACGCTGCCACCGGCGATCAGTGGTCGATCCCCCGGCCAATTGGCAACCTCCACGCCCAACTCATTCGGCGAGGCCTGCACCTGACAGGCGCTGACCACAAAGCAGCGCCCTTCATGGGCGATGTGGCGCATGCTCACTTGCCACATCTCGCGCTCATCCACGGTCGGCGCGCACCAGACCTCAATGCCCTTGGCGTACATCGCGGTGCGCAGCAGCGGCATCATGTTTTCCCAGCAGATGACTGCGCCGAGTTTGCCGACCTGAGTGTCGAGCACCGGCAGGGTCGAGCCGTCGCCCTTGCCCCAGATCAGCCGTTCGGTGCCGGTGGGCATGAGTTTGCGGTGTTTGGCCACCAGGCCCGCCTGCGGGTCGAAATACAGGGCGGTGCAATGCAGGGTGCTGCCGGCCCGTTCGATCACACCGATCACCAGATTGGCCCCGGTGCGCGCCGACAGTCCGGCCAGTGCTTCGGTTTCCACGCCTGGCACATCGATGGCGTTGGCGAAATAACGGGCGTAGGCCTCGCGCCCTTCGGGCAAGCGATAACCCAGTTGCGTGCCGAAGCCCTCGCCTTTCGGATAACCGCCGAGCAGCGCTTCGGGCATCACCACCAGCGCGGCACCGGACTCGATGATGGCGCCTTCCCAGCTCAGGATCTGTTCCAGGGTTTCCCCCTTGCCACCTGGCAAGGCGCCGATCTGCAGGGCGGCAACGATTGATTTGGGCATGGCGGTCACTCCGTAAAGTTCAGGTGTTGCTCATTCTCCGGCGCCACGGGATCATGAATAAAGCCCGACTCACTGCTGAATGATATGAACCAAATGAATATCGCTTCCGTCGACCTGAACCTGCTGAAAGTCTTTGAAGCACTGCATGAAGAGTCCAGTGCCAGCCGAGCGGCATTACGTCTGGGTGTGACGCAATCAGCGGTTAGCGCCGCGTTGCGCCGGTTGCGCGAGGTGTATGGCGATCAATTGTTCGTGCGCACCGGTCGGGGTCTTGCGCCAACGCTCAAGGCCAATCAGTTGAAACCGGTGGTCAGCGATGCCCTGAACAAGTGCCGGCAGAGCCTGGCGATGGTCGACCCGGCAGCCAATCAGTACGACGGGCGCTCGGTCAGTATCGGGCTGTCGGATGATTTCGAAATCGCCTACGGGCGGCGTCTGATCGAAGAAATCGGGCGACGGGCGCCGAAGTTGCGTCTGATCTTCCGCCAGACCCACAGCCAGATCGTCGCCCGGGCCCTGATGGAGCGCAGCATTGACCTGGCGATCACCGCGGGCGGGTTCGCCGAGCGGCTGCTCAGCCGTCAGGTCTTGGGTGAAGGGGGTTACGCGTGTCTGGTGGATCCGGCGAGCCTTGCGCCCGGCCAGCAGCAGATCGGTCTGGAGGAGTTCGTCACCCGGGAGCACATTCTGGTGTCGTCGGGCGGTTTTATCGGGATCACCGATGAGGGGCTGGCGGCGCTCGGCTTGAGTCGCCGGGTGTGCGCCTCGACCACGCATTTCGCGGCGTTGCCGCATCTGCTCAAGGGCAGTACCGCTGTGGCGACCATCCCGACCCACGCGGCGCAGGCCATTGCGTCCCTGAGCGGGCTGGCCCTGCTGCCCTGCCCGCTGGCCTTGCCGCGTTATCCGGTCGAACTGGGCTGGCGCACCAATACCCAGATCGATCCGGTGGTGCTGAAGGTTCGCGAAGCGATTGTCGCCAGTTTCAAGACCGAATGATTACTTGTTGGCCGCCATCAAACGGTTGACTTCACTGCGCACCATGTTGGCGAACTCCGGCGGCGACATGCCGTCCAGCTCGGCGCGCACGAATTCGGCCCATTTGCCCTTGCGCTTGGAGCGCTCGCCGAACAATCGTGCGGCTTCGCCCTTGGCTTTGCCCAGATTGTTCTGCCAGAGTTCGAACAGTCGGGATTTCTCGTCTTCCAGCGCAGCGCGCTCTGCGAGGGATTTGTCGGCCAGATTGAAGCTCATGGGGAATTACCTGCTGCATGAAATGGCGACATCTTACACGCTGGACGGAAATCTCCGGCGCTGGTTTTTCTTCCTGAAAGAAATTCACTGCAACTTTTCAAGCAGCGCCACACTCCATTGTTCACTGTCCATTCACCTGCAAGGAGTCACCCAATGGCCCGCAAAAGCGCCGTTCAAGCCGCTGAAGACCAAATCAAGGATCAAGCGTTCAGCGAACTTCAGGCTCTGATCGAAGAGTCGGACAAACTGCTCAAAAGCAGTGCCTCACTGGTCGGCGAGGAAGCGGAAACCCTGCGCGGACAAATCGCCCTGAAACTGCAGCAGGCACTGGATTCGGTGTCCAGCGTGCGTGACCGCACCAAACCGGCGGTTGACGCTACCGAGAGCTACATCGGTGGCCACCCGTGGCAGACCGTGGCGATTTCCGCCGGTTTCGGTCTGGTGGTCGGTCTGTTGCTCGGCCGCCGCTGAGCGAGAACAAAAAAGGCGAGCCATCGGGCTCGCCTTTTTCATGTCCGCTCAATTGTCATTCGCCCGCCAGTTCACGCAACTGCGCCAGGGTCTGCTCATCCAGCACGATGCCCTCGGCCAATGATCTGGCCCGTTGCAAATGCCGCCGATCACCCGGCAAACGCTTGAGCCCTACCCCATGCATCTGCCTGACCAGCTCCTGACTGCGCTCGGCGAAGCTCTGCCCGGCGGTCTTGCTCGGGTCGATCACGATCAGCAACTGACCGGTCCACGGGGTCTTGGCCCCGGGATGGTTCTTCCAGTCGAACTCGAACGAGAAATTGCCACCGGTCAGCGCTGCCGCCAACAGCTCAACCATCATCGACAACGCCGAGCCCTTGTGCCCGCCAAACGGCAGCAAGGCGCCGCCCTCGAGAATCGCTTTCGGATCACAGGTCGGCTGGCCGAGGCTGTCCACGCCCATGCCCGCCGGCAGTTTTTCACCTTTGCGCGCGGCGATCTGCACGTCGCCGTGGGCGATGGCGCTGGTGGCCAGGTCGAACACGATCGGCGCTCCGTCGGCCCGAGGCGCAGCGAAAGCAATGGGATTGGTGCCGAACAGGGGGCGGTCGGCGCCGTGGGGCACCACACAGGTCATGCTGTTGACCACGCTCAGCGCCACCAGGCCTTCGTCGGCGAACGGCTCGACGTCCGGCCACAGCGCGGCGAAATGATGGGAATTGCGGATCGCCAATATCGCGATCCCGGCACTGCGGGCCTTTTCCACCAGCAGCGGACGTGCCGCCGCCAGCGCAGGCTGGGCGAAACCGTTACCGGCATCGACACTGACAAACCCTGATGCGACGTCCTCGACCTTTGGCACAGCCTTGCCGTTGACCCAGCCGCTGTTGAGGGTCGAGACATATCCCGGGATCCGGAATACACCATGACTGTGGGCGCCGTCCCGCTCGGCGTTGGCGCAATTGGCGGCCAGCGTTGCGGCCACCTCGGCCGAGGTGCCGTGACGGATAAAGATCGTTTCCAGCAGTTGAGTCAGCTCGTCCAGGGACACCGTGGACGAGATCGCATGATCGTGTGGCGCAGACATCTGAAGCTCCAGAATAATTATTGGAGGGAACAACAGCGTACGAACTGACGCATCCGGATTAACCACGGGCAGCCGGTGGCCTGTCAACCCTGCAATGTCTGTGGTGAAACTTCCAGGCAATATTCATATACCACCTGCGACGGCTCCCCGGTCCCTAGCCTCACGTCTCGCCATTCACGTGCCCACGCACACTTTTCGAGACTTGAGATGCCCACACCCGCATTGCTGTTCCCAGAAGCCCTCGACTCCCCGGGGCTGTGGCCCGAACTGGGCAGAATCCACGGCCTTGAAGACAAGGATTTCCGCTGGCTGGCCGATGTCCGGCTGGCGTCCGATAGATTACGGCGCCAGCAGAGGCCGCCGATGTTGGCCGAACGTATTCTGCTCACCGCCGACAACCAGTTACCCGTCACGCTGCCAGGCGCATTCGTTCTGAGTGAAACCCCTTACGACAAGGGCCAGATCCTTTACACCCCGTACGACGGCATCCGCAAATATCACAGTCGCGCCAACCTGAGGGCACAGCTCGAAGCACGCCTCAGAACAGTCGACGATCAGGACACCCTGCTGGCCTTTCTACCGCTGGCCCAGCAACGACGACTGCAGGATGCCGAGCGCATTTCGGTGACGTTTTCGATCATCGAAGAAGATGTGTTCGAGGAACGCGATACCTCCCTCAGGCAAGGTCCGTTGCTCAATGCCCAGGCCGTGCTGGACGAACTGAAGAAACTGCCGACTCTCACCCAATTGCTGGACAGCGCACTGGATGAACTGCTCCAGCCCCACTTCGGGGCGTTGCAGCAGAGTCGCACCCGGGTCAGCGTTTACTCGGCTCAAGACACGGATGGCAATTCCGAGCCCGCCGGTGATGTCCCCCGGGTCGACTCCATGAGCCTGAGCGAGGCCGTGTTGCTGCACTACCGCCACCAGCGCTGGTTGGGTACTCGCCAGCCCGGGTTTTCCCATCCCGCCAGGACACCGGGCCCCCATGACCAGGAACAATGGAGAAATGCCGTCATCCAGGCCTCCGGCATGTTGCCGGCGTTGCTCTTCCGGCAGCTGGAACATTACTGGAACGCTGCCGCAGTCTTGGGTTCGACGCGCCGTGCTTTCCTGGCCCGGGTACTGGAGGATCAGGCGCGAGTCGACTGGATGCGCAAGCGCGAAGCCGGAATCCTCGACGCAAACCAGTTCGACACGCTGCATCAGTTGATCCGGCCGACAGCCGAGCACCCTTCTGCCCCCATCACCGAAACCGTTCGCCTCTGGGAAAACCCGGCCAATTATGTCGAGCTGGCAGGCTCATTGATGATCAGCAGCGGTTCTGATGCGTTTCTCTACACGCCATCTCAAGGACTGCACCAGCTCAAGGACTATCAGGACCTGAAAGCGACCCTGCAGAGCAAGTTCGTTGCCGAAGGCCACGAGGATGAACTCTATGCCCTGCTGAGCCTGGAGGAACGCAGCCGCTTCCTGGGCTTCGATCGGCCTCAGGTTTCGGGAGACCGGGTGGCCGGCGAGGTGTTCCGGTTCCTGTGCGAATCGATCATCACCAAGCAACGACAGAACGTCGAGTACGCCCTGCAAGTGTTTCGTCTGAGCGACGGAGCGGTAAACCTCCATGCACTGTTCGACAAGAGCGTGGATATCCGCTCGATGATTCACGAACATCTGCTGCAACTCGATGCCCAGGGGCGCTGGAGCACACAACCGGTCTGGTCCGGCAGCCAGCAGCCTTCGATCCTTCTGGCCGACAAGGCCCGCGCGGCGATCAGGACGTACCATGCGGTCGAGACGCCACTGCTGGAAAATCTCGACAGACAGCCCATGACAACCCGGGACACCCAGCGCGCCTGGCTTGAGAACATGAAAGCGGATCTGGCCCATGCCTGGTTCGTCGGCGTGAACGGTGAAGCCCGTCTCAGGGCATCGAGTGGCAGTCTGCCGGCCTGGGCCCAGGCCGTCGTCGAAACCGTCATCAACGCTGACCGACCGAGTCGCCTGGAACGTCCGGGGCTTGGAGGTTTCCGGCCCGATGCCTTTGCCCTCACCCTCGAGACGCCCGACGGCAAGACCGTCTGGCCCCTGGCCCATTGCGTCTTCATGACCGAACGCGGCGGCCTCGACGCCCGTCACTCGGGACGTGCCGTGTTGTGGACGCCGGCACTGGGGCTGGAGGCTTTCGACAGCGTCGCCAATGCCCGACAGACGCTGAACAGGCGGCTGCTCGACAACGTTCAAAGCCTGTCAGTGCTGGAGAACATCCTTCCCGAGCAGTACCAGCCCCATCAGCGTTATACCCTCGGGCGGTTGCGCACCCTTCATGGCAACGTGTTGCAAGACCGTATTCAGTCGGCCGTCGAGCACTATCTGTCGCGATGCGAACAGGTACGTCAGCGCCTGCAGGACAGCACGAAACGGGAAAAGGCCCTGTCAGCGCTGCGCGGGATGCCACCCCAGACCAACCTGCGCCTGGCGAGTGAACATGCCCGGGCCATCGAGAACCAACAGACATTTCCTGCCTGGCTGAGTATGGCCCCGGTCATGGATCAGAAGCGACACGTCGAACTGCTTGAACGCTGGAACCGCAATGTCGTCGACGACAAGGATTACCTGACAGGCGTCACACCGCTGGTCGAGCATGTCGAACACGCACTGAAAACCTCGCTCGCCCTGCGCTTTCCGAACGAGCACCTCGATCCCCGACAGATCGAAATCATCCCCAATCTGGCGCTGGCCGGCCCTCCCCGCAACCTGGTCGATTTTGCCCTCAATCACGTCAACGTACTCCAGGGCACGGGTTACAAGGTGGTGTCGAAAACCACCGAATCGCTGCCTCCCGGACTGGATCGCAGAGCGGTCGATCAATTGCTGCTGTCGCTGGAGATCCCGACGACCTTTGGACACAAGGTAGCGGCGGCTCTCTCGACGGACACGCTTGAAGGTCGTGAACGCAAGCAACGCTTTTTCCGCCAGGTGCCCTGGCAATTGATGCAGCATGCCCACGCATTGAAACTTCAGCAGCATTTGTCGACTGCCGCTTATACCCAGGTCTGCCAGGCACTGGACATGCCTGATGGCTATGCTCGCGCCACCGTGTCCGGTGCCCATGTCGTCGTGAGCCCGCTGGCACTGGTCAAGACAATCGGTGCCAGCGCAGAAACCGCGTTGGGACTTTACGTCTTTGCTCCAGGTCAGCGGCACGATGGGCCTCTGGTGTTGTACGCGCCGTATGCCGAACAGCTGTTTCACGAATTCAGGACCGAGATGGAACTGATCGCAGCCCTGAATACACCGGGGCCTCTGCAGAACCTGTTGCTTCGGCGCCTGCCCGCCGGCCGGCAGGCGGTTTTTCGCAGCCTGCTGGCAGCCACGGCGGGCCAGACCAGCGAAATGACCCTGGCCAGTCACCCCATCGAAGGCAACCTGCTGGAGCAGCTGTATAACGACAACCTCAAGCTCCTGCAGCAGCAGCTCGAATCACAGACAGAACGCGAAGCACAGTCAGATTGGGAAAACGTCAAGACCCTGTTCAGCCATGGCATCAGGCAGGTCGCGACAACGTTGCAAGGCAAACTGGCCTTTGTGCCCTTTCTCTGGCGCGCCTACGACGAGTTCAAAGACTCGGCCGAAGCCTTGCAGGACCATCACTGGAAACGGGCCATGCAGTCGTTTATTGCCGGCGGCGTGCAAATGGTGCAGATGGCGTTGCTGCCGGAGATTTCGACCGATGCCGCAACTGCCGGGCAACAAACCCGTGAAGCCGCGTCGCCCGATATCGCTGAAGTGGAGCCGACTTCGCCAATACGCACCGTGATGCAATCTTTCGAAGCCACCCACGTTGCGCTCAAGGATCTGGCGTACGGCTCGACAACGGGAACCTACCACCAGCCCGACACGAATCGCGACTATGCAGCCATCAACGGCAAGGTCTATCAGGTCACAAAACGCGACTCATCCTGGCAATTGACGGGTGCCGGTAAACACAGTTTCCGGTTTCAGAAAAGCGGTCTGGCCATGGTACAGAGCCCGACGCATCAGACCGTCCACTACGGCCAGGCCTTCAGAAAGCTGGCCGAGCGCAACACCATTTCCCGACTGCGCCGCACGATGCTGAACATCGAGGCTCGCGGGATGGACGAAATCCGTCTGAAATACCCGGACAAGGCCAGGATGCTGGTAAACGCCATCGACCTTGCGCGGCGCTATGCCTTCTACTGCCTGCATAATCTGACACCGCTCAGCCACGGCACCGACAATCCCCGGGTGAGCCGATTCATTGAACGTTTTTTTGATGTGCCAACCGTCACTACCGCAACACTTGCCAAGATCAGCGCGACGATCCTGCCGATCTGTCGGGCGCTGGTGGATCCGGCCGATGAGTTGCTGGATTCCGATAGATTTGTCGTCGGTTCGAACCGGTTCATGCACGATGTGATTGCGTTCGTACTGGACGGTGACGAGAAGAAACTGGTGCATTTCACCGAGCACTTTTTTGACCAGCAACTGGGTCAGTTCAAAAACCATTTGCTGGAGGCATTCGATGTCGATGGCCATGCACAGGCGTCAACGTTGATTCACGAGTTTTCCCACCAGTACAGCAAGGCGCTGGATATCGCCTCGTTAAGAGCTCGGGAGCCGTTCAGCGACCTGATCTCGACCATCACGGCTCCTGGAGCGTTACTGTTTCAGGAGCTGCAGTTCGATCAGACATCTGCATTGTCTCTGAGCACTCCCCGGGCACAATTGTTCGCCGAATGGAATACGACACTCAAGTCCTGGGTCGACATCGACAAGGTCCCGGACATGCAGCTCATCAGTGAAGAAGTTCTGAAGCTGACGGGAAGCAAAACCATGCAGGAAGCTCGCAACGCCTTTCTCGATCCGCAGACGCCGGACGTGCGAATCGACGTCATCTTGCGCAACGCCGACTCCATCGCCCGCCTGATCTGCGAAATCGGCCGGCAGCTCGATCCGGTTCAGTCCCCTTGACGCACGTTGCACGCGGGCCCGGCGCCCGCGCGCAAATGCGAACAGTGCGCTTTTGATCATTTTTTCACTCTGCATCGTGAATACTGTGCTCAATACATCCCGTGTTTCAGGGGTATGACGGAGGAAGCAGCGCCTCATTGATGGGAAATCGCCATGACCCCGGTTCTCGCCACCTTCCCGTCAAGGTTAGAATGCAGCAAATCAGGACGAGTCAATGACCCAGAACACCCTTTCCGAAGCCGAATACGATGCGATCACCGATGCCGCTGCGCATTGGTGCATGCGCCTGCACGCCGTCGATTGCACCGCCGAGGAACGGCTGGCATTCGAACAATGGCGCGACGCGCACCCGCTGCACGCGTTCGAATACGAGGCCATGCTGGAAATCTGGGATGTCGCCGAACACCTGCCGCGCCCGGAGCCAGCGGTAATCGTGCCGATCCGGCCACCGGCCCGGACCTGGCGTCAATATGCGGTAGCGGCGTCCGTTTGCGCGCTGGCGCTGCCGCTGGCGGCCTGGACCGGATGGAACCTTGGCTGGCTGCCCAACAGCTATCAGCATTTCGCGGCCACCGACAACGTCCGCCACGTCACCTTGAGCGATGGCAGTCAGGTCGAGCTGAACCTCAATACCGATCTGACCTTCAGCAATTACAAGGACGAGCGCCGGGTCACCCTGAAAAAGGGCGAGGCATTCTTTGAAGTCAGCCACGACCTGAGCCACCCGTTCATCGTGAAGGCGGCCGAAGGCAGGATTCGCGTCACCGGTACCCGGTTCAACGTCTGGATGTATGAAGACCAGGTGAAGGTCAATCTGGTCGAGGGTTCCGTACTGGTCACCAGCAACACTCAGTTGTCCGGTGACGGCCTGCGTTTGGGGCCTTCGATGCAGGCTCGCTACAAGCACGGCGACTACATGCCGCAAATCAGCCAGACCTACGCCAGCGATACTTCGCTGGCCTGGCGCAGCGGCAAGCTGATCCTCGACAACCTGGCGTTGAACGAAGCCCTGCCACTGATCAACCGTTACCTGGACAAACCGCTGATGCTGGCCGACAGCGCCACGGGTTCGATCCGGGTCGGCGGCATCTACAACATCAAGGAGCTGAACAGCTTCGCCGGCTCGATGCCCAAAGTCCTGCCGGTGTTCATCACCCGCAACCAGGACGGCAACCCGGTGATCAACCCGATGCCGCAGCAACCGCCAAAAAGCTGAAGGCCGCCCCTTTGCGGGAGCGGCCTTCAGTGCGTGTTGCGACATCGTGACGACTGATTACTGCGCCGCTACCTTTCCTGCCTTATCCAGTTCTTCACGCACGCTTTGCACCTGATACTGCGGATCGGCCTTGATCTGCTGTTCGGTGAACGGCAACACGCTCCACTGCTTCTTCGAGAAGGCTTCGGTCTGATCCCGCGAGTACTTCGACGCCGGATCGCTGGACAGCGAGAACGCAAGCAGGCCCTGAGCGTGCGGCCCCTTGTCGTCGAACGTCACTACTTGCAGATAACTCGTCCCGCTGACCACTTCGAGTTTGCCGTCCTCACGCGGCACGCTCTGGATCGCGTTGTAGATCCCCAGCGTACCCGGGCCGCCATGGATCGGCGTCTGCTGACCACCACTGCTGACCACCTGGACATCGCCCCACCGGGTTTGCGCAGTCAGGCCCATCTTGCCGGCCGATTCGGCTGACGCCAGCATCGCTTCGCGCAACGCCTTGGCCACTTCGGGCTTTTCAGTCGCCAGTTCGCGCGGGGTGTGCTGCGCATCCTTCGGATCGAACGCCACACGCCAGATTGCTGGCGATTTCTGCAAGGCTTGCATGATGTGCTGGAAATGCACCAGGCCCATTCCCGAATCCAGGTTCGCCCGACCGTCCCAGGCCTTGAGACTGCTGCACACCGATTTCAACTCGGCCTCGGCGCTGGTTTGCGAGGCGCAGAATTTCAACAGATCCGGCAGCACCTGGCCGGCGAGAAACACCTGATCATCCATCACCATGTGTTGCAGGTCCTGCACCGACACCGAACCTTTTTTGCTCAGGGTCGCCAGGCGATCCAGCGCAAAACGCGAGCGCAGCCCCAGTGGCTGGCCTTCCTGACTGATCAGCGGCGAGAAACCGGTCAGCGGTTGCGCCGGGTTGGCCAGCCAGGCCGAATCGTTGGAGTGCTGGACGAAATCCTTGCGCAGCAATTGCGGCAATTGGCTCGACGCGTAAATGCCCTGCTGCGCCGCCTGCGGATCGATGTCCCAGGCGCAGGCGCTGTTGGAGCCGTCGAGGACGATCATTTGCAGGCCGATACGCGGATCGCTGCACCTGGCCAGTTTGTCGGCGCTGACGTTCGGCACCACTGACAAGTTCATGTACAGCGTCTGCCCCTTGTCATCCACCGCCAGGGTGTTGACCCACGGAATGCCCTGGATCTTGTGCACCGAATCCTGCAGATCCTTGAGATTGGCGGCGCGGTTCATCGCGTACCACTGCGTCAACACACGATCGTTGTCGAGGTTGGCATCGCGCAGGCTGTAGGCGTACTGGTTGTCCCAGTCGAGCTTGCCCGGCCACTGCACGATCGGGCCGAACTGCGAGCTGTAGATATCCCGCGATACCGGCGTCACCTGGCCGTCCGCCTGCTTGACCTGCACCGTCACCGTTTGCTTGTTCAACGGCAACGATTTGCCATCTAGCACATAACGGGTTGGATCTTTCGGATCGAGTTGCAGGCGATAAAGCGTGAAGTGTTTGGACGAGTCAACGGTGTGGGTCCAGGCCAGGTGCTGGTTGAAACCGATGTTGATCATCGGCAGACCCGGCAGCGCCGCGCCCATCACGTCCAGTTTGCCGGGAATGGTCAGGTGCATCTGATAGAAACGCATGCCACCGACCCACGGAAAATGCGGGTTCGCCAGCAACATTCCACGGCCGTTGAAGGAACGCTCGCTGCCCACGGCCACTGCGTTGCTGCCGCGGTCCAGGGCGAAACGTTGCAGGCGCGTGGCGGCCAGGTCATAGGCGCGGGCATGACTCGGGTTTTGTGCAGTGGCTTGCGGCGGCGTGGCCCCGGCCAGTGCCTCGGCGAACTGACCGACGCCGCCCTCGACCAGCAGCCGACGCGTCAGCTTCACCAGGTCCTCGGCCGCAATATCACGCACCCATTCGCCCTGGCACTGTTGCGGCAGCCCTTGCCGGCGGCGCTCGGCCAGATAGCGGTTGTAGCCGGCGGCATAACCCTCCACCAGATCACGCACTTCGACCGGCTGCGCCTGCCAGAAGGCACTGACTGCTTGAGGGGTATTGAGCCATTGGAAGAACACGTCACTGACGCGGTTCTCGCGCTCTTCGACAGTCAACTGATCCGGCCCGAAGTAGCGCGACCGCTCACCATTGACCGTGACGATCTCGTTGGCCAGCAGGCACAGATTGTCTTGCGCATAGGCATAACCGATGCCGAATCCGAGGCCACGTTCGTTTTCAGCGCGGATGTGCGGTACGCCAAATCCCGTGCGACGAATGTCGGCCCCGGCCTGGGTGGAAGGACTGAACGCCTGCGCCGACAGGCTCAGCCCGAGAAACATGCCGGCAAGGGTCAGCCCGGTTAACTGCCTGGAAATAATCACGCTCGCTCCTGATCGAAATGCCTGAGAGCGGAGCGCGCCGTGATCGAAAAGCCATGCGCAGCAGCTCCGCCCAGAAATCACCCACGCGTCCACGCGCAATGAGCCTGACCGGGAAACGAAACCGATGAAAAAAAATTTAGGGGATTACCAGACCGTTTAAAGCCCGGATCACGGAGAAAAGACGAATCATCGACAAATTTTCTACATTTTTCGCTTCATGATTTGTCGGGCTGATACGTCTTGTTTAGAGAGAGCACCCATAACCCTTCCTGATCAGGCTCTGAAAAGGAGAAATCGCATGTACATCCCGCAACTACCATCGGACGGTAGCCAGGCACCACAAGGAGCTTCCATGGGTTCGCACGCCGGCGTATTCGGACCACGAGTCGAACGCCACGGCAATGAACGTATTCGCCTGCTGCTCAAGAGCTTCGGCCTGCGCACCAGCCTGATTCGCCTGAAAGTCATCGATGCCCTGCTGGTCGCCGCCGAGAGCGAGCGCAGCCTGGGTGTGCGCGGTGTCCACAGCCAATTGCTGGAACTGGGCATTCCGCTGTCCTTTCTCAGCGTGCGCGAAGTCTTGAAGCGCCTGTGCGCCGAAGGTGTGATCACCTTCAATGCCGACAAGAGCTACAGCCTGCATCCACAGGCTGCCGCCGTCCTCAACAGCGATTGATTCCCTTCTCGAGCGCCGTCAGGGTTTGACCTTGCGGCGCATCACCCCGTTGATCACCACCACGACCACCGCCACGCCAATAGCGATGTACTGGAACACTTTCTGGCTGATCATCCCGGCGTTCTGCAACCAGGACAGGCCGAACATGATCGCCAGTACGGTAAGGGCGATCAGAATCGAGTACTTCAAACGTTGCGACTGAGTCATTGCGAATTCCTGAAACTTTGAAATGTATCGGGTTTGTATCGGCTTTCATGCCATGGGCATACCGTGTCACGGGGATGCGCCGCTGCAAACGAGGTCACATGTTACAGCCGATGAAGAGTTTTGACTCCATACGGCGTTAACCATGAGGACTTTTGAAATGCTGCGTCGAATCACCTGGCTGATTCCAGTTCTGGCACTGCTCACACTGAGCGGCTGCATCATTTTCCCCCACGGCGGCTGGCATGGCGATCATCGCTACTACGGCGGAGGCCCTGGTTACTACCAACATCGGTAAATCCGACATCGCAAGAGCACTGACAATCGTCTCTTCAAATGCAACATTTGATTAAATACCTGTGAAAAATGCCCACGAGGATGTGGGCATTTTCCGTAGTTCCTCCCCATCAAAATGTCGGACGTTTCGCCAAGAACAATAGGACATTCACCTTTCGCAACATCACGCAAACTTGTGACATGCATCGTCACACCAATGACATAGAACACCTGCCCCCTCGCCCCTAGCCTTTGCGCTCTCCCCTTTGAAGGCCATGGAAGCGCATGCAAAGAACACTCATCGATATCCCCCCGCTAAAAACCCTCGGCTTCTGTCTGTCCATCACGCTGTTCGAGTGGCTGACCTACATGGCCAGCGACATGATCATGCCGGCCATGCTCACCGTCACCGAAGACCTCGGCGCCGACCCACGCCATATTCCCGATGCGTTCAACCTGTATCTGATCGGAGGCGTCTGCCTGCAATGGCTGATCGGGCCACTGTCCGACCGGTTTGGCCGGCGCCCTTTGTTGCTCGTCGGCTGTGCGCTCTTCGCAGTGACCTGCGCTGCGGCGATCGTCACACCCGGCATTGAAGTGTTCAACACATTACGGCTGTTGCAAGGCATGGGATTGGGGTTCGTGGTCGCGGTCAGTTATCCCGCGCTCCAGGAAGTCTTCTCTGAAGCCGATTCCGTGCGGCTTATGGCGTTGCTCGGCAATATCGCGCTGCTTTCACCGTTGCTGGGGCCGCTGCTCGGCAGTCTGTTGCTGGAGTGGATGAGCTGGCGCGACCTGTTTCTGGCCCTGGGGCTGGCTGCCGCTATCGCATGGATCGGGCTCTATGTCTGCCTGCCGGAAACCATTGGAGTGATTCGTCGCGATGGCGGCCACCCGGCCCCGATTCCGCTGTCCTGGCGAAAGACCCGTCATCGCTACCTGGCGCTGCTGCGCAACCCGGAGTTCCTTGGAGCGAGCCTTGCGCTCGGGTTGATGAGCCTGCCGTTGATCGCCTGGATCGGCCTCGCGCCACTGTTATTGATCCAGTGGCTTGGCTTGTCGACGCGAGAGTACGCGTTGTGGCAGATCCCCATCTTTTCGGCAGTCATCGTCGGCAATCTGCTCCTTGACCGGTTGCTAGCCTCGCGCGAGCTGCCGCAATTGATTCGCCTCGCGCTCTGGCCGTTTTGCCTCGGATTGCTGAGTTTGCTGGGCGGCGCGCTGATCGGCGTATCCCTCGGTTTGCTGATTGCCGGCCTCGCGCTGTATGCCGTTGGCCTGGGCATGAGCAATGCCGTGCTGTATCGGCTTGCGTTGTTTTCCAGCGATGACAGCAAGGGGCTGGTCTCGGCAGCCGTGGGCATGATCTCGATTGCAGTGATGGCCGCTGGCGGTTCACTCATCGCGGCCATCGGCGGCGGTGCCCGCCTCGAATCCTTCGCCCTCTGGGCGGCCGTGGGCGGGCTGCTGAGCCTGCCCCTCCTGTACCGGTTTCTTCGAAACACCTCGGCAGAAACCGCTTCCTCGCCACATCAATAACAAGGACGCCTGATGTTCGACTTCCCCCATAGCGACGCACTCTGTGCGTTGACGCAACCCTATTGTCCGGAATCCGTGCCGGCAGGGCTCTTTGATCGGGCCATGGCCGAAATCAGCCGGTTTCACAGCGAGCACACGCCCGGTTATGAACACTGGCTGAAGGCCAACGGGTTGGCCGTGGCAGACCTGGACAGCCTCGACGACTGGTCTCGACTGCCGCCGATCTTCGCCAGTTTTTTCAAACAGCAACAACTGCTCAGCCCGACCGGTGCAGACGCACTGGAACTGACATCGTCAGGCACCAGCGGCCAGAAAAGCCGCATGCGTTATGACGAGCGCAGTCTGGCCGCCGCTCAATACATGGTTGAACGGATTTTCCACCACTATGGCTGGGACAGTCCGCACACGCCGTGCAACTACTTGCTGCTGAGCTACGAGCCCGAAGCCAGCATCACCCTGGGCACGTCGTTCACCGATCAGTTCCTGTGCCGGTTCGCGCCGGTCAACCGCGTGGCCTACGCATTGCGACGAACCGGAGGCGGCCACGAGTTCGACGGCTTCGGCGTGATCTCGGCCCTACAGTCATTTGCCGAAGAAGGCCTGCCGGTGCGGATCATCGGTTTCCCGGCGTTTCTCTGGCAGACCCTGCAACGCATGCAGGCCACCGGAGTGGCGAACCTGCAATTGGCAGCGAATTCGCTGGTGCTGTTTGGCGGCGGCTGGAAAACCAGCGCAGCGCAGGAAATCCCTCGCCAGCATTTGTACGAGCGAATCCATCGGCAACTCGGGATCGATCTGTCCCGTTGCCGCGACGGTTACGGTGCGGTCGAACATCCGGTGCCTTACCTCGAATGCGCTCACCATCATTTCCATGTTCCGGTCTATTCGAAGATATTTGTACGTAGCCCCTCCGATTTCACCGTCCTGCCCTATGGCCGGCCGGGGCTGCTGAGTGCGGTCTCGCCCTACATTTCCTCGAGCCCGGCCCATGCCGTCGTCATGAGCGACCTGATCACCCTGCACCCCGGCACGAACTGCGGCTGCGGCCTGGACAGCGACTGGTTCGAACTGCATGGCCGCGCCGCCACCAGCGCCGGCAGAAGCTGCGCCATGGCGGCTTCCGAATTGCTGGGGAGGCACTGATATGTACCTGATCAATGGACAACTTCACGATGAATTCAGCCTTGATGCCGCGCTGGATCAACTGCGCCAGACGCTGCCATTTCACCTGAACCTGCCCTTGCACAGCGGGACAGTCATCCAGGCAGCGGCCGCGTTTGCCGTCCGGCTGGGCGACAGTACGCTGGCCCTGCCACTCGACGCCGGACAACGCCAGTCGCTGATCGAGTTCTGCCAACCGCAAGGGCTATTGCGCAAACTCGAACGTGAGCTGGGCGATCAACCCGCTGCGCTGCGCCGCCCCGATTATCGCCAGCCGCGCTTCGAGCGCTGGAGCCCGTTGGGCCTGGTGGTTCACATCACCCCCGGCAACGCGACACTGCTGGCGTTCTGTGCGGTAATCGAGAGCCTGCTGGCCGGCAACGTCAACTGGCTGCGCCCCAGCAGCAGCGACGACGGCCTGACCGCGCAATTGCTCCATGCGCTGACGCAATGCGACCCCAGTGGCCAACTGGCCGGGCACGTCGCTGTCGTTCCGGCGACCACCGCACAAATCGGCCAGTTGTGCCGATGGGCCAACGGCGTCTCGGCCTGGGGTGGCGAGTCGGCCTTGCAAGCGATCCGCGAGCAGATTCCCGCCGGGTGCCGCTGGATCGATTGGGGACATCGCATCAGCTTCGTTTATCTGACCCCGGACGCCGTCTCGCCACAGATACTGGATGACGTGGTGGATGAGGTCTGCCGACTCGATCAGCAAGCCTGCTCCAGCCCGCAATGGTTGCTGGTGGACAGCGACGACCCGGCCGTACTGCGCGATATCGGTTTAAGCCTGTGCGAAGCATTCGAACGCCGTGCGGGGCAATGGCCACCGTTGCCGCCAACCCTTCAGGAAGCCTCGCAAATCACCACCGATACGGCCATGGCCCGGCTCGCACACAGCTTCACCGAGGTGGCCGGCGAGGTCTGGGCAACACCGGGCTGGCGGGTGATCTGGACCCACGACCAGTCATTGCAGCCTTCACCGTTGTTTCGCAGCCTGCTGCTCAAGCCAATGCCGCACGCACGGTCGATCGAGACGTTGCTGCCATGGCGAAACGTGCTGCAAAGCTGCGCGCTGATCTGCCCGGAACGGCAGATTGCAGCGCTTTCACGGATCCTGATCGCCGCCGGTGTCACCCGGATTGCTCCGGTGTCGGCGATTCACGATGGCTACGAAGGCGAACCCCATGACGGTGTCTATGCCTTGCAGCGCCTGAGCCGGCGAGTCTCGGTAAGTCTGTCACCGACACAGCTGCCCTCCCATGCTTCGCTCGACGGCGCACCCACTGCGCCCTGCCTGACGAACCTGCCGATCATGAGCAAGGAAGATTTCATCGCTCGCCCGATCAACCCGACGGCCCAGCTGTATTTCCGCTCCGGCGGCAGCAGCGGCGTGCCGGCGCTATCGGGTTTCAGTTATCGCGATTTCCACCGGCAGATGCGCGCTACGGCCGACGGTCTGTTCGCCGCCGGACTCGATCCGGGCCGGGACCGGGTGATGAACCTGTTTTTCAGCGGCGGTCTGTATGGCGGTTTTTTCAGCTTTTCCAAAGTACTGGAGCAACTGGACGTTACACACCTGCCGATGGGTGCCCCGGCCGATGATGATTACCGGGAGATTGCACAATTGATCGTCGATCAGCGGGTAAACACGCTGATCGGCATGCCAAGCACCCTGCACCGCTTGTTCCTCAACGAACAAATGCGTCTGCGCGCCTATGGCGGGGTCGAAAAAGTATTTGTGGGCGGCGAGCACCTCGGCGAACAGAGCCGCCATTTGCTGCAGGATTGCGGCGTCAGCCTGATCCGCTCGGCGATCTACGGCAGTGTCGATGCTGGCCCGCTCGGTCACGCGTGCTCAGCCACCGGCGACGGTGTGTTTCATCTTTTGAGCGATATCCAGCACCTGGAAATTGTCGCGTTCGAGGCCGATCGTCCTGTCCATGACACCGAAACCGGTCGCCTGGTGTTCACCTCCATCGAACGGCAAGGTCAGAACGTGCAGCGTTATGACGTCGGCGACAGCGGTCGCTGGGTGCCCGGACAGTGTGGCTGCGGCCTGACGACGCCCCGTTTCGAATTGCTTCAGCGCCATGGCAGGCTGGTGCGCATCGGCACCGATTTCATCTGTCTGTCAGAGCTGGCGCAGCACCTGCAGAGCGAATTCCAGGTGATCCTCGAACATGCCCCCGACGGACTCGAATGCATGAAATTCAGAAGTCCGCTCGAACCCCGCGAGGTGCATGAACGATTGCTGGGCTATGCGACGCTGGCCACCCTCGTGCAGACCGGGCTGCTGACGGTAGAGGCACAAATGTGCGCCATCGACGGTTTCACCCGAAACAAACACAGCGGCAAGACGCCGCTGCTGATCGATAACCGGAGAGTTCGCGCGTCCTCCGTTCTGCAAGGAGCACACCATGAAGCCAGTAACTGATTGGCAAGAGCTGGTGGCTTTTGCGCGTCAGCATTCAAGCTTTTACGCCAGCCACTTCAGCGAGGTGCCCGAGCAGATAACGTCGCTCTCCGAACTGCCGGTCATTGAGCCTGCGCACTACTGGAAAGGTAGCCACGACCTCGACCACTGGCCGGTGCTGACCGCAGGCCTGGATAACGCATTGGTCTTCAAGACCGGCGGGACGACCGGCGATGGCAAATTGTCGGTTTTCGGGCGCTGTGAATGGCAAACGCTGGTGGAAGATTTCGCAGGCAGCCTCAAGGGTCGGTTGAACAAGGGTGACCGGGTCGCCAACCTGTTTTTCGTCGGCGATCTGTATGCCAGTTTCATCTTCACCCACGATGCCCTGGCCCATGTACAGCCGGGCATCGTGGAGTTTCCTTTCACCGGCCACGTCGATCCGGCCGTCCTGGCAGAGGCGATTTTCCGGCACCGGATCAATGCGCTGACAGGTTTACCCGCGCATTTGCTGTCCTTTGCCGCATGGCTGGAGCGCCAGGGACGGCGGCTGGAGTGCGTCGAATCCCTGCTCTATGCAGGTGAAAGCCTGTTCCCGGCGCAGTTGCAACTGCTCGGTCGGGTATTCCCCAATGTGCGGGTTGCCTCCATGGGTTACGCCAGTGTCGACGCCGGCTTCATCGGCGCCAGCCATTTCGACTGCGCATTGGGTGAACATCGAATGACGCAGGGCCACAGCGTGCTGGAAATCCTCGACGAGCAGACCGGCGAAGTGATCGAGGAATGCGATCGCACCGGACGTCTGGTGATGACCAATCTCACCCGGCGGTTGATGCCGTTGATTCGCTACCCGGTCGGCGACCGCGCCTGCTGGCGAGAGGTTGCGCAAACCCCCGCACGCAAATTCGCATTGATGGGCCGTTGCGCCGACAGCCAGCGAGTCCGGGTGGGCATTCTGACGTTACTGCCTGATGAAATTGGCAATGCCGTACAACGCATTACCCGCAGTGACGACTGGCAACTGGTGATCGAGCAGACCGGGACAAAGGACATCCTCACCCTGAAGTGGGCTCCGGATGCTGTGCGACCCGCGTCGGCGGAATCAGAGCGGATGCTGCGCAGCGCATTGATCGAGCGCTATCCGTTGATTTCGCAATTGAACGCCGATCATCTGCTGGATTTACAGATTGACTGTTGCACCGTTCAGGACCTTTCACGCCACCCACGCTCCGGCAAGCGCCAGCGCGTGCTGGACCTGCGTGTCTACAACAGTCCCCGTGCGGAGCTTCGCTGATGGAGCGCGTAACGCTGCGGAACTACCGCAACGGCGACGCAAAAGCCGTGAGCAGGCTGTTTCGCAAGATCTATGGCGACCTCTACGCCCAGTCCCACGTTTATCTGCCCTGCATGATTGACCGCAACCATGCGCAAGGCCGCTGGCATTCACGGGTGGCGGTGAACGGAGATCAAGTGTTGGGGAGCGCGACATTGCTTCACGCCGAAGATTCGTCTGTCGCCGAACTGGCGCTCAGCGTGGTTGCCTCCGAAACCCGCGGCCAGAATATTGCCACCCGGCTGGGGCGGCAGCTGTTGATCGATGCCCGGACGCTGGGATTGCGGGGTGTGACGATCAAACAGGTGACCTGCCACCCCTACACACAGCGCATGGCAGCCCGCCTCGGCTTTCACAATACGGGATGGCTGCCCGACGGTGTCCCGTCTCCGCATGACGCCTCGGCACGGGAGTCGCTCGTCATCGGTTACCTTCCCATTGATGGAAACCGGCGGCCGCTACCGGCACTGGCATGGCCCGACAGCTGTCGGGACTTCATGCTGCAGATGTGCAGTGTGTTCGGGACGCAGGAAAAGGCTGCGCCATGGGTGGGCGAACCGGCGCATCTTGAACAGCGATGGGATCGTTATGAAGGGACTTTCAGGGCGCTGGATGGCTGTTTGCTCAGGCAGTTGCAGGAACTGCCGGCGCATTGGCTCATTTCAATCCGGTTGAGGCTGGCGCAGGGGTTTGACAGCGCGTGGCACGCGTTGACGACGGCGGGTTTCGTGTTCAGCGGACTGGCGCCAGATGAACGAGGTGCAGGATGGCTGGCGTTGTTTCATCGCGGCGCAAAACCACCCTCGCTGAAGTTGATTTGCCCGCAGATGCAGCGGCTGCACGATGACCTGCAATTGAAAATGGCGAGCGTGGCGCACTAACGAAAAGCCCCCTTTATCGGGGGCTTTTCGTTGCTGGGTCATGCCTTGGCGCTGACACCTTTGTCGGTCGGCGGAGGCGGACGATCACCACCCTGCCCGTAGACTTTCAGGTTCTGCAGTACGTAAATGGCTTTCTTGTACTCGGGAATCAACCCGTTGGCGTACTTGTTGCCCTTGAGATTGTTGTTCTGAATGGTGTCCAGTTGTGTGGCGAAATATTCCAGTGCGTTGAACTTGGTGTCCGGGTCTTTCTGAATGCCGAAACGATCGAACTTGTCACCGGCATTGAGCAGTGTCATCGCCGTGATATCCGTAATGAGTCCCCGACTGCGCAGGAAGTCAGTCAGTTTACCCAGTTGCTTGGGCGTCACGTTTTCCGGGTCGAAACCCTTGACGCTCTTGTGAATCCCCTGCTTATCCATCTCCCGGGTGTTGAGTACGGTCGGATCGTTGCCGACTTTCGCCAGCATCTGCTTGACCTTCACACTTTGTGAAACCGGTTTGCTCGATGGCGAATTATCGCGGACCAACAAACCTGCCTTGGGCTGCCAGGCGCCGGTATAACCAACGGTCATGAGCGTGCTCCTTGCGGAAAGAACATGAAAATATCCTTGTGGAACGTCTTGAATTGCCCGGAGTATCGGCCGGCAAACCGATGGCACCAATCTGTTTTTCACTTTTTTACAAATTTCGTACATTCTCGATACAAACAGGCAGAAGCCCCGCAGGCGCTGGCCTTGAGCCTTTTAAAGAGCCTGGCTTGATTCGACTTTTTACTCTAACGAACGGGCTGGTTAGTTTGAATGTGTCGAGCCTGTTACTTGCCGATCTTCGTTTCAACACTTTTTAGTACGTGAGTACCTAAAGCTTCCTCTCGCAACGACGATACGTAAGGGATACCCCTACTGTTTTGCTCCTTGCCCCTAACAAGAAACGAAGGACCGGTCTCCATGCCCGCATTCCGTACCATTCAGGCTCGCTATACGTTGTTTCTGGTTCTGTTCATCCTGTTGCTGTCGGTCCTGACCGTGGTGGGTATCAGCCAACTGGTCGCCCCCAAGCTGCGGCATACCGAAGAGCAAGTGGTGCTCAACCGAATCGCCGAAGTCGCCGAACAGATCCAGGGCGAACTGAACAAGGTTCAATCCCAGCAGCGCAGCATCACCCAGACCATCCCGCTGCTCGACAGCGCCGCCATCGATACGGTGCTGCCGGGGCTGGTGGACCAGTACGGTGAACTGAAGGTGTTCGGCGGCGGTATCTGGCCACTGCCCGGCCAGCGTGAGTCGGGTCGCAACAAGTTCAGCACCTTCTGGCACCGTGACAGTTCCGGCAAACTCGCCGTGAACACTTTCTGGAACAGCGACGCAGCGCCCAATTACTACGACCAGAGCTGGTACAAGGGCGGCCTGCAGACTCCGCGTGGCCAATGCGCCTGGGCCGCCGCCTATAAAGATGATGCCAGTGCCGAGCCGCGCACCAACTGCGCCATGGCCATCCAGAAAAACGGCACGACCTGGGGCGTATCGACCATCGACGTGACCCTGGGCTTCTTCAACGACCTGGTGGCGCGCAAGGAAAAAGACCTCAACGCCGAAATGCTGATCGTCGAGGCCGACGGCAAGATCATCAGCAACAGCTCGCGCATCAATGGCCCGATCGTGCTGAAAAACATCAGCGAACTGGTCGGCAGTTCACCGTTCGCCAGTCAGGTAAAGGCTGGCCTGCAACAACGTGATCAGGCCCAGCGCGTCGAGTTCGACAACAACGGCGTAGCCAGCACCTTCTTCATGCGCCCGATCGAAGGCACGCCGTGGTTCCTCGCCACTGCACTGCCGACCAAAATGCTCACCGCGCAACGTGATGACGTACTCAGCAGCCTCAGCCTGTTGCAGATTCCGCTGGTGATCCTGCTGGTGCTGCTGCAGGTCTACGCGATTCGCCAACTGGTTACGCGCATGAAAGCGCTCAAGGCCAACATCGATTCGCTGTCCAGCGGCGATGCCGACCTGACCCGTCGCATCACCATCCGCGCCGAAGACGAGCTCGGCGCGATCGGTCACTCGGTCAATACGTTCATCGCCTATCTGCAGAACATGATCGGCGAAGTCACCCAGGCCACCGGCGCCATGGCATCCAGCCTCGACAACCTGCAACGCACCTCGGCGCACACCAGCCAGATCCTGCTGCGCCATGCCTCGGAAACCGACCAGACTGTCACCGCGATCAACGAGATGAGCTCGACCGCTGAAAGCGTCGCGCAGAATGCTGCCGAAACCGCTGCGTTTACCCAACGGGCCAACGAAAATGCCGACCGCTCTCGGGTCGTGGTGGGTGAAGCGACCAGCAGCGTCGTCGCGCTGATCGATGAAGTGGCCAGCGCCACCCACAAAGTCGAAAACATGCAGCAGGACGCCCAGCGCATCACCGAAATCCTCGGTGTGATCGGCGCCATCGCCGGCCAGACCAACCTGCTGGCACTGAACGCCGCCATCGAAGCCGCCCGGGCCGGTGAACAGGGTCGCGGTTTTGCCGTGGTTGCCGACGAGGTGCGCGCCCTCGCCGCCCGGACCCAGGCCAGCACCTCGGAAATCAACGAAATGCTGGCCCGCCTGACCCAAGGCGTGAGCTCGTCGGTCAGCGCCATGGAAAACACACAGGCCAGTTGCCAGTCGGCTGCCGACGCCACCGCACGCGTCACCACCGGACTCGATGACATGGCCGGTTCCGTCAGCCATATCAACAGCCTCAGCGCCCAGATCGCCACCGCCGCCGAACAGCAGAGCGCCGTTACCGAGGAGATCAACCGCAGCATGGTGCAGATCCGCCACATGGTGGATGAGCTGGTACAAAGCGGTCATGCCAGTGAAACCAATACCCGCCAGCTCCTGGAGGCCAACGGTCGGGTGAGCGCAATCATGGGTCGGTTCAAGGTCAGCTGACAAACTTGTCATCTCGCGCTCAGGAGGCTGTCAGCTTTGATCTACGATCATGCTGACAGCCTGCCTTGTATCAACTGGAAACACTCCGTTGATGCCCGGTCGGAAAAACCGGTCAAAATGCGTTCTTTTTGACCGTCACCCGAGTCGAGAATCCTGCATGAAAAACCCTGTGCGTCTGGCCGCCCTGAGCGCCCTGCTCCTTTCCTCCCTGGCGCAAGCCGCCGACCTCATTCCGATCGAAGTCCATCGCGACGCCAACTGCGGCTGCTGCAAGAAGTGGATCAGCCATCTGGAAGCCAACGGCTTCAAGGTCGAAGATCATGTCGAAGCGGACATGAGCCGCTTCAAGCAACAACACGGAGTGCCACCACGCCTCGCGTCCTGCCACACGGCAATCATCAACGGCAAATTCGTCGAAGGCCATGTCCCGGCGGAACAGGTGCTGGCCCTGAGCAAACGTGACCATCTGCTTGGCGTGGCCGCGCCGGGCATGCCGATGGGCTCGCCGGGCATGGAAATGGATGGCATGAGCGATGCCTATCAAGTGATCGGCCTGAAGAAGGACGGTGCCGACGTGGTGGTGGCGGATTACCCGGCCCATTGATGACAGCGGGTTACATCGGGCTGTTCTTCGCCGCGTTTGGCGCGGCCACACTGCTGCCGCTGCAATCGGAAGCCGTGCTGGTCGGGTTGCTGGTCAGCGATCGCTATTGGTTGTGGGGACTGTTGGCAGTGGCGACGCTGGGCAATGTCCTCGGCTCGCTGGTGAACTGGTGGCTGGGACGTGGACTGGAGCGGTTTCAGGATCGACGCTGGTTTCCCGTCAGCCCGAAGCACATGGAGCGCGCCCGTGTTCACTATCAACGTTATGGACACTGGTCGCTGCTGCTCAGCTGGCTGCCGGTCATCGGCGATCCCCTGACACTGATCGCCGGGGTCATGCGCGAACCGCTCGGGCGATTCCTGTTGATCGTCACCCTGGCCAAAGGCGCCCGTTACGGCGTGCTGGCCATGCTCACCCTGGGCTGGCTCGGTTGAACGATCACGCGCGGGCATTGCCTGTGTTTAACGTCGCCCTAATCCGGCCGTTCCAGCATCGGCCGATTTCCTGTGGAGTTGTCCCATGTCTGTGTCGCTGAACCGCTGGCTGCCCGGCCTGCTGCTGACCGCTGCCCTGCCCCTGCTGGCTCACGCCGAAGGCCCGCAATATGGCCCGGAATTGCAGGGTTTCGATTATCCCTACACCCTCAAACACTTTGCCTTTCAGTCCCAAGGCCAGTCTCTGCAAATGGGTTACATGGACGTCGCCGCCCACGGCAAGGCCAACGGACGCACCGTGGTGCTGATGCACGGCAAGAATTTTTGCGGCGCGACCTGGGACAGTTCGATCCAGGCTCTGAGCGAGGCCGGTTACCGGGTGGTCGCCCCGGATCAGATCGGTTTCTGTACCTCCAGCAAACCCGATCATTACCAGTACACGTTCCAGCAACTGGCGGCCAACACCCAGCAATTGCTCAAGGCGCTGGGCATCCAGAAAGCCACTCTCCTCGGCCACTCCACCGGCGGCATGCTGGCCACCCGCTATGCCCTGCAATACCCGGATCAGGTCGAGCAATTGGCGCTGGTCAACCCGATCGGCCTGGAAGACTGGAAAGCCCTCGGCGTGTCGTATCGCAGCGTGGACCAGTGGTATCAGCGCGAACTGAAGGTCACTGCTCAGGGTATCCGTGACTATGAGCGCAGCACCTATTACGACGGTCGCTGGAAACCTGAATTCGACCGCTGGGTGGACATGCTTGCCGGCCTGAGCAACGGCCCGGGCAAGACTCAGGTCGCATGGAACTCCGCGCTGATCTACGACATGATCTTCACCCAGCCGGTGTACTACGAGTTCAAGGACCTGAAGATGCCGACCCTGCTGCTGATCGGTACTTCCGACACTACAGCCATCGGCAAGGACATTGCGCCACCCGAGGTGAAAGCGAAAATCGGCCACTACGAGGTGCTGGGCAAGCAGGTCGCCAAGCTGATTCCCCAGTCCACGCTGGTGGAATTCCCCGGCCTGGGCCACGCCCCGCAGATGGAAGAACCGGCGCAGTTCCACCAGGCGCTGCTCGGCTGGCTGAACAAAACCAATCCAGTTCGTTAAGGAGTCAAGGCTGATGGCGGTGCAGATTGCAGTGATCGATGACTGGCAGGACGTGGCGCGGGACGTGGTCGACTGGTCGGTGCTGAACAGTCTCGGCGAAGTGACCTTTGTCCATGAGTACCCGGCGGACAACGCCACGCTGGCCGAACGACTGGGCCGGTTCGAGGTGATTTGCGTGATGCGCGAACGCACGCGCTTCGATGAAGACCTGCTCAAGCGTTTGCCGAACCTCAAATTGCTGGTCACCGGCGGCATGCGCAACGCGGCGCTCGACATGCCCGCCGCCGCCCGCCTCGGGATCAAGGTCTGCGGCACCGACAGCTACAAACATGCCGCACCGGAACTGACCTGGGCGCTGATCATGGCCGCCACCCGCAATCTGGTGAACGAAGCCAACGCCTTGCGCGCCGGCCAGTGGCAGCAGGGACTGGGTGGTGACCTGCATGGCAAGACCCTGGGCATTCTCGGGCTCGGCAGCATCGGCCAACGGGTCGCGCAATTCGGTCAGGTGTTCGGCATGCGCGTCATTGCCTGGAGTGAAAACCTCACCGCCGAGCGCGCCGAACAGGCCGGCGTCACCTATGTCAGCAAGCAGCAATTGTTCGAACAGGCCGACGTGCTGTCGGTGCATCTGGTGCTCAGCGACCGCAGCCGTGGATTGGTCGATGCCCGGGCGCTGGACTGGATGAAACCCACCGCTCTGCTGGTCAACACGGCGCGCGGGCCGATTGTCGACGAAGCGGCGCTGATCAAGGCTTTGCAGAAACAGCGCATCGGTGGTGCGGCGCTGGATGTATTTGATGAAGAACCGCTGCCGGCACTGCACCCGTTTCGCACACTGGACAATGTGCTGGCCACACCTCATGTCGGGTATGTCAGCCGACAGAACTACGAACAATTCTTTTCGCAGATGATCGAGGACATTCAGGCGTGGTCTGCGGGAGAACCGATCCGTCTGCTGAATTGATCCACGCCTGCTTCGCGGACAGCCCATGCCCGCGAAGCAGCATCCGCTGCCCGCACACCAACACAACTGTCCGCACCGCAACAGTGCATCCGCACGATCCTTGCGCCCGAAAACGTGACCGACCGGTCACCGTTTTGCACCGTCCGCCCCTTCAAACATGCACTTCGTCGGTGCGATGCCCCGCTCAAAGCCACGGTTTCCGTGGCCCTGCAACACATTGTCGAACAATTCGTCCGATTGCCCTGGCCCGCTCTAGGATCTGGCCTAGACTGGTTTTCGCGAGGCGAAACCGACCGGTCACAACGCGGAAATTTTGTCGAAACTTTTGCTGATCGCGACGGGTCATCTGAAAGACAGGGCCAAAGCGACTGGTTCATTCCTTGCAACGGCCTCTTCACCCATTCTGCTTGCGCGTGTTGGGTAGCGTTTGCTCACCGATGCGTGGCGCGTTTGCGCCCGGCCACAGGATTTGGCCATGGACATCGCTTGTTCAAGACAAGAATCAGATCAACAAAACGGGAGATTCATATGATCAGTGCGGCATTGGATATTCAGGGAGAGCGCGCTCACCAGCCGGTCGGCGAGTCGAGCACCGCGAGCGTTCCCGGCAGCCGGTCGATCAACGTCCCGGGCACCAGGACGCTGGCACCGGTAGCCAGTCAGAATCCCAACAAGAAGAAAGTGTTGTTCGTGACCTCGGAAATCGCCGATCTGGTGAAGACCGGCGGTCTTGGTGACGTTTCTGCCGCCCTGCCCCGCGCGATGGCGCATCTGCATGATGTCCGGGTGCTGATCCCCGGTTACCCGCAAGTGATGAACAGCGAGAATCCGATTCATATCATCGGTGAACTGGGCGGCCATGCCGCGCTGCCGCCCTGCAAGATCGGGCGCATGGACATGCCTGACGGTCTGGTCATTTATGTGTTGATCTGCCCTGAACTCTACGCCCGCGACGGCGGCCCTTACGGTGCCAACAACGGTCGCGACTGGCCGGACAACCACATCCGCTTCGCCCGCCTGGGCCTGGCCGCCGCCGATATCGCCGCCAACCTCGCCCAGATCCACTGGTGCCCGGATCTGGTGCACGCCCACGACTGGCCGGCCGGGCTGGCGCCTGCCTACATGCACTGGCGCGGACAACGCACGCCGACCCTGTTCACCATTCACAACCTCGCCTATCAAGGCGTGACCAGCCTCGGTTCGTGCCCGGAACTCGGGATTCCCGCCCATGCCCTGCAACAGGAAGGCATGGAGTTCTACGGCAAGATGTCGTTCCTCAAGGCCGGCATGGCCTATTCGAGCCACATCACCACGGTCAGCGCCACCTATGCGCAGGAAATCACCACCCCGGATTTCGGCTGCGGTCTGGACGGTTTTCTCGCCGCCAAGACCCAGCAAGGCTTGCTCAGCGGCATTCCCAACGGCATCGACGAGAGCTGGGACGCCGCCACCGATCCGCACCTGTTTGCGCCGTTCGCCATCGGTGACTGGGAAGGCAAAGCGATCAACGCCGCCCATGTGCGCGAGCTGTTTGGCCTGAAAGACTCCGAAGGCCCGCTGTTTGCCGTGGTGTCACGGTTGGTCTATCAAAAAGGCCTGGACCTGACCGAAGCCGTCTCCGAGTACATCGTGCAGAACGGTGGCCAGATCGCGATCATCGGACGTGGCGAACCCGAAGAAGAACAGGCCATGCGCGAACTGGCCCTGCGCTTCCCCGGCCAGATCGGCGTGCGCATCGGCTTCAATGAAACCGACGCCCGACGGATGTTCGCCGGCAGCGACTTCCTGCTGATGCCGTCACGTTACGAACCTTGCGGCTTGAGCCAGATGTACGCCCAGCGTTTCGGCTCGCTGCCGGTGGCGCGCAACACCGGCGGGCTGGCCGACACCATCGAAAATGGCGTCACCGGGTTCCTGTTCAACGAGTCCACGGCCGACAGCTACCGCGAGGCCCTGAGCCGCGCGTTCAAGGTATTTGCCTTTCCGGACCTGCTGCACGCCATGCGCTGCCGGGCGATGGCGGCACCGTTCAACTGGTGCCAGGCCGTCGAACCCTACGCCGAACTCTACGAACAACTGGTGGCCAAGGCGCTGGGTAAAACGCACCACAAATAACCAGGGAGGTTTTCAACGATGCCGTCACGGTCCCCTGAAACCTGGCCCCACGGCGCGATCATGCTGGATGCCGACCACACGCAATTCGCGTTGTGGGCGCCGGATGCGTTTTACGTCAGCGTCGAGCTGGACAATGGCCAGTCCCTGCCGATGCTGCCGCAGGGCGATGGCTGGTTTGTGATCAAAAGTCACTGCCCCGCCGGCCGTCGCTACCGCTATAACATCGACGGCGAACTGGAGGTGCCCGACCCGGCCTCCAGGGCGCAGGACGGCGACCTCGACCGTCACAGCGTGGTGGTCGATCCGCACGCTTATCACTGGCGGCACAGTACATGGCAAGGCCGGCCATGGAACGAAGCGGTGATCTACGAACTGCACGTCGGCGCCCTCGGCGGTTTTGCCGAAGTCGAACAACATCTGGCGCGACTGGCCGGGCTGGGCATCACCGCCATCGAGCTGATGCCGATCGCGCAGTTTCCCGGCGAGCGCAACTGGGGCTACGACGGCGTGCTGCACTTTGCGCCGCAGGCTTCCTATGGCACGCCGGAACAGCTCAAACACCTGATCGACAGTGCCCACGGTTATGGCCTGGCGGTGATTCTCGACGTGGTCTACAACCACTTTGGCCCTGATGGCAACTATCTGCACCGCTATGCCAAGGGCTTTTTTCGCGAAGACAAACACACGCCCTGGGGCGCGGCCATCGATTTCCGTCGCTGCGAAGTGCGGGACTTCTTCGTCGAAAATGCGTTGATGTGGCTGCTGGAATACCGCTTCGATGGCCTGCGCCTGGACGCGGTGCACGCCATCGAAGACCCGGATTTCCTGCAAGAACTGGCGCAACGCATCCGGCAACAGATCGATCCGTCCCGGCATGTCTGGCTGACCGTGGAGAACGAACACAATCAGGCCAGCCTGCTGGAAGACGCCTACGATGCCCAGTGGAACGACGACGGCCACAACGCGCTGCACGTACTGCTGACCGGTGAAACCGATGCCTATTACGCCGACTACGCCGAGTATCCCACCGAACAACTGGCTCGCTGCCTGAGCCAGGGTTTTGTGTTTCAGGGTCATCTGACCCGCCACGGCACGCCCCGTGGCGAGCCGAGCGAACATCTACCGTCCACCGCATTCGTGCTGTTCCTGCAGAACCACGACCAGATCGGCAACCGCGCCTTCGGCGAACGCCTGCATCAACTGGCCGATCCTCGCGCCCTGCAAGCCGCCACCGTGTTGTTGCTGTTGTCACCGATGATTCCGTTGATGTTCATGGGCGACGAGTTTGCCGCCGAGCAACCCTTTCTGTTTTTCACCAGTCACCACGGCGAACTCGCGAAGTTGGTGCGCGAAGGCCGGCGCAACGAATTCGCCGCGTTCAGTGCGTTTGCCGATCCACAGCGCCGCGAGCAGATTCCCGATCCCAACGCCGAGCAGACCTTCCACGCCTCGCAACCGCGACTGATCGGCAGCGGCACGCCGAAACAGCAAGCCACCCTGGCGCTGTATCGACAGCTGTTGCAGTTGCGCCACCAACACATCATTCCGCACTTGCCCGGTACCCAGGCGCTCGGCGCTCAAGTGCTGGGGCCTGGCGCCGTCAGCGCGCGCTGGCGTCTGGGGAATGGCAGCGAGCTGCGAATCGACCTGAACCTCGGCGACAGCCCGGTGGTCAACCCACCACAGGCCGAATCGGTGTGGCTGCTGCGCCAGCCGCCCGCTGCCGACCTGACGGATGAAGGGCAACTGCCTCCGTATTGCGCGCTCGTCAGCCTCACGGCCGCAACCCCTTTGCCACCCCTGGATGGAGAGCGCCTATGAGCGATGCGCAACTGGAAATTCTCGCCAGCCGAGCCGGCCTCGCGGTCGACTGGATCGACGCCAATGGCCGTCAGCAAAAAGTCGCCCCGGCGGTGCTGCGCAATGTCCTTACCGGGCTCGGTCACCCGGCCGGCTCGGCCCAGGAAATTGACGCCAGCCTGCTGGAACTGCAACAAGTGCAACAGGACCGCCAATTGCCGCCGCTGCTGACCGCCGATGTCGGCGTGGGCCTGGACCTGGCGCGTTACTTCGAACCCGAAAGCCCCTGTGAGATTCATCTTGAGGACGGCACGCGGCTGTCGCTCAAACTCGATGCCGATGCGGTGCTGCCCGGCGAAATTCCGGTCGGCTATCAGCAAGTCCATATCGCCGATCAACATTTCACCCTCGCCGTGGCACCCGAACGTTGCTACAGCGTGGGCGATGCCGTGGACAACCCGATCCCCCGCGCCTGGGGCCTGAGCGTGCAGCTTTACAGCCTGCGTCGCCCCGGTGACGGCGGTTTCGGCGACACCCAAGCGTTAGAGGAGCTGGCCCGCAGCGCCGGCGAACGCGGGGCCGACGCCCTGGCGATCAGTCCGTTGCATGCAATGTTTAGCGCCGATACCGGTCGCTATAGCCCTTATTCGCCGTCCAGCCGCCTGTTCCTCAATTCCTTGTATGCCGCGCCGGGGACGATTCTCGGCGAGCGCGCCCTGCGCGATGCCATCGACGCCGCAGGTCTGAATGATCAGTTCCAGCAACTGGAGAACCTGAAACTGATCGACTGGCCCAGCGCCGCCGACGCCAAGCAAAAACTCCTGCAAGCGCTGTATGAAGGCTTCATCCGTGGTGAACATCCGTTGCAGGCGGATTTCTCCAGTTACCGCGACGCGGGCGGCGAAGCGCTGGAAAATCACTGCCGCTTCGAAGCCATCCAGGAAATGCGCGCCGCCCGTGGCGAGAACCTCGACTGGCGCGAATGGCCCGAGCACTGGCACGACCCACGCGGCGCGGCACTCAGTGCGTTTGCCGAGGAATACGCCGAACGCATCGGCTACTTCGCGTTTTGCCAGTGGTTGATCCACCGCTGTCTTGAGCGCGCGCAAAACGCCGCCCGCAGCGCCGGCATGGGCATCGGCCTGATCGCCGATCTGGCGGTGGGTGCTGACGGTGCCGGCAGCCAGGCCTGGAGCTTTCAGGACGAATTGCTGGCGTCGCTGACGGTCGGTGCGCCACCCGACATCCTCAATCGCTCCGGCCAGGGCTGGGGCATCTCGGCGTTCTCCCCGGAAGGTCTGGTGCGCAATGGTTTTCGGGCGTTCATCGACATGCTGCGCGCCAACTTCGCCCACGCCGGCGGCCTGCGCATCGACCATGTCATGGGCCTGCAACGGCTGTGGGTGATTCCCAACGGCGCAGCGCCGGCGGACGGCGCGTACCTGTATTACCCGGTGGACGACCTGCTGCGTCTGCTGACCCTCGAATCCCATCGCCATCAAGCGATCGTGCTGGGCGAGGACCTCGGCACCGTGCCCGATGGCCTGCGGGAAAAACTGGTCGCCCGGGCCATGCTCGGCATGCGCGTGCTGTTGTTCGAACAGGACAACACTTGGTTCAAGCCGATCCTCGACTGGCCGGACAACGCTTTGGCCACCACCAGCACCCACGATCTGCCGACGCTCAATGGCTGGTGGCATGGCCGGGATATCGACTGGAATGCCCGACTCGGGCTGATCGACGCCAACGGCGAAATCGACTGGCGCCGCTACCGAGAGCGCGAACGCGACGGTTTGCGCAACGCCCTGAGTCAGGACCCGCAGAACTTTCGCGAGGAGTCCCACGAGGCCGATCAGGTGGTCGACGCCAGTGTCCGCTTCCTTGGCCACACCCGCGCGCCGCTGGTGTTGCTGCCGCTGGAGGACGCGCTGGGCCTGGACGAACAGGCCAATTTGCCCGGCACCATCGACACTCATCCGAACTGGTCGCGGCGCCTGCCGGGCACCAGTGACACCTTGCTCGATGGCGTCGATGCCGCGCGGCGTCTGGAACTGCTCGCCTGTGCCCGCCTTCAGGCCGCCGAGCGTGACCAATGAGTGCAGTGCAAAACCTGACCTTGCGCGCCACGGTGCGTCTGCAGTTTCACAAGGGTTTCACCCTCGATGAGGCGGTGCCGTTGGTGGCGTACTTTGCCCGCCTCGGCATCAGCCATGTTTATGCCTCCCCGCTGCTCGCCGCCCGCGCCGGCTCCATGCACGGCTACGACGTAGTCGACCCGACCCGGGTCAACCCGGAACTCGGCGGCGAACCAGCCTTGCGCCGGCTGGTCGCGGCCCTGCGCGAACACGGCATGGGGCTGATCCTCGACATCGTCTCCAATCACATGGCGGTCGGTGGTGGTGACAATCCGTGGTGGCTCGATCTGCTGGAATGGGGCCGGCTCAGTCCCTATGGCGAGTTCTTCGATATTCAATGGCACTCGCCTGATCCGTTGATGGAAGGCCAGTTGTTGCTGCCGTTCCTCGGCAGCGATTACGGTGTTGCGTTGCAGGACGGCACGCTGCCGCTGGTGTTCAACGCCGAGTCCGGGACTTTTCACGTCGAGCATTACGAGCATCACTTCCCGATCTGCCCCGGCGATTACGGCGAACTGCTCAAAGCCAACGAGCCGGCGAACGAAGCACTCAAGTCACTGGCCGATCGTTTCAGCAGCCTCAGCTACCAGACCGATGCCCGCTCGCTGGCCATCCCGCTCAAGGAAGAGCTGCAGCAACTGGCAAGCGACCCGCACATCCTGCAAGCCATCCAGCGCAACTTGACGCATTACGACTCGAAAACCGACGAGGGCTTCCAGCGTCTGCATCAACTGCTGGAACGGCAAAGCTATCGCCTGGCCAGTTGGCGCACCGCAGCGGACGACATTAACTGGCGGCGCTTCTTCGACATCAACGAACTCGGTGGTCTGCGGGTCGAGCGGCCAGCGGTGTTCGAGGCGACCCACCGCAAGATCTTCCAGTTGATCGAAGAAGGCCTGATCGACGGCTTGCGCATCGACCACATTGACGGCCTCGCTGATCCACGAGGTTACTGCCGCAAACTGCGGCGACGCCTCGACTTTCTGGCACCGGGGCGACACTTGCCGATCTACGTCGAGAAAATTCTCGGCGACGGCGAAACCCTGCGCACCGACTGGGCGGTGGATGGCAGCACCGGTTACGAGTTCATGAATCAACTGTCACTGCTGCAACACGACCCGGCCGGCGAGCATGTACTCGGCGACTTGTGGCAGCGCCGCACCGAGCGCCCCGCCGCATTCATCGAAGAAGCAAGGCTGGCGCGTCAGCAGATTCTCAATGGTTCGCTGGCCAGCGATTGCGAAAGCGTTGCCCAGGCGCTGCTGCAAGTGGCGCGGGACGACCTGATGACCCGCGACCTCACGCTCGGCTCGATCCGCCGGGTGTTGCAGGCGTTGATCGTGCACTTCCCGGTGTATCGCACCTACATCAGCGCGATGGGCCGCTCGGCGCAGGACGAGGTGTTTTTCCAGCAGGCCATGGAAGGTGCGCGGCAGACACTGAGCGAAAGCGACTGGCCGGTGCTCGAGTCCGTGGCCGGTTGGCTCGGCGGCCAGCCGTGGCGGCGCAAACCCCGTGGGCGTTCGCGCAAGATCCTGCGCCACGCCTGCGTACGCTTTCAGCAACTCACCTCGCCTGCTGCCGCCAAAGCCGTGGAAGACACGGCGCTGTATCGCTCGGCGGTGCTGCTGTCGCGCAATGACGTGGGCTACAACACCGAACAGTTCAGCGCCCCGGTCAGCGACTTTCATGCGACCAACCAGCAACGTCTGGCGACATTCCCCGACAACCTGCTGGCCACCGCCACACACGACCACAAGCGCGGCGAAGACACCCGTGCACGGCTAGCCGTGCTCAGCGAGCGCAGCCACTGGTACGCCGAACAGGTCGAGCTGTGGCGCGCCCTCGCCCGGCCACTGCGTAATGACGATCAGATGCCGTCGTCCGCTGACGAATTGATCCTTTATCAAGCGTTGCTCGGCAGTTGGCCGCTGGAGCTGCACAACGACGATCAGGGCGGATTCACCGACTACGCCAGACGCATCTGGCAATGGCAGCAGAAAGCCCTGCGCGAAGCCAAACTGCAAAGCAGCTGGAGTGCGCCGAACGAAGCCTATGAAAACGCCGCCCAGTCATTCACCGAGCAGCTTTTGCTGGCTCCTGAAGGTGAACTGCTGCGCGGGGCGCTGGCCAAGAGCGTCAACAGCATCGCTGCTGCCGGCGCCCTCAACAGTCTGGCGCAAACCTTGCTGCACATGACCGTGCCGGGCGTGCCGGATCTGTATCAGGGCAACGAGTACTGGGATTTCAGTCTGGTGGATCCGGACAACCGCCGGCCGGTGAACTACGACTTGCGAGAGCAATCCGTGAAACCCGCGCCCGTAGCGGAACTGCTGTCGAACTGGCGCGACGGGCGCATCAAGCAAGCATTGATCGCGCAAGTACTGAACTTGCGCGCCGAACACACCGAGCTGTTTCGCCGAGGTTCGTACCAGGCCCTCGAGGTGCTGGGCAGCCAGGCGCACAACGTGCTCGCGTTTGCCCGTGAGCACGAGGGGAAACGGGCCATCGTCATCGTGCCGATCCGTTGCGCGACCCTGCTGGAAAACGGTGCCGCCCCGCAGGTCGATGCGCTGCGTTGGGGCGATACGCGGGTGGAATTACCGTTCGCCGCCTCCGACGAAAATCTGAAGGGACTTTTTTCAAGCACCGCAGTCACAAAAAACAGGGAGCTGGAGGTCAGCGCTGCGCTGGGGGACTTCCCGGTCAATCTGTTTATCCAACACTTCTAGAAGCATGAGTACAGTTCAGGAGCATTGCGATGAGTACCGACGATAAACGCATCCGCGAATTCGCCTATCAGATCTGGGAATCGGAAGGTAAGCCAGAAGGTCAGGAATCACGCCACTGGGAGATGGCGCGCAAACTGGCCGAAGCCGAGGCACTGGCTCCGAAAAAATCGCCGAAGGCGGCCGCTGCCAAAACGGCGAGCACCAAGGCCTCTGCGCCCAAGGCAACGACGGCCAAGCCTAAAGCCACAACGGCAAAAGCCAAGCCAGCCAGCGCCGCCAAAGTGATTCCCCCGGGCGAAAAAGCCGCCGAGAAAAAGCCCCGCGCACCGCGCAAGCCCCCGGCCATCTGAGGCTTTTCCAACCGTAGAACTGAATGACCGTGTGGCGGGTTCGCTCGCCACAGCGTGTTCACTCGCCCTTTAAAAATGCCCACCCCGATTTGCAGGAGCAATCATGACCCGTCCAAAGAAAGCCGAGCCCGCCGCACATGCCGAACCCACGCGAATCCGCGAGGGTCTGCCCTTCCCGCTCGGTGCGACCTGGGATGGGTTGGGGGTGAACTTTGCGCTGTTTTCCGCCAACGCCACCCGCGTCGAACTGTGCATTTTCGACGATGTCGGCGAAGTCGAACTCGAACGCATCGAACTGCCGGAATACACAGACGAGATTTTCCACGGCTATTTGCCCGACGCCCATCCGGGGCTGATTTATGGCTACCGGGTCTACGGTCCCTACGACCCGGCGAACGGTCACCGCTTCAACCACAACAAATTGCTGATCGACCCCTACGCCAAGCAGCTGGTCGGCCAGTTGAAATGGTCCGAGGCGCTGTTCGGCTACACCATCGGCCACCCGGACGCCGACCTCAGTTTCGACGAGCGCGACAGCGCGCCCTTCGTGCCCAAATGCAAGGTCATCGACCCGGCACATACCTGGGGCAACGACCACCGCGTCAGCGTGCCTTGGGACAAGACCATCATTTATGAAACCCACGTGCGCGGCATCAGCATGCGTCACCCCGCCGTGCCGGATAACGTGCGCGGCACGTTTGCCGGGCTGATGGTCGACGATGTGCTGGAACACATCCGCAAGCTCGGCGTGTCGACCGTTGAGTTGTTGCCAATCCACGCCTTCGTCAACGACCAACACCTGCTGCACAAGGGCATGACCAATTACTGGGGCTACAACAGCATCGCCTTCTTCGCCCCGGACCCGCGTTACCTGGCCAGCGGCAAGATCGCCGAATTCAAGGAGATGGTCGCGCACCTGCACGAAGCCAATCTCGAAGTGATCCTCGACGTGGTCTACAACCACACTGCCGAGGGCAACGAGCAAGGCCCGACCCTGTCGATGCGCGGGATCGACAACGCCTCGTACTACCGGTTGATGCCGGACGACAAGCGCTTCTATATCAACGATTCCGGCACCGGCAACACCCTGGATCTAAGTCACCCGTGCGTGCTGCAAATGGTCACCGACTCGTTGCGTTACTGGGCCAGCGAAATGCACGTCGACGGCTTCCGCTTCGATCTGGCGACCATCCTCGGGCGCTACCACGACGGTTTCGACGAACGCCACAGCTTCCTCGTAGCCTGCCGTCAGGACCCGGTGCTGCGTCAGGTAAAACTGATTGCCGAGCCATGGGACTGCGGGCCCGGTGGTTATCAGGTCGGCAACTTTCCGCCGGGCTGGGTCGAATGGAACGACAAATTCCGCGACACCGTGCGCGCGTTCTGGAAAGGCGACGACGGTCAGCTCGCCGACTTCGCCAGCCGCATGACCGCTTCCGGCGAGATGTTCAACCAGCGTGGCCGCCGTCCTTACTCGTCGGTTAACTTCGTCACTGCCCACGACGGTTTCACCCTCAACGACCTTGTCTCCTACAACGACAAGCACAACGAGGCCAACGACGAAAACAATCAGGACGGCAGCAACAACAATCTGTCGTGGAACCACGGCGTCGAAGGGCCAACCGACGATCCGGAAATCAACGCGCTGCGTCACCGGCAGATGCGCAACTTCTTTGCCACCCTGCTGCTGGCCCAAGGTACACCGATGATCGTTGCCGGCGACGAATTCGCCCGCACCCAGGACGGCAATAACAATGCCTACTGCCAGGACAGCGAGATCGGCTGGGTCAACTGGGACCTGAGTGAGGACGGCAAGGCGCTGCTGAAATTCGTCAAGCGCCTGATCAAGCTGCGCCTGACCTACCCGATCCTGCGTCGCGGGCGGTTTCTGGTGGGCGAATACAACGAAGACATCGGCGTCAAGGACGTGACCTGGCTGGCACCGGACGCCACGGAGATGACCACCGAGCACTGGCACGATGCGCACAACCGCTGCCTCGGCATGTTGCTCGATGGCCGCGCCCAGGAAACCGGTATCCGCCGCAAGGGCGCCGACGCGACGTTGCTGCTGGTGGTCAACGCCCATCACGACATCGTCAACTTCACCTTGCCGGAAGTGCCTGAAGGCAGTTTCTGGACCTGCATGGTCGATACCAATCAACCGTCGATCCGGGGTCAGGAGCGCTTCGATTTCGGCCATCAGTACTCGGTCACCGGGCGCTCGCTGCTGTTGTTCGAACTGCAACGCGACGAGGAAGACTGAGATGGATCTTTCGGACTATTTCTCGCGTCACACGCCGGACTACCGGGATAGCGCAGCGCTGGGGCGGTGCCTGCGGGAAATGGTCGAAGCGGGCCTGGATCGTCTGCCGTTGCCCGGCAGCGGTCGCACGCTGGAGCGCTGGCAACGACTGTCCGAGGTCGGCGGCCATGATCTGGGTTTGTGCAAACTCTACGAAGGTCATACCGATGCCTTGGCGATCATCGAGCAGCTCGGCGGCACACCGACACCCGACAGTACGTGGGGCATGTGGGCGGCCGAACCACCGCAGGCGCGGGTCCGGGTCAGCCGTTCGGGGCAACTGGTGCGGTTGAACGGGCGCAAGGCCTGGTGCTCCGGGGCGGCGGTGCTCACTCATGCCCTGCTCACGGCGTGGGATGACGAGGATCGACAGCAACTGGTGGCGGTGGCACTCGATCAACCGGGTGTACGCGTGACCGATCAGGGCTGGCAAGCCATCGGTATGGCGGCCACTGGCAGCGTCGAGGTGCTGTTCGATGATGTGGAGGCCCAGGCGATCGGCGACCCCGGCGACTACCTGCAACGTCCGGGTTTCTGGCACGGCGGGATCGGGATCGCCGCGTGCTGGTACGGCGCCGCGAAAGAGATCGCCGAGCGCTTGCGCCAGCAGTGTGCACGACATGAAGAGCCTCATGCGCTGGCCAGTCTCGGCGCCGTCGACAGCGCCTTGCACGCCGCGTCTCAAGTGCTGCGTGTCAGCGCTCTGGACATCGACAGCGATCCCGGGGCCGACGCCGAATTGCTGGCCCGTCGCGTTCGCGCCGTGGTCGAGGATGCCGCCGAACAGGTCGTCCGCGAGACCGGACGGGCACTGGGGGCCGGGCCGTTCTGCAAGGATCCGCACTTTGCCCGCCTGGCGGCCGACCTGCCGGTTTACCTGCGCCAGAGCCACGCCGAACGGGATCTGGCGGTACTGGGTCAATTGATTGCGCAACAACCACGCGGGGGCTGGGCGTTATGAAACGCAACCCGATCGTCGGCGAGGGAACCTCCCTGCATGAATGGCAGGGCTCACGTCGTCTGACGGCGTTGGACAGCATCGACATTCTCGACCTGGTGCCGCCGGGATCGAGGGCCGTTGTGATTGCTCCACACCCGGACGACGAGGTACTGGGATGCGGCGGACTGCTGCAGCTGCTCGCTGCGGCGGGGCGCACACTTCAACTGATTTCGGTCACGGATGGCAGCGCCAGTCATCCCGGCTCGGATCGCTGGCCGGTGGAGCGCCTGAGCGTGGTGCGCCCGCAGGAATCCGCCGAAGCCCTGCGTCGTCTCGGCCTGCCCATGCACCAGTTGCAATGGTTGCGCGGCGGCTTCCCCGACACGCAAGTCGCCGCGCGCGAGTCGATGCTGTGCGAATACCTCATCCACTACCTGCAACCCGACGACGTGATCTTCACAACCTGGCGCGAGGATGGCCACAGCGACCACGAAGCCGTCGGCCGCGCCAGCATCAAAGCGGCGCAACACGTGGGCGCGATTTGCCACGAACTGCCGGTCTGGACCTGGCACTGGGCAACCCCCGAAGACGCCATCGTGCCCTGGGAACGGGCGCGCAAAATCCTGCTCAGCCCGGCGCAGGTCGCGCGCAAGCGTCATGCGGTGCATGCGTTTGCCAGCCAACTGGAGGGCGATCCCGACGCGGGCCTGCCACCGGTGCTCGCGCCCTATGTCATCGATCGACTGCTGCAACCGTTCGAGGTGGTCTTCCTGTGAGTGTCGAGAATCGCTACTTCGAAGGCCTGTTCGCGGGCAACAACGACCCCTGGGGATTCCGCCAGCGGTGGTACGAGCAGCGCAAACGCCTCGTGACCCTGGCGGCCCTGCCCCGCCCGCACTACCGGGCAATCTTCGAACCCGGGTGCGCCAACGGTGAACTGAGTGCGGCACTGGCCGAGCGCTGTGATCGGCTGTTGTGCTGCGACACGTCTACCGCTGCGGTCAATCTGGCCCGAACCCGACTGAGCCTGTTCGACCACACCGAGGTGCGCCACGGTCGTCTACCTGGCGACTGGCCTGAGGAAAAATTCGACCTGATCGTCTTCAGCGAAATCGGCTACTACCTCGATCGACAGGATCTGACAGAGGTCATCCGCCGCGTCAGCAATTCACTGACCGCAGACGGGCAATTGCTCGCTTGTCACTGGCGGCCGCCTATCGAAGGTTGCCCGCTCAATGCCCGTCAGGTTCACGACCTGATCCATGAGCACTTGCATCTGCCGCGACTCGTCCTGCATCAGGAAGCGGATTTCCTGCTCGAAGTCTGGAGCCGCGAGCCCCGCTCGGTGGCCGCACTGGAGGGGTTGCGATGATTGGCATCCTGATTCCTGCCCACAACGAAGAAGACTGGCTCGATGACTGCCTCTGCGCCGCCCTGCGCGCGGGTGACCATCCTTTGCTGGCGGGTGAACCGGTGGAAATCCTGGTGGTGCTCGACAGTTGCACAGATCGTTCGGCGCACATCGTCAGCCAGTACCCGGTGCTGGCGCTGAACATCGACGCGCGCAATGTCGGGCAGGCTCGCGCCATTGGCGCACAACAACTGCTTGAACGCGGAGCGCGCTGGATTTCCTGCTCGGACGCCGACAGCCGGGTCGCCGAAGACTGGCTGGTGGCACAACTGGGGCTGGGCATGGATGCCGTGTGCGGCACGGTGACGGTCGAACGCTGGCATGAATCGTTCGATGAAGCGGCGCAGATTCGCTATCACCGTGATTACCAGGCCTGCGAAGGTCACCGGCACATCCATGGCGCGAATCTGGGTGTCAGTGCGCAAGCCTACGTCCGCGCCGGAGGGTTCGAGCCGTTGCCCTGTGACGAGGACGTGCAACTGGTCCGGCAACTGGAGCGTTGCGGGGCCAGCATCGCCTGGAGCCATCGCCCGCAGGTCATTACCAGCGCACGCCTGGACAGTCGCGCACGCGGTGGTTTTGGCGACTATCTGCGACACTTGGCACAGACTGAATAAAAAAAAGCGGAGCAGATTGATCTGCGACGCGACGAACCGTCCTTCTTGAGCAATACTCTGCATCGCGGCAATCCAGGGTTCGGAGCGCTGCCGGGTAATCAACCAGTCTTCAGGGGTCGTACATGCGTGGTCGTGTGCGACTGAAGGCCAGACACAACAAGGACGTCCTGCCTCATGAAACCGTTATCTCTCAACGAAAGCGGCCTGCCGGCGCAAATATGGAACAGCGCCGCGCAACTCGACAATATTCCGGTCATCAACACCCACAGCCTCGTGCCGCCCGGTGCCCGTGCGGTGGTCATTGCGCCCCATCCCGGCGATGAAGTGGTGACCTGCGGCGGCCTGCTGCAACTGTTGTCGGCCCTCGGCCATCCCCTGCAATTGCTCTCGATCACCGATGGCAGCGCCAGTCACCCCGGCTCGCGCCAGTGGTCAGAAAAACGCCTGAGCGTGTTCCGCCCCCAGGAGAGCGTCGAGGCCCTGCGCCGTCTGGGCCTGCCGATGCACAGCCTGAAATGGGTGCGCGGCGGTTTCACCGACAATGCCCTGCTCGATCAGGAAACCCAGCTGACGGAATTCATTTCCCGCTACCTGCGCCCCGGTGACGTGGTGTTCAGCACCTGGTGCGAGGATGGCAGCGCCGATCATGAAGTGGTCGGCCGGGCCAGCGCCAAAGCCGCCCGACAGGCCGGCGCCACGTACCACGATGTGCCGGTCTGGGCCTGGCACTGGCCGGAACGTGATCAGGCACAGATCCCGTGGCACCGCGCCCGCAAGCTGCGCCTCGACACCTGGACCGTCGCACGCAAGAGCCACGCCACACATGCCTACGCCAGCCAGTTGAACGGCGAGCCGGCCATCGGCATTGCACCGCTGTTGCCCAAGGCTATTCTGGAGCGCATGCGCCTGCCTTATGAAATTGTCTTCGTCGACTGACAGGCGGGCGCGGGCAGTCACTCAATGTGAACTGCCCGCGCCCGGATCAGTCGCAAGAAGAGGCAGTCATGATTCATAGGAGCGACCGTGTCCAGCGATCCCAAGCGTCATGCCATCGACGTGTCCGCCATTCATCGCCTGCGGGTGTTGACGGTCAATACACACAAGGGTTTCACCGCACTCAATCGGCGTTTCATCCTCCCGGAGCTGCGTGAAGCGGTACGCAGCACCAGCGCCGATCTGGTGTTTCTTCAGGAAGTGGTGGGTGAACACGAACGGCACTCGAACCGTTACAACGAGTGGCCGCAAACCTCGCAATACGAGTTTCTCGCCGACAGCATGTGGAGCGATTTCGCCTACGGGCGCAATGCCGTCTACCCCGACGGCCACCACGGCAATGCGCTGCTGTCGAAGTACCCGATCCGCGAATACCGCAACCTCGATGTCTCGATCACCGGCCCCGAACGACGGGGCCTGCTGCATTGTGTACTGGACGTACCGGGGCATGCCGAGGTGCACGCCATCTGCGTGCACCTGAGCCTGCTGGAAAGCCACCGGCAATTACAGCTGCAGCTGCTCTGCCAGTTGCTCGAATCCCTGCCGGACGATGCACCGGTGATCATCGCCGGCGACTTCAACGACTGGCAGATGCAAGGCAACGTCGCCCTTGCCCGTCGCGACTACCTGCATGAAGCCTTCGAGCGCCATCACGGGCGGCCGGCCAAGACCTACCCGGCGCGCTTTCCGCTGCTGCGGCTGGACCGGGTCTACCTGCGCAATGCCAGCAGTCATGACCCGCAGATTCTTGGCAGCAAACCCTGGACGCATCTGTCGGATCATCTGCCGTTGGCAGTCGAAGTGCACATTTAAGGCATAAATGCCGCATTACTGCAGTTATGCCCTCATCCACTGTCAGTTCTGACAGTAGTCGATTGTCACAAGCCTTGTTAGGTTCAAGCCATTGCGCCGCGCGTCGGCGCCAATGAGCGGAGACCTTCCATGAAAGCTCCCGGCCCCTACACCACCCGCCACTACAGTCTGCTGGCTGTTTCCATCTGGTTCTTGCTCGAATCGCCGGATCCGGCGTTCGCCCTTTGCACCTTCAACCCGACGCCCGGCGATGACGCGTACACCTGCGACAGTCCTGGCAGCACGCCGCTCACTGACCTGTCGGGAAACAACAGCCTGACGTTCCCTGCCAATGGCAACGGCAACATTCCCGGCAACGTCACATTCGGTGCCGGAGCCGACCGTGTACTCATGCAGTCGGGCGCCATCAGGGGCGTTCTCGACATGGGCAATGGCAACAATGTGCTGCAGATCGACAACGGCACCATCAGCGGCGCGGTTCACCAGGGTAATGGCGTGGACACGTTCATCATGCACGGCGGCACCATCGCTTCGTTGACCCAGGGTGATGGATTCGACCGCTTCACGATGACAGGCGGAACCATCACCGGCGCCTTCGAAGACGGCGATTTCGCGCAAATGAGCGGCGGTACCATCGGCCGTGTCGACATGAAGCTCGATGACAATGTCTTCGAACTGTCCGGAGGACAGATCATCGGCAATCTGGTGACCGGCTTCGACAATGACACCATCCGTGTTTCCGGCGGACGGATCGGGGGAAACCTCAGCGTCAGTGGTGGCAGCGACAGCATCACGCTCACCGGTGGCGAAATCGTCGGCGAGATACGGGCCGGCACGGGCGATGACCGGTTAGTGTGGGACGGTGGCGGTATCGTGCGCTCGGCGATCCTCATGGGGGACGGCAATGACAGTGCGATCCTGCGCAACCTCGACGACAGCCTGCTCGCGCTGACGCCACGGATCGATGGCGGCAATGGCAGCGATGTGCTGACGTTCGACAACAGCCGCACCGCGCTTGCCCCGCACTTTACCAATTGGGAAACGGTAAACCTGAACAACGGCTCACGGATGGATCTGGGCGCAGACAGTCTGACCCTTGGGGATGCCACCACAGGCCGGGGCGTACTGAATATCGACGCCAGCAGCACGCTGGCGTCGGTTCAAGGCGCCGTCTCGCCTGCCGTGGCCGGACAACCCGTGACCCTCAACAACGCTGGCGTCATCGACATGACCGCCAACAACAATCGCACCAGCGATACCCTGACGGTGCAAGGCAACTACGTCGGCGCCGGTGGTCAATTGCGATTGCAGAGCGTGATTGCCGGCGATGACGCCCCCAGCGACAGACTGGTGGTCAGCAACGGTAGTCTTACCGGCACGACAGCCATTACCGTGACCAACCTGGGCGGCAATGGCGCCCTGACCGCACAGAACGGCATTCAGCTGGTGCAGGCACTGGGCAGCACACTCAGTAGCGACAGCGCGTTTTCCCTGACCAGTCCGGTGTCGGCCGGCGCGTACGATTACCGACTGTTCAAGGGTGGGGTGACGGCAGGCACGGAAAATAACTGGTATCTGCGTTCGGCCATCGTTGCACCGGCAGTGGTAAGCGTGCCCAATCCAGATCCTGGCCTTGCGCCGATACAGGTTCCGGTGGTGGCCACTCCCGTGGCAGCCGTCGCTCCCGCCGGCAGCCCGCCGTTACCGGCGCTGCCTGCCGCCATCCCCGGCGCCGCGCCGATCGCCCTGTACCGTCCGGAGGTTCCCGTCTGGTCAGTGCTGCCCCCGGCCGCAGCGCAATTGACGCTGAATGCACTGGGGACGTTCCATGATCGTCAGGGCACTCAGCAACTGCTGGACCAGACCGGAACCTTCAGCTCCGGATGGGCACGGATCTATGGCAAGATCCTCGACCAGACCTGGGCAGGTACGGTGACCCCGCGCCTGGACGGTTCGCTCAGTGGCGTACAGGTTGGTCATGATCTTTACAGCGAGCATTCGGATGCCATGACCTGGCGAGTCGGCCTGTTCATCGGTCACAGCCGTTTGCGAGGCGACGTCAGCGGTTTCAGCGACGCCATCGAAGACAACAGGGCTGGCAATATCAAACTGCAGGGCGACAGTTACGGGTTGTACTGGACGCTGATCAACCCGCAGGGGGCTTACCTCGACACCGTACTGATGGGCACCCGCTTCGATGGCGACAGCCGCTCGGTTCGTGGCGCACGACTGGATAATCGCGGCCACGCCCTCAGTGCTTCGGTCGAAAGCGGGTATCCGCTTCCCATCAACGACCGGTGGCTGATCGAACCCCAGGTTCAGGTCATCCACCAGACTGTCTCCCTCGACAGCCAGAACGACGGAATCTCACGGGTATCCTTCGACTCCGACAGCAGCCTGACCGCTCGGCTGGGAGCCCGTATCGTCGGACATTACCGTCTGCGGGGTCAGACGCTGGAGCCCTACTTGCGCGCAAACCTTTGGCACACCTTTTCCGGGACCGACTCCGTCACCTTTGCAGACACCGATGTCATCCGCAGCCAACAGAGGGCCTCAACGGCGGACATCGGTCTGGGCGTGGCGCTGCGCCTGGATCCGTCAATCAGTGTCTACGCCAGTACCGATTACAGCCGCAATATTGACAGCAACGAGCAGCGCAGCGTGGCCGGCAACCTGGGTATCCGTATCGACTGGTAGACCGACCGTCGGTTGCTGGCCCCCTCTACCCTGCCGCTTTCGTGGTGATACTCCATACAAACAAGAACTTATATAGATAAACAAAAACAGAAGGTTGTGACTCCCGATTCGGACCAACCGCTCATCGTCCATTTTCTTGACGCAATGTCAGCCGTCTTCTTAGCTCTACCGTACTACCCCCGGAATCACTACTCGGGGCGAGCCTTCGGACACTCGTGAAACGGGCTGCCCCAGGTTCGCCTCGCTCCATTCGGTCGCCCCTCATTCGGGGTAGGAGAGACGCCAAGGCGAGATACCGCATGCGCTAGCAAGGTAGACCTTCATGAAAACCTCACTCACCCCACACGAGATCAAAATCACCTTTTGCACCGTTTCAAGTTCTATCTTGCTCTGCTCATCCATGGAGGCACAGGCGGGTCCTGTGGCGGATGAGACCACCCCCTGGTATCGCCAGGACGTGCCGATCATGACGCTGCCCGCGACCGTCATCACGCCCGATCCGCAACGCCTGAGCCCGCGCCCTGACCTGCGCGGCACGCATTTGCTCACCGAGGATCTCGCCCCCTCGGACTGGGATCAGCTTTACGGGCAGCCCTCTCGCCTGGCACAGACCGACATCCTCGGCACCGGGTTTGCGGTGCCCGGCTCGGGAGAAGTCAAAGGGCCGGCCGTGCTGACCTTGCATGGCAGCGGCGGCGAGACCCAGCGCATCGGCCTGATCGGCGGCCTGAATCAGATCCAGGGCAACAGCAACGGCCTGATCGTCAACCGCGCCCTCGCCGACCCGACCACCGACACCCTCAATCTGCAGGGCCAGAGCCTCGGCGCCTATTACAGCCTCACGGGTTCCGCAGGCTGGCACGTGGATCTGTCGGCCAGTGGCGGCCGGGTCAGTGGTTTCAGCCGCAATGAACAGGGCGCGCGCCTGGCCACGGAAGGCAGCGCGATGACCCTTTCGGTGGAAGGTGGCTACCCGATCGGTCTTAGCGAAAACTGGGTAGTCGAACCCCAGGCGCAGTTGATCAATCAGCGCATCACTCTCGACACGCCTTACGCGGGCTCGGGCAATGCTTCATCGACTGACATTTCGTCCTGGAGCGGCCGGGTCGGCGCCCGCCTGAAAGGCAGTTACGACCTGAGCGGTCTGCCGGTCGAACCCTACGTGCGCACCAACCTGTGGCACACGGTGTACACCGGCAACGCGGTGACGCTCGATCAGGTGGACAAGATCAGTAGCAGCCGCAAGTCGTCGACGGTGGAACTCGGTCTGGGCCTGGTGGCGAAGGTCACGCCGAGCGTGAGCCTGTATGTCAGCGCCGACTACAGCAGTGATGTGGATGACAACGATCTGAACGGGCTGATCGGCAGTCTGGGGGTGCGGATGCGGTGGTAAGTACGCTCCTGCGGGAGCAAGCCGTTTGCTCCCGCAGGTTTATCGTCAACCCTCGGGCTTGAGGATCAACACCGCCAGCGGCGGCAGATTCAGCTCCAGCGACAACGCCTGTCCGTGACTGGCCACGTCTTCGGTAAACGCCCCGCCGCCGTTGCCATAGTTGGAACCGGCATAGGTGTCAGCATCACTGTTGAGCAGCTCCTTCCAGCGTCCGGCAAACGGCACGCCCACCCGGTACGACTGACGCGGCACCGGCGTGAAGTTGGCCACCACCAGCACCGGCGTTCCCTCCTTGCTCCAGCGCAGCCATGCATAGACGCTGTTGATCGCATCGTCACCGATCAACCACTGGAACCCCTGCGGCGCATCGTCCTGCTCGTGCAGCGCCGGCTCTTCGCGGTACAACCGATTCAGATCGCCAACCAGTTTCTGCACGCCTTTGTGCTCGGAATACTGCAGCAGATACCAGTCCAGTTGTTGATCGTGATTCCACTCGCGCCACTGGCCGAACTCGCAACCCATGAACAGCAGCTTCTTGCCCGGATGGGTCCACATGAAGCTCAGATAGGCCCGCAGGTTGGCGAACTTCTGCCAGCGGTCTCCGGGCATCTTGTCGATCAGCGAGTGCTTGCCGTGCACCACTTCGTCGTGGGAGATCGGCAGAATGAAGCGCTCTGACCAGGCGTACACCAGACCAAAGCTCAACTCGTTGTGATGATGGGCGCGGTACACCGGATCCTGCTGGATGTAATGCAGCGAATCGTGCATCCAGCCCATGTTCCATTTGTAGGCAAAGCCGAGGCCGCCCTGCTGGGTGCTTTGACTGACGCCCGGCCACGCCGTGGATTCCTCGGCGATCACCAGCGCGCCCGGTGCTTCCAGCGCCACCACATCGTTCAAGTGGCGAAGGAAGTCGATGGCTTCCAGATTCTCGCGACCGCCATGGCGATTGGGCACCCACTCCCCGGCCTTGCGCGAATAGTCGCGATAGAGCATCGACGCCACCGCATCGACTCGCAGCCCGTCGACATGGAAATGCTTCAACCAGTGCAACGCCGATGCCAGCATATAGCCGTGTACTTCGGTGCGGCCGAGGTTGTAAATCAGCGTATCCCAGTCCTGATGGAAGCCTTCCAGCGGGTTGCCGTACTCATACAGCGCCGTGCCGTCGAATTGCGCCAGGCCATGGGTATCGGTCGGAAAATGCGCCGGCACCCAGTCGAGAATCACCCCGATATCGGCCTGATGGCAGGCGTTGACGAACGCAGCGAACTCATCCGGCGTGCCGTAACGCGCACTCGGCGCGAATTGCGACAGCAACTGATAACCCCAGGAGCCACCGAACGGGTGCTCCATGATCGGCATCAGTTCGATGTGGGTGAAGCCCAGCTCCTTGACGTAGGGAATCAGTCGCTCAGCCAATTCCGGCCAAGTGTACTGACGGGCCACTTCGCCCAGATCGTCCAGTTCACATTGCCAGGAACCGGCATGCAGCTCATAGATCGACAGCGGCGCATTGTGTTGCTGGCGCTCGCGGCGGCCGGTCATCCAGTCCTGATCCTGCCAGTCGACCTGCAACGGCGAGGCGACTTTCGACGCGGTGTCCGGCGGCAGGCTGGTGGCCAGGGCCATCGGGTCGGCCTTGAGCGGCAGGATGCCGTGGGCACCAAGGATTTCGTACTTGTACAGATCCCCCGCCTGCAGGCGCGGAATGAACAGCTCCCAGACCCCGGACGGATGGCGCAGCCGCATCGGATGCCGGCGCCCGTCCCAGACATTGAAATCGCCCACCACCGACACCCGCCGGGCATTCGGCGCCCACACGGCGAAACGCACACCGTCGACGCCATCCACGGTTTTCAGTTGCGCACCGAGGCAACTGCTGAGGTCGCGGTGATTGCCTTCGGCGAACAGATACAAATCCATTTCACCGAGCAACTGGCCAAAGCTGTAGGGATCTTCCGCGACCTGTTCGCCACCGGCCCAACGCGTACACAACAGATAAGGCCGCGCCGATTCGAAATGCCCGACAAACAGCCCCGGCGTCTCGGTCGCCTCCAGCGGGCCGCGCTCCTCGCCGCTGTCCTTGTCCAGTACGCTGACACTCAATGCGCCGGGCAGGTACGCCCGGATGAACTGCCCGCCGGCACCATCGCCGTGGGGCCCGAGAATGGAAAACGGGTCCTGATGTTCTGCGCGCACCAGGGCATCGATGTCCCTGGCCCCGGGCAGCAAACGTTCTTTAACGTGACCCTGTTCCTTGTTCGAGAAACTCATGACTACTCTCCACCAAGATCGGAAAAGGGTTCCAGCCCCGTCAATAACCCATACAGACCGTGCAACGGCACGGGCAGCCAGGTGGGGCGATTTTCGGCTTCATAGGCCACTTCGTAGGCCGCTTTCTCCAGACCGAACAACGCCAGTGCGGCGTCGGCACCTTCAGGATCCTGCCAAGCATGATCAAGACTAGCTGCCGCGCGCTGATATGCCTCGACAAATGCCTCGCGGGCCTCACGCAGATAACGCTCGGCCACCCGTCGACGCGCCGCTTCGGCCTCGGGACTGTTGTCGACGTTATGCACGTTGATGGTCATCGCGGCCGCGTAATCGAAGGAACGCAGCACACCGCTGACATCCTTGTACGGACTGTGCTTGCCACGACGCTCGGCCAGTGGTCGCGCCGGCTCGCCTTCGAAGTCGATCAGATACGCATCGCCCTTGATCACCAGCACTTGCCCCAGATGCAGATCGCCATGCACGCGGATGCGCAAACCGCCGGCGGATTTCTTCGCCAGTTCCTGCACATGGGCGAGGATGGTTTTCTTGTGCTCAAGCAGTCGACCGACAAGCTTCTGATCCGCCGCATCGAGTTCGCCCTGATGCTGCTTGAGCAGTTTCAGCGCGTGTTCGACCTGAGCGCCGACATCCTTGCCGGTGGCTTGCGCATCCTTGGCCGAACTGACCTGTGGCGCGAAGTCCGGGTTGTCGGTGGGCGCCGCCAGTACCTGATGCATTTCCCCCAGACGCTGCCCCAGCATGCCGGCAAAATCCTTCAGTTCGCCGAGGGCGTTGTAGTGCTGCGACTGCTCGGACACAGCGTCCGCCAGCTCATCGCGCAACGCCCGCTCAAGGTTGTTCTGCGTCCATTCCCAGGCGTCGCCCTGATTGCTCAAATAGCCCTGGGCAATCATCAGCAGGTTGTCTTCGCCCTGCCCGTCGCGGCGAATCACCGAACCGAGCAGCGGGGAGATATTGGCAAATCCGGCGGCGGTCAGGTAAGCGCTCATCTCCAGTTCCGGGTGTACGCCAGAAGCGACTTTGCGGATCAGCTTAAGCACCAGACTGTTGCCGATCACCACCGAACTGTTGGATTGCTCGGCCGACAGATAACGCACTTCCGACTCGCTACCGAGTCCCAGGCTTTCCAGTTGCGGCGTGGACTCGAAACGGATTTCGCCATCGCTGGAGTCCAGCACCGTGCCACTTTGCATGCCTTGTAAAACCGCCCGAATAAACGCTTCAAGGCTGAACGCATCGGTAATCAGACCGACCTGACGTACCCGACGCACACGGGACAACGCCAGCTGCTGCGGCAACGCGGGCCCGACCTGATCTTCCGAGATAAAGCCGAACGGCAGTTGGTAACGGCTGGTCTGCCCACCGCTGCTGACTTCGATCTCGCTGAGCAGCACCGGATGCTGCGCGTCGCCGAAACGCACGCCATAAGCCAGCCGGACGTGCTCGATGGCCGCATCCTTGCCGGCGAACCAGCGGCGGTTCTGCAGCCAGCTCGGCAGGATGCCCTGTTCGAGGGTGGCCCGGGACGGCGCCTCCAGCAGTTCTTCCATGCGTTTTTTCAGCACCAGCGTGGTGAAGTCCGGCAGGCTCTGCGCCGGTTCGACGTGCCAGCTCGGCATCTGGTTTTCCGCCGCCAGGCCGAACCAGTAGAAACCATATGGCGCGAGGGTCAGCAGAAAGTTGAGCTGGCCGATGGGCGGAAAGGCGTTACCGCCAAGCATCTCCACCGGCACCATGCCGACGTAGGCCGACAGGTCCAGCTCCACCGCCTGGGCGCTTCGCGAAACGTTGGCCACACAGAGGATGATTTCGTGCTTGCCGTCCGGCCCGGTGTATTCGCGGGTGTAGGCCAGCACGCGGCGGTTGGCCGGCGAGAGCATTTTCAGGGTGCCGCGACCGAACGCCTTGGATTGCTTGCGCACCGTCAGCAGGCGTCGGGTCCAGTTCAGCAGCGAATGCGGATCACCGGCCTGGGTTTCGACGTTGACCGACTGAAAGCCGTACTGCGGGTCCATGATCGGCGGCAGCACCAGACTGGCCGGATCGGCCCGGGAGAAACCGCCGTTACGGTCGATCGACCATTGCATCGGCGTGCGCACGCCGTCGCGGTCGCCGAGGTAGATGTTGTCGCCCATGCCGATTTCATCGCCGTAATACAGGGTCGGCGTGCCGGGCATCGACAGCAGCAGACTGTTGAGCAGCTCGATACGGCGACGGTCGCGCTCCATCAGCGGCGCCAGACGCCGGCGGATGCCGAGGTTGATCCGCGCACGGCGGTCGGCGGCGTAGTAATTCCAGAGGTAGTCGCGCTCCTTGTCGGTGACCATCTCCAGCGTCAGTTCATCGTGGTTGCGCAGGAAGATCGCCCATTGGCAGTTGGCCGGGATCTCCGGGGTCTGGCGCAGGATGTCGGTGATCGGGAAGCGATCTTCCTGGGCCAGCGCCATGTACATGCGCGGCATCAGCGGGAAGTGAAATGCCATGTGACATTCGTCGCCATTGACGCCTTCAGCGTCGGTGTCACCGAAGTACAACTGGGTGTCTTCCGGCCATTGGTTGGCCTCGGCCAGCAGCATGCGATCCGGGTAGTTGGCGTCGATTTCGGCGCGGATCTGCTTGAGAACGTCGTGAGTCTCCGGCAGGTTTTCGTTGTTGGTGCCGTCGCGCTCGATCAGGTACGGAATGGCATCCAGCCGCAGGCCGTCGATGCCCATGTCCAGCCAGTAACGCATCACCGACAGCACGGCTTTCATGACTTGCGGGTTGTCGAAATTGAGGTCCGGCTGGTGCGAATAGAAACGGTGCCAGAAGTACTGGCCGGCCACCGGGTCCCAGGTCCAGTTGGACTTTTCGGTGTCGAGGAAAATGATCCGCGTGCCGTCGTATTTCTGGTCGTCATCCGACCACACATAGAAGTCGCGGGCCGCCGAACCGGGCTTGGCCTTACGCGCCCGCTGGAACCACGGGTGCTGGTCCGAGGTGTGGTTGATGACCAGCTCGGTAATGACCCGCAAACCCCGTTTGTGCGCCTCGGCGATGAAGCGTTTGGCGTCGGCCATGGTCCCGTAGTCGCTGTGTACGCCACGGTACTCGGCGATGTCATAACCGTCATCGCGTCGTGGCGACGGGTAGAACGGCAGCAGCCAGATGGTGTTGACGCCGAGTTCGGCGATGTAATCGAGCTTGGCGATCAGGCCTGGAAAATCGCCGATCCCGTCGTTGTTGGAGTCGAAAAAGGACTTGACGTGAACCTGATAGATCACCGCGTCCTTGTACCAGAGCGGGTCCTTGATGAAGGTGGCTGACTTGGGTTTCTTCGCCATGTGAAACTCCTGTTCAATGCATGAATGCGTCGGCCCGGATCAGGCAGCGGTAATGCGCCAGATCCCGAACGGCTGATAAGCCGGGTCGATCCGCATGAACTGGTACTTGCCGTGCCAGTCCCAGCGATGGCCGTTCATCAGGTCCTCGCCGTGGGTGGTGGCGTCGTCCGCCAAGCCCATTTCCCACAGTGGCAACTCGAAATTCGCCTCCTGCGGGTGATGCGGGTCGAGGCTGACGGCCACCAGGATGAAATTGCTGCCATCGGCGCTGCGCTTGCCGAAATACAGAATGTTGTCGTTCCAGGCGTTGTAGATTTTCAGGCCCAGATGACTGTGCAGCGCCGGGTTCTGCCGGCGAATGCGGTTGAGCTGGGCGATCTCGGCGATGATGTTGCCGGGCTGGTTGAAGTCGCGGACGCGGATCTCGTACTTCTCGGAATCGAGGTATTCCTCCTTGCCCGGCACCGGCGCCGATTCGCACAACTCGAACCCTGAATACATGCCCCACAGGCCCGAGCCCATGGTCGCCAGCGCCGCACGGATGAGAAATCCCGGGCGCCCTGATTGATGCAGGAACGCCGGGTTGATGTCCGGCGTGTTGACGAAGAAATTCGGCCGGTAGCATTCGCGCCAGGGCGATTCGTTGAGTTCGCTGAAGTAACTCGCCAGTTCAGCCTTGGTGTTGCGCCAGGTGAAATAGGTGTAGCTCTGGGTGTAACCGACCTTGCCCAGCCGCGCCATCATCGCCGGAGTGGTGAACGCCTCGGCGAGGAAGATCACTTCGGGGTGCAACGTGCGCACATCGGCAATCAGCCATTGCCAGAACGGCAGCGGTTTGGTGTGCGGATTGTCGACACGAAAGATCTTCACGCCCTCCTCGACCCAGCCGACGACGATGTCCCGCAGTTCGACCCACAGGCTCGGAATCGCTTCCGGCGCATAGAAGTCGACGTTGACGATGTCCTGGTATTTCTTCGGCGGGTTCTCCGCGTATTTGATCGTGCCGTCCGGCCGCCAGTTGAACCAGCCCGGATGCTGTTTGAGCCACGGGTGATCCTGGGAACACTGGATGGCGAAATCGAGGGCGATCTCCAGTCCATGGTCAGCGGCTGCCGCCACCAGTCGACGAAAATCCTCGCGGGTGCCGAGCTGGGAGTGAATCGCTTCGTGGCCGCCCTCTTCGCTGCCAATTGCGTAAGGGCTGCCAGGATCGTCGGGCCCGGCGGTCAGGGAATTGTTGCGGCCCTTGCGATGGCTGCGGCCGATCGGGTGGATCGGCGTGAAATACAACACGTCGAAGCCCATGTCCTGAATCATCGGCAGGCGCGAGTGCACATCGTTGAACGTGCCGTGGCGGGCGGGATCGTCGGTGATCGAGCGGGGAAACAGCTCATACCAACTGGCGAACTCCGCCAGTTCCCGTTCCACGTCCAGCGGAAATTCCGGGCTGATGCTCAGATACGGGCGGTGATCGGCCTCGGCCATCAATTGCGCACTTTGCGGGTGCAGAAACAACGCGACCTGCTCGGTTTCGAGCAGGCCGGACAATTCGTGGTGCAGCGCCGCCAGCCGCTCGCTGAGCTGGCCTTCGCTGCGTTCAGCCGCCTGCTGCACCATCGTGCGGCCTTCTTGCAGCTCAAGGCTGACCGGGACGGCGGCGAGGTGTTTTTTCTCCAGTTCGTACTGAAAACTGGCGAACTGGTCGATCCAGGCTTCGATCAGGTAAAGATAGCGACCCATGCGCTGGGGCCGGAACCGGCCTTCCCAGCCATTGTTGCCCTGATCACTCATGACTTCGCTTTGCCAGACTTCCTCGCCTTCCTCACGCCAGCGGATACGCACCGCCAGTTTGTCGTGGCCGTCGGCGAAGATCTTGCTGGTGACCACGATCTCGCGCCCGACCACCGCCTTGACGGCAAACTGCCCGCCATCGAGGGTCGGCCGGGTGTTTTCAATGACAATGCGCGGCAGCAGCAACGCCTGCGACAGCGGGATGTGCGGGTTGTAGCTCTGTTCGGAGGGTTTTTCAGCAGTCATTGAGCATCTCTCCTTAACGCCCCAAGGACGCTCGTTTGCCTGTTCGATACTCACGGCCGGATCTGTGCCCGACCATGAACGCTCTCAGGTTCCGAGCGAACCTCGGCGACAAAAGTTCACAGGGATTTGCCCCGTCACAAAATCGGATCGATTTCGCGCAGAAGTGGTCAACCCACTTAAGCACTTCTCACGCCATGTGCCACACGGAGGTTCATCTGATGACGATTCCGATCCCCGCTGAAACGCCCGACCCGAACATCGACAAACCGGTGCTGCCCGAAACCGAGCCGCAACCGATACCGGAACAGGAGCCACCGGGCACCACGCCACCGCCCAAGGAAGAGCCACCGTCGACCATGCCGCCGGTGATTGTCTGAATCCTTGAGACAGAACTGATCCTTTAGCGGGCATCGTCGTGATCCTTGTCGAAGAGCTTCACGATCCTCGGCATCACGCTGAAAATCCCCAGTGCCAGCAAGGTGCTGAACACCGCCGTCGCTTCGCGGCCCAATCCGGCCGCGACGCCGATGGCAGCGGTCATCCACAGGCCGGCCGCGGTCGTCAAGCCTTTAACGTGCCCCTCGTCGCCCTCCTGATTTTTCAGGATGGTGCCGGCCCCCAGAAAACCGATGCCGGCGATCACCCCTTGCACCACCCTGCTCATCGCATCGGCCTGTGAACCGGACAGCTGCGGCACCAGCACGAACAGCGCCGCCCCCAGCGCGACCAGCATGTGCGTGCGAACCCCGGCGGCTTTGCCCTTGTGCTCGCGCTCAAACCCGAGAATCCCGCCCAGCACCGCCGCCATCAACAGGCGCACGGTGATCCGCGTCAGTTGCGACGCATCACCAATGTCAGCGAATTCCTCTTGCAGGGTTTCCCACACTTCATGCCACCAGGCGTTCATCGCGCAATCCTTGTGAGGGTCAGATAGAGGATGGACAGCAGCGACCATTAATCGGTTGCGTAGAACCATCGGCCCGGGGCGAATCTCAACCTGTTATCGCCCCCCGAAAAAGGACAGCCCCATGACCGTACGCATCGAAAACCAGACCTGTTTTTTCGCCACCGAAAACGGTGAGCAGATTCGCCTGTGCGGAGACCTGACGGTGATCACCGACAGCGAGAAATCGATGTCTGCCGTGGAAATCGAAGGCCGGCGCATTTACATCACCGAGGCCGAAGCCGATGCCCTGACCGTCGCAGGCGCCAGGGACGGGCGCAAACACCTGAAAGCCACCGACAGTGATTCGGTGATTTGACTGACCCCGGTCAATAACCCGCGCAGCCGTCCGGGATAGGCGCCTGCGCCCTGCACCGCCGGCTGCTTCAAGTTGTCGCAGGGCCGGGCGCAAAACCCATCTGATACGCTTTTTATTGAAATACCTGAGCCTGTTATGCAAACAGATCGGCGCTCATAGTTCACTGGCCTGATGGAGGCTGATGAGCGAACGACCATGAGCGAACGAATCCCCGTCCGAACCGTAGAAGCATCTCCCCAGATAAAAAAAGTACCGGCGCGCCCAATGAAGGCGAAACACGCCACCAGCGACAACCAGATTTTCACCCGCAGCTTCACCGGCCTGTTCCGCACCTTGCGCATGAGCGGCGCGGGGTTTCTGTTCCTGCTGTTTTTCGGCACCGTGTGGCTGAACTGGGGCGGGCGTCAGGCGGTGCTCTGGGACCTTTCCGAAAGCAAGTTCCACATCTTTGGTGCGACCTTCTGGCCGCAGGATTTCATCCTGCTGTCGGCGCTGTTGATCATCGCCGCGTTCGGCCTGTTCGCCATCACCGTGTTCGCCGGCCGGGTCTGGTGTGGTTACACCTGCCCGCAGAGTTCGTGGACGTGGATCTTCATGTGGTGCGAGAAGATCACCGAAGGTGAACGCAACCAGCGCATCAAACTGCAAGCCGCGCCCTGGAGCCTGAACAAACTGGCGCGGCGTGCGGCCAAGCACACCCTGTGGCTGGCGATCAGCGTGCTGACCGGCCTGACCTTCGTCGGCTACTTCACCCCGATCCGCCCGCTGGCCGAAGAGCTGCTGACCTTGCAGATCGGCGGTGTCAGCCTGTTCTGGGTGCTGTTCTTCACCGCCGCTACCTACATCAACGCCGGCTGGCTGCGCGAAGCGGTGTGCATGCACATGTGCCCGTATGCGCGGTTCCAGAGCGTGATGTTCGACAAGGACACCCTGGCGATTTCCTACGACGCAGCCCGCGGCGAAAACCGTGGCCCACGCAAACGCGACGTGAAACCGGCCGAAGCCGGCCTCGGCGATTGCATCGACTGCCAGTTGTGCGTGCAGGTCTGCCCGACCGGCATCGACATCCGCGATGGCCTGCAAATGGAATGCATCGGCTGCGCGGCGTGCATTGACGCCTGCGATTCGATCATGGACAAGATGAACTATGCGCGGGGCCTGATCCGCTACACCTCCGAGCGCGAATTGCAGGGTGGCAAGACGCATCTGCTGCGTCCGAGGTTGATTGGTTACGTCGCGGTACTCGTGGTGATGATCGGCGCTCTCGCCCTGGCGTTGGTCGAGCGGCCAATGGTGTCGCTGGACGTGACCAAGGACCGTGGCCTGTTCCGCGAGAACGGACAGGGCCAGATCGAGAATATCTACACCCTCAAAGTCATCAACAAGACCCAGCAGCGCCAGGACTACAACCTGACCCTGGTGGACGGCGACGGCTTCCAGCTCCAAGGCAAGACCGAACTGAGCCTGGCCCCGGGCGAGATCGTCGATGTGCCGGTGTCGGTGGCCATGACCACGGAACGCCCGGCCAGCAGCTCGCAAACCTTGAGCTTCAAGATTGCCGACAGTGATGAGCCTGAGGTTTATAGCGTGGCGAAGAGCCGGTTTGTTGCGCCGATGAATCGATGATCCCTTAGACTGCGGCGCGGCCATTCGCGAGCAAGCTCGCTCCCACAGAGGAATACGGTCAACTGTGGGAGCGAGCTTGCTCGCGAATGAAGGCGACACGGTCTTCCAGAAAGAAATCAATCCGGACCCAAGATGAAACGCTACGAAAAATTCGCCGACGACATCGCTGAACTGATCCGCTCCGGCGTCCTCGGCCCCGGCCAGCGGGTGCCGTCGGTGCGCTACGCGAGCCAGACCTATGGCGTCAGCCCGTCCACGGTGTTCCAGGCCTATTACCTGCTGGAACGTCGCGGCCTGATCCGCGCCCGGCCGCGCTCCGGCTACTTCGTCAACACCCACGCCCCGAGCCCGTTCTCGGAGCCGGTGATCAGCAGCCAGGTCAATGAATCCACCAAGGTCGATGTCAGCGAACTGGTGTTCTCGGTGCTGGAATCGATCAAGGACCCGAGCACCGTGCCGTTCGGCTCTGCATTCCCCAGCCCCGAATTGTTCCCGCTGCAACGCCTGTCACGTTCGCTGGCCAGCGCCGCCCGGGAGATGGACCCGCGCATGGTGGTCACCGACATGTCGCCGGGCAACCCGCAACTGCGCCGGCAGATCGCCCTGCGCTACATGGTCGGCGGGCTGATGTTGCCAATGGAAGAACTGCTGATCACCAACGGCGCCCTCGAAGCGCTGAACCTGTGCCTGCAAGCGGTGACCGAACCCGGCGATCTGGTCGCCATCGAAGCCCCGGCGTTCTACGCCAGCCTGCAAGTGCTGGAGCGGTTGAAGCTCAAAGCCGTGGAAATCCCCGTGCACCCGCGCGACGGCATCGATCTCGGCGTACTCGCCCAGACCCTGGAGCGCCATCCGATCAAGGCCTGCTGGTGCATGACCAGCTTCCAGAACCCGATGGGCGCGACCATGCCCGAAACCAAGAAACAGGAACTGGTGGAACTGTTGAAACGGCATCAGGTGCCGCTGATCGAAGACGATGTCTACGCCGAACTCTATTACGGCCAACAAGCGCCGAAACCGGCCAAGGCTTTCGACACCGAAGGGCTGGTGATGCATTGCGGCTCGTTCGCCAAGAGCCTGGCCCCCGGCTACCGCATCGGCTGGGTCGCCGCCGGGCGCTACGCGCAGAAGATCGAACGCCTCAAACTGATGACCTCGCTGTGCGCCTCGATGCCGGCCCAGGCGGCCATTGCCGACTACCTGCAACACGGTGGCTACGACCGTCACCTGCGCAAATTGCGCTACGCCCTCGAAGAACAGCAAAGCGCGATGCTCGCGGCCATCGCCCGCTACTTCCCGGCCCAGACCCGCGTGAGCCAACCGGCGGGCGGCTACTTCCTGTGGCTGGAACTGCCACCGCAGATGGATTCGTTGAAGTTGTTTCAGATGGCGCTGGCGCAGGGGATCAGCATTGCGCCGGGGCCGATCTTCTCGCCGACCCAGCGCTTCAGAAATTGCATTCGTTTGAACTACGGCAGCCCGTGGACCGAGGCTTCGGAGAAAGCAATGGAGACGTTGGGGCGGATTGTGCGGTCGTTTTGACAGACTGATGGCTCTGCATTGATCCCATCGCGAGCTTGCTCGCGATGGGGCCAGTTCGGGCAATGCAAGTTCTGGGACTTAACGCCCGCCGCCAAGATCGACAAAAGTCCCGGTCGCATACGAAGCCTTGTCCGACAGCAACCACACAATCGCCTCCGCCACTTCATCCGGCCGCCCGCCACGGGCCATCGGAATCGCCGACTCCAGCTTGCTGACCCGGTCCGGATCGCCGCTCAGCGCGTGGAAATCGGTATAGATGTAGCCCGGACGCACCGCATTGACCCGAATCCCCTCACCCGCCACTTCCTTGGACAGACCGATGGTGAACGTGTCGAGGGCACCCTTGGACGCCGCGTAGTCGACGTACTCGTTCGGCGAGCCCAGGCGCGCGGCCACCGAAGACACGTTGACGATGCTGCCACCCTGCCCGCCGTGTTTGGGCGACATGCGCAGGATCGCGTGCTTGGCGCAGAGGATCGGCGCCAGGACGTTGGTTTTCATGATTTTGAGGATGCGGAATTCGGACATTTCGTCGACCCGCGATTTGTGCCCGACAGTGCCGGCGTTGTTCACCAGTGCGGTGACCCGGCCCAGCTCGGTGTCGACCCGGTGAAACAGGCCGATCACTTCGTCTTCGATACTGACGTCGGCGCGAACGGCAATGGCGGTGGCGCCGCGCTCGCGTACCTGATCGAGTACGTGATGGGCCGCCTGTTCGTCAGACTGATAATTGATGCAGATCCGATAGCCTTGCTCGGCAGCCAACAGCGCCGTGGCGGCCCCGATTCCGCGCCCGCCGCCGGTGATCACAATGACTTTATCCATGCTGGCCTTCCCCCCAATGCACACGTAACAGTCGGGGCAAGAATAACCGTCATTGCGGGGTTTTGCATGGCCTGCGTCAGCGGTTCAGCTCGCCGCCAATTGTTTGCCGCGCTCGATATCCTGCAGGAAGCGATCGGCCGGCATCGGATGGCCCAGCAGATAGCCTTGCAGCGAATCACAGCCCAGTTGCGTCAGGAAGTCCTGCTGCACGCCGGTCTCCACACCTTCGGCGACAATACGCAGGCCCAGTGCCTGACCCAACGCAACAATCGCCGAGACAATCGCCGCGTCATCGCTGTCATGTTCCAGATCACGGACAAAACCGCGATCGATCTTCAGCTCGTTGGCCGGCAGGCGCTTGAGGTACATCAGGCTCGAATAGCCGGTGCCGAAGTCATCGATGGAAAGATCGACACCCATGTCGGACAGTTCCTGCAGCACTGTCATGCTCGCGTCGGCGTCGCTCATGGCGGTGGTTTCGGTGATTTCCAGGGTCAGGCTGTTGGCTGGCAAGTGGTGCGTGGCCAGGGCTTTGGCCACGCTGCGCACCAGTCCGGTGTGACAGAACTGCAAGGCCGACAGGTTCACCGCGATCCGCCAGTCGGTGTAACCCAGCACGTACCATTCGCGCATCTGCCGGCAGGCTTCGTTGAGCACCCATTCGCCGATCGGAATAATCAGCCCGGTCTTCTCGGCGAGGTCGATGAACTTGTCCGGCATCAGCATGCCGTGGAGCGGGTGCTCCCAACGCAGCAACGCTTCGGCACCGACCGGGTGACCATCGGCGGCATGGAACTTGGGCTGGTAATGCAGGCTGAACTGATTGTGTTCGAGCGCCGCGCGCAGGTCCTGCAACAGTTGCAGTTGCTTGCGGGCGTTGCTGTTCATCGAGGCGTCAAAGAAGCTGTAGCCGTTCTTGCCGCCGCCCTTGGCGTGGTACATCGCCGCGTCGGCATTCATCAGCAGTTCCTGGGCGTTCTGGCCGTTACCCGGATATACCGCGATACCGACGCTGGCAGAGATCTGCAGCTCATGCTCGGCGACCCGGAACGACTGCGCGATCAAGCCGACCTGACGCGCCGCCAGGCCCAGCGCATCGTCGGGCTCGCTCAAACGCACCAGCAGCACGAATTCATCGCCGCCGATCCGCGCCAGCGTGTCGAGGCTGCGCAGATCTTCGCGCAGACGCACCGCCACTTCACGCAGCAACTGATCACCCATGTGGTGACCGAACGCGTCGTTGACCGGTTTGAAGCCGTCCAGATCGATGAACATCAGCGCAAAACAGCCGCCCTGCTCGTTGACCTTTTTCATCGCCTGATTGATCCGGTCGTCCAGCAACATACGGTTCGGCAGGCCGGTCAACGTGTCGTGCAGGGCCAGTTGGGTGAGCTCGCGGTTGGCCACGGTCAACGAATGGGCCAGATCGGCGGTTCGCGCTTCGAGGCGGGCATCGAGAATCGATGTCAGCAGCGCAATGGTCAGCACCGCCAGCGTGGTGATCAGCACCAGGTTGTCCAGGCCATTGCCGTTCAGACCGCTGAGCGCCGCACCGCAGAAACTGCCGTCGGGAAAACGCGCCGCCGCCATGCCGGTGTAGTGCATGCCGACAATCGCGATCCCCATGACGATGGCAGCACCGGCACGGAACAGGCGCACATAAGGCGATTGCTGACGCAGGCGGAAGGCAATCCACAATGCCGCCGCCGAAGCGCCAACCGCGATCAACAGCGAAGCGCCAAACAGGGTCGGGTCGTAATCGATGCCCGGCTGCATGCGCATCGCGGCCATGCCGGTGTAATGCATGGCGCTGATGCCGGCGCCCATGATCAAGGCACCGAAGGCCAGTTGCCAGGCCGGCAGTTTCGGCTGGCTGACCAGCCACAAGGCAAAACCGCAGGACAGCACCGCGATTAACAGCGACAGCGCGGTGATCGGAATGTCATAGCCCAGGCTGATCGGCAGTTTGAAGGCCAGCATGCCGATGAAGTGCATCGACCAGACGCCAACCCCCATGGCAAAGGCGCCGCCGGCCGTCCATAAATGCACGGCGCGACCCTTGGCGGTGGCGATGCGCCCGGTAAGGTCGAGCGCGGTGTAAGACGCGAGGATCGCCACACACAGCGAAATGAAAACCAGCGTGAAGGAATAACTACCGATGAGCATGGGAATTCTCGTGACCACCCCGCCGTACTGCTTCCGTTCTCAGCGGGGCCAAATGCGCCGATTGTACTGATTGCACAGAAGAACGCACTGACAAAGTAATCAAATGGCCATCAAGCCGATGAAACGCTTGTTTGATCGTTCGACAAGGCTCTAAACCGGCAGTCACGGCACTGATCATTCCCACGCTTTGCGTGGGAATTCAGCGTCAGGGATTCTGGCTGGTTTCCAGTTGCCCGTCCCAGCCACCGCCCAGCGCCGCAATCAACTGCACGCTGGCAATCAGTCGACTTTGCAGGATGTTGAGCACGGTGCGCTCGTTGCTCAGCGCTGTCGCCTGCACCACCACCACGTCGATGTAGGCAATCAGCCCAGCCTTGTACTGATTCTGGGTCAGACGCAGAGAATCCCGCGCCGCATCCAGCGCCTCCTGGCGTACCGCCGCCTCGTCCTCGTACACCTTCAACTGCACCAGGTAGTTTTCCACCTCGCGGAAGCCGTCGAGTACGGTCTGCCGGTATTTGGCAACGGTCTCGTCGTACTTCGCTTCGGTGCGATCGACTTCCGCCGAGCGACGGCCGCCGTCGAACAGCGGCAGGCTCATTTTCGGCCCCACCGACCAGAAACGGTTCGGCAGACTGATCAGATCCCGCGAAGTACTGCTGCTGTAGCCGCCGCTCATGCTCAGACTGAAGTCCGGGTAATACGCCGCTTTCGCGACACCGATATTGGCGTTCGCTGCGATGACCGAGCGTTCCGCCGAGGCGATGTCCGGGCGCCGCTCCAGCAGTTGCGACGGCAGACTCAACGGAATCTGCGGCAGCTTCGGGATGTCCTGGGTTTCGGCAATCTTGAACTGTGCCGGCGGCTGGCCGGTGAGCACCGCGATGGCGTTTTCGAACTGTGCCCGCTGCCAGATCAGGTCCACCAGATCGCCCTGGGTGGATTTGAGCTGCGTCTGTGCCTGCGCCACCGCATCACGACCGGAAATTCCGGCGTTGTACTGGTTCTGGGTCATTTTCAGCGAACGCTCGTAGGCCTCCACCGTCGACTCGAGCAAACGCTTCTGCTGATCGATCACGCGTAATTGCAGGTAGTTCTGCACCAGCTCCGACTGCTGGCTCAGGCGCATCGCCGCCAGATCGGCGAAGCTGGCCTGAGCACTGGCCTCATTGGCTTCCAGACCACGACGCAACTTGCCCCAGACATCGGCTTCCCAACTGACGCCAAGTTGGGCGTTGTAGGTGTCACGAATACCGCTGGAAGAACTGCTCAGGCTCGAACTGCTGCTGCCGGTCCCCTGGCTGGAGCGGGTCTTGCCCAAGCTCAGGTCGAGCGTCGGGTAGAACGCACCGCGCGCGTCGCGCACCAGGGCCTGGGCTTGACGGTACTGCGCCTCGGACTGGGCGACGGTCTGGTTGGAACTGTTGAGCTTCTCGATCAACTCGTTGAGCTGACGGTCGCCGTACAGCTCCCACCAGGCGCCGCGGGCCAGAGAGTCGGCCGGACTGGCCTGACGCCAGCCCTCGGCCTCTTTGTATTGGGCGACTTCGGCGGTTTGCGGGCGCTGGTAGTCCGGGCCGACGGCGCACGCACTGAGCATCGCCACACACAGCGACAGGCTCAGCAGACGCGAGCCGCGAACACTGGCCAGTTGGATAAGCGAACGGTCATTCATAGCGGAGTTTCCAGTGCGGCATCGGTACGTACGCCACGCCATTTGTTGAAGCGATGGCGGGCCTTGTCGAGATAGAGGTAAACCACAGGCGTGGTGTAAAGGGTCAGGATCTGGCTGAAGATCAGCCCGCCGATGATGGTCAGGCCCAGCGGCTGGCGCATTTCCGCGCCTTCGGCGCGACTCAGCAACAACGGCAAGGCGCCGAGAATCGCCGCCAGCGTGGTCATCAGGATCGGCCGCAGACGTTGCAGACAGGCACTGCGAATCGACTCCAGCGGCGCCATGCCCTGATGACGCTCCAGTTGCAGCGCCAGGTCGATCATCAGGATCGCGTTCTTCTTCACCACACCGATCAGCAGGAACAGCCCGAGCAGCGAGATCAGGCTGAACTCGCCGCCCAGCACGTAGATCGACAGCAGCGCGCCGACCCCGGCCGACGGCAGTGTCGACAGAATCGTCAGCGGGTGAATGTAGCTTTCATACAGCACGCCCAACACCAGATACACCGCCAGCAGCGCGCCGAGGATCATGAACGGCTGGCTCTTCTGGGTGGCCGCGAAGGCATCGGCGGTGCCGGCCATTTTCGCGATCACGTCTTCCGGCAAGCCGACCTTGGCAATCGCCCGCTCGATAGCGGCACTGCCCTTCTCCACCGTCACGCCCTCGGCCATGTCGAAGGAAATGCTCTCGGAGGCGAACTGGCCTTCGTGGCTGACCCGGTCGTCTTCCAGGCTGCTTTCATAGTGAGCAATGGTCGACAGCGGAATCCGCGCACCATCGGCCGTGATTACCTGCACCTGATTGAGGGTGACCGGGTCCTGGGCGTATTTCGGATTGACCTCCATCACCACCTGGTACTGGTTGAGGCTGTCGTAGATCGTCGAAATCTGCCGCTGACTGTAGGCGTTGTTGAGCACGGCGGTGACCATGTTCATGTCCACGCCCAGACGCTTGGCCTGGTCGCGGTCGACGATCAATGTCACCTGCTGCGCACCACGCCCTTCGCGGGCGTCGATGGCAGTCAGTTCGGGCAAGGCGCGCAACGCGGTGACCACTTTCGGGTACCACTCGCGCAAGGCGCCCAGATCACCGCTTTGCAGGATGTAGCTGTACTGCGAAGTGGTCTGCTCGCGACCGCCGCCAAATTGCAGGTCCTGGTCGGCCATCAGCATCAGTTGCGCGCCAGGCACCTTGGGCATTTCCTTGCGCAGGCGCTCGATGACTTTCTGCGCCGAGATGTTGCGGTCCTTGATCGGCTTCAGGCGCACCAGCATGAAGGCGTTATTGGTGCCGTTGTTGCCGCCGATGAACCCGGCAACGCTCTCGACCGCTTCGTCCTTGAGCACGGCGCGGCGGAAGGTCTCCATTTTCGGCTGCATCACGCTGAACGACAGGCCGTCGTCACCGCGCACGAAACCGATCAACTGGCCGGTGTCCTGTTGCGGCAGGAACGTCTTCGGCACCACCACGTACAGCGCGACATTGACCCCGACTGTGATGATCAGGCTCAACAATGTCAGGCGTCGGTGACGCAACACCCAATCGAGGCTGGTGGCGTACTTGCCGACCATCCAGTCGTTGGTACGACGGCTCCAGCGTTGCAGACGGTTTTCCTGGCCTGGCGTGTGCGGCTTCAGCCAGCGGGCGCAGAGCATTGGCGTCAGGGTCAGGGAAACCACCAGCGACACCACGATGGCGGCGGCCAGGGTGATGGAAAACTCACGGAACAGGCTTTCGATGATCCCGCCCATGAACAGGATCGACAGGAACACCGCCACCAGCGACACGTTCATCGACAGCAGGGTGAACCCGACTTCCTTGGCCCCCAGATACGCGGCCTTCATCGGTTTGACGCCTTCGTCGATGTGCCGGGAAATGTTCTCCAACACCACGATGGCATCGTCCACCACCAGCCCGGTGGCGAGAATCAGCGCCATCAGCGACAGGTTGTTCAGCGAGAATCCGTAGAGGTACATCACCGCAAAGGTACCGACCAGCGACACCGGCACCGCCAGGGTCGGGATCAGCGAAGCGCGGAAGTTACCGAGGAACAGGAACACCACCAGGATCACCAGCGCCACGGCGATCAGCAGAGTCATTTCCGCTTCATGCAAAGTGGCCTTGATCACCGGCGAGCGGTCCATCGCCAGATTCAGCTTCACGCTGGCCGGCAGCACGGCCTGCAATGCCGGCAACTGCGCCTTGATCTCGTTGACCGTCTCGATGATGTTGGCGCCGGCCTGGCGGTTGATCACCAGCAGCACCGCTGCGTCATCGTTGAAGAAACCACTGTTGTAGCGGTCCTCCACGCCGTCGGTGACCTTGGCCACGTCCTTCAGACGCAGGGCGGCACCGCCGTTGTAGTGGATGATCAGCGATTCGTAGTCCTTGGCTTTCTCCAGCTGGTCGTTGGCCTGGATCTGCCACAGACGCTGATCGTCCTCGACGGAGCCTTTCGGTCGGCGGACGTTGGCGCCGGCGATGGTCTTGCGCACATCGTCCAGCGCCACGCCGTACTGGTTCAGCGCCTGGGGTTCGAGTTCGATGCGCACTGCCGGCAGCGAGCTGCCGCCGATCTGCACTTCGCCGACGCCCTGCACCTGGGACAGGCTCTGGGACAGGATGGTCGAGGCCAGGTCATAGAGCTGGCCTTTTTCCAGAACATCCGAAGTCAGCGACAGCACCATGATCGGCGCTTGCGACGGGTTGACCTTCTTGTAGGTCGGCATGCTGCGCATCCCGCTCGGCAACAGGTTGCGCGAAGCGTTGATCGCCGCCTGCACCTCCCGCGCCGCACCGTTGATGTCGCGGTCGAGGTCGAATTGCAGAATGACCCGGGTCGAGCCCTGGCTGGAGCGGCTGCTCATGGTGTTGACGCCGGCGATGGCGCCGAACGAGCGTTCCAGCGGCGTCGCAACAGTGGACGCCATGACTTCCGGGCTCGCGCCGGGCAGGCTCGCCTGGACCACGATCACCGGGAAGTCCATTTGTGGCAGCGGCGACACCGGCAGCAGGCCGAAGCTCACGCCGCCCAGCAGCATGATCGCCAGGCTCAGGAGCATGGTCGCCACCGGGCGTTTGATGAAAGGACCGGACAGGTTCATGGCTGTTCTACCGGCTCCACGGCCGAAGGCGCACGGCCCCAGCGCCGACCGAGGCGGTCGAAGTACAGGTAGATCACCGGCGTGGTGAACAGCGTCAGGATCTGGCTCAGCAGCAATCCGCCGACCATCACCAGACCCAGAGGCTGACGCAATTCAGCACCGGAACCGGTGGCCAGCATCAGCGGCACCGCACCGAACAGCGCCGCCAGCGTGGTCATCAGGATCGGACGGAAGCGCAGCAGCGCCGCCTGATAGATCGCCTGTTCCGGCGCCATGCCCTGGTTGCGCTCGGCGTCGAGGGCGAAGTCGATCATCATGATCGCGTTCTTCTTGACGATACCGATCAGCAGGATGATGCCGATGATCGCGATCATGCCCAGGTCATTGCCGCTGAGCAGCAGCGCCAGCAAGGCGCCGACCGCCGCCGACGGCAGGGTCGAGAGAATGGTGATCGGATGGATGTAGCTCTCATAGAGCACGCCCAGCACGATGTACATGGTCACCACCGCCGCCAGGATCAGCAGCAAGGTGCTCGACAGCGAGGCCTGGAAGGCTTCGGCCGCGCCCTGGAACTGGGTCTGCACGCCGATCGGCATGCCGATGTCCTTTTGCACCTGCTCGATGATGTCCACCGCATGCCCCAGCGCCACGCCGTGGGCCAGGTTGAAGGACATCATCACCGCCGGGAACTGGCCGATGTGAGTAATTGCCAGTTGCGCCTGACGCTCCTCGACATGGGCCAGGCTCGACAACCGCACCTGTCCGCCATCGGTGGTCTTGACGTGAATCTGATCCAGCGCCTGCGGGCCGATCTTCTCCCCGGCCTGGGCCTGCAGCACCACGCGGTACTGGCTGGCCTGGGTGTAGATGGTCGAGATCTGCCGCTGGCCGAAGGCGTCGTACAGTGCGTCGGTGATGTTCGCCACCGACACGCCAAGGCGCGAGGCCGCGTCACGGTCGATCACCAGAAACACCTGCAACCCCTTGTCCTGCAAATCGCTGGCGACGTCGGTCAGTTCCGGGCGCTGGGCCAGTGCCTCGACCAAACGTCCGCTCCACAGGCTGAGCAGTTCGGCGTCCGGCGAAGACATGCTGAACTGGTATTGGGTGCGGCTGACACGGTCTTCGATGGTCAGGTCCTGCACCGGCTGCATGAACAGACGGATGCCCACCAGTTTGTCCAGTTGCGGCTGCAGGCGGGTGATCACCTCGGCGGCGGTCAGATCACGCTGACCGTGAGGCTTGAGGTTGATCAGCAGACGACCGCTGTTGAGTGTGGCGTTGTCACCGTCGACGCCGATATAGGACGACAGGCTTTCCACCGCCGGGTCTTCGAGAATCACCTTGGCCAGCGCCTGTTGACGCTCGCCCATGGCGGCAAAGGAAATCGACTGCGGCGCTTCGGAAATGCCCTGGATCACCCCGGTGTCCTGCACCGGGAAGAAGCCCTTGGGTACCACCATATAAAGGAACACGGTCAGCGCCAGGGTGCCGATGGCCACCAGCAGGGTCAGCGGCTGGTGCTTGAGCACCCACTGCAACTTGCGCCCGTAGGCGGCGATCATCCAGTCGATGAACGCGCCACTGGCCCGGTAGAAACGGCCCTGTTCATGCTCTTCCGGCTCACGTTTGAGCAGACGCGCGCACATCATCGGCGTCAGGGTCAGCGAGACCACCAGGGAAATCAGGATCGCCACCGCCAGGGTGATGGCGAACTCGCGGAACAACCGCCCCACCACATCGGCCATGAACAGCAGCGGAATCAGTACCGCAATCAGCGACAGGGTCAGGGAAATCAGGGTGAAGCCGATCTGCTTCGCGCCCTTGAGCGCAGCCTGCATCGGGCTGTCGCCTTCTTCGATGAAGCGGGCAATGTTCTCCAGCATCACGATCGCATCGTCGACCACGAAACCGGTGGCGATGGTCAGAGCCATCAGTGTCAGGTTGTTGACCGAGAACCCGGCCAGGTACATCACGCCGAACGTACCGATCAGCGACAGCGGCACGGCCACGGAAGGAATGATGGTCGCGCTGGCCCGACGCAGGAACAGGAACGTCACCATCACCACCAGCGCGATAGCGATCAGCAGTTCGTGCTGCACGTCGGTGACCGAGGCGCGGATGGTCTGGGTACGGTCGGTCAGCACGGTCACTTCGAGGCCGGCCGGCAGGTTGTCGGTGATGCTCGGCAGCAGCGCCTTGATCCGGTCGACCACTTCGATCACGTTGGCGCCCGGCTGACGCTGGATGTTCAGCAATACCGCCTGATTCTGGTTGGCCCACGCCGCCAGTCGCTCGTTCTCGGCGCCGTCGACGATCTGCGCGACATCCTTGAGCCGCAGCGGCGCGCCGTTCTTGTAGGCCAGGATCAGGTTGGCGTAGTCCTTGGGCGAAGTCAGCTGGTCGTTGGCGTCGAGCATCGACACCCGGGTCGGGCCGTCGAAGTTACCCTTGGGCTGGTTGACGTTGGACGCGCCGATCAGCGTGCGCACGTCCGACAGGTTCAGGCCGTTGGCTGCCAGTGCCTCCGGGTTGACCTTGATCCGCACCGCCTGGCGCTGGCCGCCGGCGATGCTGACCATGCCGACGCCGCTGATCTGGGCGATCTTCTGCGCCATGCGCGTATCGACCAGATCGTTGAGCTTGGGCAACAGCATGGTTTTGGAGGTGATGGCCAGGGTCAGCACCGGGGTGTCCGCCGGGTTGACCTTGTTGTACACCGGCGGCGCCGGCAAATCGGTCGGCAGCAGGTTGGTGGCTGCGTTGATCGCGGCCTGCACCTGCTGTTCGGCGACGTCCATGTTGATGTCGAGGCTGAAACGCAGAGTCAGCACCGAGGCGCCGCCGGAACTGGTCGAAGCCATTTGCGTCAGGCCCGGCATCTGCCCGAACTGGCGCTCAAGCGGCGCGGTGACGGCACTGGTCATCACGTCCGGACTGGCGCCCGGGTACAAGGTCATGACGCGGATGGTCGGGTAATCCACCTGCGGCAAAGCCGAAACCGGCAGCAGGCGATAGGCGATCAGGCCGGCCAGCACGATGGCCAGCATGCTCAGCGTGGTGGCGACCGGGCGGAGGATGAACAGACGCGAAATGTTCATGCGCCCTTCTTGGCCTTGTCGGTGACGGCAGCATCAGGTGCGCTGGCGGCGGACTTGCCTTGCAGGTGTCCGGTCGGCGTGGTGGGTACATCCTGACTGTCGTTGACCACCTCCACTTCACTGCCTTCCTTCAAGCGGTCGGTGCCTTCCAGCACCACGCGGTCGCCGGCGGCCAGGCCTTCGGTGATCACGGTGTTCTGCCCGTCGCTGGCACCGATCTTCAACTGGCGGATGGTGACTTTCTTGTCGCCGTCCAGTGCGTAGACGAAGGTGCCGTTGGTGCCGAACTGGATGGCTGCCGACGGTGCCAGCACCACACCCTTGAGGGTATCGGCCAACAGGTGGACGTTGACGAACTGGTTGGGGAACAGCGACTGATCGCGGTTTTCGTAGCGCGCCTTGAACTTCAGGGTGCCGGTGGTCACGTCGATCTGGTTGTCGAGGCTTTGCAGCACACCAGTGGCTTGAATTTTCGTGTCGCCACGGTCCCAGGCTTCGGCCGGCAGTTTGGCGCCGCTGTGGTAGCGGGCCAGTACGGTTTCCAGGGTGTTTTCCGGCAGCGTGAAGACCACGCTGATAGGTTGGGTCTGGGTGATGACGGCGAGGAACGTGGTGTCATTGGCCGCCACCAGGTTGCCGACGTCGAGTTGACGCAGACCGACGCGACCGGCAATCGGTGCGCGGATCTTGGTGAATTCAAGGTTGAGCTTGGCGTCGTTGACCGCCGCCTGATTGGTCTTCACGGTGCCGAGGAACTGACCGACCTGTGCTTCGGCGGTGTCCAGGGTCTGCTTGGCGATGCTGTCCTCTTTATACAGGCCACGATAACGCTCGACATCGACCTGGGCGTTTTTCAGCTGAGCCTGATTCTGCAGCAAGGTGCCTTCGGCCTGAAGCAAGGCGTTCTGGTACGGGCGCGGGTCGATCTCCGCCAGCAGGTCGCCGGCCTTGACCATCTGCCCTTCTTCGAAATAGATCTTCACCAGTTCGCCGCCGACCCGGCTGCGCACATTGATGGTGTTGAGCGCGGTCACGGTGCCGAGCGCCTTGTAGTACAGCGGGAAGTCCCCGGTGACCGCCGGCGCCACGCGTACCGGAATCGGCCCGCCCGCCCCGCCGAAGCCCGGACGCATCATCCCCGAACGACCGGTATGACCGGCCGCGGCTTTCTCGCCGCCCTCCTTGTGGGTCGATCCGGCGGGCCAGAATTTCCAGCACAGACCGGCGATGACCAGCAGGACAAGCAGGCTCAGCAGCCAGCGACGGGAGTTTCGGGAAGACGATTGCATGGAGTGATTAACCATTGGGCGCGTGGGCTTCTTTTACGGGAGGCTGAACGATAAGCACTGGTGGGGGTAAAGCAAAGCAGCTTTACCGGCAATTTACCTTCAACTTACGTTTCAAGGTGTGAGCCAAAACACTGATACACAAATGAAAACGGCCTGGACAGGGCCAGGCCGTTAACAATTGTAAAAGCGCTTATTTCAGAACACTTACTTCAATACAGCGAGCGCTGCATCGTAGTTCGGCTCTTCAGCGATTTCCTTGACCAGTTCGCTGTGCAGCACGTTGTCGTTTTCGTCCAGAACAACCACCGCACGGGCAGTCAGGCCTTTCAGCGGGCCGTCAGCGATGGCCACGCCGTAGTTCTGTATGAATTCGGCGCCACGCAGGGTCGACAGGTTCTGTACGTTTTCCAGGCCTTCGGCGCCGCAGAAACGGGCCTGGGCGAATGGCAGGTCAGCCGAGATGCACAGCACCACGGTGTTGGCCAGTTCGTTGGCCTGAGCGTTGAACTTGCGCACGGAAGTGGCGCAGGTCGGAGTATCGACGCTTGGGAAGATATTCAGCACTTTGCGCTTGCCGGCGAAGTCTTTCAGGGTGACGTCGGACAGATTGCCGGCTACCAGGGAAAAGGCTGGCGCCTTGGAACCGGCTTTTGGCAGCTCGCCGTTGACTTGAACCGGGTTGCCTTTGAGAGTGACTTGAGCCATGAACGGAGTCCTTCTTAACGTTGTTGGGAAAGCATGCAAGAGGCGGAAGTTAACCACGAAATTGTCCGACGACCTATGCCTGAACTGAAATTGTCATGTGTAACCCCCCAGGATTGGATACAACCCTGAGCGCTAACCGAGCAATTGCAGCATGTTGCGATGCCGGGCCTCGAAGATCCGTCGCATATAACCGTTCACCAGCAGTCCTTCGCTGAACGCCCCGCCAATCGCCGAATACGTCACGCGGTCGGTGTACAGCGTACCGCCCTCGCCCGCTGCCACCCGATGTTCATGACGAAAGGCACGCAAAGGCCCCTTGAGCATTTCATCGACAAAATGCGTGTCGCCGACTTCGCGGATCGTCACCGTCCAGTTCGACGGGATCAGGTTGAACATCCAGTGCCGGAAACGAAATTGCCGGCCTTCCTCGATGCGCAGGTTGTTCTGGTCGATATCCCCCAACGGCGTAACGCGTTCGGGAAAGATCTTCGGGAAATTGACGCCCTCCAGACAGAAATCGAGCACTTCTTCCGGGGTGCGATCGGGGATCAGCGTGGTGAGTTCCAGGGTGGGCATGGCGGACACATTCCGTATGAAGGCGATGCTTGTTAAAACGCGGTTCTGCATCTTTTCTTTAACGAGCTGTCGATTCAAGCCCTGGCCGTTCGACAAAGCAGTGAATCCCCCCCATTTCTCACGGAGAAACACCATGCGCTTCATGATCATTGTCAAAGCCAGCCAGGATTCCGAAGCCGGCGTGATGCCCAGCGAACAGTTGCTGACCGACATGGGCAACTACAACGAAGAACTTTCCAAGGCCGGCATTCTGGTGTCCGCCGATGGCCTGCACCCGAGCAGCAAGGGTGCCCGGGTACGTTTCAGCGGCGAAAAACGCAGCGTGATCGACGGCCCGTTCGCCGAAACCAAGGAGCTGATCGCCGGTTACTGGATCTGGGACGTGAAGTCGAAGGAAGAAGCCATCGAGTGGGTCAAGCGCTGCCCTAATCCCATGCCGGGCACCGAGGCCGAGATCGAAATTCGTCAGATATTCTGCCCGGAAGACTTTGGTGCGGAGTTCACCCCGGAACTGCGGGAGCAGGAAGAGCGGATTCGCGAACAGGCCAAAAAGCACTGACAGCCCCGTTCTCGCAAACCGGCCTCCACGACTCACGCCGTGGAGGCCATCAGGCCCGTCTTATCTGGACTTCATTTTCAGATAGGACTGGTGCATGTCCGACGCCCAGCCATCGATCACGGCTTTCACGTCATCGGCCTTCATGACCTGAGAATCGTTTTCCAGAGGTTTGCCGGTGCCCTTGCGCACGACCTGCGCTACCACCTTGTTGTTGCCGCCATCGATGAACACCGCTTCGGTGGCCAGGGTGGTTTCCTGATCGCGACTGCCGCTGGCGGTCGTGACCGCTGCCGCCACCAGGGCAATCGGGATCACTTCATAGGCATGCAGACCTTCGGTCTTGCTGCTGACGGCGGTGATGGCCGCGCGCACCACGATCACGCCCGGGCCGGGGCCGCTGGCCAACGGCAGGGATTTGCCCACTTCACGCTTGAGCGCCTGATCATAGTAAGCCGTGATGCCGTTGAGGGTCTGTTGCGGGATTTTTACCGTTGGCTGAGGCTTGGGATAGAGCTGAGTCGGTTCGATGTAGACGCTGGTGAACTTGTTGATATCGAGTTTGGGATCGACCCAGCGCATCACCTCGGCACCGGACGGTGACTTGGCCTCCTTGAGTTGGCTGTAGTCCTTGAGGAAGCCTGAATACTCATCCGGAGCGACGGTCTTGCTGGAGCAACCCACCACGCCAAGCGTGGCAATGCACAGGGTGCTCATCATTAGGGCTAGCTTCATGCTGTAACTCCTGTCAGAAGGCCTGATTTATTGCATCGGGGAGTTACAGGTATAGCTAAAACCACAGGCTTTGCGCTTGCCGGACGGGAAATGAATCCCGCCCCGGCCTGAAGCACGGTAGAACCCGATTTCAGATCAGATTCACCAGGTCGACGTCTCCCCACTGCGCAACGCCATCTCCCGCCGGCTGTGAAGCCGCATCGCCTTGATCAGCGACACCGTGCCCACCAGCAGCAGCGCTGCGCCAAACAGGAAGTCGATGTTGTACAGCTGGAAATCCTGCACCGGCCCCACCAGCACCGTGCGCACTACGCCGATGCCCACCAGCGTCGCGAGGAAGTCGATCCCCGGCTCGTCACGGTAGAACACCAGCAGCAACGGCAGGCATAACACCAGCAACATCAACAGCACCACAACCTTGAACGCGCCTTTGCGCTCGACGCTGAACGCGCACTCGTGGTGGCCGTAGGCTTTGTAGTCCTCGTCGCGGACCATCACGTTTTTCTCGTTGATGTAGTCGGCGCGGTTGTACTTCTGGATCGGCGTGAAGGTGTTGGACATCTCCATCAGCGTGGTGATGTTCTTGAAGCGCAGGTCGACGCGCTCGTTGCCCTTGACGTAATACAGGACGGGCTTGTAGCCATAACGATAGGTGTCGAAAGGAAACTCGGTGACCCGGCCCTGAACGCCGATCGGGCGCGATTCGAGCTGGGCGAAAGCACTTTTGTCGGTCGAGGCGAGGTTGCGGCTCAGGGGCAGAACCTTCACTTGCTCAAGGAAGATCGGCGTGACGCCGTAGGACCACTGCAACGGTTCCAGGCGCAGACGCAGTTCATTGCGACCCAGGTCGTAGCGGTTGAAGGTGCGTTCGGACACCACCACCGCACCGCTGAGCATGAACTCGCCGCGCAGGTTGTTGGTGATGCGCAAGGTCAGTTGATCCTTGCCCAGCAGCGCCGCATCCGAGGACGGCGGCGTGCCGCACCACGCGGTGCTTTCGCCGACCCCGCCGAGCTGACCGCCACGGTTTTCGTTGAATACGTAGATGTAACCGGCCCACAGCGTCAGCATCAAAAGCAACGCGGTGAGGCCCAGAATCTTTTTGCCCGGACCCACTGATCAGACTCCCTTCTTCGTTCCGTCGTCCAGCCGAAAACCCGCTGGCGACGGGGACTCTACCAAAAGGCCAGCATCGACCCAAGGAAAAATCCCCGATTCATCAGGGTTCTAAGGGTTTCCCCTGCATCACCTGCGCCGAAACAATGGCCGCGGCTCGATCACCGAGCGCCCGTACAACACGCTCATCCCCGCGAGCCCCTTGAGCGCATCCTCGGCGGATTTGTCCTCGCGCACAGCGAAGCTGTCGAAACCGCACTGGCGCATGTGGCTGAGCTGGTCGCGCAGCACATCGCCAATGGCGCGCAGTTCGCCTTTCCAGCCGAAGCGGCTGCGCAGCAGATAGGCCTGACTGTAGGCGCGTCCGTCGCGAAAGCTCGGGAAGTCGAGGGCGATCAGCGGCAGCGAGGCGAGCCATGGCAGCAGGCTTTCGACGCTATCGTCCGGCCCCAGCCAGACTGCGTGGGTAGAGGGCGATTCGAGCCAGTGGGCCAGCGGCAGAATCAGCATCCCGGAACCGGACGCCGTTTCAGGTGAACGGATCAGCGTCCACGGATCATCGAGCACGATCCGCGCCCCACCCTCCTCCATCCGCAGCAGATTGTTCATGCCGAGACCTCCAGCGCTTTCGGGTAGACCCGCTCCTTGAAAGGCTCCAGGCCGATGCGTGCCACGGTATCGACGAACAGTTCTTCAGCCTCGCGGTAACGGACGAAGGTGCCGATGATCCGCTCGATCACCTGCGGCACTTCGGCGGCACTGAACGACGGGCCGATGACTTTGCCCAGTGCGCTGTTTTTGCCTTGGGCGCCGCCGAGGGTGATCTGGTACCACTCGCTGCCGTTTTTATCGACGCCGAGAATCCCGATGTTGCCGATGTGGTGATGGCCGCAGGCGTTCATGCAGCCGGAGATGTTCAGGCTGATGTCGCCCAGATCGTGCAGGTAATCGAGGTTATCGAAACGCGCCTGAATTGCCTGGGCAATCGGGATCGACTTGGCATTGGCCAGCGCACAGAAATCGCCGCCGGGGCAGGCAATGATGTCGGTCAGCAGGCCGACGTTGGCGGCGCCCAGCCCCTGCTCTTTCGCCAGTTGCCACAGCGCATACAGCTCGGATTTGGGCACGTCCGGCAGGACGATGTTCTGCTCATGGGCGATGCGGATTTCGCCAAAACCGAAGCGCTCGGACCAGTCGGCCACCGCCAGCATCTGCAAACCGGTGACATCGCCGGGTGCGGCCGCAGCGCCCGGTTTGGTCGACAGCACCACGCTGGTGTAGCCCGGAACCTTGTGCGGCTGCACGTTGCGCGCAACCCAGCGGGCGAACACCGGGTTGTCGGCCAGGTGCGTGCCGAAATCCAGATCGGTGCCGGCCAACGTGCGATAGCTCGGCGGCACAAAGGCGTTGGCAACCCGCAGGTATTCATCCTCGGTCAGCTGTGCCGGGCCGTCCTTGATGTGCTGCCATTCCTCTTCGACTTCCTTGGCGAACGCCTCGATGCCCAGCGCCTTGACCAGAATCTTGATCCGCGCCTTGTACTTGTTGTCGCGCCGACCGTGGCGGTTGTAGACCCGCAGCACCGCCTCGACGTAAGACAGCAAATGCTGCCACGGCAAACCATCGCGAATCTGCAAACCGAGAATCGGAGTGCGCCCCAGACCTCCGCCGACAATCACCCGCAACAGCATCTGCCCGTCGCGACCGGGGTAAAGGTACAGGCCGATGTCGTGCATCATGATCGCCGCACGGTCCTGCTTCGCCGAGCAGATCGCGATCTTGAACTTGCGCGGCAGGAACAGGAATTCCGGGTTGATCGTCGACCATTGCCGCAGGATCTCCGCCAGCGGGCGCGGGTCGATCAACTCGTCCGCCGCCACCCCGGCGAAGGCTTCGGTGGTGATGTTGCGCACGCAGTTGCCCGAAGTCTGGATCGCATGCATGTTGACCTGCGCCAGACGTTCGAGGATGTCCGGCACTTCATGCAGTTCGATCCAGTTGAACTGCATGTTCTGCCGGGTGGTGAAGTGGCCGTAGCCACGGTCGTAGTCACTGGCGATGCTCGCCAAAGTGCGCATCTGTTCGGCGCTCAGCGTGCCGTAAGGAATGGCCACCCGCAGCATGTAGGCGTGCTTTTGCATGTACAGGCCGTTCTGCAGGCGCAGCGGCAGAAACTCTTCTTCGCTCAACTCCCCGCCCATGAAGCGCTCGACCTGATCGCGAAACTGCGCAACGCGCTCGAACACCAGCGCCCGGTCGTAATCGTCGTATTGATACATCGGCTACCTCATCAGGAATGCAAAGACTCCTGTGGGAACGGGCGAACCCGAGATAGCGCCAGTTCGCGTCTGGCGCTATCTCGGGTTCGCCCGTTCCCACAGTATTTTCCCTGACTATGGACGAACGGCGCAGTGCACAACAGATTCACCTGAACGCATAAAAACCGTATCAGGGCGCGGCAGATGGCCGCAGGCAGCGCTTCGATCTGATCCGCATAAATGAACAATTCCTGAGCCTGTTTTGTTTCTGGCGGGGTTTCTACAGTGCAGCTCGTGCCAGACCGGGTGGCCTGGCAAGACTTTGACCGTGGAAGAATTGACCATGAGCACAGCAACAATCGGACAGGCTTATAACTACAAGGTCGTCCGCCAATTCGTCATCGCGACTGTTTTCTGGGGTGTCGTGGGCATGGCGATGGGGGTATGGATCGCCTCGCAACTGGTATGGCCGGACATGAATCTGGACCTGCCGTGGACCACCTTCGGCCGCTTGCGACCGTTGCACACCAGCCTTGTGATTTTCGGTTTTGCCGGCAGCGCACAATTCGCCGCCAGCTATTACGCGGTGCAGCGTACCTGCCAGGTGCGGCTGTACTCGGACAAACTCGCCGCCTTCACCTTCTGGGGCTGGCAATCGGTGATCGTGATCATGCTGGTCACCCTGCCGATGGGCTATACCACCACCAAGGAATACGCCGAGATCGAATTCTCCGGCGCGGTGTGGATGGCGGTGGTCTGGGTCGCGTACGCCATCGTGTTCTTCACCACGGTGGTGCAACGCAAGACCAAGCACATCTACGTCGGCAACTGGTTTTTCGGCGCGTTCATCATGGTGATCGCCATGCTGCACGTGGTCAATCACCTGTCGATTCCGGTGGACTGGTTCAAGTCATACCCGGTGTATTCCGGCGCCACCGACGCCATGGTGCAGTGGTGGTACGGGCACAATGCTGTGGGGTTCTTCCTGACCACCGGCTTCCTCGGGATGATGTATTACTTCGTGCCCAAGCAAGTCAATCGGCCGGTGTATTCGTACCGGTTGTCGATCGTGCACTTCTGGGCGCTGATCACCCTGTACATCTGGGCCGGCCCGCACCACTTGCACTACACCGCACTGCCGGACTGGGCGCAGTCGTTGGGCATGGCGATGTCGCTGATCCTGCTGGCGCCGAGCTGGGGCGGGATGATCAACGGGATGATGACGCTGTCCGGCGCCTGGCATCAGTTGCGCACCGACCCGATCCTGCGCTTCCTCGTTCTGTCGCTGGCGTTCTACGGCATGTCGACCTTCGAAGGCCCGATGATGGCGATCAAGACCGTCAACGCGCTCTCCCACTACACCGACTGGACCATCGGCCACGTACACGCCGGCGCCCTCGGCTGGGTGGCGATGATCACCTTTGGCGCGACTTACCACATGGTGCCCAAGGTCTTCGGCCGCGAGCGGATGCACAGCACGCCGCTGATCAACCTGCACTTCTGGCTGGCGACCATCGGCACCGTGTTGTACATCGCTTCGATGTGGGTCAACGGCATCACTCAGGGCCTGATGTGGCGGGCGATCAACGAGGACGGCACGCTGACCTACTCGTTTGTCGAAGCGCTGCAGGCCAGCCATCCTGGGTTTGTGGTGCGGTTTGCCGGCGGGGTGTTCTTCCTGACGGGCATGTTGCTGATGGCCTACAACGTATGGCGCACGGTGCGGGTGGCGGACGTTGCGATTGCCCACCGTGAAGCGCAGATCGCCTGAGGCAGGGAGTCGGACATGTTCGATATCGTTTTGAATGTATTGGGCGTGCTGTTTTTGTGGCTGTCGGTGGAGTATTGCTTGCGCCATGAAACGGCTGAAAGCCTGGATGATGCGAGTCTGACGCCGTTTGCGGATGATCCTGAGGTGGCTCGGCGGGTTGAATTGGCTACGGGCAAGACAGTGAAAGCGGTGGCGCCGGAGGTGGCGAAGCCGGGGTGGGTCAATCTTGAGATGTGAGGTGTGTCAGCCGAGCTGCCCTCACCCTAGCCCTCCCGAAACGTCGGACCGCCCATAGGGAGAGGGAACTGACCGAGTTGTTTGTTCGAAATACACCGACCTGAAATATCGAAGGTGAATGCAATATCAACAACAACGAATATCAACGACCTTTCCCGTGAACTGAGTTTTTGACAACTACGAAGATCTGCTCCCTTTCCCCCTCTCCCCTCTGGGGAGAGGGCTGGGCGGCGTTCCGATGAGGGGTGGCTCTTGATCTTAGGTACGGTCTCGAGGAATCAGGCTCTGTAACTGCTGCGCGAGGAAATTCGCATCGAAGGCAAAGGTATCCGGATCCTTCAACCCATTGGTCTTACGCCACTGCCAATCACCATTGGGCAGCCCCACCAACGAAACACTCCCGTACCGCGCCGCCGTCAACCCCATCACCGCCAGCGAAATCTGCCCGCCACTGCCCATCACATCCGGCACGAACTCCACCGGTTTGCCGGCAATCACGATGCTCAGCTTCTCAGTCTTGAAGGTTGACGTCTCAACCGGAACGCTCGGCCCGAACGCCACATACGCCTCGCGACTCACCTCCAGCAACCCCGGCGCCTGCACCGGTTCCAGCCATTGCTGAATCTGCCCGAACAACTCGTTGATCCGTGTGGCCCAGGTCGCCGATTGTGTCTCGAACAGTTGCTTCTTGTGCGCTTCGCTGTCGGCATAGTGGCGAAGCATTTCGCCCAGTTGCTGTACGTCGTCCATTGCGGTGTTCCTTCAAGGAGCGGTGCTGCGGACTTCGAGCATGGCAGATGCCGATGACGACCGTGCAAGTCATTTGCCTGCACGGTCGCCTCATCGGCCATCAACGGACAGAAGGTCAGCGCTTGCGCAGACGCGCCATGCTCAGGGTGTCGACCCATTGCCCGTCACGCACGGCGTAATCGCGGAACAGGCCTTCGTTTTCGAAGCCGAACTTGCGATAGAGCCCGATGGCCGCTTCGTTGTCGGCGTACACCGAAAGCTCGACCCGGTGCAGGTTCATCCAGTTGTCGGCGATGTCCAGCGCAGCCGACAACAGCTTCGAACCGACGCCCTTGCCCTGCCACGCCACCGCAACGGCCATGCCGACACTACCGGCATGGCTGCGACGAATCCGCGAAAAAGCCTCCAGCCCGAGATGCCCGATCACTGCACCCTGATGCAACGCCACCAGTTTCACCATCCGTTCGTTTTCCGCCATCAGTCGTTGGCGCCAGATCTCGGCAGACTGAAACGGCATCTGCAACACCTGTCGGGTCACGGCCGGGTCGTTGTAAAGCGCGGTGACGCCTTCGACGTGGGATTCACTGAAGCGTTCGAGGTGAATGGCGGGGTTGTGCTCAGGCATGAAAGATCCCTCCTGGATCAGTGCGTGGCCCGTCACTGTAAACCGCTTCTTCACGGATTCGCCATGACTGTTTAAAGCCGTTGACCGAAACTTCCGGCAAGCCACAACGCCTTGCGCCATTGCCTACGCATCCGCCAGAATCCGCCGGCTTGTGTGCCTTGGGCGCCGGCTCTATCGTTTCCGGGTCGCTGATGAATCAGCGATCGGGTCTCGCAGCCCGCGATCTCTGGACGCACAACACCCTCCAGTTTTATGGCGGCTGTACGTGGGAGACCCTCGGGTCTGCCGGTTCTAGAGTCCCGGTCTGCGACCCGCGTATAGCTGCCACCCCTTCGTATCGCAGCGAATCGTGGCGGCTCCATGACTCTGGAGATTCAATCATGATCAAACCAACGCCAAACCCGCCCGAAACCGACCCGACCTCGCCCTACGAAACCCTCGATTCCAAGAAATTCCACGAAGCCGCCGACCGCGCCCTCGATCACTACCTCAATCCGTTCCACCCCAGAAAACCGCTGCTCAAACCCAACACCCGCTACCTCATCGCCCCCGGCATCCCGAATGAAGAACTGCTGGCCGATGCCTGCGAAACCCTGACCTCGGCCAAAACCATGGCCAGCGATTTCGCCGGGATGATCGATGCGCCGCAGCGGCATGTGCTGCTGGGCATCGGGCAACTGATCATGCTGGCGGAACTGGCGGTGAATCGGGTGCTGGATAATCTGGATGTGGCGGCTGAACCTCGGCCCTGATCGACCAGATCGTTCCCACGCAGAGCGTGTAAAAAAGTGTAAAAAAGGGGACGGATTTATTAAATTAAGTCCGTCCTTTTTTTGCGATTATTCAAACCACTCCTGTCGTTCATTGAACGTACGCTGAATCAACTCCACCAATACCTGCACCTCCCCGACACTCTGCGAGTCACTGTTCACCTGAAAAAAGGGGACGGATTTATTAAATTAAGTCCGTCCTTTTTACGCGATTATTCAAACCACTCCTGTCGTTCATTGAACGTGCGTTGAATCAACTCCACCAATACCTGCACCTCCCCGACACTCTGCGAGTCACTGTTCACCGCCAGCCACGCCTGCAACCGCATTGCCTCGTCAAACAACCCCGGCAACGCCACCAACCCGCGATCAAACCGGCTCATGTACATCGGCAGCAAACCAATGCACGCACTGCACCGGATCATCTCCAGCATCAGCTCATAAGACTGCATCTGCACCACGCCAGCCAAGCGCTGTTCGACCAGTTCATTCCACGGCCGAAAGCTATCGATCTGCCGGTCATGCTGCCATTGCACCAGCATGAAATCGGCGAGGTCGTCCGGGCTTTCCGGGCGTGCAGTGACGCGGGAGTAGCGTTTGGCGATGTGCGGCTGGTATTCCAGTTGCGCGAGGCGTTGCGGTTCGCCGGTGGCGAAGGTCGGGCCGGGATACGGGGTGTCGCCGTGGGCGAGCCAAAGCACGATGTCGGCACTGACCGCGCGCAGGGCCAGTTCGCTGTCGAGGGCGATGATCTCGAGGCGCACGCTGGCGTTGCGGCGCAGCAGTGCGATGAGGTCGCGGCCAAGGATGTCATGCAGGATCGATTCGGCGACCGCCAGCCTGATCAAGGGTTGCTCGATCACCGGGAGTTTGCGTTCGTGGGCCAGGGCCACCAGTTGCGCCTGCAATTGCTGGCCTTCGCGGGTCAGCGTCAATGCACTGCCCTGAAAGCTGAACAGCGCGCATTGCAGTTGCTGTTCAAGCTGCGCCAGTTGCTTACGCAGCAGGGTCGAACGCACGTTGAGGCTGCGGGCGGCCTGCATGAAGCAACCGCAACGGGCACTCACCAGAAAGTATTGCGCGATTTCGCCCTCGATCTTCGCAACCTGCGCCAGCCAGGGTTCGGCCTTTTCCTGCGGCCAGCGAAAATCGGGGCTGCCCTGTCGTCCTGCGGGTTCGGTGAATGACATCGATGACTCCCTGTCGATCTTTGTATTTTTGGAAACGTCACGGCTCTAATGTGGGAGCGGGCTTGCTCCCACAGGAGTTCAGAGATGGATCTGAGTTACAGTTTTTCCTCCAGGACTTTATTGAGTTCTGCCCCGTCAATGCTCAGCGTCGCGGTGTTGAGCATGCCGTCCAGATACGCCTGGGCGATCTGTTCCTGACGTTGTGCCCGCAAGGCCTGAGTCAGTTGGTCACGCAGTTCGTCGAGGGTCGCAGTGCGGGCCGGTTGCTGTTCGGTGAGTTTGATTACGTGAAACCCGGCGCTGCTTTGCACGGGATCGGAAACCGCGCCGACCTTGAGTCGAGCGACGGCGCCGCGCACTTCCGGCACCAGTTGCTGCAACGGTTGCAGACCGGTGTCACCGCCGCGCTCGGCGGTAAGGCGATCCTGGGAAAACTCCTTGGCCATCGCTGCAAACTCCGTCGGAGATGCTTGCGCCTTCTTGCTCAGCTCCGCAGCCTGCTTGCGCACGGCCTCAAGACTCTGCGGCTCGTTCACCCCGAGGAAAATCTGACTGACCCGATACAGCGCCGGCGTCTGCCAGTTGGCCTTGCCCGCGTCATAGGCCTGCTGCAATTCGGCGGCGCTCGGATAATCCGCCGGTACTTTGCTCACCGACTGCAAATAGTCGCGGAACACGATCTGCTCAGTGGCGGCGCGGGTCTGCCGCACCACGTCCGGACGCTGCGCCCAGCCCTGGGCATCGGCCTGTTCCAGCACGGCTTTTTCGGCCAGGCGTGAACGTATCCAGCGCTCCAGCGCCTCACGATTGCCGCGCAGTTGCTCGCGGGTCTGCGGTGGAACAGCCGCCAGCAGCGCCTGCAACTCCTCCGGCGAGACCTGCTGATTGCCCAACCGCGCCACCGCCGGCCCGGCACTGGCGCCCACGACCGGCGCCGGTTGCTGGGCGGCGACCGGGTCATTGCCCGGCCGCACCACCAGCGCCACGGCCACCACCAACAGCGCCACCGCAGCGGCGCTGATCACCATGGCAGGTTTCGTCACAGCGCGACTTCCTCTTGCTCAACCTTTGGAGCCTGGGCGGCAGCGGCGTTCTGGGTGAAGTCACGCAGGTACACGATGAATTCCTGCAGCAGGCGATCCCACAGTTCCAGATTGCCGCGCAGGTAATCGCTGCTGACGCCAGCGGCCACCACCACGTCCATCTCCATCACCAGAAACTCGCCCTGCAACGACAACCGGGCAAAGCGGCGGGTCGCGTTCCACTGCTCGGCCACACCGGCCGGCAACTCACCCTGTACGCGCAGTGCGCAACTGAAGGTGAAGTCGACGTAGCTGCCCTGCTCCACCACCGCCGGGTTGCCGAAACGCACGGCATAACCGATGCCCTGACTGGCGCTGAGCAGTTGAACGATGCCGTTCTGTTCGATCTGGTTGACGCGATAACCGGCGGCTTGCAGCACTTCGGTCAGGGATTTCGGGGATACGTGGTTGATCAATTGAGTCATGACTTCTTCCTTGTTCATTAGTGTGCGAGCGCCGCTTGCGGCGCATCGAATTGTGTCTTGTACAGGTCATCGCCGAAGCCCTGAGCCAGTTCATCGAACTTGACCCGGGCGCTGCCGGCGAAGGGCTGGCGGATCTTCATCACCTCGGCCACATCGATGTTTTCGTAGGCGGTGAGGATCTGCTTGGCCACGCCGTACATTTGCTGATTCTTGACCGAACATTGCTGCACTTGTGTGTCACGTTCGGCCAATTGCGCTTGAAGCTTAGACCGTTCTGCCTCTTTGGCACGGGCCATGACCAACAGCTCGTCATAGGCCTTCTTGAACTTGCCGGTCTGCTCGTTGCTGGCCGCCACCTGCGCCTGGGCTTGGCTGTGCAGACTCTGTTGCTGCCCGGCCAGTTGCTCGGCGAGGCCTTTGGCCTTGGCAAGTTCAGCGGTCAATTGTTTGATCTGCGCCTGGGCTGCCTTGGCTTCGTTCTGCGCCGCCAGTTGCGCGGCGCTGGCCTGGGCCTGTTGGCTCTGCAGGGTTTGCAACTGCTGGGTGGTGCTGCGCAATTGCGTGCGCAGGCGTTCCTCCATGCCTTCGGCGCTGGCCCCGCTGGCGACTATCAAGCCCAGACCCAACACTAAAAATCGCGCGTTCATAACCCTCTCCCGGCGCCTTAGAAGCGCGTGTTGATCTCGAGCTGCAAGACGTCGATGTCGAACGGCGCGCCATACACCGCTTCGGTGCTCATCCAGCGGCCGGTGGCATAGACGTTCTTCGCCAGACCGTAATTGCCACCGAGGATGTAGCCCTTGGCGTTGGTGCCGCCGAGGTGGAAGGACGAGTCGTTGAAGCCGTCCGGCAAGGCATCCGGCTGGATGTACTTGTAGCCGGCGAACAGGTTCCAGTCGCCCTGCTTCTTCAGGTCCAGCGCGTTGCCGAGGGTGAACTGCACCATCCACGCATTGGCGCCGCTTTCGATGTTGCCGCTGCTGTCGAGGTTGTTGACCAGTTGCCCGGCCGAACGCTTGCGCATGTCGCCTTCGTCGTAGCCGAGGTTGTGGATGTAGTTGCCCTGGCTGCGCAGTTTGAAGTCGGCAGGCAGGTCGGCGTCCCAGACCAGGTTCAGGTCCAGCAGGTTGAACTCGGAGGCCAGGCCGACGAATTGCGGCTGCGGCGTGGTGCTCGGGTTGAGCGGGTTCGGCGTGATGTCGCGCAGCAGGAACACGCTGTTGCCCTTTTGCATGAACGCCGCGCGTGTGCCGTCGCTGTCGCAGCCCGGCGCACCGGCCCAAGGCTCGCAAGGGCTGGATCGCTGGCCCTGAATGTCTTCGAAGCGGTAGTAGGCCAACGCGCCTTTCAAGCGGTTGTTGCTGTTGATCGCCCACTTGGCGCCGACCTGCGCGCCGTACAGCCATTTGTTGTCGCTTTCTTCCTTGTCGAAGCCGTTGCTGGTGGTGGTGTCGCTGGTGTAATCCACCGGGAACGCGCCCACGGTGCCGAACACGCCCCAGTCGCGGTTCAGTTTGTGGTCGAAAATTGCCGCCACACCGTCGAAATTCAGGTCGTTGGAATACAGCATGTCGGTTGACATGAACGGGTTGCCGAAGCGGCCACCGGTCAGGGTCAGTTCATCCGACGGTTTCCAGGTCAGGTAGCCCTGATCGAGCCAGATGTCCTTCTTGGCAAAACCGCCGCCGAGGTTCTGGGTGGTCGACACCGGGTTGTTGTCCGAGCCGGTGCCGATGCGGATGCCGGCGGTCCATTCCGGCGAAATCTCCGCCTTCATGCCCAGCCGCGCGCGCAGGCGGAACAGATTGGTGCGGTCTTCACGGGTGTTGAGCAACGGCGGCAACGCGGTGCTGCTGTTGGGGTTCACGTCGTACGGGCCGTTGTTGTTGAGCCGGGCGAAGTCGACGATCTCGTTGCTGTTGCTGCCCGAGTAGTAGCGCGATTCGTCACGCAGACGGATGTCGCCGTCGAAGCTGATGCGCGACGCCCAGTCCGGGAAAGTGTTGGGCGCGGCCCAGTTTTCCTGCTTGGCGGTGGCCATGACTTCAGCCTTGACCTGATCACGGATCTGGTCGCGCACAGCGGCCGGCACGTATTGCACCCGCACATCGCCCGGTGCAGCGACCGGCCCGGCTGCCACGGCAGTGGATGCCGCAGCCTGCTTGGCCTGGGCCGCTTCGTTCTGGGCCTGAGCGATCAAGGCGTCAGCCTTGTCCTGTTTCAGAATGCCCTGCTCGACCAGCAAGCGGATCAGATTGATCGTGGCGTTCTCCGAGGGCGCAGGCGCTGCCGCGGCCTGACCGACCAGGGTCGCGATGACCATGCCGACCGCCAGGGACAATCGATTCACGTTGGAAATCATCTGCACACAACTCCTTTTCATACAGCTTTATGAATTCGGTTAACCCGGACGCCGCCCTTGCAGGGACATGCGCACAGGCAAGGTGATGGAGGCCGGTGGCCGTTCGCTCAGATGCGGCGCGTTACGCAACGCGGCCAGCACCTGCGTATCGATTTCGGGGTTGCCGCTGGACTTGACCAGTTCGACCCGGGTGATCTCGCCGACGCCGCTCAGCCACACATCGGCCTGCAACGAAAACGCGAGGTTGCGCAGGTCGGGGTTCTCACGCAGCAGCTTCTGGAAGGTGAACGCGAGGAACTGGCTGTAGGTGCCGTTGCCCACGCGTCCACCACCGGCACCGGTCATGCCGCCGCCCTTGCCCGCGCCGATGTTGAACGCGTCGTTGCCGCTCTGGGCGTCGCCGTCCATTTGCATCGGGTTGGCCAGGTCGTCCGCCGGCGATGGCGGCGCTTCTTCCTCGGGTTTCACTTCCTGTGGCTCGGGTGTCGGCTCCGGCTCGACGACTTTTTCTTCAACCGGGGTTTCCGGCTCCGGTGGTTTTTCCGGCGGCGGAGGTGGCGGTGGCGGCAACGGAATGATCGTCGGCACCTTCGGCGCCTCCCGGCGGATGCCGCTCATGTCGTTGGCCCACTGCCACAGGAACCACGCGGCGAGTGCACCGAGGATCAACCCGGCGCCCCACTTCACGTAGCGCACTGGCGACTTCTTCACCGGCAGCGGTTCGATTGGCATCTGTGCAGTCATGACTCAGCCCTGCGTCGGTTTGCCGGTGACGAGACCGACCTGGGACAGTTCGAGCCGGCGCAACAGATCCAGCACTTCGATGACCTTCTGGTACTGCACCGTGGCGTCGCCGCGCACGATCACCGGGAAGTCCGGGTTCTGCGCCTTCTCGATGCGCAGGCGTTCTTCCAGCTCCGGCAGGGTCACCGGGTAGGCGTCGAGGAACACCTGACCGCCGTCGTTGACCGAAATCGCCTTGGTCTTGGCCTCGGACAGCGACACCGCGGCGCTGGCCTTGGGCAGGTTGATCTGGATCCCGGAGACCTGTGCGGTGGCGGTGAGGATGAACATCACCAGCACCACCATCAGCACGTCCACCAGTGGCGTGATGTTGATGCTGTCTACCGCTGCATCTTCATCATCGTCGTGGGAGGCATTTACGGACGCCATGTCAGTGCTCCTCAGGCCGGTACGGAGTGGTTGGCGTGATGGCCGCGCTGGTGCGCCGCTTCACTGGACTGGCCTTCGCCGTGCATCTCCGCCAGACGGGTGATGAACTCGTCGACGAACACGCGCATGTCGGCGCTGACTTCCTTGTTGCGGGTGATCAGGCGGTTGTAGCCGAACAGCGCCGGGATCGCGACGAACAGGCCCATGGCCGTGGCGAGCAACGCGGCCGCCATACCCGGCGCAATGGCGTTGATGTTCACGTCGCCGGCCATCGCCGTGCCGAGGAACACCACCATGATCCCCAACACGGTGCCGAGCAGGCCGATATACGGGCCACCGGCGATGGCGTTGGACAGGGTCGAGAGTTTCGAGCTGAGTTGCTGGTTTTCCCGGGTGCGCACGCCGTCCATGGAGCAGCGGATGGCTTCGATGGTCGCGGCGGAAACCGACGAGGTATCGGCGCCCTGCTCGCGGCGGGTGCGGATCTCTTTCACCGCCACCTGGTACAGGCGCCACAACGGCGAGTGCTGCAGACGCTGGGCGAGTTGCGCGTCGTCGGCAAACATCTCCAAGCGAGTGCCGACCTTGGCGAATTGCACGCGGAAGTCTTCGTTGGCGGCGGTGACGCGGCTCAGGGTGCGGTTCTTGCGCAGCATGATGATCCACGACTGGAACATCATCAGCACCAGCACCGCGATGATCACCCAGGCGTCTACCGGCACCGCGTTGAGCAGGAAACCGAGGCTGCCGAAACCGAAACCGGACTGTTCTTCATCGACGCCGTAAGCCACCAGTTTCGACTCGGCGCCCTGGGAAGTGGCGTCGGCCAGCAACAGCGGTGCCGGGCGGGCAACTTTCGACAGGCGCAGTTCGTCGATGGCGCCTACGAACGGCTGGAAAGGACCTTCGTGCAGGTCGGCACCGATGGCCATGACCGAGTTGAACGCCGGCATCGCTTGAGCCAGCGCTGCGCTTTCGCGACCGTTGATGTACAGCGTCACTTTCGAACCTTCAGCGGTCAGGGCAACGTGTTGCCATTGACCCGGATTCAGCGGTTGCGTGGCCACGGCGCGCTGGCCGTCGATTTCCACGAATGGCACGCCCTGATTCACACCGACCAGCAGGCTGTTGGTGCCTTCGCGGCGAGCGAGGATCAGTTGTTCGCCGTTGGCCTGATCCAGTCGCAGCCAGGCACTGAAGGTGAAGGCGCTGCCAGCGTTGTGCTGCAACGACGGACTGGCCGGCAGCAGCAATGGCTGACCGCTGAACTGCAAGGCCCGCCCTACTACGCCGTCAATCGCGGCGCCGGTGGCGCTCTGCGCGGTGTTGCCGTAGGCGGTGGTGTCTTTGGCCGGGGTGCCGGTGGCGCCGTCGAAGTGATAGAGCGCGGTGTAATTCGGATCGAAGGTCAGTTGGCCGTTACCGGTGGCCGGGGCTTTCTGGTTGCCGTAGTACATCCAGATGTCCTGGCGCTGACCGCCCTCGACATTCGGCACATCGACCCAGATCAGCGCCATGCCCATCAGCGCGTCGAAACTTTCGATCTGGTGGTTGAGCACGGTCTTGTCATCGGCTGCGACAAAGCGCAGGTCCGAGCCGTCCTCTTTCACGCCGTCAAAGGTGAAGTTGCCGGTGTGCAGGCGCACCAGCAGCGCGGTGCGGCCCAAGACCTGATTGATCCCTGCTCCCTGAGGCGTGGTGTCGACGGCGATCTGTTTGCGGTAATGCCAGTCGTCCTGCCACCAGGCCTGAGCCGTGGCCGGGAGCACGAAGCCCAGGCAGATCAACAACGAAAGGAATAGGCGCTGCATGGAAAGTGCTCCTTGTTAGAAAGTGGCCTGTAGGTTGAAGTGCAGGCGCGATTCCTGTTTCGAGGTGTTCGGCCCTTCGAGTAGCGGGTAGCCCCAGTCGACGCTGCCGGACAGCCATTTGCTCAGGCTGGCGCGGGTGCCGAGGCCGACACTGGCCAGGGCGTAACTGGCGTCCTGGTCCGGCAGTTCGTCGCGCAGGTACAGTTGCGCGCCTTCGGCGAAGGCGTAGAAGCGCCAGTCCTGCATCCAGGTGCCGGCATACTTGGCCAGCGACGGTGTGCGGACTTCCTGGCTGAGCAATACGCCGTCATCGCCGGTGCGTTCGGCGGCCAGATAGCCGCGAACCGAGGTCGCGCCGCCGGCAGAGAATTGTTCGTTGGAAACCAGTGGCCCCGACGCCAGCTGGAACGCGGCTTTGCTCGCGCTCTGCCAGTCGTTGTCGAAGGTCCAGGTGAAACTGGTGTCGCCCTTGAGCACGGCGAAACTCGGCTTGGCGCGGTAGCGCTTGTAGTCGAATTCTTCGTCGGAGCTGCCGTAGCCGAAAATGCTGCGGGTAGCCGCAACGAGGCTCAGGCCGAGGCCGAGCTGACTTTTTTCGCTGTAGCGATAGCCGTTGTAGGCGAAGGTGAACGGCGCGTATTTCAGCGGCACCTTGTCGCTCTCGCCGGACAGGGTCAGGCGTTCGTCGAAGTCCTTGAAGTCGATGCCGGCCGACAGCGAGTTCGACCAACTGCCGCTGGACGGAATGGTGTAGATCGCCGACACACCGTAGGAATGGCCCTTGCCGAGCACGTTGCTGCCGCCGATGGTGGCAACGTTGCTGTCGGACTGGTAACCGGAGAACTGCACGCTCCAGCGGTCGGTCAGCGGCGCAGTGTAGGAGCCGGACCAGACCTTGGCGTTGTCGGTGTCCTGCGGTGCGGTGAAGTAGGTCAGGTTGATGCTGTGACCGAGTTGCCAGAGGTTGTTGTAGCCGAGGCTGGTGACGGCACGCAGTTTTTCGGTGTCGGCGCTGTAGTCGTTGTTGAGGCCGACGCTGGCGGTCCACGGGTTCTGGTCTTCGACTTGCAGATCGACGTCCATGGTGCCGGGGCGCTGACCTTCGCGCACCAGCGGCATCACCTGCCGGCCCGGGGTCTTGTTGAGTTGCGCCAGTTCGCCCTGGACCTTGGCGAAGTCCGGTACTTCGCCTTCCTTCAGCGCCGGAACGTTGTCGCGAATGTCCAGCGGCGAATAGTGTTGGGCGCCGACCACCCGCACCCGGCCGACTTTGGTTTCGCTGACTTGCAGGTAGACGATGCCGTCGGCCACTGCCTGCTCCGGCAGTTCGACGAACACCGATTGATAGCCGCGTTCCTGATAGACCTTCTGCAAGGCATCCCGCGCGCCTTCGATGTCGCTCAGGGCTTTTTGCGGGCCGAGGAACGGGTACACCGCTTCCTCGATGGCCCGGGCATCGAGCACGGTGTTGCCGCGCACGAAGTATTCGTTGACGTCCACCAGACGCTGCGCACCTGCGTTTGCGGCCTCCTCGGCGAACGCCGGCTGCGCGCCGGCCGTCACCAGCAGCCAGCCCCACAGCGCCAGCCGTGACGTGAAAATCTGCTCCACACTACCCCCTGAAATTCGCGATGACCTGTTGGCGTCTCGGCGCCCTGTGTATTGCGTCGGTTGCTGGCCGCCGTCAGTTGCTGACGTGCGGGGCGCAGGCGTGCTTGCCGAGCCAGGTGTGCAGCAGCGCGAAGTTCAAGGAGAACTCGGGCATTTGCAGCAAGGCACCGCAGAACACTTCGCCAATGATTTTCTGAATGAGCAGCACCGCACGGGGCTCGTTGAGCAGCGTGGCGATGTCGCGACTGAGGACGTTGTAGCTCCAGACTTTCTGGTTCAGGCCCAGGCCGACGAACCAGCGGAACAGCAGGTTGTAATTGAGTTGCTCGAACAGCTGCTGCTCGCTCGGCACCGAATACAACAGTTGCAGGAGCAGGATATGCATGACCGTTTGCGCCGGGATCAGCATGCCGGGCTGGGCGTTGAGCTCGTGCAGGAGTTCGGCGTGGGCGTCGAACAGGTCGTCGATCTGCGGGCGCAGCAGCACCAGCGAATGACCCGGCGGAATGTAGCTGGAAACCTCTTTCAAGGCGCCCTGCCAGTCATCCTGCGACACGATCCAGACCCACGGCGCGCCGTAGCGATACACCGAAACCGGCTTCTTGCGCGCGGCTTCGACGATCTTCGACAGGCGTTGATCGAGTTCCTGCATGCCCACTTTCGAGTAGCGTTCCATAGTCCCCATTGCCTCACTCCCGGCGTCCCGCCTCGGCTTGTGAAAAGCGCCCAAAGGGCCCCTCAAGCGCGTTACATAGGCATGACCGGACTGGCGATGTGCTACCGAACTTTTGTCATAAAAGCTTCATTACAGAATTGGAGTGAGATCGATCGGGCACCACAAAACACTGTGGGAGCGAGCTTGCTCGCGAAGGCGTCCTGTCAGTCACCTTCTATTTGGCTGACACACCGCATTCGTCGGAACGCCGCCCGGAGCAAGCTCGCTCCCACAGGGGGGATTCGTGTTGGTTTTGAGTCAGGTGTAAACGGGCCAGGTATCGACGATCTTGCCGCCACGTACCGCCAGCAAGTCACCGAATTGCAGCAACACCGCTTCGGTCTGGGTCGGCCGCAGAAAGACTTGATCCTCCACCGTCAGCCCCACGGCATTCGAGCCATTGACCATCTCCTGATTCGAGCTACGGCCATACACACCATTGCTCTGCAATCCAGGCGGCGATTCGAATTCGGCCATCCAGTTGCCGCCGTAGATGAAGAAGGTCTGGCGCTGGTTGGCGTCCCACCACGAAAACAGTTTCGACTTGTCATCCAGCGCCGGGATGTTCACCGCCCCCGTGCTTTTCAACACCGGGGTGGCGATGTACGTGGCAGGCACATGCTCTACCAGCGACGGCAGATCGTAGTGCGTCGGCTTGAGCATCGCCGTGCCCACCGACACTTCGCTGCTCAGGCTTTCGTTTTCATGCATGCGATAACTCGGGCTGCCAGCGGTGTTCAGGCACAAGCCGTCATGCCACAGCGCCGGGTATTGCTGCCGGGTGAAGTCGACGCAGCGCTGATAAATCACCATCACTTTGGCGAACAACTCCTCGGGTGAACCGAGAATCCCCGGCACGCCCATGCCCACGAACGGGTCGTAGCCCATGAACCCCGCGAATTCCAGATGCTGCGGGTTGGCGGCGATCAGCGCGAGCATCTGCCCGAGCACGTTCACGTCACTGACGCCACCCCGGTGCAGGCCGACGTCCAGTTCAATGTTGATCCGCATCCGGGTGCCCAGCCCTTGGGCCAGCGCGAGGTATTGCTGCAGGCGCTCGGGGTTGTCGATCAGCCATTGCAGCTGTTTCGCCGGGTCGAACGGGCCTTTGTGGGTCTGGTAGAACAGCTCGGCAGAACGGACCGGCAACGGCTTGCCGAGCAGGATGTCGGACTGCGGATAGACCTGTGCATCGTGATTGAGAAACGGCTGATGAAACGACATCAACCGTTGCGTCCCGGCCCGCTGGCCGATGTAGCTGAGCAGCCCCGGCGACGGCAGCGATTTCTCCACCAGGCGCAGGTGTTTGCCGCTGCGTTTCACCGACCCCATCACCACGTCGATGTTGTGGTCGAGGCGATCCAGATCAATCAACAACACCGGGCGCATCGGGCCTTTGGTCTTGAGCTCGTTGTTCAGCGCCCGGAAATATTCACTGTAGGGCCCGCCGCGATCCCCCGGCCGCAGCCATGCGCCAACGCCTACCAGCAAAGCGCCGACACCCAAAGTGCCGAGCACGAAATTACGTCGATTGACCGCCATCAGCTCACCCCCAGAATCGACGACAGATGCCCGTTGAGAAACTTGCCGCTCGGGTCCAGCGCCTGGCGCACCTGAATGAATTCCTGCCAGCGCGGGTACAACGTCTGCAAGGTCCGGGCGTTGAGCGTGTGCAATTTGCCCCAGTGCGGGCGGCCGTTGTACTTCCAGAAGATCGGCTCGACGGCGGCGAAGAAGTTGTGATGATCCATCTGATAATGCTGGTGGACCGAGATCGAACAGCTGTCGCGACCTTCGAACATGCTCAAAGGAATGTCGTCGGCCTTGACGTAGCGATACTCGATGGGAAACCAGGTACGCAGGTCCTTGTCGCGGATCAGCTTGAGAATCTCGCGCAGGCACGCCGGGCCATGTTCGGCGGGCACCGAATATTCCATTTCGTTGAAACGCACGGTGCGCACGTTGGCGTAGATGTCGAACGAGTCGCCGACCCGATCCTCGAAACTCGCCAGATGCCGCAGGCTGTTGAGCAGCGAACTGCGCAGGCCCGGGAAGTCGCTGCCGTACTTGTCGATCTTCTCGATCAGGGTCACGAACTCGTTGCCGCCCTCCTCTTCGGGCGGGATCGGCGGCGTGGCCGGGTCGGTGGTTTCGTTGAGGGCGATGGACAAGGCGTAGTCGGAATGGGTGACGACGAGCATTTCCCAGTGCTGGTTTTCGCTCGTGTTCTTGTCGATGTCTTCCAGCAATTCTTCGGTCTTGGCGATCCATTGGCGTTCGCGCAGGCGATAGGCCGGACGATTTTGCAGGCGGATTTTGGTCGCCACGCCCAGCGCGCCGAGGGACACCCGGGCGGCGTTGAACACCTCGGGATGACGCTGGCTGTCACAGTCCAGCACCTCGCCGCTGGCGGTCACCAGTTGCATGCCGCAGACGTGGGCGGAATAGGACTGGAAAGTTTTGCCGGTGCCGTGGGTGGATGTGGAAATCGCTCCGGCGAGGGTTTGGTAGTCGATGTCGGCCATGTTTTGCAGGGCCTGGCCGACGTCCTTGAGCGGTGTGCCCATGCGCGACATCGGTGTGCCGGCGGCGAATTCGGCTTGCAGGGTTTTCGGGTCGTGATCGAGCAGGCCATTGAAGTAGCTCAGCGACAGCAACGTGCCGTCGGTGGGCACCAAGGCGCTGAAGGAATGCGCCGAGCCGACCGGACGGATCTTGCCCGGTGCCTGCTGAATCACTGCCGTAAGTTCATCCAGGTTCTTCGGCGCCACTCGCGCCGCCGGCAGGCAACTCTGGCCGCCCGACCAGTTGCGCCACGGGATCAACCGGGGTGCGCGCATCAATTGGCCCAAGGCCGGATTCGTCGCCAGCGCACTGAACGCGCCGACAATGCTTGCCCGTTGCAACAGCTGACGTCGAGTCAGATCCATCGTCATGCGCGCACCCTTATTGTGGCAGCGGCTGATCGGCCATGAAGCCGATCAACTGGAGGAATTGTTCTTCCGAGCACTCGACGCACTGGCCCATCGGCGGCATACCGTTATAGCCATTGATGGCGTGGTCGAGCAGCGTGTCGGCGCCCTGCTGGATGCGCGGCTCCCAGGCCTTGCGGTCACCGGTCAGCGGTGCATTCGCGGCGGGATTGGCGTGGCAGAGCTGGCAGCTGTTGGCGTAGATCTGCGCCAGCGCCGGGTCTTTGGGCATGGCGTTGCCAGTGCTGGCCGGGGGTTTGGGGTCTTCGCCGCAGCCGGCCAGTGCAGCGACCAGCATCAGCGGCAATATGATTCGGGATGCCCGCATAACGATCCTCGCGTGGGGTGCCACTTATTGTTGTGATCACACCTTAAGGCAGCGACGGCGTCGGGTTGAGGGCAATGCGGGCCAGTGAAGGGGGCAAACGGGGACAGTCGGGATGCTTCTCGGCATCGGCTAAACGATGGCAATTTTGCTGAGCCCTCTGCCCTGCGCCTTTGCGTGACATTCGCGTGACATTTGCGGGTTTAAATTGCAGCGCGTTCAGGCGTATAACCTGTACAGACTTTTCAATTGGCAAGCAGGGTAGCGACATGACCACAGCAAACATCCTTGGCAATCTGTTCCCTTCTGTCAGCGACCTCCCGGAAAAATACCGCCTCGACGGTCAGGTCGAACAACGCGAATACCTGGTCGATGGCCAGTTGCGCCGCTGGGACGGCCCGCTCGCCACCGTGCGCAGCCCGGTCTATCTGCACGGCGAAAGCGGCGACGAACAAGTGATCCTCGGCAGCACGCCGCTGCTGGACGCCGACACTGCCCTCACTGCCCTCGACGCCGCCGTGCGCGCCTACGACCGGGGCCAGGGCCTGTGGCCGACCATGCGCGTAGCCGAACGTATCCAGCACGTCGAAGCCTTCCTCGGGCGCATGCGCCAGCAGCGCGACGCAGTGGTCAAGTTGCTGATGTGGGAAATCGGCAAGAACCTCAAGGACTCGGAAAAAGAGTTCGACCGCACCTGCGACTACATCGTCGACACCATCAACGCACTGAAAGAACTCGACCGCCGCTCCAGCCGTTTCGAGCTGGAACAGGACACCCTCGGCCAGATTCGTCGCGTACCGCTTGGCGTGGCGCTGTGCATGGGCCCTTACAACTATCCACTGAACGAGACGTTCACCACGCTGATTCCGGCGCTGATCATGGGCAACACCGTGGTGTTCAAACCGGCCAAGCTCGGGGTGCTGCTGATCCGGCCGCTGCTCGAAGCCTTCCGAGACAGCTTCCCCACCGGCGTGATCAACGTGATCTACGGCAGCGGCCGCGAGACCGTCAGTGCACTGATGGCCAGCGGCAAGATCGACATCTTTGCCTTCATCGGCACCAACAAGGCCGCCAGCGACCTGAAAAAACTGCACCCGAAACCACACCGTTTGCGCGCCGCACTGGGGCTGGATGCGAAGAACCCCGGCATCGTCCTGCCGGAAGTGGATCTGGACAATGCTGTCAGCGAAGCCGTCACTGGCTCCCTGTCGTTCAACGGCCAGCGTTGCACTGCGTTGAAAATCCTGTTCGTGCATGAAGACGTGGTCGAAAGTTTCATCGAGAAATTCAACGCGAAACTGGCCAGCCTGAAACCGGGCATGCCGTGGGACAGCGGCGTGTCGCTGACGCCGCTGCCGGAGTCGGGCAAGGTCGATTACTTGCACGGTCTGGTCGCCGATGCCCAGAGCAAAGGCGCCCAGGTGGTCAACCCGAATGGCGGCGAGTCGCGGGAATCATTCTTCTATCCGGCGGTGCTGTACCCGGTGACGCCGCAGATGCGTGTGTATCAGGAAGAGCAGTTCGGCCCGGTAGTGCCGATCGTGCCGTACCGTCACCTCGATACCGTGATCGACTACGTGCTGGAGTCGGACTTCGGCCAGCAACTGAGCATCTTCGGCACCAACCCGGTAGCAGTCGGCCGTCTGGTCGACACCTTCGCCAACCAGGTCGGACGGATCAACCTCAATGCCCAGTGCCAGCGCGGCCCGGACACCTACCCGTTCAACGGGCGCAAGAACTCCGCCGAGGGCACGCTGTCGGTACACGATGCGCTGCGGGTGTTTTCGATCCGTACGCTGGTGGCGACCAAATTCCAGGAACCCAACAAGGACCTGATCAGCGAAATCATTCGCGGGCGCGATTCGAACTTCATCGCCACCGACTACATCTTCTGAGGAGGAATCACCGCTGAGCACTTTCAGCCCCCACCGCTGGCCGCCGCTGTTGCGGCGGATTCTGCGGCCATTGCTGGACCCGTACCGTCGCTACCGGCATGCGCGGTTGATTCACGCGGTGCGGGTGGCACTGGGGTTGCTGGCGACAATCCTGCTGACCACCGGCATCAACCTGCCCCACGGCGAATGGGCGTCGGTGACCATGCTGGTGGTGATCGGCGGTTTGCAGCATCACGGCAACATCGGCAAGAAAGCCGCCGAACGCGCCACCGGCACCTTGATCGGTGCCGGCGTCGGTTTGTTGCTGGTGGCGCAACAGGCCTGGCTGGGAATGCCATGGCTGACCTATTTCGCGATGGCGGTGGTGTGCGGATTCTTCTCGTATCACGCAATCGGCAAGGGCGGCTACACCGCCCTGCTCTCCGCCATCACTGTTTTTATCGTCGCCGGGCATGGCGACAACCCGATCACCGACGGGCTGTGGCGCGGGGTCGATATCCTGATCGGTATCGCCCTGGCTTTGGCCTTTTCCTTCGCCCTGCCGCTGTACGCGGTGTATTCGTGGCGCTACAACCTGGCCGATGCGTTACGCGATTGCGCCACCGTGTACGGGCGGATCATCAGCGGCGAGCCGGTTTCGGCCGATGAACATCTGAAACTGATGGGCCGGTTGAACACGGTGATGGTGCAACTGCGTTCACTGATGCCGTCGGTGTCCAAGGAAGTGAAGGTCTCGATGACCGAACTGGACGCGATCCAGCGCAACCTGCGCATGTGCATCAGCACCCTGGAAATCCTCGGCAATACCCGGCCGGACACCAGCGACCCTGAAGCGATGGCCCATCTGCAATCGGCGTTGAAGGCCGAACATCGGCAGATCCGTGTGCAACTGATCGGCATGGCCCGGGCCTTGAAAACCGGTGCGACTCAGCGCCTCGGGCGCCCTGTGGAATTGCCGAACGCCAGCCTTGATGCGCCGCTCTACAGCCCTCTCGACGGTTACCGTCTGCTGACCCGGCAACTGGCGTCCAACATCGGCGAGATGCGCCAGCGCCTGGCGAAAACCGCGCCGCGCTGGAACATCTGAGGGTTACTGCGCCGCCAGACGTCGCGACTTGAAACCCCAGCCCTGTTGCATGCCGGCGGCGGCCAGCAGGATTGCCGCTACGCCGATCCATTGCAGGGTCTGCAGTTGATGGCCGAAGGCAAACCAGTCGACAAAAATCGCCGCAATCGGATAAATGAACGACAGTGCGCCGGTCAGTGCCGTCGGCAGTTTCTGGATCGCGCCGTAGAGCAACACGTACATCAGACCGGTGTGGACGATGCCCAGCGTCACCAGGCTGGCCCAGGCACTCGGCGCCTGCGGCAGCGCGTTCAAGTGGGCGAACGGTGCCAGCAGCAACACACCAGTGCAGACCTGGATCAGCGCGATCAGGTGTGGCGGCGTGCCAGTCAGGCGCTTGATGATCAGCGCAGCGATTGCGTACAGGAACGCCGCCCCCAGTGCCAGCGCAATGCCCATCAGGTAATCATTGCCGCCCTCGCCCTGCCCGCCGTGGGCACTGACGATGGCCAGCATTCCCATAAAGGAAATCGCCAGCCAGAACAGTTTTTGCAAAGTGATCTTCTCGCCCAGAAACAGCGCCGCCAATCCCACCAGCATGAACGGCTGCACGTTGTACACCGCCGTGCCGATGGCGATCGAGGCTCGGGAATAGGAGGCGAACAACAGCACCCAGTTGCCGACAATCGCCATGCCGCTGAGCACGGCCAGCAGGAACGTGGTACGGGTCAGAATACCCGGGCGCAAGAAACCGAAAGCGGCGCAAATCAGCAGCAAAGTCCCTGCGCCGAATACGCAGCGCCAGAACACCACGTCCAGCACCGGTTGCCCGGACACCAGCACAAACCAGCCGATCGTCCCGGATATCAGCATGGCAGCGGTCATTTCGAATGAGCCGCGACGGATTGTTTTGTCCATCATCAATCTCCTTAATGTGTGGCAAAAGTATGCCAAGCGAGACCGGGGCTTCTCCAGCGCAAAAAGCAGGCTAAACTCGATTTCCGCCTTTTTTATCAAGGGTGGTTTGCGTCATTCGCCTAATGCGGGAGTTATTTGTATGACCGACGATATTGACCAGATCCTGATCGGAGCCTTGATGGAAGACTCCCGACGTTCGCTCAAGGCCCTGGCGCAGATCAGCGGGCTGTCCTCACCGAGTGTGGCCGAGCGCTTGCGCCGACTGGAAGAGCGCGGCGTGCTCAAGGGCTATACCGTGGAGATCGACCCGAAATGCTTCGGCTACCAGTTGCAGGCCATCGTCCGCGTAAGACCGCTACCGGGGCAGTTGCAGGAAGTGGAACGGCAGATCCTGTCGATTCCCGAGTTCACCGAGTGCGACAAGGTTACCGGCGAGGACTGTTTCATCGTCCGCCTGCATGTGCGGTCGATGGAGCAGCTGGATACCTTGCTCGATCGCCTCAATACGCTGGCCGAGACCAACACCGCGATCGTCAAGAAGACTCCGGTCAAACGACGATTGCCGCCGATGGCCTGAGCAGCGTAGATTGAGTTTTTCCGGCGAAGGATTGGCGGCATGAAAATTCAGGCAATGATGCTGGCGGTGTTGATGCTGGCTGGGTGCGGGACGGTGCAGACCGTGGCGTTCAGTGACAAGCACTCCACTGAGCAGTTGAAAGCGAACAAATCCTACTGCGGCGCCGTACCACGCATTTACAGCGGCGTGACTTACGACTTCTGCTTGCTACACGCCGAAAAGCCGGATGATGTCGATGCGTTCAACTACAAGAACGCGACGCCGGGCCTGCTGGTCGATGCGGCCGTGTCGGGAGTGCTCGATACATTGCTGTTGCCCTACACGATCTATAAGCAACAGGCCGATGGCAGCATCGTGATCAATTGATCGCCTGCTCTCTTTTTCGCAGACAACAAAAAACCCGCTCTCGCGGGTTTCTTGTTTTTAGCGGTGTAGCGATCAGTCGTCGCGGCTCATGATGCCGAAGATCTGCAACAGGCTGATGAACAGGTTGTAGATCGATACATACAGGCTGATGGTCGCCATGATGTAGTTGCGCTCGCCGCCGTGGATGATGGCGCTGGTCTGGAACAGGATGCAGACCGACGAGAACAGCACGAAACCTGCGCTGATCGCCAGTTGCAGGCCGCTGATCTGGAAGAACATGCTCGCCAGCGTTGCACCCAGCAACACGAAGAAACCTGCGGTGATGAAGCCACCGAGGAAGCTCATGTCCTTGCGGGTGATCAGTACGTAGGCCGACAGACCACCGAACACCAGTGCAGTCATCGCGAACGCGGAGCTGACCACTTCAGCGCCGCCCTGCATGCCCAGGTAACGGTTGAGGATCGGGCCGAGCAGGAAACCCATGAAACCGGTCAGGGCAAACGCCGACACCAGGCCCCAGGCCGAATCACGGAGTTTGTTGGTGAGGAAGAACAAGCCGTAGAAACCGATCAGCACCACGAAAATATTCGGGTAGCCGACGCGCATCTGCTGGGCCACGAAAGCCATCACACCGCTGAAAGCGAGGGTGAGCGCCAGCAAGCCGTATGTGTTGCGCAGGACGCGGCTAACCTCTAGCTGCTCAGCCTGCACGCTGTTGTGAACTGCGTAATCCTGTTCGCGCATGGCGACACTCCTGTTGGTTTGAAACGTTCAGTCGCAAAGATCATAACAGACGCTCTGTAACAAGCCATGCACAGAGTTTGACAGTGTGTTTCATTCAGGTATTATGGCGCCCGCAACGCAACGGAGGTGTGGCCGAGTGGTTTAAGGCAACGGTCTTGAAAACCGTCGACTGTAACAGGTCCATGAGTTCGAATCCCATCGCCTCCGCCATATTTGATACGACAAAGCCCTGATTATTCGGGGCTTTGTCGTTTCTGGCGTTCGGAAAATTCTGCGCCACTCAGGAAGCGTTCCATAACTATTCTGGACGTGTTCCATAACTAACCACTTTGCCCCCCTCCACGGCGTTCTGCCGAACGAAGACCAATCCCAAATCCTACAGCTCGTCGCTTCGCACTCGCCCACATCACGCGCCTCGATTACTGTACATGCATACAGCATTTGTACAGCGATCCGTTCCATGAATTTCGATCAAGCCAAATCTCTTCGGCTCCAGCGATGGCGCGCCACTCTCGACGATCACGACTTTCGCATGCAAAACCCCGAAGGACACCGGGAAGCACTCCATGAGATGGTCGAGGCCTTACATGCAGAGGGCCTGATCGACCAGCTTGAGCAGTTCGACATGAACGAGATGGCGGACGCTGCCTACTGGCACGCCGTTGAAGAGCTGCAGAACTCGCCAGGCCAATACCGAGGAGCATCGACCTACAACGTTGTGCACGTCGACGACGGGAAGCTGTTGGCTACGATCAGCCGCTCGATCTTCAACTTCGCGACAGAAAAGCCGCGTGGTGCGTCCCGAACCTATGACGGGAAAGTGTATTCAGGCCCGGAAGGGATACACCTGAACCTGGGCATCTCCCGGAATGTCGGCACGATCTCAGGGCTGACGCTGGAAATGCATGGCCAGTGCTATCAACTGATCGAGACTGAACGAGTAATCGGAGGTGTCGAATTCCGGCCCATCGATGACCCTGACACCTACCGCGCGCTTGTGGATGCTGCCCAGGTCGCGCAGGAAGAGCGCGATCTGAGTGCGTTTGAAAAGGTGCGGCCTCACATCGAATCGGCAGCGTTCTGCATCTGCCCGGCATGCTTCGATCGATTTGGCGCGCGCGATGACTGCCAGACCTGCGCCGGAAAAGGTTTTGTGACAAAGCCGGCACCTGCGGGTCTACGCTGAAAGATCATGCGAGGATCTGACAATGTGCGGACGACTCTCCCAGTACAGCGGCATCCACGACTTCGTGGCAGCGCTCAGCATGCCGAACGCCTTGATCAACTCAACCGGCGAGCAGCCTCTCGAGCGGTACAACGCCGCGCCGACCGCCCAGCTTGCCCTTTTCCATCAGGAAGGCCAGTTCCTGCACGCGGACATGGTTCGCTGGGGATGGCGCCCGCACTGGGCCAAGGATCGCGCCGCGCCGATCAATGCCAGGGTGGAGAAAGTCGCCCACGGCCCGTTCTTCCGCGCAATCTGGCCCCACCGGGCAATCATCGCGATCAACAACTGGTTCGAGTGGGTTGACGAGGGTGGCCCGAAGAAACAGCCGTACCTGATCCGGCATCTGGATCAGTCGCCAATCCTCTGCGCCGCGATCGGTCAGTATCCAAACGAAGAACATGACCCGGGCGAGCATGACGGTTTTGTCATCATCACCGCCGACAGCGCCGGCGGCATGGTCGACATTCATGACCGGCGGCCGGTCGCCCTTTCGCCGGAGTTGGCCAGAGAATGGTTGGACCCGACCACACCGAAAGAGCGCGCCGAGCAAATGGTACTGCACCAGGGTGAGCCGGCTGAGGCGTTCGAATGGTTCAAAGTTGACCGGGCAGTGGGAAATGTCCGAAACCAAGGACCTGGCCTGATTGAACCGGCAGCTTGATTCAGAACTGCGAAAGCGTTTTCAAGCGCTCCACCAGCGCCGCCTCAAAAATGATGTACAGCCTTTCCGCGTCGCCGGCACGCAAGGCCCCGCCGGTTTCCAATCCCAGCACGAAGCCATCCGCACGTGCCCCCGCCTTCACAGCGATAATCATCGAATCTGCTCTGACAATCTGCGCCAGCAGCCGGTCCGCCTCTCGCTGCATCTTCTCGCCAAGCACCACACCTTCCAATCCAGCCACCCATTACCTTCAGTGCGACATCCAATACATCACAGCGATTACCGCTGATACCCAGATGATCGTCAACACAATCGAATATCCAGCTAGCTGCTTGTCCATGCGCACCGATTCATCAACAGGAATCTAAATCATGGGTCAAGGTCGCTCAGGTCGCAACTGTGGCGCTGAGCCATCAGTCAGTGTGCGGATATAGGCCTGACACGCTTGCAGCGCTATCAGTCCCCGGTCGCCTTCGTCGGTGATGGCGACAATTCGTTGAGCATGCGCTGGGTCAAGTTGGGCGCGTACGGCTGCATGATCCACGCCGCCGGTGCCGGCGGTGGCTGGCACACGGCAGCCTTTGGCAGCGTCGGTTGCGTCGAGGAGGACTGACAACCGCAAATCAGCGGTAGCAAGGCGATCGCGCAGCAGAGCCTGGTCTTTTTGTGCATGGGTCATCTTCTCGAAGTGGGTTTGATCGCTGGCCGCCAGCCGCTGCTCCAGGGCCAGCCGCTTGTCTTGCTCGGCCTGCTGCGCGGTCGCGGCGGCCTGGGTCAGCTGGTTGAGGGTTTCGGTGTGCAGTCGGGCCTGCTCGGCAAGTTGGCGGCCATAGCGCCAATCCTGGAACTGCCAGGCGCTGCCTGCGCCGATCAGCACCAGTACAAGCGCGCCGATCAACTTCCACGGCACAGCAATCACGCCAGCACCTGCAATGCCTTCTCATAGAAAGCTTGGCGCTCAGCGGCACCATTCGGAGTGCGCCCGCGCCTGCCGGTGTTGATGATGCTGCCGATGTTCGCGTTGTCACCGGCGTCGGCCAGCGTGTTGAGCCCATGCGTGGCCCACCACCAGGCCGCCGACATTGCGGCATGCTGCGGCAGCTCCAGCAGCTCAGGTTTATTGATCAGGTCCAGGCCCAGCGCTTCGCCGCACTCGGCGTAGTTCGCCCGGCCGGTGATCTGGATCAGGCCCCGGCCGCAAAACTTCCTGCCATCACCTGCCACGGTGTTGCCCAGGTCTTTGCGGCCCTCGTACCCAAGCTGGGCATCTGTCGGCCCCCAAATCTCGCGCACCCAGCGCAACTGGCCGGATTCGTGTCCGGTCTGGGCGATGAACGCAGCAACACGCTTCGTCCCGACGATCTGGTAACGCTGCATCGCCGTGTTGAGGGCAGGTGCAAAAACGCCGGCTTTGGCGCCGGCGTTCGGGAGGATATGCAGCAACTGCTGCTGAGTGATGGGCATAGGTTTCTCCAGACAAAAAAATACCCGCTCAGTGGCGGGCGCTGTGTCATTGCGGTGTTACTGGGGCCTGATCGGCCGGTATCCAGAGTCAGGAAAATGCTCGGCGCCGGTTTTCCATTTGCGGACTGCGGTTCGATATCCGAGCCATTGCACGCGAGTGCCCGGGAGCGTACCGGTATCCTGACCTGTTGCTTCGGCTTCCTCGATCGCCATTAACTGGTTGTTGATCAGCGATATCTCTTGATCGCGCCAGGCGTCCTCTGCTGAAGCCTTTTCCGCCCGAGCGGACGCATCCGCCACGATATCCAGAAGCTCCTGGGGGATTTCCTCGCAATATGTCTCCCCTTCGTTCAAATCCATTCCTTCGTTGATTGCTCGCCATCCGGCGGCGGTTATTGCATAGGGCATGTTGATCACCTGTCGAAGTAGTAGCCGTGAACGAGGGTGAACACAGCAGCCGCCGCCAAGCCGAAGTATCGGAACTGCTGCTCGACACCCGCTCCACGACTCAAATAAAGGTCGTATTGAGTGGTCGGTCCGGTGCTGTAGCCAACACCCCATGACGTGCTGCTCAACGCCGTAGGGCTGTCGCTGCTACTGAAGTACAGCCCGGTACCGGCATAAACCGAGGCCAGCACCGTGTGCCCTGATCGAGCTACAACAGCAGCGCAGCTGACCGACGTGGGAGTCGTGGCGGCCGTCCCTGTCAGAACCAAAAACGGGGCTGTCGTCAGGTTTTCAATGTAGCGGATGAAGTTCCGCCGCCCCTCATGGTGAAACTTCCAGATTGCGGCGTTGTTGGCCGTGAGAAAGCTACCGATGTATCGGCGAGTCGCGTCACCGGTTTTCTGACTGGCAGAGCCGAAATACGGATCTGGCAGCGCGGTGCTGGAAATTTCAATGTCCCCCACGCCAGCATTGTCGAACAGGTAGACATGATGAAACGCCGAGGCTGACAGGGTGGGCGAAAGGGTCTTGTCGGCCGTGAGCGTCACATTCCGGCCCAGCGCCGGCACGAATGCCGAACCAGCCTTGATTTTGATGGATGTTAGAGAAACGAACTCCATCACCAGCCCATCGATGTAGCCACGGCCAACCCCGCCAGTCGCGGCGGCCGATGCTCGATAGTAGGAGAGGCAGCGCCAGCTACCGCCCCCCAGAGACTCGAAAACAGCCGAGTCACCCGCTGCTGTAATCACATTTTGCGCGCCGGGCAGCAAAAGCGATGTCGCGTTGTGGGTTAGCGTCAGCGCTGCGGCGAACACCAGGGTGCGCCGGGCGCCGGCAGCGATGACATCGAAGCCTTGAATACCCGTAGTTCCGGTAATTCCGATGGTATTTGCGGCAGCAGCGCCAATGGCCACTACTGCCGCACTGGCCAGTGAAACTGGAACGGCCAGATTGAGGGCTCCGGTCAGCTTTCCACCGGCTGCCGGCAGCTTGGCAGACACTTGTCCCTGCAGCTTGCCCAGAGCCACCAGGAGTCCGTCCGCGGGCAACACTGCCGAATCAACGAAGCTGATCCCGGTCAACAACTCAGCCATCATCCGTGCGCGAGTGCAGTACTTGTTGCTGCTGCCTTCGGGCAGTCCGTCGGTATCCGTCAGGCCAGCCAGTTGTTCTCCGAATTGGTTTACCAGCGCCCGGAGCGCATCTGCCGAATCTTTGACGTACCCCTGCATAGGCGCCAGCGCGTACGCCCCTGAGGCGTTCGTCGAGCCCTGATAATTTGGCGCGATAGAAAGAGCAGTGTCACTGGCGATGTTGGTCACTTCGTACCAGCCACCATCGGGGCCACGAAACGCATCGCCGACCCGCGAATTCGCGATGAACGAGGTTCCCGCGCCGATCACCGCATTGGAATTTTGGACGACAGAAACCGTCCCGGCTTTGTACCAGGGCATGGCGTATTCCTTATAGGTCTAGACCTCCTGCTTCGCGAAGAGCGCTGGCAGGAAAAATGCGAATGGGTTGTTGGCTGCAACGGTTACCGCGTAGAGCGTACCGGTAGAAAAATCCCAAGTGCAGGCAAGTTGTCTGGGTATGACCCCACCTGAAACCATTGTCATACCGAAGTTGTTGATCAGCATGAATTCGTTCTGCGGAAAGCTAAACGGAACCGAATAGTAGTTTCGGTAAAGACCCTGATCCGTCATGTCTGATTTGATGTAGGTCCAATTCTGAAATGCGCGAGTGAACGTTGCGTTCGGCGTCCCAGAGTCGAAGAGCATTTTGCCGGCGCCATCCCAAAGCCGCATGCCATAAAGCGCAACGGCTTGAGCCGCGAACGCAGCGACGAAATAGCGGCCGTTCGGCAGCGCGGTGGCGCTGCTGTACGTCCTCACATAAAAACCAATCCAGTTACCCGCTGACCCGATCAGCCGCATGTTGCTCAAACCAGCGATCGCGGCGCTGTTGTCAGGCCGGACAAAAACCAAGGGCGGCTCTTGGGAAGTTACCGGCCTTGCGAAATAAGTGGTTGAGCCCATGCCGGCTTCTTCAGTCGGCGCATATCTTCCGCTGGAGATCACCATCAACCGGGCAAACTCCGAGTCGATAGTGACCACGTTGCTGTTGTTTGTGAATTGAAGGCCGTATCCCGCCATCAGTTGAACCTCATTACGATCAGTCGCATCGTCCCTGACGCGATCGTACTGGCGTACCCCCGCGTGTGGTTATAGACCCTCGCCACGTTGTCGACGAGCTCGGTTTCGAACTGCTGTTGCTGGTCGGTGTAAGGTCCGATGGGAACAACAATGGCACGCCGTTCCCAGGCCCAACGCCAGGTACCGAAAAGTCCTGGTTGGTCTTCGCGGCATTACTGAAAGTCACCAGCGTCGACAGCACCACCCGAATGGTGAATGAGTTCTCATCGATCTGAAGGGCACCGTCGGCGCCCCAAATCCGCATTCCATGAGCCATTAATCACCCCTGGTAACCGAGCCGGACCCGCAACACGTTGTTGGCGTCGTAGACAGAAACGTTCAGCGAGTTGATCACCAGCCGACCCTGACCGGGCACGATGCCGTTGATTTCCAGCGTTCCGTCTTTGTTGAGAATCCAGCCTTGCTGGCCGGCGATGTAGTTGGTCGAGCTGATGTAGCTGCCGATCTTGGCGTTGGTGATCGTGCCGTCGGCAATGAACGCAGAGTTCATGAACACCTGGCCACCCTGAACCGCGAACGGAACCGAGATGGCGCCGCCGGCAATCGTGTTGACGATGGCGAACCGATCAGCAGCCACCAGGAACTGGCTCTGGAACACACCGTTCACGTTCTCGATGCCCAGCCCAATACCTGCTGCGACGTACTGTCCATTTGCCGTGACCGACATTTTCACCGACCACATCGTTTTCAGATTGCCGTTCACATCAGCGAAGGCTGTGGCTGTTTCCTGAATTGCTGCGGTGTTCTCGCCAACTTTCGCAGTGACCTGAGTGATTGCCTGCGCCGTGGCCTCCTTGTCCGTGGCAACCGTCTGCCGGAGGTCAGCTACGTTCGCCTGGTTCTCGCCGACAACGGCTGTCAGAGTCTCAACCGTTTGAGCGGTCGCGTGGTTCTCTGACGCCCTCACCTTCTTCTCGGATGCGATCGCCGCAGTACTGCCCCACTCTTTTATCGCGCCGTCCAGATCGCCTTGCCCGTCGTCATCACGCCATGAAGCCCGCAATGCCTCAAAGGCTGTCGCTTGCGCCGTGACCACGCCGTCGAGTTCGATAATCTCGGCGGTGTTGGTCGCCACCTGCTGAGCAAGCCCGTTCGCCGTCTGCACAGTCTGGCCAACGTCAAGCCAGTAGTTTTCGTTGGGCGGTGGGGTGTTCAGCGGCACATCGCCAGTGGCCTGGTAGATGCGTTTTCCCACCACGACAAGGTCGTACTCCTCGTAGGTTGCTTCAGGGTCGTAGCCCTTCAGCCCGTCGAGTGCATCGATCTGCGCCTGCAAACCAGGAATCTTGTCGATCTCGTCGAGGATATCCTTGCCCAACTCCGTGCGGCCGATCTCGCCGGCGATCATTTCCAGAATCGCCGCCGCGTCTGAACTCGACTGCCCTTGAACACCCATCCCGATCGGGTACCACGGCCCGATGTTGCCGATCTTGTCGACGATCCGTCCCCAGAAGTAGAACGTCACGCCAGCGCGCAGGCCGAGCATGGAAAAGTCACTCTGCGGGTAAGCCAAGTCGGTCAGCTTGGTTGCCATATCGAGCTGAGTTGTCTGGCTGTACCAGATTTCAGTCCGCTGGCTGTCCTCGGCGCCCGCCGGGAAACCCCACTTCAGATAGATCCCGAACAGCAATGGCGTAGCGTTTAAGTAGGCCAGCGCCGGCGGCAGCCCCTGCTTGCCGCTGAGGTTGGTCAGGATCGAGTTGCGCCAGATCGACGTGATGTCATACGCGCTTACGGCCCGGACGCGGGCCACGTAGGCGCCGGCGTAAATCCCGACCACGTCCACGTTGGTCATGCCGGTGCGCTGGAGCTTGATCCAGTTACCGCTGTCCTTGCGCCACTCCACGTCATAGCCGACCGCGCCATCTACGGCGGGCCAACTGATCGTCATGGTGGCCACGGCCAACCCCTGCACCACCGACGACGTTGACGCGAGGGTGACGCTGGCCGGCGCCGGAACCACGGTGATCGGAATCACGCTGATTGGCCGCTCTTCCAAGCGGGCTCCGGTGTCGATGTAGGCGAATTTGCTCGGTTCGTACTGCAGCGCACTGATTTCGAAATCGCCCTCGGTGGTGCGCTTCGTGCGCAACACGCGGTAGAGCGGGATTGCCAAATCGTTGGCATCGAGCGCCCATTGCAGTTGCGCGATCGGCGGCTCGCTGTAGTTGGTGGTGACGGTCACCGCGCGGCCGTTGACGCTTTGTACGGTGCGTCCCTCCGCGCGACCACCTGGCAAGTTGATGATCAGGCGATCACCGACCTTGGCCTGGGTGTCACGGTCGAGCGTCACCACGCGGCCAGACGCCGACGAGATCCGTCCGCCGACCTCCCGCCCCGCCAGCAGCGAATCCGCGACAGGGATGATGTGTCCCGGCAGCGGGATCACGCCCTCCATGCCGGTCTTGAACGACACGGTGCGGTCCTGATTGTTGCTGAGGATCGCCCACTTGCCCCGGCGCTGCGCCTCGGATGCCCGGGTGCAGCCAATGGCGCTCAGCTCGGTTGGCCGGTCTCCGTAGCGGCGTTGCAGGTCCAGGTCGGCGAACGGAATCACGTCGGTGTCGTAGTTGTTCGCCGGGTTGTCGTAGCTGACCAGCGCCCGGGTGTATCGGGTCTTCGCCGAGGCGCTGCCGTAGGAAAACTTGCCGTCGATGACGTTGGCACGGGTGAAGACGTAGTCGAAATCCTGCGCGCGCGGCATGTCGGCCTGCATCACCAGCTGGCCCTGAGCCCAGTAGGTCATGCCACGGTAAATCGCCGAGATGTCGCGCAGCAGCGACCAGGCGTCGGCCTTGCCCTGCAGGTTCATGTCGCAGAGGAAGCGCGGTTCATGACCGCCCAACCCGTTCGGCACCAGCTGGTCGCAATACTGGGCAATCCGGTACAGCTCCCACTTGTCGACCATGAACGGCTTGATGCGCTTGCCCAGGCCGAACATTTCGTTGGTGCAGATGCCGTAGGTGATCCACGCCGGGTTATTGGTCCAGGCCGATTTCATCGAACCATCCCACGTCCCGGTATAGGTGCGCAGGATCGGGTCATAGTTGCTCGGCACCATCCAGCGCCGGGCATTGCACTCCACGGTCACGGCCGGGATGTTGGTGAATTGCTCAGCGTCGAACTCGATGTAGAGCAGCGCGGTGTTCGGGTAGCGCAGCTTCGCGTCGATGATCTCGGTGATGCCGGCGATCAGCATGGTGTCAGCGATCTTGTTGCTGTTCTGGTTCGGCGTCAGGCGCCGCACCCGGATCTGCCAGCCAGTGGTGGCCGGCGGCAGGTCAATGCGACGCGAACGCTCATAACGGGTGGTGGTTTTACCGTCCGCCGCGTCTGGATACACCTGTTGATAGGCGCCACCGTCAGTGGCCAGGTCGATGGCGTAATCGATGCGGTATCCGCCGACGTTGCCTTCATCGTCCACTCGTTGCAGCGCTGGCCATGCGAAGCGCATGCGTACGGCCGAAAGCTGAGTATTGGTGATCGAGCGCACCCACGGTGCATCGCTGCGCAACTCAACGTTCAGTGACGTCTCGTTCTCCACAGCCGGAATGCCCGGGATGTAGGTCTGATCCACAGAACCCGGGCGCCAGTCCCATTTCACGTTCGGGAAGTTGTAATTGCCGCTGGCATCGCGGATCGGTGTGTTGTCCAGGTAGATGTCGTAATCGGTTGGGACGCCATCAAACTCACCTTCGCCCACAGCGATCAGGATTTTCGCCAAGTTGGTCGAGCGCAGGCTGTCGCTGGCTTCAACTGGCGATTTCGGCTTGCTGCTGCCGCCCTTCTCGCCGTAGACCTCAATCTGTTCCGCTGCGCCCATGCTTTCCTCCAGGCATAAAAAAACCGCCTCACGGGCGGTTGGTGTGCTGCTGTCCTGCTTACGTTTTGTCTTCGGCGTAGATCGACGCCGAGATGATCATTCCACCCCACCGACGCCGACCGATGCAGATCGGCACCGGGTTGCCGCTGGCCGTGGTGTTCTTGGCGCTACCGAAGGCGTACGAGGGAGCGTTTTCGGGGGAAGCGCTTTGCTTCAGGCCTGAGGCTTGGGGGCTGAGCATTTGGATGACGCCGCCGGCTACCAGACCAGCGCCCAATTGCACGGCCCATGGCTGCCCAAAGTACGAGCCCGCCACGACCAGAACGGCCCCAATAATTGTTTGAAGAAGGCCTGCCCGCTTGCTGCCAGAAATGACCGGGACGATGCGAATTTCTTGGGTTCCGCCGAGGCCGAAATCTTTTTCAGCTACGTTTTTCCGATTCCTGAAAATCGCGAAACGCATCCCCTTTCGCTCAAGGTCTTTGATCGCCGCCTCAAATCCTTCCAGGGTGCACTTGAGCGCCTTGAAGGCCTCGCCCACGGATCTGCTGCCGAGCTCACGATAGTGAACACGGCCGAACAACTTGATAAGTGGGCCAGATAGAAGAATCGTGGTCATGGCTGGGTTATTGCTGAGCGTGGCTACCAAGTCTTTTTCTCCGGATATAAAAAAACCGCCCGAAGGCGGCTTCTGTCATTGCATGGTGGGTGATAAGTCCATGCTCATCGCTGAGTCTATGGATATCCTGAACTTCTTAGTGATTCCGGCATTTATGTTCGTTTCCCTTTCTTTCAGGCCGCTCCCGCAGGATGACGCAGATAAAATGTGCTCACCTGGAGCAATGCGGAATTTCGCGGTCTCGCCTGAGGCTATTTCTGCTGCCCGGCGACCGTCGATGCTCACGGTCGTATTGCAGCCGCTACCAACAAAGCCCGTATCCCTGGTGACAACGAGTATCGAATCACCACGCACAGGGGTTTGAAAAGCAAACAATCTTGACGATGGAACCGGGTCGGCTTCACTGGACGGAACTGGAGACGTCGAACAGCCCGCCAGCAAAGCTGAGACAGACAAGGCCGCAATTACCAATACTTGAATTCTCATAGTGGCGTTTTTTCTCATTTGCTCACTGCAGAAGGCACTAGCGAAGAAACGATATCGTCGTAAATCAGAAAAAGCCCATCGCTCTTTTTCAATCCTGGCATGTAAGACGCACGCTTAGTGGATTTGACAATCACTTTGTCGCCGTCATTAGGCCAAGAGGGATAAACAGAGTCCGTATCTGGTTTTCCGAAGACTGATATAAGATATTTTTTCCCAGCCTCGTAGGAGCCGCTCTCGCCCTTGCTAAGTATCGCTTGGTAAAAAACATCTTCGAAGAAACACAGCCGAGCATCTTGAAAGCGCCCGTTGCCTAGTGAGTCCCCCCCATCACTGACCTGATAACAAATATCGGAACCGTTGACACGTAACTGTGTAAGCCCCGGCTTATCGCCTTTGTACTCTTGGCCGAGATCAAAACCATGGACTGTTAAATTAGGTGATCGGTCGACGGCAACAGGTAGCCCGCCAGTTTGAAACTTGTATTGCCTCGGCCCGACATTTTTGATGTCGATTTCCACATACATAGTGCTCGCAAGCTTTAAAGACCCAACAAATGCTGTTGATTTTTGGGGAATCAGCCTTGACTTGTCCGCAGGGGTAAATCTCATCTTCTCAACCGCGCCGCTGCCTAGTTTTACATTAATCTCGCAGTAAGCACTGTCTTTTACGGGGCAGTTATCAGGCACGCCGCCATCCAGAAATATCACCGCGCCGGGGCGCCCGTCCGCATTATCAATAACTGAAATCTCGACGCTGGGCCCCTTCCCATCGATAGGCTTTGCGACTTGAGTGAAGACCGCGGTGGTTTTTTCTCGCATTTCATCTGTGACTGATGATTGCTGCCATTCAGCGCTGGCATAAGCGGGAAAAAAAAGAGAAATACTCAACAAAATCACATTTTTCATACTGCGCCGACTCCATGGTAAGGAGTCGAGGGTAGCATTGGCCTGTCCGCCCATCCAGCGTGGATAGAAAGCCAGTAGCCGAACCCAAAGCCGACATAGTAGCGTTGTGCCGCCGAACTACCGCACAGGAGGCTGGTATGGCATTCGTTACGGAAGAAACCAAGAACTATGTCGTGACCACTGATAAGCCGGAGAATGAACATTGGACACACATCTACGGGATCGGACAAAAGGTGCCAGTTTCTGGCATTTATCGTTGCTACCACTGCGGTGATGAAATCACCTCAAACGCGGGTGACCCGTTTCCACCTCAAAACAAAAATCAGCACCAATGTAAGGGTAAGCCCGTGCAATGGGAGTTGATCGTTAGAACTCAAACCAAAGCCTGAACCAGCAACTCTGGACTTCACCCAGTCCTTTGCCTGCAAGCCCAAGGACTGGGATTGCGCCAATTTCGGCGCGGATAACGCAAGGATGGAAAATCCCACATGCAAACAATCGAACAGCGGGTCAGTGAACTTGAGCTGGCACTCAAGACAGCCATAGTTTTCAACCTGAATGCCGCCTCAGTTCTGGGCCGGCGCATCTCTGCTGGCAATCCTGCGATCGCCGAGGCAATTGCCGACGACCTGCGTAGGTTGAAAGCCGAGAAGTGCGATGGCATCGACAACGACCTGCACAAGAGCTACATCGACAACCTTATTCTGGCTGTGACAAAGGGCGCTTGAATCCCGCCGCGTAATAAACGCCGCTGCGCGCGCTGCGCTTCATGCTTACGCGCCAGTGGTTCATGGCAGGCACGTTGCTGTCACGCTTTGCACCGTTCGCTGCTTCAGTCGATCGCTTCATAACTCCCTCCTACGGCTCAGCCGCATCAGTTGGTTGCAGTGCATCTTTGTGCCTGAGAATCAGGCGTGTGCGGTCTAGCCACGGCCCGCCGAAAACGATGACCTCAGACGGCCTGCCGTACAGGTGGTGCAGCAGGAACGGGCCAGGGCCGAACGTAGCGGCATCCTCGCCGGGTAACGCCGGATCGGCGCCGAGGAAGATCCCAGCATGGTTTGGGTAAACCGTCCGCCCCACTTCCATCACGATCATGTCACCGCGTTGCGGTTGGTCGACCCGGTAGAAACCGGCGGCCTCGTAGTTCGCCTCGTACAGACTGGTGTTGTCCTTGCTCTCCCACCAGCCGTCGGCGCGCTTGAAGGCTTCGAACTCCAGTCCCCACTCGCGCCTGTACCAGTCGGCACAGACTTGCCAGCAGTCCCAGGCACCGTGTACGAATGGGCGCTTGAGCAGCGGAACCTCGCCGGACGGCATGACCGTCCTCAAATCCCCTTCAGGCCAGCTGATGATGTGCCACGGCATGGCCGTCGCCTCGCACATGGCCAGGTCGCGCGGTGACGGGCGGCTGGTGGCGTCCGGATGCGAGTGCACCACACCAATTACCTCGCCGAGGTCTTCGGCCTGGGCGTATTCCTCTGGGTCGATACGGAATTCCTCGTTCGGCTCGGTCGAGACGTTGCGACACGGGTAATACTGCTGTTTGCGTCCCACCGCCAGCAGCAGGCCGCAGCACTCTTTCGGGTACTCGGCTGCCGCGTGGGCCTGGATCGCGTTCAAAATATGTTTGTGCATGTCAGCTCCTTGCGATCAGCGAAACGGCCGGAAAGCCACCGAACGGCAGCGGGTTGCCCTCGCCGAATCGTGGGATGCATCCCTTGCCGAGTGTGGCGTCGCATTCGTCCAGTTCGGGGTTATCGGTGACGACGCCGTCCTTCGTGACGTATGAGCCCGTGTATCCACAGTTCGGCCCCCGGTAGCCTCCGGTGAGGCACCAATGACACAGCGTCGTAGCCTGTCGGCCGATGGACTCGTTGCCGACGTCGCCCGGGCTGGCAAGCTCCCAACTGACCGTTTCCCCGTCCTCGTTCGTCTTCTGGTCGATGTACCAGACCTCGATAGTTTCTTGGGTCGGATCCGCCGTTGGGTTGCCGTCCGGGAAGTTCGCCGCGTCCAGGTACGTGCCTAGGGTGTGACGCATCGTCAGTTTGAACTCGAGCAGATCCTCGAACGCCAAGCACAGCGCCGTGATGCGCCCGTTGACGTTGCCCACCGATAGCGTGGGCCGCACGGCCGTGCCGTCGCCATTCGCCTCGATGCCGTCCATCTGCATCGGCCAGGCGCTGTACTCGTTGCCTTGCCAGTAAATCGCCTTCGCGGGCAGCTGGTCCGCGTCGTCGCCGGCGGCGATCAACTCGGCGGCCGTGTGCGGGATCGCATGCCCGTGGAAGCGCAGCACGTCCGCGCCGTATTCCGTGCCGTCCAATTCAAAGAGCAGCACTTCACTGCCAGGCTCAAGCACCTGGATGTCACTGATCAGCGGCATGATTGCCCCTTATGGTTGGAATGCCCGCTCGAACGTGGCGGTGAGTTTGAAGACGCCGCCACCCACCGGAGTTGGAGCGGGATTTTTGCAGGTGAACAGACCGAGCTCACCGAGCGGTGTTGTCCAGAGAAACGCCCTTGCACCGGCGTGCCGGTCGAGGAACGTCATGATCTCCAACACTTTGGCCTTTTGACCTACGCAGGTAACCGGGTAGGAGTCCTCCTTGTTGTTCGGGCCGTCGCCGACGTTCTGCGCGTAGCCATTGCCGAACTTCGAGGTGCGCACCCGATAATTGATATCAGGCGTTTCCCCGCGCTCGGTTGGCCAGGTGAATTTCTCAATGGCCATCAGGCCCTCCCATTTGTCAGGCGCCAGATCGAACCGCCCGGCTGCAACGCTCTGGCGATCGCGGTTTCCGCTTCGGTTTTTGCTGCCTGCTGGATGCTCTTGCCGAGCTGGTTGGTTGTCTCTTGTGAAACACCCGCTCCGTCGCTCCCAGACGTCTGCACCGAGACCGCCACCGGAAAGTTGTACGTAATGCCGCCACCGCTGGACATTGCGGCCAGCGCAGGCCCGCCGCCGGCAGTCAGAGGCGTGACGCTACCGCCGTTGGCACCGGTCATCAGGAATGACCGCCCGCCCTCGTTATAGAGCTCCGGCCCCAGTTCGTTGACTTCGTACAGAGAGTTCGGCGCAACAGGTCCGCCAGCCGCCCGGTATCCAGAAAAATCGATACCGGCATAGCCAGCCTGCGAAGCACCGAGATCGGACGACACGGCACCGGCAGATCCGGCGGCCAATCCGTTCCCGCCGCCACCACCGAAATACGAACCCGCCGCGGATGCGGCAATACCGAATAGAGCGCTGAGCCCTTGCGAGGTGGCCTGCCGAGTGGCGATCTTCGCCATGTCCGCCAACACCGATTTGGTGAAGTCAGAAAACGAGAATTTACCGTTGATGGCGAAACTGGCTACAGCGTCCTCTGCTGAACTGAACGCATTGGTGAGGAGGCTTTTCGTCTGCCCCGCGGCGTTCTGCGCAGACTCCAGATAGTTCTGCCACGCCGACGAAGCTCCGGCACTCCAGTCGCTCTGGGCTGCCGTCATCTCGTCGTAGTTGGCTTGAACCGTGTCGTGCAGGTCCTGCTGGGTTGCCTTAAGTGCTGCCAGCTTCTGCGTGTACTCATCGAGGCTCATACCGCGTGAGCCATCGCCGTACTGATTCGCCAGTTCGAGCTTCTGCTGGTTGAAGCGATCATCGATGCCGTTCTGCTGACTCATTAGATCGCGCTGACGATCACCCAGACCAATGCCTGCTGCTGCCCGCTGGCCTTGCTCGCGTAGCGTGGTGACTTGCTGCTGCAGTGCACTGGTGTAGGTATTGACCGCCAGGGCCTGCTTCTTCAGCCGTCCTTCTTCGTTTTTCGCCAGTACGCTCAGTTCGGTGTCTGCATCCTGCTGAACTTTGACCATGGCGGCCCGTGCATCGGCGATTTTCTGGTCAAGCTGAATACGCTGCGCCGCCGATGTGCCTGCCTTGCTCTTCGCTGCTTCCAGTGCGGCGATCTCAGCCTCATACGCAGCAGTAACTTCGTCGCGCTCGTTGCCGATCATAGCCTCTCGTGCTTGCAGATAATCTGCCTGCGAGATCAGCCCTGCCTTCTGCGATGCCTCCAAATCCTTTTGAGCATTTTTGTACTCGGCGAGCACGGTACTGAGCGCATTTTTCGAGTCATTGAAACCAGATAGATCGACGCTGCCTGCCGCTGTCTTGGGATCCTTTTTCTGCTCGTCGATTGCCTTTCGCAGCTTGTCGTAGGCACCACCGGAAAACTTATTCCCGTCAAACTGAACACCATCCAGCAGCGCCGACTTCTGGCCAGTTTTATCGGCGTTCTCATAAAGTGTCTTGAACTGATCGTTGAGCTTCTTGTAGGCATCCTTACGCTTTGCAAGCGGGTTCAGGTTGTCCATCTGCTTGTCCAGCTCTTTCTGGACAGCGATCAATTCCTTGTTCGCCCGGGTCTCCTCACCAGTAGCGGCAGCGTTGCTTTCGCTTGCTGACAGGCGCGCCTTCAGCCCGGCAAGCCTGGCTTCCAACGCCGGAGTTGAGTCGTCATTCTCCCCCTCAGCAAGCCCCAGCGAGGAGTTCAGCCAACTAAGCCCGTTAGATAGAGCGCCGGCAACACCGCCACCCTTACGGGTGTCCAGCACGCGCTGGGTGATTTCAATCTGCTTTGCCAGATCTGGGAAAATCTCTGACCGGACTTCAGCGTAGGCGCCCTTGATGGCCACCTTGACCCGATCCCAATCGCGTTCGATATCGGACAGGGATTCGCGGTAATTCTTCAGGCGTTCCTGGGCCGACCGATTGAGATCTTCACTGAGGACATCCAGCGCTCGCTGATGGTCGCCCTGATCATCAATCGCCTTGATGGTCTGGTACTGCTCGTAGGTGAGCAGCCCATACTGGTCGCTGATCTTCTCTGCGGCTTCTGTGGCAGTGTCTCCGGCGTTCGCGAGCGACTTGGCAATGTCTCCAGCGCCCTTCCCTGTCACTTCACCAATTGCTGCGGCGGCCTGAGCCAGGTTCTGCATTTGGACGCCGCTGGTGGCTGCGCCGGATGCCAGTGCAATCACTGCCTCGCGGGCGCCTGCAAAGTTCTCAGTGATCGCCCCAGCGGTTTCAGCCATAACCTTGAGGCTGGCAATGCTCTGCCCGGCATCGTTCGATCCGCCGTTGATGGCGACATTGAACTCGCGGGCCTGCTTCTGTGCGTCGAAGTAGGCATAGCCCAGCGCGCCGAGGACGCCAGCCAGCAAACCGGCCGGAATCAGTGCTGCGGCCAGGCTCTTGGCAGAAGCTCCCGCGCCGGCGCCCAACTGAGCGACAGCTCGCGCACCACTCCCCCAATCCCCAGACTGCAGGGCATTGGTCAGCTGCATCACATTTTCTTGAGCCTGGCGGGTGCCGAGCTTCAGCTTGTCGAATGCAGTTTCTGTCGCGGTCAGGCCGTCACGGTCTTTGCCGATCTTCGCCAGCGCCTCACCGTAGCGAGCCGCGTCGATCTGACCGGCCTTGTACAGATCGTTAAGCGCCTTCTCCTGCGCCTCCAGCTTTGCCAGCTTCGCAGTGACCGGGTCGATGCCGTTGACCGTGCGCTTCAATGCTTCAATCTGACGGTTTTCAGCGTCGATCAGCCGCTGTTTCTGTGCCACCTCCTTGGCTTCGGCTTTCTCGATCTTGTCGTAGGCCTTGGCAAGCCGGTCCTGATAAGCCTCCTGCTGCTCAATGGTCACAAGACCGCCCTTGCGAGCACGCTCCAGCAAGCCTTCGGCCTGGATCAGTTGCTCCATGCTACCGATGTTGCCGGACATCGCCTTGTCGAGCTGGCTGATGATCGCAATTTCGCTGGTCGCGCTGGCACCTGACTTGCGTCTAGCATCGGCCTGGCGCTGCGTGGCTCCAGTCGACTTGTCGATCTCCTGGGCGACTTCCTTCTCGGCCTGAACAATCTTCTTGCCAGTGTCAGCCAGCTCGGAACCGGTCTTGCCGAGACCATCAATCGCTTTCTCAGCATCAACGGCAGAGTCGACCAGCTTGTCGAGATCGTCAGCGGCTTTGACTGCTTCTGACGACTCAACCTTGATCCCCATGGAAGCGAAGGTGGTGCTCATTTACTGTCCCTCTGTTCCGCCATCACCCGCAGGGCTTCGGCTTCCATGACGCGGATGTCTGGAAAGACGCCGGCGACCTCCGACCGGGTAAGCCCGAGGAAGCCTGCGACATGGCGAATTGACGTGTAATCGAGTCCGGTAGCGCCGCACGCGCCTGTACGCCACTGGGTGCCCATGGCCTCGAAGACCTTGAAGGCCTGCCAGACATCAGGCCAGACCTCACAGAGTTCATCGGGTATGTCACGAAGAGAAAGGCCGAAGGCCGCCAGCGATTCGGCTGACGGCCCCGGCTCGTACAGCTTGCGGGAGACGCTTAGGAGTTTCCCAGGCGTGCGTTGCTGAAGGCATCGGAATAAGCGGCCAGCACTGCGCCCGGAGTGGCGGCGATGGACTTGACCAGGATGCGCAGGTTTTCGTCGGTGAACTCTTCGGCGATATCCCAGCCGGCGATGATCGCCTTCAACTGCTCGACCTGCAGATCAATCAGCAAAGCCGTGAACTGCTCAATGCCGGCCTCTTCTGCTTTTTCTTTGAGGGCTTTGTGACGCTCACCCCACTCTGCGTAGAGGCCAGCCAGTTCGGTGCGGTCGCGATATTTGAACTCGAACTCGACGCTCACCGGATCGCCACCGACCGTTGGCAGCATGACGACGTGATTGAAGGTTGGATTCCGGGCGAGTGTGAACTTTGCCATGTGCCTTCCTTACGCCGAGGCGCTGTAACGGGTTGGGCGACCGGTCAGCGCGATGCTGATAACGCGAGTCATCAGGTTGTTGCGCGACATTGTCGGGGTCGAAGTGATGGAGACGTAGCCGTTGTAGATGATGCGGCTACCGCCCGGCAGGTTCAGGCGCAGAACGCGGGCCTGCTTGTCGTCGTCAGCCTCCTCGCAAACACCGACATAGGGCTGCGACGGATCGTCGGCGACCGTAATGGTAAGAGTGATCGGGTTCTTGGTGGTCGGCATCTGGCGGTCATCATCGTCAGCCAGGAAGCCGAACGTCAGAAACTGCTGGTCGCCGCCGCTCGACCCGAGCTCGGTGATTTTCGAGATTTCGGTGAAGGTGGTCACCTCGCGCGCGGTACCGACGCCCGAACCGGCTGGATACTGCTGAATGTTCGTGGTGTTCACACCATCGAGCGCAAAGGTGCCACTGGCAATCTCGCCGACTTGCACGGCGCGGCCGTCCAGGCGGGTCCAGCCGGAGCTGAGAGCAATGATGTCGCCCTCGGCCAGGCCGTGCGCTACGGCGGTGGCCACTGCCGGGTTGGCATTGGTCAGGGCGGTGAATGGGATTGCAGTGCCATAGGCGGAAGCAATTTCGAACGTTGCGCCGTTGGGCATTTGAATGCCGGCCATGGGGTTTTCCTCTCTTCAGAAATGACAAAACCCGCTCAATGGCGGGTTCTGGTTTTGCCCAATGGGCGGATTAGTTGGTGTCGGCCCGGTACGCGAACGAAACCGGAACGGTGTAGGTTGTGTCGTCTGGAATTCCTGGCCCTTGGTCAACCGGTGTCATGGTCACCACGGTCAGTGCGCCCTTCGTATTTCGCTCGTACAGCGGAAACATTGCGGCGATCTGGTCAGCCAGCGCACCGGCAGCGCCGCGATATTTGCCGGACGGCGTCACGATGCTGACCTGAAACACGCCAGTGAACAGCCTGTGATCGCCGGCAAGCGTGCTGCTCGCTGTATCACCTGGCAACGTGAACGCCTTCAGGTATGTAGCGCCCTCCACGGGCGTGTATGCCTCGTTCTCCACCACAACCTTGAGCGGTGTGGGCAAGGCCTTCGCCCAGGCGATCAGCCGGGCTTCGTAGATCGAAGTGATGATGTTATGGCTCATACCTGGTTGTTCCTGATGGCTTCGTCGACGATCTGCTGGAACCGCGCGAGCGTGATGCGCACCATGCCGCCCGGGGCCTGCTTGGAATGGCCGTACTCGAGTGGAACCGCATATGGCAGGTTGTTCACGATGTACGCCGTTTGCCCGATAGTCAGTTGCTCAACCTGAAGTTTCAGCTTCGCCAGAGTGACATTGCCGCCCGGGTCGACTTGGTCAAGCACTCCATCCGCCGGGGTCCCGATCGAGAACTGCCAGTTCCCACGGAATCGACCACCGACGTAATCCTTTCCGGCGACCAGGCCGTTCACGTTGAAGTTCTGATCGCGCTCGGTCTTGGTCAGCGGTTTGGCGTACTTCACGCCGCGCTTAAGCTTCCCGGCCTTGGTGAAGTTGCTCTCATCGAGATTGATGAGGGTGTTGCGCACGGCGACTTTGAAATCGTAGTCGTCGGCGGCGCGGCTGTTGGTTGCACGATGCGCCACGTTAGCGGCCCAGATCTCAGGGTTACCCACCGGCGACATGCGTATCAGGCTGCTACCGAGCTCGATGATGATCTCGCGCACGCTGGCGTCGATGGCTTCGCTGGTCTGTGCGGCGAATTCAGCCAGGCTCAGGGCGAAGCTGCCGGACTGGCCACTGCCCGCTCTGCTCATGACCGCACCTGCAGCTCATACAGGATTGGGGTGCCGGCCGGATTCACCTCTTTCAGCGGCGGCACGATGGACCAGGTGCGGCCCTGAATGATCACTTTGTTCAGCAGATCCGGCACCCACTCCAGCCCCTGCGCGGCGATTTTGAGCTTCTTGTCGCCCTGCTTGATTAGGCTGTTGTTCTGGAATTCCTGACCGGTGAAGTCGAGCAGGATGCCTTGGGCAGTCTGCTCTTTGGTGCTGTCGGGCGGTGCCGAACCGGTTTCCGGGTCGTACTCGCCTACGGTTGTTGCACGAATGATGACGGGCTGGCCGAACTGCGTAATCAACCGCAGAGCAGTCGCAGCCGTGCGGTCGTAGAACGCGGTCATTGTCAGGCCCTCACGGCAAACAGGCCTCGCTTGGCCAGGTAATCGGCGAACTGGGTTCGGCTGGGTCGATCTGGAGCGGCCGGCAAAAGCCTGCCGCTGGCGTTGCTGATGGGCGCGTATTCGACATCGACCGCGCCTTCGACACGCTCACGGATTACTGCGCCCTGGCGTTGGTCGATCGGATGAACGTCGTCGGTGTGAATTTCGGCAGCCAAAGCCATTTGACCGTACTGGATCCGCGCCGGCAGGTAATTGTCAGGCTTGATCTCGTGATCCAGCTCAACGCCCCGGCGCGGCCAGGACAGAGCCTGCTCGCTGTTGGTCTTCCGCCCTTTCCACGTCATGCCATCCATCGCCAGTGCGGCACGACGCAGCAGTGCTTCCTGTGCTGGTACCTCCGCCGGAATGACCACGCCGAATTTCACGGCGTACATGGCCAGATCCTCGGCAGATGCGTAGCTTTCGGCGTCAGGTTTGCCGGTGCCGTCCTCGATGATGAGTGTCATGAATCAGCTCGCTGTGTTTTTTGAATCGGGCGCCATTGAATGGACACCCGGATTATCACGCCTTCGGCATTTCCGAAACCGCCTTTTCCAGCGACTCAACCGAAGCATTCGCCCGGTACGGTACGTTGGCGGCGTCGAGTTGCGCTTTGAGGCTGGCGATCTTCTCGGCATTGTCGACCGGCGCAGCTGCCACTTTGAGGCGTTCGACTTCGGCGCGTAAGGATTCAACCTCGCTCGCCAAGTTGTTGCGCTCACCCGTCAGAGCTTCAAAGCCTTCATGAATAGCTTTCAGCGCACCGAACAAGCGGATCGGCAGTTCGCCGGCGCCAGGGTGCTCCAGATCCGATTGCCCCTCGGCGGCGTCGATCAGTCGCAGAATGCCGTCGCGCTCAGCGCGCAGCGCGGCGTTGTCCTGTTCCAAACCGACAATGGCGTCAGCGTTACCCGAATCAGCCGTCCGGCTGATCAAAGGCTTCAACATCGAAACCTCAACGCCCAGCGCCTCATAGGCGTCGACCACTTTCGGCCAGTCACCGATGACGACTGCGTGCGTCACACCCGCTTCAGGCCGATCAAAGTGAGCCGGATTTCGATAGCGCTTTTCCGGATCGAAGTCCGAATTTTGAGTGGAGTAAACCAGTTCCATAAAAGTCTCCGTAGCGGTCATTGCCGACCGCTGTCAGGGCCAGTATCAGCCGCCGGCTGGTGGCGTAGTGGTCAGGGTGATCATCACGCCGGCGGTGACCTTGTTGCTGTCGGCATGCTTGACCCAGTTGGCCGCTGAGCCGACCGCAGCCAGCGTCGGGTTCGAGCCGCCGGTAGCGTCCTTCCAGCTATAGCCCAGCACGTCGATATTCACGGTGCCTTCCGCGCGGTATCCGATACCGAGGTTTTCTTCGTCGTCGACCGTGTAGGAGCGGAAGCCCGGGGCCTGGGATTCGGTGATCACCACTGCATTCGGCAGAAGACCGAAAATCACGTCGGCCGGCGCGGTATCGGTTACCAGCACCGGTTTGCCGAGAGTGCCCGGCAAGCCGCCGTAGATGACGACACCTGCTTCCTCGTAGATCTTGTTGGTGATGGCCTCGTCGACAATGTCGAAGTAGGCGCTGGAGTGCATGACCCACAGAGCAATACGGCCGAACTTATCGCCGAACTTGCGCATGCCGCGAGTCAGGGTCTTCTTGCCATCGGTCTCGATGTTGGCGGTGACCACCATGCCCGCGTTGGAGCCAATAGCGGCGCGCAAAGCGGCGGTGGCGTACTGGATGAAGCCTTCCAGAGTGGCGTCAGCAACGTCTGCACCGATGATCTGAGAGAACTCGTCGACCGGACGACCGCGGCGTTTGAACGCCTCTTCGGTGGTCTGGTACGGACCGTATTTCCACGGCGCTTTCACGCCAACGGCCTCACCGGCACCGATCTTCTTCGCAGTCACCTTGCCAGTGGAGTTGACGTCGCGATGCTCCAGCGAGCCGCCGATCTTGTAGAACGAGCGCTTGCGGAAGTCGCCTTCGATTAACTCGTTATCGAGCACGATCGCGCCATTGGACGATGCGTTGAACACGTCGAGGTTGTCCTGGACACGCTCCAGGTATGCGGTTTGCGCCTCATCGTTGTAGATGATCAGGTCGCTGTTCACAGTCGTTGCCATGGGTGGATCCCCTTACTTGGGCAGTTGCAGATATGCGGTTTGGCCGTGCTTGCGCTGGTAGTCGCGCTTTTGCTCGGCAGTCATTTCGGAGCGCTTGAATGCAGCCTGGCCGCCACCCCCGCCCGGGGCATTCGTTCCTGTAGCCCTGGGCCACAGATGAGGTGCGCTTTCGCGCAAGGATTCCGCCCATTCGAGCGGGGTCAGAGGGGTTTTGCCGTCTTTGCCGAGAATGACCTGGCCGGATTCATCAACGGCGACCGCTTCGCCCTCTTCATTCAGCGAGAACACGCCCTTGGCGCGCAGAATGATGTCGTCGGTTGCTTCAGGAAGTGCGCCGGCTTTCAGTGCCGCACCGCGTACCGAATCGCCCAGGACTTTGCCCTGGAACTTGGCGGCGAATGCCTCGGCCTTCTCGGCCCGCGCGGTGAGCGCTTTCAACTGCTTATCGTTGTCGGCGCGCAAGCGCTCGGTGCGACGATTGAACACCTCGTCCACCTTGCCCTCAGTCAGCAGCTTGGTTTCTTCGTCTTGGCCGGCCCGGCTGAGCAAGCCTTTGACGGCGTCAATGTCGATGCCTTCGAATTGGGTTTCGAACTGCGACAGCTTGGTGGTGGTGTCCTTCAGCTTGCCCAGCAGTTCAGAGTTTTTGGTTTTCAGACCAGAAACGGAGACCTCAACGGCAGTCGCGATAGCGGCCTTGATTGCCGGATTGTCCAGGTCGATTTCGTTTTCTTCTGCCATGTTGATGCACCCCTTGGGTATGTGTTGCCCGCTTTGCAGGCAATAAAAAACCGCCAGAAGGCGGTTGATTGAGTTTGTTGCGTCAAATGCCGGCGCGCTCGAATGCCAGAGGTTCCAGCGCCTTCATTTGTGCGAGGGTCAGCGGCGCGAAATTGCGATCGAGCTGCAGCTCTGCGAAGCGCTCGACACTCAGGCCGCCCTCGCGGAACAGCTTTGCTCGGACCGGCCCGATTGCCACGTCTTGAAAGGACGCTGGCTGCTGCTGAAGCCAGTGGTAATAGTCGAGGCTCGCACTGACCTGACCTGCCCCATCAGCACCCACCGCGGCCCGCGTAGCGCCCTTGGCGAACATCTCGCTGAGCTTGGTCAGCAGGACGAACGTAGTGCGGCAATTCGGGTGAAACGGTGGGCGCGGCCCGGAATCGACTGGGAATCGTCGCTTATCCATCGACCGACACTGCTGGCTGGTCTTGCTGTCCAGCGTGGCGACCATCTCGACTTCGGACACGATGTCCGTGTTGGCCTTGGCCACCTCCATGCGCGCCTGAGACGACACATGCTGAATCGCCGTGTGCACGACCGTGCTGGCATTGCGGTTGGTGGTGGCAAGAACGCCGTCCTTGTACCCGGCTGCCTTAGTGCCGCGAATGTTGCGGATGATCTGGAAGTTCGTTTGACCTTCGAAGAAGCCCAGCCGGATCGTGCCGGTGACGCGCTCACGCTCTGCGCTGGTCCAGCCCTTGATGAACGACTTCAGCAGCTTTCCGCCGCCGGTGCCGCGCACGCTGAGTGGATTGGTCAGCACCGCAGTACGGATGGCCGCAGCCGTCGGTGCGACCACATCCAACGAGACTCCATCGGGAGCTGACTGGGCCAGACTCGACGCCTCAAATTCAGCCTCGTAGTTGGCGATGTCGATCAGATCGAGGTTCAGTTGCGCGCTGTAGCGGTCGAAGATGCCCAGGAGCAGACTGTCGACCTCTTTCAGCAGCGCTTCCAGCCGCTTCACGTTGTACTCGGTCAGATCCGACTGGGTCAGCCTGTCGCGGATCGAGCGGTCGATCTCCTTGAGGAAAGGAGCGAACTTGCCCACCTCCCCGGCTTTCAGTTTTTCAAGGAAAACTGCGTGCCGGATCGTAGCGTCAAGGATTGCTTGGTTTGCGGCCATCGATTACGCCCTCATCATCCAAGCCCAGGCCGTCGCCCTGCTCTGCCAGCTCGCCATCGATCTGCTGGTCTGTGCGCTCCGGCGCGATCAGGCCCAGTTTGCGCAGGTACGCCCGGAGATCCGCTTTGGCGAATCCACCGTTCTGCCAGAGGCCGACCAGCGCGGTGATCATTTGCGGATCTGCCGTCAGTTCCACGAATTCCTGGTTGATCTGATAGGCAACCTTCGCGTCATCGACGCCCATGTAGGTGCAGCACCACATGATTGCGCGGGTGTAAGCCTCGCTGACGTTGGCCACGCAGCCGGCGAGCACCGATGTCGACGCTGACTGATCGCCGCGCGCTTCGGTCGCCGTCTTGGACGATAGAGAAGCCACGACCATCCGGGCGCCCAGCTCAATCATCATCTGGTTTTTGTCGGCCATCGCCTCCTTGACCAGCGTGTTCGGCAAAGGCTGGGCATACCCGAACTGGCCGCCGGCCGGAAGAAGCATGGGTGCTCTTGAACCGACATAAATGCCCTTGTCTTCAAGCAGCTTGACCCATTGCTCATTCAGTCCGGAAATCCACGGCTGAGCCTGGCCGCACCAAAAGACGCTGTCCTCATAGTCAGCGCTGTTCCGGTAGTGGCCCAGGTTGATCATGGCAATGTCGTACAGCGGCGACTCATCGATACTCGGATCGTTGTTCTGCGCACCGACGAAGGTGAACGGGATCTCTTTCAAGCGCCCAGCGGTGCCCGTGGGCCTGAACTCCTCAACAACCGCCAGCGGCCCGCCGCCTTTGGGCCCGGACCGGCGCCAAACGCGACAGACAAAACCCTCAGACTCGAGCGCCAGTTCCCGGTATTGCTCCACCACTTTGAAACCGAAGCCATCTTCGATCTCCGGTGATTCGCGTAGCACCACCAGAGTCAGCACGCTGTGCCCGTTCACCATTCCTGTACGCCAGTTGATGATGTCTTCGGCGCAGTACGACAAGATCACAGAGTGGCCACCGGCGCCGGCGTCTTGGTGATAGTCAACGTAAAGACCATGCCGCCCAGCCTCAAGTACCTTTTCCAGCGTGCCTTGCGAGTGCTGGTAGATGCTCACGCCCGAGCCGTTGGCGTTGTCTTGCAGATACTCCAACTTCTTCGCAACAGCCAGCGTTGGGTCCTTGTGAAAAGCCAGGCCGAGCAGTCCGTTTCGGGTGTGGCCCGTGGCATTTTTGAACACCGCCCGCTCGCGGTAGGCCTTGTTGCGGTCTTTGTTCTCAGGCGATGTATCGTGCGCATTGATGTAAGGCAGGCGGTCAACAACTCGGTGCTGGCCTGCACATACATCGCGCACGGTAGCCCAGCGGCCCAGCGCTTCGATGTAATCCGCCCGCTTGAAGGAGACGTCGTTGCTCATCGGGCGTATCCCATTCTGATTTTGGTGGCCGGCTTCCTGGCGCTCTTCGCGACAGCGAAGTACCGGAATCCGTCGGATCCGTGAGAGGTCCAGTCATGGAGCGGGTTGTTTTTCCAGCAGCCGCGCTTGTCGTCCCATTCTTTTTTGTAGTTTTCGAGGCAACCGATCCCTTCTTCGCACTTGGCTTCATCGAACACGCACTTGGGCAGGATTTCGCGAACCTGCTCGATGCCGTCGTTGACGCCGATCTTGGGGACGATCTCGAAGGTCATGCTGTATCTCTCGCCGTCGATCTCATAACCCTCGCGGGCCAGTTCTCGGCGGGTCTTGGCATCGCTGCCGAACTCTCGATTGTCGATGTCGTGCGGCCCCCAGTGCTCGGAGTAGGTGTAACCCTTATCTTTCAGCACCTTCATGTAATGCCGCAGGCCCTCGCCTGAGTTCTCGTAGTAATCGATGACGTGAAACTCTTCGCCAACCTGGCGCACGAACCAGATGGCCGTGGAATCGCTGACGCCGATGTCCCAGAAGGTCATCACCGGCAGATGGCTGTTGTTCGGTATCGCGCCAATGCGCTGAGCGGCATACAGCTTTGTGAACTGCTGGGCGTAGTAGGCGCCCTCGATCGACTGCTGGAAGGCTTCGGCCGGGATCGACGGGTATTCCCGCTTCATGTCGTCGCCGAGGGTCTTCTCCTTGGCGGCGTACCAGGCGCGCTGGCCTGTGTTTGTGACGATGCCGTGCTTTGCCGCCAGTTCATTGAAGTATTTTGTCAGGCGCTCCGGGATGACCGCTTCTGCAGGGTCGAGCCAGTAGGCCTGGTTCTTCCACCAACTGAAGAAAAAGAACTTCCAATCCAGCTTGCCCAGCGGCGTGCCTGACAGAAGCTGCTTCTCGGCACTCTGCGAATAGTCGAAGAAGTAGCCGGCCCGGCCCTCTGCCGTGGATTCGATGGTGACGAAACAATCAGTAGCCACCGCCTCGAAGGCGCCGGTGACGATCTCGCGGGCCTTGTGCGGAAACTTGGCGCAGATCTTCCCGAACTCGGACACATGCAGGTAACGCAGCGTGCCGCCTCGGAAGGACGTGCTGACGTAGAGCGAACCACCCTTGCTGAACACAAGCTCGCCGGCAGCGTCGTTGCTCGCCGGGTTGGCCGCGCGGATCTCTTTCGGCAAATTGTCGTAGGCGTACTTCACCTTCTCCCGGAACAAACGCTTGGCGTCGTTCAGGGTGTGGGCGATCAGTGCGCACTTGGCCGACTCGAACAGTGCTGCGTCGAGTTGGATGATGCAGCACTCAGTGGTGAAGCCGAGCTGCCGAGCCTTCAGGATGATGTTCCGGGTGTGCATCCCTTCGAAGTATTCAATCTGCTCATCCGTCATCCTGAAGCGGACTTTCTTGCCCTGCTTGTCGGTGATGAAGTAGAGATTGTTCAACCGCCAACGCTTGTCCCGGAGCAGCTTCATGTGCTCGGGCTTCATGTCAGGCGTCCTTCGATAGTTCGTCCATCATCTTCGAGAGTTCGTCGGCGTCGTCCGTCTTCTCCTTCTCGTCCAGGCCAAATGCCTGACGCTCCAGAACCTGCAGGTTCTTCATTGCAGAAGAAAGCTGGAACAGTGTTTTGGAATTGCTGGGCAACGCCACGGCGGCGAGCATCGATGCCCGGCGCATGCCGTTGTTGTCTTCTGAGGTCTCATCCTCGATCGCGTCTTCGATCTCTTCGCGGCGCTGGATGGTGGTCATCAGATCATCCATCAGCAGGTTCGCGAGGATCGTCGCCTTGCGAATGTCGCGCCGATGGCTGCGAACCACCCGGGCGCCTTCCTCTGCGGCCTCTTCGATGATCTCGGCGTCGAGTTCGCAGTTCGCGCCTTGGTCGTTGCGAACCTCTCCGCGAACCAGCTTGCTGCGAACCTCTTTCCGCACCTGGTCAGAAAGGTCTCTCGCCCATCCAAGGGCCTTGGCCTTCTTTCTGATCGCGGTGTCGCTCACGCCGTGTCGCTCAGCGATTGTTCTGATGGAAAGCGAACCGGCCCGGTAGGCTCGTTCGATCGCCTCCCAGTCGGGTTGCTTGGTTGTCATAGGAACCCTTTACTTGAAATAGTGGCGGCTTGCCGGTATTGGTGAGGATCACTCAACGAAGGAGCCGTAGGATGGAATTCGAAACAGCGGAAATTGATGTTGATCAAGGATCAGATAGCCATGTGAAGCTTTCTGCGGTGCCGTTCCACTTCAATCCGGGCGAACGCTCTCTCTACACCGGTGCCGATGGCTCAGGCGGCATTGTTAAGCGAGCTGGATGGCTGGGCCTGAAGACGGAACCATTCAACGGCTGGTATTCGGCTCACATCATTTCGGTGACTGGCAGCAATGGCACTGACCTTGTGTTTGAGGTGAAGCGGAATTTCCACACCCCATTGCAAGATGGCGAGTGGCTTTGGTTCCCTGCTTCGCGTCAAACGGTCGAGCCCTACAGAAACTGAATCCCTTCGTGCCGCACCACCTGCGGCACACCTACCCTTCCCCGCCATCCAGCAACACATCAATCAGCTTCTGCTCACCAAGGCGCATCGCGCCCAGGCACTGCAAGTCGTCGCACTTCGGCCCGAGTCCGAACACCGTCACTTCGCCTTTCGGCCCCATGAGGGTCAGCGCGCCTACCGTGCATTCCGGATGCACACCAGCATCAAGGTCATCAGCGATCTTGCGCAGGGTCTTGGCGGCGTCGCGCCAGTCCTCCCGCTTGAACTCAACTAGCTTCGCGGTCATGCAGTTACCCTCTGGAACCACTCTTCAATGATCCGGCGAAGAACCGGCTCGGTCAGGATGGCCGATGGCTCGTTGCCGGCGATCACTGAGCGCACCAGTTCACAAGGAATCACGTGGACACCACGATCAGCCGCTACCGTCAGGTGCGGGCGCTGATCAGCAATGTCGTGGATGTCTGCGGTCATGTTTTGCTCCAGTGCCGCGACACAACTCGCCGATTCGACAGACGTGTCGCGACCTGAATAGCCTTTCGGTTTTCCGGCAATCAGCCGTTATGACCTTCCAGCGGCTGGGCAAAGTTGAGGGTCAAACCCGCCTCCGGATAGAACTGGTTGTAGTTGGTGCTCATAAGGGCAACTTCCTGCCCCTGAATCTGCGAAGCCGCATCGCCGTACTTGGCAACCAGCGCGGCCTTCAGGTCTTCGATAGACAGGTTCAGCTTGATGTCGTTGTAGTGGATCTGGGTTGTGTTGATGTTCATGGGAATTCCCTTTCTGTGCGCCATCGTTCGGCGCGTTAGTTTAGTGGCGAGCCTTACTTGGCCCGCCGGTCGATTCCGCCTGGCGCCTTGTCACAGCGCAGGCAGTGTTCACAGTTCAGCGTCCGGCACAGCCAGGCTTTCACCCGCTGCCACCAGATGACCATGAAGATGTGGCGCATGCCGGCCAGGGCCAGGGAGACGTGCAACGTGATGCCGGCCGTGGTCGGGCCCATCATGAAGATGGTCTGCTCCCGGCTCATCACGACGAACCCGCTGATGGCGATCGCCGAATAGATCAGCTTGCCGATGACACCGTCCCGCACTCGACCGCTCAGAACACACCAGGTCGCCCACAAGGCAATCAAGCCGCAAGCGATAGAATTGGTCACTTCAAGATTCATGGGTTGCCTCCCCCGAACCGCTGGCGAATGAGCGCCCAGAGGTCAGCGGCTTTGATGGCTCGGTTGATGGCCGCGAGCAGCGATCCGCCGAAGGTGCCGAGCAGAAAACCGATTCCGGCGACGATCTTCGGCTCCGTCACGCCCAGGTAGGTGCTGACCATGCTCGTCAGGTACAGCGAACAAGCGATGCCGGTGATCAGGAAGATCATCCAGGCGCGCCAGTCGGCCAGATCGTCCTTATGCCACCAGCTTGCGACGACAGCGCCGACCAGTCCTGCGATCAGCAATTCAAACCTGTCGATCTTGTCGAGCAGGCGCTGTAATAACTCCATGCGCTCGACTCCGTGGGTGCATGTGAATAGGTCGGCCCCTCTGCACTCCCAGCTCGGAGCAATGGGTGTGGGGAGCCGAAAACGAAAAGACCCGCACGATGACGGGTCGTGAATTAGCGGGAACGGTGAAGTAGACCGCCAGGCCTGAGCTCGGTGCGGATAACATCTTTGACCTGAGCGGCCAGGCTTAAGCCGATACCGGCCGCGACATATTGTCCGTTAGCGGTGACCTGCATCTTCACCGACCAATTACTGGCGATCTTGCTGTCCACCGAACCGTCTTTGATGAACGCCTCGTTCAGGTAGGTCGTCCCATTTACAACGACAAAAGGCTTCGCAGGCTGATCAGCAGTGCCATGTTCCGGTTCTGAAGCATCGAGGTTGCCGATACGGATCCGAAGCACCCCGTCGTGAGTGAAGGTTGTCACGCCGCCATCGCTCTTGATGTGGATGCCGGCGCTCTCCGCCCTCCGTAGGCGATCAGCCAACTCCTCTTCCGTTTCAAGGCGCGAGTAACTGAGGAACAGGCGCGGGCTGAACGAGTCATCGCCGTAGCTCGCATTGAACTCCTCAAACTCCGCCGCGTGCCGGTATTCCTCCGGCACCTTCTGCAGCTCGGCCTGCATGAACTGGAGCAGGTTGGCGGCGCTCTTGGGCAGGTCGTACTTGCTGTAGCTTGCGACCTCTACCGATACCAGCTGGCGCTCGGGCGCTTTGCTCGCGCTGCCGATGGTGCAGGAATTGATTTCGAACTCGCCGGTTTGCTTGTTTAACTTCCAGCCGGAGACACCCGGCACATAGTCGTGGCTTTGCATCGAATGCTCCAGAAACGAAAAAGCCCCTGCGAATGCAGAGGCCCTGAATAGGTGCGCTCGTCTTTCCGAGCTGTCTGCCAAAGACTATCCCAGCGTCGACGCCCCCTTGCATCGATCTCGCTGATCCAGTCTCGCGCCACCCCGAAAGCAAGTTTGAGGTCAGGGTGCACGGGCTGCCGGCGTTGATTCCGTACGTCGCACTATCCGGCTATCGACGTCCAGGCCTTCCCGAAGGCTGTCCTGGCTACAGTGTTGCTGGCTGGCATGGGAGGACTCGAACCTCCGACCGGGCGGTTAACAGCCGCCTGCTCTACCGACTGAGCTACATGCCAATGTGGTGCCGCCACGAGGATTCGAACCCCGGGCCATTCGCTTACAAGGCGACTGCTCTACCACTGGAGCTATGGCGGCGAATTTCAGGCAATAAAAAACCCGGCACGGTGGCCGGGTTTCTGTTGTCACTCCTCGATACGCGCAGGAATGACAGGATGGGATTAATTTCGCTCATCCGCTCACTGATGTCAACAGGCAATCACGCAGCCTGTTCAATCAGCAAACCTTCCGCCTCCAGAATATCGGCGGCATGCGCCAGAGCCTCGTCGACCAAGACGTCAGCAGCCTTGCCGATATCCTTCCGCCACCGGCGTCGAGTCGACTCCGGGGTGCCGTCGTTGTCCCAGGTGTTCATGTCGTAGAAGCTGTCCTTCAGCACGATCATGTCGGCCGATCGGGACTCGTCTCTCTTCGCCTTGGCCTGGCCTGCCGCTAGAGCCGCCTTCACCACTGCTTCGCGACGCCACTCCGGTGCATCGAGCGGGATCTCGACGGATACAGACGTGGCCACCTTCGGCCGCGCCCCCTTCAGCTGCGGGATAGCCCAGGCAGTGGTCGCCTTGAACAGGAACAGCTTCGGGGCTGGGGTGTTGATGAGAGTCTGCAAAGCAGAGATGGCCTGCACCTTTCGTCCCTTGTGGGTGCTGTACTTCGCCACCAGCGCGTCCCAGTGCTTTGGCTCGAGCGCACTGTGCAGCCGGGCAGACACCCAGCAGTCCACCTGCGTGCGGTCGATGGTGTCAGCGCCACGGGAACGAACCAGTGTCGCCAGATCGCCGCCCTCCTCTTCGTCGGCAGAGTTGTACAGCTTCTGCCATGCCTGTTTGCTGGTGTTGTCGATGGCCTCAGCCGCGAGGGCGGAGACAACTGCGTTCAGAACGCCTGGATAGATCATGCTACAGCCCTCTTAAGTTCGCGGGTCTTGGCCCGGTATTCGGCCTTGATGGTTTTGATTTCTTCGACGGTGTACTTGCGGGGCTCATGAGGCCCTTCGATCCAGGCCACCTTGTCGGCGCCGATGCGCTGCACCAACCGGATCCGGTACTCGACCGCATTGCCGGACAGGTTGCGGTTGCACTTCACGCACTGCCGGTGGATGTTCAGCGGCTCGAACCGCAGCTCCGGGCAGGCACCGACAGATCGGTAGTGGCCAGCGTCCCAGCGGCTGCCTGTCATGAGGTCGTGGTCGTTCGGCATCGAGTCGCAGCTGATGCACGGCAGATGCGCGTCACGCAGACGGACGTACTCGTTCACGGCGGCCTGAGCTTCGCGAAGGTGGTCAGCCCTGGTCTTCAATTTCTCTTTGCGGACTTTGATTTCACGTCGATCACGCTGGTCGATGGCCTTCTTCGCCTTCTGCTCATTCCGGGGCGCGTCTTTCAGCGCGCAGGCTGGACTGCACACTGCCTGACCCAAACGCTGAGGGACGAATGAGGCCCCGCAGGAGGCAACGCGGCACTTCTTCGGCTTGGGCGCCTTCTTTTCCTTGATGGCTACGCGCATCAATAGCGCCCTCCCCATTTGTCCTGCTCAGTCCAGCGCACGCCATGCTCGGCGCCGAAGGCGTGCATCAGCTCGAACAGATCGCTGAACCACTTTTGGGACTGCTTGCGGGTGGACACGGCCATCACCACAAAACCGCCGTCGAGGCCGGGCTCCGCGCGCTGCTTCTCCAGCGAGGCACTGAAAAGGCACTTCCAGTCCTCGCTGGTGAGCTTCTTGCCGTGCCAGATCACTTGCTCGGAAACGTCCTTGAGCATTGCCCACATCTTCCGGTTGCAGACGTCCGGGCGTTTCTCGTCTCGGATTACCACCACCTTCGGTTTGGTCAGATCAATGGCGTGCAAGACGCCGGCAAGGCGGTTGATGTCTCGCTGATCGCGGATCGTGTATTCGGGATTCATGGCTGCACCGCCTCGGCCAGGGCTGCACCGAGCTGGATGTCGAACTCGGTGTCGAATTCGTCTGCGAGCACGTCATCTTGCTTCAGGGCTGCAGCTCGCATGCGGCGATATCGCGCAGCATCCTCCCGCAGCGCCTCGACCTGCTCCTGGAGCTGGCCGGCAGCGCGCTGCAATGCCTCAACCTGCCCGCGCAGCGCAGCATTCTCCGCGTTGACGTGGCTGAACTGCGTGGCGATGTGTTCTTCCAGCGACACCTGGTCACGCTGCCAGTCGAGCTCGTCGTGGTAGTAGCCGAATCGCTCGCAGAGGCTGCGGTGGAAGTTTTTAAAGCCGGCCTCAGCCTGCTTTTTCTGTTCATTGGTATCGGTCATTGAGCCGCACTCCTTGCTTTCAATTGTTCGGCCTGCTGAATGAGCAGTGCCCGGCGATCGGCCAGCTCGTTGGCTGCCAGAATTCGCAGTTCTGTTTTTTTCTCCGACGAGGCTTTGCGCATGGCGAGCATCGAGTTCTTCACCGCAGCGAGCTTTTCGCGCAGTTTTGGCGTAGGCCTCGCAACTTCGCCGGTGAGCAGCGCAACGACAGCCCTACCGTCTTCAGTGACCGGCGCGACACTCAAGTCGGCCAGGTACTGCTGGGCGCGCTCCTGTGGGATGCGCTGCATTTGCACGGCCTTGGTGATCGCCTGTGTGCGGCGGTTGGCGTCGAAGCCGACAGAGACATGCCAGTTCACATTCTTGTTGTCTTCTCGGGCCTGTCCCACCAGCCGTTCGTAGGCGCTGTTGAACGCCATCCGGGCGCCGACCTTGTCGCCGGCGTCGAGGACAGGCTTTGCAGCGGCCAGCGCAAGCTGGATTTCGTCGGTCAGCACCACGGTTTCGAACTCGTCGTTCGTGGTCATTGCGATCGCCCATGCCTCGTCCTTGCCCGGGCGCCCGTCAGCGGCCTGTACCCGTTGGAGAATGTCGGCCATCGCCAGCTTGCCCTTCACCTCGAAGCGGCAGGCCTTTAGGGCAGCCTTCACGGTCGGCACCGAATATGCGCAGAGGTCTTCAGCCATCATCGCCGCGGTGCCTGGGTTCATTTCCTGACCCATGGCCTCGGCGGTGGCGCAGATCGCTGCAGCGAGCCCGGCAACCTGCTGATCGTTCATTTCAAAGGTACTCATTGCGCTCTCCCCCTTGGCGCTTGGCCAAGACCATTTGCGCGGCCTGCTCGGCGGCGGAGACGTTTGCCTCGGTACGCTCCATCTGGCGGGCGGTGGTTCCGTTGATGCGCTGACCGGTTACCCACTGGGTGTGGTAGCTCTCGGCATTCGCCAGCAGCTCGTTGAGGCTGTGGCACTTGCGCAGGACGCCGGCGTCGCTGGTCTTCAGGTAATGAGCGGCGACGTGATGGGCAACATCGGCGCCGAGCCGGTCGACCAGCTGGCCGAGCTGGCCGCCGACCTTGGCGTTCCACACCGGCCAAGTGCTGTAGCGTTTGCGGTAGGCCATGGCGTAGTTCGCCCAGACCTTGAAGGTTTTGCAGGACTGGTCTTTCGGTCCCGGCATGTCAGCGGGAATCTCAACCCGTGGAGCGTCGGTGCGATCAACCACCAGCACCAGGTTGCGGGCCGGCTTGCCGGAGCCGCTCTGCAAGTCCTGACTGGTTTCCTGATTGGTATCCTGATGATTGGTATCCTGATTTGTCGGAGATTTATCCGACCCTTCCTCGGATTTTTCTCCGACCTTGCTCGGATTTTTCTCCGAGGTAGATCGGATTTTTTTCCGACCTTTGCTTGCTGGCGGGGTCGGATATTTTTCCGACCCATCGAGCTTCTGGTTCCACTCGATGGCCTTCGCAGTCAGGCGAAACAGCGTGATATTCGAAGTGCTGGAAAGCTCAATCAAACCAGCTTCTTCCAGGGCCTTCAGCATGCGATAGGCAGTGTCCGGCTTGTCAGTGAGCAGCGGCAGCTCCTCAGTGATCTTGGCCTTGCTCAGCGCGAAGAAGATCCCGTCGTCGGTTTTGATTGGCCTGGTCCAACTGGGGCAGCCGTAGACGAAGGCAAAAAGCAGGGCCTGTTGCGAATTCAACCCCCATTCCAGCGCCTTCACCTGATTGATCGTAACGGTGAACTGCATGTCAGGCTCCCGCCAGCTTGCGAAAATCAATGACCTTCACGCCTTTCCAGCTATTGCAACTGGCGCAGAGGGTCTGGAGGTTTTCTAAAGTTGCCTCGCCGCCCAAACTCTCTGGATACACATGATCCGCGCGCAGATTCCGGTGCTCACCGCAGCGCAAGCAGCGATACAGGTCGCGCTCGAATACTTGAGTCTTGAGGGACTGGCCGATTACTGCCTTTTTTGGCTTGGGTGCTGGCTCGTTCGGCCAAGTCAGCCAGACTCCGCCGTGCCGCTTATTGAAGGCGTTTGCAATCCGCTCTGCGCACTCTCCGCACACGGCGGCGCCAGGAACTTCAAGCGAATAGCAGTACATGGCGTTACGAGCTTCCTGGCTGGAGTCGCCGCAAACTGGGCAGGAGATAGCTGGAACCATGCTCATGCTGCACCGCGCAGTGCTTTGTCGTGGGTGAACAGTCCGTCCCAGGTCTTCTTCATGGGCAGCTTGCCAGCCAGGTACAGGTCGTACAGGCGCGCGGCGCCTTTCTTGAGCAGGACTGGCGTGAAGGAAACGAACGGCTCTTTGCCGTGGGGAGTGACTTCGTGCTGGTGCTCGGTCATGTACTTGTCGCGGGCGTAGGACGCCACACGGAAGCGCAGGCCGGATTTGCTCTCGTTGTAGAGCCAGCTCCGGCCCTCGAGGTATTTCCCCACCTGCATGACGTTGACCCCATTGAGGCCCTTGCAGAATTGGGTATGGGTCATCCCTTCCTTGAACAGGTTCTCCATGGAGTGGATTTTGGAGGCCTGGGCTTCGACCTGGATCGTCAGCTGCAGGCGTTGCTGCTCAGCCTCAAAGGCGAGCTGAATCAGATCCATTCGGGACAGCTCGCGTGGTTGGGCGATCTGCCCTTCCAGCTCCTGCCAACGATCCACCAGTGCGGCGGTGAACTCCGGGCTGAGCTGGGCAACCACGACGAAGCTGTCGCGCTTGCAGATCCGGTATTGCTCGACTGTTTGTTTGAGGTGATTTTTAACTTCCACCAATGGTGGAAGTTGAATTACACCCTTTTCCGCCAAGCGCTCGATCGTGCGCTTCACGCTATCGTGGCGAGCGCTGACCAGTTCGGCGATCTCTTGAGAAGACATGGTGGTACGCGACACGTTTTCAGAATTCGAAAAACGTGTCGCGACACTGTTGGAGGTATTGCTTGAATTGGGTTGGCTCTGCATAATCGGGCCTCTCTAGTTTACGAATCAGCCGACCTCGACCGTCGGCTTTTTTGTGCCTGTCAGCTGGGGTCATCTCCTGTAATAGTGGGAAGCGAGTGACCCATTTCTGAGCTTCTTGAGTTTCAGCATGCGAAATCTTTCAGGCGGCTTTTACCGACTGCTTGAAAACTTCCAGGCTGACGATCACTTCCTCAGCTTCCTTAAGCAGGCTCGTTTTCTCGACCGAGCAGACGCGTCCATCAGCCTGTGCGTCGAACGCAAGCCGGGTAACGTCGGCAAGATCGGCGTGTAGCCGCAGAAGTGCGGCATTGAGATTGATGCCTTCCGGCTTTTCCTTCGGAACCAGGTCGAAACCGAACGCCTCCGCCCAAGCTTTGAGCGGACGGAAGTCCTGGGTGAACTTCATGATCCGGTGCAGCTCTTCCACGTTCATGCGGTGGGTGTCGTAGTCCGGATTCGCCTTCTGGGAAAGCAGCGTCCGCGATTTGAAGTCCGCGCCTTCGGCGATTTTCTTGGTGCCGTGGTCGTCAACCACGTCGTAGATCGCCTTCATCAACTCCTGCATGTCACACCTCGAAAACTGTTACGTGGCTTTGCGCCACCAGCGGCGCGATCATTTGCTTATCGAATGATCAAGGACGTATCCGTGACCGACTCATCAGAACTGCAAGGCGAAATAGCCGCCCTTTGTTGTTTTGCGGGTGCTCTTGCCTCCACCCTGCCCTTGTCTTCTCAGCTCAGGCTTTGGCCCGCGTTTGAATCCTTGGCTAATCAGTCGAGAGTCAAACTCGATCGACATGCCTTGAGTGGATTTGAGCGGGCAGCGCTCTGACTCAGGGCAAGGCATGGTTAAGCAGCGCTCTTTTGCGACGGAAAAGGGCGCTGCTCCAGCGCTGAGAGACTTCCGTCGTCCTCAAGAGTCACCGATACGTCTCGCCCGACGCGGATTGCCTTGCTCAGCGCACCCTGGGTGCAACCAAGCATTTGCGCAGCCTTGGTGTGGCCGTGCTCTTTGGCGAATTCAGAAAGTGGGATACGGCGCATGGCGACGTCCTCAATATGGTTGCTCGTCGCAAGTATGACCGGCGGTATTGTGCCGAGTCAATACCGCCGATATTGGCATCGTTAATACCGTGGGTAATAAGATCACCGCATGAAAAAAGACTCCCGACGGCTTCCGCTATCCGAATGGCAGCTGCAAGACAGCGCGCGCTTGAAATCCATATTTCAAGCGAAACGTGGGGAGCTGAAGCTCACCCAAGAAAAACTCGCATCCGAGCTAGGAGATGGGGTAACCCAAGGCGCTGTGAGTCATTTTATGAATGGCCGAACGGCGCTGAGCGTGAACGCGGCGGTAGTTTTTGCTAGGGCGCTGCAGGTGCCGGTATCTGATATCAGCCCAACCCTTTCGGCTCAAATCGAGAAAATGACATCTGCCCTCCCGGACCGACGTCCTATGGCATCTGATCATGCGATTGATACCCGCATCCCTCCGAGAGGTTTCGAGCTGAAGGACGACCCGAGCTACACAGGTGTCCTGCAGCTCACAGCCCAGGGATCGGCCGGCACCGGCGAAGACAATACCCACGTCGAAATTCGCGGCGTCATGGCGTTCAAATCTTCCTGGCTGCGCGCCAACAATCTCAACCAGCGTCATCTCGATGTGATCTACGCGAACGGCCACAGCATGGAGCCGACCATCAACGACGGCGACGTGCTTCTAGTGGATGAGTCGAAGATCGAACCGAAAGACGGCCAGATCTTCGCCATGCAGAGCACCACCAAGGGCACAATCGTGAAGCGCCTAGTGAAGTCGGATATCGAGGGTTGGATCATCCGGAGCGACAATTCGGATAAGGCGCGCTACGGCGACGAGATTTTGCGGGATGGCGAAATAAACGAAGTTCGTATCATCGGGCGCGTCGTGTGGCGGGGCGGAATGCTGTAGGAGGCCCTATGCCCCCCCCCACCAAGCCCAACCATGGCTATAAGCGCGATGTGACGAGTATGGTGGCCAAGGATTCAGCACGCCAATGGCTCGTCCCATCTAAAACCGCAAATCTTTCGCGGCGCGCCTCAAGCTGCCGCTGTGTAGGGCAACAGATTCACAGAAAATGACACGGAGGTTTCATGAAAAACATCATCGCGATGCTTTCGCTATCCATATTGGCTGGATGCGCCTATCAAAAGTCTCAATATGTACTCGATGTCGAAAACGCACCGCCACCGGCTACTGCCGAAGCAAAGTCCGCTGAGTGCGCTCACATTTACAGCGAGATAGATAGAAACAACAGCGCCATGGCCAAGAGCTATCAAGACGGTACATTCTCAATGAAAAATCAAGATGAGAAAGACGCTAGGAACGAAGCGCTGTCCATTCGATCTTTCAAAATAGGCTGCCCTCGACGATAACTCTTGCTCGCCAGCCGGAAATCCCAGGAATAGTCATGGCCCTCACTAAACCCAACCAGCAGCTGCGCCGTGATCTGAAAGAGGCTGCTGCCCTTCTCAAATGGTCAGGCATAGATCTGATGCAGGCTGCCGTACGACTGTCCGAAGCTGGGCAGGAAGGCGATGCCAAAGAGCTGCTGAGGATTGCTGCCGGGTTCCAAGAAGCGGAGGACAAGCTGGCGGGTTATGCTGAAGAGGTGAAGACCGGCAGAATAACCCGGGACACGGAAAGGCACGGATGAAGTCGTGGAGAAGCCTAGGTTTTTGGGGCAAGGTCTGGGCCCTTGTTTGGTTAGCTTTCTTGGTGCTGACCGCCAGCGAGTCGGGCGCGAGCTGGATGGGTGAAGGCTCGCCAGGCCGTAAGCGTGTTTTCAGTCCTGGCTTTCTCGTGCTGTGCGTTTTTGTGGCGGTAGTGGAGCTGGTACTGCTCAACCATTTCTACGGTGCACAACCGGTATGAAGATGGAAAAGCGGGAAAAGCTTTGCGGCATGCGTGGTCCCGCAAGGTACAGGGGGATCAAGTAAACAAAGCAAGTACTCGCCCCGAGGAATATTTTTTGGAATAATTTGACTGAGTTTTTGTAGTTGCTCTATGATTCTCTCAAGCCTTAGAGAGAATCCCCGCATGAGCGCCCACTTATCCGACTCCCAAATCAGCAATCTGATCAAACCCTACGAACAGGTCATCGCGGAAGCCGTACTCAAAGGCTGGAAGCAATGGCTTGAGGTGCCAAATCGAGCTCAGTTCTATAACAGAACTCGGGCGAACGTTGTTTGGGACTATACCGTTGGCGCTCTCGAAGAGGCGCTTGACCCGCTTCCTGGCATCCACGTCAACAGAGCTGGAAACACCTGTATTTTCATGATTGGTCAGCAATTAGCCTTTCGCTTCAAAAAAGGCGACGAAAAGGGGTTTAGCAGCAATTACCCGACACCTATGGCTCTTGCCTTCCATGACCCGGAACAGCAGGTTCTGGGGATTCCAGAGGCTGTAAAGACCGAAATCATTTACATCCTCAACAAACTTGAAACCGAGATTTTTCAGGTCCGCATGGTCCGCAGGGATGGGGAGTCGGTAGTTTGGTCTCATCCAATCTATGAGCGACCAATTGCAACTGTTGAAGCCATCCCGGTCGGATTGCCCGCAGTGCCATCAAAGGATACGCAGACAGCCCAGCCCGCGAAAAGGCGCCGAGCAATTGTCAAGAAAGAGCTGGCACCAGTTAAACCTACTGAATTCAAACCATCCCGGCCGTCGTCATGACCAACACATTTAACCCTGAGATGCTTCAGCTGGCCCGGCAGTTTCGCGGTTTCAGCCAAAGCGCTCTATCCAAATCCATGAATATCACACAAGGCTATCTATCAAAAATTGAAAATGGATTGATGGAGCCTGCCGAGGAGATGGTAGAAGCTTTCTGCAAGGGACTTTCATTTCCTAGAGAGTATTTTTTTAATCAGGATCGGGTGTATGGGCTGCCGGTTAGCGTTCATGCTTATCGCAAAAAGGCTACTGTCCCGCAGAAGACGCTTGATGCCATCCAGGCTGAAATGAATCTCCGCGTCATGCACTACAGAAAACTTCTTAAATCCGTCGAGCTCGCAAAGGATTATGAGCTCCCTTATCTAGACATCGACCAGTACAATGGCGATACCGATGAGATTGCGTTCTTGGTCAGAAGGTCGTGGATGATCCCTGACGGACCGATCAAAAATCTCGCCGATTTCGTGGAGCGTGCCGGCGTTTTGATATTTGTTTGCGATTTCCCTGCTGGAAAGATTGACGGTGTAACCCTTGCCATTAATGGGATGCCACCTTGTATTTTTCTGAGCAAAAACCAATCCGCAGATAGAATGAGATTTTCACTTGCTCATGAGCTCGGACATTTAGTGATGCATCGTCAACCCAGCCCTACAATGGAGGACGAGGCGAACAAATTCGCAGCCGCATTACTGATGCCAGAAAAAGATATTTTCTACCAGTTGAAGAATATCAGCATCCAGTCGCTGGCCGCGCTGAAACCTGTATGGAGAGTATCTATGGGCGCCTTGCTCTATCGGGCGGGCACGATCGGCGCAATTACAAAGTCCCAGAGTGATTATATGTGGAGACAAATTGGCGGCCTCGGTTATCGACTGAGAGAGCCCGCCGAACTGGATTTTCCGCATGAGAAGACTCATCTGACTTCAGAAATCTTGGAGCTACACTTGGATGATTTGGGGTACTCGCTTGAAGATCTAATGAACATCCTTGGATTGGTGCCTGAAGACTTTGGCAATTTGTATAATTTCAAGCAAAAACCACGCCTTAGCATCGTAAAATAAGCGCTCCAGCCCGGCCCAGCGCCGGGCTTTTTCGTTCCGCCCTTCCCTCCCAATTGCGTCACTCAACCCCCTCTAGTGGGTACACCCACTTTCGGAGATGGAGGAATGGCGCAGCAGTCCATGAATCGCATGCAAAAACTTTCACGGCGGCTATGCTTAGAATTCCTCATGACTTGATAGCCCGCCTCCCCCTTGGCGGGCTTTTTTTGTTCGCGATTATGTGTTCTGCAAGGAGGTTAGCCAGGCATCCGTGCAGACTGCATGCCCTCACCTCGCCATCAGCTCTTCGAGGTGATTGAAATTATTGAGTCTTTTGCTGTCGGGCCTTTGGCACAGAAGATGCCCTTACTACTGGGAGAACGTGAACCGCAGCCGGAGAGCTGCTGACGAAAACCTGTGATAGTTGAGGCATACAAAAATGAACGCTATTGACCTTCTCAAAGCCGACCACGAAAAAGTAAAAGGCATCCTGAGCCAACTGAGCGAGTCCACCGATCGCGCGTTGAAAAAGCGCGTCGACCTGCTCGATAAGCTGGAGATGGAGATCACCATCCACACGCAGCTCGAGGAGCAAATCCTCTACCCCGCTTTCAAAGAAGCTGGCGGTAAAGAGCAGGACGAGATGTACTACGAGGCTAAGGAAGAGCACCGCACCGTGGATTCCCTGGTGTTGCCCGATCTGAAAAGCACTGACCCTTCAACTCCAGAGTTCGCCGGCCGGGTGAAAGTCGTCAAAGAGTTGCTGGAGCATCATATCGAGGAAGAGGAAACTGAAATGTTTCCCATGGCCAAAAAGCTGCTGGGCAAGGCGAAACTCGATGAGCTGGGTCAGCAAATGGAAGTAATGAAAACTTCGCTGAAAAAAAGTCTAGCTAACGGCGACATGGCGGCCTGAAGTGAACTCAGCCAAACGTTGACCTTGGAGCCCGGCCCATTGCCGGGCTTCTTGTTTCTTCCCTCCCCGATCTGAATCCGTAGCCCGCCACTGAGCGGGCTTTCTATTGTCTTTTAAAAATACATGACCGGCGGTATTGACCACATAAAATACCGGAGGTATTGTTCATCCATCGCAGCGACACACAACCACTGCGAAGGGCCTCAAGAGACCCGCCGCTCTTTAACAGTCAGGAATCTTCGCGGATCGATCCCCGGAAACGGGCATAGCGCGAAACACAAACTTCGATCCCCATGCAGGCTCTGGAACCTGCCGTACTCCCCATATGGGAGTACGCCAAACCATGCAAGCCAACCGGCGAAGAACACCGAACACGAAATGTGTGACGCCGGCCAGGTGGGGAAACCGAGGCGCCGCGCATGGAATGGAAAACAGATTTCACTGGCTGGCCTTGGCGACAGGGCCAGACGGGAAATCAACCGGAGGAACACAGCATGACCACGATCATCAAGGACACCTTCACCAGCGGTGCACAGGTGAGCATGGAAATGGATAAGGACAAAGGTGAGCTGTTCGTCTTTCATTGCCCGGCCGGACAAGGCTGCAATGTCAGCAAATGGCCTCTGGACAGCTACCACATGCCGATCGCAATGGCGCATTACACAGAGTGCTGCGAGGCTGAGACTGCTTGAACAACCAGCGCCACGAAAGCCTGTCGTTAACTACCCGATCCTCTCTATGAGAGCGCATCGGGGTGTGATCTGAGGCCAAGCCTCGGGCAGCGGGTGTGCCAACCGGTCGCCTACAGGGCTACCCCTTCCGCCGAATGCCGGTTGAGCCCCGGCCAGATCGCACCCTGATGCGGAGGAAACTGCGGTCTATAGCCGCCAACATGCATCAGGTATGAATCACTGCAAAGTGAACAAGCGAGACAATTACTTCGCAGTAATGAATCCACCGCAGACGCTGTCCAGCAAACTCTGGCCGCCTTTGGAATTGAAGAATTCAATCGACTGCTTTACCTCCATTTCGTACATAGGGTTCGTAGCAACCTCACGAATATGTTTCGCCATATCGTCTGATATGTCCGCTTTCTGCTCTGTCAGAAATTTTTCTAAAGTGATGCCTGCTTCTGGATGCTTTTTTGCGCAAGCCTGGGTGGATGCGACAGCTACAACCGCAGTGTTGTGATCCGTGACAGCGTCACTGACGGCCGAAGCTGGAACGGCATAGGCGAAGGAAACCATTGCGAGGGCCATACCAGTGCGAACTTTACTTAGGAACATTTAGATCTCCAGATCTCAAGCATTTGGCATTAATGCGAAGACATATCGGCCAAGCTCGCTGGTTCCTTGAGCAACTTAGCCGCCCCCTCCTCCAACACCACCCGAATGCACTCCCCTCCGCGCCCAACGGCAACCAGCGGAGCGGATGAGTGCATCCGAGTTTTGTTGAATCAACACCCCGCCCCCTTGGAGACGACCATGTCAGCTCTACGCAAGCTCATCCCGGAAGACGACTTTCTCGATACGGAGGCTGGTCAGGAATGGCTGGCCGAGTCGGTCGACGATCTGCTGTGCCGGCGCCATATCGAAGCGCCGAATCCGGTGGGCAGAAGCAAGGTCTTGGTCAACGCTGATCACCTGCCGGAAGCGCTTGCGGATCACATGGCTGCGAACCCAGATCCAGACCGGTACATCGAGAAAATCTTGATTGAGCTGGTCCGGCGCGGCGACGGTGGGATCTTGCACACCTGGGCCGTCGAAGCCGTCGGCGGTGACCCGCTGATCGTTCGAGCGTTGGCCAGCGACCTGGTCGCCGTGCACGCCAACGAGTACCGAGATGCAAAGCGCGAAAGCGATCGCGTCGAGCAGGAGTGTGGGTTTTGAGCCCGCACATCTTGATCGACAAAGCACTTGATGGCGTTAACGCCAGCTTCGCCCATGAAGAAACAGGTCTGTTGGTGCAGCAGCTGATCACCAGCCTCTTCACCGGCGGCGCCATCACCATCGCCGAATTCAACCACTACTGCGAGCGGCTGCGTGACGCCTGTCAGCGCCGCAAGGAGGCTGCATGACCACGCCAATCGTGACAACGCTGGTTGATGAGCAACTGGCCGACATCGAACGCAAGATCGCCATCCTCGGCTTCGGCTTGCCCTTCAACGAGGTGATCGGCCGCAAACGCGAAGATCTGGTGCAGGATCTGCCGCAGCGCTTGTCGGTGACCATGAAAGGCGGCCGCATCGCCGCGAGGGTACGGTCATGAATCTCTTCTACTGGGCGCTCGTCGTCATCCTTGTTGCCAGTGCAGGCGCTTACAAAGTCATCACCAGTGACTCTGGTGTGTGCCAAGTACCGCAGCCAACCACCTACCGGGTGTTCCGGTGAACTCCCGGCAGCTGGCCCGCCGCATTCTGATCCGGCGCGGATCATTCTCCGCCATCGGCGTCTTCACCTTCCTGATGCTGCTCAGCGCCCTCGCTGACCGCATCACTCAATAAACCAAGCATTCAATCGCTGCGCTGGGCGCGGCAAGGATCTCCCGTGAGCGCAGTAATGAAGCAGGACGACCAGCTTCCCGTGATGTCGGAGGCCGCACTCGTTGAAGTGCTGAGCAGCAGCCTCTATCCGGGCGCGGAAAAGAACTCGGTGGTGATGGTTCTGGCGTACTGCCAGGCCGCGCACCTGGACCCAATGCTGAAGCCCGTGCACATCGTGCCGATCTGGAACGCCAAAGCGAAAAAGATGCAGGACACCGTGATGCCAGGCATTGGCCTGTATCGCATTCAGGCTGCGCGCACCGGGCAATACGCTGGAATCAGCGACCCTGAATACGGGCCACCGATCACCGCCAAGCTGGGCGGCGTCGATGTCACGTATCCGGAGTGGTGCCGGGTGACAGTGAAACGCCAGATGTCGAACGGCCTTGTCGCTGAGTTCACTGCCAATGAGCGGTGGCTTGAAAACTACGCCACGGCCAGCAAGGACACCATTGCCCCGAACTCCATGTGGAAACGCCGCGCCTTCGCGCAGCTCGCCAAATGCGCCGAGGCTCAGGCCTTGCGCAAGGCCTTCCCCGAGGTTGGATCGGCGCCGACTGCTGACGAGATGGAAGGAAAAATCTTCGATGAGGCGCCGCGTGATGTGAGTCCGCAACGGCAGCCAGAACCTGAGCCAGAAGCCCTTCCACCCTACCCCGATGATCTTCTTACGGAAAACATCGAAAAGTGGCGGCCGCTCATCGACGCAGGCAGAACCAATCCGGAACACATCATCGTCAACGTGAGCAGCAAATACACGTTACGCGACGACCAGATCGAAACCATCCATAACCTCAAAGCCATCGACGGAGACGCAGCATGAAAATTCACAACGTAGCTCAAGGCTCCGCCGAGTGGCACGCACTCCGTGCCCAGCACTTCACCGCCTCCGAGGCGCCAGCGATGATGGGCGCCTCGAAGTACCAAACCCGTTCCGAACTGCTGACAATGAAGAAAACCGGCATTGCACCGGAAGTCACCCAGTCTCAGCAGTACATCTTCGATAAAGGACATGCCACTGAAGCGCTGGCCCGGCCGCTGGTTGAAGTAATGATCGGCGAAGAGCTTTATCCCGTGGTCGGCACCGACGGCAACCTGCTGGCCTCCATGGACGGCGCGACGATGCTCGGCGAGACCCTGTTCGAGCACAAGCTCTGGAATGAATCGTTGGCTGCCCAGGTGCGTGCGGAAAATCTTGATCCGCACTACTACTGGCAGCTCGAGCAGCAACTGCTGGTGAGCGGCGCCGAGCGTGTGATTTTCGTTTGCTCCGACGGCACCGCCGAAAACTTCGTACACATGGAATACCGACCTGTTGCCGGCCGCGCCGCGCAGCTTGTTGAAGGCTGGAAACAGTTCGAGGCCGATCTGGCCAACTTCGAAATGGCCGAGGCGCCTTCGATAGTCGTCGGAAAGGCCCCGGACGAGCTGCCAGCGCTGCGGATCGAGCTGACCGGCATGGTTACCGCGAGCAACCTGAAAGTGTTCGAGGAATCGGCGCTGGCGGTAATCGACTCGGTAAAAACCGAGCTTGTTACAGACCAGGACTTCGCCGACGCCAAGAAGGCAGTGAAATGGTGCGGCGACGTCGAAAGCGCGGTGGCCACGGCCAAAAAGCAAGCACTATCGCAGACCCAAACCATTGATGAGCTGTTTGCTTCGCTGGATCGCATCAGCGGGCACGCCCGCGAAACGCGCCTCAAGGTCGACAAGCTGGTGAAGGCTCAGGAGCTGCTGGTGAAGGCCAACATCAAGCAGAAGGCCGAGAACTCGTTGGCTGATCACGTTGCAGCCATCAACAAGACTCTGGGCCGAGTCATTCTTCCCGCGGTGGAAGCTGACTTCGCTGGGGTCATGAAGAACAAGCGCACGATTGCAAGCCTACAGGACGCCGTGGATACCGAGCTGGCCCGGGCGAAAATCGCCGCCAGCCAGACCGCCGACGGCATTCGGCTGAACCTGCGCAGCCTCGCCGAACTGGCCGCCGATTACGCTTTCCTGTTCAACGATATTCAGCAACTGGTGATGAAGGCGAACGACGACCTGGTCGCGTTGATCAAGGTGCGCATCTCTGAGCATCAGAAGGCCGAGGAGCAGAAAGCCGAAGCGCAGCGGGAGGAGATCCGCCAGCAGGAGCTGCAGCGAATCGAAGCTGAGGCAAAGGCCAAGGCTCCGGTCGAAGAGACACCGATTGCCAGCCCGGCACCGATGAAAGCTGCGGCGCCGGTTCAGCCCGCCTCGAAACCATCAGCTGCAACCGCGACGCCGGTGAACCTGCAGGCAGAAGTGTTCGATCTGGAAGCATTGATCCATGCCGTCGCTGTTGGCCAGGCCCCAATTTCGGTGCTGACCGTGGATTGGGAAAAGCTTGATGCTCTGGTGGCCGCTCAAGGCGCCAAATTCAGCATGGCCGGCGTGAGGCTGGTGAAGGTGGCAGCATGATCAGTCTCAACCTCAACGCGGTTCTGGCCAAACAGGCAGAGTCGGATGAGATCTCCGCGGCGGTTGCAGATTTCTGGGCGCGTCCCGGCGCCAACTATCAGGAGCTGCCAACCGTCCGGATGAAACCAAAACCTCCGCGCTCGAAAAAAATCGACCCTGAAACGGTCCTCAAGCGGCGCCCGAAGCCGATATCGGCCGCCGACCGCAAGGCGCTGCGTAAGATGGCGGACTCGCTATGAAATCGAAACGCAAACCCAACAACGGTTTCGCCCGGGCCGAGCGCAGTTGCCGGGCGCTGCTCAGCACCAACCACGTCGCGGTGGTGAACATCGATCCGAGCGGCAGCCAGATCATGGTGAACTGGAAGAACTGCCGGCAGATCCGCAGTCTGGCGATCGCCAACGCCCTGTTCGACTTCTCCTACCACTGGACCATCTACATCGCCGCGATGTGCCGCGACGAGCTGGGCACCGAGTACCTGAAGTCCACGGAGATTTCGCCGCAGGGTATGTACAAGGTCGAGCGCTTGACTGATGCGATCGAGCATTACTACCTGGAGCTGCGTAACGGCTGCAACCCGAACCACATTCTTGCATCGGGCTGGATCGCCATCCCGGCCGAGATCACGCTGGAAGAGGCACAGGCCGCAAAGCTGTTCTACGCCGCCGGCGCCTGGCATCAGGTGAAGGTCGCAGCGTGAGACGAATCACAAACCGGGCGGCCACGCGCCGCCGCCAGACCTGGCTGGACTTGCCGGCCAGCGGAATTGAAGAGGTAGGCCATGGCCAAGAGCAACGCGGAGCGCTCAGAGAAAGCCGCGGCGAAGAGGAAGAGCCGCGGCGAAGTAGAGGTTCGGTTCCACACCCTGCTCGCTACGCGCCAAGCCCTTGCTGAACTAATGGCGTGGAGCGGCATCGAGGAACCGGGCGAGGCGATCACCCTGATGATTCACCACCTGCACGGCCTTGGGCCGGGCGGCGCCCTTCCCCTGCTCACGCCGCCGCGGCACGAATACGTGATACCAGAATACGTGTCGCGCAAGCTGAAGATCGCCCACGACCGCGAAGCACTTCGAGTTGGTCAGGACGAGTAGCCGATCGGAAGCTCGTCACCGAACCCCCAGACGAGAGTTCCGATAACCACCAGCGAGGTCGATAGCTTAACGAACCGAGCGATCTGCGGGCCGTACTTGCCTCTCGCGATTCCGAATGAATTCCCCGCGAACGATTCATCGTTGAAGACGTCCGCCATGTCCCTGGCTTTCAGTCCTGCCAAAAATGAGAGGCCCGACATTATCGCCCCGCTCCTTGCGATCCACATGCTGGGCTTGTCCAGCCCGTAGCAAAGTGCAATCGCGACAATGGGAGCAGCGATCGCAAGCAAGGCGTAGACGATAAATGGCGTCCTCGCCTTGATCACTGCTGCTTCATAAGGGCATGGCTCGGCGGTTTCCATACAGTCTCTCGCTCAGATTGAGCAACACAAATACCCCACTTCTACGAATCACGCCAGCCGGCGAGGATCCCCTATGCCACCTTCTCACCAGATCTTGGTCGGCGATTGCATTGAAATGATGCGCACCCTTCCAGACAACAGCGTCGACAGCGTTGTGACAGACCCACCCTACGGCCTGTCCTTCATGGGCAAAAAGTGGGATTACGACGTGCCGACGGTTGAGGTTTGGGCGGAATGCCTGCGTGTACTCAAGCCGGGCGGCCACCTTCTGGCGTTCGCCGGCACCCGCACTCAGCACCGGATGGCAGCGCGCATTGAGGATGCCGGGTTTGAGATCCGCGACATGATCGCCTGGGTGTATGGATCGGGATTCCCGAAGTCGCACAACCTCGAAGGCGAGCACGAAGGCTGGGGTACGGCACTGAAGCCGGCTCTGGAGCCAATTACCGTCGCGCGCAAGCCGTTCGCCGGGACCGTCGCTGCAAACGTCAAAACCCACGGCACGGGCGCTTTGAACATTGACGGGTGCCGCGTGCGCGCCATCGACGCCGAGGCCCTGGCGAAGAACTGGAGCAGACTGACAACAGTTGATATGCGCGGCGGGAACTACGTCGGAGGCAAGTCAGGAACGCTGCCTCGCACCTCGGAGGCTTCTGATCTCGGCCGGTGGCCGGCAAACCTGATTCACGACGGGAGCCCGGATGTCATCGCCGCATTCCCCGATGCGCCCGGGCAACTCGCAGCCGCCAGCACCAGCGATACGCAGCGGGCCGGGCAGAACTGCTACGGAAACATGAAGCGCGGTCGGGGTGCCGAGGCGAGCGCAGACAGCGCGAACTCAGGTGTCGTCGGATTTCAGATGAAGCCCGGGGCACGCCGGCTTGACAGCGGGAGCGCCGCCCGCTTTTTCTACTGCGCGAAGACCAGCCGCACGGACCGCCACGAAGGCCTGCTGAACCCTGGCCCCCAGTTCCAAAAAGGAACCACGCTGCGCAAGGTCGAAATCACGGAGACGAAGGGAAACAACCACCCAACGGTCAAGCCGACCGACCTGATGGCCTATCTGCTGCGCCTGGTGACCCCGGCCGGCGGCGTGGCGCTCGATCCATTCATGGGCAGCGGCAGCACCGGCAAAGCAGCAATGCGCGAAGGCTTTCAGTTCATCGGCTGCGAGATCGACGAGCAGTACGCAGCGATTGCCCGAGCGCGAATCGAACACGAAATAACCCGCCAGCAAGACCAGCAAGCAGAATCCGATCAGCTCGATTTGTTCGGCACCGCCTGACCTCACCACCCTCCACCGCCCGGGCATGCCCCGGCATAGGACGCACATGCCCACTGCAATCGATTTGTTCGCCGGACTCGGCGGATGGTCAACCGGTGCCCGTGACGCAGGCATCGAAGTTATCTGGGCGGCCAACCACTGGCCGGTCGCCGTCGAATGGCACAGCGCCAACCACCCAGAAGCGATTCATGTCTGCCAGGACTTGCACCAGGCGGATTGGTCAAAAGTCCCGGCCCACGACATCATGTTGGCCTCACCTTGCTGCCAGGGCCACTCGAAAGCGCGAGGCAAGAAGTCAGGCAACGCTCAGCACGATGCCTCGCGGTCAACCGCGTGGGCCGTGGTTTCCGCCGCCGAGTTCCATCGCCCCGAAGTGGTTCTGGTCGAGAACGTCGAAGAGTTCACCGATTGGGCGCTTTATCCAGCCTGGTCTCAGGCCATGGCCGCGCTGGGCTACATGATCGCGCCCCATGTTGTGGATTGCGCAGACCTCGGCGTGCCTCAGCACCGCGTCCGGCTGTTCCTGGTCTGCACGCGCAGTAAGTCGCCACTGATGCTTGAACTGCACCGCCGCCAGCACGTTCCAGCCGCCAGCTTCCTTGAGTTCGACGCCGGTCGCTGGTCACCAATCGAGAAGCCAGGGCGCGCGCAAGCCACGTTGGACCGGGTCAGAAATGGCCGGGAGCGCTTCGGTGACCAGTTCATCATGCCCTACTACGGCAAAGGCTCCGGGCTCACCGGCCGGGACATCAACCGCCCAATCGGAACCATCACTACGCTAGACCGGTGGGCACTGGTTCGCGGTGACGAGATGCGAATGCTATCGGCGGATGAGGCGCTCGCAGCCATGTCGTTCCCTGCCACTACCAAGCGCCCGGATAACCACCGCCTGACCATGCACATGGCCGGCAACGCGGTGCCCCCGCTTGCTGGGCAGCGAATCATTGAAGCATTGGAAGCAGCCGCGTAGTTCAAATTTCTTAGTTACGAAATCCAGAGCGCAATTCTTTAACTAAATCACGGAGTTTCTCAAGAAGAGATATGCATTCACGTTCAACTTTTGTGAAATTCTCGCGAATTAATGGCTCATCTACTTTCTCATCTTGAAATGCCAAGTCTAACATTTCATCTTTGTAGTTCATCACCAACCCAAATAGCTCAGTCGTGAGGAGAGTTAGCTCCCGAAACTTCGCCTCATCGACGAAAAGCTCGCACTCATCTATTGCTGCTGAACATTCACGATCTGCAGCACTCCACTCTTCGCGTGATGCCTTTAATGTGTCATTTAAAAAATCAGACTCTGTAGCATTCCGCCGGGTCCTATGCAGTCCATGCATCATGGAATAGCGCATAAACTTTGGGGCTATTCCCAAGCCATCTACAGCGGCTTTAAGCCTAGCAAGAGAATCAAATTTCTTGCCGTGTCTGAACTCAGACTTCCATACAGTAAGGGCATGTACCGCAACCGCTGCAGCAAAAATTGTTGAGATTGCCGCCGCAACCTCCAGAGCGCTCTTTACCGCCGTACCCGACCCACTTTGCAGATTGATCGCAATACCAAAAATCGCACCGAACGCGACCAGTAAAACACATCCCAAAACTATCACTCGATCCATACCATGCTCCCAACGTCGGGACGCGAATATACTCGCCGAGGTATCCCTATGCCCACAGAAAGCATCCGCTCGATCGTCACTGACTTACTCGTCGGAATGATCAGCGCCGTCACCAGCGCAACGCCGCCCGCCAACCAGCCGCTCCCGCAGTTCATTCAGTCGCCGATTGATCGTGCAGTTGACCGGATCAAGGCCGTGGTTGCTCCCGGCGTCACCCTTGCTGCCACCCGCGCCAACCGTCTGTACCTGGCCGGCCCCATGTCCGGCTTCGAAGACTTCAACTTCCCCGCCTTCAACAAGATGGCCGCCGATCTGCGCGCCCGAGGCTACGTCGTTGAGAATCCGGCAGAGCACGGCGTCGTCGATGGCGTGGACTGGGCCGACTACATGGCCTACGACCTGACACGGCTGGGCCTGTGCGGTCAAGTCGCGGTGCTGCCCGGCTGGGAGAACTCGAAAGGCGCCCGGCTCGAAGTTCACATTGCCCGCGAGCTCGGCATGCCGGTCGTGAACGCCCATGATCTGGTATCGATGGAGATTGCAGGATGAGCGAGGTAATTCGTTACGACCTGGACAGGGATACCGACGAATCATGCGCTGACATGGTTCCGGTCGACGGCGGGCGGTATGTTGAATCGAACGACTTCGACAGGGTCACCGCCGAGCGTGACGCCCTGCAGCAGCGCCTGAACGCAGCGGATCAGCGGATTGATGATTTCGCCGGCGGCGATTGTGAATGGAGCCAAGACGGCGAAAGCGGAATCTGGAAAACCGGCTGCGGCTCTACGTGGTCATTTTACGATGACGGTCCGGAAGAGAACGGCATGAACTTCTGCCATTCCTGCGGCAAGCACCTGGTGGCTGAGGTGGCTGAACAGGAACAGGATGAGGACTGGCGCATGCACCCGTGCAAGCAGGGTCATCGCGATGTCGGTGCGGCCGGCGGTGTGGCGGCGTGCAACCAGTGCGGCGAGAAGGTCGAAGCGGCAACCACGCAAGAAGCCTTCGAGCGCTGGAACGCGAGCCACCCGGTACCGCAGGCATGAAGCGCTTCGTTCGCCGCAAGCTCGAAGCCTGGCTGATCCTGCTGGCCGCGAAGATCCTGAGCGGCCGCAACGTGCAGCGATCCCCAGTTGTTTCCCGGCGCGACAACAACCAAATGTTTGAAATTGCCGGTGAGCTCGAAGAAATCGCCCAGCGCATCAGCACCAACTACCCGTAACTCCCTCCCCCTTCAAAGTCAGCCGCTATAGCGGCAAGGACGAAGTCATGTCTCAAGTTCCCCCAGATTTGGCCCGGATCTACAACGTGTTCGGTCTGAGCAGCAATCACTCCCTGTCGACCCTCCTCGCGAACGTCGAAGGGCTCAAGCGCAGTCATGACGAAGATCGCCCCCTTGCCGATCGATATCGGTTTCTCCGTGAGCCAAAAGCCAGCGCGCCCGTAACGCTCCCAGAAGAACAATGGATTGTCGTTGGCCTGGCCAGCCATGGGGACGTTCTGACCGGCACCGCGCTGGACAAGGCCATCGACAGCGCTATGAACTCCAAAAGCTACACCTTCGAGCCGGAGGGTGGGCCGCTGCTCTGCTACCAAGTCGGCGATCAAGACTGGGTTGCCGCTCAAAACCCGGAACAGGCTTTGGCAGTTCTGGCTGAGTACAACGGCGACTGGTTGCACGAACACTCGGACGATTACGACGTGGTTCTGGCTGGCGATTCGGAGCTCGACCAGCAGTGGCAGGACGAAGATGCACCCGGCACTCCAGCGGGATCTCTCCGGCAGTGGCTCGCTGAAGCCACGGAGCCTTGCTACCTGAACGGGGTGGAGTGACGCCATGATCCTCAAATGCATGGCCGGCTGCACCCTCTTCTTCTGGCTTCCATTGGCCCTGACCATAAAGGCGGTGATCGGATGATTATCGATGACGTAATGACGGACAAAATCACCCTGCACGGGCTCGGGTTCGTGCAGGTTCAACTCCAGGGCAATCAGCGCCTGCACGTTTGGCACCCTGAACTGCCACGCCGGGCCTGCTTCGAACACTCGGCGATCCACGACCACCGCTTCAACTTCACCTCGCGCGTCATCGTTGGCAAGCAAGTCAATCACTGCTTCGAGATCGTTCACCATGACGCCGGCGAGTACATGCTGTACCTGCACGAGGGCGCACGGACGGCTGGTGGCGGCCGGCCATGGACGCCTGACGGTCGCGCCGATCTCATTCCGGACGGCACGATCATCATCACCGCCGGCAACGACTACAACACCCTGGCGTACAAATATCACCGCACGGAGCCAGGCGGCGATGGCCGAGTGGCGACGATCATGGCCAAGCGCGGTGAGTACCCATCTGGCGCGCACTCCACCTGCCGCGTCGGCGTCGAGCCCGACACCGACTTCGACCGGTTCCAGTGGTCGCCCGCTCAACTCTGGGAGGTCGTCAGCGATGTGCTGCTCGGCCAGAAGGTGACGCCATGATCTTCGCCCCGCTCTACATGGCCTACCTTATCTACAAGGGGCCGTGGCGATGACACAGATGAGCGACATCTTTCCGGAAATGACGGTGGAGCAGGAAAAGGAATGGTTCGCCGAGCAACAAGAAGCGCACCATCTGGAGCTGGAGCGCGAGAAGATCGAAATCGCTCAACGAAAAGCCGTCGACCACTATATTCGGTGCCGCGACTGTGGTGCGTTCGTCCAGAAATGGCGATGGGTTCGGAAGGATCATCCCCAAGCAACCAGCCAAGGCTGGAGACCCTTGTGCGGCTCTTGCTTCGACAACTACGACAATTACCTATGAACCGGATGATCAGAGTCCCCACCGAGGAACTGACCGGCCCGGCGCTGGACTGGGCAATCAACGCGATCGAGGGTGAGCAGCAGCAGCCCGTGGCGGGACAGCTCGATCTCTTCGCCGTCCCGGACGCCGAGCAGCTGATCACGAAATACCGCGTCTGGGTCGATGTCGGCCACCGACACCCGTGGCTGGCCGATATGACCAACAACCCGTTCAACCGCCAGATCGGCGAAACCCGAGCCATCGCAGTGTTCCGCGCCGTTGTCTTCGCCAAGCGCGGCGCCACGGTCAACGTGCCCACCGAACTCGTTCAATAACCACGGAGGTACACCCATGGCTGAGATCTTCGAATTCCCGGCCAGCACCCGGCTGCACAACCGAAAGGTCGAGCAGAACCAGGCTCAACGCAAAAAGCTGGCCGACTGGTTCCGCACGATCGCCGCGCACATCGAAGGCAACGACTGCGAGCGAGAGCCATTGGCAGCAATGATTGTGCTGAGCAGCGTGACGGGTGACGAGGTTCTGCACACCGGTTACGCCGATCACGAACAAGTCGACCTGCGGCAAGCCGGCTTCGCGGCGCAGAAAATGGCAACGACCCCTTTCGTCAGGCGCGGCGGCAACTTTTTCGACCGTTACTGACCCCTCCTCCAACTCAACAGCCTGCCGGTGTACGGCGGGCGAGGAATCCTCATGGCTTTCATTATCCCAACAGCACTCAAGTGTCCGCAGTGCGGCTACACCGGGCACGCTCAGCTTCAGACCGCTCAGGCCAGTTATTGCCCACAGTGTTTCGATGAGTTTCTTCAAAAGAACGTGCCGCGCCTGGTGGTAGATCCTGATGGCAAGCCTTTCGATCCGAACAGTCAGGTAGTGAACCTGTAACCCATCACCACCTTCTGCCGCCAAGCGCGGCATGGAGTATCGGTCATGACCATCACGAAGATCATCAAGGGCCCGCACCGCTTCGGCGGCTTCTGGTGGGTCATCGCCGACTGCAAAGGCACCAAACAGCACATGTCCTTCCGAACCGAACAACAGGCTCGCGCCATCGCCCCAGGGCAGGACAGCGTGACCCTTCATTAAAACCTTCTGCCGCCGCCGGCGGTGTGGAGAATCCCATGGAAACTGAAATCCTCTCCGACGAGGAGCTGGCCGAACTCACCGGCTACAAGGCCAGGGCCTACCAACGCCGCTGGCTGATTGACCGCCAGTGGGTGTTTGTCGAAAGCCGGGGCAAGCGCCCGCTGGTGGGCCGCATGTACGCCCGCATGAAGCTGGGCATGATCAGCCCTACCATTGCCGACCCGAACCCACCGCCGGCCGCGCCGGCATGGACGCCAGACTTCTCGCGAGTGAACTGATATGCGACCCCGCAAGACCGAGCACCACCACCTGCCTCCACGGATGTACAAACGATCCCGCAAACGCAAGAACGGCACCACCTGGACGGCCTACTACTACCGCGACCTGCTCGGAAAAGACATACCGCTGGGCAAGGATCTGGACAAAGCCCGGTTGAAATGGGCCGAGCTGGAAGCCAAGGAAAAGCCGCTCGATCTCCGCACCATGAAAGGCATCTTCGATCGGTACATCCGCGACGTGGTGCCCAAGAAGGCGCCGCGCACGCAGAAGGACAACCTGGCTGAGATCAAACAGCTGCGGCCGATGTTCGACAGCGCGCCGATTGACTCGATCACGCCGGCGACGATTGCCGGATACCGGGACGCCCGATCGGCAAAGGTTCGGGCCAACCGCGAGATCGCGACCCTCTCCCATATTTTCAACATTGCCCGGGAGTGGGGCCTGACGACAAAAGAAAATCCCTGCCAGGGTGTGCGCAAGAACAGGGAAACGCCGAGGGACTATTACGCGAATGATGTGGTTTGGGATGCGGTGTACAAGAAGGCAGCTCAGGAGCTGAAAGAAGCGATGGACCTGGCATATCTGACCGGCCAACGGCCGGCGGACGTGCTGGTCATGAGGAAGGATGATGTTGAAGGCGGGTATCTGACCGTTCAGCAAAACAAGACGCAGAAGAAGCTTCGAATCCAGATCACGACCGGCGGGGAATCAAACAGCCTGGGCAAGTTGATCGCAGCAATCACAGAGCGAAATGCCCAGCACGTTTCGAGTTACCTGATCATCAACCGGAGCGGTAAACGAATGACCGCCACGATGCTCAGGAAACGTTGGGACGCGGCGCGGGAAAAGGCAAAACAGGAAGCCCTTGAACAGGGCGACGACCTGCTTGCCGGTCGGATCGGTGAGTTCCAGTTCCGTGATATCCGGCCGAAAGCTGCGTCGGAAATCAGCGATATCGGCGATGCAAGTCTGCTTCTGGGTCACACGAAAGGCGACATCACCGAGCGGGTTTATCGCCGTGTCGGCGCCATCGCGAAGCCGTCAAAAGAGTGAAGAAAAGAGTTCCATAACTCGAAGTGCACCCCTTGTAGAATGCGGTCTGCAGGGGTGATGAAAACTGAAAGTAATGGAACGAAAAACAGCTACAACGTCCAGCCCGTTTGAATCTATTTAACGGTCTTGAAAACCGTCGACTGTAACAGGTCCATGAGTTCGAATCCCATCGCCTCCGCCATATTTGATACGACAAAGCCCTGATTATTCAGGGCTTTGTCGTTTCTGACGTTTCAGAATTTCTGCTGACATCTGGAGGTGTTCCATAACTGGCAGCTTTTCCTCCTTCACTAACGTCCTGCCAACCGAAAATTTCCCCTGCTACTCCGGTTTCGTCCATGGTCCGGCTCTAAACCCTGTTAGCACTGAATCAGGCACTGGATCACGTCGAAGTGGCGTAAGCGGTCGGTTGCGGTAGAAGCATTCGATGAATGCTTCTACCGCCGTCTACCAAAACCAATACGGCAAGAACTTTGGCGTGGGCTCGATCATCAGTTCCAGGTGATAAGTGATGGGATTGAAGAAAAACATATCCAGAATCAAAAACGCCCCTACCCCGAACGACAGCGTCATGAACTCGCGATAAGGATGTTCAGAGAAGTACTCGCGTCTGGCGTGGTAGAAGCTCAACAGCGCAAACAACCCCAGGCCTGCGCCGAGGTAGTTAGGCTGCAACGGAACTTCGGCAAAGTGGTTGTAAACCAGCACCGACACCAGCATCCCCAGCCCCAGTACGGGCAACTTCAGGCAAAAGTTCAGCAGGCCGTTTTTGGCGCGTACGAAGGCGGCTTCCTTGCTGACGAAGAGGTACGCGGCCAGCAGTGAGATGGCCGGAGTGATTGCCAGGATGTAGCGTGCTTTCTTGGAGCTCGGGATTGTGAACAGCACCAGCAACACCAACAGCCACCCGGTCAGATAGAGCAGCAGGTCGATGTCTTTATCGCGGGTCGAACGGAAGAACAGTTTGTACTTCTTAAGAATCACGTTGATGGCGTAAAACACCGTGAAGCCGTAGGTAAACAGGCCTGCTGAGAAGTAGAAGTAATAACGCGGCGCATGATCGGAGCCGAAGCGTCCAATGCCCTGCATGTTCAACACTTCTTCCAGAAACGGTTGTCCCCCTTGCAGGTAGGCTGCCCATGCCAGCAGCACGACCCCGGCGGCCAGAATCAGGCCCGAGAGGAATGAAAACAGCAGCAACATGCGCCATTGGCGGCTCAGGAAGTAGTAAGCCCCGATGACACAGGCGGGCCCGATCAGACCGATAGGCCCACGAAACGCAAAGCCCAGCGCCAGCCCTACGAACAGGAACACCAGGCGACGCGGGTCCTTTTTCAACTCGGCCGAATAGGCCACGTAGAAGCAGATCAACGTAAACAGGGCCGGATAGATATCCAGTGCCAGTGAGTTCACGCCGTCCAGAAAGGCCCAGGTCAACAGGCTGAAAAGTACGCCGTATGCGCCCCACTTCTTGCTGTGCAATGCCCCGAGCCTGTAAATGAACACCAGCATCAGGGACGCGGCAATGCAGGAAGGCAGCCCCATTGAAAGTATGGAGACACGGCCGAACGGCAAGGAAACCAGATAGACCAACAAGGTATTGAGGACCGTGTAGTCGGGATAAGGCTTGAGGTCGTCGGCAATGGGAAACAGCGTGACGCCGTGCAGCAACATGTACTCGGCAAAGTCGACAAAGCGTGTTGTGTAGTTGAGGACAGCAGGTTTGTACTGCAACACCATGAACACGGCCAGTGTCATGAAGAAAATGCTCAGGCATGGATTTCTTGCAATCAATCCTTTCAACATGCCTGCCCGCCAAGTGCGCTCTACAACAAGCGGGGCATCAAATCGATCCATCGGTAACCCTTTAGTGAAGTTGTTCTTTTTGGCCAGAATCCTGAATGTCCGGTAACGCTGGAATTGGCTTCCTGCTTCCCGGAAAGTTGAATTTGAGACTAGCCCACGGCGGGGACTATTCAAGCATTGCGCGCCCCAACATTCCCTGAACGAGACTGACGAAAGTCAATAAAAAAGCCCGGCCAGAACCCTTCGTCACTGACGAAGAGCATCTGGCCGGGCTTTTGGCTGTTCAGTTACTGGTTATTGACGGTGATGTAGGGGTCCCAAGTGTTGTCCGAGCCAATCTGGTTCATGTCGCGGTCGTACAGCGCGAAAGTGATTTTGTACCAGAGTTTCCCTGGATCCTGAGCGGTGGCTTGCCACAGAGTGTAGATCACGTCGGTTTTCGAAATACCGCCGACACCGGCGTTGTTCAAATAGAGCACCACACCGGGGACGTTGAAGTGTATCGGTTTCGTCATGGTGCCCTTGTAATCGCCGCCTTGGTGGGGGTCGCCGCTCTCGATGTCCTTGATCACAGCAATGCGGTCGAAGTTGCGCGACAGTGTGGTGGCGCGCCAGCGGATGTTGTCGCCGGGCCTGACGTCGATCCACAATTCGCTGCCGCCTTCACCGGTGTCGCCGCTGGCGTGGCTGTCGACGGCATCGCGCGTCACTAGCATGGAAATGGCGCCGCCTACGTTCTTGGGATGAGCGAGCAGATAATCCACATCGATGTTGACTAGTACATCAATGGTTTGGGTCGCACTGGACATATTGATGCTCCTTATAGTTGAGATCGCATAAACGACCGCGCCCGCAAGGGCTGTCCGGCTCATCCGGTCCCTGGATGCGGTCTGCGGAGAACGATAGGAGATGGCTTTATGGTGTCAACTTGCGATCAGTTGACGCGGGATAAACGCGGTGTTATGCGGCGCGACCAAGGCTTTGATTTGCTTCTGCGCTGGCCAATCTCGTCATGGTTTTTTGGATGTTCGCTGACTGCTCGAGTTGGTAAAGGCGCACACTGGACGTCGATAAATACTGATGAAGCGGCATCTATATGGGCGTTTTCTTTAAAAAAGGGGAACTGATTTATTTGCAGTCCCCTTTTGCACAGATAATACAGATAATAAATCAGTCCCCTTTTTTGCATCAGCCGACCTGCGTGTCGCGCAACTCCCCCAGCGCTTCAAGTTAGTGCCGTTGTTGAACCGCCATCTCGGCACGAACATAAAGGGGGCCATAAAGGAGACTGATTTATTTTCAGATTTTTCCAGATAAAGCGCCTTGGGCGGCACCGGACCAAGAATGGATTTCATCGTGGATTTCCTGATCAACGTGTTGGCTTACAAGACTGGCGTTTTCGTGCTGCGATTGCTGAGTGGCGGCCGTTTCAAGGGAGAAAGCGGTTTTGCCTGGGGCTGGGCACTCGTCGTTGGCGGTTTGGTGCTTTATACACCTTTTGTGGTTTTTATCGCCCTGCTCATTCATTACAGCGGCGGGTAGCTGTCCGTCGCTCGCATCATCTTCGGAAGCACACGATGCGCTTCATCTTCAAAACTCATCAATATCGACCTATAAAAATGAAAACATCGTTCACGGCTTTACTGGCCACGTTGTTCATCACTCAAACAGCACCCTCCTTCGCAGACAATATCAACGGAAAGAATCTCTACTCACAGAGATGCGCCGTGTGCCACGGTCCCGATATCAAGGGAACCGGCCCATTGGCCAATAAAAGCAATCCGCCGGCTCCCGACCTGACAACGCCCGCCTTCAAGAAACGACTGAGCGATTACCCGGGCGTGATCGTGTCCTCGATCATCCTTCGCCCGAACGGCGACCTGATTCCAAAAACCTTGCGCGAAAATGGTGTAAAGATCCCGCCACACGCCTGGAGCGTCAGCGACTTTCGCGATTTGAATCAGTACATGAGCGACGTCATTTCAAAAAAGCAGCACTGAGCCGGGTGCTAGCCTCCATCAGCCTTTTTGTCGGAACCTTTTATGTTTTCAATCAGGTCAACGACGTAGTCCTGATTGAAGCCTGCCACGAATGACCAGAACAGCAACTTGGCGTAGGCCGCATATCCCTCCGCATGCTGGCAAAAAATATCGTTGAAGATTTGCTTCAAGCATTGGGGATCGTCGTCCGGCACGATCACCGGAAACAAATCGCCTCGGATAACGCCGGAAAGGAACAAGAGATACAACAGCCCCGCCAGAATCCCGCCTATGAACGAAGGCAGGATCAGAGCGAACCATGATCGGGAAAGGTTTTCGATTTCGTCTTCAGTGAGTATTGAAAGTCGTCGGTGAAACCCTACATAGCCCCCGATGTTCCCGGCGATACAAACGATAAAGGGTACTTTGTAGTCGGGCAGACTGTAAGTGACGGCAATCGCCAGCACTAACAGCGCTATGAAAATCCAGAATATTCGCTTCCAGATGATGTTGAGGTCTTCCTGACGATTCATGATCAGCTCCCTGATCCTGGCCATGTGTTGATTTTTTAGACGATAGACGAATCCTGTCGCGCGCATGGGGGATCACACCGGAAAATGTCGACAGATCACTACAGAAAGAACACATCTGGGCTACGACACATAAGCACAACATCGGCTCTGGCAGCATCGTCAAATGAAGCTAAAACTACTCCTCATCAGCCTACTCTGCTGCATCAGCCCCCTATCCCGTTCGGCCGACGTTCCGATCAAAGAACACCTCCATGTGAATGAAAGGCCGCAGGTCGCTCAGGTTTTGACGGGTAGCTCGCTTTTTTTCACAACGACTCACCATCGTCCAATTGGTTGAGCAACCACTCGCCGCGATGCCAAAGCGCCTGTTGTTTGGATTCAGGCATGCGGTCGAGGTTTTTGTAGATCATGCTCATGCGTTGATTGCCACGCAGTCGGTCACCGTGACGCATTAGAAAGTGCCAGTAAAGCGAGTTGAAAGGGCAAGCATCGTCTGTAGTGCTTTCGCTCACTTTGTAGGCGCAGCCACGGCAATAGTCGGACATGCGCTTGATGTATTGGCCGCTCGCACAATAGGGTTTGGAACCTAGATAGCCGTCATCGGCGTGCATGACCATGCCCAGCGTATTGGGTAGTTCCACCCAGTCGAAGGCGTCCATGTAGATAGCCAGATACCACTCACATATTTCACTTGGTGCGATACCGGCGAGCAGTGCGAAGTTTCCGGTCACCATCAGTCGTTGGATGTGGTGAGCATAGGCATGTTCCAGGCTTTGGCCGATAGCCTGGCGCATGCAGTTCATCTGCGTTTTACCTGTCCAGTAGAACTCTGGAAGCGCTCGCGTATTACCGAAGGCATTTCCATGGGCATAGTCAGGCATCTTCAGCCAGTAGACACCGCGGACATATTCACGCCAGCCGATCAGTTGTCGAATAAAGCCTTCGGCGGCGTTGAGTGCGATGCTGCCGGACCAATATGCAGATTCCACATCGCTGCAAAGCTGGCGAAGATCCAGTAAGCCGATATTAAGTGCCGCGCTTATACGAGCATGAAACAGAAACGGCTCATCGCTGGCCATGGCGTCTTGATAGTCGCCGAAGGCTGCCAGGCCCCAATCGAGAAAGTAATCCCACAGGCTCTGAGCCTCGGCGTGGGTTACCGGATAGTCGAACGTGTCGAGGGCGCCATAGTGACTGGAGAAGTGTTTGGCAACTAACGCAAGCACGTCCTCGGTGATTGCGTCTGGTGTAAAACGGGCTGGCGCAGGCGGCCTGACACCTTTGGGCAAGGCTTTGCGGTTATCCGCATCAAAGTTCCAGGCCCCTCCGACCGGGCCGCCGTCGCCATTGAGTAACAATCTGTTCTTGCGACGCATCTCTCGATAAAAGAACTCCATGCGCAGCTGTTTTTTGCCCTGCGCCCAGTGGGAGAAATCGGCACGTGTGCAAAGAAAGCGACGATCTGAATGCCACTTGATTGCCAAGCCGCAGTCCCTGATTGAATGCTCCAATCGCCAGTCACCGCACTCCGTGATGTGCAGTTCATCCGGCTTTAGGCGTGAGTGCCAGCGGTGTAATTCGCTGGGCACGGATCCAGTGTTCTCCGGATCATTGAGCGTTACGTACTGCACCCTGATTCCCCTCTGCTGCAACGCTTCGGCGAAGTGACGCATAGCGCTGAAAATCAGGACGATCTTTTGCGGATGATGAGGAACGTGACTGGCCTCTTCCATCACCTCGACCAAGAGCACCGTATCGCGCTCTTGATCCAGCGCCCGCAGAGAGGCAAGGTCGAAGGATAATTGGTCGCCCAGGACGAGGCACAATCGGCGAGTCGTATTCATCAATCAAGTTCCAGTTGATGGGGGCGAAAAAGCCCGATGACTGCGTAGATTTGATCCACAGAACGGCATTCTGATTGTCACTTGAGCCTGGCCCACGACGAAGACTATCAAGGAGTACGCTCCCGCACTCCCCGTCAGAAAGTGTGGCCATTTACCAAGTTCACTCGTCGTCAAAATGATGAGTATGAGCCCGCAAGGAATCGGGTATTCCTACATGGATCAATCCGCCTGCCTCAATCCACGCCTGGGTTGATTGATATGCCCGTTGCAGAAGTTGATCCGTCTGATTGAAGTCGAACACTGAAGCGTCCAGCGGACATAACGGCGGCACAACATGGATAGCCGCGCGCACGCTATACAGTTCAATGTCGCGCACCAGTTGACGCATACTCATCAAGTTGAGCGTGTGCAAGGCTAATGCGACCAGCCCGCTCGGTGGACACGGGCAAGCACAACCAAATCCGGTGGGCAGAACGACAACTCGCGTTGCACCCAATGCAACTGCACTGGCGATCGGCGTGTTACTGGAGACTCCGCCATCAACCAGGAACTTCGAGCCGACTTGTACGTTGGGAAACACCAGCGGAATCGCAGCGCTGGCCATTAATGCCTGTTCAGCATTACCGCTGGATAAAAGCTCTTCAGCACCGTTAAGTAGATTGGTGGTGACGATATAAAGCGGCAGTTCGGTCTCTTCGATCAAATCGACCGGCAGTGATCGGCGCACTAAACGGTGCAGCGCAGACGCACTCAGCAAGTGCCCGCGACGATTGAGGATGCCCTTCAGCGTGTCGAGTACCGAGAACGGAAACACATCGGACTGGCGCAAGCCGCGCCAGAAGCCCGCAAGCTCGGCCACGCCTTTGGCGTTGGGTCTGGCGGCAAAGTAGGCGCCGTTGATGGCGCCGACTGAAGCGCCAATCACCAAGTCGAAAGCGAGCTCGGCCTCTAACAGCGCCTGCAACATCCCGACCTGAACCGCGCCCAGACTCCCGCCACCAGCAAGCACAAGCGCAGTTTTGACTGTTGGCATGGCATACCTGACCGAAATGCTGCCCAGACCTGAAAAGCATAGCTGGCCGACGACCGCGCCCGGCGGAATGTTTTGAACGCTGAATGGGGGACTACACTTGATCTTGGGTTACGACGTTATTCGAACCCGGAGCTCCCTATGCCAACTGCACCTGAAGCGACTCATACCGTCCACCTGCGTCCCGGGAACAGCCATCCCCGGTGGTTGAGGCTGACGCATTGGCTGAATGCATTGGCGGTGCTGGTCATGGTCACCAGCGGCTGGCGCATCTACAACGCTTCCCCGCTTTATGGTTTTAACTTTCCTGATTCGATCACCTTGGGCGGCTGGCTGGGTGGCGCGTTGCAATGGCACTTCGCGGCCATGTGGATGCTGGTTGTGGTCGGCCTTCTCTACCTGATGACCAATGTATTGAGTGGTCGTCTGTCGCGACGTTTTTTCCCGTTATCCATCAAAGGTTTTTTTCAGGATCTGGGGTCTGCGCTGCGGGGACGGTTGGGGCATGCCGATGTCAGCCATTACAACCACGTACAGCGCGTCGCTTACTTGTTCGTGATGCTCGACATTACCGTGCTGGTGATTTCCGGGCTGGTTTTGTGGAAGTCCGTTCAGTTTCCGCTACTGCGTGAACTGTTGGGCGGCTACGACAGTGCCCGGCATGTGCATTTCATTGCGATGTCTTTGTTGGTGGCGTTCTTCGTGGTGCATCTGGTGATGGTCGCGCTCGTTCCCAAAACGCTGTGGGCGATGATTGTCGGCCACAAGGAGCGCCTATGAGCAAGCGAGTGCAAAGGCCTGAGCTGGATGAGTCGTCCATCCTGAAGGACGCCCGCAAAGTGCTTGCCTCTCGGATAGAAGACAGCTCCCGCCGCACTTTCCTGTTGCGCGGCCTGACGTTGGGCGCAGTGGCCATGCTGTCCGGCTGCAATATCTCGGATAACGAAAGCATTGATACAGCGCTGTCCTCCATGTCGCGCTTCAACGACAGGGTGCAGGGCTGGCTATTCAACCCGAACGCCATGGCTCCCACCTACTCCGAATCGATGATTACCCGGCCGTTTCCCTTCAATGCTTATTACGGCATCGACGAAGCGCCCGCCGTAGATGAAGACAGCTACCGACTGGAAGTCACCGGAATGGTGGCCGACAAGCGCAGCTGGAAACTGGAAGAACTGCGGGCCATGGCCCAGATCGATCAGATCACCCGGCACATATGCGTCGAGGGCTGGAGCGCCATCGGCCGTTGGGGTGGCATACGTTTCAGTGACTTCCTCAAGCGCGTTGGCGCCGACACAGACGCCAAGTACGTCGGTTTCAAATGCGCCGACGATTACTACACCAGCATCGACATGGCCACGGCGTTGCACGCGCAGACGCTGCTAACCCTGACCTACGACGGCACCGTCCTGCCACGTGAATATGGCTTCCCGATGAAGCTGCGCATGCCCACCAAACTGGGCTACAAGAACCCGAAACACATTCAGGCGATTTTCGTCACCAATACCTATCCCGGGGGTTATTGGGAAGACCAGGGCTATAACTGGTTTGGTGGTAGCTGACGCCCGCCACGATATTCGCTTCCGGATGATGTTGAGGTCTTCCTGACGATTCATGATCAGCTCCCTGATCCTGGCCATGTGTTGATCTTCAAGACGATAGACGAATCCTGTCGCGCGCATGGGGGATCGCACCGGAAAATGCCTCGAAGGTCCGCTTCCGAAGCAAAACGCACCCTCGCAGCCTATCGGGAGTCGCCGACAGCGACCGTCCTCAAGCCAACCGCATCGACACTTCAATGTCATCGGCGAATGGCACGCTGAGATAACCGTTCTGCGGCGAACGCACATGCGCCAGATATTCCGGGCAGTAATCGGTGTTGTCGGCGATCACCAACGCACCGGGCCGCAGGCGCTTTTCCACCAGTTTCAGCACGTCGCCATATAACGCTTTGGCGCCATCGAGCAGCAACAGATCGACTGTTTCCGGCAGATTGCTCGCCAAGGTCATCAGCGCATCACCTTCGCGGATTTCAATCAGATCACTGACGCCCCCTTCAACGAAGTGATGTCGCGCCAGTTCGATTTTCGACGGTTCGAATTCACTGCCGATCAGCACACCGCCGCCGTTGTCCCGCAGGGCCGCGGCCAGATGCAAAGTGGACAGGCCGAACGAAGTGCCGAATTCGATGATGGCTTTGGCCTTGCTGCTGCGCGCAAGCATGTACAGCAGTTTTCCGGTGTCGCGGGAGACAGGCAGCCACAGGTCCTTGAGCATGCCATATAGCTCGCGGTACTCGGTTTTGCTGTGCATCAGGCGTTCGCGTTCTTCGTTGGATACGCTATCCAAAACCGGACTGGTGGCGGCGCTGGCCCGGGTGTAGAGGCGTTCGATCAGGGTTGCAAGAGGTTCTGTGGTCAATGCTGTCATGATGGTTATCCGTCAGTTGAGGGCTAGAATGCGAAGGATTCGTCGCGTTTAAATGATGCGAGCGAATGGCCCGCTTCGCTATTCGCATTCCCTTTTCACGCCTGAGCCGACCATGACCGACCGCCAGACTGCCCGTATTTCTTCGCGCAAACAGCCGCAGCAGGCACGCTCCGCCGAATTGGTTTCGGCGATTCTGCAGGCGGCTATTCAGGTTTTGGCCAAGGAAGGCGCGGCCCGATTCACCACGGCGCGGGTTGCCGAGAAGGCTGGGGTGAGCGTGGGCTCGCTGTATCAGTACTTCCCGAACAAGGCTGCGATCCTGTTCCGGTTGCAGAGTGATGAGTGGGTGCAGACCACAACAATGCTGCAGCGGATTCTGGAAAATCAGGAAACACCGCCACTGGATCGTCTACGCACGCTAGTGCATGCGTTCATCCGTTCGGAGTGCGAGGAAGCGCAGATGCGTGGCGCGTTGAACGACGCGGCACCGCTGTATCGCGATGCACCGGAGGCCCATGAAGTACGGGCGGCGGGCAAGCGTACCTTTGAGGTATTCATGGTTGAGTTGCTGCCACAGGCCAGTGAATCCAGTCGCACACAAGCCTGCGATCTGATCCTGGCTACGCTCAGTTCGGTCGGCAAGGACTTTTCACTGAGCCCGCGCAGCAACGAGGAAACCACGGCCCGTGCGGAGGCGATGGCGGACATGTTTCATGCTTACGTGGTTTCGCTCGATGCCAAGTAAAGCTGTCGATACGCCGTCACCAGTTGGTCCTGATTGAATGCCAGATTGCGACCGCTGGGGTTGGGCAGAATCCACACGTTTGCCCCGCCGAATGTCGTGTCCTGTGCGCCCCATTCAAGCGCCTTTTTCCCGGACAACCCGGCATAGGCAACTTTGCCGAGAAACGCGACATAGCGCGGCGCATAGCGTTTGATCTTGCGCTCGAAGTCCCCCGCCGCTGCGGTGAATTCCTGCGCTGACAATTGATCCGCCCGTGCCGTCGGCCGCTCGACCACGGCAGTCAGCCCGCAGAGGTAATGCAGTATCGAGCGATCGTTTTCCGGGGCCACTTCAACAGGCGTGAACCCGGCCAGATGCAGCGTGCGCCAGAACCGATTGCTCCGCCCGGCGAAGTGATGCCCCTGCTCCGCCGCCAACAGGCCGGGATTGATCCCGCAGAACACCACGGACAGGCCTTTGGTCAGGATGTCTTCAAGTTTTTCGCCCGCCATAAAAGCCTCTGCCACCCATGTTGTCGACAGTTATAGCCGTAGCGTCCGCATCATCAAACGACTTTTTACTGGGCTACTTGAACACCGGCACCGGCACCGCCCCCGCCCCATCCGCCTGCTTGAGATACTCGCGCAACCGCGCGCCGATTTCCGCGATCTTCGCTTCGCCCTCTCGCAAGGCCTGCGGGTTGGTGTGCACGGAGTAATTGCCCAATGCCAGATCGTAGGGATGAGGCTGCGCCGAGCCGATCACGAACACCGTGCCATCGCGCAGGGCCTTCAGGGTAACGGCACCGTTGCCCGGCTCGAAAACGGCCATTTCGCCCGCGCTGACCAAATCCGGTGTCGCCAGCAATCCACGGCTGACGCTCAGCCATAACGACTCGTGGCCTTCGGGTGGCGTGTAAGTCCAGGTTTCGCCTGCACTCAATGTGACCAGCAGATAATTGATACCGGCGGGTGCCCGCACCGGGCTTTGCATGCCTTGATGGACGCCCAGAATCACCCGCGCCGGCCCCACCTCAGGCATCGCGGCGGACTCCAGATACTGGCTGTCGACACTGGCGTTCTCCAGCTCCGGCGGCAAAGCCACCCACAGTTGAAAGCCCTGAATCCGCTGCGAAGTGCCCACCGACATTTCCTTGCCGTGCCACACTCCGCCGCCCGCGCGCATCCACTCGACACCACCGTAATCGATCATGCCCTTGCCCGATCCGGCGTCCTCAAAACGCAGGTTGCCTTCGGTAATCACCGTCACGGTGGCGATCCCCGAGTGCGGGTGCATCGGCATGTTGTGAATGAACGAGGCCTCGCCTTCGAACAGGTCGAGGAACACGAAAGGTTTGATCAACTGGCCCAGATCCGAAGGGCTCATCAGCCGCACGATCGACCCGTGTCCGCTGCCGCTGGTGCGGTAGCGAAGGGTGCGGTGAGTGACAGGTTCGCGGGTATAGCCGGAGAGGTGTTGCTGAACGGTCATGATGATTACTCGATTCTGATGCGGGGAACGGCCAACAAACGGCAAAGCGCCGCGAGGGAACCTGTCCCTCGCGGCGCTTGGCTTTCAGCGGCGACGGGCGTCGAGGCTGAAGCGACCGGCACCGAAGGCCACGACTTGCAGCAGGCCGCCGGCCATGGCGATGTTCTTGAAGAAGTGGATGAACTGGTTCTGGTCAGCCAGTGCATTGTGGAAGGCCAGTGCGGTGAACACGCTGAATGCGGCCAGCACAGCGGCGACGGTACGGGTGCGGTAGCCGGCGATCAGCGCCAGGCCACCACCGATTTCGACGATGATTGCCAGTGCCAGCGCCACTTGCGGCAGCGGCAGCCCCACCGAGCCGATGTAGCCGATCATCATGGCCGGCGCGGCGAGTTTGGAGAAACCGGAGAGGATGAAAATAACGCTGAGCAAGACGCGGCCGATCAAGGCAGCCGAGGCTTGTCTGGTGTCGGAAGCGTTCTGTACAGCAGTTGCTTGAGCGATGTTTGCAGAAGTAGCCATGGGAGAATTTCCTTCAATGGGGTCCGGTTCGACTTGAACCGTCCGGATGAAGAAATGTTGCGCCTCGGCAGCTCATCTGAATAGCCGACTAATTTAGATCGTTACGTTCGATAAAATAGGTAAGCTGTGCATCCAGTAACGTTCCTCACGGTAACTCAAGGACACCGACATGATCTCCGACCCAGGCACACCGACTCTTGATCAACTGCGGGTCTTTCTTACCGTCGTCGAAGTCGGCAGTTTTGCCGCCGCGGCGCGCAAGCTCCACCGGGCGACCTCGGTGATCAGCTACTCGATTGCCAATCTCGAAATGCAGCTGGGCGTCACCCTCTTCGACCGTGAAACCACCCGCAAGCCGCAGCTCACCGACGCCGGCCGCACGGTGCTGGCTGAAGCCAGGACCATCGCCAACGGCGTGCATGGTTTGCGCGCCAAGGTCAAAGGCCTGCTGCAGGGGCTGGAAGCCGAAGTGCATGTGGTACTCGACGTAATGCTACCGGCCGAGCGCGTGGTAGATGCGCTGAAATCCTTTCGCGAAGAATTCCCCACCGTTGCCCTGCATCTGCACATGGAAGCGCTCGGTGCCGTGACTGAACGGGTGATCAATCGCGGCGCGGTGGTTGGCGTCAGCGGGCCGATGAATGACGGCATCAACGCCATTGAAAGAATCGGCATCGGCAGCGTCGAGCTGATTCCCGTGGCAGCGCCGAATCATCCTTTGGCGAGCGCCGAAGGCAATGTTCCGGGTGCCGGGCGCGAGCACACACAGCTGGTGCTGTCCGACCGCTCGCAACTGACCAAAGACAAGGAGTTCGCTGTGCTGAGCAACCGCACCTGGCGCCTGGCGGACCTCGGCGCCAAACACATGTTGCTGCGTGAGGGCATCGGTTGGGGCAACATGCCGAGGCCGATGATTCAGGAGGATCTGGACAGCGGCCGACTGGTACAACTGGATTTGTCGGAGTACGCCAGCGGGCAATACACCTTCGAGGCCATCTACCGCACCGACGCGCCACCGGGCCCGGCGGCGCGGTGGTTGATCGAGCGTTTCGTTCAGCAGAACACGTACGAGACTTGATCCGGCAAGTTGACGAGCGATCACCCGAATGTTCAGATGCCGCCCTGTTTCAGGTGTCCCATGCCGCCGTGCATGGGGTGAAACGGGAAACCGGTGCGTTCGTTTCGAACAAGTCCGGTGCTGCCCCCGCAACGGTAGGCGCGTGATGCTTTCAACACACCACTGTGGCCACACGGCCATGGGAAGGTGAAAGCGTCCAGACGCGCGAGCCCGGAGACCGGCCTGAAATGCTGTTTGGCAAACTCCTGCGGTGGGCGGGCATGGGCCGGTGTCGGCGTGTGCGCGATGCCTTCTCCTGCATGCTCTTCTGCGAAGATCCTTTCGAGAAGACGATGATCAAACCTTTCAATACCAAGGCTCCATCCCTGTTGTTCGGCTGCCTGTTCAGCCCTCTGTTGCTGGCCGATGACGCGCCGCTCGAACTCACTCAGCAAATCGTTTCCGCGCCGTCCGTGGAGTCCACCACCGTCGCCGACATGGCGCAGTTCGGCAGCAAGGTCGAGATCGTCACCCGCGAGCAGATCGAACGCGCCGGCCCCAGCGCCGATGTCAGCCGCGTGATGCAGATGTTCATTCCCGGCCTGTACGTCGCGCCGAAAAACGGACCGTTCGACTACGGCACCTATTCGCTGCTGGGCGGGCGCAACGATGACACGCTGATCCTGCTCGATGGCGTGCGCCTGAACAATCGCCTGTACGGCGGCCTGTACCTGGACACCCTGCCGGCCAACGCCATCGAACGTATCGAAGTGCTCAAGGGCGGGCAGAGCCTGCTGTTCGGCACCCAGGCCGTGTCCGGCGTGATCAACATCGTCACCCGCAGCCCGCAGAGCCGCAAAGCCTCCGGCGAAGTGAACATGGGCGTGGATACCTTCGGCGGCACCACCGAAGATGCGCGGGTCGAGAACATCTTCACCAACGGTTTCGGCGACCTTGGCCTGCTGGCCTACGTCAGCCATAACGTTTCGGACGGCTACCAGCCGTTTCGCAATCGCGACATCAGGAACAGCAGCGAAAAAGACCGCGCCTACGAAGTCACGACCTTCGGCGCCAAGGCGATTCAGTCCTTTGCCGATGACACGCGCCTGGAACTGTTCTACCAATACGCCGACGCCAACCTCGATTTCGCCCGCCCGGTGGACAACCACAAGACCACCAACGACCGCATCCAACAGATCGCCACGGCCACCTTCGAACAGAACGTCAACGAACGCCTGAGCTATTTCGTCAAAGGCCACATCAACGACTGGGACACCCGCTACACGCGCATCAACAACACGTCCGATGGCGGTGTAAAAACCATCAACCACAACGACTACTGGGGCTTCACCGACTGGGGCGTGCAGGCCGAAGGCAAGGCTGAATTGCCCGGCGGCCATGTGCTGGTGTTCGGCACGGACAACCAGTGGTTCAAGGGTCAGGACGACGTGCTGATCATCGACAACGACAAGGCCGAAGCCCACGCGTTCTACACCCAGTTGCGTCCGAAGATCGATGCCCTGCCCGACTGGCACCCGAGTATCGGCATCCGCCACGAGGCCATGAGCGGCGGCGACAGCGCCACGGTCGGCATGCTCACTTCGCTGTACGACCTCAATGAAAACTGGTCTGTTCGTGGGCAGTACGGCACGGCCTACAAACTGCCGAACGCCGAGCAACTGTTCGTCAACGAGCCGGGTGATGAACTGGGCAACCGCAACCTGAAACCGGAGAAAAGCCGCAACGCCGAACTCGGCCTCGATTACAAAGGCTTGCTGATCGACCGTGAGTTCAGTGCCAGCGTCACCCTGTTCAAACGCAAGATCGATGACCTGATTACCCTCGACGACATCCAGTGGGTCAACGGCCAGGGACGGATCCAGATGCGTGGTTTCGAGGCGGACGCGAAACTGGCGTTCAACGATCAATGGAGCCTGCAGGCAGACATGACCCGCAACCTGACCGAGTCCCGCACGGGAGTGACGATCAACGACGTACCGAGCTTCTTCGCTCGTTCGCGCATCGGTTACGAGTCGGTTGACCGGATGTGGGGTGCCGGCAGCGCGATCCGCTACATCCGCGATGTGATCAGCTCGAAACAGGTCGAGTACGGCCATTATTCGGTGGTGGATGCCGACGCTTATCGCTATCTCGACGGTGCTCATCAGCACCGGTTGAGCCTGCTGGTGGAAAACCTGTTCGACCGCGACTACGTCACCAGCCGCTCGAACAACGTCGACAACCTCGGGCGGCCATTCACCTCCGAAGTGCGCTACACGTACCGTTTCTGATGGCAGACATCATCACCACCGACGGCGTCGATTCGCACCCGGACTGGTCGCACGTGCCCGAGCATGCGCGCCACGTATTTCTTTGCACCGGCCCGCGCTGCACCCAGCGCGGTGCTTTGCAGATATGGAAAACCCTGCGTCGGCACTTGCTCGCGCATGACCGCATCGAGACACCGGGCGGGGTTTTGCTGACCCGCACGCACTGTCAGTTCCCGTGCAATCTTGGCCCGGTGCTGACGGTGTATCCGGAGACCTGCTGGTATGGCGTACGCAGCCACGCCGATGCGCAGCGACTGGTCGAAGTGCATCTGGTGGGCGGTGAAGTGGTCGAGGATCTGCTGATCAGGGAGCGCTCGTGAGAAGGCTGTGTTTGCTAGTGGGCGCCCTGCTTTGCGGTTCCCCGGTTCTGGCAGATGACTACCGCAATTGTGGCGAGACCTGGCACCTGCCGGGGTCGCCACCGTCGCGGATTGTTGCGCTCAATCAGCATGCAGCCGATCTGGTGTTGGCGCTGGGTGCGGGCCCGACGCTGGTGGGCGTCGCCTATCTGGATGATACCGGCGCGCGTCAAGCCGAGTACTTCGGCGTGCCAGTGATCTCGCACCGCTATCCGTCGAGCGAAGTGCTGTACGCGCAGAAACCGGATCTTGTGGTCGGTGGATTTGCGACGGCGTTCGGCAACGGCGTGACGTCACGTAGCGGACTGGGGCGCAACGGCGTGGCTTCGTATCTGCTGGAGTCGGCCTGCAACGGACACTCCCTGGACTACTTTGAACACATCCGCAACGACCTCTCGACCCTCGGCGCCTTGCTGCACAAACAGCAACGCGCTCGGGAACTGAGTGATGCGATGGATGCCGATCTGGAAAAGGCCAAGGCTTTAACCCGTCCGGGCAGGCCGCTGTCAGTGTTCTACTTCGACAGCGAGGTCAACGGTCTCGACAGCGAAGGCCGGCGTGGTTTTGTCACCACTCTGCTGGTCGCCGCCGGGGCGCAAAACCTGTTCGCCAGCATCAATCAATACCGGGTGACCGTCAGCCGCGAAACCCTGCTTGCCAGTGACCCCGACGTGATCCTCCTGGCCGACGCGCAATGGTCGCCGGCCAGTCGCAAGCGCCAGTTGCTGATGCAGGATCCGGTGCTGTCGACCCTGCGGGCCGTGCGTGAGGACCGGATGATCGATATTCCGTTTACGCATCTGTTACCTACGGTGGGCAGTGGTCGAGTGGCGCTGGAGTTGGCAGAGCGGCTCAGGGCCTTGCCTTGAACATCACCGCGAGATTTATTCGCAACAGCAATAAATGACGAGACGGTTATCCCGAGAGACTGTTAGAACGTCTGAACGAACGTTCCGTTTGCTCACTTTGATCAAGGAAGATAAAAACAATGAAAAACGCTTTCGGCATCCTGCTTCTGATCTGCCTTTCCGCCAGCTCAAACGCTGACGAAAACCCCATTGGCTTCCGGACTTCTACATTGACGGACGCGCACAACGACCGTCCGCTGGAGATGGTTGTCTGGTATCCCGCGCAGACCACCGCCACCCCGCAATTGATTGCCGACGATATCGTGTTCGTCGGGACATCCGCCGTACGCGATGCCCCACCGACTGGCGGCGAGCATCCGTTATTGGTGCTCTCCCATGGTTACCGAGGGAACTGGAGCAACCAGGCATGGCTGGCCACAGCTTTGGCCCGTCAGGGTTACATCGTGGCGGCAGTCAACCATCCCGGCACCACGACGCATGACCGCAGTCCGCAAGCCGCTGCCCAGTTGTGGCAACGACCTGCCGACATCAGCCGCGTCATTGATGCAGTCATCGCTCGGCCCGAGCAACTGGGTGCCGTTTCGATGCGTCGAATTGCCGTAGCCGGCCATTCACTTGGCGGCTGGACCGCCCTCGAACTCGCGGGCTCACGGTTCGACCCCGAGCGTTTTGCCAAGGACTGCGCAGTCCATCAGAAACTGGCCAGTTGTTCCGTCTACAAGACGATCAACGTCGCCGACACACCAGAATCCAAAAGCCGGATGAGCGCGGACTTAAGCGACAAACGCGTCGGCGCCATCGTGTCACTGGACCTGGGCCTGTCACGCGGGATGACCGACGCAAGCCTCGCCGTATTGCCGGTGCCAACGCTGGTGATTGGCGCTGGCGTGCCATCCGAAGACCTGCCCGCCCAACTGGAGTCGGCCAATCTCGCCCAGCGGCTGCCTTCGGCATCGTCGCAGTATGTCGAGATCAGCGACGCCAGCCATTTCAGCTTCGTGGCATCGTGCAAGCCAGGCGCAGTGGAGTTGCTGGAAGAAGACTCGCCAGGTGACGGCATTATTTGCGGGGATGGCGGCGGCCGTTCGCGTGAGGTGATCCAGCAACAGCTTGTGACGTTGATCGACGGCTTTCTGACCCGGTCGGCTCAAAACTGATGGCGCTGTTGCCTGCACATCGACGTTACGTCAGGATTCGTTCCTTTTGATCGGAAGGAGCAATCGTGGAACGTCTCTTCGTTTATGGAACTCTGGGGCCCGGCCGGCCGAACGAGCATGTGATGCTCAACATCGGTGGCACCTGGCAGGCCGCTTCGTTGAAGGGGCGTCTGTCGCACGCCGGCTGGGGTGCAGCGATGGGGTTTCCCGGGCTGGTGATTGCTGAAGATGGCGACGTCATTGAAGGCTTTGTGTTCTCTTCAGAAAACTTCCAGCAGCACTGGGCGGCGCTCGATGAGTTTGAAGGGGCCGAGTATCAGCGGATTTTGACCAAGGTGACTCTGGATGACGGGACGGCAACGGATGCCTGGGTCTACGCCCTGCGCTAGGCAACTTCACCAGAACGGTTATGCCCTGCTGCGCCAGGCAATCCCGGCTGCGTGGCTGACCGGACTTCGGCACACGTTCGACACCGGCGTAAAACCCTCAAGCGATTGGCCCGTGCCCCGGGGCATCGACTGGCGCCATTCGCTGCTGGACACCGACCCGAGCGTTCAGGCTGTGTGCCGGTTGCCACCATTGCTGGCGGTGGTGGGTGAGTTGATCGGCGAGCGCTTCTTCCTCTCCCAGGTCGAAGGCCGCGAACCGCTCGCCAACGGCGGCCACCAGCAACTGCACCGCGACTTGGCGGCGCAATGTCCCGGCGACACCGCCATCGCGCTGGTCTACCTCGACGACTACGGCCCGGAGAACGGTGCAACCCGCATCGTCCCCGGTAGCCATCGCCCTGCACCGGGTGCGCCCCCGTTCGATTTCACCGACGAATCCCGGTCCGTGCAACTAACGGGCAACGCGGGCGACATCCTGATATTCGATGCTGATCTGATTCACGCCGGCAGCCTGAATGCCACCGGCGCCCGTCGTCGCACACTTTTGATCACTTATTTTTCGGAAATGCTCTACGCATCACACCTGGAAACGGTGGTTCTCAGAAACATTCGAATGGACACCAGCGAACGGTTCGACCCAGCAGAGTTTGCCCTGAGGAACGCTGGACAATTCATTTGACTTGATTGCCTTGGGCAACTATATAGTTGCTCAAGGCAACTATCTGAGCATCTGCCATGTCCGCGACTCCATTGATCGAACGAGCCGACATCGTCCGGCAATTCAACCGCTTCTACACCCACCAGATCGGCGTTCTGCAGGAACACCTGCTGCAAAGCGACTACTCGCTGACCGAGCTGCGCATCCTCTACGAACTGGCCTCCGGCGGTGACCTGACCAGCGCCGACCTGCGCCAGATGCTGAGCCTGGACGCGGGTTACATGAGCCGGCTCATCAGCGGCTTCGACAAAAAGGGCCTGATCCAGAAGGTCCCCTCCGCCACCGACGCCCGCGCCAGCCTGTTGCACATCACCGACCTCGGCCGCGAAATCCTCGCCCCGCTGGAACAGGCCTCTCGGCAGGAAGTCATCACGCTGCTCGAACGCCTGGCCGAGCCGCAGCAACTGCAATTGATCGAGTCCATGAAGCAGATCCAGACCCTGCTCGAGGGCCACAAACAATCGACCTACCTGCTGCGAGACCCACAACCCGGCGACATGGGCCTGGTGGTGCAGCAACAAACCGTCATCTACACCCGCGAATACGGCTGGAACTGGGAGTTCGAAGCGCTGGTCGCCGAGATCGTCGCCAAGTACCTGCGCGAGTTCGACCCTGCCAGCGAACGCTGCTGGATTGCGGAAAAGGATGGCAAGGTAGTGGGCTCGGTGTTTGTCATCCGGCACGACGCAACCACAGCAAAACTGCGCATGCTGTTTGTAGACGCCAGCGCGCGCGGGTTGGGGATCGGCAATCGGCTGGTCGAGGAATGCCTGAGGTTTGCCCGGGATGTCGGGTACAAAAAGATGATTCTGTGGACGACCAGCAATCTGGTGGATGCGCGCAAGTTGTATCAGCGGGCGGGGTTTGAGTTGGTTGAGGAAGAGCCGATATTCAGCTTCGGGAAGGAGTTGGTGAGTCAGACGTGGGCGATTGAGCTTTGATGCTCTGTTTCGTCTGATTCTGATTTTTAAAGGGGACTGATCTATTTTCAATAATTAATCAGTCCCTTTTTCGCTCCAAACGCTCGATTGCTTCGAGGAGCTGGCCATCGAAGTACTCGGTTTCATCTCGCGCCTGGTCTTTCAAGCGGCGCTTCGCCTCGATGAGCATGTGTTTGGTGGCAATGTTCTGATTCAAAAAAGTAGCAACCATAAGATCATTCAATCTCTCCAAAGGCGTATCCCAGGCCTCCTTGCAACGCTGAATGAGTCCTGTGGGGGCATCCCCACTCCATGGACCTGCGATATCCGAGACTGCCAGGGTGGAGGTCATGAGCCTGCCTTTGTGAGCAATTGAAGGGCTGGTAATTTCGCACGCTCGGGAGTTGGGTGAATAGCAAAATCGAATCCCGTTTCTGGCCGTAAGCGCGTCCACATCACTTCCCAGGCAATCCCCCAGCAACGTGTTGATCTCAAGCAATGTGAGTGCGAGCAATCTGCATAGAGGGCCAAGTGCTGCACCCAATTCGATCAAGCACGCCCTTCCAGAATCTCGAATGAATCATCAAGGGGCGCGTACCCGATGGTTTTCCTGGTCTGATCAATTGAAAGGCGTTTGTAGCGGTTATCCGAGACACCATGGACAACATGGAAGCCACTCAGCTCGGCCTGGACGCATCGCTCCAGTAACGCAACGACATCCCTGTAGCTGATAAACGCGGCGACGTCCCGGGCGCTGTGGGTTTCACCAGCGTGAAATCTGGCTACGTTCGCAATACGGACTGCGATCGTTGTCATTTGCCCATCGTTTGCATACATCGAGGCCAGCGCTTCGCCAAACGCTTTGCTGACCCCGTAAAGGTTGCCCGGTTTAGGTGCCATCCATTCATGGATCTGGACGTCTTTCGGATACCCCTCAATCGCCTGGGCACTGCTCGCAAATATGAAGCGCTTGCAGCCTTGCGTTTTTGCGGCGAACAGCATGTTGTAAGTGCCGATAATATTCACAGGCAGCAGGGAGCAGGTGAAGTCGGCGTCCGAGTTTGGATCGGCAGCGAGATGGATCACAGTGTCAATGCCTTCGCAGGCCTCAAGACAACTGGCCTGATCCCTGATGTCGAGAGAGAAACGTTGTGCCGAGTCCGGAAGTGTTGCCACGTCTAGATCGGCCAGACGCAAATCGGATTTATCTTCTCGTGCGGTCCAGAAAGCCCTGCCGATCTGGCCCGAAGCCCCCGTGATCAAGATTTTTGGCGTGCTCATGTCCGTATGTCCTTTTGGTAAGCGTCACGCCAGCGTCTCAGGCTTAGGACCGGTTCACAACGTCCAGAATGAGTGAAAAGTGTGAACGCCGAATGTTGCCTGTGGACGTGAACAGCCCAGAACCAGCAATACTGGACAGTACGAAGTGCCCCCGACCTTACGGGGGAACCAGCATCCTGCTGCCCACCCGGAGTTCCGCATGAAGATCGGCCTCATCTCCGACACCCGCCATTCGATAAGCGGTTTCAACCCGGGCAGCGCCGGCCCTGGTCGCTTCAAACTGCCGGTCACGCTGGCGATCCTGGAGATACAGCCCGACGCTATCGAACCTCGCCTCGTTTCACTGCTGGATCCTCCCACCTGAAACCGCTACCGTTCCCCCATCCAGAACAGGGAACCCACCCGCCATGTCCATCGCCGACAACCTCCTCGCCTTCACCTTCGCCGCGACACTGCTGACCCTGACACCCGGCCTCGACACCGCGCTGGTCCTGCGCACCGCCACTGTCGAAGGCAAACAGCAGGCCTTGCGTGCTGCGCTGGGCATCAACGCCGGTTGCCTGTTGTGGGGTGCGGCGGTGGCGTTCGGCCTCGGGGCGCTGATTGCGGTGTCGGAGCTGGCCTACAACCTGTTGAAGTATTGCGGCGCGGCGTATCTGGCGTGGCTCGGGTTGAACATGCTGCTGCGCCCTCGCCGTTCGCTGGCGCCCGCCGAAGCCAACGGCAAGCAGGGGGGCAACTGGTTCTTGAAAGGCATGCTGGGCAATGTGCTCAATCCCAAGGTGGGGATTTTCTACGTGTCGTTCCTGCCCCAGTTCATTCCGCAAGGGCAGCCGCTGGTGCCGTGGACGTTCGGGCTGGTGAGCATTCATGTGGTGCTGGGACTGATCTGGTCGCTGGTGCTGATTGGCGCGACGCAGCCGCTGTCCGGATTTCTGCGCCGGGAGAAGGTGATTCGCTGGATGGATCGCACCACCGGTGTGATTTTCGTGCTGTTTGCGGCGCGGCTGGCCTTCAGCAAGCGGTGAGCCGCCCCACGCCTTTTATCGACGCCTGTAGTTTCATCGGCTCAAGCGCTTGCCCAATACATATGGATATCCGTATATTCGAAACCCCATATGTATACAGGGCACGTTCATGCTCACCCCCGCCACCGTTTTCAAATGCCTCGCCGACGAAACCCGCGCCCGGGCCACGCTGCTGATCACCCGAGAAGGCGAGTTGTGCGTCTGCGAGCTGGTCTGCGCACTCGACGACAGTCAACCGAAAATCTCCCGCCATCTGGCACAACTTCGCACCTGCGGCCTATTGCTGGATCGCCGTCAGGGCCAGTGGGTCTATTACCGACTGAATCCGCAGTTACCGGAATGGGTAAGCGAGATATTGCAGACCACTCTCGCCGCCAACACCGGGTGGCTGGAAGAAAACAGCGCTCGACTCGCCGCCATGGGCGACCGCCCGCTCAATACATCCGCCTGTTGCTGAGGACCGATCATGCGCGTTCTATTCATGTGTACTGCCAACAGCTGCCGCAGCATTCTGTCCGAAGCGATGTTCAATCACCTGGCGCCGCAAGGCTTCGAGGCAGTCAGCGCCGGCAGTTTCCCCAAAGGCCAGGTGCTGCCGCGCAGCCTGACCACGTTGCGGGAAGCCGGCATTTCCATCGCCGGGTTGAGCAGCAAGGGCAACGACGCCTTCGAAGACAATCCGCCGGACATTGTCATCACCGTGTGCGACAAGGCCGCCGGCGAAGCCTGCCCGGTGTACTTCGGCCCGGCCCTGAAAGCCCATTGGGGGCTGGAGGATCCGTCGGAAGTGCATGGCGATGAGGCCGCTATCAATGCAGCCTTCCACGCCACCCTCGCCCGGATCGACACCCGCTGCAGCGCCTTCCTCACCCTGCCCTTCGCCGAACTCGACCGCGCTGCTCTCAAGCGCGAACTCGACCGCATCAGCCTGCTGTGACCGGAGCCGTCATGTCCGACCTGCCCAATCTCGACCCTTCACTGATTCAGAAAACCACCCGCGACGACGGCCTCCACAAGCCACGTATCCTGCTGCTCTACGGCTCGACCCGCCCGCGTTCCTTCAGCCGCTTGCTGGTGGAAGAAGCCGCGCGACTGCTGGAGCACTTCGGTGCCGAAACGCGGATCTTCAATCCATCGGGCCTGCCGCTGCCGGACGATGCGCCCGGCGATCATCCGAAAGTCCAGGAGCTGCTTGCGCTGATGCAATGGTCCGAAGGCCAGGTCTGGTGCTCGCCAGAACGTCACGGCGCGATGTCGGCGGTGTTCAAGGCGCAGATCGACTGGGTGCCGCTGGCGCTTGGCGCCGTGCGCCCGACCCAGGGCAAGACCCTGGCGGTGATGCAGGTCTGCGGCGGTTCGCAATCGTTCAACGTGGTCAATCAACTGCGCGTTCTGGGCCGCTGGATGCGCATGTTCACCATCCCCAATCAGTCTTCGGTGCCCAAGGCGTATCTGGAGTTTGACGAAGGCAATCGCATGAAACCTTCGGCGCTGTACGACCGGGTGGTCGACGTGATGGAGGAGCTGGTTAAGTTCACGCTGTTACTGCGTGATCGCCCGGATCTGGTGGATCGTTACTCGGAGCGCAAGGAATCGGCGGAGGAACTGATGCAGCGGGTCAATCAGCGCTCGATCTGAAGCCCTGAACAAAAAACGGCGCGATGATTCTCGCCGTTTTTTTATATCTCGACCTTACTTGCTGATCGAAACCAGCGTCGCCTTGCTGCCCTCCATCCGGAACGAAAACTTCACCCGGTCCCCGGCCGCCAACCCGGCCAACTGCTCCTCATTTGCCGCGAAGCCCATGGTCATCGGCGGCCACTGCAACGACGCTACGGCACCATGTGCAATGGTCACGGTGTGCTTCGCGGCATCGATGGCCTTGATCGTGCCCTCGGCATTCGCGGCCGGTATCTGTTGCGTGGCGGCCTGCATCTGCATGCCCTGCATGTCGTCCATCTTCATGCCGGGCATGTCTTCTGCCTGCACAGTAAAAGCGAACGCAACCAGCGTGCCGGCAACAGAGATCGGGATCAGTTTCATGAGGTTTTTCCTTCAGTTTGGAGGGTTTCAACGGACAAGTGACGGCGGCGCATCAGTCGATACGCCGCCGGGATGACAAACAGGGACAACAAGGGCGCCGTGACCATGCCGCCAACCATCGGTGCGGCGATACGGCTCATGACTTCGCTACCGGTGCCGCTGCCCAGCAGAATCGGCAACAGGCCGGCAATGATCACGGCCACGGTCATGGCTTTGGGGCGCACGCGCTGCACGGCGCCTTCGCGAATCGCCGCGACCAGCCCGCGCTCGGTGCGGTCGCCGCCGTCTTCGCGCTCGGCCCAGGCATTTTTCAGGTAGAGCAGCATGATCACGCCGAACTCGGCAGAGACTCCGGCCAGCGCAATGAACCCTACCCCGGTGGCGACCGACAGGTTGTAGCCCAGCAGGTAGAGAAACCACGCACCGCCACTCAGGGCGAACGGCAGCGTGGCCATGATCAGCAGCGCTTCGTCGAAGCGGGCGAAGGTCAGGTAGAGCAGCACGAAAATGATCAGCAGCGTGGCTGGCACCACCAGTTTCAGGCGAGCGTTGGCCCGTTCGAGAAACTCGAATTGTCCCGAGTAACTCAGACTCATGCCCGGCTGCAATTTCACCTGTTCGCTGACCGCTCGACGCAGATCAGCCACCACTGACGCGATGTCCCGCCCGCGCACGTCGATGTAAACCCAGCCGGACGGTCGGGCGTTTTCGCTCTTGAGCATCGGCGGGCCGTCCGTGACCCGGATTTTCGCCAGCATGCCGAGGGTGACCTGACTGCCCGAAGGCGTGTAGATCGGCAGTTGCTCCAGGGCACCGGGCGAATCGCGCCACTCTCGCGGGTAACGGATATTGATCGGGAACCGCGCCAGCCCCTCGATGGTTTCCCCGACGGTTTCGCCGCCGATGGCCCCCGCGACGATGGACTGCACATCACTGATGTTCAGCCCGTAACGGCCGGCGGCGTTGCGATCGATATCGACGTCGATGTAACGACCACCGGTGAGGCGCTCGGCCAGCGCCGAACTGACGCCGGGCACGTCTTTGGCCACACGCTCGACGGCCTGGGTCACCGCATCGATCTGGGCCAGATCGTTGCCGGCGACCTTCACGCCGATGGGGCTCTTGATCCCGGTGGCGAGCATGTCGATGCGGTTGCGGATCGGCGGAATCCAGATGTTGGTCAGGCCCGGCACTTTCACCACGCGATCCAGTTCTTCCACCAGTTTTTCCGGGGTCATGCCCGGGCGCCATTGTTCGTGGGGCTTGAACTGGATCGTGGTTTCGAACATCTCCAGCGGTGCCGGATCGGTAGCCGTTTCGGCGCGCCCGGCCTTGCCGAACACATGCTCGACCTCGGGCACGGTCTTGATCAGGCGGTCGGTCTGCTGCAGCAATTGCGCGGCTTTTTGCGCTGACAAACCCGGCAAGGCCGACGGCATGTACAGCAGATCGCCCTCGTCCAGCGGCGGCAGAAACTCGCCACCGAGCCGCGAGACCGGCCACGCCGCACTGACGAACACCAGCAGCGCCATCACCAGCGTGAACTTCGGTCGGCGCAACACCGCATCCAAGGCTGGCTGGTAGATCCGGATCAACCAACGGTTGAGCGGATTGTGGCGCTCATCCGGAATCCGTCCACGAATCCAGTAGCCCATCAGCACTGGCACCAGAGTCACCGACAGCCCCGCTGCCGCCGCCATGGCGTAGGTCTTGGTGAACGCCAGCGGGCCGAACAACCGTCCTTCCTGAGCCTGCAAGGTAAACACCGGGATGAACGACAGCGTGATGATCAGCAGGCAGAAGAACAGCGCCGGCCCCACCTCTGCCGCCGCGTCGGTCATCACCTGCCAATGGCGCTCGCCCTTGAGTTCCTGACCCGGATTGGCGGCGTGCCATGCTTCAATTTTTTTGTGTGCGTTTTCGATCATCACCACGGCGGCATCGACCATCGCACCAATGGCGATGGCAATCCCGCCCAGTGACATGATGTTGGCGTTCAGCCCCTGATGACGCATGACGATGAACGCAATCAGCACACCCACCGGCAACGAGATGATCGCCACCAGCGACGAACGCAGGTGCCAGAGAAAGATCCCGCACACCAGCGCCACAACGATGAACTCTTCAAGCAGTTTGTGGCTGAGGTTGTCCACGGCGCGATCGATCAGCTTGCTGCGATCGTAGGTGGTGACGATCTCCACGCCGGGCGGCAGGCTGCTTTTCATGTCCTCGAGTTTCGCCTTGACCGCCGCGATGGTCTCCCGGGCGTTCTTGCCGCTGCGCAGGACCACCACGCCGCCGACGGTCTCGCCCTGGCCGTCCAGTTCGGTGATGCCCCGGCGCATGTCCGGTCCGGTCTGGACCGTGGCGACATCGCCCAGGGTCACCGGCACCCCGCCGGCCCCAAGTTTGAGCGGGATCGCCCGGAAGTCATCGAGGGTTTTCAGATAGCCGGACGCGCGCACGATGAACTCGGTCTCGGCCATTTCCAGCACCGCACCGCCGGTTTCCTGATTGGCCTTGCCGATGGCTTCACGCACCTGCGCCAGGGTGATGCCGAGGCTGGCCAGTTTTACCGGATCGGGCTGCACCTGATACTGCTTGACCATGCCGCCGAGGGTGGCGACTTCGGCGACGTTGGGCAGGGTCTTGAGCTCGAACTTGAGGAACCAGTCCTGCAACGCCCGCAACTGCGCCAGATCGTGCTGGCCGCTGCGATCCACCAGCGCGTACTGATAGATCCAGCCGACCCCGGTGGCATCCGGCCCCAACGCCGGTTTGGCACTGGCCGGCAGGCGACTCTGGATCTGGCTCAGGTACTCCAGCACCCGCGAGCGCGCCCAGTATTGATCGGTGCCGTCCTCGAACAACACGTACACAAAGCTGTCACCGAAAAACGAATAGCCGCGCACGGTTTTAGCACCCGGCACCGAGAGCATGGTGGTGGTCAGCGGATAGGTCACCTGGTTCTCGACGATCTGCGGCGCCTGCCCGGGGTACGGCGTGCGGATGATCACCTGCACGTCGGACAAATCCGGCAGTGCATCGATCGGCGTACTTTGCACCGACCACACTCCCCAACCGGTGACGAACAGCGTCGCCAGCAGCACCAGAAAACGGTTGGCCACGGACCAGCGAATCAGCGCGGCAATCATGGCTGGCTCCCCGAGGCTTGGTCGTCCGTCTCAAGTGGCGCAGCGACGATGCCCTTCAGGCTGGCTTCCGAATCGAGCAGGAACTGGCCGGAAGTCACAACCTTCTGCCCTTCCTCCAGGCCTTGAAGGATCACCGTTCTGCCGTCGCTTTCCTGTCCGGGCCGTACCTCCACCGGACGATAGTGCCCCGCGTCCTCGGCCAGCATGACCAACGCGCGCTTGCCGGTACGGATCACCGCTTCGCTCGGCACCCACAGGCTGTTTTGCCCGGTCGAACGATTCAAACGGACCTGCGCGGTCATCCCCGGACGCAAGCGACCCTCGGCGTTGGCCAATTCGACCCGCACGCGCAGGGTGCGGCTGTCCGGGTTGGTGTCCGGCAAGATTGCGCTGACCTTGCCGTTGAACACGGTGCCGGGAAATGCCGGCAACCGCGCCTCGATGGCTTGCCCTTCGGCAATGGAACCGGTCTGCGCTTCCGGCACCGCCACGGCGAGCCAGACACTGCCCAGCCCGTTGATCCGCGCCAGCGTCTCGCCGTTGGCCACGGTCATGCCGGTGCGCACGTTGAGTTCCTGAACCACGCCGCTTACCGGGCTGGTGACGGTGAGGTTCGGCTGAACCTTGCCGCTGCGTTCCACCTGGGCAATCAGGCTCGATGGCATGCCGGTCAGTTGCAGCCGTTGGCGCGCCGCCGAAATCAGCTCCCGGTCGCCGCTGCGCCTGAGGGCCAGAAACTCGGTCTGCGCTGCCGCCCAGTCCGGTACGAGAATGTCCGCCAATGGCGCCCCCGCCGCCAGCACATCCCCCGGCGCCCGGGCGTAGACCCGTTCGACAAAACCGCTGGTGCGGGTCTGGATCACCGCCACATCGCGCTCGTTGAAATCCAACACACCGGTCACGTCAAGGCTGGAGGAAAAGGCCCCGCGCACAACCGTTGCCGTGCGCAGCCCCAGATTCTGGGTCAGGCCCGGGTCGATGCTGACCGTCGCATTGCCAGCGCCTTCGCTGGCGTATCGCGGCACCAGTTGCATGTCCATGAAGGGCGACTTGCCCGGCTTGTCGAACTTCTGTTGTGGGTACATCGGGTCGTACCAGTACAGGGCCTTGGGTTCGGTGCCCTGCTCCGCTGCCGCGCCGGATTCGCCAGGCATACGCTGATAAGCCACGCCGTAGCCCGCAGCAACCCCCACCGCAAGGGCAAGGCCGGCCAGCCAGAAGCTGTTGTGTTTTTGTAGGTTCACAGGCTGCTCTCCCCATAAGCGAAATGCAGACGCGCAGCGGTCAGTGCGCGCTGTTCTTCCACGTCGATCTGTTTGAGGCGCGCCTCGATGAGTTCACGGCGGGCGCTGACCACGGCGTTCAGATCGCCCTTGCCGGCGCGATAACTGGCCAGGCTCAACTCGACCTTTTCTTTGGCCAGCGGTACCAGGCTTTGCTGGTTGCGCAGTACCGCCCGGTCGAGGCGCGTATAGTCGGCCAGCTCGTTTTCCAGTTGTTCGGTGTGCTCCCGGGACAAGGCTTCGCGCTCAGCCTCGATCTGGCTGAGCTCGGCCTGGCGGGCGGCGATCTTCGGGTTCTGCCGCGACTCGGGAAACAGCGGCAGATCCCAGGAAAACTGCACGCTGACCATGTCGCCGAATTCGCGGCCACGGTGCTGGTAATCCACTTCCCAGCTCCAGTCGGACTTTTTCTCGGACACGGCTTCCTGCACCTTCGCCTGCGCTTCGCGGGCCATGGGCGCAAATGCGGCCAGTTCGGGATGGTGTTGCAGTTGATGATTGAAGGTGGCGGGCTCGACCGACCATTGCGGCAGGTTGCCTTCGGGCTTGTCGTTGGCGGCGGTGCCGATCCAGCGCTTGAGCGCCGCCCGGGCCTGGGTGCGCTCCAGCGTCAGGTTGTCTTCTTGCTCGGCCAGTCGGGCGGCTTCCTGCTTCGGCGTCACCGCGTCTGCAGGTTGCGCCCGGCCACCGGCAATCTGCGCCCGCACGGTATCGCTCAGCAGGCGGTTTTCCTTGTAGAAGTCTTGAAGCAGCGCCTGTTTGCGCTCCACCGAATAGCTGCCGATCCACGCCAGCGCGGTGGCCTGACGGACTTTCAGACGTTCGACGCGACGTTCCGCCGCCGCGCGCTCGACGCCCGCCTCGGCGACTTCGATGCGCGCCTTGCGCTTGTCGCCATTGGGCATGTCCTGGCGCCAGCCGACCATTTGCATGGTCATGAAGTCCTTGTCGAGGCTGTAGCGATCCGGGCCACCCACGGGATAATTCTGCACGCCCAGCACCAGTTTCGGATCGGGCAACTCCCCCGCCGGGATGGCGGTGCTGCTGGCAGCCTGGATTTTTGCATCTTGAGCGTTCAGCGACGGCGCGTTGGTTTCCGCCAGTCGCAGCGCTTCATCGAGTGTCAGCGCGGCGGCGAAACCCGGCCACGCGAGCACGCTTGCCGCAAGGCCGGCCGCGAAGGGCCAACCTGTGCACTTGAATGTCATGTTTACGATTCCTGTGATCGTCCGCTGTGCGCGGCGTAAAACACGCGCACAGCCAATCCACTCCGCCGGGGCGGAATGAGTTTTCAAGGGAGACAGGAATCAGACGCGGGGCGGTCGCCAGACCCCGGACGGGGTCGCTACGGGCAGGGAATCACTGAAAAAAGAATGTGTCACGGGGCTGAACACGGTGACGGGCGGCTTGAGGATCGCGACTTGCAGCAGGCCGCCAGTCTTGCACTCCTGGCCCGGCTTGCAAGGCGCGCCGTGATCGGTGGGGCTTTTCATGTCCTTGCAGCAATCCATCCCCATGCCATCCATCATCGCCATGCCCATGGCTTGCATCGGGCAGGGTTCTGTCGGTGCCTGCCCGCCCGCCATCCCGCTGAGGGGAAGCGCCAGGCTGATCAGGAAGACGAGACAAAACCGCAGGTAGCGTTTCATGGCCGGAAGTCTAGTTGCGAGAAACGGGATTCACAATCGGATGCCGGCGATATCAGCGGATGAGCATTAAGCCAGGATTAGCAACGGAAAATCATGCAGCGGTCGCGCGATCACCTAACCTCATTGATTGTGTGTTCAACCGGAATCGCCAGTCCCATGCGTAACGCATTGAAGTCATTGATGTTCGTCGCCCTGATCCTGCTTGTCCCGGGGCTGGCTACGGTGTCGGCCGCAGATTTGTCGCCCTCGCCCGACAGCGGTGCCCCGCTGCCCGGTGTCACCCAGAATGATCTGCAAGCCCTGCAACAACGCCTCGATGGCCTGAAGCAGCAGATCTCGTCCGCCAACAATTACAACCAGCTCGAAGGCCCCCAGGATCGGGTGCAGACGTTCATTCTGGACATTGATCGGCTGTCGGCTTCGCTGCTGCCACAACAGGCACAACTGACCGTACAACTTGGGGTACTGGGCGCAGCACCGACGGAAACGGTGGCCGCCGAGCAGGCCGACATCGCCGCACAACGGGCCGCGTTGATCGAGCAGAAGAACAAGGTCGATACCGCGCTGAAGAATCTGGCCACGCTCAAGCAGAACGCCACCGATCTGATCACCCAGATCGCCGGCATTCGCCGCACGTTGCTGGAAAGCGAACTCACCCTGCGTACCGACAGCGTGCTCAGCCCTGATTTCTGGTCGCCGATGATCGATCCAGACCCTGCCGATCGCCAACGCCTGCAGATGTTCGTCGACCAGATCAAGGAAACCGGCACCGAGGCCTGGCAAACGGGGCAACGGTTCTACACCAGCGTGCTGGTGGTGCTGTCCTTCATGGTCTGGACCCTGGGCCGACGTCTCGCCGACCGCTGGCTGGCGTGGGTGTGCATCCATCGCATGCCCGAAGGCCGGTTGCGCCGCAGCTCGCTGGCCTTCGCCTCGGCGCTGGCGACACTGGCGACCACCGCGATAGCCCTGGAATTGCTGTATTACGCCTGCACCCGGCATGTGCCGCTGCCGCCGATGCTGGCGACGTTCTCCGACGAATTCCAGAAAGTCGTGTACGCCTGCGTGATGATCACCAGCCTGAGCCGCGCCTTGCTGTCCACCGAGCACCCGTCGTGGCGGTTGCCGGCGATTGCCGAACCGGTAGCTCTCACGCTCAAACCTTTCGCGAGAGTCCTCGCCGCGACGCTGCTGGTGCTGGTAACGGCGGTGCAGGTCGGCAACTCGTCCGGCATGAGCAGCCAGATCGTGATCACCGGCCGCGGCGTGATCGCGCTGGTAGTGCTGGCCATCGTCACCGTGCTGCTGATGCGCGTCGGCAAGGTGCGCAAGGCGCTGGCGGCGGCCGGAGATGCGCAGGTGACGGGCAACACCCTCGCCGGGGTGATTTACACCGTGACCACACTGGCGATGGTCATTTCCCTCGGTGCGTTGCTGACAGGCTACGTATCGCTGGCGCGGTTCATCACCTATGAACTGGTGTGGGCGTTTATCGTGCTGTCCGGTTTCTACCTGCTGATGCAGTTGCTCAAGGACAGCTGCGAATACGTCTTCTCGCCCCGCCATTCCAGTGGCAAGGCCTTGAAGCAACTGCTCGGCGTCGGCGACCGGCGCCTTGAACAGGCCTCGACCCTGCTGGCCGGCGTGGGCCGGGCGGCGTTGCTGTTGCTGGCGGTGATCACGCTGTTCGTGGGCGGCATCGGCACCACGCTGGGTCAATTGGCCAACAGCATCGGCACCATTCTCGGCGGTGCCGGCCTGCGCAAACTGAACATCGTTCCCGGTCATTTGCTCAACGCCATACTCGCCCTGCTGATCGGTATTTACCTGATTCGTGCCCTGCGCCGCTGGCTCGACAACGAGTTCCTGCCCAAGACCGACATGGACCCCGGCATGTGCGCGTCGCTCAGCACGCTGTTTTCCAACATCGGCTACGCGGTGGTGATTCTGCTGACGTTGTCGTCGCTGGGCGTGCAGTGGACCAACCTGGCGTGGATCGTCAGCGCGCTGTCCGTGGGGATCGGTTTCGGTCTGCAGGAGATCGTGAAGAACTTTGTCTCGGGGCTGATCCTGCTCACCGAACGCCCAGTCAAAGTGGGCGACCTGATCAGCATCAGCGGTGTCGAGGGCGACATTCGGCGGATCAACGTGCGCGCCACGGAAATCCAGCTCAGCGACCGCTCGATCGTGATCGTGCCCAACTCGCAACTGATCTCGCAGAACCTGCGCAATGTCACCCTTGGCGGCAGCGCCCAGGGCGTGGCGACGCTGGAGCTGATGTTCCCGCTGGACATCGACCCCGAACAGGTCAAAGGCCTGCTGCTCGACACCTACACAGAGCACGAAACCATTCTCGGCAAACCGGCGCCGTTCGTGCGTTTCAGCAAACTTTCACCCGATGGCATCACGCTGACCGTGACGGGTTACGTCGACAGCCCGAGGATTGTCGGCAAGACCAAGAGTGATCTGTTGTTCGAGATACTCAAGCGGCTGGGGGCGGCGGGGATTGAGTTGGCGAAGCCGCCGAGTACTTGATGGAAAGGCGGCTCGTCGTCCCGGTGGTTTTAGAAGTCAGTCACGGTTGTTCCTGCAATGCTCTGGGCAAACTCGATGCCGAATACCCGAGCCGGTGTTTCAAAACCTGGTCGCCGCTCCCCCGCCAACACTCGACGAGCAGCCTCCACGGCTACCAACGGTGTGTAGGTATATCCGTTGACCGTTTCAATGACCGACCGCGCGGCACTGCCGTTGACGCCAGAGACTTCGGCCACCGCACGGGCGCGATGAGCCTCACGCTGTTCGGCGCTGGGGCCGTCCGGCAACAGCGACAGATCGCCCTCGGGAAACGCGTCGCCACTGATGTGCACATACATGGCAATGTCGGGAATGCCGGTGGAGTGCCAACCGGTGACCAGGTCACCGAACGATAGCGGTACGCAAACCACCGGTCCGTCGCCGAAATCGAAGTGGCAGGGCTCAGCATCGGGCGTGGCGACCAGTTGTCCGTCGACCCTGGCCAACAGGCCCGCGCCAACGATTTCACCGACGCTCAGAGCCGACCCGCGAGACATGGAGCCCGCCACTTGCAGTGCGATCTTCAGTGAACGCGGTCCCTGTACACGTCGAGCGACATGCATCGCCAGGCAATCGGTCGGCACCACATCACAGCCGACACCAGGCAGCAACATCACACCGGCCTTCGCGGCTTCGGCGCCTAGTTGCTCGGCCCGCCGATAGACATTGATCTCTGCGGTGATATCCAGATAGTCCACTCCGGCCTTGATACACGCCTGCATGAAAATGTCCGCCGTCCGCACGAACGGCCCTGCAAAGTTCAACAGTACTGCAACGCCCTCCAGAGACTCTGCTGCGACGGCATCCGCAGCGAACACTCGATAAGGCAGGTCCAGTTGCGCGGCGAGGGATTGGAGTTTTTCCGCTGTCCGGCCGGCGATGACGACATCGAGGCCCAACGACCGAGCGTGCTCGGCCGCCATGCGCCCGGTGTAACCCGTCGCGCCGTAGATCATTAATGTACTCATTGGGCGTGCTGCCATTTTTTGTAGACGAACTCCAGGCTGTAACCGTCCGGATCGAGGACGTTGGCCGCGTAATAATCGGGGTCGTAATGCAAGCGTGCGCCCGGCGGGCCATTGTCGACAGCACCCCGTTCAATGGCCACCGCGTAAGCCGCGTCAACCTCGGCCTTGCTGCTGGCGACAAAACCTACATGCACTGCCCGCCCCTCTGGCACACCTGCGCGCAACCAGAAAAACATCCGGCCATGGGCACCGAAACCTTTCAGGTCGGGATGCCCCGGCGGGCCGTCCTTGCCGTCGTAATCGAGCCTGGCGGTGATGCCCAGGGGGGTCAATACAGCCGTATAGAAATCAATGGAGCGCTGGATATCGCTGACTGACAGAAAAATATGATCAAGCATGGTGCTGCCTCGCGTTCAATGGTCGGTTCAGATGAAATAGCCGCCCGCGACTTCAATGGATTGGGCGTTGATCCAGCCGCTCTCTTCGCACAGCAACAAGGAAATGACACGAGCAACGTCCTGCGGCTCGCCCACCCGGCCGAGGGCCGTTTGCGAGGCCAGCAAGGCCTCGAATTCATCATTCAAACCGCCGCCCAATTCAGTGCGTATCGCGCCCGGCGAAACCGCGTTGGCCCGAATCCGGCGATCCGCGAACTCCTTGGCCATGTAACGCGTCAGGACCTCAAGCCCACCCTTGGCGGCGGCATATGGCGCCACGCCCGCTGTTGCGACGCGGGTGGTCGCACTCGTCAGATTGACGATACTGGCACCCTCCTCCATTAGCGGCAGCAGCGTCTGTGTGAGAAAAAACGGGCCCTTGAGGTGGGCGTTCAAAACACAAAAGGGGACAGATTTATTTTCTATTTTCTGAAAATAAATCTGTCCCCTTTTGTGGTCCCCTTTTGTGGTCCTTTTGTGCAAACGATGCGGGTTATATCCGCCGGGTGAACCTGCATCACTCTTCAGTGAAAAGGCTCGGCTCCTGGCTGGCTTCAGCTTCCATCTTCAAGCGGTCAGCCTTGCTGACGTATTTGGGCTTGTTGCTTTTCGGCGCCAGTTTGGCGTTGGCCTTTCTGGATTTTTCCTTGAAGAGTTGTTGCAGTTTCTTTTGGCGATTCATGGTGTCTTGCCCTGCTTGAAAGTTGTTGAATGATATCAGCCCTGAGTCAGGTTCAAGCGAGCACTTCGGTGATCCACCGCACCTGCCGGGTCAGGTCCTGCACCTTCTCTTCGGGCACCGCATGTCGCGCGCGACCGAAGTGCGTCAGAGTCTGCTGCTTGTGCCGTAACCGGTGCTGCCACTTGCTGACAAACGCCGGGCTGCGCGCCTGCAATTGCAGCGGACCGAAGTACAGTTCTTCGGCGGAGTAAATCACCGGCTCGCCACGCTCGGCGACGATGATTTCGTAGTCGAAGCGGTTTTCCCGCAGGACTTCTTCGCAGAGGATCCGATAGCCGTTGTCCATCAACCATTGGCGCAGCGGTTGCTCGCCGCCGTTGGGTTGCAGGATCAGGCGTTCGCGGCCGCTCAGGCGCGACTTGCCGGCTTCGAGAATGTCGCGGATGGTCTCGCCGCCCATGCCGCACATCGTAATTGCATTGATCCCGTCGGCCGGTTCCACGGCCATCAAGCCATTGGCCAGACGCACGGTGATCTGCTGCTGCAGATCGTTCTCGCAAACGGTGCGTTCAGCCGAGCGAAACGGTGTCAGAGCCATCTCCCCCGCCACCGCCGCCTCGATTGCACCCCGACGCATCAACACCACCGGCAGGTAGCCGTGATCCGAGCCGATATCGGCCAGGCGCGCACCGGCGGGTACGTGCGCAGCGACACGCTCCAGGCGCATGGACAATGTCTGTTCGTTCAACCGCAACCTCTTTCAACTTGGGCATCCGGGATCGGGGCGCGATTCTGGAGGGCAACGTCGTGTATTTCAAATTTAAATGACCAAGCGCGACGATCACACCAACACCGTCAACCAGGCCGACAACAACAACAAAAACGCCAGCCCGGCATTCATGCGCCTGAATGCCCTTGTCGATCCAAAGAACCGCGCGCTGCCCACGCCCAGCACTGCCCACGCCGTCATGCACGGCAGGCAGACCAGCAGAAACACAAAGGCCAGCAACAGCATTCGCATCTGTTCGTCGCCGTTTCCGCCAAACACGCTCACCACCGCCACCGCCATCATCCACACCTTGGGATTGATCAGTTGCAGGCCGGCGGCGCCATAAACGCCAATCCCTTCTTCACCCGCCGTTGCCGGGTCAAGGGACGGCGGCGTGCTGCGAAAGATCTGCCACGCCAGCCAGCTCAGCCACAGCACTCCGGCCCAGGCCATCGCCTGCTGCACCCGGGGATAGCGCAGCAATGTTTCGCCAACGCCGAGCCCGACCACCAGCACCACCAGTGCCGCCGACACACAGGCACCGAAGATGATCGGCAGCGTGGCGAGCATGCCGCGCCGCGAGCTGTGGCTCATCACCAGAATATTGGTCGGCCCCGGGGTGATGGAGGCGACGAAGGAAAACAGCAGAAAAGGCAACAACGATTCCATGGGATGGACTCCGGATCAGAACAGGAGTCCATGGTCGCGGTTGCGAGACGTTCAGTCTGGAAGGTTTGAGCAGCGCTTGCGGTAGTCGGCGGGCGTCAGGTGATAGGCGCGGCGAAACCAGCGGCCGAGATGGCTTTGATCGGCAAACCCCAACGCACTGGCGACGGCGGCAGGCGTTTCACCTCGCGCCAGCATTTGCCGGGCCCGGGCCAGCCGCAACTGGATCAAGTAGCCATGGGGCGCCAGCCCGAAGGCCGACTTGAAGGCACGGGTCAGCCGAAAGCGGTCAACCCCGCAGGCCCGGGCCAGATCATCCAGCCCGATGTCTTCGAAGGCATGGGCATGCAGGTAATCCCGTGCCACCTGCGCCACGCGCGGCAAGCGTGGATCGAACGCCTGACGCTTGCGCCAGTCGAGGTGGGACGTCAAAGCCCCCAGCAAGTGGTCGACAGCGCTCTGCCGCACGATGCGCAAGTCGCCGTGATGCAGGGCCTGAAAGGCCTGATTGATGGAAGTGGCCAGACGCGGGTCCTGGCTCAGGGTGTCGGAGAATCCGAGCTGGCGGTTGTCCGGCGCCTGATCGAACAGCGCCAGCAACTCGCGCTCCAGCCAATGCGGATCGAGATAGAGCATGGAGTAGGTAAAGCCTTCCTCGGTGGGCGCGTGCCCGTCGTGGATTTCCCCCGGCTCCAGCATGAAGATCTTGCCCGGCGTACTGAAATGCCGCACCCGCCGGCAATCGAACTGCTGAACCCCTTGCTCGGTGACGCCCACCAGAAAACTGTCATGCCAGTGCGGATCGTAGGCATGGCCCCGGAAATGGGCACGGATCGACTCGATGCCGGTGTCGGCATCCTGAGACAGGTCGATCCAGTTGCGTTTGTCCACGCAAAGGCTCCGGAGAATTGGGTTCGATGCCTAACTTACCGCGCTTCACGTCGAAGCGTTTAGAAGATTTGTGCAGGTTGACCGACGCAGGCGCGACGCAAATTAAATGAACCCTCGGTTTCACCGCCCGCCTAACCGAATGACCATCAGGAGGTAGCTCATGCAAATCGAAACCACGTGGATCGTACTGGCCATCATTCTTTTGCTCGTCGAACTGTGGGCAATCAACCGGGTACGCAAGAGCGAAGGAAAATCGAGCAACAAGGGCGTCTGGATCGTACTGATCGTGTTTGTACCGTTACTGGGACTGATCGCCTGGGCCCTGGCCGGACCGAAACACATTACCCAGGCCTGAATCTGCGAAAAGCGCAAAACAACCAGGCCCCGATCATTCGGGGCTTTTTCATGGACGGCGGATTTGTATCGCACTGTGTACGGGATGCCTGCGGATACACACGCCCTTAACTCGGGAGCAAAACCGAAACAGCACGGATACACCAACAGGTTTTACTGGGCTCCAGTTCAGAAGGGTTCACCCAGAACCCCGTCCCCGTCGATTGCAAAGGAGCCTGACCATGAAACCTGCAATGCACACCACCGCTACCGGCAACACCCGTCGCCGCCTGCTGGGCCTGTCGATTCTCGCCACCGCCCTGATGCAATTCGGCACGTTCGCCAACGCTCAATCGACGGCACCGGAGCCGGTCAAGACCGTAGCCGCCAGCGTGAAAGCCGACCTGCCCTTCGGCGCGTTAAAACATGTGAAAGCCGGCGTGCTGGACGTGGCCTACGCCGAAACCGGCCCGGCCGATGGTCCGGTGGTGATTCTGCTGCACGGCTGGCCCTACGACATTCACAGCTACGACGAAGTCGCACCGATTCTGGCGGCCAAGGGTTATCGCGTGCTGATGCCGTACGCCCGGGGTTATGGCGATACGCACTTCCTTTCCGACAAGACTGTGCGCAATGGTCAGCCGGCGGCGCTCGCCAGTGACGTCATCGACTTCATGGACGCGCTGAAGATCAAAACTGCCGTACTCGGCGGCTATGACTGGGGCGCACGTTCGGCGGATATCGTCTCGGCGCTGTGGCCTGAGCGCGTCAAAGCGCTGGTGTCGGTCAGCGGTTACCTGATCGGCAATCAGGCCGCCGGCAAGAATCCGCTGCCGCCCAAGGCCGAGCTGCAATGGTGGTATCAGTTCTACTTCGCCACCGACCGTGGTGCGGCCGGTTACGCCAAGAACACCCACGATTTTGCCAAGCTGATCTGGCAAACCGCCTCACCGAAATGGGCGCTGGACGACGCCACCTTCGACCGCAGCGCCAAGGCCCTGGAGAACCCGGATCACGTCGCCATCACCGTGTTCAACTACCGCTGGCGTCTGGGGCTGGTGCAGGGTGAAAGCCAGTACGAAGCGCTGGAGCAGAAACTCGCCACCGCGCCTTCGATCAGCGTGCCGACCATCACCCTGGAAGGCGATGCCAACGGCGCCCCGCACCCGGCGCCCGAGGATTACGCCAAACGCTTTACCGACAAGTATGAGTTCCGTCTGATCAACGGCGGCATCGGCCACAACCTGCCGCAGGAAAGTCCGCAGACCTTCGCCAAAGCAATCATCGACGCCGATCACCTCTGAAGCAGCACGCCGAACGGCTCGTCATTTGACGAGCCGTTTTTCTTTGGACGGTCGATAACCGAAGTAAGCGCTGTAGCACTTGCTGAAATGACTCGGCGATACAAACCCGCAAGCCACCAGCACATCCACCTGAGACAGCTCGGTGTGCTGCAGCAGACGCCGGGCTTCGGTAATGCGCAGTTCCATGTAATAACGCTGCGGTGTGGTGCCCAGTTGCTCCTTGAACAGCCGCTCCAGCTGACGCCGGGAACGCCCGGCATACACCGCCAGTTGTTCCAGCTCCAGCGGCTCTTCGAGGTTGGCGTCCATCAGTTTCACCACTTCGCGCAACGGCGCACTGACGCTGATGTTTTCGGTGGGTTTGATCCGCCGGTAGCGCGATTCCTCGAACGCCAGAATGTCTTCGATACCCTCGACCAACGCCTTGTCGTGCAGGCTTTTGATCCAGTCCAGCGCCATGTGGAATGCCCCGGACGGGCTCGACGCGGTCAACCGGTCGCGGTCGATCACATAGGGCTCGCTGCTGACCTGCGTGGCCTTGGAGATTTCCGCCAGCGCCGGTCGATGCTCCGGGTGAATCGCACAGCGATACCCTTCCAGCACCCCTGCCCGGCCCAGAAACCATGAACCGTTCCACAACCCGGCCAACAGCACGCCAGCCTCGGCGGCCATTTTCAGCAGGCCGATGAACTCGTCACTGGCCTTCAATTCCGTGCGGTAGCCGCCGCAGATCACCAGCAGGTCCAGTTCCTGCAACACACTCGCCTCAAGCCGTGAATCCGGGCGGATCACCAGCCCAAGGTCGCTGATGACTTCTCCGTCGCTCAGGCCAAAAGTGCGGGTGGAAAACAGACCGGGGCGCAGCAGATTGGCGGTGACAAGGGTGTCCAGTGCCTGGGTGAAGGCCGGCAGGGAAAAATGCTCCAGCAGCAAGAACCCCGTGCGGGTCATGCGCCCCGCCCCGGTGGAAGGCTCGTTCAGGTAGCGAAGGTTCTTGCCCTTCATGCCACCGCTGAATTGACGTCGTTCGATCAAGATGCGGTCCATCAGTTACTTGTTATGCCGCCATGCTAACCGCCGGGGCGGCAAAATACTCGGGAATGAATGCAATTCGCCCCAACCGGTACAAACGTGCCGATCGGGGCGAAAAAGACCTGCGAAAAACCGCGATGAATCAGGAAGCGTCGATCCAGATGGTTTTCAGCTCGGTGTACTGGTCATGGGCCCAGATCGACTTGTCACGCCCACCGAAACCGGACTCCTTGTAGCCGCCGAAAGGCGTCGACGCATCGCCCTCGCCGAAGCAGTTCACGGTGACGATACCGGCGCGAATGCCCCGCGAGAGTTTCAGCGCATGGCGCAGGCTGCCGGTGTAGGCCGAGGCCGCCAGACCATAAGCCGTGTCGTTGGCCAGGCTGATCGCCTCGTCGACGGAGGTGAACGTGGTCACGCTCAGCACCGGGCCGAAGATTTCTTCCTGGAACAGACGACTGTCACGGCGGACGCCATCGACGATGGTCGGCTCGACGAAAATGTTGTCGGCCGTGTTGCCCCCCGCCAGCACCGACAGGTTTTGCTCCCGGGCATGGTCGAGGTACGAACGGACCTTCTCGAAATGCGCCTTGCTGATCATGGAGCCCAGACGGTTCTCCGGGTCCAGTGGATCGCCCATTTTCCAGTCGGCCAGATGCACCTTAACGCGCTGGAGCAGTTGGTCCTTGATGTCTGTGTGCACGATCAGCCGCGACGAAGCCGAGCAGTTTTCGCCCATGTTCCAGAACGCGCCGTTGACCACGTGCTGAGCGACCAGATCGACGTCTTCGACATCGTTCATCACCACCGCCGGGTTCTTGCCGCCGCACTCCAGCACGATGCGTTTCAGGTTGGATTCGCTGGAATACTTGAGGAACAAGCGCCCGGTGTCGGTGGACCCGGTGAAGCTGACCATGGCGACGTCCGGATGACGGCCCAGCGGTTCGCCCGCTTCCTTGCCGCCGCCGGGCACCACGTTGAACACGCCGGCGGGAATCCCCGCCTGATGCGCCAGCTCGGCCACACGCAAGGTGCTCAGGGTGGTTTCCTTGGCCGGTTTGACCACAATCGAACAACCAGCGGCCAGCGACGGGCCGATCTTCCACGCGAGCATCAGCAGCGGGAAATTCCACGGCAACACCAGGCCGACCACGCCAATCGGTTCGCGCACGACCATGGTCACCGCGCCGTTTCCGGTCGGTGCAGTCGAGTCGTAGATCTTGTCGATCAGCTCGGCGTGCCAGCGCAGGGTATGAATCGTTTCGGGCACGTCGATGTTCTGGCATTCGCGGATCGGTTTACCGCTGTCGAGGCTTTCCAGCACCGCCAGTTCATGGGAGTGGTCGTCCAGCAATTGGGCGAATCGCAGCAACACCGATTTGCGCGCCGACGGCGCCAGCCCTTGCCAGCGCCCATCCTCGAACGCAGCTTTGGCGGCGGCGACGGCAACGTCCACGTCCTGGGCACCGCAGGCGGTAATCTCGGTCAACACCGCTTCAGTGGCCGGGTTGGTCGTGGTGAAGGTCTTGCCGGACAGCGCGCTGCAGAACTCGCCGTTGATGAACGCCTGATTGCGAAACTCAAGCTTCGCCGCCAGTTCGCGGTATTGCGCTTGACTCAGAAGATCGGCCATTTCAAACCTCCGCGACGATGCGCGCCACATTCTGTTTGAGGGTTTTGATCACGCTTTCCAGCGCTTCCTTCTCGGAGGCTTCCAGAGGCTGCATCGGCTTGCGCACGCCGCCGGCACGCAGGCCGACCAGTTCGCTGCCGTGCTTGATCGACTGTACGAACTTGCCGCTCTCCAGCACATCCATCAGCGGCAACAGCGCCGACATGATCCGTCGGCCCTTGTCGAAGTTCTTCTCCAGAACGCAGGCTTCGTACAGCGCGATGTGCTCGGCCGGAATGAAGTTCGAACCGGCACAGACCCAGCTGCGCGCGCCCCAGGCGAAAAACTCCAGGGCCATGTCGTCCCAGCCGCAGGACAGCTGGATCGAAGGATGCGAATGCGCCAGACGATGCAACTGGGCGGTGTCGCCGGAGCTTTCCTTGATCGCGACGATGTTCTTGCAACCGGCAATCGCCTCGAAGAACTCAGGGCCCATCGCTACGCCCATCCGCGCCGGGTAGTTGTAGAGCATGATCGGCAGGCCGGCGGCCTTGTCCACAGCCAGCACGTGGGCGGCGATTTCCTTTTGCGTCGGCAAGGCATACGGCGGCGAGCCCACCAGAATTGCGTCGGCCTCGATCGACTTGGCGTGCTCGGCGAAGGCCACCGCATCTTCGGTGCGAATCCCGCCCGTGCCGATCACCAGCGGAATCCGGCCGTTGATCACTTCCCTGGCGCGCTCGGCCACTTTCAGCCGCTCGGCGGTGGTGTGGGCGTAGTATTCGCCGGTCGAACCACCGATGACGATGCCGTGAACCCGCGACTCGATCAGATACTCGAGCACTTCGGCGAAGGCCGAATAATCGATCTGGCCATCGGCGGACAAAGGCGTAATGGCGGGGGTAAAGATGCCGTCAAAGTTCATTGGGTTTTCTCCAGTGGTTGCAGTGTTCGATTCGTTGGCCCGACGCCGCTACGGCCCGGGCAAGGTTCAATTCAGCGAGGCAGCCTGTTGCAGGTTGAGCGAGCGGGTTTCCGGCGCGAGCACCCACGACAGCACCAGTCCGACCAGGGTGACGGCCGCCGCGATGTACATGGTCTGGGCGATGCCCAGCGTGCTCAGGGAAACCGGCACCAGATAAGTCCCCGCCGCCGCGCCGATGCGCGACAGTGACGTGCCGACGCCGACCGCGAAGGCACGGATTTCCGTGGGAAACAGTTCATTGGGGTACACCAGCGTCAGCACCTGGGCGCCGCCGATGAACAAGGCGTAAACGGCAAAGAATGCGAGCACCAGCGCGTTGGGCCCCGCGTGACCGACGGCCAGCCCGAGCAGCGCAAGGCCCGAGCAGAGAAAGCTGTAGATCAACAGATTGCGTCGGCCGACGCGGTTGATGATCCGGGTCGAAATCACGCAGCCGATGACAAAGAACAAGGTAATCGCCACCGAGCCGAGGGATGACCAGTCGCCCTGCAGGTTCAGCGCGGCCAGCACCTTCGGCGCAAAGGCATACACGGCAAACAGCGGCACCACCGAACAGGTCCAGAACACCACGACAAACAGCATCCGCTTGCCGTAGCCGGAGTGCAGCAGGTTGAAGATCGTCAGCTTCTCGCCCACCCGGTGCTCGGGAAGATTGGCCAGGGAGAAGTCGTTGCCATAGACCTGTTTGATGATCGCCTCGGCTTCGGCGGCGCGGCCCTTGCTCAACAGCCAGCGTGGCGATTCGGGGGTGCCGATGCGCACCAGAAACAGCATGGCGCCGATGACCGCCGCGCTGGCCAGCACCAGCCGCCAGGCATCGGAGCCCCACAGTTTGAACAACAGCTCGCCCACCACATACGCCATCGCCGCCCCGGCGAACCACATGATCGTCAGCGTCGCCAGACGCGGGCCGCGATATTTGCGCGGCATGAACTCGACCAGCAGCGAAGTCGCCACCGGGTACTCGATGCCGACCGCTACCCCCAGCAGCAGCCGCAGAAAAAACAGCGCCACCGCCGAGTCGACCCACAGCTGCGCCAGCGAGGCCACGATAAACAGGGTCGGCCCGACAAACAGCAGACGCTTGCGACCCAGCACATCGGTCAGCCAGCCGCCGAGAAAGCCGCCGAAGAAAATGCCGATCAGCGCCGAGGCGGCAATCATGCCTTCCCAGAAATCGTCCAGCGCCAGAGACCTGGACATGTGCACCAGCGCCACACCGATGATGCTCAGAACATACCCGTCGACAAAGGAACCACCGGCCGAACGGATCGTCAGCAGACGATGAAAGCCATTGAGCGGTACGTCCTCGATTGATACAGCAACGTTGTTCATTTCTTGTCCTTGTATTCAGTGCATCGTTACTTCAGCTCATCGCGCAGGGCGTGCCATGAGCGTTCAACTTTCGCGGCCGGCGCGGTATTGCCCCCACTTCAGGTTCATGTTCACGCCCAGCGACAGAAACGGTTCGGGCGGGTTTCCCGTCGGCCCCGGCGCCTGCAACAGGAAATCGATCAAGCCGTCGCGCTGCCCGGCCAGCCAGTCGGCGAGCAATTTGCCGGTGACCGTGCCACGGGTGACGCCCAGGCCATTGCAGCCCAGCGCGCCGTACACGTTCGGCGCCAGTTCGCCGAAGAAGCCGTTGTGGTTCCTCGACATGGCCAGCGCCCCGCCCCAGGTGTATTCGAACTGCACTCCCGGCAGCATCGGGAAGCGCTGGTCGAACGACGCGCGGTGCCGGTGCACGAAGCGCTCGTTGTATTTGCTGTTGCTGCGGCCATCGGGGTTGAAGCTGAAGCTGTTGCGGATCAACAAACGGTTGTCGGGGGTGCGCCGCACCGTGGTGCCGAACGGGTCGGCCGGAATCGCGCCCCAGAACGGTTTGCCGCCCAGACGCGCCTGCTCCTCGTCGGTCAGCGGGCGGGTGATGCTGGCGTAGGTGTAGATCGGCAACATGCGGCCCTGCAGAAAACCGAAGCGCATGCCGAACGAGTTGTTGGCGAGGATCAGTCGGTCGGCGGTGATGCTGCCGTGAGCGTGCTTGAGCAAGGTTTTGGCGCCGTATTCCACTTCCAGAATCGGCGTGCGTTCGTACAGGGTGACGTTGGCCGGCAGACTGTCCGCCAGGCCCTTGACCAGCGCCGACGGCTGAACCAGCACCGCACCGGGGGTGAACAGCGCCTTGCGGTAGAAACGGGTGCCCAGATGCTCGGGCAGTTCATCCGCATCGATCATCTGATACGGCTGACCGAGCTTGTCGAGACCCCGGCGATAAGCTTCCAGCACCGCGATGCCGCGCTCTTCCACGGCCGCCTGATACTTGCCGCAGGCTTTCATCTGGCAATCGATGCCGAACTGATCAACCAGATTGCGCAGGATCGACTGGCCCTCCAGGTTCAGCTTCAGGCTGATCCTGGCCAGGTCGATATCGCCGATATAGTCCTCGGCCCCGATGTCGTGGGGCAGATCGATTGCGAAACCGGCATTGCGACCGGACGGCCCCAACCCCACTTCCTGCGCTTCGATCAGCACCACTTCATCGTCGGGGAAGTTCAGCGCGAGCTGGCGTGCCGCCGCCAGCCCGGTGAAGCCGGCGCCGACGACCACCCAACGCGCCGAACGGTGGCCGCGATGGCCAGGCTCGGGGCTGCGTGGCCGGCTCAAGTGGAACCAGCCACAGCTGTCATCATCGGCGGGCAGCGAACTGACTTTCATAGTGTTGAACCGTTTATTGTTGAAATGACAAATCGAACCCGACACGAAGCGAACGCGCGGAGTCGCGTTGAATGAAAACAGCCATCAAAGTTGCGTTACTTGAATCTTTTCAATCGTTCAGAAGTTGGCGGCGAGCGCATATCGCCCGGCACCGGAGTCGTTCGCGTAGTAGTAATCCCGGAAGGTCATGGGCGGCAGTCCGAACAGATCCTTGAAGCGTTTGTAGAAGTGCGGATAACTGACAAACCCGGTTGCCAACGCCACGTCCGTCAATGAACGGTCGCTTTGCACGATCAACTGGCGTGCCCGGGTCAGACGCAACTCCAGGTAATAGCGGTTGGGGGCGGCATTCAGATACCGCGCGAAACGTCGCTCCAGCTGGCGGCGGGAAACACCGACATGGCTGGCGATTTCGTCAATTTCCAAGGGCTCTTCGATGTGTTTTTCCATCAACGAAAGCGCCATGTTCAACGGCTTGGGAATGGCCGCCGGCCGGACATCTTCGGCACGCAGCGTTTCCTGGGTTTTCGGCTGGTGCACCCGTTTGATCTCACCGACCAATGAAGCATCGCTGCGCGAACCCAGTTCCTGCATCAGCGCCAGGGTCATGTCCAGCGCCGAGCAGGCATTGGCGCACGTCGCACGGCGCTGGCCAAAAGCAAAGTCCCGAGTGCACGCCTTCAAATGCGGGAAATACTCGCCGATCAATGCGCGACTATCGCCATGGCAGGCGAAATCCTGCCCCTCCAGCAATCCCGCATCCGCAAGATAGAACGCAGCGTTCCAGCAACCCGCCACCACGCCTTTGGCAGTAGCGACGCGTTTCAGTACCCGACGCAACATCGGGCTCGACGACAGCCGGACCCGCTGACCACCCACGACGATCACCGCATCCTGATGGAAGCCTTCCACCGCCAGCCGCTGCGAAGCGATCGGTACGCCGACATCACTGTCGACCAGGCCGCCTTGCAGCGAATAAGTCGAAATCCTGTAAACCGTGTCGCCATTGATCAGGTTACCGGTGGCCAGCGCGTCCATGGCTGTCGAAAGGGTCGTCAGCGAGAAGTGATCGAGCAAAATGAACGCTACCCGCACGATGCGTTCATGCCCGATCAAATCCGTGGTCTGGCGAAACCCGATGTTCTGCAGTTTCAATGTGCTTTGGAAAGTGTCCATGCTGCGCCACCCGATAACCGTCACTTGGAACAAGAACAACCCGTTTACTTGGCCGCCGCCCGCGCATCGCTCAGCCAGCCGTCGTAACTTTGCTGGTGGGCCTTGATCCATTCGGCAGCGTGGCGCTTGATGTCGGCCAGGGACTTCTCGCCGTTCTGCATCTTCAGGTTCTGCGCACTTTCGTCGGCGGTGCTGATGCTGACCTCGGAGAGAAACTTGCGGGCCACCGGGTTCTTCTCGGCGAATTCCTTGTTCATGACGGCATTGATCGTGTCCACCGGGAAGCCGAGGTTCTTGCCTTCGTAGAAGGTGTCCTTGCTTTCCTTGCCGTCAGGCAGGTCGGTGTACGGCACCGGCAGCCAGACCACGTCGCGCCCTTCGACCAGCACGCTGGAAATCCACTGCGGCACCCAGGTGAAGAACAGCACGGGTTTGCCTTGCTGATAGCGGGCGATGGTGTCGGCCATCAACGCGAAGTACGAGCCGCGGTTGTCGACGACGGTCGGCTCCAGGCCGTAAGCCTTCATGTGGTGCTCGACCATCACTTCGCAGCCCCAGCCCGGGTTGCAACCGGTCAGGTCGGCCTTGCCGTCACCGTTGCTGTCGAACAGCTTGGCGATCTCGGGTTTCTTCAGGTCCGACAGATCCTTGATGTGATAGGCATCTGCGGTTTTCTTGTCGATCAGGTAACCCTGCAGCACGCCCTTCATGATCTGCCCGACCTTGACCATCACGTCATCGCCGCCGGCCTTTTCATAAAACGCTTCGTGCAGGTGCTCCCACTCATGCACGGTGAAATCCGCATCGCCGTAGGACAGCGCGAGAAACATCGCCGGGTAGTCGGTTTCCTTCGGCTGTTTGACGTCGTAGCCCAGTTCCTTGAGCCCGGCGATCACCACTTCACCGCGAAAGCGCTCTTCGGCGATGGTCGGGAAAATCGGCGTGATCGACACACCGGCGCCGGGCTTGTTGGCGTCGGCCGCATAGGCCGCCGAACAAAGCACCGTGCCCAATACACAAGCAACCACACCCGCCATGACGCTTTTCTTGAGATTTGCCAGTTTCATGTTTCACCACGCTTTGGAGTTTTAATCGGTGAGCAGAAAGGTTCAGTTAATGACCGCACGAGCAACGTTCTTCTTTTTCTTCAACTTCATGACCAGGCCGACCGGCCCGCTCTCATACCAGCGCTGTCCGGTGGCCAGATCGCTGCTGCGTTCACCCATGGCCTGGGTCAGGCGATCGAGGAACACCGCCAGCAACACCAGCCCTGCTCCGCCGACACTGGCCAGGCCCATGTCGAGGCGCCCGATGCCGCTGAGCACCATCAGCCCCAGCCCGCCGACCGAAATCATCGAGGCGACCACCACCATCGACAGCGACAGCATCAGCGTCTGGTTCAAGCCGGCCATCATGGTCGGCGCGGCCAGCGGCAGTTGAACCTTCATCAGCATCTGCATCGGTGTGCAGCCAAAAGCCCGCGCTGCCTCAACCTTGTCCGCCGGCACCTGACGGATGCCGAGGTTGGTCAGGCGTACCAGCGGTGCGACAGAGAAGATGATCGTGACGATCACGCCGGGCACGTTGCCGATGCCGAACAGCATCACCACCGGCACCAGGTACACGAACGCCGGCAGGGTCTGCATGGCGTCCAGCACCGGGCGGATGATCATTTCCGTGCGGTCGCTGCGGGCACAGAGGATGCCCAGCGGAATGCCGATCACCGCGCAGAACAACAGCGAGGTCAGCACCAGCGCCAGGGTGACCATCGCGTCGTTCCACACGCCGATCAGCCCGAGCCCGGTCAGGGTCGCCACACTGAAGATCGCGATGCGTTTGCCGCCGATCTGCCAGCTGATCAGCCCGGCAATGATGATGAACACCGTTGGCGGCAGCGAAAGCAGCCCCCACTGGACGCCGTCGAGTACCTGATCGACCGGCCAGCGAATCGAGCGGAAGACATCCCGGAAGTTATGCACCAGATATTTGAGGGCGGTTTCAACCCACGACCCCAGCGGAATATTCAAACTCTGGAAGGGATCCAGAAAGTTAAAGTCGGACATGACACTACCTCGCACTTGCGGACTGCGTGACCATTCTTTTTTTAAATCAGGATCTCAGCTATTGCCCAGGCAACTTAATAGATGCCCTTGCGAGATCGACCCTTTATAAAGTCCAACTTCATCAACTACCGGCATTGGTGTTGAAGATGCCGCAACAAGATGAAAAATCTCGCGCAAGGAAGCGTCAGCCTTTATCGGAGTTTGACGACCCGGTTCATAAACAATTCCCGAATCGGCTTGTGCGATATCGCCAGCGCGCAATATGCGGCTGGTGTCGAAACCGTTGAAAAAGTCCCGCACATATTTGTTCACCGGGTTGCACAGCAGCTCACGGGGCGTGCCGATCTGCACCACGCGCCCGCCCTCCATGATTGCGATGCGGTGACCGATGCGGACGGCTTCTTCAATGTCGTGGGAGATGAAAATGATGGTGCGATCCTGCTCGGCCTGAAGCTTGATCAGCTCGCCCTGCATCTCGCTGCGGATCATCGGATCGAGGGCGGAGAACGCTTCGTCCATCAGCAGGATGGCCGGGTCGTTGGCCAGCGCCCGGGCCAGGCCGACCCGCTGTTGCATGCCGCCGGAGAGTTGATGGGGGAAGCACATTTCCTGCCCGGAAAGCCCGACCTGCTCAAGGGCGCCCATGGCCCGGCAGTAGCGTTCCTTTTCGCCGACTCCGCTGATTTCCAGGCCGAAGCTGACGTTGTCGATGACGCTCATGTGCGGCATCAGGGCAAAGGACTGAAAGACCATGCCCATGTCTTTTCGGCGCACCTGCAACAGGTCCTTGTCGCCCAGTCCGGTGATTTCCCGGCCATTGAGAAAGATGCTGCCGGAGGTCGGCTCGATCAGGCGATTGAACAGTCGGACCATGGTCGATTTGCCCGAGCCGGACAACCCCATGATGACAAAGATCTCGCCTCGCTTGACCGAGAAGTTGGCATCGAATACGCCGATGGCCTGGCCGGTCTTTTTGAAAACTTCGGCTTTCGAGGCGCCCTCTTCGATCAACTTCATGGCCAGTGCTGGCTGAGTGCCGAAGACTTTATAAACATTCTTGACGCAGATTATTTCGTCGGAGCGATTCATACCTTGCCTCCATCGCGTTGTGCATATTCGAATTCAAACAATATGCAATCGAGCGAAACGGTTTTAGAGCGGCAGCGGTAATAGTTATAAGTCGTCACGACGGGTTTCCTTTTATTATTTTTGGGACCCCAGGAACGAGGGACGTTTCAAATTTATTAGCATCCCCCTGCTTAATCCAACGACATTTACAGGGGCATGTTGATAACGTCGGGTTATCGATCACGCCGGCATCCGCCGCTGGCAGCCGGCATCGCCTGCCAGCGACCGCGACTATCCTTGCAGCGACGCCGGCGTATCCCTGCGCGCAGGCTTGGGCTACCCTCGTCGCGCTTCGCCCGGGAGCCGTATCGTGAGGAGACCGCACAAATGACCAAGCATGTCGACCCAGACACCATCTTGCTGAAGATGCCGTCCTTGCGGGCCGTAAAGGCATTTGTCGCCGCCGCCAAGTACCAGAGCTTTACCCGTGCCGCCGAAGCATTGTGCGTTTCCCAGGCCGCGATCAGCCGGCAGATCCGCGAACTGGAAAGCTACCTGGGGGCGCAGTTGTTCACCCGCGTCGGGCGAGCCGTGGAACTCACTTCGGCGGGTGCGCTGTTTTTCGACGCCGCTCAGCTGTCGTTCGTAAACATCGCCCAGGCCGCCGAGCGCATCCGCAGCAGTCAGTCGGTCAAGAAGGTGCTGACCATCTGCTGCTCCCCGGCGTTCTCGGCGCTGTGGCTGTCGAATCACCTGCCGGAGTTCTTCGCCCAGAGCGAAGGCATCGAGCTGAACCTGATCACCACCCAGAACTTCCTGACCATGGAACCGGGCGTGCAGCCCGACGTGTTCATCACCAAGATTTCGCGCATCCGCGAAGGCTATCGCAGCTACCCGCTGTGCCATGACCTGATCTATCCGGTGTGCACGCCGCAGTATCTGGAGAAGCACCCGGAAATCGCCACTATTGAGGGCGTGCGTGATTCGGCCCTGCTCAACCTCAGCCCCTATGGGCGCTCGCAAGTCGCCGAGCATGTCGACTGGGGCGTGTGGCTGGCGTTTCAGTCCATCGACATCGACGACCGCCCGGCAACCAGTCCGCAGATTTTCAATGCCAACGACTACAACCTGCTGATCAGCATGGTGCTCACCCATCAAGGCATCGCGCTGGGCTGGAATCATCTGGTCGCACCGCTGGTGCAACAGGGCTTGCTGGTGCGTCCGATCGAGCAGGAAGTCCAGCTACGCAACAGCTGGCACTACCTGAGCTGCCGCGAGAACGCCGACAACGAAGACGCGCTGCGGCGGTTTCGCGAGTGGATCCTGTCGAAGTTTCCCCGGCGCTAGCCATCGATTTGGTTATCAATAGCCCGACGAAAATGTCGTTGGAGCCGCACAACCTTCCTGACTCATTGTGGAGCGGCGCCGGCCGGGATCTGGCCGGTTACTCTCACAGGAAGGAATTGTTGAATGTCACTCTACGAATTCTGCCGCGACTTTGATTTCCTCCAGGCCCCGGCCAAGACCCGGGAGATCCTGCAGAACAGCCTGCTGGATATCGTCGGCGTCATGGCCGGTGCCGCGTCCAACGACACCAGTGTGGCGCTGCGCCGTTTCGCCGTTGCCCACTACCCCGCCGGCGAGTATGGCAGCCGTCTGTTGTTCGACGGTCAGCGCGTGAACCTGCTGGGCGCGGGTTGGGCCGGCGGTTTTTCCGCCGACAGCCTCGATGCCCACGAAGGTCATTTCCGATCCAAGGGGCACGCCGGCGCGACCGTGGTGCCGGCCCTGCTCGCCCTCGCTGATGCCCTGCATCACCAAGGCAAAAACGTCAGCGGGCATGAGCTGTTGACCGCGTTGTGCATTGGCTACGAAACCGGACTGCGCGCCGGAACGGCCCTGATGGCGACCTCCTCGACTTACCACGCGTCCGGCGGCTTTTCGGCGATTGGCGTGGTCTGCGCCGGCGCCCGTTTGCTGGGTTTTGACGAGCCGACGTTCCGCCATGCCTTGGGCATTGCCGAGTACTTCAGCGCCCGATGCCCGATGATGCGCCTGATCGCGTTTCCGACCATGTTGCGTGACGCCCACGGCAGCGGCGCCTTCGTCGGGTTGAATGCGCTGCTGCTGGCCAAGGAAGGCGTGACCGGCGCGCCGGCGGAAACCGTCGAGGATGCTTCGGTCGCCGAGCACTGGCTCGACCTTGGTCAGCGCTGGGAAATCGACAGCCAGTATTTCAAACCCTGGCCGGTGTGCCGCTGGGCGCAACCGGCACTGACCGCGATGCTTCAGCTGCAACAGGAGAACCCTGGGCTCAACGCTGACGCGATCGAGACCATCCGCGTCGAGACCTTTTATGAATCGATGTGCCTGCAAGGTCACACCCCGGCGGATGCCGATCAGGCGCAGTACGCCCTGGCGTTTCCGCTGGCGGCGCTGATCGTCAGGGGCAAACTCGGGCCGGACGAAGTCACCGGAGAATCCATCCACGCCGCCGACATTCGCGCCTTGAGCGCACGCATCGAGATCGTCGAGGCGGCCGATATTTCCGCGCGATTCCCCAATGAAATCCTCTCGCGGGTTTCCGTCACCCTGAAAAACGGCAACGTGCTCGTCAGCCCGATCACCGCCGCACGGGGCGATCCCGAAACGGCCCTGAGCCGCGAAGAACTGGAGCAGAAATTCGACCTGTTCGCCTCAAACCTCGGCCATGAACGCAGCCTCGCGGTGAAACAGGCGATTCACAATCTGGACCAGTCTGCGTCGGCCATCACCACGCTTGAGCCGATCTTCGAACGGATTCACCCATAACCGCAACGCATCGATTGCCCGCAGGAAATGTCGTTTGTGACGGCTTTCCCGGCACAGATAGGCTGGACCTGTTCCGGCCCTACGCGCATGACGAGGATAACAATGAACAATAAAGACACCGTGTTTGACCTGATCGCCCAGCGCAAACCCTGGCATTCGCTGCCGGGCGCCCTCTACAAGGATGAAAACGTCTATCGCCAGGACCTCGAACAGATCTGGCACAAGGACTGGATTTTCGCCGGGCACACCTTCGAAATTTCCAAACCCGGCCAGTACTTCACCCTGCAGATCGGTGATTACCCGGTCGCCGTGGTGCGCGGCAAGGATGGCGAGGTCCGGGCATTTCACAACGCCTGCCGCCATCGCGGCGCCAAGATCTGCGAACACGAGCACGGCAAGGTCGCGAAGATGGTCTGCCCCTATCACAAATGGACCTACGAGCTGGACGGCAACCTGCTGTTCGCCGGCAACATGGGCCAGGATTTCGACAAGGCCCAGTACAACCTGAAGTCCGTGCATTGCGAGATCGTGCACAGCTACATCTATGTCTGCGTCGCCGCCAGGGCGCCAGACTTCGAAGGTTTTCGCAAAGCCGTCAGCCCGTTCATCGCCCCGCATTATCTGGACAACTGCAAAGTGGCGTTCGAGTCGACCATCATCGAGAACGGTAACTGGAAACTGGTGTTCGAAAACAACCGCGAGTGCTACCACTGCGACGGTTCCCACCCGGAGCTGCTGAAATCCTTCGTCGACAACCTGTCGGTGGGCGGCCTCAGCGGCGAAGACGACCCACAGTTGTCGGCTTACTGGAACACTTGCGAGAAAGCCGGTCTGCCAAGTCGCCTGGTGATGGACATCAACGGCCAGTACCGCATGACCCGCATTCCGCTGTCGTCCGGGGCCGTCAGCTACACCATGGACGGCAAGCCTGCGGTGAACGGGCGTCTGGACAAAACCGCTGAACCGGACATCGGCGCCCTGCTCTACTTCCATTACCCGTCCACCTGGAACCACTTCCTCGGCGACCATGCGCTGAGCTTCCGGGTGCTGCCGATCAGCGCCACGCAAACCATGGTCACCACCAAATGGCTGGTGCCCGACACGGCGGTGGAAGGCGTGGATTACGACCTCGAACGCCTGACCAAAGTCTGGGTCGCCACCAACGATCAGGACCGCACACTGGTCGAAGGCACCCAGCGTGGCGTGACGTCCCCGTCCTATGAACCGGGGCCCTACTCGGAAACGGCGGAAACCGGCGTCTGCCAGTTCGATGACTGGTACTGCGCGACGATGATGGACCGGCTCAAGGGGCCGGTTCCGTTGAAGTCCGTGGGCTGACCGGTATGCGCGGCAACGCCGGGTTTTTCAGGAGATCTGACGTTGCCGCGTCGCCTGCCAGCAGATCAGCGAACCTACGGTCACCAGCACCGCACCCTGCCAGAACTGCATCTGCAAACTAACGCCCAGCCACAGCGCGGCGAACGCCGACGACAGTACCGGTGCGCCGTAGGACGCGGTGGCCAGCAAGGTCAGATTGCCGCGCAGGATGCCGATGTTCCACAGCGCATAACCACCGGCCATGGCGATGCCGGTGGCGATCAGTTCCAGGGAGTTGCCCAGGGTGAAGGTGGAAATATGCTCATTGCTGAAGCCCCACTTCACCCACAGCACAACGGCCGTCAGCACGAAAAACAGCACCACCAGACTCTGCCCGTTGGCGTAGCGGCGCGTGACGTTGCAATACAGCGCAAACGTAATCGCGCAGGCCAGCGCAAGGCTGTAACTCAGCGGGTTGGAATTGACGTTGGCGATGATCCCCGGCAGTGACAAGCCCTGACCGCTGACCACCCAGAGGATGCCAAACAGCGCGAGCGCACTGCCGGGAACGATGAACCAACGGGTTTTCTGGCCGTTCATGAAAATCGCCAGCACCACGGTCAGGCACGGCCACAGGTAATTGACCACGCCCAGTTCGATGGACTGTTGCCGGTCACTGGCAAAACCCAGCGCCAGGGACAGGCACACCTCATAGGCAACGAACAATGCACTGCCGAGCAGGAGATAGAGTGTTGACGTGGAACGAAGGCGCGGTCGCCCGAGAAACATCACCAGCAGGATCGCCCCCAGGGTGTAAATCATCGCCGCCCCGCCGAGCGGGCCGAAATGTTCACTGACGCCCCTGATCAACCCGGCGGCAGTGCTCCACAACACAATCGCCAACAGCCCGCACGCCGTGGCGGCGCGCTCGCCTCTTATCTGCATCATTGCCTCTGGATCAATATCGCGATTCGACCGCACAGGCTAACGAGGGAAACCGGATCGATACAGCAACTTTTCATTCGGGCAATGAATTCGCTGGGGTTATCGATCCTGTCTTTATCGATCCGGGCTGCGTCTCAACGTCGCAGGCACGGCACCTTGGCAAACGCTACACAAGGCTTAAAATCGCGCCTCCTCTTGCAGTCGCCCGACCGGCGCCTGCCCGCAGCCATGACAACCCTCAGGTTTGAACAGCCGGCGACTTTCACGAAGTCAGCCTGGCTCAATCGTCCTGCCCGTTCGGCGGTCGTTTGCCTTCAACACACTTCGGCTTGGCACTCGCATGCGCAGAGGCGCACGTTCCGCTGTTCGATCACTTGAGGTTTTTATGACACCGCGTTTGCTGGCCATGGCGCTGGCGCCCCTGCTCGGGCTGTTCATTGTTGCCCTGGGCAACGGCTTTCTGTCTTCCTTGACCACCTTGCGCCTGGGCGCGGCCGGCGAATCGGCGACGATGATCGGCATCGTGTCCTCGGCCTATTTCATCGGCCTGACATTGGGCGCGATTTTCAACGACAGGCTGATCCTGCGTATTGGCCACATCCGCGCCTACAGCAGCTTCGCCTCGCTGATCGCCGCGACCATCCTGCTGCAAGGGCTGTTTTATGACACCTGGGGCTGGGTCGTGCTGCGCCTGATCAACGGCTGGGCAACGGTCGGCGTGTTTCTGGTGATCGAGAGCTGGCTGCTGCTGGCCGGTGACGCGAAGATTCGCGGCCGTCTGCTGGCGCTGTACATGATCGTTCTCTACGGCGCCGGGGTACTGGGTCAGGCGTTTTTGGGGAAAATCACCGGTCTGGGCGACACCGCGCCGTTCATGGTCGCCGGCATGCTCGCGACCCTGTCGGTGCTGCCGATCGTGATCCTGCCGCGCGTTTCGCCGTTGCTGGAACAGGTCGAACCGCTCAAGCCACGGGCACTGCTCGGCGTATCGCCCACCGGTCTGGTCGGCTGCTTCGGCTCCGGCGTCACCATCGCGGCGATCTACACCCTGCTGCCGCTGTACCTGCAACGCATCGGCCTGAACGTCGGCGAAGTCGGCAGCATGATGGCCTGGACGGTCCTCGGCGCGATGCTCCTGCAATACCCGGTCGGGCGCTGGTCCGACCGCAAGGATCGCCTGCAAGTGCTGACCGTGCTCTGCGCCGCGTGCACCGTGCTGTCGCTGGTGATCGTGCTGGTGCCGCTGTCCTCGGCCATGCTCGCGGCGATGCTGTTTCTGTTGGGCGGTGGCGTGTTCGCGCTGTACCCGGTGGCCGTCAGCCACGCCGCCGACCGTGCGCCGGTTGAAACCCTGGTGCCGATGATTCAGGGCATGTTGCTGATCAACTCGCTGGGCTCGGCGATGAGCCCGCTGCTGATCTCCCCGGCGATGAACGCCCACGGCGAAACCGGCCTGTTCTGGGCCTTCGCGCTGGTCAACCTGGCCATGGTGACGTTCTTCTTCTGGCGTCGTGGCAAGCGTCCGGTGCCGGCCAACCCGGCACCGTTTGCGGCGGCAGCAACGTTCTCGCCAACCGGCGCCGAACTGCGGGTGACCGAAGATTTGCGTCAGGCCGCGCAGGAGCACCCGCCGATGGTCGATGCGTTGAGTGGCGAAGCGGCGCCGCCAACGGCATCGCGCTACGAAGCCAGTTGAGTTTCTGGCAGGCATAAAAAAACCGGTGACTTTCGTCACCGGTTTTTTATTACCTGCAAATTAGTGCGGCGCCCGAGGAATGGTCTTCATCAGGTCTTCAGGGCTGATATGCCCCACCACACTGCCCGGCTGCGGCAGGTTCAGGATGTGACCCTTCATCTTGCCGATCACGTGCATCTCGCACGGTTTGCAGTCGAACTTCAGGGTCAGCACTTCATCGCCGTGAATCAGCTGCATCGGCGCAACTTTGGTCTTCACGCCGGTCACGCCTTTGGCCTGTTTCGGGCACAGGTTGAAGGAGAACCGCAGGCAGTGCTTGGTGATCATCACCGGCACTTCGCCCGCCTCTTCGTGGGCTTCGTACGCCGCGTCGATCAGCTTCACGCCGTGACGGTGGTAGAAGTCGCGGGCCTTCTGGTTGTAGACGTTGGCCAGGAACGACAGATGCGCTTCCGGGTACACCGGCGGAGGCGTGGTCTCGGCCTTGCGCGAACCGCGTGGGTGGGCGGCAACGCGGGCGGCGGTCAGCGCTTCGATCACTTCACGGCGCAACGACTTGAGCTGCGAGTTCGGGATGAAGAACGCTTGCGGCGCATCCAGTTTGATCGAGGTCGCGTGGTACTCGGTGGTGCCGAGCTGGCCGAGCAGATCGTGCAAGGTGTCCAGCGCCTGCTCCGGTTTGTTGGCGACGCCGAACGGGCCGTCCAGCGCAACGCTGGCGCTGATGCCCTCTTCGCTGGTCACGGTCAGTTCCAGACGCTCTTCACGCAGCTTCGCCAGCCAGCTGACGCCGATACGACGCTCGGCGGAGGTCTTGAGCAAGGCCTGCTGCCAGTTGTGGTCGAGGTTGCGGTTCAGCGGGTGATTCGGGCGCAGCTTGTACAGGCCTTCCGGCATTTCGTTCGGCTCGACGCGGTAGCGGTAGCGCTTCTCGCCTTCTTCCTCGAACTCGCCCTTCGCTTCGGCGATGTTGGCGCGGAAACCCACCACTTCGCGTTTGACCAGCACGTTGAGGCCGTCGCCGTTGGACAGCGGCTCGTGGGTGATCACTTGCATGTCACGCTTGCCGACTTTCTCGACCGTGCCCACCGCCAGACCGGTGAAGGTCGGCGAATCGAACGCGCCGATGTCGATCTTGCGCTCGCTGACGAAGTAGTCGGTGCTGCCACGGTGGAAGGTCTTTTCCGGGTCCGGCATGAAGAAATGCGCGGTGCGGCCGCTGGAGGCGCGGGCCAGGTCCGGACGGTCGTTGAGCACGTCGTCCAGGCGCTGGCGGTAATAGGCGGTGATGTTCTTCACATAGCCCATGTCCTTGTAGCGACCTTCGATCTTGAACGAACGCACACCGGCCTCGACCAGCGCGCGGATGTTGGCGCTCTGGTTGTTGTCCTTCATCGACAGCAGGTGTTTTTCGTAGGCGATCACGCCACCCTTTTCGTCTTTCAGGGTGTACGGCAGACGGCAGGCCTGGGAGCAGTCGCCACGGTTGGCGCTGCGCCCGGTCTGCGCGTGGGAAATATTGCACTGACCGGAAAACGCCACGCACAACGCGCCGTGAATGAAGAACTCGATGGCGGCATCGGTCTCATCGGCGATCGCGCGGATTTCCTTGAGGTTCAGTTCACGGGCCAGTACCAGTTGCGAGAAACCGGCCTGATCGAGGAACTTGGCCCGCTCAAGGGTGCGGATGTCGGTCTGGGTGCTGGCGTGCAGCTCGATGGGTGGAATGTCCAGCTCCATCACGCCCAGGTCCTGGACGATCAGCGCATCGACGCCGGCGTCGTACAACTGATGGATCAGCTTGCGCGCCGGCTCCAGTTCGTTGTCGTGCAGGATGGTGTTGATGGTGGTGAAGATGCGCGCGTGATAGCGACGGGCAAATTCCACCAGTTCGGCGATTTCGCTCACCTCGTTGCACGCGTTGTGGCGCGCCCCGAAGCTCGGGCCGCCGATGTACACCGCGTCGGCGCCATGCAGGATGGCCTCGCGGGCGATGGCCACGTCACGGGCGGGGCTGAGCAGTTCCAGGTGATGTTTGGGCAAGGACATATGTTTTTTTAGTCAGGCTGTCACGGTTGAGGCGCGCATTGTACCTGCGAAAGGCCTGACCGGCACCCATGGGCCGATGTGATGCAGGAAGTCCCTATCACTATTTTAGGGACGGCATAACTGTAAGTTCTGTCAGTTGTTAAGTCGGATTATATGAAGCACGCTTTCCGCAAGGCACTTTAGTGTATTGCGGCGCCTGTTCCATTTGCCCACCCATGACAAAGGTACTCGATGATGGACGCAGAATATTACAAGGCACTTAATATCAACGAAAAAACAGTGAAGCCCCTCGATGGTCATTCAGGGACCAGTGATGTATTCATCGCCAAATTTGCTCCACCAATGCCGATGGTAGAGAAAAAATTTGTAGCCGATCGTTTTACCTATAAGGCATTGAATGCCAACACTCTTGGACTTTTCGGCCTAAACAGCGACCTCGACTATCTTGTGCAAATCGGGATCAACATACCGAAATCAATAGAAGATGGAACACACCCAATTGCTGAAGCTCAAAGGGGTGTTTCGATGTCGGTCATTGCCGGCGGTCAGATATTGCACGCAAAAGGTGGGGAAATCACATTCAAAAGAGACGATAAACAGGAAACTATTTCGGCCACATTCAAGACGAGCGTCCTCTTCACATTTGACGGTCAGACAACAGAGCATCAGGTCATAGGAGAGGCTTTCCTCAACGCCACTGATCCGCTTTAGTGAGAACCTGAATGATAGAAGTCCCGGCACAGCCAAACCTGGATAACCGTGTTTGGCGTGTGCTCTATTGCAGGTCAGCGGGTACTACAAAGTTGTCTTCGGCAGATCAACGGTCGGTATTCCGTTGTCATAACGGACAGCACCAACCTGTTGTAACAAAGATTGAATCAGGCCTTGGCAGCCATTGCAGTCACTTCCACCTTCATCCCTTCAACCGCCAGCGCCGCCACGCCAACCGCCGCACGCACCGGCCATGGCTTGGCGAAGAAGCGCTTGTACACCTCGTTGAAGGCTGCGCGATCAGCCATGTCGGTCAGATAAATGGTCAGGTGCAACACGCGGTCCATCGAGCTGCCGGCCTTTTCCAGCGCCACTTTCAGCGCCTGCAACGTGCATTCGCTTTGCGCGGTGACGTCACCCAGCTCCAGGCTGCCGTCGGCACGGGTCGGAATCTGGGTCGACATCAGGATGCCGTTGAATTCGGTCACGTCCGAAGAGATCGAGTCTGCATCCGGATCCGGGGTGTAGGTGATGTCTTGGTTGGCCATGGGAAAGTCCTTCGCTGGCAGTGAGGACGGCGCCATCGCGCGCCGTTTCGGGCGGCCAGTTTACAGACACGGCGGCGGGATTGAAGCCATGGCGGTTTTCGGGGTGGTTGCTGACGGATGTTTCAGTGTGTTTTGTGGGCCGATAAACACTTTTCGATGCGTGTGTTTAAAGACACCTGGAGTTACGCGCAATTGCCCACAAATCCTTGCGCCAGAGCCTACGGCTACGCCAGAATCCGCCGGCTTGTGCGCCTTGGGGTCGGCCGGTAACTTGGATCGGGTCACTGATTCGCAGTGATCGGGTTTAGTAGCCCGGCTTAGAAGACTTACGGTTTGCACAAGCGTATTCAATCAGGCGTCCGCCTGCTCTTGATGGTGGCTGTGCGCATGGCATCTTCGGATGCGCCGGGTTTGAGTCTTCTGCCGGTCTACTAACTTGCGCACAGCTGCCACCCCTTCGTTTAGTAGCGAGATGGTTGCAGCTCTATTGATAGAAGGAAGACTCAATGTTCAAAGCAACTCCAAATCCCCCGGTCACCGAACCGGCCAGCATCACCGACCCAACGTCCCCCTACGAATGCCCTGACTCCAAGAGATTCAACGAAGCCGCCAACAAAATCAAAGGGGACAGATTTATTTTTTGCCCCGTTCGACAGCAGCTCTTTACAACTCAACTCCACCTAATACTCAAGCTTCCACCTCTTCAAGGACGATTAAATTAATCTGTCCCCTTTTGGTTACCTTTTGGTTCAAAAATCGACAACACCCACGCATTCGTCCTCTGCGCCTATTGGCAATCAAGATTCACTTTTCCGCCTTACTAAACCGACAGCAACATCCTTCCTGCCCTTCCTAATGGCAAAACGGAGACCTTCGTCCATTGCAACAGGGCTAATCAACGTCACAACCACAGATAAATTATCTCCCGGCATCACCATCTCGGCACCACTTGGAAATTCAATGCTCCCACTAACATCTACCGCTCGAAATCTTGCCTGGATAGGCGTGTTTTTATTCAACGGCTCTCCTGCACCACCTTCGTCCTCTCGAAGAACGTAAACATCTGCGACCAGTTCCCTGAGCATCTTCACAGTCCCTGGCGTTGCCAAGACATCACCGACAGAAATTTCCGCATCGCCTATTAAACTGATCTCAACAATCCCACTATTCTCACTACTGGGGATTGATGTAACTTTTCGGCACAGTACCTGCTGGGGGGAATTACGTCCGATTATTTCAACTGTATCCCCAGCTGAAATACTGCCTTTTTCGATAGTGCCTGTAACTACGAAACTTGTAGGCCCACGTACAGCGACTTTCAAAGCCGGCATGAAGAATTCGGAACCATTTCTATCATCCAAGTTCCTCTGAAGAAACTCACTCAAAGTACCCATCATTGAAACTCCTACTCAACAAAAAACCAAAATCAAAAAAACAAAGGGGACAAACAAAGGGGACAGATTTATTTTCTTTGCCCATTCACAAGAAAAGTATCAACACAAACACCTGCAATCACACCTGACAAAAATGACAGTTTTTAATATTCATTCAGAATAACTAAAACACCGAAAAACCATAAAAAGCAAATAACGCAGACTTATTTAATGAGTCAACTCAGCCCAAGCGGATACATCCTCTGACACATCCCGCCAGCCTCAGCCTCGCCACCTTCTAAACTCCATCCGTCAAAACAAGGACGTAGGAATACCCATGCCCAGGACGGGACGCATCGTGTTACCCCACTACCCGCACCATATCGTGCAGCGCGGCCACAACAGGCAGGTCGTTTTCGCAGAACCAGCGGATTTCGAGCGCTACCTCTCTGACCTGCGCGAGCTCAAGGAAGCATTAGGTATAAAAGTTTTTGCCTACTGCCTAATGACCAATCATGTCCACTTGCTTCTCGCCCCTGGGGAAACAACGTCCAACCTTGGACAACTCATGAAAGCCCTCGCCGGGCGGATGACGCGATATCGCAACAAGATAGAGGGGCGGACCGGCACGCTATGGGAAAGCCGCTACAAATCCAGCGTTGTTCAATCCGACACCTATCTATTGGCATGCAGTCGCTACATCGAGTTAAACCCCGTGCGAGCCCGCATGGTGGCGCGTGCAGAAGACTATCGTTGGTCGAGTTTTGCACTACGCCTGCACGACTTCTCGAAAACCACATGGCTGGATATGGATCCTTGCTTCCTGGAGCTTGGACCTACCGAGGCCATACGGCGTGAACGTTACAAGTCGTTTGTCGAGGTGACTACGCCCTCAAATGAATTGGAACTCATAAGGGGTGCACTTCAGCGAGGGCAACTGACTGGCAACATGAGATTCGTCGACGAAATCGAGAAAATCACCGGGAGACGCATTCAATTCAGAGAGCGGGGCCGGCCAGAGAAAAGTGCTCAACGTCAACAGGGGACGATTAAATAAATCTGTCCCCTATTGACTCCCTTTTGACTCAATTGAATGACTTTTCAGAAAACACCTGGCTGGACAAAGATCCTTGCTTCCTGGAGCTAGGACCTAACGATGCCATCAGGCGCGAACGCTATAAGTCATTTGTTGAAATGGCTACGTCCACCAATGAATTGCAACTCATCAGGGGTGCGCTACAGCGTGGCCAACTGACTGGCAACATGAAATTCGTCGACCAAATCGAAAAAATCACCGGGAGACGCATTCAATTCAGAGAGCGAGGACGGCCAGAAAAAAGCGTTTAATGTCAAAAGGGGGCGATTAAATAAATCTGCCCCCTTTTGAAAATAAATCTGTCCCCTTTTGATTTCTATTAAATAAATCTGTCCCCTTTGATCACAGGGTATTGCGCAGGTTGTGATGCTGGCGGAGCTGGCGGTGAATCGGGGGCTGGATAAAGTCGTTCCGACGGAATAATTCAGTGGCAAAGTTTCCGCTAGCTACCAACTAACATCAAAATGGGGATGATTAAACAAATCTGCCCCCCCTTTTGATTCTTTTGATTTATCTTTGATTTCTTTTGATTGTTTAATTAAATAAATTTGTCACTGTTCTCTACTATTCTTCCGAGTGCCTGACCTATAGGATCGTAAAGATCCCCGTTCAAATCCTCATAATAACCGACAAAATCCGAACCTTTCGCCTCAACCTCTACGTAGGAACCACCATTCAGCTTCAAGTACGCCTCAAGATCCTCCTTTGTTCTATATCCAGAAAAAGTCGTAGTCAAATACCTCTTACCCACTTCGCGAGCCATACTATCTCTCCTTTAATTCAAAGGGGACAGATTTATTTTCTGCGCACCTACAAGCAAAGTATCAACACAAAAACCCACAAACACACCTGATAGAAATAACAGTTTTTAATACTGATTCAGAACAACCAAAGCCCTGTACGATTATAAGAGGCAGCGGATTCTGGCTTATTTAATTTATTGGCTTAGCTTCGGCAGATACATTCTCTGACACATCCCACCTGCTTCAGCCTCGTCACCTTCTAAACTTCCCCCGTCAAAACAAGGACGTAGGAAGACTCATGCCCAGAACCGGACGCATCGTGCTACCCCACTACCCGCACCACATCGTGCAGCGCGGCCACAACAGGCAGGTCGTTTTCGCCGAGCCAGCAGACTTTGAGCGCTACCTCTTTGACCTGCGCGAACTCAAAGAAGCATTAGGTATAAAAGTTTATGCCTACTGCTTGATGAGCAACCATGTCCACTTACTGCTTGCCCCAGGGGAATCAACGTCCAGCCTTGGACAGCTCATGAAAGCCCTCGCCGGGCGGATGACCCGGTATCGCAACAAGATTGAAGGGCGGAGTGGCACGCTATGGGAAAGCCGCTACAAATCCAGCGTCGTTCAGTCCGACACCTATCTATTGGCTTGCAGTCGCTACATCGAGTTAAACCCCGTGCGAGCCCGGATGGTGGCGCGTGCAGAAGATTATCGCTGGTCAAGTTTCGCTCTGCGCCTGTGCGATTTTTCTGAATCCACATGGCTGGACAAAGATCCCTGCTTTCTGGAGCTAGGGCCTACGGATACCAAACGGCGTGAACGCTATAAATCGTTTGTTGAGATGGCGACACCCACCAATGAATTGCAACTAATAAGAGGTGCACTTCAACGGGGTCAACTGACTGGAAACATCAGATTCGTCGGCGAAATCGAGAAAATCACCGGTAGACGCATTCAATTCAGAGAGCGAGGACGGCCAAAAAAAACAGCTTGACGTCAAAAGGGGGCGATTAAATAAATCTGTCCCCTTTGATTGTTCAAATGAATTGGAACTCATAAGGGGTGCAGTTCAGCGGGGGCAACTGACTGGCAACATGAAATTCGTCGACGAAATCGAGAGAATCACCGGACGAAGAATTCATTTCAGAGAGCGTGGACGGCCAGAGAAAACTGCTTAACGTCAAAAGGGGACAATTAAATAAATCCGTCCCCTTTTGATTCTTTAGCTGCTAAGTAAGTGCCATTCAAATCTGTCCCCTTTTGATTTAAATAAATCTGCCCCCTTTGATTTCTTTTGATTTAAATAAATCTGCCCCCTTTGATTTACGACTAAGGCTTTCTTAGCTCCAGAAATGTTGAACCTATTACATAAACACTATTGGTCGATGGTGAATCCAGAGATCCGTAGCACTCAATTTGGCCTTGGTCGAGCTTTGCCATTTCTGCTTCAGTGATATATATCCGGATGCGAGTACTGTTTGTCACGGCCATCGTGAAAGTAGAGCCATAGGCCTGAGCACCTGTTGTCAGGTTATCGATATAGTAGGTGAATGTGTCTCCTGGCTGACTATTGAGTGCCGCATCCATAAGCAGGCTGAAGCCTCTGAATTTTTGAAACTTTGCAAAATTCTTATTGTAAATCGAATAAGCTACGTTATTTGGGTCCCGCATGTTGAATCCTAGGATAGGGTCTGCTTTTTCCATGTCCGTATAATAATAGGGCACGGCGGGTGCTGTGATGACGTATGCGACCATGATGAACATTCCTGCATGAGACTTTAGGCAAGCTTGAAAAGGAGGATGAAGAAAGGAAGGGCTTTGGTTTTTTATCCTACCTATGGAAAAATGAAGGCGTGCTGAATTATTCCTAACGATCTAGGCTGCTCAGCAGCTCAACATAAAGTACAGCACCAATAAGACTATACTCAGATTCACTATAAGCGAAGAAAGAATTGTTAGCTATAACAAGTCGATCATTAATAGTATTGACAAGTCTGTCTATTTTCGAATTTGACACGTTCTGAGGGCCTGGTTTTATCATTGGTGGTGGGTTGTCAAAAGGGTTGTGCATTGAAAAGTTTCCGTTGCCATCATTGTAGAACCTGCTGGTTGAATGGACTAAAGCAGTAGACAAAAAATCCGGCAAGAGTTCTACTGCTAGTATGTCTTTCGTTTCAAAGCTTTCTTCTGTTTGCGATTCATCACGCAATATCCTCACGCGCTGGCTGGCGATGTCCAGTTCTCTTATTGGGCCTCGAAATGACTTTGGCCCTCGGTTGGTTTGTACGACCGCAGTTATCCGTTCGGCCTTTGCGAAGACTATCTTGATGGTTTGGTTTTCCATGACGGCTTCCTTTTTCAAATCAAAGCAAATCAAAGGGGACAGATTTATTTTCCGGCCCATCCACCAGAAAATTATCGACATAAAAGCCTAAAACCACACCTGATAGAAATGACAGTTTTTAATACTTATTTAGAACAACAAAAACTCCAAATAACTATAAATCCACGAACGCAAACTCATTTAACTCATTCCCTCCCAGAACCAGCCAATCCAGCCTCACTTCGACCACACCCAGCGCCCCCCACTGGATATCCCCCCAATCCCAATTATGCTCAAAGAAACCCCGCCCTCCCGCGAGGTCGAGAGTCTGTGCACGCTCCACGAATCACCTGCTCCAGCATCAGCCAAAGGCCACGGGTACGCGACGTTGATGAAGTGCTCCGGCCTATAACAACAAGCACGACGGAGAACCCCCATGGCCGTACTCGACAGCATGTCCACCGGCAGTGCGCCGCATCCGCACCACAGTGTCAGCAAGGAGGAGCGCAAGGTCATCTTCGCTTCGTCCCTCGGCACGGTCTTCGAGTGGTACGACTTCTACCTCTACGGCTCGCTCGCCGCGATCATCGCCAAGCACTTCTTTGCCGGGGTCAACGAGACCACGTCGTTCATCTTCGCCCTGCTTGCCTTCGCCGCCGGTTTTGCGGTGCGGCCATTTGGGGCGGTGGTGTTCGGGCGGTTGGGCGACATGATCGGGCGCAAGCACACGTTTCTGATCACGATTGTGATCATGGGTGTGTCGACGGCGATTGTGGGATTCCTGCCCGGCTACGCGACCATCGGGGTCGCGGCGCCGATCATTCTGATTACCCTGCGATTGCTGCAAGGTCTGGCGCTGGGCGGTGAATACGGCGGCGCGGCGACTTATGTGGCCGAGCATGCGCCGAAGGGCAAACGCGGGTATTTCACATCGTGGATTCAGACCACGGCGACGCTCGGGCTGTTTCTGTCGCTGCTGGTGATTCTGGCCTGCCGCACCGCGCTGGGCACCGAGGCGTTCGAGGCGTGGGGCTGGCGGATTCCGTTCCTGTTGTCGATCCTGCTGCTGGCGGTGTCGGTGTACATCCGCCTGCAACTCAACGAGTCGCCGGTATTCATGAAGATGAAGGCCGAAGGCAAGGCCTCGAAGGCGCCGCTGACCGAATCCTTCGCCCGTTGGGACAACCTGAAAATCGTGATCATGGCCCTGCTCGGCGGCACCGCCGGGCAAGCGGTGGTCTGGTACACCGGGCAGTTCTACGCGCTGTTTTTCCTGCTGCAAACCCTGAAGATCGACCCGCAGACCGCCAACCTGCTGATCGCCGGCTCGCTGCTGATCGGCACGCCGTTCTTCGTGATTTTCGGCAGCCTGTCCGACCGCATCGGGCGCAAGGGCATCATCATGGCCGGGTGCATTCTGGCGGCGGTGACCTACTTCCCGATCTTCCACGCGCTGACCCAGTACGGTAACCCCGACGTGTTCATCGCCCAGGAAAAGAACCCGGTCAAAGTGGTCGCCAGCCCTGACCAGTGTTCGTTCCAGTTCGATCCGGTGGGCAAGGCCAAATTCACCAGCTCCTGCGATCTGGCGAAGACCATCCTGGCCAAACGGGCGATCCCGTACGAAAACGTGGTGGCGGAACCGGGCACCGTGGCCCAGGTACGCATTGGCGACAAGGTCATCGAAAGTTTCGAAGGCACCGCCATGCCGGCCGCCGATTTCAAGACCCGCAACGACGCCTTCACCGCCAGCCTCGGCACCGCACTGAAAGAAGCCGGTTACCCGGAAAAGGCTGATCCGGCCAAGACCAATTACCCGATGGTCTTGCTGCTGCTGACCGTGCTGGTGATCTACGTGACCATGGTCTACGGCCCGATTGCGGCGTGGCTGGTCGAGCTGTTCCCGGCGCGCATCCGCTACACCTCGATGTCGCTGCCCTACCACATCGGCAACGGCTGGTTCGGCGGGTTCCTGCCGACGGTGGCGTTTGCGATGGTCGCGGCCACCGGGGATATCTATTACGGCCTGTGGTACCCGATTGTCATCGCGGTGATGACGGCGATTCTCGGCATCTTCTTCATGCCGGAAACCAAGGATCGCGACATCCATCACACCTGAAACCGGGGCGGCCCTCTTTCATCGAGAGAGAGGGCCGCCGCTCGTTTCAACGCACGTTGCGATACAGCATCAGCCGTGCGCTTTCGTGCAGCCCTCGGGTCAGCTCGACCAGTCGCTGAAATTCTTCGGGATGTGCATCGGCGACGTTCTCCAGTGGTGTCGCCGATTTCAGGTCATGCAACGTCGGCGCACTGCCGTCGTGTTGCATCTGCAGCAAGTGATCCTTGGTCACCCCGCCGATCAGCGGGAATGTCCCTTCGCGCAACACCAATGGCACCACCCGCTCGCCTTCGGGCGCCGGTTGCTGCAGGTCGCGGCCCATGGCGCGGTTGTCGAAAGCCACTCCAGCCATGCCCGCCACTGTCGGTAGCAGATCCGCGAGCCCCACCGCCTCTTCAATCACCTTGGGTTTCAGCAGCCCCGGCGCATGAATCAGCATCGGCACATGGTTGCTTTCCAGCCCCAGCTGTTCGAAGGCCGGCGGCATGTGCGGGATGCGGCTGATGCGCGTGTTGTGGTCGCCGAAGAACACAAAAATCGTGTTGTCGTAGTAGCCGCCGGCCTTGGCCAGTTCCATCAGGCGACCGATGTTGAAGTCCAGCAGGCGCACCGCGTTGTATTGCTCGACGCTGCGTGAGCCGGCGTTTTGAACCTGCTCCAGCGTCAGATTGCTGACTTCGAAGCCGTCGTTTTCCTTTGGAATGGTGAACGGCCGGTGATTGCCCGAGGTTTGCACGTAGGCGAAGAACGGTTTGTCCTTGGGCAGTGCACGCAGAATCTCGTCGCCTTCCTTGAACAGGTCCAGATCGGAAATCCCCCACACATCGACCCGAGGCGAACGCCAGTCGCGCTCTTCGTACAGACGCACGCCGTCGATGCTTTGCTGGATCAGCGCATTGATGTTGGCCCAACCGGCGTTACCACCGATCATGTAGAGCTTCTGGTAATCAGTGAAGGCATTGATCAGCGTGTGCTGGTTGGTGATCAGCGGATGGCGGGTGGCGGTCTCCTGCCGGGTGACGTCGGGGACGCCGGTGATGCTCGCCCACACGGTTTTCGCGGTGCCCGTGACCGGGACGTAGAAGTGTTTGAAGAACCAGCTCTCACTGGCCAGGCGATCAAGATTTGGCGTCGGGTTCAACGGGTTGCCATAGGCACCCACCGCGCTGGTGCCGAGGGATTCGAGCATGACAAACATCACGTTCGGCGCCCGCTCACCCGCGACGCGATAAGGCTGCACGGATTGCTGACGCTCAAATGTGAGGTTTTGCACATCCGGCCGATCCACCCCCAGATAACGGGAAATCACCGGGTAATGCGCCCGCACCTGCGCCTCGTCGAACTGCGCCTGCCCGGCCTTGAGCGTGTCGTAGAGGAACAGCACCGGGTTCAGGCCCACGGCGGCAATCTGTCCGTTGCCGGAAAAGAACGCATCGCTCCAGCGCAGCGGCACCGGGTTTTCCAGGTTGAGCTTGTCGACCCGGCCCAACAGCGCCAGCAGGACGGCCATCACGCCGAGCCCTGCGCCCACGACGACTGAGCTGCGGCGAATCACTTGAGGTTCACGGGCCAGCGTCAATCGTTCAAGGCGCACAAAACCGTAGAACCACAGCGCCAAAACCGCGAGCCAGCCCAACGCAATCCACAGTACCGGATAGGTTTCCCAAACCATCTGCTGCGAAATCTGCGCATCCTCCAGATAACGCAGCACCGTGGCGTTGATCCGCACGCCGAGGTAGGCGTAATGGCCAAAGTCGATGATGTACACCAGACCGATCAGCCCCAATGCCAGCAACAGATAAACCCGGGCCACGCCGCGCAATAGCGGCACCGTGGTCAGATTCCAGCGCGGCAGCCACGCCAGCACCGCCAATGGCAGCACCAGCAACAGCGCCAGCCTCAGATCGAAACGAAAGCCGATGCCCAGGGTTTGCAGCCATTGCGGGTCGGCAAAGAACTGCGCGGCATCCACCCCGGAAAACCCGATCAAGAACACCAGCCGCAGCAACGCAAACAGCAGAAACGCCAAACCTGTCGCGCCCACGCCATAGCGCAGGCGACGCGATTGCAACCACCCCATCGTTTACCTCTGTGTTGTTCGTTGAGATGGCAGGAATTGCCACGCGGTCTTAATGCAAAGTCCAAATCCGGCGATCAGGCAATAACCCGCCAGCAAAGGGTCGATCAGGTAATCCCAGTAGTTTTCCGAAGGCTTGAGGCGCAGTGCGAACGCCAACGTGGCCAGCGCCAGCATCGCCACGCCCAGCGTGTTACGCAGCCACAGCAGTGCCAAAGTCGCCAGACCGATCACCACGATCATCGGCCGTGGATTGAAGCCCCAGCGATAAGGATCGACATAGGTCAGGCCCATCGTCGCCGGGTACAACAGCGCCGTCAGCACCACGAACAGTCCCAGAATCTGGCCCCGTGTCAGCGGTTTCAGTTGAGGAACCACACCGAGGCGCAACAACGCGGCCCAGCCCAGAAACACCAGCGTGGTAATCGCCAGGTCATCGGTGAAGCTGCGCACATACGCCGCCAGCGGCAGGCCGCCCAGCGGAATGAAGCTGACCAGCGCCAGCGCCGGCAACAACCACGGACGCCAGCGCCGGGTGAATTGAAAGGAACCCAGCAAAACAAAACCGAGCAGGATGAAACTCAAATGGGCTTGCCAGAGAAACAGCATCACAGGCGCTCCGCCAGCCAGGCATCGTTGAAGCTGACATGTTTGATAAAGGTGTTGTTCCAGGAATAAACCAGGTGATACAGGCCATCGCTGCCACGGCTGAAATACGGGTATTCGTACTCGAATTCACAGCCTTCGGGCTTGCACACGCGGTAGTCGAGGTTGCTCAGGAAACGTTGTTCCAACGGCAAACGCTGGGCGCCGCTGGAGGCGCGAAAGCCTTCGCCGATGATTGCCTTGTAGGCCTCGGGCGAAAACGGCTGGCCGAGGGGATCGGGGGACTGGTCGAGTTCGATCACGTTGCGCCAGTCGTTGAGATTGGCATCGGTGCCGTACAGGCTGAGCTTGAATCGACCGTCGCGCAGGTCATTGAGCGCCACCAGCAAACCGTCATCGGCGGTGCCCACCGCCGCCAGCGATGAGTTGGGGTTGGCCGGCTCCAGCGGATAGGGTTCGCTCCAGGTCTGCCCGGCATCTTCGGTACGGCTGGCCAGCACCTTGTGATGGGTTTCACCGGCATAACGCAGCATCGCCACGGCGCGGCGCTCGTCCTGCGGCACAATGGTCGGTTGCAGCGAATGCTTGCCGCGACTGATGCGGAATTTGTCGATCACCGCACCGTCCGCGCTCAGGTACAGGTACTCGGCGAACTTGCCCATGAACTCGTGGTACACCGGCAGGCCAATGGAGCCGTCGGCATGGAACACCGGAGCGGCACGCACCAGGGTGCTGATGTTGAAGAACGGCGAGGTAATCAGCTGTCGCGGCGCCGTCCAGCTGCGCCCCAGGTCATCGGAGACCATCACGTTGATCGCGCTGGTGGCCCAGCCGCCGACGGACACCGACACGTAGAACATCCACAAACGCTGGTCCGGCGCGAGGGCAATCACCGGGTTGCCGAGTTTGCGGATGTAGCGCTGGGTGCCGGCGACGGTGGATTCGCGGGTGGCCAACACCTGTTCGGCGCCCCACTCCGCCGTTTTGGCGTTGTAGCGCGCGGTGCGGATCTGCACGTCGGCGGCGCCTTCGCGGGAGCCGGCGAACCACACGGCCATCAGGTCGCCGCCGGGCAGCGCGGTGAGCGAAGACGAATGCACGAAATCATCCAGTTCCGAGGACACGAAACGGCTGCTGTACATCGGTTCCGCCGCATTCGCCGAAACCCGGACCGCAGGCGTTTCAACCGCGAACGGCGCCAGCACATGCTCCGGGTGACTGCGCCACGCCGCGATAAAAATCAGGCTCACGGCGAGCGCGGCGACAACGAATTTCAAACGAAAGGACAAGGCACGCATAGGCAGCTCATGGCAGTTACGAGATGGCAAACCATCGAAAGGACATCCCTGTCACGGGCCCGGATCGTCCGGCAAACGGCGCCGGCGCCCGGTGAGCATCGACAACGGCAGGTTGTCGCGCACTTGAACACTCTCAAACAGCGCCGCCACGATGTGCACGATGACCAACGCCAGCAACGCATCGGCGGCGGTTTCGTGGACTTGCAGCGGCCAGTCGGCGCCCCACAGGGCATCGATTTCTTCCATGGCCCAGCCACTGACGCCGACGGTCAGCATCGCCAGCAGCATCAAGATCATCACCAGTGCGCCGATCGGCGAATGCCCGAGGCGATGCTCGGGCCGCCCGGCGATCAGCGACCGGGCATGGGCCGCCAGCCGTGACGGCGTCGGCCAGAAGTCCGACCAGCGCGCACTGCGCGGCCCGACGAATCCCCACACCAGACGCACCAGCAGCCAGCCCATGGCGTAATAACCGAGCCAGACATGCCAGTCGTCACCGGCTTCATTAAAGAAGTAGTTGGCGGCAAAGACCCCGGCGATGGACAGGTGAAACACCCGCACCACCGGGTCCCACAGGCGCAGGGAATCCCGTGGCATCAGCCCTTGATCTCGGTTTTCACCGCTTTGCCAGTGACTGGGTCGTGGTAGATCTCGACTTTGCGCTTGTCCTTGTCGAAGCCGTAGATCTCGTAGCAGTTGCCGTCGGTGACCTTGAACTTGCTGATTTCGTAACCCTGGGATTTCAGCTGTTCCTGAAACGCCTTCTGGTCCTGCCACTGCGAACGTTCGGCCGTGGTGCATTGCGGGCCGGCGACGGCCAGGGGGCTGGCGACAATCAGGGACAACAGCACAAGTTTGCGCATGGAAGCACTCTCGCTGGATGGGAAAGGCCTCACTGTGCAAAACCAAGCTTAACGAAGGCTTAGTTGGCAACGAGTCGTAACATCTTCGCCGGTTCAGGGGCTGCCACGGCACCAAGGCGAGCGGCATGATGCCGCCGGACACGCCCCGATTTCCCACAGAGAAAATGCCATGCGCCTACTTCTGGTCGAAGATGACCGCGCCCTCGGCCAGGGCATCCGCGTCGCCCTGAGCAATGAGGGTTACACCCTCGACTGGTTGCAGGATGGCGTCAGTGCGCTGCATGCGTTGCGCAGCGAAAGCTTCGATCTGTTGCTGCTTGACCTCGGACTGCCAAGGCTCGACGGCCTGGCGCTGCTGCAACAATTGCGCGCCGGCCAGCATGATTTGCCGGTACTGATCCTCACCGCCCGCGACGGCACCGCCGAACGCATCGCCGGGCTGGACGCCGGCGCTGACGATTATCTGGTCAAGCCATTCGATGTCGATGAACTCAAGGCGCGCATCCGTGCCTTGCTGCGGCGCAGTCAGGGTCGTGCGCAACCGGTGCTGGAACACGCCGGCGTCTGCCTCGACCCGATCAGCCAGCAAGTCACCTGGCGCGGCAGCACGGTGGTGGTCACGCCGATGGAATATCAGTTGTTGCATCAGCTGATGGCCCGCCCCGGCAAAGTCGTCACCCGCGAACGCCTGTCGCGCACGCTGTACGGCTGGCAGGAACGGGTCGAAAGCAACACCCTGGAAGTGCTGATCCATAACCTGCGCAAGAAGCTCTCCGCCGAACTGATCCGCACCGTGCGCGGCGTGGGTTACGTCGTGGAGCTCAAGCCATGAACTCGATTCGCGCGCGGATTCTGCTGCCGGTGCTGTTTCTGGTTCTACTCGGCGATGTGCTGATCAGCTGGGCGGTGTTGCGCTACAGCCACCATGAAATCGAAGAAATCTACGACGCCCAACTGGCGCAAAGTGCCCGCCTGCTGCAAGGCGTGCTGGCCCAGCGTGCACCCGGCGACAACGATTGGGAGCGACTGCATCAGGCCTTCGACGAAGCAATGAGCCGGGACGGCGACGGCGATGGCGAGGCGGCGCATCCCTACGAGACGCGGCTGACCTTTCAGGTCTGGCGCAACGACGGCCAGTTACTGATGCGCTCGGCCGAAGCGCCGATTCTGGATGCACCACCCGCCACCCTCGGCGCCCATGACTTGATGGAGAACGGCCGCGACTGGTGCGCCTTCCTGCTCCAGGACCCGCGACAAGGCCTGTTGATCTGGGTCGGCGAGCGCGACGACATCCGCCAGGACCTGATCACCCGCATCGTCGGCCATACCCTGTGGCCGAGCCTGATCGGCGTGCCGCTGCTGGCGATCTTGATCTGGCTGACCATCGGCTGGGGTTTGCAGCCGTTGCGGGCCATGGCCCGGTCGATTCGCGGCCGCGACACCGACACCCTGAAACCGCTGCACCTGAGTCCCCTGCCCCAGGATCTGGAGCCGATGCAGACCGCGCTCAACCGCTTGCTGCAACAGATCGACAATCTGCTGGCCCGGGAGCGACGCTTTATCGCCGACGCCGCCCACGAGCTGCGCACGCCACTGGCGATCCTGCGGATTCATGCGCAGAACGCGCAGTTGGCCAACACCCCGCAACAGCGCGAGGAAGCGCTGGAGTTTCTGGTCAGCGCCGTGGACCGCGCCACGCGCATCGCCAGCCAATTGCTGACCATGGCGCGCATTGAGCCGCGTCTGGCATCTCCGCAAAACGCTCGCGTCGAACTGACCGCCCTCGTCCGTGAAGAGCTGGCCGAGCTGACGCCGCTGGCCCTGGAAAAAGACGTCGAACTGATCCTCGACAGTGATCATCACTGCCCGGTCGACACCGATCCGGTGGCGTTGGCCATCGCTCTGCAAAATCTGGTAACCAATGCGCTGAACTTCGCCCCGCCCGGCAGCGAGGTGCGGGTTCAGGTGCAGCCACAGGCCTGCGGTTCGGTGTCTATCAGCGTCGAAGATGCCGGCCCCGGTATCGATGAGCAGCAATATGCGCGGTTGTTCGAACGCTTCTACAGCGAGGGCCACGCCAATGGTGCGGGGTTGGGACTGGCCATCGTGCAGATGATCGTGAGCAAGATCGGCAGCACCCTGCAGCTCTACAACCGGCCTGAAGGCGGGTTGTGCGCCGAGCTGCGAATCCCTGCGGGATCAACCGGACCTGCACCGGGCATTTAACGAAATTTTCATGTTTGCCTGCCTATGATCCGGGCCTTCGTTGGGGAGTAACCTGCTTCCGAGCCCCTCGGAAGCGTTCGTATCAACATATTCGGCAACATGCCGTGGTGCGAACACCTTCGGGTTGGTGAGACCGACGACACATCCATGCCGAAAGTCGGGCGTGTGGTTGTGTCGTTGACTCATGGCCCGACTGGAAGTATTGCCCGTGAATCCTGTTTCCCTGATCTTCCTCGCACTCGCCATGTCCACGGATGCCTTCGCGGCCGCCATCGGCAAAGGCTCCAGCCTGCACAAACCACGCCTGACCGAAGCCCTGCGCACCGGTCTGATCTTTGGTGTCATCGAAGCGATTACCCCGGTCATCGGCTGGTTCATCGGCCAGGCCGCCACTCGCTGGGTGGAAAGCTGGGACCACTGGATCGCCTTCACCCTGCTGGTCGCGCTGGGTCTGCACATGATCTACAACGGCCTCAAGCATGAGGAAGCCGAAGAAGAAAAACCGGGGCAGCACTCGTTCTTCATTCTTGCTGTCACCGCCGTGGCCACCAGCATCGACGCGCTGGCTGTCGGCGTCGGCCTCGCGTTTGTCGATGTGAACATCTGGGTGGCCGCTGCCGCCATTGGCCTGGCGACCATGACCATGGTCACCATTGGCGTGATGCTGGGTCGGGTGCTGGGCACCGTGGTCGGCAAACGTGCGGAAATCGTCGGTGGCGTGGTGCTGATGATCGTCGGTGCGACGATTCTCTACGAACACCTGTCGGCCTGATTCTGAATGCCGGTGTCAGGGTGTTTGCAAACGCCCCGGCACCGGCGCAGAGCTCGACGCGCTGCCCGATGGCGCGTCGATTTGTTCCAGACTCAAGTGCGCGGTTTCCCTGAGGAAGAACGAGCAGACCGCCACGATCCCCAACGCCACCGCCCCGTACACCGCAACGCCAAACGCGTTGTGGTTGTTGGCAATGAGAATGGCCGTGGCCGCACTCGACGCCGTCCCGCCTCCCAGCGCGGCACCGATCTGGTACGCCGCCGACATCCCCGAATAACGCATGTCCCGTGGAAACTGCTCGGCGAGAAACGCCGGGATCGGCCCCTGCGTTGCGCCCATGAACGCACCGATCACGATGTAGGCGAACGTCGATACCAACAGGCTTTTCAGCCCCACCAACGGAAAGAACACGAAGAACCCGGCCGCCATGATGAACGCGCCGAGGATCATCACCTTGCGCCGGCCGATCCGGTCGGACAACAAGGCAAACAGCGGCGCGGTGATGACGATGGCAACCGATAACGCGATGTCGAAAATCAGTGCATCGGTGCTGCCATAACCCAGTTGCGTGGCGTAGGACAGAAAGAACGTACTGCCGATGTAGGCGATGGTCACGTAGCCAAACGCGATGCCGGTGCACAGCAGCATGGCCCGAGGTCGTGCGCGCAACGCTTCAATCAGCGGCATCCGCCCGTGTCCCTTCGACTCGCCCAGCGACTGCGCCGGTTTCTGCAACCGCGCGTAGAGCCCGACCAGCACCAGCACACCGCCCAGCCAGAACGGAATGCGCCAGGCAAACCCGGCAAGGTCGTCGTTCGCCGCCACGCTGACCACGGCGAACACGGCTGAGCCGAGAATCCCGCCAATGCCGATGCCCATGCTGGTGAAACTGCCCCACAACCCTCGACGCCCCACGGGCGCCGATTCGATGCCGAACAGCGCGGCCCCGCCCCACTCGCCCCCCGCGGCAAATCCCTGCACCAGTCGCAACAGCACCAGCAACGCCGGCGCGCCTGCGCCGATTGTTGCGTAACCCGGCAAGCAGCCGATCAGGAAGGTGCTGAGCCCCATCAACAACAAGGTAATCACCAGCATTTTCTGCCGGCCGAGTTTGTCGCCGTAATGCCCGAACACCATGCCGCCCAACGGCCGGGCGAAGAACCCCGCGCCGAACGCACCGAAGGCAACGAGGGTCGCGGTGAGCGGGTCCATCTGCGGGAAAAACACCTTGGGGAACACCAGCGCGGCGGCGGTGCCGTAGATCACGAAGTCATAAAACTCCAGGGCGGTGACCATGCCGGAGACGAAGAAGGTTCTCAGCGCCGACGGTGAACCCGCCGTGCGTGCAGGGTGACTGGCCATGTGGGGTGCTCCTCTTGTTGTTGTTTTTCGGGGCGTTGCTGCAAGGGTTTCAGAAGCGCTGGTAACCGTTGCACGCCAGCTGTTTCGGGTTGCCGGCGGCGAATTCGAGCACGCAGTCTTCAGCGTCGATGCCGATGGTCAGCAAGGTTTCCCAGCGCTCGGTGGCCGGCATGCTCGGGTCGGGATGGAAGCAGATCGGCGCCTCTTCGCCGGCCGCGCCGCACATGGCATCGGCCCGGCGCACGAGGTCGCCTTCGGTCATGCCGGTCAGCAAGGCGTTGACGTGATCGATGCGCGCGTAGGTGGTCGAGGCGTCCGGCGTGCGTTCGCCAGCGCTCAGCTCCGGGTCGAGGAAATGGTTGGTGTGGGTGATCCAGCCTTCGGCGCTCGGCAGCACCACGGCGGTGGCGGCAGGCGACATCTCGATGCTGCAGGCGCGGATTTTCGAGTCTTCGCGAGTGAACACCGTCAGCACCGTGGATGCACTGACCCGCGCCGAACGCGCCAGTTCGATGGCCTCATCGACACTGCGCGCCTGCTCCAGAATCCGCCGCGCAATCGCGTGCACCGGCACCCCGCCGCTGCCATTGTCGCTGGCATGGTGAAGGATGTTGAAGTGCAGCCCGAGCCCGGCGCTGTTCACGCCGATCTTGCCGAGCATGCCGAATTCGGTGAACAGCTTGACGGTCATCCCGGCGTCGGTGGTCAGCTGCAGGATCAGGCCGTTGGGCACCAGCGTGTCGTGCCAGTCCCAGGTCTGGATGGTTTTCGGCGCCTGCGGGCCATGGGGCGCGAACACGGCGGTCGAGCATTCGCCTTCATTCGAGGGCATGACCGCGAGGATTTCGGTGCGGGCGTTCAGGGCCGCGAGTTGCCACAGCGGCAGATCCGCGCCTTCGGCCATGGCGACGACTTCCTCGGCCAGTGCCGGGCTCCAGTCTTCCAGGCTTTTCAGACTGGCCTCGCCGATGGCGCGCACTTGCTGCGGCGGGATGTCGAGTTGATTGAAAAAGTCGAGGTACAGCGCAACGGTCTGGCGAATCTGCGCGCTGAAGGCATCACCGATCTGGTGCCCACGGGTTTGCGGGTTGCGGGTGTCGGTGACGAAGCAATGAAGGTTCACGAAAGGGTTTCCTTTTTTTGGCGTTGTAATCGGAGTGCGGCTTACGGCTGGCGGCGATAGATTTCGCGGCCGGCGAAGAAGGTGTTGAGCACCTGAGTGTCGCGCAGGGCTTCGGGGGCGACCGTGAATACATCGCGGTCGAGCACGATCAGGTCAGCCTGCTTGCCGGGTTTGAGTGAGCCGATCTGATCTTCCAGGCGCAGGACCTTGGCGGCATTGAGGGTGTAGGCCTGGAACATGACCTGGCGGTCGATGTCTTCGGCGGCGTTGAGCACGCCTTTCGGGCCCTTGCGGCTGACGGCCTGGTAGATGGCTTTCCACGGCTCGGGCGTGGTGATCGGCCAGTCGCTGGCGCCGGCGATGGTGGCGCCCTGCTTGAGCAGCGAGCGCGCCGGATAGGTGTACATGAAGGCCATGGCGCTGACGTACGGTTTGACCAGATCCATGCTCGATTCATCGGCACTGGCCCAGTACATCTGCATCGAGGCAATGACATTCAACGCCTTGAACCGGGCGAATTCTTTCGGGTTGACCATCTGCAGATGGGTGATCGAATGAGCGATGCCGCTCTGGCGATCCTTGCGCGCCTGCTCGATGCCGTTGAGGGATTCGCGTACCGCGCGGTCGCCGATGGCGTGGATGTGCACCAGCCAGCCACGGGCGTCGGCGGCGCTGACCAGTTCGCCAAAGTGCGCCGGATCGATCAGCAACTCGCCGGACTTCTTCGAGTTTTTGTAGGGCTCCAGCATCGCGGCACTCTGCGCGGGCGATTCGGCCACGCCGTCGGCGAACACCTTGATCCCCGGCAGCGTCAGGTTGTGCACGCCGAGGAACTGTTGGCGGACCTTGTCCAGTTCATCGAGATCCGCAGGCGTGGCTTTCGAATCCGCCATCAGCAATGCGGCGACGTGGGCGGTGAGTTCGCCGTTTTCCGAAAGCGTCTTGTACGTCGGCAGCACACCCAGCGAGTCGTTTTTCACGTCGGCACCGGGCAGTTCGTTGGCCAGAGGGTCCATCCACCCGGTGATGCCCAGACTCTTGTAGTAATCCAGCGCGGCGCGACCGCCCGCCAGCAGCGCTTCATCGGTCGGCGGCGGCAACAGGGCCTGTACCGGGTAGAGGCCAGCGTCCACCATAAAGCCGTTCGGTTGTCCGTCCGGGTGATGGCCGAGGGTGTCTTTCTCTTCGGGTTTGAGCGCCTGGATGCGCGCAGCATCGATGCCGGCGCGTTTGAGCATCGCCTGATTGGCCCAACCGGTGTGCAGGTCCCAACCCAGCAGCAACAACGGCTGATCGGCCCACTCGCCCTGATTGAAGCGCTGTTCCAGCGCATCGGTCTGGTTCCAGTAAGTCGAGGGCAATCCGCCGACGCTGAGGAATTCGCCGCGCCGGGCCTTGCCGTCCTCACGCCATTGGCGCAAGCGCGATTCCAGCTCATCGAGCGGCAACATCTGCCCGTCGAGATTGGCCTGCAGCAGCTGCAAACCGCCCTTGATCGTGTGGGAATGGGAGTCGATGAAACCGGGCATCACCACTTTGCCGCCCAGATCGATCATCCGGGTATCGGCGGTCTTGAGGCGCAGCACCTGCGCATCCGAGCCGACCGCTATGACCTTGTCACCTTCGATGGCGACGGCCTGCTGCAACGGTTGGCCGGGTTCGGCGGTGTAGATTTTCGCGTTGTGCAGGATCAGGTCGGTGGCCGCCAGACTTTCCAGCGAGGCACAGGCCAGTGCGGACGACACCATCAGGGTCAGAAGCTGCTTCATGAGCGTTCCCGTTATTTTTGTTAGGCTGAGGCCAGATTAGCCAAGCCCGCCGGATAACTGAATGCCGTCTCACGCACAACTTCTGTGCCCATCAGGAATAGATCAATGGACAAAATGAGCGCCCTGACCATGTTCGTCGCCACCGCCGAACACGGTAATTTCAGCCGTGCCGCCGAGGTGCTCGGCAACACGCCGTCGGCCCTGACCAAGGCCGTGGCGCAACTGGAAGAGGAACTCGGCAGCCGCTTGTTCGACCGCACGACACGACGCATGGCGTTGACCGAGGCCGGGCGGATCTATCTGGAAGGCGCGCGTCAGGCGCTGTTGCAACTGCAACTGGCCAGCGAAGGCGTCGAACAGCTCAAGCACGAACTGCGCGGCGAATTGCGCATCATCGCCCCGCCCTCCTTCGCCCCGGCCTTTCTCAATCAGGTGTGCTGCCGCTTTCTGAACGAGCATCCGCAGGTGAATCTGGAAGTGGATCTGAGCGACAACTACGACGACCCGGTCGATGGCAGCTACGACCTGGCGCTGCGTGACGGGCCGATCGATCTGCCGGGAGTGATCGCCCAACCGCTGGTGGAAAACCGCGTGCAGCTCTGCGCCAGCCCGGCCTATCTGGCGCGCAAGGGCAGCGATGTGTCGCTGGACAACTATCACCAGCACGACTGGCTGATCTTCCGTCACCCGCTGCTCAACCGGCATTTCTGGTGGGTCAAACAGGGCGAGCGACGCTTGCGCATGACCCAGCCGACCCCACGCATTGCCAGTGACAATTACGATTTCCTGCTGGCCTGCCTGCTCGACGGCCAGGGCCTGCAATTCCTCCCGCAGTGGAGCGCCGCGCCGTATCTCGCACGGGGCGAACTGGTGGAATTGATGCCCGAATACTGGCGTGAGCCCAGCGCCTTCGGCCCTTGGATCTACGTGCTGTATCAGGCCCATCGGCGCAATACGCGCAAGGTGAAGGTGTTCATCGATTTCCTGAAGGCGCATTGGCAAACGACGTAATCCGTTTGTGTCATGTCGCTGTCATTCACGGTTGCTAACGTCCTCGCGCCTCTTTGCCCCGACTGCCAAGGTGACCTTCCCGGTGTACTCAAGCCCGACGCGCCAGACCATCATCCTCAGATCCGCCGATATGTCCTGCGACGACTTCGGCGCGTTGTTCTCCCGCATGTTCGGCAATCGTTATGGCGACACACCGCCGCCGCCCAAGAACATCATCATCGGCGGCGTCTACGGGCGGCACGACGGCGTCAGTTTCCGGCGCATGCATTACCGGGGCGATTTCACCGTAGCGTTCCCCGAGCCCTACGATGAAATCACCTTCGTGATTCCCACCGCCGGCCGGATCATCTTCAACGACTCCGCCGAATCCCTGGGCCTGCCCCACATCGGGCTGGCCATCGACAAGGCGGATCTGCGCTCGATGCGCTTCGTCGACAATCATGCCCAGCACGGCATGTCGATCAGCCGTGCTGCGCTCACTGAACGGCTGTCGTCACTGCTGGGCCGACCGATCGTGCACAAGCTGCATTTCGAGCCGAGGGTGGATCTGAACAGCCCGGCGTTTCAGGGCATTCGTGCACTGATCGACCTGGCCACCGGCACCGAGTTCGACCTGTTGTTGAACGCCGGTTCGCTGATGCCGTCGCGCCTGCGGGAAATGCTGGTGGACGCGGTGCTGGAAGCCTGGCCGCATAACTTCAGCGAAGCCTTGCGCCGGCCCGAAGCATCGATTGCACCTCGGCATGTGAAGCAGGCTATCGAATACATTCAGGCGCATCCCGAACAACTGGTCAGCGGGACGGATCTGGCGGGGCTGGTGAACGTCAGCCTGCGGGCGTTGCAGGAAGGTTTCCGGCGGTTTGTCGGCACCTCGATTGTCGCGTACCAGCGCCAGGTCAGGCTGGAGCGTGCCTGCGAAGCGTTGAAGCGTGGCCCATCGTCCTCGGTGACCGACGTGGCCCTGCAATACGGATTCAGCAACGTCGGCCGGTTCTGCCAGTACTTTCAGGATGCCTACGGCGTGAGCCCCGCAGAAATGCGAAAAGGACTGCGCTGAGGCAGTCCTTTTTCTTCACCTTCAAATTGATCAGAACTGATAGCTGGCCTTGAGCCCGCCGCTGAAGCCGTGGCTGTCGCCGCCACCGCTGGCACCGACTTCGGCACCCAGGCTCAGGGCACCGAGGTTGGCCATCAGGTTGACGCCGCCACTGAACTGATCGCGGTTGTCGAATGCCGCGCGTTGTTCGATATCCAGCCCCAGCAGATGGCCTTCGCTGTCGACCTGATGATCGCCGAGCACACGCTCGTAACCGACTCGCACGCCCGGCACCAGTTGCCACGCGCCCATGGGCATCGGGGCGAACGAGACGTCGAGATTGGCCACGGCACTGCGGCGGGTTTGCTGGATGTCGTCGACGTCGAGGGCCAGTTCACTGCCCTTCTCCTGGAACCCCGACAGGTCCAGACGGCTGACCCGCACGCCGAGGCTCGGCTCCAGAACCATATCGTTCAGCGGCAGGCGATAACCCAGCGCCAACGTGGCGCCGCTGAGATTGCCGTGGGTGTCGCCCTTCGCCGAACCAAGGCCGCCGCCGAGATCGCGCTTGCTGTCGTAGTCGACGTAACCGGCGCTGAGGTTGGCATCGGCAAACAGGCCACGCTCCAGGCTGGTGAAGCCATAACGGGCACCCAGATTGAGGAAGGTGAAGTCGGTATCAGCCTCGCCACCCGCCCCGCCGACGGTGCCTTTGCTGTAACCGATCCCGCCCCGTGCGCTGAGTTGCTCGGAGAAGCGCTGGGTAACGCCGACCATCAGGCCCTGGCTGTGTTCGTTGCTGCTTTGCGCATGGGCCGAACCGTCGGTGCCGAGGTAACCGGCGAGCGCGGTGCTCCACAAACGGTATTGGCCGACCTTGAGGTCGGTGCCGCTGGCGAATGGCGCGGCGGCCTGTTCGATCATTGCGTTCTGACGCAGCAGGTAACTGGCCGCATCGGCGTGCACCTGACCGCCGACGGTGGATTCAACGCCGCCCAGAGTGCCGGCATCGATGGCCGATTGCAGGTAGTAGTTGTAGGCGCTGTAGGTGCCCGACAGCTTGCTGTTCTGCAGTTCCTGCAACAGTTGCGCGCCGGCGGCGGCGTTGCCGATCAACCCGGCCTGACCCGGCAGGCTGTTGTACTCGACCATTTTGCCGCGCAGCACGTAAATGGTTTCCTGGGACAGACCCAGACCCTGCTTGAGGTAGTTGTCCATGCTGCCGTACTGCGCGGTCACCTGATCCAGGCCCGCTTGCAGGTAACTCGCTTCCACACCCAGCAGCGGCGCGTAGACCGCGGCCATGCTCGGCGGCATCATCGCCAGCGTCTTGGCCACGCGGGCGGCGGTGTAGTCGTTGGTCGCCAGGTAGTTGCTCATGATCGTCGCGTTGTCGACCCCGGCGATGCTTTGCAGCACGGCGGCGGTCCAGCCGGTGCGGTCCTTGCCGGCGGTGCAATGGAACAGCGCGGCACCGTCGACGCCGGCCAGTTCGTTGAACAGCACGCCCAGCTGACCGCGCATGCCGGCGTCGCTGACAAAGGCGCGGTTGGTCTCCTGCATCATCGCAATCGCATCGGCGGCGCTCTTGAACGAGACCGTGGTGATGTTCGCGCCCGAGGTGGTGGCGCCGATGATGTCGATGTTCTGGTAGTTCGCGCCGCTGATCATGGTGTCCGGCGTGGCCGCGATTTCGCTGGGGGTGCGCAGGTCAAAAACGGCCTTGATCCCCAGACCGTTGAGGGTCGCCAGATCCGACGCTGTCGGCGTCAACGCGTTGGAGCGGTAGAACACACCGGCGCGCATCGTGCCGTCATGGGTCGTCGAGTAGGCCGTGGTGATACCGGCGACATCGCGGAAGTTGTCGATGCCCTGCAGGCGCGGGGTATCAAGGTCGGCCGCGTGGGCGGCGGCAATGGACAGACTCAACACGGACAGCGAACACAGAAGACGTGGAAACACGATGCAGCCTCATTGGAAACCGGTTGGGCTGCCCACTATCTACAACGAAATGTGACTGAATATGGCAAATCTGCGAAAAGCGTAAATGGCGGCGCGATCTGTCCGGCGGGCGCGCATTCTGTCCGTCAGGCAGGCTAAATCCCTGTCGAACTTTGACGTTTTTTTTGCAAGAGGCAGGGTAAAGTGCCCTCTCCGGCCATCCTGGAAGCAGTCAATGAACCTCCAAAGCCCTCAAGACGCCGACGATGAAATCCTCAATCAGGCGGCGCACTGGTGCCTGCGCCTGCAAGACGAAACCTGCACGCCTGACGAACGCCAGGCCTTCCAGCAGTGGATTCAGAGCAGCCCGCGCCACGCCTTCGAGTACGCGAAGATGCTTGAGGTCTGGGAGTTGAGCGATCAATTGCCCGACGAGCACGACAAGTCGAAAAAACGCAAAGCCACGACGCTGCCGTGCAGCTTCGAAGAGTTTCAACGCAACCTGGCGCAGCGCAACTAGTGCGCCGCGCCCGGGCCGCTCACTCCAGCGGCCTGCCTGCGGTCTCCCGCACCATCGCCAGCCCCGCCAGGGTCAGGCACAGACACGTCATCACATACAGCGCAGGCGCGTTGTTGTTGCCGGTCAGACCGATCAGCCCGGTGGCGAAGAACTGGGCAAACCCGCCAAACACCGACACGCCCAGGCAATAGATGATCGACAGTCCCGACGCGCGAATCTTGCGGGGGAACATCTCCGTCACCAGCACCAATGTCGGCACGGTGATCAGCACCAGAAACAGCGTGGTGACCATCGAAACGCCCAGCAGCGTGCCCAGGGTCGGAAAGCGGTTCATCAACATGAATGCCGGGTAGATCAGCAACAGCATCGGGATGCAGCCCAATGCGATGGTGCGGCGACGGCCGATGCGGTCGCTCAGACGACCGGCCCAGATCGACAGACTGATTTGGACCAGCGCCCCCAGACACGCAGCCGTGGTGCCCATGGTCATCGGCAGGTGCAGCACGCTGACGGTGTAGTTGGTCATGTAATCGAGCACGATGTAGCTGGACGCCGTGCTGCCGATGACCAGCAGCACGCCGGTCAGCAGGACTTTGCGATAGTCCCGGAAAATCAGGCGCAGGCCGGAGGTGGCGCCATCGCCCTGCAGTTCCTGCTCGGCGGTTTCATCGAGGTGGCGACGGATATACAGCCCCACCGGAATCACCAGCATCCCCAGTACGAACGGCAGTCGCCAGCCCCAGCTTTCCAGGGATTCGGCCGACAGCGTCGAACTCAACCCCAAAGCCACCAACGCGCCGAACATGAAGCTCAAGCCCTGGCTGAACAGCTGCCAGCTCCCGTAGAAACCACGGTTTTTGTCGTCGGCGTATTCCATCAGCATCGCCGTGGAGGCCCCCACTTCGCCGCCCATCGCAAACCCTTGAACCAATCGCGCCAGCACAATCAGTACCGGCGCGGCTAGGCCGATTTGCGCATAGGTGGGGGCGATGGCAAACAGCAGCGAACCGAGCGCCATCAGCCACAGCGTGAGCATCATCGCCGGTTTGCGGCCGACCCGGTCAGCATAGGCGCCGAGCACGATCCCGCCAATCGGACGCATGCCGAAGCCGACGCCGAACGTGGCCAGGGACAGCAGCAATTGCCCCAGCGTGCTTTCCACCGGGAAAAACTGCCGGCCAATGAGTGTGGCGAAAAAGCTGTAGACGGAAAAATCATAGAACTCGAGGCCTGAGCCAATGGTGATCGCGGCAATGGCCCGCGCACCGATGGGTTGGCGCGTTGAGGTTGCGGCGGCGCTGGAAATGGCAGTGGACATGGGGCGAACTCCTGAAGTTGTCGAAGCGGATCAGGCCAGGAAGGCTTCCACCAGTCGCACCCAGTAACTGGCGCCGGTCGCCAGGCAGTCGTCGTTGAAGTCGTAACCGGGGTTGTGGACCATGCAGCCGCCCTCCCCGTCGCCATTGCCGATCAACAGATAACAGCCGGGGCAGCGTTGCAGCATGACCGCGAAATCTTCGCTGCCGGTCAGCGGTTTCATGTTCGGGATCAGCCCTTCCTCGCCCACCCAATCGATCGCCACCTGCCGCGCAAAAGCGGTCTTGGCCTCATCGTTGAACAGCGCCGGGAAGCGTTGCGCCTCGTCCACATCCACCGTCGCCCGCGCCCCGAAACCGCTGGCCTGGGCCTGGGCAATGCGGGTGATGCGCTCGATCAATTCGTCCCGCACCGAGGCCTTGAGTGCGCGCACGCTCAGTTGCAGCTCGGCGTGATCGGGAATCACGTTGGCGGCGTTCCCGGCATGAAAGGCCCCCACCGTCACCACTGCCGTGTCGAGCGGATCGACAGTGCGCGAGACGATGCTCTGCAATGCCATGACGATTGCGGATCCCGCCAGCACCGGATCGACCGCCTTGTGCGGCATCGCGCCGTGGCCACCCACACCGTCGACACGGATGGTCACGGTGTCGGTGGAGGCCATGAACGGTCCTTCGAGGAAACCCAGCTTACCCACCGGCAACCCCGGCATGTTGTGCATGGCGAACACCGCGTCGCACGGGAACAGCTCGAACAAGCCGTCATCGAGCATGCGTTGCGCGCCGCCGTCGCCCTCTTCGGCGGGCTGGAAGATCACCACCAGCGAACCGTCGAAGTCGCGGCTTTCGGCCAGATAACGCGCCGCCGCCAGCAGCATCGCCGTGTGCCCGTCGTGCCCGCAGGCATGCATCACGCCTTCGTGGCGACTGGCGTACGGCAGCCCGGTCTGCTCGATGATCGGCAGCGCGTCCATGTCGGCGCGCAGACCGATCATCTTGCCGCCGCTGCCCTGGCGCAGCAGGCCGACCACGCCTGTGCCGCCCAGTCCGCGATGCACCTCATAGCCCCATTCACTCAACTTGCCCGCCACCAGATCGGCGGTGGCGAACTCTTCGAAGCTCAGTTCCGGGTAGGCGTGAATGTGTTGGCGCAGCGCGATCATTTCTTCTTCGAGCGCACGGATACCGGGCAGTGCAGGCAGATCGGTCATCAGCAGGTTCCTTGTTTTTATGGGGGCGTTTTCGGGTGTTCGACTGATACCCTGCGATCCTAATGACTTGCCGAATGCCGCGGCAGTCGCAAAAAACGGGGGCTGAAAACCGTGGGTTTACACCGTCACAACGGGAGAAAAGGATGAAGCTGCATCAACTGCGGGCGCTGGTGATGATTGCCGACTGCGGCAGCATTCGTGCGGCGGCGCGGCAACTGGGGGTTTCGCAGACCGCCGTGGCCAAGGCCCTGCGTGAACTGGAAGAACACCTGCAATTGCCGTTGCTGGTGCGCAATGCCAGCGGCGTGGTGCTGACCGCTTACGGCCAGTCGCTGCTGCAGCATGCGCGGCAGATGCTGAGTCAGCTCGAGCGCGCGCAACTGGAGCTGACGCACCTGAGCGATCAGGCCCAGGGCCAGTTGCGCCTGGGCATCTCGCCGTGGATGGGCATGACCCTGTTGCCGGAAGTCGTCACCCTGTTCCGCCAGCGCATGCCGCAGGTACGTCTGGAGATCTTCGAAGGCTTGATGGCCGTGGCCCTGCCAAAACTGCGCGACGGCACCATGGAGTTCGCGGTAGGCCTGGTCTCGTCGCTGCTGCCGCGCCCGGAGTTCGTCAGCGAACCGATCTTTTCCTACCGCATGGCCGTGGTCGCCCGTCACGATCATCCGCTGCGCAAGGCCAGTTCCATTCACCAACTGCTCGATCAGGACTGGGTGGTCAACTACCCCGACGCCAGCCACGAAGGCTTGATGACCGAACTGTTCTGGCAACACGGCGCGCAGATCGACCTGCAACACATCCACCGCGCCCACTCGCCGCAACTGACCCTGTCGCTGATCGAGCAGACCGACATGCTCAGCTACTTTCCCGAACCGATGCTGACAGTGCCCGGCTACCGCGAACGCGTGTCCCGGCTCGATCTGGCCGAGACCTTCGCCAACGATGTCATCGGCATCGTCACCCCGCGCAACGCCCCGCTGGGCGCGGCGGCGCAGTGTTTTGTCGATTGCCTGCTGCAAGTGATCCGCCGCCGCGCGCGTTCGGCGAGGCCGGAGGATGTCGAGTTGTTCGATACGTTGGGGTTGTTGATCTGAGGCTGTTCAAGGTTAAGATTCGGCCCGGTTCGGCTAACAGTTTAAGGATGACCTCGGCATGTCCCCTCTCGACACCTCCCTGCAAGACACCGCCGCCCCCGACGGTGTCTGCTTCGGCTGCGGCAGCAGCAACCCGCACGGTTTGCACATCAAGAGTTTCTGGCACGAGGACGGCGTACACGTCATGGCCGAGCATGTGCCCGAGGCCAAATACTGCGGCTGGCCGGAGCTGGTCTACGGCGGCCTGATCGCGATGCTGGTGGACTGCCATTCCAACTGGACGGCGATGGCTTACCACTACCGCGCCGAAGGGCGTGAAGCCGAAAGCCTGCCGCGTATCAACTGCGTCACCGGCAACCTCGGCATCAAGTTCATCAAGCCGACGCCGATGGGCGTACCGCTGACGTTGAAGGCGAAAGTCGAGGGTGAAGTCGGGCGCAAGAGCCGGGTGATCTGCGAGGTGTACGCCGGGGATGTGCTGACGGCGGTGGGTGATTCGGTGTTTGTACGAGTGGATACCGAACAGTTGGCAGCCGCCGCTCATGGGCGGAATGAAGACCAATGAATACCAAAGCAATAAACATGGCACTGATTGTCGCCATCAGCCTGATGGGAGTTGGCGCCCTGAATTGGCTGATGAACGAAGCGTTGCTGACCGTCGCGCAAGTGAGCGGCGAAGATGCTTTCTCGTATCTGATAGTCGAGATCTTGCAGGCAGTGGCCATTCATTCGGTGGTAGTGGCATCCATACCGCTGTTGTTGGTGTTCCTCAAACAGACGCTCGCCAGCTACGTCGTTTTGGTACTGGCGCTGTCGCTCTACATGCTGCTCGTCACCGGCGTCAATGCAGTCGGCCTGGCCATCGCCGGGCTCATGATCGCAGCTGTGGCTTATGCGATATTCACAAAATCGGTCAACCTGATCCGGTACTTTCACGCGAAGTGATCCGATCCAACGATTGCCAGGAGCCCCGGCCATGCCCGATCGCAAAATCATCATCCCCGAATCCATGAAGCCCATCGTCGAACGCGCCGGTTACGCTCCGGCGGTTCTGGTCGGCGACACGCTTTACTGCGCCGGCCAGGTGGGCAGGACAGCAGATTTGAAAGTCATCGAAGACCCCGAGCAGCAATTCATCCGAGCCTGGGAAAACCTCGACGAAGTGCTGAAGGCCGGCGGTTGCGCCTTTGAGGACGTGGTGGAGATGACCACCTATCACGTGGACATGAGCCGACACATGCCGGTGTTTCGCGAAGTGAAGAACCGCGTGTTCCCCAAAGGCTTCTGCGCCTGGACCTGCATCGGCGTCAGCGAACTGGCCCATCCGGGGCTGCTGGTGGAAATCAAATGTGTGGCCGTGCGCAGGCGCGCTATACCTGTGTAGTGTTTTTCACTATCACCGCGAGGCGTTGAACCATGGACTTGACCCTCTACTACCATCCATTGTCGTCCTACTGCCACAAAGCGCTGATCGCCCTGTACGAACACGGCGTCGCCTTCGAAAAACGCCTGATAGACCTGTCCAGCGAAGCCGAACGGGCCGAGTTGCGGGCGCTGTGGCCACTGGTCAAATTCCCGGTGCTGCAGGACCGTGCCCGTCAGCGCAACGTGCCGGAGTCGAGCGTGATCATCGAGTATCTGGATCACTACCATGCCGGCGCTGGCCGGCTGATCCCCGACGATTGGGACACCGCCCTGCAAGTTCGACTCTGGGACCGGGTTTTCGACAACTACGTGATGACGCCGATGTCGCAAATCGTCGCCGACCGCATCCACAGCAGAAACGCCGACCTGAGCAGCCAGCGCACGTTGCTGAATACCGCCTACGACATGCTGGAAAACCAGTTGGCGACCCACCCGTGGATCGCCAGCCCGGACTACAGCATGGCCGATTGCTCGGCCAGCCCGGCGTTGTTTTACGCCAGCACACTGGTGCCGTTTGGCGCCGACCGCCCTCGCCTCAGTGCTTATTTCGAGCGACTGGTGCAGCGCCCGTCTTTCAGTCAGGTGATCGACGAAGCCAAACCCTGGTTTGACTTCTATCCCTTTGCCAAAGCGCTTCCCCAACGGTTTCGCTGAGGAAAGACCTCACGCCGGCTGGTGACTGGTCACGCAGTGAATCCCGCCACCACCGGCGGCGATGGCGTCGATGTTGATCTGCACCACGTCACGGTTCGGGTAGAGCTGTTTGAGCAGGTCGAAGGCTTTCTTGTCGGCGTCCTTGTCGCCGAACTCCGGGGCGATGACCGCGCCGTTGATGACGAAGTAGTTGATGTAACCGGCCGCGAAGTCGTCGTTGTTCTTGTTGAATTTGGTCTTGCGTGGCTTCAGCGGTGGCGAAACGGTGTGGATCTGCAGCGGGCGACCGTCGGCGTCGGTGGCCTTCTTCAGGATTTCCAGGTGCGCCAGCGTGACCTTGTGATCGTAGGATTGCGGGTCGGTGTCGAGGTTGGCGATCACTACGCCGGGCTTGACGAAGCGCGCGTAGAAATCGACGTGGGCATCGGTGATGTCCTTGCCCTTTATACCCGGCAGCCAGATGATCTTGCGCAGGCCCAGCCGTGCCTTCAGTTCCGCCTCGACGTCGGCCTTGCTCCAGCCGGGGTTGCGGTTGGCGTTGACCCAGCAGCTTTCGGTCATGATCCCGGTGCCGTGGCCATCGACTTCGATACCGCCGCCCTCGCCCACCAGTTCGCTGCGGATGTAGGTCGCTTGCGCGTCTTGCGCCACTCGTTGGGCGATTTTCGCGTCTTTGGAGTGCTGTTGCTTGTTGCCCCAGCCACTGAAATTGAAGTCCACCGCACCGAGGCCACTTTTATCATCGATGATGAAGTTGGCGCTGATGTCCCGCATCCAGATGTCGTCGAGGTTGGCGATCTGGTAGGTGATGTTGGACGTGCCGCAAATCTCTTCGGCCAGACTGCGTTCGCCGCTGCGGCAATAAATGGTCAACGGCTCGTAACGGGAGATGGCGCGGGCGATGCGGCCCAGGGCTTCCTGGACGTCTTCGGTGAAGTCTTCCCATATCGCGTCCTGCGCGCCGAAGGCCATGTAGGCACGTTCGTGTTTGTCGCCCTCGTCGGGCATGAACCAGCGACCTTCGCTGGCCGCCAGCACCCGCGCCGGGAACAGGCCGAGGCCCATGACGGCAGCGCCTACGCCGGCGGCGACTGAAACCTGTTTGATGAACTCGCGACGAGTGGGCATGTGTACGTTCCTGATGTGTAAGGGGCCGCCGAAGCGGCCCGGAAAAATCACTTTGCAGTGGCGGTCTTGAACTTGGTCCAGGTGCGCATGCGGGCGCGCATGTCGGCCTGGGGAATATCCTTGCCCGGTATCAGACGAGCATAGGTCGCTTCGTCGAGATAGATGTCCGGGTTGTTGCGCATCGCCTCATCCACCATTGGCCGGGCCTTGGCGTTGGAGGTCGGATAACCGGTGAAATTGCTGATCGCGGCCATGTTCTCCGGGCGCATCACGAAGTTGATGAACGCGTAGGCATATTCCGGATGCTTGGCATCGACCGGAATGGCCATGGTGTCCATCCACACCGTGGTGCCTTCGAGGGGCACGCGGTACTGGAAACGGGTCTTCTTGCCGGCGCTGTCCGAGGTGCGCTGGGCCTGGGTCATGTCGCCGCTGTAGCCGAGGGACAGGCACAGGTTGCCGTTGACCAGATCGGTCACCGGTTGCGACTGGAACTTGCGGATGTACGGCCGCAGTTTCATCAGCAAATCACTGGCCGCCGCCAGGTCCGCAGGCTTGGCGCTGCGCGGGTCGCGGCCCAGATAATTGAGCACCACGGCCAGCACTTCGTCCGGTGAGTCGATCATCGAAATCCCGCAATCGGCGAATTTCGCCGCCAGTTCCGGCTTGAACAGCATGTCGAGGCTGTTGACCGGCGCGTCGGCCATGCGCTGCTTGATCTGCTCGGCGTTGTAGGTCAGGCCGATGGTGCCCCAGGTGTACGGCACCGTGGCCTTGTTCGAATGCTCGTAATGGCTGCGCAGTTTTTGCAGGCCCGGTTCGATGTCATTCATCGCCGTGACTTTCGAAGGATCCAGCGGCAACAGGCTGCCGGCGCGCATCAGGCGTTCGGCCACGGTGTCGCCGGGGAAGATCAGGTCGTAGCCGCTGCCACCGGAGAGCATCTTGGCCTCCAGGGTTTCGCTGCCGTCCATCACGTCGTAGATCACCTTGATTCCGGTTTCGGCGGTGAACTTGCTCAGGGTGTCTTCGGCGAAATAATCCGCCCAGTTGTACAGCCGCAGCGTCTTGTCTTCGGCGTGTACGGCGGGCATCAGACCGGCCAGCGCCAGACCCAGGGCGCCCAGCAACCACTTGTGTGGGGTGTGCATATCAGACTCCTTGAGGATTCCAGCGAGCGTGAAGGTGACGGCCGTCCTGACTCAACAATGCGCCGTACATTTCCGGGCGACGGTCGCGGTAGATGCCCCAGCTCAGGCGCTCTTCACGCATGGCCGAAAGATCCAGGCTTTGCACCAGCACGCCGGTGCTGGCGCGGTCGGCTTCGGCGAGCATTTTTCCCTTGTGGTTGCAGATGAACGACGAGCCATAGAAATTCATTTGCAGCGTCGCATCGGTACCCGCCACTTCGCGGCCAACACGGTTGGAGGCGATCACCGGCAGCAGGTTGGCAGCCGCATGGCCGCGCATGGTCATCTGCCAGTGATCCCGTGAATCCAGATCTGCGCAGCCCGGTTCCGAGCCAATGGCGGTCGGATACAGCAGCACCTCAGCGCCCATCAACGCCAGACAGCGGGCGGTTTCCGGGAACCACTGATCCCAGCAGATGCCCACGCCGAGGCGGCCGAATGCGGTGTCCCAGACTTTGAAACCGGTGTCACCGGGGCTGAAATATTCCTTCTCCTGATAGCCGATGGCGTTGGGGATGTGGGTCTTGCGGTACACGCCCAACAGGCGCCCGTCGGCATCGGCCACACTCAGGGAATTGAAGTAGGCGTTGCCGGCCTTCTCATACCAGCTCAGCGGCAGCACCACGCCGAGTTCACGGGCCAGCGCGGCGAAGCGCGACAGCACCTGACTGTCGCGGTACTCCTCGGCCAGCGCCATATGATGGTGGCTCTGCTCGATGCAGAAATACGGCGTGGCGAACAGCTCCTGCAACAGAATCACTTGCGCACCCTGTGCCGCGGCTTCACGCACCAATTGCTCGGCGCGGTCGAGGTTGCTGTTCAGGTCCCAGGTGCACGGCATCTGGGTCGTGGCGACTTTGAGCATCGTCATCGATCAACCCTCCACCGGCCAGGCTGGCTGCTGTTGGGTGATGCAATGCACACCGCCGCCGCCATGGGCCAGGTGATTGATCTGCACCGGCACCACTTCACGTCCCGGGAACGCCTTGGCCAGGGTTTCTGCCGCGACATGGTCGGCCTCGATGCCATAGGCCGGCATGATGATCGCGCCGTTGGCGATGTAGAAGTTGGTGTACGAGGCGCAGAACACTTCAGCTTCGGTGTCCACGGCATCGGTGGCTTCATACAGCTCGATCAGCTCGAATTTACGGCCCTGAGCGTCGGTGGCCAGCTCCAGTGCACGACGATTTTCCCGCACCACTTCGGCGTATACCGAGCTGCGATCGTGAGTGGCATCCACCAGCAACACGCCAGGACGGGCGAAGGCGCAGACGCCATCGACGTGGCCGTCGGTCATGTCGCCGGTGACGTAATCCGGATCGCCCGGCAGCCAGATGGTTTTCTTCACGCCGAGCAGACGACTGAAGATTTCTTCCATCTCGGCCTTGCTCACGCCGGGGTTACGGTTGGGGTTGAGCAGCACCGATTCGGTGGTGATCAGCGTACCCTCGCCGTCCACATGGATCGCGCCGCCCTCGTTGCTCAGCGCCGTGCCGAAGCACTCGCCGCCCAAGCGATTGAGTACGCGACGGGCCAGGCTTTCGTCCAGATCGTGGGCCGACTTGCCGCCCCAGGCGTTGAATCGCCAGCTCACACCGGCCAGACCTTGTTCTGGATGAACCACGAAGCTCGGGCCGGAGTCGCGGCACCAGCTGTCGTTGACCGCCAGCGGGATCAGTTCGATGTTCGGCCCGCACAGGGCTTTGGCGCTGGCGATGGCCGACGGATCGACGACCATTTTCACCGGTTCGAAGCGGGCGATGGCGTTGGCGACGCGGGCGAAATCTTCCTGTACCAACGGCAAGGTCACGCGCCAGCCCGACTCCCACAGGGCCTTGTTGTGGGGCCAGACCATCCAGGTCGCGGCGTGCGTTACCCACTCTGCCGGCATCATCCAACCGCTGTTGTTGTTTTTGTTCTGCTGCATGGTAAAAAGCCCTTTGAGTTAAGCCATTGTGTTCAATGAAAACAGCCTTGGCGGCGTTGACGTGCATGCTAATGGCGGCCTGAAGGGCAAACAAACGATGGATTTAGCGGAAAACTGATTAGAGGAACTTATCGATCATGCTGAAACACTGGCCACCCCTCAGCTCGTTGCGCGGCTTCGAAGCCGCCGCAAGACTGGGCAGTTTTCACAAGGCCGCCGAGGAACTGAGCCTCACGCAGTCGGCCATCAGCCAGCAGATCCGCAGCCTTGAGGCGTACCTGGAGCAACCGCTGTTTTTCCGCAGCGGACGCAGCGTGGCGCTGACCGACGCGGGCCACGATCTGCTCAGCACCACTCAGGCGATGCTGCAGCAACTGTCGGTGGGGATTCGTCGGCTGGGGCAGTACCAGAAACCCAATCAACTGGTGCTCAACACCACGCCGGCGTTTGCCCGGCACTGGTTGCTGCCGCGTCTGGGGGATTTCCGGCAACAGTACCCGCAGGTCGATCTGTGGATTTACAGCACCGATGAAGTGCCGGACATGGCGACCCAGACCATCGATATTGCGGTGCGCGACGACATCAGTTCTCAGGCTGAGTGCAGCTTCAGGGTGCTGCATGCCGACCGCCTCTTTCCCGCGTGCCATCCGAGCGTGTTGGCGCAGCCCGCCGCGCAGCGCACGACGCTGCACGGCGAGCGGGAAATGGACTGGAGTCATTGGGCCGTAGAGGCTGGAGTTGATATCGGGCAGCAGGAACAGGGGTTGAACTTCTCTGACCCGGGCCTGCTGCTGGACGCGGCTTGCTCAGGTCTCGGAATTGCGCTGGTCAGTCAGTTGCTCAGCCGCCAGGCACAGGAAAACGGGCTGTTGCAGCCCCTGGTGGAGCAAACCATTCGCGGCCCGAACTGGGCGATGCTGACCCATCGCGACAGCGAGAACGACCCGATGGCGCGATGCTTCAGTCAATGGCTGTCAACTCGACTGGCGGAGCCCGAACCGCCGATTCAGACGACTGAGAGTTGACCTGCGCCGAGCCGGCCTTCCAGCCTGCCGAACAGGACGTAGTGCTGATAACCGCTGGTGAACGCCCCTGTGAAAATCGCGTTCCTGACGTCCTCGTTCATATGTAAATATTGCGCTTCGTCGAAGTTCTCGGCACTGACTTCACCATTGCGTCCAAGCCTGTCGCTTTCGACCGGAAAGCCCATGGCGGTGCGTCGCTGGAAGTCGGTAATCCGGTTGACGGCGTGACTCTCCAGCGGCCCCCGATTGGATTGCGCCGAGTAAATATGCAATCCGTTGTTCGCGCAGCGGTTGCACATATCGATACAGTTCGGCTGAGTGGACTTGAGCCCGGTCAGTTGTGCCAGCGGCATGTCCAGATATTTGCCGACCTGGTATTCGGTCTGATTGAAAATGGAACAGCACAGGATGGTGTTGCCATTGCAGTCGAGCACCAGCCAGTCGTCCTTGAGCGAGCAGGCTTGTTGCGGGTACTGGCGGACCAGATTGACCAGGTCGTCGTAGGGCGGCAGCGCGAGTCGTTGCAGCGTATCGCGATCGGTATCGGTCACCGACGGATCGCGCTCGATCAACGCCAGCGTCTTCTCCAGCGGCATCATCACTGAATAGCCGGTCGAGAACTCGAAGCCCAGAAGCTGGCTGAATTCACGCATCAGCCCTTCTTCTTCCATGTTGTCCAGGTAGCGGTGGTAATAGACCTCGATCCGTGTGTTCAAGCCATGTAGCTGCTTGAGTTCATGCAGTTTGATCATGTTGGCCTTGACGACCTCGATATCACCGCCAACGTGTCCCTTTTCGTACGTCTGCTGATAAAAACCGGACAGCGAGATACGGAAGAACCATGGATTGGCGAGCATCGCCGTCTCCATGTTTTTCGCCAGATTCAAATTGGAACTGATACCGCTCTGTAAACCGGCGGCGTTGATGATCTCGACAAATTCGCCGATGCGCGGGTGGATCAACGGCTCGGTCCAGTTGTAAAGAAAAATCGTCTCGACCCCTTCGCTGCGGGCCTTCTCGACAATCTTCCTGAACATGTCGACTTGCATGGCTTTCTTGAAGTTGACGTTTTCCGAGTTACCCATCGGACACGAAGGGCAGCTCAAATTGCACGCGCCGACAATATCGATGTACATATTCATTGCGGGTGACGCTCCTTGATTGAATAGCGGTCCATCCAGACTGGCGACTTTTGTGATTGCCGTTATTCGCTATATTTTTGACAGTCGCGGAGCGCGCAGAGCAAGTTCCGGGCCATTGGCATGCTCGGCCATCAATTCCACGATCCAATCGATAAATACCCGCAGCTTTTGGCTGATATGCCGGTTCGGCGGATACGCGACATACAGCGGCATCGGCTCAAGATCCCAATCTTCAAACAGCGCCACCAGCTCGCCTCGGGCCTCATTTTCAGCCGACATGTAGCGAGGCAGCCAAAGCACACCCAGGCCGGCAAGGCCTGCCGCCAGATAGGCGTTGCCATCATCGACCGCCAGGACATGCCGGCCCTTGATCAACAGGGACTCGTTGGCGTTGCGCAAGGCGTAAGGCACCGGTTTGCCGGTGCGCGCCCAGAGAAATCCCACCACCCGATGCTGCGTGTCTTCCAGCTCCCCCGGATGCACAGGCGTGCCGGCACGCGCCAGATAGCTCGGTGCGGCAAATACCCCCAATTGCAGATCGGCAACCCGACGGGCCATCAGCGACTGATCCAGCAACTCGCCACCGCGCACCACGCAGTCCACGTTTTCATCGATGATGTCGACGATGCGATCACTGACGCCCATGTCGATCTGAATATCCGGATAACGCCGGTGAAAGTCCGGCAGCGCCGGTATCAGAATCAAACGTGCCAGCGGGCTCGGCACATCCACCCGCAGCCGCCCACGGGGTGCAGCAGAAGCCTGGCTAATGCCGGTTTCAACATCGTCCAGGTCCGCCAGCAACCTGACCACCCGCTCGTAGTAAATCGCACCGTCAGCGGTAACGTTGACCTTGCGCGTGGTGCGGTTGAGCAACTTGACCCGCAGGCGCGCCTCCAGTTGCTGCACCAGATGGGTCACGGTGGTCTTGCTCATGTGCAGGGTTTCGGCGGCTTTGGTGAAACTGCCCGCCTCCACCACCCGGGCGAAGGCCTGCATCGCGTCAAAACGGTCCATATCCAACCTCTAATGGCGGCTCGATTGTTTGGCTACCCCAAACAGTGAACGCCAAGGTTGCGCGTTTATCGGGCCGATGCAAGCCCCTAGAGTTTCTCCATCGCAGGTTTTCAACCCATTGACGGAGACACCCCATGACCCACTCCCAGCCAAAACGCGATGTGGTTTTCCCGCCCGGACGTCATGCCCTCTACGAGCGCAATCGCTATTCGCCGGCCGTTCGTTCCAACGGTTTTCTGTTTGTCTCAGGGCAAGTCGGCAGCCTTGAGGACGGCTCGCCCGAGCCGGATCTGAAGCAGCAGGTGCGCCGGGCCTTCACCAACCTCAACGCGATTCTCGCCGCGGCCGGCGGCAGTTTCGATGACGTGGTGGACGTGACCGTGTTCATGGTCGACCCGCAATCGACTTTCGAAACCATCTGGGAAGTGGTGCCGGAGTTCTGGGGCGAGGCGCCGCATCCGACCATCACGGCGGTCGGCGTGACGTGGTTGTATGGCTTTCAGTTCGAGATCAAGGTGATCGCCAGGCTCCCGGAATGACCTGATATCGCGTCGATTTGCAGCACGGGCCGCCAGTCTTCAGACTGGCGGCCCGCATTCCTTTTGCGATCCATCGCCATGCCCGACGCCTTGCTCAAGCCCAGTCTCCCCGGCATCGCCCTGCGCCGCTGGCGGGTGCTGCACCGCGTCAAGCAGAGCCATGCCGCCGAGTTGTTCAAGGTGACCCAGTCGACGATTTCCCGCTGGGAAAGCGGTGTGCAGGCGATGGACCCGGAGGCGCATCGGCAACTCGAAACGTTGCTCGCGGCGCGACTCGACAGCGCCGCCGATCAGGCCCTCGCACGGCTGGTGACGGAAAGTGCACGCCCGGTTCACCTCGTCTGCGACCTGACCCATCGCCTGCTGGCCTGCTCCCCGGCCCGCGCCGCGCAGTTCGCCAGCCCGCTGAGCGATCTGCTGGGGCAATCGCTGTGGCGCTTTGCGACGGCGGAAATCCAGCACAAGGAATCTTTGCTGGATGACGCCGGTTGGCGAGAAGTCCAGGCGCCGCCGGCTCTGGAATTCGTCACCGGCCACAATGATTCAACCCTTGTCCCCATCCGCGAAAGCCTGTGCCGCTGGACGCGGATCGCACTTTCGGACGGCACCGCCGCACGGCTGGTGGAAACGCTGTAGACCGCGCGCCGCATATTTTATGCGTGGACGATGATCGAGGCCGGGCCTAGGCTTTGAGCCCTGCTCTCTATATCCCGGCCACCGTATGAACCTCGAAAAAATCAAGGGACGCCTCGACTTCCTGCGCGAAGCAGAACGGCTCAAGGACGTCCTCAGAAGCGCGCACACTTCCTCCGGGCGCAGCGAAAGCACCGCCGAACACAGCTGGCGCCTGTGCCTGATGGCGATCGTGTTTGCCGACGACCTGGTTGGGCTCGACGTGCTGAAAGTCCTGAAGATGTGCGTCATCCACGACCTCGGCGAGGCCATCAACGGTGACATTCCGGCGGTCGTTCAAGCCGGTTTTCCCGACAAGGGCGAACAGGAACGCAACGACTTGCTGCTGCTCACCCGTTCTCTGGACGACGCGCTGAGAAGCGAAATCCTCGCACTCTGGGACGACTACGAAAACGCCGGTTCCCCCGAAGCCAAAGCCGTGAAGGCGCTGGACAAGCTGGAAACACTTTTACAACACACTCAAGGGAAGAATCCGCCAGACTTCGACTATGGCTTCAACCTGGCCTACGGCAAGCAATACACCAACGCCGATCCGCTGTTCGAAACCCTTCGGACCCTGATCGACCGGGATACCCGAGAACGCATGAATACAAACATCACAATCCGCAACGAACGCTCCGAAGACATCGACGTAATCGCCCGAATCACCGAGGCCGCGTTCCAGCACGAAGAACACTCCAGCCACACCGAACAATTCATCGTCAACGCCTTGCGCCGTGCCGGTCAGCTCAGCGTTTCGCTGGTAGCCGTTGAGAACGACACGGTGGTCGGCCATGTGGCCATTTCGCCGGTGACGATTTCCTCCGGCGCTCAAGGCTGGTACGGCCTGGGCCCGATCTCCGTGTGCCCGACCCGCCAGCAACAAGGTATCGGCTCGGCGCTGATGAAAGCCTCGCTGGCGGAGTTGCAGCGCATTGGCGGCGTTGGCTGCGTGGTACTGGGTGATCCGGGCTACTACGGGCGTTTCGGCTTCAAGGCCCATGCGGGTCTGGAGTTGCCGGGGATTCCAGCGGAGTATTTTCAGGCGTTGGCGTTTGGTGGGGAGTTGCCGGTGGGCGTGGTGAAATATCACGAGGCGTTCCAGGCTACCGAGTAGCGCCTCATCGTTTTTCATTGCTCACATTTCGTGTTCAACGGCTTTACCAATGCGCGCTTGATGCAGGTTCCGCAATCAACAATTCTGTCCGTACGTAGTTTTCGCACTGACAGAAAAGAGCCTGCGCCATGCCCAGCCCGAGAACCCTGTACCAGAAACACATCGACAGTCACACGGTCTGCACCCTCGACGATCAGGGCCACGTGCTGCTTTACATCGACCGCCAGGTCGCCAACGAATACACCAGCCCTCAGGCTTTCAGCGGATTGCGCGACGCCGGACGCAAAGTCTGGCGGCCCGCTTCGACATTGGCGGTGGTCGATCATGTGAACCCTACGGCGCCAACACGCATCGCGACCATGCCCGACGCCGGGGGTGCGCGACGGGTATCGTATTTCGAAGAGAACTGCCGCGACTTCGGCATCGAGCTGTTCGATGTGCTGGACAAGCGCCAAGGCATCGAACACGTCGTGGCGCCGGAACAGGGTTTCATTCTGCCGGGCATGGTGGTGGCGGCCGGTGACAGCCACACCACCACTTACGGCGCACTGGGAGCGTTCGGTTTCGGCATCGGCACCTCGGAAATCGAGCACCTGCTGGCGACGCAGACCCTGGTCTACAAGCGCCTGAAAACCATGCGGGTGACGGTCAACGGTGAGCTTGGTGCGGGCGTCACGTCGAAAGACATCATCATGGCGCTGATCGAGCAGATCGGTGCTTCGGGGGCCACCGGTTTTGCCATCGAATTCACCGGCCGGGCGATCAGCGATCTCAGCGTCGAAGCACGCATGACCATCTGCAACATGGCCGTGGAGGCCGGCGCTCGCGGAGCATTCATGGCACCGGACGACAAGGTCTTCGCCTATCTGCAACTCAAGCCGCGTGCGCCGAAAGGCGAACTCTGGGAGCAAGCGGTCGAGCGCTGGAAAGGCCTGCACAGCGACCATGGCGCGGTGTTCGACAGTGAAGTCAGCCTTGATGTCTCGGCGCTGGAACCGATGGTCACCTGGGGCACCAGCCCGGATCAGGCCGCTCCGGTCGGCGGAAGAGTGCCGGATCCGGCCAGCCAGCCCGACCCGATTCTGCGTCAGGGTCTGCAACGCGCCCTCGATTACATGGGCCTGACACCCGGCACACCGCTAAACGAGGTGGTGATCAGCCACGCCTTCATCGGCTCCTGCACCAATGCGCGGATCGAAGACTTGCGTGACGTTGCCCGTGTGGTGCGCGGCAAGCACGTGGCGCCCCACGTGCGGGCGATGATCGTGCCCGGCTCGACGCTGGTGCGCGATCAGGCGGAAAACGAAGGGCTGGCGCAGATCTTTCGCGACGCCGGTTTCGAATGGCGGCAATCGGGTTGCTCGATGTGCCTGGCGATGAACGACGACGTGCTCGCGCCGGGAGATCGCTGCGCCTCCAGCACCAATCGCAACTTCGAAGGTCGTCAGGGCGCCGGTGCGCGCACCCACCTGATGAGCCCGGCAATGGTCGCCGCAGCCGCCATCACCGGACATTTGACTGACGTTCGCGCCTTCGCGCCGGGAGTTTGAGCCATGCAACCGTTCACCACTATCAGCGGCAGCGCCGCGCCGTTTCTGGCGGCCAACATCGACACCGACGTGATCATGCCCAAGCAGTTTCTCAAGGGCATTGATCGTCAGGGGCTGGACCGGGGGCTGTTTTTCGATCTGCGTTTTCTGGCCTCGGGCGAACCCAATCCCGAGTTCGTGCTTAATCAACCCGCCTGGCAGGACGCAGCGTTTCTGGTGACCGGACCGAATTTCGGCTGCGGTTCCAGCCGTGAGCATGCGGTGTGGGGCTTGAAGCAGGTCGGGATCCGGGCGCTGATCGGCACCACGTTTGCCGGGATCTTCTACGACAACTGTCAGCGCAACGGCGTGTTGGCGATTCAGCTCGATGCCGCGCAGTTGAAGCAGGTTGCCGAAGTCATCAGCGTTCCGGCAACTGCGCATATCCGTGTGAACCTGCCCGAGCAAACCATCAAACTGGCGGACGGAACACGGATCGCTTTCGAGATTGATGAGTTGCGCAAACAGTCACTGTTGCTGGGACTGGACGCCATCGGCACGACGCTGCAACGGGCCGAACAGATTCGCGCGTTTGAAGCGCGATATCTGGCAGAAAATCCCTGGCTGGGCTGAACACAAAAAACCGGGTGGCTCATTGAACCACCCGGTTTTTCATTCGACGGACAAGTCGCGGAAATACTCTTCGAGAAACTCCACGCAGACCCGCAACTTGGCCGACTCGCTGAGCCGTGTCGGGTACACCGCCCAGACGTTGGCGCTCTGGGTGTAATCCGCCAGCACCTGCACCAGCCGCCCCTGTTCGAGCATCGGTTTGACGTCCCACATCGAGCGCAACAGGATCCCGCCGCCGCTCAAGGCCCACTCCATCACGATCTCGCCACTGTTGGAGGACAGCGGGCCGCTGACCCGTACCGACTCCTGCTGCCCGTCCTTGGTAAGTTCCCAGATGCCGAACGCATTGTTGCGCTCCTTCAGCACCAGGCAATCGTGGTCTTGCAGATCCTCGAGGGTTTGCGGCGTGCCCCGGCGCTCGAGGTAGTCCGGCGTGGCGCACAGCACCCGCCGGTTGCTGACCAGTTTGCGCGCCAGGTGCTGGCCCGGCAGGTCGTCGCCCACCAGAATCTCCAGGTCGAAGCCCTCGCCCACCAGATCGACTACACGGTCGAACACGTCCAGGCGAATGTCGAGCTTCGGGCAAGCTCGGGCCAGTTGGCTGATCGCCGGTGCGACGTGATTGCGGCCAAAACCGAAGCTGCTGCAAATGTGCAGCGAACCCGCCGGCTGGTGCCGGGCCTGGGCCATCTCGCCGAGGAAATCATCGAAATCCCCCAGCAGCTTTTCCGCCCAGATCCGCACCCGCTCGCCATCGTCGGTCAGGGCGATGCGCCGGGTGGTGCGGTGTAACAGTTTTGTCGACAGCGTAGTCTCGAGCACCGCGATGCGTTTGCTGACGTAGGCCGGCGAATAGCCCAACTCATCGGCCGCGCTGGCAAAGCTGTTCTTGCGGATGACCGTCAGGAATACCTTGAGGTCTTCGGGCAAGGGAAACTGGTCACGATTCGTGTTCATACAGCGCGATCTTCCACTGCCTGCTTCATGATTCGCGCAGGATAGCAGCGGCCATGACCGTTCGGCGCTTTTTCTGGCAGCCCCGAACAAACAGGACTAGGGTTGCGTGGCTGGCGATATGCTGGCCACTTGGCAAACGTCTCTCGACGAACGCCATCAGCAGCACTGGAAGAAAAATCAGGGATGGTTTTTGTGCTTGCGGGTTAATGCACTCTTGATGAGTGAACAACCTATCCCTGTGTTTCGTTGCTTTCTATCAAGGACAGAAAGATGACCAACGTACAGGCGAACTTCTCTTGCCCTCTGCCGCGGCAGACGCGCCTCCCAGTTCCGAACGGCAGGCCGGACAGCAGACCGGACGGTTTCGGCTGACGCCCGCGGCGTCGCATCGGCGCCCATTCAATCACCACGATTTGACGGATCCGGACGGATCAGGCCTTCACCTCGCCAGGCACCACTGTCGCCAGTGTTTCCTGCCGCTGGCTGTCGCCTGCCTGTCAGGAAAGACGCCCCTCGCCTGAAGGGGATGTTCGGCAACCACCACGAGGAAACCCTCGATATGACTGGCTCAAAACACAACATGCCGCCTTACGGCGTCGCCATCCAGAGCGCCATCACGGGAGGCGATCTGCAACAGATGAAGACTTTGTTGAAGCAGCGCGATTCAACGAAGCCGGAAGCGAAGGAGCTGCAAACCGCGTACGAAAAACTGGCCAAAGAAGTTTCCCGTCTGGAAAAACACTAAGGCCATTTCCCACATTGCAATGGAGGCAATTCACATGTCTGGTTCAGTTCAGCAACAAAATGTCGGCTTGTTCCCCGTGAGCTATCGGATCGGTACGGGTCAGCCGGGGGCGCAGAGCCTTGCGCTCAACCTGCTGGTTTCCACACCGCAGCATGAAGTCAGCGGCACCTCCGCCATCACTCAGGCAACCAATCCTCCGCTGGACATCGATTCGGATGTCTGGGGCGAATACACCTACCTGACGGTCATGAAGCCGGGTGTCAGTAAAATCCTGATTACCGCCGAGGGCAATGAAGGCGGCCCCGGTTCCAACTCCATCGTGAACTTCAAGATTCAACTGGTGGTCGGCACCGACTGGCGTGAAGGCGTGGCCAATTACGAGTATTTCGACGGGCAACGCTGGCACGAACTGAACAACGTGCCGGCGCATCTGGTCGAGGTGCCCTCGAATGTCTTCCAGCCGTTCCATCCCGGCCCGGTGATTCTTCCGCATCCGCCGATCCTGCCGCTGTATGCCGCGCCGATCCAGAGCGCCATCGCCAGTGGCGACCTGGCCCAGATGAAAAACCTGGCGAAGCTCGCCCAGCAGCAACTGGATCAGCAACCTCAACTGCAAAAGGCACTGGACGCCGCCAAGAGCGAAATCAGCAAGCTGCAGGCCCGCTGATTCGACCACTGAGTCCGCCATTCACTTAAGGGAGTAAGCACCATGTCGATTGGACTTTTTCATACCCGCCTCATCGCCAGCAACTCACTGCTCGGCGCTCCGGTTCTGACACTTGACCTCGTGGTCGATACCGTGCGTAAAAAAGTCAGCGGCGCTGCCAGCGTCTTTCAAAGCACCTGGCCACCGGTCAATTTCCATGCCCGGGTCTGGGGCGATTATTCCGAGGCACGGCTGACCCCATCGACCGAGAATTACATCATTCTCACCCTCGATGGCAGCCCGAGCGGTCCGCTGAGTCAGATTGCGCAGACCTTCAGCCTCAAGGGCATCCTCGACGACTGGACCAGCGGCTTTGTCGATTTCCGTTACAACGAGGGTGGCCAGTGGCATTACGTGAGGCACGTCGCTGTGCATCAGGCGCCGACCATCGAGCCGCAACCGCACGAGCGTCACTTCCAGCCGCTGTATGCCGTGGCCGTGCAGCAGGCGCAAACCAGTGGTGATCTGGCGCAGCTGAAAACCGTGGTGCAACAGGGCGAACAGCAACTGGCCCACCAAGGCGCATTGCGCAGTGCCCTTGAGCAACTGAACGCAGAAATCGCGCGTCTGGAAGCACGCTAAACCGCACACCCCGGGCGAGGCCATTGCCGGCCTCGCCCGGTCTTGCGGCGAATCGAGATCAGTCCAATCGTGCCGCGCACAGGACCGTGCGCAAGGATCTCCCATGACAGACATCCGCCCTGCCCGCTACCTCAGTGACACCGATCTCAAACGCTACGTGCCGGTGCACGTGGTCTGGGAAATCACCCTGGCCTGCGACCTCAAATGCCTGCATTGTGGCTCACGCGCGGGACATCGACGCCCCGATGAACTCAACACCCGGGAATGCCTAGATGTCATCGATTCCCTCGCTGCCCTCGGCACCCGCGAGATCACCCTGATCGGCGGCGAAGCCTATCTGCGCAAAGACTGGACGCAACTGATCCAGGCCATCCACGACCACGGCATGTACTGCGCGATCCAGACCGGCGGACGCAATCTGACGCCGGCGAAGATGCAGGCAGCGGTCGATGCAGGACTCAACGGAGTCGGGATTTCTCTGGATGGGCTCGCGCCGTTGCACGACAAGGTGCGTAACGTGCCCGGTTCGTTCGACAAGGCGGTCGACACCCTGCGTCGGGCCAAGGCGTCCGGGCTGGCGGTGAGCGTCAACACCCAGATCGGTGCGGCGACTCTGCCTGACTTGCCGGAGTTGATGGACACCATCATCGAACTCGGCGCCACCCACTGGCAGATCCAGATCACCGTGGCCATGGGCAATGCCGTGGATCACCCGGAACTGTTGCTACAACCCTATCAATTGCTGGAAGTGATGCCGCTGCTCGCGCGGTTGTACCGCGAAGGCGTGGATCGCGGCCTGCTAATGAACGTCGGCAACAACATCGGCTATTACGGCCCTTACGAACATTTGTGGCGCGGCTTCGGTGACGAGCGCGTGCACTGGAGCGGCTGCGCGGCGGGTCAGACCGTGCTGGCGCTCGAAGCGGACGGCACGGTGAAAGGCTGCCCGTCACTGGCGACCGTCGGTTTCTCCGGCGGCAACGTGCGCAACATGAGCCTGCACGACATCTGGCACTACAGCGAAGGCATCCACTTCGGCCGCCTGCGCTCGGTGGACGATCTGTGGGGCTACTGCCGCAGTTGCTACTACAACGATGTCTGCCGGGGCGGCTGCACCTGGACATCCCACTCGTTGCTGGGCAAACCCGGCAACAACCCGTACTGCCATTACCGCACCCTGGAACTGCAAAAGCGCGGACTGCGCGAGCGCATCGTCAAGCTCGAAGACGCCGCACAACGCTCCTTCGCCGTTGGCCGTTTCGACCTGATCACCGAACGCATCGACACCGGCGAACAAGTCAGCAGCGTCAGCGACAGCGGCCAGGTGATCAAACTCGCCTGGATCAATCAGGGCCAGAAGTCGCCGGAGGAAGGACGCATCCCAGTGCAACTGGCGCTGTGCCGCAGTTGCCTGCAGTACATTCATCCCCACGAATCGATCTGCCCACACTGCCACGCCGACGTCGCGGCGGCGGAGGCCAGGCACCAGACCGACCGGGCCCGTCAGCAGGCGATCATGAACACGTTGACGGGGTTGCTGGGGGTGGCACCGAGTACGTTGAGCTGAGACGGTTGCCGTCCGACCGCTCACCGCGAAAAATCTCGAACTCGTTCCATGGCGCTGCATCCAACGTTTAAGCCAACGGAGGTCAGCGCCATGAACAACGACAGCAAAGCCCCACCCACGGATACGTCCGGTAAACCGGTCAATGTGGTGAAACGCGATCTTGAGGACCGGGACGACGACACCCGCGGCGTGGATGAGGTCATCACGCCCTCGTCCACTCGCACCAAAGAACAGGACGCTGAAGCGTTGCAACGCAAGATCGACGAAATCGAACGCAAGGTTGCGGACGGCAACTGATTATTCGCCGATGCGGATCTTTGCCAGGTTTTCGGGCTACAGCAGTCGCGCCGGCTTTCATGGCGATCGCTAAAAAGCCCGAAAAACCTGACTGGCGATGCCGTCGGGGAAATAAGTAGCTGTTTTCCATGAAATTTATTTGCTTCAGGGGTTCCCAGAACGCAAGAGCGCTGGTAAAGTGCCGCCCACTGTTGCAGAGGTCCTCCCGGGACTGAACACAATAGCTACAGGGGCGTCGCCAAGCGGTAAGGCAGCAGGTTTTGATCCTGCCATGCGTTGGTTCGAATCCAGCCGCCCCTGCCATTTTTTCCTCGTTTCACCCTCCTCCGCTTCATCTCTGCCTCTACGGCAAATCACTTTTTCGAATTCAACGTAATCGCCGAACGCACCAGCGCTTTCAGTGCCTTTGCATCTATTTCGTCGTCTTCGTGAACATCAATCGCCCGCCGGGTATTGCCTTCAAGGCTGGCATTGAACAATCCCGACGGATCCTCCAGCGCCGCGCCTTTGGCAAACGTCATTTTCACCACGGCCTTGTAGGTTTCCCCGGTGCAGATGATGCCGTTGTGTGACCAGACCGGAACGCCCCGCCACTTCCATTCCTCGACGATCTCCGGATCGGCCTCGTGAATGGTCGCGCGGATCTCGGCCAGTTTCTGGCCGCGCCAGTCGTTGAGTTCCTTGATTCTTGCGTCGATCAGCGCCGAGGGACTCCCGGTTGCCGCGCCGCTGCTGTCCTTCTTCATATCCTTGTTCTCCCGAAAAACCTTGTCCGCTATCCAGCGTAGCGCCGACTGCGCCAGACGCCGGGCAAAAAAAAGCCCCGCAAGGTGCGGGGCAAAGGAATTGGTTGGTTGCGGCCAACCAAAGGAGCATCGTCAAAAGCGTTGACCGTCGGGCGTTACAGGCACTCCTGGGCGGCCCGTTCAAAACTCGACGGCATGAAACTCGACGCCAGCAAGTGGCGCTCGTACAAGAACACCTTGCCACCGTCCTGCGCCTTGTAGGCTTCCAGCACGTTGTCCGCCGACACTTTGCTCGGCACCACGATCCGGTAGCTGCGCTGAGTCTGGGAGACAGTCGGGTTCATCGCACTGTTCTGCAGTTTCGGCACGACACATTCGGCGTACTGGGCCGGGGTCTTGTGAGTCTGCAAGGTCAGCGTCGGGTCATTCGGCGCAGAGGCGCAAGCGGTCAGCAGCAAAGTGGCAGAAGCCATGGCAGGGATAAAAAAAGCACGCATGGATAAGATCCTGAAAATAAAAGGTCCGGTTCTCAAGCAACGTTCAGCGTCACGGGCGCTGCCGTTGCGGTTTTAATAAGAGTGTTCAGCCTGCACTCACCAGGGCCTTGAGCGAATCATCGAACTGCTTCAAGGCGCTGAATTGCAGGTCGCGCTGTTTTTCGATCTGGGCCGCAATCTCGGGCGCGGCCTTGTTGTGAACCCACACCGACGGCAGCTGTTTCTCCACCGCACCTTCGGCCTTGCCGATGTATTGCAGGTTGGCGTCGTAGAAGCGTGCGGCGAAGCGCGCTTCTACCTGGCTGTTACGCTGGGTCAATAGACGGTTGTGGGTGTCGAGCATCACCACCACGTCGGGATGGGCCTGCACCAGTTGATCCAGGTTGTCGTAGACCGTCACCGAGAGAAACTGCTGTTGCAGCGAACTCATCAACCAGTCGATGGCCAGTTCCGGGTCGGAACTGTTGACGAAGGCCTCGCGAATCCGCGCATCGAGCGCATCCTTGGCACCGTTCACCGCCACGTCGTGGTAGCGCTCCAGGTATTGCTGGTTCTCCAGGGTGTTTTCGCTGTACAGCACACCCACGGTTTGCGAATGCTGCAGTCCGCTGCTGGTGCCGCCGATTGGAAGAAAATGGCACGTACCGGCGTCGGCTGCGTAAGTCGGTGCAGTGGTGGCTACCCCGCCCATCAGCAGGGCGACCAAAGCCAGTCGGGTCAGAGTCTTCATCGCGCAAATTCCTTGAGCTGCGTTTCGATGGAGGCGATTTTCCGCCTGTCGGCCGCAAAGCAGAACTTGCGTTTCTTGATGGTCACTATTACTTGAACCAATAGTTGCGCAGCGTGCAGACTGCTGCACACTCGATCACAACGAAAACAAATGAGGATTTTCCGTGCGTACCTTTGATTTGATCCGCGATGCCGTCCTGCCCGAATTCCGCGACCGGGTGGCCGAATACCTCGTCGAATACGAAACCGTGCTGGGCCAGCCGGCGGACGATTCGGAGTCGGTACGGGCCGTGGCCAATCAGTTGCGCGGCTATCTGCGCGGCCTCAACACCACGCGAGTGCTGGGCATGGCGGACTGGGAAGAACTCGACCGGCGCGTGCTGGACACCTGGCTCGCGCATACGCGATGACCCGCTAGACTCTTCAGGCTGCGCCCGCAGCGCCAGACCTGGAGGTGTCCTGTGAGCAATAACACCGAACCGACGACGTTTACCGGATGGGCCGCCACCTCGGCCGGCGCTCCGCTGGAGCGTTACAGTTACGATCCCGGCCCGCTCGGGGATGAAGAAGTCGAAGTCGCCGTGGAATATTGCGGCGTCTGTCACTCAGACCAGTCGCTGATCGACAACGACTGGGGCATCAGCCAATACCCGTTCATTCCCGGACACGAAGTGGTGGGCCGTATCGTGCGTACAGGCCCGCAGGTGCGCGGACTGGAAGTCGGCCAGCGGGTGGGCATCGGCTGGTACAAGGGCAGCTGCATGCACTGCTCGTCCTGCATCGGCGGCTCCCATCACCTTTGCGCCACCGCCAAACCCACGATCATCGGCAGCCACGGCGGTTTCGCCGATCGTTTGCGCACCCATTGGGCCTGGGCGCTGAAACTCCCGGACAACCTCGACCCCGCCCTCGCCGGCCCGTTGTTCTGCGCCGGCTCCACGGTGTTCAACCCGCTGGTGGAGTTCGACATCAAGCCGACGGACCGGGTCGGCGTGGTGGGCATCGGCGGCCTCGGTCATCTGGCGCTGCGCTTTCTCAATGCCTGGGGCTGCGACGTCACGGCGTTCACCTCGTCGCTGAGCAAACAGGACGAAGCCAAACGCCTTGGCGCCCACAAGGTTGTCGCGTCCACCGACAGCAATGCGCTGAAGGCGATTGCCGGAACGCTGGATTTCCTGCTGATCACCGCCAACGCCAATCTCGACTGGACGGCGATGCTCGCCACCCTGCGCGGCAAAGGTCGGCTGCACTTCGTCGGCATCGTGCCCGATGCGATTCCGGTGCACGTGTTCAATCTCATCCCCCAGCAAAAGTCCCTCTCAGCCTCACCGGTAGGTTCGCCCGCCACGGCGGCGACCATGCTGGAATTCTGTGCACGGCATCAGATCCTGCCGCAGGTCGAGGAATTTCCGATGAGCAAGGTCAATGAGGCCGTCGATCATCTGCGCAGTGGCAAGGCGCGGTATCGGATTGTGTTGAACGCCCGCAAATGAATGAAAGGCGCATGAGTTAACCGCTCATGCGCCTTTTTTGTGCCCGGAGAAAACGCTGTTTCATGGTTTTCTCGCTGATCTCCTTATTCCGTAAATCAAGCTGACGGCCATTTTTTAATCTTTTATCGCTATTACTGATGCCCCTTATGATGGCTCGCGCCTGCACTCAACTCATAAAAAGGGACGTTCCATGCAAAAAAGCCTGTTGGTGGCTGCACTGTTTCTGGCAATCAGCGGTTGTGCCACGCCTCCTCCTTCCTCCGTACATACCAAAGATCCCGCCAGTTCAACCCTGCAAGGCGATGCCACGCGCCCGGCCCAGGCGCAGTGGGTTCGCACCGAGTTGTACTTCTCGGTGGGGCCGATAGAAGGCAAGGAAGGTGTGGTGAGCCCGGCGCGCTGGCGGGAGTTTCTCGATCAGGAAGTGACGACACGTTTCCCTGACGGTTTCACCGTGCTGGACGCCTACGGGCAGTGGAAAGACCATGACGCGAAAGTGCCTGAGCGACTGACGACCAAGGTGATCGTGATCCTGCATGAAAGCGGGCCGAAACGTGAGAGCGATATTGAGGCGATTCGTTTGGCTTATAAGCGGATTACGGGGGATTTGTCGGTGTTGCGTTTGTCGCAACCGGCCCAGGTTTCGTTCTAATCCGCCGTCTGCTGCAGAGCTTGCCGAGGTGTCGACACCAGGCGGCTCAACCCCGCCAGCACCAGCGCCCCTACCAGCAACACCCCAATTCCCAGAAAAGCCCCCAACCCCACCACCGTCACGCTGGAATACAGCATGTAAATGCACAACCCAAAGAACAGCAGCGGCAACAACGGATAAAGCGGCACCCTGACCGGTCGTGGCACCTCGGGAAAGCGCCTGCGCAGCACAATCAACGCCAGACTGCTCAAACTCAGGAACAACCAGTACACCGGCGTCAGGTACTCAACCATGGTGTTGAAACCGCTCTGGGTAAAACTGCCGAACAACACCAGCAACAACGCCACAAAACCCTCGGCCAGCAAAGCCTTGCGCGGCACGCCGTCGCGTTCGTCCCACTCGCCGAAGCGACGCAGATGCGGCACGTCCCGGGCAGCGGCATACGTTGTGCGGGCACCGACCAACAGCGTTGAATTGATGGTGGCGATGGCCGCGATACCGACCATCAGCAGGATCAGCATCACGCCCGGCGCACCGAATGCACGGTTCAACAACGCCACCGCCGGCGCATTGCTCGCCGCCAGCCCTTCGAACCCCAGCCCCTGGACGAACGCCCAGTTCAATGCCAGATAGATCGCCATCAACACCGCCAGCGCACCGAGCATGGCGACAAATATTCCGCGCCGCCCATCGCGCACTTCAGCAGACAACGTCGCCGCATCGCTCCAGCCGCCGAAGGCCAGAAACACGAAAATCATCGCGGCGGAAAACCCTGCCGCGCCGGTGTGTTCGGGCACGACCGGATCGCTGGGCAGCGTCGGTTCGATCCCTTGCCACGCCAGCCAGACCCCGGCACTGGCAATGCTCAGGAAGCCCACGGCAAGCAACCCGACCAGCACGGTCTGGGTGATGAACCCGATGTGCTTGCCCGTCAGATTCAGCAGCACCAATGCCGCAATGATCGCGCCGGCAAACAGCCCCGATCCGTACTCTCCCAGCGGAAAAACCGCGTTGAAATAGTCGGCAAACATGAACGCCGACAACGCGATCCAGCCGGTGTGCATCACCGAGAAGCGCGACCAGGCGAACAGAAAACCCATGCGCTCGCCGTAAGCGGTGCGCAGGAAATGATAGTCACCGCCCGGGTGCGGAAACGCGGTGGCCATCTCGGCGAAGCACAGGGCCCCGGCCATCGACGCCAATCCGCCGAGTACCCAGACCCAATAGAAATGTTCCGGCCCGACGTTCAAGGCAACGGTCGGCGCGGTTTTGAGAATATCGGTGGTGATGACCATGCCCAGGGTGATCAGCAACGCCTGGAATACCGGCAAATGACGTTGAGGGCCGTTGGTTTTACTCATGCGTGATCCTGCAGCGGGTCCGCCATCCATGGCGGCAAATCTCAGAAGCCGTAAGTGGCGCGGGCGTAGTAGTAAGCGCCGTTGGTGCCGATCGGCGAGAGCACGTCATACGGCAGGTTGCCGCCGTAGTTGATGGCCGAGCCGGAGCGCTCCGGGTAGTTGTCGGTCAGGTTGTTGCCGCCCAGGGTAATGTTGAATTTCGGGGTGAATTTGTAGGTCACCTCGGCATCCAGTTGCCACACCGCGCCATAGGTTTGCTCGGGCTGCGAATCGCCGAAATCGAAGACCCGGGTGGTCTCGCCCTGTCGGGTCAGGCGCCCGAGCAAGCCCCAGTGTTCGCTGGCCCAGTTGGCGGAAAACACAAAACGATCCTTGGGGGCCGCATCCGTCAGGGTGTTGGTTTCCTCGACGCCCACCAGCGCATCGTTGCCGATCCCCAATGCGGTCAGTTGCGACGGCGTACCTTTGGTGCTGGTGACCTTGGTGTGGTTATAGGTGTACGCGGTGGTCAGGCCCAGTTGCCCTTCGTAGAACGGCTGATGGTAGTTGAGCACCAGTTCCGCACCGTGGGTGCTGGTGTCGGCGGCGTTGGTGAAGAAGTTCACGTCGTGCACGCCCGGCACACCGAAATTGTCATTGATGTAGCTTTCCAGGGCGTCGCTGCCGATGCGCTGGGACAGTGTGATGCGATCCTTGACGTCGATGCGGAACACATCGAGGGAGGCATCGAAGCGTTCGTTCAACTGAAAGGTCAGGCCGAGGCTGTAGTTGTTCGAGGTTTCGGGATCGAGCTTCTGCGCACCGAGGGCCCGGGCAATCGGATCGTTGACCGACAGCACACGAATATCGGTGAGCGTGCCGCCCTCGCCGAAGTTGCTGGTGGTGTTCTGGAAACCGCTCTGCGCCAGCGAAGGTGCACGGAAGTTGTTCGATACCGCGCCCCGCACCGCCCATTGCTCGGTCAGCTTGTAGCGACCACTGAGCTTGCCGGTGAGTTTGCTGCCGGCATCGTCGTAATGCTCCCAGCGGGTGGCGGCGTCGACGAAGAACCGGTCGGTGAGATCCCCGGACAATTCGGCGTAAGTGCCAAACACGTTGCGGTCCAGATCCGACTCTTCGCTCGGGCGCAAACCGTTGGCGCCATCAGCCCCGGAGCCGATGTAAGAAGCCTCGTCACCGGCAAACGTCAGGTAGTTCTCGTAGCGATATTCACCGCCCAGCGCCAGGACGAACGAGCGGCCGCCGAGGCGAAGTTCGCGATTGAAATCGAGGTTGGCCGTGGTCTGGCGCAGCTCGTAATCGCCAGTGTCAAAACGGGTCGGCGAGTCCGCACCGAGGCTGACGTTGAGGGTGCGACGGGTAGCCGATTCGAAGCGGTTGCGGCCATGGGTCAGGCTGCTGTCGAAGTCCCAGTCCTCACCGATCAGGCCCTTGAAACCAGCGGTGGCGGAAATGTCGGTGTTGTCGCCAAGGGATTGCGGCAGGTAGCCGTTGGGGTAGAACTGCGGCTGCTCCGACGGATAACGGTAGAACTCGGCGCCGGTGGTATGGCGCTGGTTGTAAGTGCCGAAACTGTAGGCCTTGCCGCCGGCCACCGGCAGCTCACCGTTGAACCACAGGTTCACGTCCCGCGCCAGACCATCGCCCATCACGTAGTTACGCTGGCCCGGCGTGTCGGCAAAACCATCGAAGCCGGCGCGGTTGGTCGGGTTGCGATTCTTGTACTCGGTACCGCCACGAATGAACCCGCCCTCCTCGCCAAGTCGGGTGCCGATCTTGGCGGTGGTCACACTGTTCTGGCCGTCGGTGGTGGTGCGGTCGATGGCGTCCTGATGAGTGTGATACGCACCGTAACTGGTGGAGATTTCACCGCCTTCGGGAGCGTCGTCGAGGATGATGTTGATCACCCCGGCAATCGCATCGGAACCGTACTGCGCACCCGCGCCATCACGCAGCACTTCGATGCGTTTGATGGCGCTGATGGGGATCGAGTTGAAGTCCACCGGCGCCGTGCCGCGACCGATTTTCGACGAATCGTTGACCACCGCCGAGGTGTGCCGGCGCTTGCCGTTGACCAGCACCAGCACCTGGTCCGGGCTCATGCCGCGCAGCTGTGCGGCACGCACATGGTCGGCACCGCCGGAGTTGGACTGGCGTGGCAGGCTGAACGACGGCAACAGCGTCTGCAACGCCGCCCCGAGTTCGCCGTCGGCGGCACCGGCGGACTTGAGGTCTTCGGCGGTCAGCACATCCACTGGCACTGGCGAATCCAGTACCGTGCGCGCAGTGCCCCGGGTGCCGGTGACCAGCACGGTGCCCAGCCGTGTGTCATCGTCGACGTGGGTAGACATGTCCTCGGCTTGCGCGGGAAGTTGCCAGATCGCACTGACAACAGCGACAGCCAGTAATGAACGGGAACGGTGAATCATGTGACAGCTCCTTTTATCGCAGCTAATACCCGTCCGCTGCCGACAAAAAAGGAGTCGTCAGTCAGTGCACGGCAAATGTCTGCTGTAGTTTTTGGGTGTTGGGATTTTCAGTTCGCCACAGGAATCCACGGCGCCCGCGCGACGTTGGCGGTATCACCGAAGGACGGCAGTTTCTGCCCCAGATCGCGGACGTTTTTCACATCCAGATCCAGCAACTGCTGGCGGGTAATCAAGGTCGGCGGCACCAGCACCTTGTGCCCCGGATTCTCGCCGGCGATCAGCAGCGCCAGACTGCGCACGCTGATCGCCCCGGCCACTTGCGGATTGACCGCTGCCGTCGCCGCCCAGGCGCTGTCGGGTTCCTTCATGATTTGAATGTCGGCGGTAGAAATGTCGGCGCTGTAGATCTTCACCTTGCTGCTCAGACCTGCCTCGTCGACGGCGATCTTCGCGCCTTTGGCGAACTCGTCGAAGGGCGCGAAGATCACGCTGATCCCCGGATTGGCCCGCAGCACGGCGCTGGCCTGATCGGCTACGGAATTGGCAATCGGCGGATTGAGCGTACCGAAGCGGGCCTTCTCGATAATCCCCGGATTGCTCGCCTTGACCTGGCTCCAGATCTCGTCGCGACGCTCCATCGGTGTGAAACCGCTGATGTAGACGTAGCCGGCGTCGAAGCGGGTGCCGTTGTCCTTCACCGCTTGATCGAGTGCCAGACGCGCCAGTGCGTGGTGGTCCTGCTCGACCTGAGTCACTTGCGGTGTGTTCAAATCGACGTCGAACGCGACGACCTTGATGCCTTTGGCGAGCGCACGGTCAATCGGCCCCTTGAGGGTTTCGGCCAGGCCCAGTTGCACGATGATCCCGTCCACCCCAAGGTCGGCTGCCTGATCGATCATTTCGCCCTGACTGGCCGCCTGTTGCCGGGCATCGAATACCCGCAGGTTGGCGCCCAGTGCTTCGGTCTGTTTCTCGACGCCGCGCAGGTAGGCTTCAGGGAAATCCCCGGAGAACAGATACCCCACCAGCGCGATCTGTACCTGACCTTTATCGAATGGTGCCGGCGCCCCCGGCAAGGCTTTGGCCTGGGCATTGAGCGCCAGTGCCGAAAGCAAGGCGCCGGCGAGGCATTGACGTGCGAACTGCTTGATTGAACCGTGCATGGATCTTTCCTTGAAGCATCAATGAACCGGCTCAGCGCGCCCGATGCGCGAGGCCGAAGGTGAACATCAGGGCCAGCACCAGCACCAGTCCCTTGACGAAATCCTGCGCGTAATACGGTGCGTTGAGCATGGTCAGGCCGTTGAGCAACGACGCCACCAGCAGCGCACCGACCAGCGTGCCGAACGCGTTGGGCTTCTTCGCCCCGAGCACGGCAAAACCGATCAGCGCGGCGCCGAGTGCATCCAGCACCAGACCGTTGCCGGAGCTGACATCGCCGCGCCCCAACCGCGCCGCCAACAGCACTCCGCCGAGCGAGGCCAGCAGCGCCGACAGCACGTAAGCGAGCAGTTTGAAGCGCTGCACCGGCGCACCGGCCAAACGCGCCGCCTGCTCGTTGCCGCCAATCGCGTAGAACAACCGGCCGATGCGCGTGCGCTCGAGAAACAGCCACACCGCCAGCGCGACAACCGCCGTGATCAGCACCGGAATCGGCACGATGTCCCACAGCCGCCCACGGCCGAGCGCGAGAAACAGCGCACTGAACGTGCCTTCGGCTTCGTCGCCATTGGGCAGGGTCATGCCCACCGCAATCGAGCGCCCGCCCGTAGGGATCAACTGCACACCGATCACCAGAAACATGCTGCCCAGCGTCGCGAGAATGTCCGGCACGCGCATCTTCACGATCAGCCACCCGTTGAGCAGCCCGACCAGCGCGCCGCCGGCCAGACTGACCAGCACCGCCGGCACCGCGCCCCAACCGAGCACCACCATCACGTAACTGGCGATCATCAGGCTCATGGCCGCCACCGCGCCGATGGACAAGTCCAGCCCGCCAACGGCCATGGTCAGCGTCACGCCCAATGCCAGCAGCGCGACAATCGACACCGACTGCAAGATGCTGAACAGGTTGCCGACCCGCAAAAACGCCGGCTCCGCCACACTGAAAAACACCACGATCAATGCCAGCACCCACAGCAGGCCGTAGCGAATCAGCGCCTGCACGAAGCGCTCGGACGTCGCCGGGGCGGATGACAACAGGGAACTCGAATCAGGCACTCGCTCTACTCCTTGGCGCGGCTTGAACAAAAGAACTTTGCGAATCGGTGCCGGCCAGCGCGGCGACCAGAACGGCGCGATCCAGACCGGCACGCGGGTACTCGGCGACCACCGCGTGATCGCGTATCAGCAGAATCCGGTCGGCGATCTCCAGCGCTTCATCGACATCCGCACAGATCACCAGCGTGGCGCGGCCATCGGCGCTGTCGCGCAGCAGCTGGCCGATCTCGCGTCGGGCACGTACGTCGACGCCCTGAAAAGGCTCGTCGAGGATCAGCACCCTGCCCTCGCCAAGCAGCCAGCGACCGAGCACGACTTTCTGCTGATTGCCACCGGACAGCGCGCTCATCGGCACATCGATGCCGGCGGTCTTGATCCCCAGCGCCGCGACTTGCGCCTCCACCGCTGCCGCTTCGGCACGATTGCGGATGAAACCGCCACGGGTGAAACGCTCGAGGAACGGCAAGGTCAGGGTTCGGCGCAATGAAAAATCCGGCACCAGCGATTGGCTGGCGCGGTCTTCGGCGGCGAAGAACACGCCGCTCTGGATCGCCTCCCGAGGTGAGCCCGGTTGCCAGTCGGCGCCGTCCAGTTGCAATGACCCGGACAACGGTTTGCGCAGACCGAACAGCACTTCGGCGATCTCGCTTTTGCCGGCGCCGAGCAGTCCGGTCAGCACCACCACCTCGCCTTCGTGCAGGGTCAGGTCAAACGCTTGCGTGCGTGGCAACAGTTTCACTTCGCGCAGCTTCAGCACTTCGCGCCCGGCGGCTCGCGGCGTGTAGACGTGCGCCTCCAGCGCCTGACCAAGCATGGCTTCCAGCGCTTGAGGCAGTTGCCGCGCACTGAATTCGCCGGCCAGTTGCCCGTCACGCAGGACGATGGCTCGATCCGCCACCCGTTGCAGATCCGACAGGCGATGAGAGATATAAACAATCGCCACGCCTCGGCTGCACAGTGTGTCGATCAGACCGAACAGGCGCTGCGCTTCGGCATCCGACAGCGCTGCTGTCGGTTCGTCGAGAATCAGCAACCGGGGCTGCAGAGCGAAGGCGCGGGCCAGCACCACCAGTTGCCGTTCGGCCTGGCCGAGGTGTTCGATCGGTTGCTCCAGCGGCAGCACCAGACCAAGCCCGGCCGCGATGTTCGCGGCGCGCTCCAGCAGGCGTTTGCGGTTGAGCCAGAAATCGCCGTCCGGGCGGCACAGTTCATCGAGCAGCAGGTTTTCCGCCACGCTCAATCCGGGTGCGATGCCCTCGTTGATCTGCTGATGAACCGCGACGATGCCGACCCGCCGCGCTGAAAGCGGCGAGTTGAATTGCCGAGGCTGACCGTCCACCTGAATCTCGCCACTGTCGGCCGACTGACTGCCGGCGAGGATCTTTACCAGCGTCGATTTACCCGCACCGTTGGCGCCGAGCAACGCCACCACTTCAGCGGGAAAAATTTCCAGGCTGACCCGCTCCAGCGCCCGGTTCGAGCCGAAGGTCTTGCTCAGTTCACGGACACGAATCAGTGGCTCGGAGGCCACGGCGACAGGCGCACTCATAGAATTCCTTAACGTCGATGAGCCAGCGAACGAACCAGCCGGTCGCCCAGGCTCTGCACGCCCTGAACGAGGATGACCAGCACCACCACGGTGGCGACCATCACTTCGTTGTTGAACCGCTGATAGCCGTAACGGATGGCCAGATCGCCCAGTCCGCCGCCACCGATGACCCCGGCCATGGAGGAAAAACCGATCAGCATCACCAGCGTCAGGGTCACGCCCGCCAGCAAGGCCGGCAGCGCTTCGGGCAGCAGCACTTTGACAATCACATGGCGTATGTCACCGCCCATGGCGAGGATCGCTTCGATGCGGCCCTTTTCGACTTCGTCCAGGGCGTTCTCGACGATCCGCGCAAAAAACGGAAAGGCGCCGATGGTGATCGGCACCACGGCGGCGGTGCTGCCCAACGTGGTGCCAACCACCAGACGGGTCAGCGGGATCAGGGCAATCAGCATCACCACAAACGGCAGCGAACGACCGAGGTTGATGATCGCGCCCAGTGCCTGATTGATCCGGGGCAACGGGTACAGACCCTGACGGCGGCTGATGAACAGCAACACCCCCAGCGGCAGGCCGATCAACAGGGTGAACAGCCCGGCGAGCAGCACCATGTACAGGGTTTCGCCGGTGGCGTTGAGCACCAGTTGCAGGATTTCATTCCAGTCGATCACGCGATTCATGAGTGGGCCGCCCGTACGCCGTATTGCCGCAGAAAACTCAGGCCCGGTGCGTCGTGCCCCAGCGGCAATCCGCAACTGGGCCGCAGTGACGCGCCGAGTGAGGACTGTGGGTCGGCGCGCAGTCTGGCGACCGGCCCTGCCTCCACCAGCCTTCCGTTGGCCATGGACGCGGCGTGATCGCAGATCGAGCGCACCACGTCCAGCTCATGAGTGATCAGCACGATGGTCAGTCCGAGCTGACGATTGATGTCGCGCAGCAGTTCCAGAATCGACGCGGTGGTTTCCGGGTCGAGAGCGCTGGTGGCTTCGTCCGACAACAGGTACGCCGGACGTGCCGCCAAGGCCCGGGCAATCCCGACCCGCTGCTTTTGTCCACCCGAAAGTTGCGAAGGAAAGGCTTCTGCCTTGTCGCTCAGGCCCACCAGATCCAGCAGTTCCCGAACCCGTTCATGACGCTGTGGTTTGGCGACTTTGGCGATTTCCAGCGGCACCGCGACGTTGTCGAACACATTGCGCGAATGCAGCAGATTGAAGCCTTGAAAGATCATGCCGATGCGCTGACGCTGGCGGCGCAGCTCACGGTCGGACAGCGCGGTGAGGTCTTCGCCATCCAGCAGAATCCGCCCGGCGTCCGGGCGCTCGAGCAGATTGAGGCAACGCAACAGCGTCGATTTTCCCGCGCCGCTGCTCCCGAGAATCCCGTAGATCGCACCATCGGGAATACTCAGCGATACCTGATCCAGCGCCGGTGTCGGCGCTGACGGGTAAGTCTTGCTCAACTGCTCGACGAGGATCATGGCTTGGCATCCGCCACAGGGATCACCGAGCCCTTGAAGCTTTCGGCGATGTACTTGGCCACTTGCGGCGAAGTCAGGTCCTTGGCCAGTTGCTGAATGCGCGGATCGTTTTCCAGTTTCGGCGTGGTCACCAGAATATTGGCGTAAGGATTGTGCTCGGCCTTCTCCAGCCCCAGCGCATCCCTGGCCGGCACCAGTCCGGCTTCCAGTGCGTAGTTGCCGTTGATCACCGCCAGGTCCACGTCGTCCAGCGCGCGGGGCAGTTGCGGCGATTCGATTTCGAGGATCTTCAGGTGTTTCGGGTTTTCGGCAATGTCCTTGGGTGTCGCCTGATCGGCCGCCGGGTCATTGAAACCGGGCTTGAGCTTGATCAGGCCGTTGTCCTGCAACAGGTACAGCGCACGGCTCAAGTTAGTGACGTTGTTCGGCACCGCGACCGTGCCTTTGTCCGGCACCTGGGCGAAGATTTTGTGGCGATGGGAATAGATGCCCAGCGGTTCGATGTGCACCGTGGCCGCCACTGCAAGTTTTTCGCCGAGGGCCTTTTCCTGCGACTGCAGGTACGGCAGATGCTGGAAGTAGTTGGCGTCCACATCGCCGTGCACCAGCAGCTCGTTGGAGTTCACTCCCTGGGGGATTTCGATCACCTTCAAGTTCAGTTGCGGATCGATCTTCTGGATGTACGCCAGAATCTGCGCGTGGGGCACGGGGTCTGCCGCGACCCGCAACGGCTCGAGCGCTTGAGCACTGAACGAAGTCACCAGCGCGCCGAGGACGGCCAGGGTCAAACCTGCTGTTTTCAACATGAGGAGAATCCTTTAGCGAGTGATGGATCAGGCGTTGGCGGTCTTGCGAGCCGCTGGTTCGGGCAGCAAGGCGTCGGCATAGAACCGACGCGCCACATCCGGGTGCGAACGCAGCCGGCCCTTGAGGTAATTCCAGCCGACGTCACGAAACAGCGGATTGAGCGGATCGCTCGCCGGCCCCCGCGCTTCGCGCAGCAACACCGCCGGCAGCGGGTACAGCGGCACCACCGCGTCGAGTTGCGCGCCAAGGAAAAACGCGATGGACAAACGCTCGCTCCCCGCCGGCGGCGAGACCACACGATGCACTGTGGCGCGCAGATAACCGTTGGTGGCCAGTTCCAGCAACTCGCCGATATTCACCACCAGGGTGTTGTCCCGTGGCAGAGCATCGATCCAGCGCCCCTCTTCGATTTCCACTTGCAGACCGGCATGCTGGTCTTGCAGCAGGAAGCTGAGGAACCCCGAATCCTTGTGCGCGCCGACGCCCTGATTGCTCGCCGCCGAGGACTGCCCCGGATAGCGCATCAGCTTGATGTGTTCGTTGGGTTTGTCGCCGTACAACCGGTCGAAGGCGTTCTCCGGCAGCGCGAGCGCCTGGGCGAAAGCGCGCAGCAGGCGCAAAGACATTTGGGTCATCGCTTGCTGCCAATCGAGCAGCAACGGCTTGAGTTGCGGCAACGCCTGCGGCCATTGGTTTGGCCCTTGCAGACGCGCCCACAGCGGACTGTCGGCCGTCAGCGGCAAAACCTCACGCTCGGCACCCAGATCGAACTGTTCACGTTGATCCGGCTGCCCGCGAGTGATCTCCGAAGCGGCGCGGTTGTAGCCGCGAAAGTGCGGCGAATTGATCATCCCGACAGCGGCTTTTTCACTGTCGGGCAAGGCGAAAAACTGGCGGGCGTGATCCTGAACCTGCTTGAGAAGATTGGCGTCGATGCCATGGCCGGTCAGGTAGAAGAACCCGACATCGCGAGCAGCGTGACGCAAGTCATCGAGAAAGGCCTGGCGCTGCTGCGGCGTACCGTCGAGCTGCGACAGATCAAGGGTTGGTAATGCGGTGATGTCCAAGGTATGCGGCATGATTCACTCCCGTGTGAATCAAACCTGAAGAGCCTGTGATCGATTCAGCGTGTGCCGTCATGGCAATCGGGGGTCTGTCGGTTTGATGCTTTGATTCGTTGATGAATCAAAACTAAACGATATATAAAACCGCGAACAAATATCTTTTTTGCATTAGCTTAGGCCCGGGATCAACAACGCTGAATACCTTAGCAATCAGCGCTCGGCATGCTGCTCCAGCAATGCGTAAGCCTCGCCGGTAAACCGGTAGCTCTTGTCCGGCTGAAACACGATAACGCCCTCCTCGCACAAACGCTTGAGCACTTCCCTCACGCTGACGAACTGAATCCCGCTGACAAACGCCTGCAGATAGCCATGCACCCCGCGCCCGCCAACGGCGCGTCCTTCACGTGCAGCCACCAGCAAGGCATCGATCACCTTGATCCGGATCAGGCTGGTGCGCAGTCCGTAATAGTGCAGCAGTTCACGGATGTGCTCATTGATGCTGCGCTCGAAATCGAAGGCCCGCTGACCTTTCGCCAACGGGAACTGCGATTGTTTGCCAGAGGAAGTCGATGCCGGGCTGGTTAACATTCGAATGCTCCTTTTTGTGATCAGCCGCTGTGCGTAGCTATATATAGAAGAAGGCGCACTCGACGGTCCCGCCATCAAGTGCGCCCTCTCGATCAGAAGTCGACGGTCGCCGACAACTGCAACGTGCGTGGATAGCCCGGGGAGAACGCGCCGTAGGACGCAACGCCCGACCAGTACTCACGATCAAACACGTTCTGCACCGTGGCGCGGAACGTCGTCGGCCGACCTTCGATCTTGGTGGCGTAACGGGCGCCCGCGTCGATGCGGGTCCAGGATGGCAGCTCCTGAGTGTTGGCCTGATTGACGTATTGGCTGTCGGTGTAGATCGCGCCGCCGGTCAGGGTGAAACCTTCGACCCACGGTGTATCCCACTCGGCCCAGAGGTTGGCCTGCACATCCGGTACGCCCACCGGTTTGTTGCCACGGTTGGCAGCGGTGGCCGAATCCGTCAGTTCGCCGTCGAGCAAGGTCACGCCGCCCATCAGGCGAGTGCCCGGCGCGACTTCACCGAACATGCTCAACTCGACGCCACGGTTACGTTGCTCGGCCTGCACCGAGAACACGTTGCCGGCGCCGATTTCGCCGCTCGGTTTTTCGATCTGGAACAGCGCCAGCGTGGTCATGAACGTGCCGTGCTCGTACTTCACGCCAATTTCATGCTGCTTGGACTTGTAGGGGGCGAAGGTTTCGCCGGAGTTGGCTGCCGTGCCGGGGGCGATGTCACCTTTGCTCAAGCCTTCGACGTAGTTGTAGTACAGCGAAACGTCTTCCCACGGTTTGACCACCACGCCCGCCAGCGGAGTAGTGGCGCTGTCGTCGTAACGGGAACTGACCGAACCGGATGCGCTGTAGTTACGCGATTCGATGTCCTGACGGCGCACGCCGAGGGTCAACTGGATCCGGTCATCAAGAAAACCGAGGGTGTCGGTCAGCGCCACACCGGACAGCTCCGATTCGGAAATGCGCAGTACTTTCGGCGAGTTGATGTACTGCTTGGGCACATCCACCGGATGGTAGATGTTCGAGCGGATTTCCGTGCCGTTGTTGATGCCCCGGGACAACTCGTCCTGGTAACGGGTCGCCATGATCGTGGTGGTGTGAGTGACCGGACCGGTGGCGAACAGCGCGCGCATCCCCACATCAGCCGTCGAACGATCGACGTTGAATTTGTAGTAGCCGGGGATGTTGCTGGTGTCGCCGGCGTCGTTGAGGATTCGCGGCACCTGGTCGGACATGCGCTTGACGTCGGAGCGACCGCCGCCGGCGTGGGCGAACACGGTCAGGTTGTCGTTGAGGTCGTACTCGCCGCCGAGCAATGCCGACTGCTCCTTGGTGTCCGACCAGCCCCAGTCCTGCGGCAGGTTGGTGCGGCCGTTCGGCGCCGAAGGAACCTTCACACCCGGTGCAATGGTGAACGGGCGCGAGGCCGCGTCGAAGCTCTCTTTCTGGCTGATGTAATCCAGATTCAGGCGCAGCCGTTCACCCTTGTAATCGAGTGCGATGGCGCCGATGTCCAGTGCGCGCTGCTGATTGTCGATCGCGGTATCGCCGCCCTGGGTGCTGCCGTTGAAACGGATGCCAAACTGATTCTCGCTGCCGAAACGCCGGCTGACGTCCAGATGCCCGCCCAGTTGCGAGTCGGACGCGTAAGTGCCGGTGAAACGGGTCAGATCTTCGTCCAGTGGCCGTTTGGGCACGATGTTGATCACGCCGCCGACGCCGCTGTTCGGTGAAATCCCGTACATCAGCGCGCCCGGCCCCTTCAGCACTTCGACGCGCTCGGCGTATTCGGTGAACACCCGGTAGTTGGGCGCCACGCCATACACACCGTCGTAGGCCAGTTCGCCGAGGTTGCCCTCGCCGATCGCAAATCCACGAATGAAAAACGAGTCGACGATGCCGCCGGTCTGCCCGGTGGAGCGCACCGAAGGATCGCGCTCCAGTGCATCGGCCACGGTCACCGTTTGCAGGTCGGCGAGGGTTTTGGCGGTGTAGCTGGTCACGCTGAACGGCGTGTCCATCACGTCCTTGTTGCCCATCATCCCGAGCCGCGCGCCCCGGGCCACCTGGCCACCGGCGAGCACTTCCGGCAACGCAGTCGCGCCGTTGTAACTGGCGTTGACGTTGGTGGTGTCCAGCGTCAGGCCTTCCGTGGAGACGGTGTCCTGTTGCTCGGGTTGATTGGGGTCTGCTGCCCAGACAGTGGCGCTTCCTGCGGCCAGAATAGAACTCAGCATGGCGGTGCGAATAGCCAGGGTTAACGCGCGTTCACTGCAAGGTCGACGTGCAACAGACATGACGATGGGGTCCTTCTCGAATGGCTGAAAATGGTAATGACTCCTATTTGCCAGCCAGCAATCGAAAAAGTATCAGCGTCGTCGGAATTTTTTTGGCGACCGGTTTGCGCGGAGGATGGGCGGCAGAAGCCCATCCTCCGACACAGGTCAGTCGTACAGGCATTGCAGCGGAATGGAGATCACCGGCAGCGCGGGGTCGAACGCGTGCCGGGTGGTCTTGTACGGGAACAGTTCGCCGCGCTCGATGGTGGTGAAAATCCTCGCCACTTCGAACGCTTGCCCGGTTTGCCAATGCCGTACACAGACACGCGGATCGGCGTAGTCGAGCTGGATGCACGGCACCCGTTTCAACCCCAGTGCCCGCGCTGCGTTGAACCGGTGATTGCCGTCCATCACGATGCCCCGGGAGCGCTCGACGATGATCGGTTCCAGCCAGTGGCCGGCCTGGATGATCGCTTCGCGAAGCCGTTGCACGTTGAGCGGATCGACCTGCTCGGATTGCCGCACGTCGCACAGTGGACGCAGGGCAATCTGGTAACCATGTCCCATGATTCGTCCCCCGTTTCAGCAGACATCCGCGTTGGCGACCAGCGCGTACTGGCTGGCCATGTCCCGCAGGCGTTGCGCCTGTTCGATGAGCGGCAGATCGACCATTTCACCGTCGACTTGCACCGCGTGGCTGCCCCCGGCCACGGCGTTCAGGACCCGGTCCGCCCACGCCAGTTGGCGGGCGTTGGGCAGGTAGGCTTTCTGCACCGTGGCGATCTGCGCAGGATGGATACACAACTTGGCGCCGAAGCCCAGGGACCGGGCATAACGCGAGTCGCGCTCGACTATCGCCATGTCGCTGATGGCCGGGGTCACGCCATCGATCGGCGCCGGCAATCCGGCAACCCGCGAAGCCAGCACGATGCGATTTCGAGCAAACAGAAACGCCTCGGGAATCTGGCTGCAGTCGATGTCCAGCGAGAAATCCAGCGAGCCGAATGCCAGCCGCGCCAGGCCGGGAATCGCGGCAATCGCCTCGACCTGATGCAAGCCCTTGGCGGTCTCGATGATGGCGACGATTTGCAGTTCTGGGTTCCACTCCAGCAAGCGCTCAACCACACGGGACAAGCTCTCGGGGCATTCAGCCTTGGGCAGGAAAATTCCTGCGCAGCGCTCGGGGTAGCGCATGTCGCCCAACCAGGTCATGTCCTGACGAAACAGCGAACTGCCGACGCTGTTCAACCGGATGTAACGCTGGCTGGCGGTTTCGGGCGTGCTCTGCTGCCAGGCCCAGATCGACGCCCGGGCCACGGCTTTGCTGTTCGGATGAACGGCGTCTTCGAGGTCGAGAATGATCGCGTCCGGCCCGGCTTCGACCGCTTTGGAAAAGCGCTCCGGCCGGTTGCCGGGAACGAACAGGTAGCTGATGGGAAGCGTGGCGTTGGTGCTGTGACGAACAGTCATCGGGACTCTCCTGAGCGTGCTTCAGTCGTGGGTTTTCAAAAAAATTCGAACACCTGTTACAGGGGGAAAAACGGGCTGAATCCCGTTGTCTTGAATCAACCGTCAACACCTTGAATAACAAGGCGTTGACGGTTTTTAAAATCAACACGCGAGCGCTTACTTGAGCATGCGAACAAGCGGCTTCGCACTCCCCTGTTGTGTGTGTTCATTCAAAAATATTTGAAAACCTTACTTGATAATCGTTCCTGTTCGCAATATTGTTCGAGCCGCTGACAGGGTCAGGATTCAAATCAAGACCTGTGATTTTGTTCACGGAAAGTTCGGCGCAATGATGTCATTTACATGTCAGGTAATGGCACTTCAAAAGAGACAAGGCCATCAGTCATTGGCCTTCTCCTTGCCTGCCTGAACCTTAAGGAGTGGGGTTCTCATGAAACAGTTTTGTGAATATTTTATGAAAGAACATACCCCGTGTTTATTTGCAGAGTGGATCTGTCATCCGCCTCCACCTCTTTAAACCCTCGTATCTGACGAGCAGCAAGAACACAAAAATCGATAACGATTAGTTGTCGACCTGCACATGGCGAATATCGACGCCAGAGGTTTTCTATGCCTGAATTAATTGCGCCGCCAACTAAAGAAACAACAAAAATTCAATACCCAAAAGTGCTGAAACCGTTAATTGACCCTGTTATCGCCAATCTACTTAAACAATCTCCGGAAAAACTTGTTGAGCTCGTTAATCAACACGGATCCCCACTGAATCTGGTATGGCCACATGCATTTGAGGCCAACGTTCAGGCGCTGCAATCGGTGTTGAAACGGCACGAGGTTGATTACGCGATTTTCTACGGAGCCAAGGCCAACAAGTCGCAGTGTCTGCTTGCTGCGGCATCGGCTTCGGGCATCGGCACCGATGTGTCGAGCCTGTTTGAGCTGCAAGCGGCACTGCGCGCCGGAACGCCGGCGGAACATTTGTGTGCGACCGGGCCGGCCAAAACGGCAGTGTTTCATCGCGCGCTGATACAAGGCGGTTCGCTGATTTGTGTGGATTCACTGGAAGAGTTCAGCCATCTCAAAGCGCTGCTCGATACTTCGCAACCACCGGCCAAAGCCCGGATTCTGCTGCGTTACAGGCCGACAAGTTGCCCGGCGAGCCGCTTCGGAATGGGCGCGGAGGATTTGTTCCAGTGCCTTCAATTCCTGGTCGAGCAGCGTGAGTCGTTCCACTTCGAAGGGTTCCATTTCCACCTCGGCGGCTACGGCTACGAAACCCGTGTACAGGCTTTCCGTGAAGTCACCGGCTTCATCGATGCAGCAAGGGAAATGGGCCTCGACCCGGTCATGATCGACATCGGTGGAGGCCTGCCCATGCGCTATGTAGACCCGCAGGATTACAACAGTTTTTTGCAGAACGACAACAACCCGAGTCATTATCAGACCCGCCGAGTTCCCGACTCTTTTTATCCTTATGGCAGCAATCTGACGGCTTGCCAGTGGCTGGAGTTATTCCTGGAGTCGGATCACACCTCGGGAAAAACCATTGCCGGTTACTTGAAGAGCCAGAATATAAGACTGGCACTGGAGCCGGGCCGAAGCCTGGTGAATCAAGCAGCCATTTCAGTATTCCGCGTTACCCGAACCAAACAACTGCCCGACAACAAAGTTGTGATCTTCGCCGAAGGCAGCAGTTTCAGCGCGTGCGAAACATGGTTTTCGTCTGAATACCTTGTCGATCCAATTCTTATTACATCAAAAGAATCGAAACCTGTTCCCATGCAAGCCTACATCGCCGGCCATAGTTGCCTGGACGATGATGTGATCACACACCGCATGATCAACTTCGACACATCGCCACAAACCGGCGATTTATTGATCTACGCCAACACCGCCGGTTATCAGATGGACTTGCTGGAAAACGAATTTCATCGCCATCCGTTGCCACAGCGACTGATGGCAACATGTTGTACGGAAGGTAACTACGCATTCACACCTGACTATTAAGGGAAGACGTCCAGATGATACTGAATAAAGTTTCGGATCTTATTGGCAATACACCAATGTTGGGCATCGATGTTCCGGATACCAACGCCAGGCTTTTGCTCAAGATAGAGAAGAACAACCCCGGCGGCAGTATTAAAGACCGTATGGCGCGAAACATGGTGCTGGCGGCGCTCAAGTCCGGAAAGTTGAAACCCGGTGGTGTGGTCGTTGAATCATCCTCCGGCAATACCGGCATCGGTCTGGCCATGGCGGCCGTGGAGTTCGACCTGCATTTCATTGCCGTGGTCGATCACCATGCGGCGCAGGACAAGATCGCGGTGATGAAGGCACTCGGTGCCGAGATCCGCTTTGTCGCCGGAACCTATCGGGAAGACGAAGTGGCTGTGGTCGAGCGTCAGCGGCTGGCTGCCGAACTGGCCTCACAGATCCCCGGTGCGGTGTTCATGAACCAGTCCGACAACGCGGCCAACGCCGGCGGCTACAGCGATTTCGTCCGTGAAACCATCGCCCAGGCCGGTGGCCACATCGGTGCCTATGTCGGTTGCGTCGGCACCGGCGGCTCGATGACCGGCATCGCACGGGGGCTGAAACTGCACAACCCGGACATCGTCACCGTCGCCGTCGAGCCGGCCGGTTCCATTGTCTTCGGCCATCCGGGCTATCCGTATTACCAGTCGGGAACCGGTACTCCCGCTGGCGACACCGTTGGCCTGGTGCTCGACTACAGCTGCATCGATCTGGGCCTGCAAGTCACCGATTCCCAGGCCTTCGAAACCGCCCGCTACATCGCGCGCAATCTGGCCCTGCTGGTCGGCGGCTCGACCGGCGGTGCGATCTACAAGGCGCTGGAACTGATCCACAAAGGCACGTTGACCGGCAATGTCGTGGTGCCGATTGCCGACGGCGGCGAAAAATACCTGCACACCGTGTTCGACGACAAATGGCTCGAAGAGCGGGACCTGCTGGACCCGGGCGTAGCACCGCAACTGGATAGCTGGCTGGGCAAGACCCGCTGGCTGGAATCCGACGCCACTCCCCTGCAATTGAGCGTCGCCTGACGCGCCTCCCACACAGGAAAGTCTCTGTATGAAACCGCTGAAAGTCGCTATCTGCGGCGCAGGCCGGACCGGGCATCTGAATGCAATTCTGTTTAAACAGCTGCCCAATGTTCAGGTCTCGATGCTCACCAACAATCAGGAAGTGGTCGACCGGCACCTCGCCAACCTGCCGATGCAGGCGCTGATGCCGGACGGCTCGACGCTGAGCGCACGGCCGGATCAGGTCAGCACCGACGCCAGCGTCGTGGTGGCCGACGCCGACATTGTGATCATCACCGTACCGGCCCACGCTCGACCGCAAACCCTGCAAGCCATCGCGCCGCATTTGAGTTCGAGCAAACCGGTGTACGTCGGCGCGATTCCGGGCTTCTGCGGCTTCGACTGGCTGGCGGAAGCCACGCTGGGTGAACGTTCGAACGTGGTGATCTGGGGCATGAAGGACGTGCCACACACTGCGTTCGATCTGAAGCCTGGCGTGTCGGTGAAGATGGGCGGCGGCAAGAGCCAGTTGTATGTCGCACTGCACGACCGGGAATCAGCGCAATCACGGCAACACCTGGAGGAAATCCTCACGACGCTTTACGGCCCCTGCGTGACGATGCTCGACAATTATCTGGAAATCACCCTGACACCGGGCAACCCGATCATGCACAGCTCGGTGATTTACGGGTTGATCGGTCCCTACGGCCAGTGGCACCGCAAGATCTTCCCGCAGCGCATGTGCTGGTGGACCGAGTGCCCCGAGCTGGGCGCCTATTTTCTCGAACGCATGGATCAGGAAAGTCAGGAGCTGTGCGGCGTGATCAGCCAGCGCCTGGGCATCGACCTGTCGTCGGTGAAATCCCTCAAGCAGGAAATCGTCGAAGCCTACGGCGAGCAGATCCGCGATCAAAGCAGCATGTTGTCGATCCTGCGTACCAACCAGGCCTACAACGACATCCTCGCGCCGATGATTCCGGCCGACGACAACCGCGCGGGTTACGTGATCGAACGCGAAAGCCGCGCCTTCAATGAAGACGTTGCCTACGGCCTGGTGCTGCTGGTGGAAATGGCCCGGCGCTTCGAGCTGAAAGTCCCCTATATCGAAGAAGTCCTGCAATGGAGCGTTTCCTACATGCAGGGTTTGCGCGACTCGGCGCTCGACTACTTCCCCCGCCATTGGCCGCGCACGGCGTGAGCGGGTTCAACATTTCATTAATTTCTCGACGAGCAGATAGCTGATATGGATGACTTCAAGACACTCATCGCCTACTCCCGCAAGAACGCCCTGCGACGGATGATCCGTTGCCTGTTTGCCGAAAACATTCTGGATCGCTCGGGGCTGCGCTTCTCCGAGGCCGGCAACGAGGCCACGTACGCGCTGAAAGATGGCCGATCCCATGTGTTCTTTTCCAACATCGCCAAGGGTCCGGCCGACACCGTGGTCAATGACGGCGACGTGGTGCTGGTGACAGATGAAGGCGTACGCCAGGTGATTCACACCCATCACGACTTGCTGGATGTGCTGCGCGACAGCTTCGATTTCGAACCGACCGATGAAGGCATCGCCGGGCTCAAGTCGGACATGGAAAACAGCCTGATGAACGACGCCCATGCGCGTCAGCATCGTCAACAATGGAACGCACGACTGGCCGCCGCCGCCCGGGAACAGGGCCTCGACAGCCTGACCGATTACCTGCGCCAGCACGCCAGCACCAAGGACGCCGCGATCCTCCTCGACCAGTGGGGTTCGCTGGAAGGTCACCCGTATTATCCGACCTGGAAAGCCCGACCGGGCCTGAGCGACGAAGAAGTCGAGCAACTGTCGCCGGAGTTCAACGCCCAGGTGCCGCTGCGCATTGCCGCGCTGCGGGCCGACATGGCGAAAAGCGAAAGCATGCCCCACGTCACCGACTATCACAGCTGGTTCGCCAGCAACTTCCCGGCGCAATGGGAACAATGGAAAGCCTCGCTCAACGACAAAGGCCTGGACGAATCCGAGTGGTTGCCACTGCCGATTCACGCGTGGCATTTGCAGGCTTACGTGCTGAAAAACTTCGCAGCGGAAATCGCTGAAGGCATCCTGATCACCGACGGCCCGGACATCCAGACCCTGCCGACCATGTCCTACCGCACGATGATGCCGGTGCTCAAGGAGAGCGCACCGCTGATCAAGTTGCCGATTGCCGTGTGGATGACCAGCGAGCTGCGCAGCCTGCAGGCCAAATCGATCCACATGGGGCCGCGTATCAGCACGGTCATCACGAAGATCCTCGAAGTCGAAAACGGTTTCGGGCAGCGACTGGAAATCTTCCCGGAAGAAATCGGTGTGCGCTACAAGAACGCGATCACGCAGGACGACCACCCTGGCCGGCATCTGTCGGTGGTGTTCCGTGCCAGCCAGCAAGCGTTCGAGCGCTCCGACGAGTGTCTGCCGATCACCGTCGCGTCGCTGTTCACACGACTGCCCGGCAACGGCCGACCGCTATTCACCGAGTTGATCGAGCGTGACGGCGTTCGGGCCAATACCGCTCAAGTTGAAGACTGGTTCCGCCAGTACGCCAAAGTGGTCACCCACCCGGTGGTGGCGATCTACCTGATGTACGGCATCGGGCTTGAGGCGCACCAGCAGAACACGATGGTGCTGTTTTCCCCGGATGGCAAAGCACGTAGTCTGCTGATCCGTGATTTCGGCGACGGCAGGACCTACGCTCCGTTGCTGGAAGGACGCGGCTACACCCTGCAACCGCATGTGCAGCCGGGCATTCTGCCAACGGTGTTCGAGGGCGATATCGAGCCGGTGCGCATGTTCGTGCTGGACGCAGCCTTCCTCACGCACTTGCATGAAATGGCCCTGTGGCTGACCAAGGAGTACGCGCTGGACAACAACCGGATGTGGGACATTCTGCGTGAAGAGACCGAACTGGCCTTCGCTGCGGTGCGCGAGCGTGTAGCGCCGCAGCTATGGGAAGTCGAACGCAAGGCCTTCCTCAATGATCCGTGGCCGACCCGTTCGTTGTTGCGCATGCACATGATGCAGTACTCCAACTACCGGATTCAGCACACGCTGACCAACCCGCTCAATGTCGTTCAATAACCGAGGCTGACCCATGACCCATGCAGGTGCCATCGCGGGTTCGCGCGTAAGAGTCCTGATTTATCTTCTGTTCGCGATCCAGCTCATTTCGATGGGTGCGATGGAAATGAGCGGGCCGTTCTGGCCCGTCCACCTGCGTGGGCTGACCTCGTCAGACTCGCTCTTCAGTTTCGCCAGCATCGCCGTGTACGTCGGGCCGATGCTGGGCATTATTCTGACCAGTGCATTCTGGGGCCGTATCGGCGATCGCTACGGCCACAAGATGATGATGATCCGCGCCCTCGCCGGCCTGTCGTTGACCCAGCTTGGGCTGGCCCTGTGCAGTGACATCTGGGTGATCCTGATCCTGCGTTTCCTGCAAGGCGCCTTCGCCGGCTACATCGCCCCGGCCCAGGCTTATGGCGTGAGTATCGAAGCGCCGTCGCGGCGGGCGCGACTGTTCGCGATCCTGCAGATTTCCACCAACGTCGGCTCGTTGCTTGGCGCAGTGGTCGGTGGATTGATCCTCGATTACGCGACGTTCTTCTGGATCAATATGATCGCGGCGGTGTTGTGCGCGATCTGCACCGTGGTCGCGGCCGTCACGCTGCCGGACGTGCCGCCGGTGAAGAAGGCCCCGGTCGCGGATACAGCGACGCCAGGCAGTCACAGTGGCAGCGTCTGGCAAGGTACGCCGCTGCTGTCGCTGCTGGGTGTCATGGGTATCTTGCTGCTGGCGCGGATGCTGCCGCAGACCTCGTTCTCGCTGTACGTCAGCTCGGTGTTCGAGGTCAGCAATTCGGTGGTCGGACTGTGCTATGGCTTGCTGGCGCTGGGCTTCATTCTGTCGGCAACCGCGTGGTCGCGATACTTCGAGCACCGCAGTCAGCAGGACACTCTGCAACGCATCACCTATGTCGTGATCGGCTGCATTGCGCTTACGGCACTGGCCGGCGTCACGCGTAATCCGATCGTGTTCGTCGGCGCCTACTTCATCTGGGGCGTATTGCTGGGCGCTACGACGCCGGTGCTGATGGCCCTGATCTCCAAGACTGCCGACAGCTCGCGCCAGGGCTACGTGCTGGGCATTGCCCAAAGCACTGCGCAATTTGCGTCCATCGCCGGCATCTCGACCGGCGGGCTGCTCAGCCAGGTCTATGGTTTGCAGTACACCTACCTGTTTGTCTGCCTCGCCTACATCCTCGCGCTGATTCCCATCGTTGCGTTGCGCTATCGGCCCATGGTCATGCAACCGAGCCAGATCCCGCCGGGCGACTGATCAAGGAGTTTGCTTTGAACATTGAACAACTGCGCGCCGACACACCAGGCGTCGGGCAACTGATTCATTTCAACAATGCCGGTGCGGCGCTGATGCCTGACCCGGTGATTGAGGTGATGACCCGTCATCTGCAACTTGAAGCCCGGATCGGCGGATACGAAGCCGCCGGGCAGCAATCCGTTGAAGTGGAAAATGTCTACGAAGACATCGGCCGACTGATCAACGCCCGTCCCGAAGAAATCGCGGTCATCGAAAACGCGACCCGCGCCTGGGACATGGCCTTCTACTCTTTGCCGCTGCGGCCCGGCGATGTGGTGCTGACATCAACCACCGAATACGCCGGCAACTACATTCCCTACCTGCAACTCAAGCAGCAGCGCGGGATCGAGATCAGGGTCATTCCCAATGATGAACAGGGCCAGGTGTCATTGCCGGCGCTGCGGGACATGCTCGACGATGATCGGGTCGCCCTGGTGTCGCTGCCGGTGATTGCCACCAATGGCGGCCCGGTGCAGCCCATCGAACAGATCGGCGCCCTCGCCCGCGCCGCCGGGGTTCTGTTTCTGCTGGATGCCTGTCAGGGCGTCGGGCAGATGCCCATCGATGTGCAGAAAATCGGCTGCCATATGTTGGCAGCCACCAGCCGCAAATACCTTCGTGGCCCTCGGGGCATGGGGTTTCTCTATGTCGAAAAAACCTTGTGCGAAAACCTCGAACCGGCATTTCTCGACCTGCACGCGGCGTCATTGCTGACCCCGGACACCTTCAAAATTCGCGGCGATGCCCGGCGCTTCGAAAACTGGGAATGCAACGTTGCCGCGAAACTGGGCATGGGAGCGGCGGCCCGTTACGCCCTGACGCAAGGCATCGAACCCATGTGGCAACGCATTCAACGATTGTCGGCGCACCTGCGCAATCGCCTGGCCGACGTGCCGGGAGTTACGCCGAAGGACATGGGCGCCATCAAGTCAGGCATCGTCACCTTCACCTGCCAGGACACCAGCGCGGCGCACGTCAAGGAATGGCTGGCCGGCCAGGAAAAACGTATCAACGTCACCACCTCGACCTTCCGCTCGACGATGCTCGACATGCAGCAGCGGGACCTGCTGGAAGTCAGCCGCGCATCGCTGCACGCCTACAACACCGAGGCCGAAATCGACGCCATGGTAAACGCGTTGTTGAGAATGCCCCGCAGCTGAAAACGGATGCTGATTCGCGCTTGCGTCGCGGGCTCTTTGTACACTAGCATTGGGAATACTTCTCAATTGCAAAACACTGCAGCCATGAGCGAAACCCTTCCCGCGAACAACGACAACCATCTGCGCGTGATCGAAGCGCTGTACAGCGGCCATCATGGCTGGCTGTACAACACGCTGAAGAAAAAACTGGGTAACGCCATGGATGCGGCGGATCTGGCGCAGGACACCTTCACCCGGATCCTCGCCTCCCAGGTCACGGCCATCGAACAACCCCGGGCTTACCTGAGCTGCGTGGCCAAGGGCATTCTGATCAACTGGTATCAGCGCAAGGCACTGGAACGCGCCTACCTCGATGCCCTCGCGCATTTGCCGGCGCCGGAAGTGCCTTCTCCAGAGCTGCGTTTCGTGGTGCTGGAAACCCTGCACGAAATCGACGCGATGCTCGACACCCTTCCGCCCTTGGTCAAACGCGCGTTCCTGCTGTCGCAGATCGGCGGCTTGAAATACGCCGACATCGCCGAGCAACTGGACGTCTCGCTGATCACCGTCAAGCGCTACATGAAACAGGCTTTCGTGCAGTGCCTGATGCTGGTGGAATGAATGCTCACGCGTCGCAATGAACCGCCGCTCGATCCGAAAATCCTCGAAGAAGCCGCCGAGTGGCTGATGCGCCTGAGCGAAAACGACCTCAGTGAAACCGAGCGCGCGGAATGGGAATACTGGAAAGTCAGCAGCCCCGAGCGCAATCGGGCGTGGGCCCGCGCGCAGTTGCTGCAAAGCAAGTTTGGCGGTTTACCCCCGGCGCTGGCGATGTCGGCGCTGGATCGCCCGAGCAACCCGGAGCGCCGTGCAGCCCTTGGCAAACTGGCCTTGCTGCTGGCAGCGGTGCCCGCCGGTTGGGGCAGCTGGAAACTCGCGCAATCGCAGCAATGGTCCGCCGATTACCACACTGCCGTGGGCCAGCGCCGCGAACTGACCCTGGCCGACGGCTCACAAATCACCCTCAACACCGACACGGCCATCGACGTTCTGTTCGACACCCGACAGCGCCTCATCAATCTGCGCGAAGGCGAAATCCTGGTGCAGACCGCACCGGACAACGCCGCGCAACCTCGACCCTTTCTGGTCAGCACCCGTCAGGGCCGGATGCAGGCGCTGGGCACGCGTTTCACCGTTCGTGAATGGCAGCCGCGTACCCAACTCGCGGTACTCGAAGGCGCCGTGCAGGTCGAATTGGCCGACAACCCTCAGCGCACACCGATCATCGTCAACGCCGGGCAACGCACCGACTTTTCATCACAGGCCTTTGGCTCACTGAACCCGACCGACCGCAACGTCGGTGCCTGGACCCAAGGCATGTTGATGGCCGACAAGATGCGCCTGGCGGATTTCGTCGTCGAACTCGCGCGCTATCGCCGGGGTTTCGTGCGCTGCGACCCGGCCATTGCCGACTTGCGCATTTCCGGGGCCTTTCCCATCAGCGATACCCAGCGTTCGCTGAACATGCTGGCGCAGACCTATCCCGTGCACGTCTCCGGGCACTTGAGCGGTTACTGGGTGACGCTCTCACCCGCCTGAGCAAAAAAATCACCGCACAGGTGATACTTTTTTTGTTCTCGGCTGGCAATGAAAGGAACAACCATTCCACCTCGTCCATAGGGTCATCCCTTCATGCTCGTTGCACGACCCTTGCTTCCGGATCGTCTGCTAAAGCCCGTTATACGCAGTGTGCTGCTCAGCGTCGCGCTGGGCCTGTCCGGCGGTGCGTTCGCTTTGGCTGCCGAGCCGGCTCAACTGGACGCGGTCACTATTCGAGCCTACAACATCGCTCCGGGGCCGCTTGGCGTGACCCTCTCGAGTTTTGCAGTGGACGCCGGGATTGCCCTGTCGTTTCAGCCATCGATCACTGAAGGCCTCGTCAGCCCGGGATTGTCCGGCAGGTACTCGATTCAGGAAGCGGTGTCCCGGCTGCTGGAAGGCAGCGGTCTGGAAATGGTCGCCCGCAGCGACGGCACCTGGACACTGGTGGTACGCCGCGTCACGTTGTCGGACACCACGGTCGAAGGCATCGACCAGCGCACTGACAGCCTGCCATCGGTGCTGCCGGGCGGTCAGGCCGCTCGGGGCGGACGCCTCGGTATCTTGGGCAACCGCGATGCGATGGACGCCCCGTTCAGCGTCAGCAGCTACACCTCGACGCTGATCAAGGACCAGCAGGCGGTCACGGTCGGAGACTTGCTCGAACGCGACTCTTCGGTGCGCTCAACGGGACAGGCCGGCGGCATTGTCGATTCGTTTTTCATCCGTGGTTTTCCGGTCGGCGAAGGCAACCTCGGTGAACTGGCGTTCGACGGCGTGTACGGCGTGGCCTCCAACTACCGGGTGTTCACCGAATACGCCGAACGCATCGAACTGGTCAAAGGCCCCGCCGCCCTGCTCTACGGCATGTCGCCCAACAGTGGCGTCGGCGGCGTGATCAACGTGGTGCCCAAGCGCTCGCTGGACGAAGACCTGACCCGATTTACTGCCAATTACGCCTTGAACACACAAGTGGGCAGCCACCTCGACATCAGCCGCCGCTTCGGTGAAGAACGCCGGTTCGGCGTGCGAATCAATGGCAGCATCCAGCAAGGCGAAACGGCCATCGACAAGCAATCGAGAGAAGTCGGCATCGGTGCCATTTCCCTCGACTATCAGGGCGAGCGTCTGCGTACCACCCTGGATCTGATCAACCAGAAAGAATCATTCGACGCCGCTTCCCGGCCGTTCCTGATCGCCCCCGGCGTGGACATTCCTTCGGCGGCCAACGGACGCACCAGCGTCAGCCAGGAATGGGGCTGGTCGGATACCCGGGACAAATCGGCGTTGCTCGGTGGCGAATACGACCTCAACGACAACCTGACGCTGTTCGCCCACGCCGGTGGCGGTCGATCGGACGTCGCGCGCATGTCCGACCAGACCCCGACCATCGTCAACGCAGCGGGCGCCACCTCGTCGATCCCCGGCTATTACAAATTCGAAGTCCAGCGCTACACCGTCGATGCCGGGGCACGCCTGCGTTTCGACACCGGGCCGATAAGCCACAGCACCGCCCTGCAAGTCACCCGTTATCGCGATGAGCTGGCGCGGGGCATCATTTCCGGCCCGGCGATCCTGTCCAACATCTACCACCCGATCGACCGCCCGAAACCTGCAATCGCCAAACCCGATACACCCAAAGTCTCGCAAAGCGAACTGTCGGGCGTGGCCCTTGCCGACACCCTGTCGGTGCTCGACGAACGCGTGCAAGTCACGGTCGGGTTGCGCCAGCAGAACATCAAATCGGATAACTACAACGCGGCCGGCTTCGTCACCACCTCCTACGACAAGAGCAGATCCACGCCGCTGTACGGGGTTGTGGTCAAACCCTGGGATCACGTCGCGTTCTACTACAACTACGTCGAGGGCCTGAGCAAAGGTGACATCGCGCCTTCCGCCGCTTCGAATGCCGGCGAGATCTTTTCTCCCTACGTTTCCCGGCAGCAGGAGCTTGGGGTCAAGCTCGACTACGGCAGCTTCATGTCCACCCTGGCCCTGTTCCAGTTACAGAAACCCAGCGGTGAACTGGCCTCGGGCGTGTTTTCGGTACAGGGCGAGCAACGCAATCGCGGGGTGGAGCTGAACATGGCAGGCGAAGTCACCCCGGGCACTCGCCTGCTCGGTGGCGTGACGCTGCTCGACGGAGAGCTGACCCGAACCAGCGTTGCCGCCAATCGCGGCAACAAGCCCGTGGGGGTGCCAGAGGTGCAGGCCAACCTCTGGGCCGAATGGGATGTCCCGAAAGTCGAAGGCCTGACGCTGACCAGCGGCGCCATCTACACCGGCAGCCAGTACGTCGATCAGGCCAACACGCAGAAACTGGATGACTGGACCCGTTTCGACGTCGGCGCCCGCTACGCCACGCGCATCGCCGAACGGCCGACCACTTTCCGGGCCACCGTGCAGAACGTGTTCGACCGCGAGTACTGGTCGGGCGTCGCCTCCTATGGCGCGTTCTCTCAAGGCGCGCCTCGGACCTTGTTGCTCTCCGCCACTGTTGATTTCTGAAACGTCCGGCCCGGTGCGGCGCCTGGCGTCGTGGTCCGATCCGGCTTTTGCAAAGGCATACACCATGGTTAATGTTTTTCGCCGCCGCCAGACCTTCGCTGCCCTGCTGTTCGCCGGGCTGCTGGGTTTGTCGTTGTCTTCCTTGATGCCGAGCAGCGTGCAGGCTGCCGAACCGGATCCGGCACTGGGCACCGTGACTGATTTGCAGGGCCGCACGGTCAAGGTTCACCTGCCGGTCCGTCGAGTGATCCTGGGTGAAGGTCGCCAGTTGTATCTGGTGGCCGCACTGGATACGCAGAACCCTATCGAACGCATCGTCGGCTGGCGCAAGGACCTGATCCAGTCCGACCCGGACACCTACAACGCCTACCTGCGCAAATTCCCCGACATCGCAAAAATCCCGACCTTCGGCGGCTTCGAAAGCGGCACCTTCGACATCGAGCAGGCAATCTCGCAAAAGCCTGACGTGATCATCCTCAACATCGAAGCCCAGCACGCGACCGAGGATGCGCGTTACATCGAGAAACTCGACGCCCTCGGTATCCCGGTGGTGTATGTCGATTTTCGCAACAACCCCATGCAGAACACCGAGCCGACCATGCGCCTGTTCGGCAAGTTGTTCGGCAAGGAAGAACGCGCCGAAGCCTTCATCGATTTTCGTAACCAGCAGATCCACCGCGTCACCGACGTGATCGAGAAACACCACCCGGCCCGCCCCAGCGTGTTCATCGAACGCATCGGCGGCTACACCGATGATTGCTGTCTGAGCTTCGGCAACGAGAATTTTGGCCTGTTCGTCGACATGGCCGGCGGCAACAACATCGCCCGCCGCATCATCCCGAGTACGTTCGGGCAACTGAACCCCGAGCAAGTGATCGTCGCCAACCCCGACCACGTCGTGGTCACCAGCGCCGACTGGGAAGCCTTTGCGCCGGGCGGCCATTGGGTCGGTGTCGGCCCGGGCGCGAACCTGGCCGAAGCCCGGCGCAAACTGGCCTGGTACACCCAGCGCCCGGCTTATGCCGGGATCAAGGCGCAGAACACTCAGGCGTTTCATGCGATCTGGCATCAGTTCTACAACAGCCCTTACCAGTTCGTGGCCATTCAGCAATTGGCCAAATGGTTTCACCCGGAACTGTTCGCCGATCTTGATCCGGATGCCGCGTTTCGCGAGTTGCATGAACGATTCCTGCCGGTGCCGTATGAGCCGGGCTATTTCGTCAGTCTGCAAAAAACCGAGGCCAAACCATGAGTTCGCTGGGCGAAGCACCGATTGTGCAGAGCGTCACCTACCGGCGGCTGGTGCTGCGTAAACGGCTGATTCTGCTGGGGCTGGCCGTGCTGCTGATCTTCAGTGTGTTGCTCGACCTCGCCCTCGGTCCGGCAAAATACAGCCTTGGTGAAGTGCTCGAAGCGCTGTTCTCGCCGGATACAGCTTCGGCGCAGGTTCGGGTGGTGATGTGGGACATCCGCCTGCCGGTGGCGCTGATGGCGGTCGCTGTCGGCGCGGCGCTTTCGCTGGCCGGGGCACAGATGCAGACCATCCTCAACAACCCGCTCGCCAGCCCTTTCACCCTCGGCATTTCTGCGGCGGCCGGTTTCGGCGCGGCGCTGGGACTGGCCTTCGGCGTGGCGCTGTTTCCGCTGGCGGCGCAATACATGGTGCCGCTCAACGCGTTCATCATGGCGATGCTCTCGGCGCTGCTGATCCACTTCATGAGCATGCGTCGTGGCGTGACCGCCGAAACCATCGTGCTACTCGGCATCGCCCTGGTGTTTACCTTCAATGCGCTGCTGGCGCTGGTGCAGTTCTTCGCCACCGAACAGGCCGTGGCGGCCGTGGTGTTCTGGACCATGGGCAGCCTGACCAAAGCCTCCTGGCCGAAACTCGGGGTGATCTGCGTGGTGATCCTCATTACCCTGCCAATCTTCGCCAAACGCGCGTGGGCGATGACGGCCCTGCGCCTGGGGGATGACAAGGCTGCCAGCTTCGGCATCAACGTGCGCAGCCTGCGCTTTCAGACGCTGATCATGGTCAGCCTGCTCGCGTCGTTTCCGGTGGCGTTCGTCGGCACCATCGGCTTTATCGGGCTGGTCGGGCCGCACATTGCGCGCATGCTGATCGGCGAGGATCAGCGGTTTTTCCTGCCGGCCTCGTTGCTGACCGGTGCGCTGATCCTGTCCGCCAGTTCGGTGGTCAGCAAGACCCTGATCCCGGGGGCGATATTCCCTATTGGCGTCGTCACGTCGCTGATCGGCGTGCCGTTCTTCATTTCTCTGATTCTCAACGGGAAGAAAAACTCATGGTGAAGCTGCGGCTCGAAAACCTCGGGGCCGGTTACGGCCAGCGCGAGATCATTTCCGGTGTCAGCACTGCGACGTTTACCGGCGGCCAGGTCGTGGCAGTGGTCGGGCCCAATGCGGCAGGCAAATCGACATTGTTCAAACGCATGGCCGGGCTGATCGACGGGCCGGGCGAAGTGATTCTGGAGGGCTCGAAAAAAGGCACGCAAGGCATCAGTTACATGCCCCAGGGCCTGAACGCCAGCGCCCGGCTGACGGTGTACGAATCAGTGCTGCTGGCGCGCAAGCAACTGACGCCCAACTGGTCGGTACACGACGATGAATTGCAACTGGTGGACGAGATTCTCGATGCGCTCGGTATCACCGGACTGTCGTTTCGCAACCTCGGGGAATTGAGCGGCGGCCAGCAACAGTTGGTGTCAATCGCCCAGACCCTGGTGCGCGAGCCGGAAATCCTGCTGATGGACGAACCCACCAGCGCACTCGACATGCACCGGCAGGTTCAGGTGCTGAACTTCATGAAAGCCCTGGCGCGCCGTCGCGAGGTGATCGTGTTCATCGCCATCCACGACCTGAACCAGGCGCTGCGTTTTGCCGATCAGGTGCTGGTCATCGCTGGTGGCACGGCCCATGGCAGCGGGCCGAGCCATGAGGTCATCACCGAGCCGATGCTGCGCACGGTCTACAAGGTCGAGGCGCGGATCGAGCAATGCAGTCGCGGGCAGCGCCATATTCTGATCGATGACATTGTTTGAGGGTTGCCCCGTCAGATCGCAAAGGCAGGGATGCCGAAGCTGGTGGGTGACGGGGCAAAACTTCAGGCAAGCGAAACCAGTTTTGATACGCAATTGCCGGATGGACTGGGCGCTCTCCTGATCGCCGGCCAGGCTCAAATGTCCAGCTCTCGTGTCGCCTCTTTATCGGGTGGCAACACAATAAAATCCCGCCATGCCATCAAGGCTTTTTCAAAGGCTTCCAGACTTAGAAATTCACAATAATCGTCTTCCATCAGGAAATAGATTTTTACGCAGTCCTTTGAAAACTCTGATCCCCAATCTTCACGCCCCCAGCGATCGAATTCGACCTTTGACTCCTTCACCGATTTGATCCGTGCCAAACCCACGTCTATCCACTCCAGCGAGTGTATGTGCCCGCAGCCCCCATCATCGGTCAGGATGCAAGACAAAGGGCTCCCACCATCGTCCTTCACGACGTTTGAACTACAGTGCGGAAACAAGTCGTCGAATGCTTCTTCCCACGAGAATCGCAATTTCATTTTTTGGTTCCAAGCACCAGAAATAACTGATCGACAGGGTTTGACACTCAAGCACCAGCCTCAGAGCAGACTCCACGACACCCCGACATACATCGCCATCCCCTCGCCCGGCGTCGAGCGTGCGGCGTCCAGCCCTTTATCGTCGTAGCCCGGCGTAACGGTAGCGGCGTAGTGCTTGTCGGTCAGGTTGCGCATGTCCAGCCAGGTCTGCCAGTCGCCTTTGGGTGCGTTGTAACCGAGGGTCGCGCCGAAGGTGGCGTAAGGGTCGGCGTAGTAGCTGTTGGCGTAATCCACAGCGACTTTCGACACCAGTTGCGTGTTGACGGCGGCGAAGAAGCCCTGCGGGAAGTCGTAGCGCAGTTCGCCCTGGTAGTAATGCATCGGCAGGCCCGGCAGGCGGTTATCACCGAAGCGATCGTCATTGCGGTAGTGGAAGTCGCTGAAGGTGTAGGCCTGGCGCAGGCTCAACTTGCCGCCGTCGTTCGCTGACCACAGATGGCTGTTGAGGCTGGCTTCAATACCTTGGTGCACGGTCGGGCTGGCGTTGAGTTCGTAAGGCGTAGTCGCGTTGGCGTCCGGCAACACCGAAAGCAGTTCGTGGCGCACCTGGGCGTAGTACCACGCAAGACTCCACTCGCCGAGTGCGCTGTCGCCACGACCGCCGAGTTCCAGAGTCGTCGCCGTCTGGTTTTGCAGTTTGACCGGGTCACGCTGGGTGCCGGTGGCGGCGCCGCTGCCGGCCGGGAATCGTACGTTGGAGCTGTAGATCAACGACCACGGATGCGGCGCTTCGACCGAGCGACTGAGATTGCCGAACAGTTGCAGGTCCGGCGTCACCTGATAACGCAGCCCCAGACGTGGCGCGTAATCCCAATCGCCGAGGCTGGTCTTGCCGCCTCCGTCGGGGTAAGTCACGGCACTTTCGCGGCGGGTGTAGATCGCGGCGAGGCCGGTTGTCAGCCACAGGTCGTCGGCGATTTCCAGATCGTTGCCCACGTGCAGGATAGAATCCGAACCCTGATAAGTGAAGTTGCGCATGTGGGTGCCCGGCGCGTAGCGGGCGGTGTTGCCGGTGGGAATCCGCACCAGTTCGCTGGCACCGTCATTGGGCAGGTGTTTGGTGACTCGCAGGCCCACGGTGCTGTTGCTCTCCATGCCCCAGAGCGTGTCGCGGCGCTTGTAGTCGAACGTGCCGCTGACATCGGTGTATGCGACCTTCAGGCGATTGGGGCCTTCGCGCAGGTCCATCGGGTAATCGTGATAAACCAGACCGGTCTGGATGCTCGAATCATCGTCGATGTAATACGTGGTCTTGTTGCCAATGAAGGTGCTGCCGGGCTGATCGCGGCTGTCGTTGCGCGTCACGTAGGCCGGGTTGGCCGCACGCGGATCGTGTTCGATGGAGTGCTTGGTCACCCGCCCGGCGAGGTCGTTGTCGGTCTCGCGGTGACGGATGTAAAAACGGGTTTCCAGATTCGGATTGAAGCGATAACCGAAATTGGCGATCACGCCCTGGCTCTTGCTCGCGGTGTGATCCTGATAACCGTCGGAGTGCGCGTCGGTCATCGACAGGTAGTAATCAAAGTCGCCGAGCACCTGACCCGAGCTGACTTGTCGCTGGGCATAACCGTGGCTGCCCATGACGTAACGCACATTCAGCAGCGGCGCGTTGTAGCCGGTGTGACTGACGTAATCGACCGCCCCGCCGAGGGCCAACGCGCCACGGTCGAAACCATTGGCACCGCGCAACACTTCCACATGGTCAAGCCACAGTGGTTCCAGCAATTCATAAGGCGTACCGCCGGGGCCGGTCAGCGGCAGACCGTCGAGCATCGTGTACAGCCCCGACGCGTGGGCGCCAGGAGCCCGATTGATGCCCGAGCCGCGAATCGAGATTTTCACCCCTTCGTTACCCGCAGACTGGGCATACACCCCAGGCTGATAAGCGAGTACATCCTGATTGCTCGCCACCCGCCCCTGCAACGGAGCGCGCATATCGACCACATTGGTAGCGCCGGGGACTTGCGCAAGCCGGGATTTGGCCTCTTCCACCGAAAGATCTTCGCCAGTCTGTTCTTCAGCCCCGATCAACACCTGCCCCAATTCCATGCCCTGAGACTCGGCTTCGACCGGACAGGCAAGGGCCAGCCCCAGCAGTGCAGCGGGCAGGGTTTTAAGCGAGGGCATCGAGAGAACTCCAGACAGACAGTTACGGGCAGTGAGAACTGCGACGTATGAATGAACGAAGTAAACACATGGCGATTTTGTTTTTTGTCAGGTAAACAGGCGGCTGAAATGCTGGATTGTGATTTGAACGAAGGAGATGCAGGGATGGCCGAAGCAGTATTGAAGACGAAGCTGGCCAATTTTCTGGCCCCCAGCGGACTCTGGGTTGGCGGGAAGGTGACGGTGACCCACTCCACGATTTTCATGAACGCCAATGCCATGAACCGTATGGTTCAGGACGGGGTTCTGGATATTGAAATCCCCATGGCATCGATTCGAAAGGTCAGTCTGGAATGGGGGTTCTTGACCAGGATTGTGAGTCTGGAAACCGACTACGGCCACTTTTACTTCCGTTGTTTCGGGGCGAAAGAGATGGTGTCAATGATTACCAAAATGTACGTGTCGCGGGCCTTGCAACGCACCTAGAGAACGAGTCTTGTCCTGCTTCCCTGGCACCTGCGGTTCTCACTGATCGGCATCAAAGGCTCAGGGCCAATCGCCTTGGCTGCGGCCAGTACCACGCTGCGCAGCCACTTCGAAGCCTGCGAGCGATGTTTGCGCGCATGCCACAACTGGTAGTAGCGCAAGGGCTGCGCCGGCACCGGAAACGGCTCGATCCGCAGCGGCAGCAATTCGGTGTAGTGCTTGGCAAACGAACGTGTGGTGGTGAACACCAGATTCGATTTGACCAACACATAAGGCGCAATGCAGAAGTACGGCAAAGTCGTTTTGACGCGCCGGACCAGACCGCTTTTCGCCAGTTCGGCGCCAATCGTGCCCTGCCCGGACGCATTGTGTGTCATCACCGCCAGGTGATCCGCTTCCGCGTAGGCTTCCGGGGTCAGCCCACCCCGTGCAATCGGATGCTCCTCACGCATCAGACAAACCAGATCATCGTCGCACAGGGGTTGCAGATGAAGATGCTCGGCCGGTGTTCGCCAGTTGCCGATCACCAGATCGAGAAAACCGTCCTCCAGTCCACGGGAGTAGCCGCCCTCGGCCTGCAGGTGCTTGAGCTCCAGCGTGGCGAACGGCGCCTGCGCATAAAAACGCTCGATGATAGCGGGCACGAAAAACACACTCAGGTAATCCGGCGTGCTGATGCGAAAGGTCTGTCGGGTGGTGGCGGGATCGAACAGATCGACCGGGTGCAGAATCTGCTCGATACCGTTCAACGCCTGCGAAACTGGCTCGATCAAGGTGAGGCCGTGCGCGGTCAGCACCATCCGGCTGCCGCTGCGTACCAGCAACTGATCGCCGGTCAGCTCGCGCAGCCTGCGCAACGCGACACTGATAGCCGGTTGGGTCTGCCCGAGCAGCTCGGCCGTACGCGACACGCTGCACTCCGTCAGCAGCGTATAGAGCGTGCGGATCAGCTGGACATCGCAGTTGGGCAAAGCGTTGGACACAGCAACCTCTTTTCCGGTGGACAGATTGACGTAGCGCTATATACAAGATGATATAGCGCTATTCATTTTCGCGTCCATGCGAAGGTTCACGTGCAGTGCTACCGCCAGTCCGGCAACCTTTTCAGAAGCTCGGCTTTTTCATGAACCGCACCGCCCATCAGGACGAATCCCAGCATCTGGCTCCGCTGATCCAGGTAAATGGACTTCACGTGAGCAATGCCTTTGTCACAACGCCCCGCCCACTCGGTCGACCACTCTCCCTCGGGGTTCATCGGCGACGCCACAATGGTCGGCAAGACACTTGTCTTGATCGTCACCGGCATGGCGGGATAGGCGACCGGCGTCGGCTGACCCGCCAGGGTTTGAGCCAGTGCCCGGGCCTGCAACATGATCGGCATCACATAGGGGAGCACCAGGTCATGGACTTGCGCGCAATCACCCAAGGCATAAACGTTGTCGGCGCTCGCACGCAGAAATGCGTCGGTGACAATACCGCCGGCAACCCGAATACCTGCCGCCCGCGCCAGATCGACGCGGGGTTCGAGGCCAATGGCACTCAACACGTAATCCGCTTCCAGCACACGGCCATCGGCCAGTTGCAACGCATACCCTTTACCCGCGCGGTTAACCGCAACGGGCGCATTGCCAAGCGCCAGGCGTACGCCGATCGACGCCAGCGCATTGGCCATTTCCTCTCCGGCCTCCGAAGGCAGCAGACGACTCAGCGGCCAGGTGGCCCGGTCGACAACCCACACTTCATGACCGGCATGCCGCAGATCATTGGCGAACTCGCAACCGATCAGCCCGCCGCCCAGAATGGCGATCCGGCTATCCGCGCTGATCTGCTGACGCAGGCGCCGGTAATCTTCCAGATCGTTCACCGTGATGATGTCGTCCACCCCGTCACCCTGCAGCGCAGGGCGACGTGCATCAGCCCCGAGCGCCAGCACCAGCGAGCGGTAGCGAAGTGGCTGGCCGTCGATGTAGATCAATCGGGCATCAGTGTCGATTCGTTCTACTGACGCGTGCGTTCTGATCTGCGCTTGCAGTTGCGCCGTCATCTGTTCGGCGCTGAAGGTCACCAGTTGATCCGGCAGGCGCCCGGTCTGGAAGGCATTGGACAGCGCCGGCTTCGAATAGAACTCGCCGCCGTCGCGGGTGACGATCAGGATTGGCGTGTCGCTTTCCAGCTTGCGCAGCTCGCGCGCCACGGTGTAGCCGGCCAGCCCCGAACCCAGAATGATCACCGGGTCGGATTGCTCCGGCATGGAGTTCGGCTCTGCACTCTGCCCAACCTGAATCATCTGAAAGTCAGCCTTCCCTACCCCGCACTCCGGGCAATACCAGCTTTCCGGCACGTCCTTCCAGCGAGTCCCGGCCGGGATATCGTGCTCAGGCATTCCCACGGCTTCGTCGTAAATGAAGCCGCACACAAGACATTCCCACTTGAACATGGTCGATCCTCCAGTCAATCGATACGCAGCGGTTGAATCAGCTGGTGAAAGCGCGTCCCAGGCCGAGCGCACTCAAGGCGCGACGGTAGGCAGTGGAGGAACGGTCGGCAGGAATGTGGATTTCCAGCGACAGATCCAGCGGCAAGTCTTCCGGCCGGCACAGTTCGACGATGTCGCGATCTTCTTCGAAGACCTGCTGGTTGAACGCGTAGACGTCTTCCAGCGGCATCTCCTTGTCGAAGTTGCGGGTGATGGCGCAGAACATGCGGGTCTTGCGCGCCGAGATCGGGCTGGCTGCGTTCAGAATCACCAAGCGGTGTTCGGGCTCGGGGAAGTTGACGGTCAGGCGCGCAGTGAACGGCGCAAAGACATCGAAGGTGCGGTTCCAGAGAAAGCCTTCCGGCGCGCGATGCTGCAGACTCTTGGGGAAATTACTGACGTTGCTGATGTACTCGGCATGAACCCCGTACGGCGTGACCTCGGCCTTGTAAGTCGGCACCACCGGGTTGTCGCGCTCGGCAAAAGCCTCGTGGTGAATCCACGCAAAGTGCGCGACATCGATAAAGCCTTCCACCTGTCGGCCGGCGGAAGCAGCGATGTCGATGGACGGCGGCAGGATGCGCTGAAAGCTGTCATCAGCCCAGGACGGCATTTCAGCGAATGGCGCACTCGTGCCTGACATCAAGACCCAGATCAGCCCGAAGTCCTCGCGGGTCGAGTACATCTGGATGCGATGGCGCTCGGTGAGGTTGGCATTGGGCTCCGACGGGATCCGCGTGCAGCGGCCATCGGTGCCGAAGTGCAGGCCGTGATACGGGCAGATGATGTTTTCGCCCTTCACCCAGCCTTTGCTCAGTGGCGCGCCGCGATGACTGCAAATGTCCCGGGCGGCGTTCAGTTTTCCACCGGCCCGATAGAGTACGACCGGCTCATCCAGCAGCGTGACGGCATAGGGTTTGTCGGTCACGTCTGCCGAAAAGGCCACGGGGTGCCAGTGCTTGCTGAGCGTCTCGCGGTCTTGTGCGGTGAAGGTGCTGCTCTTGGTGATCGGGTTCCAGGTAACGGACTGGCAGGCTATTGCGGCCGTGGACATGTGAGTTCTCCTTGACGTGGAAAAGGCACCGAAGGGGTGCGCATCCGCAGGCTGTTGGATGTGTTGTTGGCCTGCGGACGACGAGTGCGAAATCCATGCTAGAGATTCGCGCCGGCCTCGCCCATGTCGTGAAGAACATGTTGCTTATGTGAAATCAGATATACCGGTATGACTGGGTATTCACTTGCACTTGGCCAACACCACCTGACAAGTACCGGGCGTACCGCCGGAGCGGCTTGCGTAGCGCATGCAGTTATCCATGGATTTTTTCTGTGCCTGGCCCAGGGTCTGTCCCCAGGCCAGGCCACCCTCGCCCATCGTCGGCACCGCTTTGGCGTAGCAGCGATCACCCACGGTCGCATAGCGAGCCTTGCTGGAGCAGCCTGTCGTCGACGTCAGCATGATCGCGCAAAGAAAATACGCGCAATGGCGTATCTGTATCCGGTTCATCTCGTTTTACCTGCGCAACCTGGGACTGACGGGCTCAGTTTATCCGCAATGACCCGAGAACCGTTCATTGCTCCGTCGCCTGCCGGTACTGACGCGGCGTGAAGCCGGTCGAGGCCTTGAATTGGCGAGTGAAGGCGCTGTGGTCGGTGTAGCCGCATTGCAGGGCGACTTCGGTGATCGGCAGGTCGGTGTGCAACAAGCGATGGGCATATTCCAGCCGTACTTTCTGGATCATCTGCCGAGGCGTGAGGTGGAACACGCGCTTGCAGTAGCGCTCCAGTTGCGCCACCGAAATGCCGGCGATCCGGGTCAGCTCGCCCAGCGTCACCCGCCGATTGAAATGCGTGCGAATGTGCTCGTCGACGGCGGCCAGACGTTCGAACGCCGGATGCGTCTCGCTGGCCGATTGCAGGTCCACCGAAATCCCCGCCAGGCCGATGATCGCGCCATCGCGGTTGTACAACGGTCGCTTGTGGGTCAGGCACCAGCCCGGTTCGCGACTGCCGTACAGATGCAATTCCAGCTGATCCTCCAGCACCCACCCTTCCTCCAGCACCCGGCGATCCTGCTCGGTGTAGCCCGGCCCCAATTGCGCGGGAAATACCTGCGCACTGGTTTTGCCGAGCAACGGCTTCAGGTCTTTCAACCCGCAGCGCTGCACCAGTGTGCGGTTGGCCAGGACGTAACGCGCGTCCGGATCCTTGATGAAAATCACCGCATTCGGGATCACGTCGAGCATCGGCAACAGCGCGGCAACGCCCGCCACCAGGGCTTCGAGGGTCTGGGGGCGATTGTGTTCATCGCCCTCGCACAGGCGCACAAATGCGTTCTGCATCGTCGGTGTTTTCCTTCGCGGGTGGATCGGCCAAAGGCCCGTCATACGGCGTTCGCGTGCAGAGTGCAGCAACGCTTACGGCCTGTCGAGGCCTGCCGTCGCTCAGCGCAATTGTGCTGATTTCGTCATCCAGGCTTGCGCAAAACATCAATCGCCCGACCACCGATGAGTTCAATGTTGGCCCGTCCCAGTGACATACACCTGCCTATCCAATAACTCACAAGAAGGCGACGCCATGTCAGGCCAAGGCAAGTTCAAAAAACAGCTTTCATTGATCGACCTCACGTTTATCGGGCTCGGAGCGATCTTCGGTTCGGGGTGGCTGTTCGCGGCCAGTCACGTTTCCGCGATTGCCGGGCCGGCGGGGATTTTTTCCTGGTTGCTGGGCGGTTTCGCCGTATTGCTGCTGGGCATCGTCTACTGCGAGCTGGGCGCGGCGCTGCCCCGGGCCGGCGGCGTGGTGCGTTACCCGGTCTACAGTCACGGGCCGCTGCTCGGTTATCTGATGGGCTTTATCACGCTGATCGCTTTTTCCAGTCTGGTGGCGATCGAAGTGGTCGCCTCGCGCCAATATGCGGCGGCGTGGTTTCCCGGCCTGACCAAGGCCGGCAGCGGTGATCCGACAGTGCTGGGCTGGCTGGTGCAGTTCGGTCTGCTCTGCGTGTTCTTCCTGCTCAATTACCGCAGCGTGAAAACCTTCGCCAAGGCCAACAACCTGGTGAGCGTGTTCAAGTTCATCGTGCCGCTGTTGGTGATCGGTGTGCTGTTCACCTTCTTCAAACCGGAGAACTTTCAGGTTCAGGGCTTCGCACCCTTCGGGCTCTCGGGCATCGAGATGGCGGTTTCCGCCGGCGGCGTGATCTTCGCCTACCTCGGCCTGACCCCGATCATCTCGGTGGCCAGCGAAGTGAAAAATCCGCAGCGCACCATCCCCATCGCACTGATTCTTTCGGTGCTGCTGTCGACTGCAATCTACGTGCTGCTGCAAACGGCGTTCCTTGGCGGCATCCCGACCGAACTGCTCGCCAATGGCTGGGCCGGGGTTTCCAAGGAATTCGCCCTGCCGTACCGCGACATCGCCCTGGCACTCGGCGTGGGCTGGCTGGCCTATCTGGTGGTCGCGGACGCGGTGATCTCGCCCAGCGGCTGCGGCAACATCTACATGAACGCCACACCACGAGTGATCTACGGCTGGGCGCAGACCGGCACCTTTTTCAAGATCTTCACCCGCATCGATGAGAAGTCCGGCATCCCGCGCCCGGCGCTGTGGTTGACCTTCGCCCTGTCGGTGTTCTGGACCCTGCCGTTCCCGTCCTGGGAAGCGCTGATCAACGTGGTGTCCGCCGCACTGGTGCTGAGCTACGCCGTAGCCCCGGTGACCGTCGCCGCGCTGCGTCGCAACGCGCCGGACATGCCGCGCCCGTTCCGGGTCAAGTGCATGGGCGTGCTGGGGCCGGTGTCGTTCATCATCGCCGCGCTGATCGTCTACTGGTCCGGGTGGGACACCGTGTCCTGGCTGCTCGGCCTGCAGATCCTGATGTTTGTCGTGTACCTGCTGTGTGGTCGTTTCGTACCGACCCGCCACCTGAGCCTTGCCCATCAAGTGCGCTCATCCGCGTGGCTGATCGCCTTCTACGCCGTGACCATCGTCCTGTCGAAACTCGGCACCTTCGGTGGCCTCGGCATCCTCGCCCACCCTTTCGACACGCTGGTCGTCGCCGCTTTCGCCACTGGCATCTACTACTGGGGCGCCGCCACCGGTGTGCCGTCGCACCTGCTGCGTCTGGAGTCCGAAGAGGATGAAAGCGAAGTCGCTTCGACGTCCCCGGCCTCCGCTGCCAACCCGCGCGCTGCCGGCGCTTATTGAAACCTCTTGAAGGGACACGAACATGAAACGCGTACACGTCATTGATTCCCACACCGGCGGTGAACCCACGCGCCTTGTGATGAAGGGTTTCCCCGACTTGCCCGGCAGCACCATGGCCGAAAAGCGCGATGCCCTGCGCAACCAGCACGACCGCTGGCGCCGGGCCTGCCTGCTGGAACCGCGCGGCAACGATGTACTGGTGGGCGCGCTGTATTGCGAACCGGTGTCGCCTGACGCCACCTGCGGGGTGATTTTCTTCAACAACGCCGGCTACCTCGGCATGTGCGGCCACGGCACCATCGGCCTGATCGCCTCCTTGCAGCATCTGGGGCTGATCGCCCCGGGCGTGCACAAAGTCGACACACCGGTCGGTCCGGTCAGCGCGACGTTGCATGAGGACGGCGCCGTGACCTTGGGCAACGTACCGGCTTATCGATTGCGCAAACAAGTAGCGGTCGAAGTGCCGGGATACGGCCGCTTCCTCGGTGACGTTGCCTACGGCGGCAACTGGTTTTTCCTGGTGTCGGAGCACGGCCAGACGCTGACGATGGACAACGTCGAAACCCTGACCGACTTCACCTGGAAAATGCTCAAGGCCCTCAAGGACCAAGGCATCCACGGCGAGGACGGCGCAATCATCGACCACGTTGAACTGTTTGCCGATGACGACCACGCCGACAGCCGCAACTTCGTCATGTGCCCCGGCAAAGCCTACGACCGCTCACCGTGCGGCACCGGCACCAGCGCCAAACTCGCCTGCCTGGCCGCCGACGAAAAACTCGCGCCCGGCGAGCGCTGGGTGCAGGCGAGCATCACCGGCAGCCAGTTCGAAGGCCGCTTCGAACGGGAAGGTGAACGCGTACGCCCGTTCATCACCGGCCGCGCTTACATGACCGCCGACAGCACGCTGCTCATCGACGAAAACGATCCGTTCGCGTGGGGCATCTGAGCCGCCGCGCTGCTTTTCCATACCTATCTGAATGACCGTTCCAAGGAGAACAATAATGAGCGACAACATCTTCACCGGCTGCATGCCCGCCCTGATGACCCCGTGCACCGCCGCACGCAAACCGGACTTCGATGCGTTGGTGGCCAAGGGTCGCGAGCTGATCGATATCGGCATGAGCGCTGTCGTGTATTGCGGCTCCATGGGCGACTGGCCGCTGCTCACCGAAGCCGAGCGTCAGGAAGGCGTGGCGCGTCTGGTCGCGGCAGGGATTCCGACCATCGTCGGTACTGGCGCCATCAACACCCGTGAAGCGGTGTCTCACGCGGCCCATGCGGCCAAAGTCGGCGCTCAGGGTTTGATGGTAATTCCACGGGTGCTGTCCCGAGGCGCTTCGCTCGCCGCGCAAAAGGCGCACTTTTCCGCGATTCTGCAAGCCGCGCCGAACCTGCCGGCAGTGATCTACAACAGCCCTTACTACGGCTTCGCCACCCGCGCCGACCTGTTCTTCGAACTGCGCCGCGAGTACCCGAACCTGATCGGCTTCAAGGAGTTCGGTGGTGGCGCCGACCTGCGCTACGCCGCTGAAAACATCACATCCAAGGACGATGACGTGACCTTGATGGTCGGTGTCGACACTCAAGTGGTGCACGGTTTCGTCAACTGCAACGCCACCGGTGCGATCACCGGCATCGGTAACGCCCTGCCCCGCGAAGTGCTGCAACTGGTGGCCCTGAGCAAGCAAGCGGCCAAGGGAGACGCCAAGGCCCGGCGTCAGGCGCGGGAGCTGGAGTCGGCGCTGGCGGTGCTGTCGTCCTTCGATGAAGGCACGGATCTGGTGCTGTATTACAAACATCTGATGGTGCTCAACGGCGACAAGGAATACACCCTGCATTTCAACGAGACCGACGCCCTCAGCGACTCGCAACGTCGCTACGCGGAAGCCCAGTACGCGCTGTTCCGTCACTGGTACGAGAACTGGTCGGCGGAACAGAACTTCGCCTGACCCGCAGCCTCGTTTCAGCCCGCCGTGATTACCGGCGGCGGGCCTTCTTTCTTCTCAGGAACATGCCATGTCTCTTACGGGCAAACTGCTGATCGGTCAGCAAATCCTCTCGGGCAATCGCGAGGTCATTCAGGGGATCAACCCGGCCACCGACGCGCTGCTGGAGCCCGCTTACGCTGGCGGCTCCGCCGAGCACGTCGAACAGGCTTGCGCGCTGGCCTGGACTGCGTTCGACCGCTACCGCGAAACCGCGCTGGAAACACGCGCCGAATTTATCGAAACCATCGCCAACGAAATCGAAGCCCTCGGCGATGAGTTGATCGACCGCGCCATGGCCGAAACCGGCCTGCCGCGCCCTCGTCTGCTGGGCGAACGTGGGCGTACCTGTCAGCAATTGCGCCTTTTCGCCCGCACCGTACGCGCCGGCGAATGGCTGGATGTGCGCGTTGACAGCGCCCAACCGCAGCGCCAGCCGATGCCGCGCTCGGATCTGCGTCAGCGCCAGATTGCGCTGGGGCCGGTGGCGGTGTTCGGTGCGAGCAATTTTCCACTGGCGTTCTCCGTCGCTGGCGGCGATACCGCTTCGGCACTGGCAGCCGGATGCCCGGTGATCGTCAAGGCCCACGGCGCCCATCCCGGCACCAGCGAACTGGTCGGCCGCGCCGTGGCCCGGGCCGTCAAGGCCTGCGGTCTGCCTGAGGGCGTGTTCTCGCTGCTGTACGGTTCCGGGCGCGAGGTCGGCATTGCGCTGGTCAGCGATCCACGCATCAAAGCGGTGGGGTTCACCGGTTCGCGCAGCGGCGGACTCGCGTTGATCAAAGCGGCTCAGGCTCGCCCCGAACCGATTCCAGTGTATGCGGAAATGAGTTCGATCAACCCGGTGCTGCTGTTTCCCGCTGCGCTGCGCAATCGCTCGCAAGCGCTGGCCGAAGGTTTTGTCGCCTCGCTCACGCTGGGTGCCGGCCAGTTCTGCACCAATCCCGGCCTGGTGATCGCCCTCAAGGGACCGGCGCTGGACACCTTCATTGGTGCCGCCGCCGAGCTCATCAAGCGCAGCCCGGCCCAGACCATGCTCACGCCCGGAATCTTCAATGCCTACGAGTCCAGCGTTAACGCACTGGCGGAAAACCCGCGCGCACGTCTTGCCGCAGTCGGGCAGAGAGGAACAGCTCCCAACCAGGGTCAGGCCCATGTTTTCGTCACCGATGCTGCGGATTTTCTTGCCGATCACACGCTGCAAGCCGAAGCCTTTGGTGCAGCGTCCCTGATCGTTCAATGTGCCAACCACGATGAAATCCGTCAGGTGCTCGAACGGCTGGAAGGTCAACTGACCGCCACCCTGCATCTGGATGACGAGGATCTGGATCAGGCCCGTTCACTGCTGCCGACACTGGAACGCAAGGCCGGACGCTTGCTGGTCAACGGCTGGCCAACCGGGGTCGAAGTCTGTGACGCGATGGTGCATGGCGGGCCGTTCCCGGCCACGTCCGATCCGCGCACCACGTCGGTCGGCACGGCGGCGATCCTGCGTTTCCTGCGCCCGGTGTGCTATCAGGATTTCCCCGACGCCTTGCTGCCAACCTCGCTCAAACAGGCCAATCCACTGGCGCTGCGACGCCTGCTCGATGGCCAAAGGGAAGCCTGAAACCATGTCGAACATCACCCATGACATCGCCGTGGTCGGCGCCGGCATCATCGGCGTTGCCTGCGCACTGCGCCTGGCGCGGCAGGGTTTGCAGGTGGTCGTGATCGACCCGCAGGAACCCGGCCACGGCGCATCGTTCGGCAATGCCGGGCACCTGGCCACCGAGCAGGTGTTTCCGATTGCCGACCTGTCGATCCTCAAGCGCTTGCCGGCCATGCTCATGAACCCGATGGGGCCGCTGCGCCTGGACTGGAAATACCTGCCCTGCGCCCTGCCCTGGTTCACTCGCCTGCTGCTGAATCTGCGGTCGGCGCCGTTCCAGCGCACGGTGGCAGGTCTGCGAGCGCTCAATGAGCGTTCGCTGGAGGCCTGGCACCGGTTGCTCGGTGACATCCAGCGACCCGATCTGCTGAAGGTGGAAGGCTCGTTGCTGGTGTTCGAACGGCCCGACTCACGCCCGGCCATTGAAGCGTTGCAGGCGCGCTTGCGTCAGCAACAAGTCCCGGTGGACTTATGGCAGGCATCTGCGGTGCGTGACTGCGCGCCACAACTGAGCGAACACCTGCAGGGCGGATTGTTTTTCCCGAGCACCGGGCACTTCATCGATCCGTACCGGGTGGTATGCGAACTGGTCAGCGCCGCCAAGGCCAGCGGCGTGCAGTTTGTGAAGCAACGGGTCGAGGGCGGGCAACTGAATGCACAGGGCGTTTCGCTCAATACCGGAAGCGGCAGCCTGAATGCCCGTCGAGTACTGATCGCCTGCGGTGCCCATTCGGCCAGACTGACGACAGCGCTGACCGGCAAGAAAGTACCTCTGGACACCGAACGCGGTTATCACCTGATGCTGCCTCAGGAACACCACCGGTTGCCCTTCCCCATCACATCACTGGAACGCAAGTTCATCATGACGCCGATGTCCGAAGGCTTGCGCCTGGCGGGCACCGTCGAGTTCGCCGGACTTGAAGCGCCGCCCACCATGGCACGCGCCTGGCAATTGCATCGGTTGAGCAAGGGGTTGTTTCGTGAAGAGTTAAGTGCCGAAGCGGCCACACCGTGGATGGGATTCAGGCCTTCGCTGCCGGACTCGCTGCCGATCATCGATCAGACAGACGACGGCAAGGTGTTGCTCGCGTTCGGGCATCAGCATTTGGGGCTGACGCAGGCGGCGGTGACGGCGGAGATGGTTGAGCGGATGGTTTCGCCGCTGGCTGCGACTCGGGGCGAGGAACTGCCGAGTGTCGAGCCTTACAGGCTGGATCGTTTCTGAAAAAGCGAAAGGCCTGCTTTTGAGGGCAGGCCTTTTGTATTTATTGCAGTGTCTTGATCAACCCTGACGTGCCGTCAGCGCCGCATACCCATTCATCAAATTGCGGTAGTTCGGAATCCGCTGCGACAACAGGTTGCCCAACCCTTCGATGTCGTTGCGCCAGTCGCGGTGCAGCTCACAGGCCACGGAGAACCAGTTCATCATCTGTGCGCCGGCCTGGGTCATGCGGTTCCATGCGGCCTGTTGCACGGTGGTGTTGAAGGTGCCGGAGGCATCGGTCACCACGAACACGTCAAACCCTTCCGCCAGTGCCGACAAGGTCGGGAACGCTACGCATACGTCGGTCACGACACCGGCAATGATGATCTGCTTGCGGCCGGTGGCCTTGATGGCCTTGACGAAGTCTTCGTTGTCCCAGGCGTTGATCTGGCCCGGGCGGGCAATGTACGGCGCATCCGGGAACATTTCCTTGAGTTCCGGCACCAGCGGGCCGTTCGGGCCTTGTTCGAAGCTGGTGGTGAGGATGGTCGGCAACTCGAAGAATTTCGCCAGATCGGCCAGGGCCAGCACGTTGTTCTTGAACTCGTTCGGCGAGAAGTCCTGGACCAGCGAAATCAGACCGGTCTGGTGATCGACCAGCAGAACCACGGCGTCGTCTTTGTTCAGGCGGTTGTAGGTTGCAGTGCTCATATTGAATCCCTTTTTAGTTGTGGAAGTTCGCTTGCGTTCAAGATGGGCACAGATTAATGACTCGCCTGAAAGCAATAAATCACCTGCAAAGCGTTTAACCGTCAACCCAAACGAGACAATCCACTCAATCCGGGGCTCAATCACACGGCGGTCCCGACCTTCCCGCCGATCCTTGTCATAATGTTCGCCAGCAATACGTTCAGAACGACATCCAGGGAAAAGTTGATGCTCGGACGCAACACACAAGCGCCCACGGCGAACGACACGCGGCACCCCGCCGGCAAAGCGATGAAGGCCGGTTCGACCTTTCGGCTGACCGTCAGCTTCATGCTGGTGGTGGTCGTGGCGTTTCTGGCGGTCGAGAGCTGGCGGACGTGGCGTGACTATCGTTCGGTCTTTGCGTCCGCGCGCGATTCGGTGACCAACCTGGCCCGCGCCACGGCCCAGCACGCCGAGGATACGATTCGCCAGGTCGATGTGGTCACCGCCGGGCTGGCCGAGCGCGTCGAAGGTGATGGTCTGCAGAACCTCGATGTCCCGCGCATTCACAAGCTGCTGGTGCAGCAATCGAAAATCATGCCGCAGCTGCACGGCCTGTTCATCTACGGGCCGGACGGCCACTGGATCGTGACCGACAAAGAGGTCACCCCGGAAATGGCCAACAATGCCGACCGCGATTATTTCGAGTACCACCGCACCCATGAGGATCGGCAAGTGCGCATCGGCCAGGTGGTCGAGAGCCGCTCCACCCATGACCTGATCATTCCCATTTCCCGCCGTTTGAACAACCCCGATGGCTCGTTCGCCGGCGTGCTGCTGGGGACGGTCAAGGTCAGTTACTTCGTCGACTATTACGGCGATTTCCGGATCGATGACAAAGGCGCACTGGTGCTGGCCATGCGTGACGGCACGATTCTGGTTCGCCGCCCTTTCATCGCCTCCGTGGTGGGCAAAAGTCTGGCGAACAGCGAGATCTTCAAGACCTACCTGCCCAGTTCCAACGAAGGCATTGCCCAGATCCGGGCGGTGGTCGATGACACCGAGCGCCTGTACGGCTATCGCGCCCTGACCACCTATCCGCTGGTGGTGGAGGCCGGCCTGTCGAAAGATTCCATCACCGCGCCGTGGCGTCGGGACTTGCTGAAAAACGGCTTCGTGCTGATTTTCCTGATTCTGGTCCTCGCCGGCTTCGGACTGATCGTACTGAGCCAGTTGCGCCAGCGGATCGCGATGGAACGGGAAATCCGCTCCGCCCACCAAGCCATGCACGACATGGCACTGACCGACAGCCTCACTGGCCTCGGCAACCGTCGGCGCCTGGACAATGCACTGGCAGACGAGATTCGTCTGGCCCGGCGCCAGGGTTCGTCGCTGTCGCTGATCATGCTCGATGTCGACCACTTCAAACGCTACAACGACCGCTATGGCCATGCCGCCGGCGACGACTGCCTGAACGCCGTCGGACGCGCGATCCAGCAAGCGGTCAAACGCCCCGGCGACCTCGCCGTGCGCTACGGCGGCGAAGAGTTCACCGTGTTGCTGCCCAACACCGAAAACGCCGGCGCCATCCAGGTCGCCGAGGACATCCTGCAAGCCATCCGCTCGCTGGAACTGGAACATTCCGGGCATCCCCTCGGGTACGTCACCGCCAGCGCCGGCATTGCGACCCGTCATCCGGTTGACGACGCCGTGACGCCAGCCATGCTGCTGAAGTCGGCGGATACCTGCCTGTATCAGGCGAAGCGGCTGGGGCGCAATCGTTGGTGTTCGGCGGACGAGTCGGTGTGACGGATGACGGCAAGCGCAAGCCCGATTCCACGTCAGTCGCCCGTCAGAATCGACACTGAACCTCAGCCCCTCAACGCACGCATTATGTCCTCAACCACTGGCCTCGCGTATTTCTCACCGGGATCAGTTCCCGGCAGGTCTTCACTGCGGATCCACTCACCCAGATCGAACGCCTGATAGAGCGAGAAGGCGGGTTCAGGCATATCTTCAGTCATGGCGACCTCAACCACGGCGTTGATGATTCCGTTCATCACACCATCGCAAAACTCATAGTCCAGCGATCTCTCCAGATAGCCCTCGGCAATGGTTATGGAGAGTTCGTTCAGCAGATCTCGCGGTGCAATAGAGAACTGCGTGCAAGTGGCGGCAAGATCACTGAGCGTTAAACCGTTGTCCTCGGCTTCCACCAATAACGCGTTGAGTTCGTTATCCGGCAACACTCTGGGCATGGGGCTCTTCCGGTCAGACGCTAATGTCGCGGGCAACTCACTCATAAAACTTTCCGGCCAGCAGAATGGCTGCGCAACGCTGCCATACGTTCGATACCGCACCTTCGTATGAGGAGGATCGGCTGCTCGAGTCCGCCCACGCCGCCGCCGCATCAAGGAACGAGTCAACGGATCCGTTTTCCCACCCTGAGGCGCCTGCCCCATAGGGGGCTGAAGGTGACAGGTCTTCCAATGATCGCTCGTGGGCAAAATCAGCACCCAGCGCCTTGATGAAGCGAATGAACGAGGCTTCATCGCTGACACGCTCCAACAATTCATCAAGGTCCAAAGGTTCAGACATGAGTTTCCAGCCGTGGAATTCGGGAGACGCCATGCTGCGACAAGGCAGCATGGACGGTCAACTTCAGACCCGGGCGATCATGCGTAGCGCTGCTGGAAACCAGGAATGCATACCACCCGATTTCCGATCCTCACACAGCACTCCCCGACAAGGACGCAATCCTTTCACTTCACAGCGTCAAGGGTGATCAACGTCTTCGGCTCCAGATACGCACTCATCCCCCACTTGCCCATTTCGCGCCCCAGGCCCGAGTGTTTGAATCCACCAAACGGAGCGCGCGGTTCGTGGGCCAGGGTGTTGATCAGCACGCGCCCCGAATCGATCTGGCGGGCGATGTTCACACAGCGTTCGGGGTTCTGGCCCAGCACCAGGGCGCTCAACCCATAGTCCGTATCGTTGGCGATGCGGATCGCATCGGCGTCGTCCTCGTAAGGGATGATCGTCAGCACGGGACCGAAGATTTCTTCTCGCGCGATACGCATCTGGTTGTTGGCGTCCGTGAAAATCGTGGGTTTGACGAACCATCCGGCGTGCAGGCCTTCAGGACGACCTTCGCCACCCGCCAGCAACCTCGCGCCCTCCTCCTGGCCGATACGAATGTAGCGCTGCACCCGCTCCCATTGTTTCTGACTCACCATCGGGCCGATATCGGTGTCGGCGTTGCGTGGGTCGCCCGATTGAAACTGTGCGACGCCTTCCTTCGCAGCCTGCTCGAACTCTGCGAGCCGTTTACGCGGAACAAGAATGCGCGTACCCGCGATGCAGGCCTGGCCACTGTTGAGGAATCCGGCGTGCAGCGCCAGCGGCATGACCGCCTCGAAATCCGCGTCATCGAGTACCACGGTGGGTGACTTGCCGCCCAGCTCCAGGGTCACGCGCTTCAGGGTGTCGGCACCGGTTCTGACCAGATGCTGACCGACCGCGGACGACCCGGTGAACGAGATTTTGGCCACGTCGGGATGGCGGGCGATCTCCTCGCCAACCACGTCGCCCCGTCCGTTGACGATGTTGAAGACACCCGGTGGCAGCCCCGCTTCGTGCAACGCCCGGAGCACGACCTGCGTCTGCAACGCGCTCATCTCGCTGGGCTTGATGACGGCGGTGCAACCTGCCGCCAGTGCGGTGGCCAGCTTGTTGCAGATGAAGCCGGCATTGCTGTTCCACGGCGTGATCAGCCCGGTCACGCCCACGGGCGTCAGAATGACCTTGGCCATGCCGGCCTGCTCTTCGAAGTCGAACGCCTCCAGTGCCTCGATCGCTTGCGCAATCACATCCGCCGGGTACGTCGCCATCCAGCGCCCGCGAACCGCAGGCGAGCCGTACTCCTCAAGGATGGCTTCCAGCAGCTCTTCCTCTCTGGCCGCCACGGCTTTATGCATACGCTGCAGGGCGGCAATGCGCTCTTCGCGCGTGGTACGAGACCAGGCCGGGAACGCAGCCTTGGCGGCGGCGATGGCGCGCTGGGCATCAAGTGCATCGCCCAACCGGACCTGACCGATGACTTCCTCGGTGCTCGGGTTATGGAGGTCGAACCATTCCTGACCGTGTGGGAGGACGTACTCGCCGTTGATGTAAATGTGTTCAATGCGCTGCATGGCAACTCCTCGCTGAAAATGACCCGCTTGAAGCGAGCCTCGATGAAGCGAAGTCTAAGAAGGGTTGATTGTTCCGATAAGCTATCCTTTGGCTGATGAAGCATCCCTATTTTCAGGACAATCCATGCACAGAACAGGAATGACCGAGCTGGAAGTGGTACTGGCCGTCGCCCGGCGCAACAGTTTTCGCGGCGCGGCACAGGAGCTGGGCATGTCGACCACGGCGGTGAGCAGCGCGGTGGCCGGCCTCGAAGCGCGCCTGAAGGTGCGTCTGTTCAATCGCTCTACGCGCAGCGTTGCCCTCACCGATATCGGGCAGCGCTATGTGGAGCGCATCGCCCCGGCCCTGGCGCAGATCAAGAGTGCCGGCGAAGAGGCCAGCGTCGGTCTCGACGAACCCAGCGGCACGCTGCGCATCAACGCGCCGCACGGCGCGGCGTACCTGCTGCTGGAGCCGCTGCTCAATCAGTACGCCCGACGTTATCCCGACGTGCGCATCGACGTCGTCAGCGAGGCCAGCATGGTCGACATCGTCGCCGGGGGCTTCGACGCCGGAATCCGCCTGGCAGAGTCCGTGCCGCAAGACATGATTGCGGTGGCGCTGTCAGGCGACATCCGCATGCTCATGGTGGCAACGCCGGAGTACCTCGAACGCCACGGCGTGCCCGAACACCCGCGGGATCTGCTCACCCACCAGAGCATCGGCATGCGCATGGCCCACGGTGGCCTCTATCACTGGGAGCTGGAACGCGACGGCGAGAAATTGCAGATGGATCTGCCGACGCGCTTCGTGTTCAACGAATTGCTGGCCATCAAACAAGCCGTGGTGCTGGGCCTGGGCATCGGTTTCATTTCCGAATGGTTCATCCAGGAAGAACTGGCCAGCGGCGCACTGGTGCCGGTGCTGATGCCGTGGTGTCCGTCGTTTGGCGGGTTGAGGCTTTATTACTCGGGCCATCGCTTCGTGCCGGCGCGGTTGCGTGCGCTGATTGATCTGGTGCACGAGTTGCGGCCGAGTCCGGTTTGATTCTTGCGATCAATGGAGATGCGCGTTGCAAATGTACGACGGTCTGGCTTCAAGGCAGAATGGCGCCTCGTTTATTCAAGGAACAGATGAGTGATCAGCAATACATTGAAATCATGGATCGATTGTCGACGGATCTCGTCGTTGCTTTTACTGACAGGCTTGGCGTCGCTCTCTGGCTGTCACCAACTGACCACCGACCAGCGATTAAATGCCTATGCGGAGAGTGGTGGCAAGTCCGCTCCCATGTTCATGACTTCAAAAGAAATCAGGGCCATGGAGGCAAGGAGCTATATCAGGGTCTTGCGTCGAACCTTGAGTAACAGTGTGTTCCTTGCGAATGACAAAGGGATGCAAGGAAGCGTGAAATTACGGATGAAACTCAGTCGTCAAGGAGACGTATTGCTCTGCGAAGCGCAGTCAACTGACCCGGGCGCCCCACCCGACTTCGCCAATCTGGTCACCGATGTGTGCTGGAGCGAGATCTGGTCAACCATCCCGGAAGATCTTCAGAGTCCAGCCGATGGCTCCCTTGAAATCATCGCGCCGTTGATCGCCAAGGACGATGTATCGCCAATTTCGGATTACAGCCTGACACGCCGGAAGGCTGGACTGGAAAGCCGATTTTTCTGGGACAACGTGCTGGCCAGGCACTCAATCAACGCGTTCGGAAGCGCCCACTTTGATTTCACGGCTAACGCAAAGGGCCAAGTCACACGTTGCGATGTGACGCTTGAGAAAAGCTATTCCCGTCCAGAGTCCTTTCACCCGGATACCGCGTTACAAAAGGCACTTGCGGCTCAGTGCTTACAGCTTGATCTGCAACACATGCCCGGGTTTCAGGTGGGAGAGTCCGGAGTAATCAATCGCTCGGTTTTTGTTAAGTACTTCCCGTGGAAAAACCACGTGGGGAAACATCAGGAAAAAGCTCAAGCTACCGACAAGAAAGAGCCCGCCTCACTCAACACCAGCAAGGAACGCACATGAATTTGTTCAAGAGGCTTCTCGACTCATTGAAACGTCCTTTTAACCAGGACACCCAGGCCTCACCACAAGCCCTTCATCTGCAAGAACTGGTGACTGCCGGCAACCTGAATGAGGCTGAAGCAGCAAACATGGCAGCCAGAACGGCCGGTGCAGCATGTCTGGATCGCTACTGGGGATCTATCGGCACCGTGGAGCGGGATGTCCTTGCCTACATGATCAGCCCGAGTTTTTCCGGCGGCCCTTACTGGCCCTCGACGCGCCAGGCCTACCGAGTCATTCGCCGTGGCGACAACATAATCATTGCCACTGAAGGCCTGTCGGACCCTTTCGATGATGATGCTGAAGGGACGGGCAACGGTTTCGAAATGGAGTTGTTCCTGGAAACCGCCGATATACCCGAGCACGCCCGTGGTCCCTTGGGTGATGTCGACCCTTTCCAGCGCAGCTGGGCATTCGAGCTGGTGGAGCACATTGCCAAAACGGTGGCAGACGCTGGAGGAATAACCCACCGACTCGACCAGTACGGTGCGCTATCCATCGAAATTCCCGGGTTCAGCCTGTCCAGTCACATGAGTGATCAACTGCCCGCACATTTCGTGACCGAGGACGACTCAACCGGCGTCCTGCTGGGCGCCCCTGAACCGGACTTCCCTACCCGACTGGATGACATGCCTCTATCCCCGGTCAGAATGGTTTCCGTGGTATTGATTACAGCGTCGGAGCTTGAATACATTCGTTCGGGTGGGCGCGCAGCGCGCGATGACCTGGTGAACCGTTTGAAGGCTGCGGGCATCGGACATATGAGCAGCCTGCAACGTGAGAGCGTTGTATGACGGCGGCGATTCAAGCGTCGAAACCGTAGATATCAAGATTGAGCGCGATGGCTCCATCAATATCAGGCGCATTGGCTCTTTTCTTGAGGATCCGAGACTCTAGACTGGTTCCCTTCCCACGATTCAACTGGAAAGGAACCCATTCAAGTGCGCGACTTCGACTGCCAACCCGTTTTATGCGGGAGCACGCTGAGGCTCAGGCCTCTGACCGAAAACGATTTTGAAGGCCTGTTTCTGGCGGCCGCGGACCCGCAGATCTGGGCAGGCCATCCCGCCAGCGACCGCCATGAGCGGCCGGTATTCGAAGCGTACTTCGCCGCGCGGCTGGCCACCGGCAAAACCCTGGCCGTCATCGATATCGACACGGGGCTGATCGTGGGCATGTCGAGTTATTACACACCGCCCGACCTGCCGGACAGTATCGCCATCGGGTACACCTTTCTGGTGCGGGCGAAATGGGGTGGCGAGACCAATCGCGAACTGAAGCAACTGATGCTGGAACACGCCTTCAAGACGTACGACACGGTCTATCTCCACATCGCCCCGTGGAACATCCGCTCACAAAAAGCCGCCATGAAGATCGGTGCGGTGCACTTGTATGATGCCGAGCTGACGCTGTCCACGACACCGGCCTGGTGCAAGTGTTACGGGCTGACCAGGGAGCAATGGGCTACAAGCCAGGCAGAGAAATCAAAACCGGATTGACCAGCGTCTCGCCACGTTCCAGCCCGCCAACTCAGTAACCACGCACCCCGATCAAGTACCTGCCCCAAACACAGCCCTCGCAAAATCCACGAAACTTCGCAGCTTGGGCGTCAATCGAGGGTCCGGTGCATACAGAAGACTCATCGGTGAGACCGGGACGTTGTAGTCCGGCAGCAGCCCGACCAGCGTTCCACTTCTCAGCGCATCCTTGACCAGCTCCAGCGGCAGCAGCACCACACCCAGCCCGGCCACCGCCGCCGACAGCAACGGGTCGGCCTGATTGATCGTCAATCTGCTTTTAATCGGCACGTCGATGCAACCGTCCGGCCCTTCGAGGCGAATGTGGGAACGACCGTCGGAATAGGCGAACGCCAGACATTCATGTTCCTGAAGATCCAGCGGCGTCGTAATCGGAGGACGCCTGGCCAGATAGGCAGGCGCCGCGCACAGCACCATTTGATAGGGCTTCAAAGGCAATGCCTTCAGACCGCTGTCAGACAGTTCACCGATTCGAAACACCACGTCATACCCGCCCTCCAGCAGGTCAACGAGTTCGTTGGACAGGGTCAGATCCACCGACACCTGCGGATACCTGACCATGTACTCCAGCAGTCGAGGCGCCAGCGTGCTGACGCCAAAGGTGACCGGTGCGTTGATTCTGAGGCGGCCACTGGGCACGCCTCGGGTCATCGCGGCCATTTCTTCGGCGGCGTCCATGTCGGCCAGGATCAGCTTCGCCCGTTGATAGAACGTGCGGCCGAAGTCGGTCAGGCTCTGTTTGCGGGTCGTGCGATTGAGCAGCGAGACACCCAGATGCTGCTCGAGCATCTTGACCTGTTTGCCGACCAGTTGCGGGGACAGATTGAGCTCATCGGCCACCGCGCTGAAGGAGCCAAGCTCCACCGCTTTGACGAAGACGGCCATCAATGTGAGGCGATCCATTGGAAACCCTGTGTTTCTAGTGTTGCGCTATCGTAGGTCTTTATCCGACCGGGGCCAAAGCCTAAATTGGCGGCCATGGCAACGACGCGCACAACGGCAACAGGCGCGTTTTTTTTTACTCGAACCAAGGCCGGCCACACCGGCCTCATTGATCACAGAAGAGGTAACCATGGCACGCATTGTCAGGATTCATGAATACGGCGACGCAAGCGTTTTGAAACTGGAATCGGTCGATGTACCGGCGCCGGCATCCGGCGAGGTGCAAATCGAGGTCAAGGCTTTCGGGTTGAACCGGGCCGAGGTCATGTTCCGCAATCACGCCTACCTGCAGGAAGCGCAATTTCCCAGCCGCCTCGGTTATGAAGCGGCCGGTGTGGTGGCTGCCGTCGGTGCCGGCGTCAGCGAGTTCAAGGTCGGCGATGCAGTCAGCCTGATTCCGCCGCTGGACATCGCCAAATGGGGCACCTACGGCGAACTGGCCAACGTGCCCGCCGAGCTGACGGTCAAACACCCGTCGAACCTGTCCTTCGAGCAGGCTGCTGCATCCTGGATGCAATACGTCACCGCGTGGGGCGCACTGGTCGAACAAGCCAAACTGACGAAAAACGATTTCGTGCTGGTGACTGCCGCCTCCAGCAGCGTTGGCCTGGCGGCCTTCCAGATTGCCCGAATGGTCGGCGCGACTTCGATTGCCGTGACCCGCACCCGCGCCAAGAAGCAAGCCTTGCTGGACGCCGGCGCCGCGCACGTCATCGTCAGCGATGAAGAGGATATCGTCGCCACCGTCATGGCCCTGACCGATGGCCAGGGTGCGCGCGTGGTGTTCGATCCGATCGGCGGCCCCGGGTTCGAACAGCTTACCCAGAGCATGGCCAGAGGCGGCATTCTGCTTGAGTACGGCGCCTTGAGCCCTGAGCCTACGCCGTTCCCGCTTTTCACCGTGCTGGGCAAGTGCCTGACCCTCAAGGGCTACCTTTACGCGGAGGTCGTCGCGAATCCTGCGGCTCTGGCCCGAGCCAAGACGTTCATCAGCGACGGTCTCGCTTCGGGCGCGCTGAAGCCGATCATTGCGAAGACGTTCGCCCTCGAGGACATACAAGACGCGCATCGCTTTCTTGAAGCCAACCAGCAGGTCGGAAAGATTGTCGTGACCGTTTAAGGATATGATCCGGGAAACCAGGCCTCAATGGACCGACGTTTATGCCCGTTTCCCGGATTCGCCCTTCACCGGCTCCCCTGCTGAAACCAGGCGAGACGGTGGTGTTGTTCGATGGTGTCTGCAAGCTGTGCAATGGCTGGGCGAAATTCCTGATTCGCCATGACCGCCAGCAGCGAGTCCGGCTGGCGGCGGTGCAGTCTCCCGAAGGGCAGGCGCTGCTCGCCTGGGCAGAGTTACCCCTCGATCAGTTCGACACCATGGCGGTCATCCGCGACCGACACTATTGGGAGCGCTCCGATGCCTTTTTCGAAGTCGTTACCCAACTGCCTGCCCGCTGGCGTCCATTGCAATGCTTGCGCATTTTTCCGCGCGGGCTTCGGAACTGGGCCTACGATCGGATTGCCCTGAATCGTTATCGGCTGTTTGGACAATATGACACTTGTCTTCTGCCTGATCCCGATCATGAACAACGCTTTCTGAAGGCTTCTCTACAGCAACAGCCCTAGTACCTGCACGGGCGTCATCTTCGTCACCATCATCAGGACAATCACGAACATCCCCAGAAAACCGGCCACTCCCATCCAGAACCATTTCTGGTACACCGACCGGTATTCATCCTCAAGCCCTCCTCCGGTCTCGATCGCACTCGAAGCCATCATGTACAGGCGCTTCTGAAGCACCAACACCGGCAGCCAGAGCGATCCCACGCAAAGAAAGATGATCAACGACGTCAGCACCCATTCCGTGGTCAGCGGAAGGCCGGCCAGCCTGATCAGCCCATAGCCCGATGCAATCTGAATGAAACCTGCCGGGGTGGTGATCCAGGCGTCGAAACGCACGACCATTCTCGCCACATGAGCAATCACCTGAGGGTTGGTGGTGCGGCTGGCGGCGATCAGGTAAAGGTAGGAACCCATGCCGAATCCGAAGAGGAAAACCGCGGCGATCACATGAATGTACTTCAGGCACAGATAAAGCATGCTCAGCGCTGCCCGTCAGAGAAGTGCACGGACAGGTTCAGGTTCTCAGGATCGTTGATCGCGGCTATGTATTCATCGACGGTGATTTCGCCGACGCAAGGCCGGGCGCCGGACTCGGGCACATACCCTCGGGCCATTTTGATAGCCAGGGCGACGGCTGCGCAGCTGGGTATTTCCGGGCCCTTGTCATTTCTGGCCGTGAGTTGAGCGGTCATGGACAGCGGTTGTCCCTCATCCCCGAGACCTTGCACGTCGATGTACATCGCACTTTTGCCATCGCCGAATCGTTCAAAGCGGGTACCCAGGCGATGCAGGCGCGCAGCCCAGGGCGCATGGTCCCGAATCAGCCCCATCTTCTGGGCCTGGGCGAACAGGGCATTGGCGACACCACCGAGTTTCAAACCCGCACCCGCCTTGAAGCTCAAGGTCCGGGCGCCGTAGCGACCGGCGAAAATATCCATGTCCGGAACGTCGACGTTAGCCAGCAAACGGCTGCCAAGATGCGGCATCTTGCGCAGAGTCAAGTCCTGCCAGCCCGGCACTTCATGAACCCGACCATCCCTGAGCTGCTTGATCGGTTTTCCCGCGTAGGCAAGCACACCTTCGACAGTCGACAGCCCCGGCATCTTGGCGGAAGAGGAAATGCCATGCTCGATCGAGTCGATGCGCTGAAAGCGATTCCGCTGCTGATCGATGATGGCTGACGATAGCGTCGGCACTGAACTGCAACCACTGAGAATCGCCACGCCCGCCGCTTTCGCGCGCGCATCGAGTACAACAATACCGTTGACGAAGGTTCGGCAGTCAGACAAGTCGCAATAGTTCACCCCGGCCTCGATGCAACCCTCGGCAACCGCATAGGACTGCCCCTGAAACGGGCCGCCGGTGTGGATGACCAGCTCAATCCCCATCGAACCCAACGCAGATTGGAATCCGGGCCCCATGGCATCACCACACCAACTGGCGCAGGTTTTTCCTGAATCGGCTTGCAACGCCTCGACCTTACGCAGCAACTTGTGCGGATCGCGACCCGAGATCGCCAGATCAACATCAGGCATCGACGCCAGATGCCGGCAGACGATGCTGCCGAAGTTTCCATACCCACCGACCACCAACACCTTGAACGCCATGCAACGCTTCCCTAACGATTCGATCGTCCAGCCGACTTGCCCGAGACAGATTCAGTGGGGACAGATTTATTTGTTGATAATAAATCTGTCCCCATTGAATCGGATAATAAATCTGTCCCCATTGAATCATCCATCCAGCCTCTTGTTATTGATCTTATCCAGCGCTTCAAGGATGGCGGGTTCACGCTCCTTCAGCAGGGCCTGGAAGGTATTTTCGACGGTGTCTTCAGCGTCGAAGATCTTGTCCAGAAAGGCGCGGCCCTCAGGCGTGTTATTCAAAATATCTTTGCTCTGCGCGGGGTTATCGTGGGCACGAATCGCCGCATTGAGCTCATCCGGCTGCAAATGACCCGCCAGGGTATCGATCCGCAGGTTTCTGATCTCGTCGAAGGGAACCTTGTCTTCCACAACCTCGCGGATTTCTTCGTCCATCACCGCCATGTAACGTGGCGAGTAATCTCGCATTACGGTTTCCACCACCTCATCGTAATGTTCCTTGAAGGCGCCGCTGATATCGACCAGTTCCGTGGCCTTGTCCTTGCTTCCTCCACAGGCGGTCAGTGACGTTGCAAGCAACAAAACCAACGCAGCCGTTCTCATACCCATGAGACTTTGTCCTTGTTCAATTTGTGGAAGCCGATTGCCTGGTGCAGGTTCGTAAGGCTGCGTTCCATGACAAACCTGCAGAACTGCAGGGGGCGCAATTCTAAACAAAATGGGGACAGATTTATTTGTTGATAATAAATCTGTCCCCATTGAATCACTGCTGCTCGCCATACTCCGGCAATTCGATAGCATCGGCCTTCGGCGAAAGGATTTTCCCGAACAGGCGCCGGAACCCCGGCGCACTCGCCAGCCGCAACACCGCGTGGCCAAGGGTGATGCCAAGGCGCGAATGCGGCGAGGCCAGTCTGGGGGCGAAGCCGGGCACGCTTTGCGCCTGGGCGACGAAGGGCCGCAACCGTTTTTCATAAGCTGCGAACGCCTGGGTATGGTCGGCATGACGCCCCAGTTCACCGGCCAGCACATAGGCGCCGCACAGCCCCAGGCTGGTACCCATGCCGCTGATGGGCGATGCGCAGTAAGCCGCGTCCCCGACCAGCGCGATGCGTCCCTTGGACCAGCGGGACATTTTGACCTGCCCCACTGCGTCCAGATAAAGATCGGTGGCATCTTCCAGTGCAGCCAGCACGCGAGGGGTTTCCCAACCGGCGTCGGCGAATATTTGCCTGAGCAAGGATTTCTGTTCGTCCTGCGCGAGTTTTTCGTATCCACACGGCGCCTGCTGAAAAGACAAAAACGCGCGGGTGGTGCCCAGATTGTCCGGCCGCAAACAGACACAGCGACCACCCGGAAGGTTGTGCCAGCGCATGACCTGGCCATCGCTCGGCTGTCGAGGCACGGTGAAATAAGCGGTATACAGATTGAGGGGACGACGCTGGACCTCGTTGCCGAACACTCGGTTGCGGGTCGTCGAACCAATCCCTTCCGCCACGATCACCAGATCGTAAACCTGTTCGCTACCCTGCTCGAAACGCACGTGAACCTGCTCGCCATCGTCTTCCATGGCTTCAACGCTGTCGCCGAATCGGTACAGGACACGGTCCTGGCTGTGCTGGATCAACAGTTTGGCGAGTTCGCCCCGCAGGATCTCCAGTTCGGCAATCGGCCCCTCCCCGTCGAACGCATCGACACCCAGAAACGCCTTGGTCCGGTTGTTCCGGTCAACGAAGGCGATGCCCTGTTCCTGAGTCGTGTTCACCCGAATCAAATCTTCCAGGCCCATGCGCCGGACGACCTCACGCCCGGCGCCCCGCACGTCAATCGTTTGTCCGCCATCACGAAACGCAGGCGCCCTCTCCACCACTGTGACGTCCATGCCCTGCCGAGACAGCCAATAGGCCAGCGCAGGTCCGGCGATGCTTGCGCCAGTCACCAGTACTTTTTTGGGATTCATCACGCGCCCCGGTTTTCAGACGTGGCCACAGCGCTGCCCGGCAACGTGGTGCGGTAGACCTCGATCACTTGACCCAGGAAGGCTTCAACCACGGCGCGATCCTCGCCATCGAGGGCTCCGAGCACGGCGCTCAGGCCATCGAGCATCGGCGCGATATGCCGATAGGCCTGCGCCACCGATTCCGGAACCGGACACACCAGCACCCGGCGCTTGTCATTGATTTGCCGCTCGCGGACCACATGCCCGGCGCGTTCCAGTCGATCGATGACCTGCGTGATACCGGCGGTGGTCACGGAGAGCCGCACCGCGAGTTCGGTCGGCGGCAGAGGTCCATCCGCGATCAGATGCTCCAGCGCCGCGACATCGGTCTGATTGATACCCAGAACCGCGCCCAGATGGCTGGCGGCCTTGCGCGTGAGGATGGCGATCTGTTGCAACTGCTGGCCGACGACATCACTGGCGATCTGCAAGTTGCGGGGATCTTCGGACGGATCGGGCGGTGATGAAGGCGATGTCATGTGTAGGGTCAGTCCCGGCGGTCGTGGTAAGGACGCGAAACTAACATATAGCTAACTTGCTTAGCTACCTTTCCGGACTGAAGGCAAAAAAAGGGAGCCGGTCCGTTTTTCAGAAAACAGACCGGCTCCCCTCTTTCACACTGGCGCTACTGAACCTCAGGCGCGCTTCGGAAGCTTCCAGTTCGGGCGAATGAAGTGGCAGGTGTAGCCATTCGGAATGCGCTCCAGGTAATCCTGGTGCTCCGGCTCCGCTTCCCAGAACGGCCCGGCCGGTTCGATTTCGGTCACCACTCGTCCAGGCCACAGGCGCGAAGCGTCGACATCGGCGGCGGTGTCTTCGGCGACGTCGCGTTGCTGTTCGCTGAGGTAATAGATCGCCGAGCGATAGCTGGGGCCAAGATCATTACCCTGGCGGTTGGGCGTGGTCGGGTCGTGTATCTGAAAGAAGAACTCGAGAATCTGCCGATAGCTGATAACGGCAGGATCGAAGATGATTTCGATGGCCTCGGCGTGGTTGCCATGATTGCGGTAGGTCGCATTCGGCACATCGCCGCCGGTGTAACCGACACGCGTCTTCAGGACACCGGGGTAGCGCCGCAGCAGGTCCTGCATACCCCAGAAGCAGCCGCCGGCGAGGATGGCAGTTTCGGTTTGGCTGGTCATGGTCTGTCCTTCCCCTTGGGGATGTTGGAGGTAACCCTTGTTATGAGGGCGTGCTGGCCAATTCCAAGACCTCAAATGGGGACAGATTTATTTTAAAAATAAATCTGTCCCCATTAAAAAATCAGGCAAACGCAGATTCAATGAATGCCTCAAGCGTCTGCTCTTCGAGAATCTCGATAGAAAAATGTCCGAAGCGCTTGGGCAGCCAGATGATGCGCGTCCCGGACGGTGATTGCAGGTTGGCACGTTCCAGTGGCTGGCCGTTTTCGTCTTCGGGCTGCACGCCGGCGATCACCAGTTCGTCGTAGGCTTTCTCGATGTCCGGTGTCGAATAGCAGTGACGATAGATCATCCCCTCCCCCGACGAATCCAGCAGTTCCTTGAGATTGCCCGCCAACGGCTGGACCAGCATGAAACGCTCCTGGCCGATCAACGCAACCGCGTAGCGAACGTGCAGGCCACCCCGTTCCCAGACGAGGGTACTGGAGATTCTGGCTTGCAGGATCTGCGCATAGTAGCCGCAGGCTTCCTCAAGGTTATTGACCAGAACATCGACGTGACTGAACTTCAGATCCATTGCATGTCCCCCTGACTGACAGTCGCCCATTTAAAACAGAAAAGCGCCTGTAAATGGGGACAGATTTATTTAAAAAATAAATCTGTCCCCATTAAAAGTGTCCCCATTAAAAGGACTACTTCGGCATCAGCACCGTATCCACTACATGAATCACACCATTGGACTGCATCACGTCCGCAATGGTGATCGCTGCCTTCCCGCCTTTGGCATCCAACACCCACAATTTGCCGTCGTGCAGCATGACGGTCAGGGATTCGCCCTGAACGGTTTTGAGCATGACTTTGCCGCCGTGCATTTTGGCGTCATCCATCAGCTGTTTTGCCGTGTGAGTGCCGGCAACCACGTGATAGGTGAGGATCGTCGTCAGGTCGGCCTTGTGCTCCGGTTTGACGAGCGTATCGACGGTGCCGGCGGGCAACTTGGCGAAGGCTTCATTGGTCGGCGCGAAGACCGTGAACGGCCCCTTGCTGTTGAGGGTATCGACCAGCCCCGCCGCCTTGACCGCTGCAACGAGCGTGGTGTGATCCTTCGAGTTGACGGCGTTTTCGACGATGGTCTTATTCGGGTACATGGCCGCACCGCCGACCATCACGGTATCGGCAGCAAAGCTCGATCCCGTGCCAAGGCAGAGCAATGTGAAGCAGGCGATGGCAATGCGTTTGATGAGCGAGTGCATGGTGTGTCTCCTGAATTCTTCGACCCTTCGAATGAGGGTGATGAACTTACGGAGCAGACGCGCAAATGGATGCATCACGGTGCAAGTATTTTCAAAATGGGACAGATTTATATTAAAAATAAATCTGTCCCCATTAAAAAATCCCGGTGGCCGCCGATTCCACTTCATAGATCCGGATGGCTATGAACTGGCCGTCTGGACGAGCCAGGAACCGACTCGCACGTAACAGAGCCAACGACCGCCCCACCACCCGACAACAAAAAAGCACCCGAAGGTGCTTTTTTTGTCGCTGCTGTCAGCGTTACGAAGTCTTCACATTGGCCCGGGCCGCGTGCAGTTTCTTGTAGCTGTCGATCAGGCGCAGATGGCGGTCGAGGCCTTCGAGTTTCATGCTGGTCGGCGTCAAGCCGTAGAAGCGTACGCTGCCGTCCACCGAGCCGATCGCCGCGTCCATCCGTTCGTTGCCGAACATGCGGCGGAAGTTGGCTTCGTAGTCGGCCAGCTCCAGGTCTTCGTCCAGCTGCATTTCCAGCACCCCGTTGACGGCCTGATAGAACAGGCCCCGCTCGACGGTGTTGTCGTTGTACTGCAGGAACATTTCCACTGCTTCTTTCGCTTCCTCGATTTGTCCCAGGGCGAGCCATATCAGCAGTTTCAGTTCCAGGATCGTCAGTTGACCCCACACGGTGTTGTCATCGAACTCGATGCCGATCAGCGTGGTGATGTCGGTGTAGTCGTCCAGTTCGCTTTCCACCAGACGCTCGACCAGTGACTGGAGTTCTTCTTCGTTCAAGCGATGCAGGTTGAGGATGTCTTCGCGGAAGAACAGCGCCTTGTTGGTGTTGTCCCAGATCAGGTCGTCCACCAGGTAGATTTCCGAGTAATCCGGCACCAGGATGCGGCAGGCAGTGGCCCCGATGTGCTCGTACACCGCCATGTACACTTCTTTGCCCATGCCCTTGAGGATGCCGAACAGGGTTTCGGCCTCTTCGACGTTGGAGTTTTCACCCTGGCCGGTGAAGTCCCACTCCACAAAATCGTATTCCGCCTGGGCGCTGAAGAAGCGCCACGACACCACGCCGCTGGAGTCGATGAAGTGCTCGACGAAGTTGTTCGGTTCGGTGACCGCCTGGGCTTCGAAGGTCGGCTGCGGCAGATCGTTCAGGCCTTCGAAGCTGCGGCCCTGCAGCAGCTCGGTCAGGCTGCGCTCCAGCGCCACTTCGAAGCTCGGGTGTGCACCAAACGAGGCGAACACACCGCCAGTACGCGGGTTCATCAGCGTGACGCACATCACCGGGAATTCGCCGCCCAGCGACGCATCCTTCACCAGCACCGGGAAGCCCTGGGCTTCCAGGCCTTGAATGCCGGCCATGATCGCCGGGTACTTGGCCAGCACTTCCTGCGGCACGTCCGGCAACGCGAATTCGCCTTCGATGATTTCGCGTTTCACCGCACGCTCGAAGATTTCCGACAGGCACTGCACCTGGGCTTCGGCCAGGGTGTTGCCGGCGCTCATGCCGTTGCTCAGGTACAGGTTTTCGATCAGGTTCGACGGGAAGTACACCACCTCGCCGTCCGACTGGCGCACGAACGGCAGCGAAACGATGCCGCGCTCTTCATTGCCGGAGTTGGTGTCGATCAGGTGCGAACCGCGCAGCTCGCCGTCGCGGTTGTAGATCTTCAGGCAGTACGGGTCGAGGATCTCGCTCGGCAGCTCGTCATTGCTGCCCGGCTTGAACCAGCGCTCGTCCGGGTAGTGCACGAACGGCGCATCGGCCAGGTCCAGGCCCCAGAACTGATCGTTGTAGAAGAAGTTGCAGTTCAGGCGCTCGATGAACTCGCCCAGCGCCGACGCCAGCGCGCCTTCCTTGGTCGAGCCCTTGCCGTTGGTGAAGCACATCGGCGAGTGCGCATCGCGAATGTGCAGCGACCACACGTTCGGCACGATGTTGCGCCACGAGGCGATTTCGATCTTCATGCCGAGGTCGGCGAGGATGCCCGACATGTTGGCGATGGTCTGTTCCAGCGGCAGGTCCTTGCCCGGAATGTAGGTGCTGGCGCTCGAGTTCGCACCCGGCATCAGCAGTGCCTGAGCGTCGGCGTCGAGGTTTTCCACTTCTTCAATGACGAACTCGGGGCCGGCCTGCACCACCTTCTTCACGGTGCAGCGGTCGATGGAGCGCAGGATGCCCTGGCGGTCCTTGTCGGAGATGTCTGCCGGCAACTCGACCTGAATCTTGAAGATCTGGTTGTAGCGGTTCTCCGGGTCAACGATGTTGTTCTGCGACAGGCGGATGTTATCGGTCGGGATATTGCGGGTTTCGCAATACAGCTTCACGAAGTACGCCGCGCACAGCGCCGACGAAGCCAGGAAGTAGTCGAACGGACCCGGTGCCGAGCCATCGCCCTTGTAGCGGATCGGTTGGTCGGCCACCACCGTGAAGTCGTCGAACTTGGCTTCAAGTCGAAGGTTGTCGAGAAAGTTGACCTTGATTTCCATGGGGGACTACCAGAATAGCGAGCTGAACAGAATGGCCGCCATTATCCGGTTTTTGAGCGGGAAGTCTTGTGCTTTGGCGTTTTGGCCGCCGACCGGAGCGCCGCTCAGGTCGGGACGTTGCGTTGCGCCATCTCGTCGGCGATGGCGTCGATCACGCAGCGGGCGGTCGGTGACAGGCTTCTGTTGGGCAGGCTGACGACACCGATTTCGGAATGCAGTCCGGGCCGGTCCACGACCTGCAATTCGATCAGGTTGCCGCTGCGCAGGTCTTCAGCCACGGCGCCATGGATCACGCCGAGGATGGTATCGGTCGAACAGGCCACCGTCCTCAGCAACGCCACATCGTCGCACTCCAGCGCAAGCGGCAAGGCCTGGCGCGTGGAAATGCCCAGGGTATGCGCAGTCTCTTCCTTCACCACGGCCGGCAGGCGCGTCGTGGCGATGCCGTACTTTTCCAGGTCTCTCATCGTCACTTGATGCCCGGCCAACGGGTGTTGTGGCCGGACGAAGAACCCCGCCGAGGCCTGACCCAGCGGGCGGATCAGCAGATCGGTGTCGGCCGAGAAATTGCGAATGTCCGCGACGAAGAATTCGATCGCTTCGTCCCGCAACCGTGCTTCGAGTATCTGCCAGTTGTTGATCTCTACCCGCAGGGTGACTTGCGGATATTCCCGGCGCAAACGAGGCACCACCTGATGCATCAGCATCGCCGCCGGAAACGGCCCGACGCCGAACGCGAGGTTGCCGAGCCGGCCATCACCGTAAAGCGCCAGATCCCGTTCCAGCGAGCGTGCATCGAACAACAGCCGTCGCGCCCGCTCGATCAGAAACTCTCCCGCAGGCGTCGGGCGCACATCGCCACTGTCCCGATCAAACAGACGCTGTCCGGTTTCGCTTTCAAGCGCCTGGATGCTGCGGCTCAGGGCCGGCTGGCTGAGGTGCACACGTTCGGCGGCGCGGCCGAAATGGCGTTCATCGGCAAGGGCCAGCAGGTGTGTCAGTCGTTTGAGGTCCATGTCGTCGATGCTAGCCACGCATTGTCTGGATGTAAACAATGCATTGGATACATCACGCCCGCCTCCCTACTCTCTGATGAATCGATCCTCGGAGAACAACAAGAATGAGACCGACCTTTCACACACTGATCGCCCTGACGCTGGTATCCCTCGCCGGCTGTGACAAACCGCCCAGCGTTGCCAGCGGAGAAGCGAAGTCCGCCACTGCGGCGGTAATAGAAGCCTCAATCAAGGGCCTGGACCTCAACGACACTCGGGACATGGAAGACGCCCAGCGCGGTCTCATCGCCCGGCCAAGCGGCCAGATCCTCGGCTCCGACGGCTCTGTGCTGATCGATTTCGATGCGTTCAGATTTGTCGAAGGCAAGGCTCCCGCTACCGTCAATCCGAGCCTTTGGCGCCACGCAATGCTGAATGCCCAGATCGGTCTGTTCAAAGTCACCGACGGCATCTACCAGTTGCGCGGTTTCGACATCGCCAACATGACGCTGATCGAAGGCCGGACCGGCTGGATCGTGGTCGACCCGCTGACTTCGAATGAAACCGCCGCTGCAGCCCTGGCCTTTGCCCGCGAGCAACTCGGCGACAAACCCGTAACCGCGATCATCTTCACCCATGACCACGCCGACCACTTCGGCGGTGTGCTGGGCATTACCTCGGTCGCGGAAGTGGCCGAACGCAAGATTCCCGTGGTGGCCCCTGTCGGTTTCATGGAGGAAGCCACCAGCGAAAACGTGTTGGCCGGGCCGGCGATGTCGCGCCGTTCGATGTATCAGTTCGGCAAGAACCTGGCGCCGGGCGCCACCGGCATGGTGGATACCGGGCTGGGGAAAAACGTCGCCTACGGCAGCATCGGCATTCTGCCGCCGACGCAGATCATCGATCAGCCGACGCAGGAACGGGTGATCGACGGCGTGACCTTCGTGTTCCACAACATTCCGGGTGCTGAGGCCCCGGCCGAGCTGACCTTTTCCATCCCCGAACGCAAGGCCTACGGCGGTGCCGAGCTGCTGGCGCAGACCATGCACAATCTGCTGCCGATCCGTGGCGCCAAGGTCCGCGACGCGTTGCTCTGGTCCGACTACGCCCAGGCTGCCCTCGATGAACTGGGCGACACCGAAGTCTATTTCGGCCAACACAACTGGCCGGTCTGGGGCAATGAGCGCATCCGCGAATTCATCACCAAGCACCGCGACGTCTACAAGTACATGCACGACCAGACCGTGCGCCTGATGAACGCCGGCTACACGCCCGACGAAATCGCCGAGAAGATCCAGTTTCCCGACTCGCTGGCCTCGTATTTCGGCACCCGCGGCTATTACGGCGACGTGCGACACAACGTCAAGGCGATCTACCAGATGTACCTCGGCGCCTACGATGGCAACCCGGCACATCTGAATCCGTTGCCTCCCAGAGAGTCCGCCAGACGCTACGTCGAGTTGATGGGCGGCAGCGCCAAAGTGCTCGAAGCCGCACGCGTGGCCTATGACAAAGGCGAATACCGCTGGGTCGCCGAGCTGCTGGATCAAGCCGTCCTCGACCAGCCCGACGACAAGGCCGCCAAGGAACTGCTGGCCCGGGCCTATGAACAGCTGGGCTATCAGTCGGAATCGGCGACCTGGCGCAACAGCTACCTGACCGCCGCCCAGGAACTGCGCAACGGCCCGCCGGAAAAAGGCGTGCGTCGCTCGGACCTGATCGAGCTGATGAAGCAGACGCCCACCGAACGCTTCCTCGAAGCCATGGCCGCGAGCCTCGACGGACCGGCGGCGGACGGCAAGAACTGGACTTTCAACCTGCAACTGACCGATACGAAGGAATCGTTCGTACTGTGGATCGAGAACGCCGTGTTGCACTATCGCCGGGGCGCACCGGCGAGCAATGCCAACGCCACGTTGAGCGTCACCAAGGATCTTTTCGTGCAACTGCTGGGCGGCACGGCGGGATTCAAGGATGCCCTCACGTCAAAAGACCTGAAGGTCGATGGCAGCACGGTGGATCTGGTGAGATTCCTTGGATTGCTGGAGAAAGCACCGGGCAACTTTGCAATCGTCGCTCAGGCGCGCGATTGATTCGTGCAGGGTCGTTCGGATGTAATGCCTGAAGAGGTCAAACCCTGAGCAAGTCCGGCTAGGTATCTGTACGCCGCTTTCGACGATTCTAGGGCCGACCGTTACTCCAGGAGCTTCACTCCGTGCCAGACGCACCGACGCAAACTGCCTACGCAAAGCGCTTCACCGTCGTACTCGCCTACATCGACGCCAATCTTGAGGGCGATCTGTCGGTGAAAACGCTGAGCCAGGTGGCGAACTTTTCCGAGTTCCACTTTCACCGGCAGTTCACGGGATACGTCGGCGTGCCCGTCTCGCGCTATGTGCAGTTGATGCGCCTGCGCCGTGCCGCGCACCGTTTGAGCACCCTGCCCGACCATTCGGTGATGGAAGCCACGCTCGACGCGGGCTTCGAAAGTCCCGAAGCGTTTTCCAGGGCATTCAAGCGAGCCTTCGGCACCTCGCCGGGGGCATTTCGCAAGGCTCCGGACTGGAGCGTCTGGCACACGGTCTTCGCCATACCTCACTTTTCAAGGAGCATTACCATGCAGGTACGAATCGTCGACTTCCCCGGAGTCCAGGTCGCTGCGCTCGATCACCGTGGGCCACCAGGGCTCGTCAATCAAAGCGTGCAACGCTTCATCCATTGGCGCCAACAGAGCGGTCAGTCGCCGGTGACATCGAGCCGCACATTCGGGATTCCTTACGGCAACCCTGACACGACGCCGCCGGAGGACTTTCATTTCGCGATCTGCGGCGAAATCCGTGAAGCGGTGGCGCCGAATGAGTTCAGCGTCCGCGAGCTGAGCATTCCTGCCGGCCGCTGTGCCGTGGTGCGTCACAAAGGTTCAACCGATCACATCGGTGAAACCATCTACCCGGTCTACCGCGACTGGCTGCCCGCCAGCGGCGAAGAATTGCGCGATCACCCGCTGTTTTTCGAGTACTTGAGCATCAGTCCCGAGACCCCGCAGGAGCAGTGGCAAACGGATATTTACGTGCCGCTGCGCTGACAATCGCCTGCCCCTCAGGCTCAGCTAAGTTTCACTGGATACCTTCTCTCCTGCGCACATTCAGCGCTGCTCAGGAGAGGCCATCCACCCATGAAACCCGCCATAGCCGACTGGCTCAACAAAGTGCCCGAAGTGACGCTGTCCTTCTGGGTGATCAAGATCCTGTCCACGACCGTGGGTGAAACCGGTGCCGACTTTCTGGCCGTCGACGCCGGTTTCGGCGCCGGCCCGACCAGCCTCGGCATGGCCGCGCTGCTGGCCATCGCGCTGTTCACCCAGCTGCGCACCAAGGCCTACACCCCCTGGATCTATTGGCTGACCGTAGTGCTGGTGAGCATCGTCGGCACGCAGATCACCGACATCCTGACCGACATGCTGGACGTCAGCCTCTACACCAGCACGGCGGTGTTCTCTGTGTTGCTGGTGGTGAATTTCCTGATCTGGTACCGGACCGAACGCAGCCTGTCGATCCGCGAAATCGTCACCCCGCGCCGGGAGCTGTTCTATTGGGCCACGGTGCTCTGCACCTTTGCCCTCGGCACCGCCGCCGGCGACCTGGCCACTGAAGCGCTGGGCCTGGGCTTCACCGTCGGCGCAGTGATCTTCGGCGCGTTGATCGCGGCCACCCTGATCGCCTGGCGTCTGGGTGCCAACACCGTGCTGACGTTCTGGATCGCCTACATCCTGACCCGCCCCTTCGGCGCATCCCTCGGTGACCTGCTGACTCAGGCCAAGACCTACGGCGGCCTCGGCATGGGCGCGACCTGGACCAGCGCGATCTTCCTCTGCGTCATCGTCCTGCTGGTCACCGTCGCGCAGATCAGCGTCGGCAATCGCAAAGCCATCACTCAGTAAACCTTCAGACTTTCATCAAGGAATCATCATGCGCCAGATTCAAAACATCATTCGTCACGTCGCCATCGTCTCGTCCATCTGCCTGCTGAGCATTGCTGCCGGCTGCTCGAAACCGGCGGACAAGCCTGCTGCAAACGCCGCTGCAGGAGCCGTCAGCACACAAGGCCAGGCCGCCTCCAAACTGGGGGATCTGTCCGAGTTCCGCAACATCGCGGCCGACGTCGCTGCCCTGGTCGATAAAAACGATCTGCCCGGTGCCAAGGCCCGGATCAAGGATCTGGAAACCGCCTGGGACTCGGCCGAGGCCGGGATCAAACCCCGTGCCGCCGGCGACTGGCACATGTTGGACAAGGCCATCGACCGCTCGCTCGACACCTTGCGCGCCAGCGCCCCGCAACAGAAAGACTGCAAGGCGCGGATGGACGAGTTGCTCAAGGCCTTTGACTCGCTGAAGGGCAACGCCTGATCCGGGGCCGGACAAACCCTTGCACAGATGCTTCAATACAAGCGCGACGGCCTTGCCCGTCGCGCTATTTTTTTGGAGAGCGGGTCATGCGGATATTACTGGTGGAAGACGACCCGATGATCGGCGATGCCATCCAGGGCGCGCTGAACGACGCCAGCTACGCCACCGACTGGGTGAAAAACGGCCTCACCGCACTGGCCACCCTGGACACCCAGCACTACGACCTGGTGCTGCTGGATCTCGGCCTGCCCGGCAAGGACGGACTGGACGTGCTCGACAGCATTCGCGCTCGCAACAACCCGGTGCCGCTGCTGATCATCACCGCCCGGGACGGCCTCGACGATCGCCTGCGCGGCCTCGATGGCGGTGCTGACGATTACCTGCTCAAACCTTTCGACATGGCCGAGCTGCTGGCGCGGATGCGCGCGGTGCTGCGGCGCAAGGGCGGGACGGCGTTGTCCTTGCTCGACAACGGTGTGGTATCCCTCGATCTGGTCTCCAAGCAAGCCTCAACCGCCGACAACCCGGACGTGCAATTGTCCAGTCGCGAATTCGCCCTGTTGCAGGCCCTGCTGATCCGGCCCGGGGCAATCCTCTCGCGCAGCGAACTGGAGGACCGGCTCTATGGCTGGGGCAATGAAGTGGAAAGCAACGCGGTGGAGTTTCTGATTCACGCCCTGCGCCGCAAACTGGGCAGTCACGTCATCAAGAACGTCAGGGGAATGGGATGGATGGTTTCAAAAGGCGCCTGAGGGATTCGGTGCAACTGCGGCTGTCGGTCACCCTGTCGCTGGCGATTCTGGTCGTTGCACTGCTGGCCGCGGCGTTTGCGTTCGTTTCGGCGCTGGACGAGGCCCACGAAATGCAGGATGAAACCTTGCGTCAGGTGGCGGCCCTGTACGACCGCCAGCAAATGACCCTGCACTACCCCGCCGCTCAGGCCGTGGACGACGACAATGAAGAATCCCGGGTCATCGTGCAATACCTGGCCGACGGCAGCCAAGCGCTCGGCAACGACGACGCCCTGCTGCCGCTGCCCTTCCCCACGACCTTGTCCGATGGCCTGTCGACCTTGAAGGTGACCGGTGAAGACTTTCGCGTGCTGGTCAGAACCACCGCCCGTGGCGAGCGCATCGTCGTCGCCCAGGAAACCGGCGTGCGCGACAAGGAGGCCCGCGAAAGCGCCTGGCGCAGTCTGCTGCCGTTCCTGATTCTGTTTCCGGTGCTGTTGCTGGTGGTGGGCGATCTGGTGCGCAAGATGTTCCGCCCCATCGCTACGCTCTCGGCCGACATCGATCAACGTGACGAACAAGCCCTGCACCCGGTCGACGAAAGCCATGTGCCGAGCGAGATCCGGCCGTTTGTGGTGGCCATCAACCGCCTGCTCGGCCGGGTCGCACAATCCGTGGACAACCAGCGGCGTTTCGTCGCCGATGCCGCCCATGAACTGCGCTCGCCGATGACCGCCCTGTCGCTGCAGGCCGAACGGCTGGCCGCCACGGAAATGCCGGCCGCCGCCCGCGAACGCCTGCTGCCGTTGTCCCGAGGCATAGAACGCAGCCGGAACCTGATCGATCAATTGCTGAGCCTGGCTGCCGCGCAGTCGAGCTCAAATGCAGCGCCGACCCGCGTTTCAGTCCTGCACATTTACCGACGGATTCTGGAAGACCTGCTGCCGCTGGCGGACCGCAAGAATATCGATATCGGCGTCGAGAGCAGCGAGGACGTGCAGGTCAGCATCAATGAAACCGACCTGTTTATCCTGATCCGCAACCTGGTGGACAACGCCATCCGCTACACCCCGCCCGGCGGACGCATCGACCTCTCGGTCAAGCGGGAGCAAGCGGCGGTCGTCCTGCAAGTCAGCGACACCGGCCCCGGGATTGCCGTGGAAGAACAGGCGCGCGTCTTCGACCCGTTCTACCGCAGCCTGGGCACCGATGAGTCGGGCTCAGGGCTGGGTCTGTCCATCGTCAAGGCGATTGCCGATCGCACGGGGCTCAAGGTTGATCTGGGGTTTACCGACGTCATCGAGCGCAGCGGTTTGTGTGTCACCGTCAGCATCGGGCAGCCCTGAGCCGTTTCCCGTCCTTACATTTCGACCTGCGTCCCCAGCTCGATCACTCGGTTCAACGGCAACTTGAAATACTTCAGGTTGCTGTTGGCATTCTTGAGCAGGAACGCGAACAGGTACTCGCGCCACTTGGCCATGCCGATGCGTTTGGTCGGGATGACCGTTTCACGACTCAGGAAGTACGTGGTGCGCATAGGGCTGAAATCCAGTTCGGCCAAGTGGCAAAGGCTCAGCGCCAACGGCACATCCGGTTCCTCGGTAAAACCGAAATGCAGGTTGACCCGGAAGAAGCCGTCGCCATAGGACTCGACTTCGAAGCGACGATCCACCGGCACTCGCGGGCTGTCTTCGGATACCACGGTCAACAGCACCACCTGCTCGTGCAGTACCTGGTTATGCAACAGGTTGTGCAGCAGCGCGTGGGGAACCGCGTCGGCCCGCGCGGTCAGGAACACCGCCGTGCCCTGCACGCGATGAGGTGGCTGCGAACGAATGCTGCTGATGAACAACGGCAGCGGCAACGCGGTTTCATCCAGCCGCTCGACGATGATCTTGCGTCCGCGCTTCCAGGTGGTCATCAGGATGAACAGTCCGATACCGGCGATCACCGGGAACGCACCGCCCTGCAGGATCTTCGGTGCGTTGGCCGCGAAGTACAGGCTGTCCACCAACAGAAAACCGAACAGCATCGGGATCGCCAGCCAGCGCGGCGTCTTCCACAGCAACAACACCACGGCGGCGGACAGCAGCGTGGTGATCAACATGGTGCCCGTCACCGCCACGCCATACGCGGCAGCCAGGGAACTGGAGGATTCGAAACCGATCACCAGCAGCACCACACCGACCATCAACGCCCAGTTGACCGTGCCGATGTAGATCTGGCCCTGCTCCTGGCTTGAGGTGTGCTGGATGAACATGCGCGGAACATAGCCCAGCTGGATGGCCTGGCGCGTCAGGGAGAACGCACCGGAAATCACCGCTTGCGAAGCAATGATCGTCGCCAGCGTCGACAGCGCGACCATCGGCAGCAGCGCCCATTCCGGGGCCAGCAGATAGAACGGGTTACGCACCGCTTCCGGGTTGCCGAGGATCAACGCGCCCTGGCCAAAGTAATTCAGGACCAGGCCGGGCAGGACCAGCATGAACCAGGCACGGGCAATCGGTTTGCGACCGAAGTGCCCCATGTCGGCGTACAACGCTTCCGCACCGGTCAGCGAAAGGACGACTGCGCCGAGAATCGCCACGCCCATGCCCGGATGGGCCGTAAAGAAGCGCACCGCCCAGATCGGGTTCAGGGCCTGCAACACCTCGGGACGCTGCACAATGCCGTAGACCCCGAGCGCGCCCAACACCACGAACCACAGCACCATGACCGGACCGAACAGGATGCCGATCCGCGCCGTGCCGTGTTTCTGGATCAGAAACAGCGCCACCAGCACCAGCACCGACAACGGCACCACCCAGTGCTCGATGCCGTCGAACGCCAGCTCCAGCCCTTCCACCGCCGAGAGCACCGAGATCGCCGGAGTGATCATGCTGTCGCCGTAGAACAGCGCCGCACCGAACAGGCCGAGCAACACCAGCACCTTGCTCAAGTGCGGGTAAGGCGCCGACGCACGACGGGCCAACGCCGTCAGCGCCATGATGCCGCCCTCACCCTGGTTGTTGGCCCGCAGGATGAACAACACGTACTTGATCGAGACCACCCAGATCAGCGACCAGAAAATCAGCGACAGAATGCCCAGCACACCGTCGTGATTGAGCTGCACGCCGTAGTGGCCGGAAAACACTTCTTTGAGGGTGTAGAGGGGGCTGGTGCCGATATCCCCGTAAACCACACCGACAGCGGCCACCAGCATGGCTGCGCCCGAGGTTTTGGTTGGGGAATTTTCGTTGGTTTTACTCAAGGGTCGCGGCTCTCGAACGGCGGGAAGTAGTGGCATGCCATCCTTGGGCAATACGCGGACCGGAGCCTTCAGGAATACAAGGCTCAGATGCGGTCAAAAAAACGCGGCCAGTATCGATGCGAACCCAATCCTCCACCGTAAAGAATGCGTAAAAAATCGACCTGACCCGAGCCGTCGCGCAGGCTTTTAGAGTCGGCCAATTGTTATGGCTGATGGCATAATCGCCAGCAGTTCATAACAGGGGTGCATCAATGTCCGTTGAAAGCTACGACCTGCTCGCGATCTTTTCGGCGGTGGCGCAAGAGCGCAGCTTCACCCGTGCGGCAGCGAAACTGGGCATGTCGCAACCGGCCCTGAGCCGGGCGATGCGTCAACTGGAGGAACGTCTGGGTGTGCGCTTGCTCGCGCGCACCACGCGCAGTGTTTCTCCGACCCAGGCCGGCGAGCATCTGTTGCGCGTGATCGCGCCGCGGTTCGAGGAGATCGATCACGAGCTGGCCTTGCTCAGCGAGTTTCGCGACAAACCCGCTGGCAAATTGCGCATCACCGCTGGCGAGCATTCGGCGATCACCATTCTGCAACCCGCCCTCGCCCGGCTGATGCCAGACAACCCCGACCTGAATGTCGAGATCATCGTCGACTACGGCCTGACCGACATCGTCGCCGAAGGCTTCGACGCCGGCGTACGGTTGGGCGAACAGGTAGCCAAGGACATGATCGCCATGCGCATCGGGCCGGACATGCGCATGGCGGTAGTCGGCTCCCCGGCCTACTTCGCCCGCCACCGCAAACCGCTGGTTCCACCCGACCTCATGGAACACAACTGCATCACCCTGCGCATGCCGACCCACGGCAGCCTGCTGCTCTGGGAATTCGAGAAGAACGGGCAAACCCTGAATGTGCGAGTCGAGGGGCAACTGGTGTTCAACAACATCGCGATGCGCCTGCAATCCGTGCTCCAGGGGCTGGGGCTGGCCTACATGCCGGAAGACCTGGTGCAGGAGCATGTCGCGCAGGGCCGGTTGATCCGGGTACTCGCCGACTGGTGCGAACCGTTTTCCGGCTATCACCTCTACTACCCCAGTCGGCGTCAGAGTTCACCCGCCTTCACTTTGCTGCGCGATGCGTTGCGCTATGGCGGCTGACGCGGCTCAGGGCTGGGCCAGGTGTTTTTCCAGTGCTTCGCTGGCGCGCCCCGCCGCTTCGACTTCTCCGTGCCGGGTCAACACCTGCGTCAACTGACGCAATTGCGCTGCGCTCAAGCCCACCCGCAGGCTGGCCGCGACATGCGAACGCAACTGCGATTCGGCGCCGGGCGTAGCCGCCAGGGCTGAAACCGTTGCCAGTTCGCGGCTTTGCCAGTCCAGGTTGTCGCGCTCGAAGATGTCGCCGAACAGGTGCGTCTGCAAAAACTGGTTGATCACCGGCGCGAAGTCGAACAACGGGCCCTGAACCGGCGCCCCGGCAATACGGGTCTGATTGGCCTTGCCCGCTGCCAGCAAGGCGTCGCCTGTCGCCACGGCGTGACCGGGTTCGCGCCCGGGCTCGTCGTGAATGCCCCGTTGCTTGCGCGCCTCGACCACTTTCATCAATTCGCCCAACGCATTGAGGCTGCGTGGAAAACCGGCGTAGGCATACAACTGCACCAGGATTTCCTTTGCCTCGCTGATGGTCAGCCCGGCATCCAGCCCTTCGTTCAAAGCGCTGTTGAGACGCGGCATGTTGCTGCTGGCCATGGCCGCGCCAATCGGCACGATTGCCTGCTGCCTCGCGGACAGCATGTCGGAGACGGCGGCTTCTGCCGGTGCTGTCGGTGGCACTGGCCGGTCTTCAGCGACTTTCTCCAGCCACTCCACATTCTTGCCGTTCACCGAGCCTGTCACCGCCAGGTGGGTCATGGTGCTGTTCGGTGCGGCACCGTGCCAATGCTTGACGCCCGGCGGGCAGACGATCACATCGCCGGGATGAATCTCCTGCACAGGCTTGCCCCATTCCTGGGTCTGCCCGACACCGGAAATCACCACCAGGCGCTGTCCGGCGGGATGGGTGTGCCACGCTGATCGGGCGCCCGATTCGAACGTCACGTAAGCGCCAGACGCATTGATTTCGCCCGTGTCGGTGAACAGCGGATCGACCCGCACACGACCGGAGAAATAATCTTCAGGCCCCACGAATGAGGCCTGAGAACCCGCACGACGGATCTGCTGCGCGCTCGACGGCTCGCTGCCGCCGCCCGCGACTTCGGCAGCGCTGGCAAAAGGGGTGGCCGCGCACATGGCGAGGCCCAACAAGGTTTTGTTCATGGCGATGGCTTCCTTCGAATCAGAGAGTTCGGGCGTAAAACGCCGTCAGCTGTTGCATGGCGACGTCGACATAGGCCGGCACCCAATAGGTTTCGATGTGGGTGGCGCCGTCGATCTTGAACAGCGTCTTGTCCTGGGTCCCGGTGGCCTTGGCGAAGGCCTGCTCCGACATGTACAGGCTGTCGGCCTTGCTGCCGGCGATCATCAGCAACGGCTTGTCGATCAGTTCGATCTGGTCCGTCGCATCGAAACTCATCAGGTCCAGCAGGCTGCTGAGGGTGTAACGGAAAGTCGAGTTGGGATGCGCGTGGGTCTTGCCGTAATACTCGAAGCCCTGGCGGTAAAGGTCGAACGGCAATTTGGCGATCTGCTCGTCGGTCAGTTTGGCATCGCCGATGTATTGGACTTCCCCGCCGGCAGCTTCCTGGGCACGGGCGGCCGAGGCTTGCTGCAAACGCTGCTGGACCGTGTCGAGTTGCGAATCCTGATACCCGTTGCGGCGCACCAGCCCGGAATTGAACATGCTCACCGTGGCAATCGAGCGGAAGCGTTTGTCGGTCTGCGCAGCCTTCAACGAATAGCCGCCACCGCCGCAGATGCCGAGCAAGCCAAGATGGGCGCTGTCGACGCCGGGGTAGCTGGCGATGAAGTCGGCCATGCCGTGAATGTCTTCGACGCGGTTGGCCGGTTTGTCGATATTGCGTGGTTCGCCACCGCTCGCGCCTTGATAGGCCGCGTCCGCCGTGATGGTGATATAGCCCTGATCGGCCAGACGCTGAGCGTAAAGACCGGCAACCTGCTCTTTCACCCCGCCATTAGGGTGCGCGACGACAACGGCGGGATAGTGCCGGGCCGGATCGTAGTTCGCGGGGGTGTAGACGTTGGCGGAAATGGCCAGGCCATTGAGCGTGTAGGTCACCGGATGAATGTTGACCTTGCCCGGTTCGTTGCGGGTGATCGCACCACCGTAGGTCAAGGTGAACGGGTTCTGCCGGTAATCCGCCGCCTCGACTTCAGCGCCCGACATTCCGATCATCGCAGCCAGCACGCCGGCCTTCATCGTGGTTCGCATCGTTTGCCCCCTCCTTTCCATCAATACGGTATGGAGATGCAAACTACCCTTCGACGATTGATTGATAAACGGCACTAATTGGATAGCACTGATATCAGAATCACATAAGTCCGACGTTTGGCTTCCTGACCATGCACTCGCGACGCTGGCCCGCAGTCGAGCGGGCCGACGCCGATCCTCTCAACCTGCCCTCTGCCCTACCCACCGATGCCGATAGGCAAGCCCGGCCTGCAAGCCGAATGCGAGCAGCACCGTCGCCGGTGCAGAAAAACTGCCGGGAACACCACCCGTCCACATCAGCAACAACCCCAGCGCCGTAGCGGCGCACCACGCCATCAGGCCGACCGGGTTGAACGCCGGGCTGCGTTCAAGTGCACCTTCGTCATTGCTGCCATAGACAATCTGCGCCAATGCCACACCGACCCAGGCGACCACAAAAATGCCCTGATACGCCAATGCCTTGAGCAAGTAGGAAAACACGTCGGCGAGCATCAAGCCGTACACGATCACCCCGACCACCACTGCCCACAGCAGGTACGAACCGCGTATGCCGAAACGACCGAAGAATGCCTGCATGTTGAGGGTCGCCAGATAGTAGTTGGCGGTGTTGATCCGGGTTTGCGTGGCCCAGACGAACAGCAGGCCCCACAGCCCCATCAACTGCAGAATTGCCATCACCACAGAGACTTCGTTCAGCGCGCCTTCATGGGGAATACTGCTGACCAGATAGATGCCTGCCGCGCCGTTGAGCAGAAACGTCACGGCATAGAACGGCATGCCGAAGTTCCAGCGCCCATGATACTGAGCGTCCTGCGGCTTGCCGAAACGGGCATAGTCGAAAGTGAACAGCATCAGGATCCAGACGCCCATGTAGGCCACAAAGCAATCCCACCAGCCGAAGGTCGCGGGGGTTGTCGGGCCGAAATCGAGCCATTGCGGCTGGTAACCATAACGGCTGATCGACAGCCCGACCGCCACCAGCAAACCGCCCAGGTACACCGGCAACAACACGCCGTTGAGCTTGTCCAGCCAGTGCTGCACGCTACCCAGAATCATCGGCACGCTGTACAGCACCACCAGCAGGGCAGCCAGTGGATAGACCAGTTCCGGGTACAGGTGATTGAGCGCCACGGCGATCACCGATCCTTCGAACACGGCGTAATAAATCGCCGTCGAAAAGAAAATCAGCGTGGCCAGGCATGCCCCGGTCCGGCCGAACAACACGCTTGAAAACAACGCGACCGACCATCCGCTGCGCATGGCGAAACGACTAAGCACGCTGTTGACCAGCCCGTAACTGATCACCGACAGCACCATCCCGATCAACGCATTGCGTGCGCCGAAAGACAAGGCCAGCGAAGCGCCGACCACGATGTAGAACATGGCGCTGCACACGGCCCACCAGGCCATGGTCAGAGACAGTCGGCCCATGCGGGCGTCGGCGGAAACGGGATGATGGGCCGGATCTTGCCCGGTTTGACTCGATTGCGATAAAGCAGCCATATGCGTGTACTCCAGAACCAGTCAAAGGTTGAAGCGCGGGCAGCCTTCACCGCACCGAAGTGCGGCGTTGGCCTGGCGTGTGGCAGGGCCCGCGCGGTGCGGCGGGCAGAGTCAGGAAGGGAAAAGCTTGCTCAGGCAGCTGAGTTTTTTCTTGTAGGAACGCCGTGCGTCCAGGGCCTCGTCGAGGCTGACCGCCACAAAACGAGCCTTCTGGTTGGGCTGCATCTGGCCGATCAGATCCAGGTCGGCACTGATGACGGTGCCGATCATGGCGTAACCGCCACCCGATACGGCATCGCGATGCAACACGATGGGTTCGAGGCCGGCGGGTACCTGAATCGAGCCGATCGGGTAGCAGCTGTCAACGATGTTCGACGGATCGGAGCCAGCACCAAAGGGTTGCTCTCGCGGCTGGAAGTCCAGCGCGCTGCCGCCCTTGAAGCGATAGCCGATGCGGTCCGCTTCCGATCCGACGGTCCACGGCTCGGCGAAAAAGCTCTTCGCTGCCGCGTCGGTCAGGCGATCGTAATAAAGCCCCGGCACCACACGCAGGGTGATCTCCCCGCCCAGTGACTGGCGCAGCGCCATGGGCAGACTGGCCCCGGCACGCCCCTTGCCGCTGGCTTTGCCCACCGGTAATTCGTCTCCGGCGATCAAGCGGCGTCCGGCAAAACCACCCAACGCCCCGAGCGCATAAGTCGATCGACTGCCCAACACCAGCGGCACGTCGATTCCGCCTGCCACCGCCAGATAAGCCCGGGCACCGGCCTTGGGAAAATCGAAACGCAGAACCTGGCCGGCCTTCACCGCGAACGCGGTGGCGTGATGCATTTCCACACCATCGAGCCGAGGCGCCATGTGCGCGCCGCACACCGCAACCAGTGCGTCTCGCTGAAACGCCAGCTCAGGGCCCAGCAACGTACACTCCAGCGCGGCGCAATCCGCCGCGTTGCCGACCAGATGATTGGCCGCTCTCAGCGCATATTGATCGAGCGCGCCGGACGGCGGAATGCCGAGGTGGTAGTAACCTTCGCGGCCCAGATCCTGAACCGACGTGGCGAGACCGGGTTTGAGTACCTTGATCATACCAACACCTCCTGCAGCGACACGGGATAGCCGACCGGGTCGGCGAGAAACGCATCCAGTGAAAACTCCACCGGCCGGATCCGTAAATCGAAATGCCCGGCCTCCACGTCTGCAACGGCCTGGTCATACGCTGCACGATCCATTGGCTTGAACTGCACAATGTCACCCGGACGGAAAAACACCATGTGCTCCTTCAGGTACGCCAGCGATTGCTGCGGGTCGTAGATGGGGGCCGGTGTGACACCGAACATCTGATAGCCCCCGGCGCCACGCACCGAGTAGATACAACCGAAGCAACCTCCGTGACCCAGTGTCAGTTTCGGCGTGTCTGTACGCGGACGCAGATACTTGGGCACCTGCAACTGACGTTCGCGTTCGACCATCTGGAACATGAAGGGCAAACCGGCGACGAACCCCACCATCGAGACAAACCATGGCGCCCCGCTATGAGCCGCAATGAACGCATCGACATCCGCCAGGCCATTGATGCGCGCGGCGTATTCCAGATCCGTGGCGCTCGGGTCCTGGTGCCGGTCGCGAAAACGCATCAGCGTTTCGTGGGTCCAGGGATCGTTGTACAGCACCGGAATCTCAATGATCCGGGTCTGCAATGTGCGCTCGGCAACGGCTTCTGCCTCGGCGCCCTGCACCGCCTCGAGCAAGGCCTGCGGCGCAATGCGATCCGGATCGAAACGGATCTGGAAGGATGCGTTGGCCAGACACACATCGAGTACGCCATCGAGTTTCAACCGCTCGACGGCGCGGGTGACCGCCATGCCCTTGAAAAACGCCTCGAGGGACATGCTTTCACTGACTTCGGCAAACAGATGCTCATCGGCACCAAAGCTGTAGCGGATCGGACGACTCATGCTTCACCTCCGCTGCGGCGTGCGGACAGCCAGTTTTCCAGCGTCCCGGTATGAAAGTCGGCGGTTTGCAACCACGGTTGCTGCAGCAATTCAGCGTGCAGCGACAAGGTGCTGGCCATGCCGGTCAGCAAGGTTTGCGCCACCGCTGTCCGGGCACGCGCCAGGGCTGTGGAGCGATCCGGCCCGTGCACAATGAGCTTGGCCAACAGCGAGTCATAGTACGGTGGCACCCGATAGCCTTCATACAGGTGGGTGTCCACACGAACGCCTTCGCCGTGCGGCCAGACCAACGACTCGACCAGACCGGGGCTGGGAAAAAAGTCCCGGGCCGGGTCTTCGGCATTCAAGCGCATTTGCAGGGCCGCGCCATTCAGGCGGATGTCACTCTGTTTCAGGCCCAGTGGTTCACCACCGGCAATTCGCAGCATCGCCTGCACCAGATCGATGCCGGTGACCAGTTCGGTGACCGGGTGCTCCACCTGGATTCGGGTGTTCATCTCGATAAAGAAGAACTCGCCGGTGACATCGTCATACAGGTACTCCAGCGTGCCCGCCCCCTTGTAGCCGAGGGATTCGGTCAAGCGTACGGCGCTGGCGCAGAGTGCCTCCCGCTGCTGCGCGTTCAGTACGGGCGACGGTGCTTCTTCAAAGATTTTCTGACGTCGGCGCTGTAGCGAACACTCGCGTTCGAACAGGTGCACGGCGTTTTTCCCGTCGCCCAGAACCTGTACTTCGATGTGCCGGGCCTTGCCGATAAAGCGCTCCAGATACACCGCACCATTACCGAAAGCGGCCTGCGCCTCGCGCTGCGAACGGGGAAATTCTTCACTCAATTGCGCGGCATTTTCTGCCAGACGAATACCCCGCCCGCCACCACCGGCCGAGGCTTTGATCAGCAACGGGTAACCGACCGATTCCGCCGCCCGAAGCGCCGACTCGACATCAAACAGCTCGCCCGGCGAACCCGGCACGACTGGAACACCTGCCGCCTGGGCAGTACGCCGCGCTTCGGCCTTGTCACCCATACGCCGGATCGTATCCGGGTCCGGCCCGACGAAAATCGCGCCGCTGGCAATCACGGCTTCGGCAAACCCGGCGTTCTCGGACAGAAAACCATATCCAGGGTGAACCGCGTTGGCGCCCGTCGCTTGCAGGGCACCCAGCAACGCCTCGATGTTCAGGTAGCTTTTATCGGCACGGGCCGGCCCCAGTAGATGCACTTCATCGGCCAGGCGTGCGGCCTGAGAGTCGATATCGGCCTCGCTGCACGCGGCAACGGTGGGAATGCCCAGGGCCTTGGCCGCACGGATGATGCGCACGGCTATTTCGCCACGGTTGGCGACCAGCAATTTACGAATAGGTTGAGTCATGTTCACGCCCTCACTCGCTATCAAGCGTAGCGACGACCTGACCCGGCTCCACCGGATCACCGTCTTCAACCTGAAAGGCACTGAGGCGCCCCGCCGTCCCGGCGGTCAGTTCGGAAAACTGCTTCATGACTTCGATCAGGCCAATCACCGTGTCGGCGCTGACAGGATCGCCAACCTCGACGTAATTCGCCGAATCCGGCGTGGCCTTTCGGTAGAAAGTCCCGGGTAACGGGGTAATGACAGAGTGCTCGGCCATGTCTGTTCCTCTTGGAATAGTTGTAGAAAGGCAGGCAAAAAATGTTTGAACCCCGGCGTCTGTGTGCCGGGTGTTTCGTTTTTATTCAGCGGGGTCGGCGCACCTCGATCCCGGCGGCATCGAGCGCCTTGCGGGTGGCCTCGACCAGCGCCAAAGCCCCCGGCGTATCGCTGTGCAGACAGATGGAGTCAAACTCGATCGGCAGATCCTCACCCTCGACGGTGCGCACCACGCCTTCCCGGCAAGCGCGCAACACACGGGCGGCGACAAATTCGGGGTCGTAGGCGCGAACATTGCGGGTGAAGACGATGGAGCCGCTCAAGTCGTATTCGCGGTCTGCATAGAATTCGCGAACCACCGGTTGGCCGAGCTCTTTGGCGACACGCCAGATGACCGAATTCGGCATGCAATACAGCAACAGATCGGGTTCCAGCCGTTGCAGGTTTTCCACCAGCAGACGCGCGGCTTCTTCGTCCCGGGCCAGATGCATGTACAGCGCGCCGTGAGGTTTGACGTGTTGCAGCGTCACGCCCTGCACCCGCGCCAGTTCGCGCAGTGCGCCCAGTTGATAAAGGATGTCGTCGACCAGTTCCTGAGCCGGTGCATTGATGTGTCGGCGACCGAAGCCCACCAGATCGCGAAACCCCGGATGCGCACCGATGCCGACCTTCAGACGCTTGGCCAGCTCGACGGTGCGACGCATGGTGCCGGGATCGCCGGCATGGAAACCGGTGGCGATGTTGGCGGAACTGATGAACGCCATCAGTTCGTTGTCCACGCCATCGCCAATGGTCCACGGGCCGAAGCCTTCGCCCATGTCCGAGTTGAAATCTACTGCCTGCATAACCCTTGCTCCTGACACTTGTGACTTCATGCAGGCCACGTTAAATTCCCGCCACCCCCTTGGGAAGATCTATTAACAGATAGGGTATCTTCTGAAAAACAGATACCTGAAAAAACAGGAACACCCATGTCGTTGACCTTGCGTCAGGTTCGCTACTTCGTTGCCACCGCCGAGATCGGGCAGATATCCCAGGCAGCGATTCATTTGAATATTTCCCAGTCGGCGGTGACCACGGCGATCAAGGAACTGGAAGGCATGCTCGGCACGTTGCTGTTCCAGCGCTCGGCACAAGGCATGAGCCTGACGGATGCCGGTCGGCACTTCCTGAACCGCGCCTACGTGATTTTGCGCAGCGTCGACGACGCGCTGAACAGCCCGCTACCCGACATTCGCGCCAGCGGCCTGATTCGCCTGGCCGCGAGCTACACGGTGATCGGCTATTTTCTGCCGCACCATCTGCAACGGCTGGAGCACTGGCACCCGGACGTCGCCATCGAAGTCCACGAGCAGGAACGGCAGGCCATCGAACAGGGATTGCTGGAAGGCAAATTCGATATGGCGGTGGTGCTTACCGCGAACCTCACGCACCCCGACATCGTTTCGGAAACCCTGTTCAACTCCGAACGCCGTCTGTGGCTGCCCAGCCACCATCCGCTCTGTGAGCGCTCAGCCGTCAGCCTTGCGGATGTCGCGCTGGAACCCTACATCTTGCTGACCGTGGATGAAGCGGAACAAAGTGCCATGCGCTATTGGGAAAACGCCCGCCAGCAACCCAACGTGCGGGTGCGTACCAGTTCTGTAGAAGCCGTGCGCAGCATGGTCGCCAATGGCAGCGGCGTGGCCATTCTCTCGGACCTGGTGCACCGCCCCTGGTCGCTGGAAGGCAAGCGCATCGAGACCCTGACCATCACCGACAAGGTGACCCCGATGAGCGTCGGCCTGGCCTGGCACCGCGAGCGCGAATTCAGCCCGGCGATGCAGGCCTTGCGCAATTACTTCCACGATGCGTTTCTGGCCCCGCAGCAGCTTTCAGCGCGGCGCTGACGCACAGGATCAGGCAAGTATTCGATAGGAATGCACTAACGGAATGCAGGTTCGGAGCGGGAAGATGACTGTCCGACAGATCCATCGAGGACGTTCCCATGCTTGTACAAGCCTACGGTGCCCACGCGGGCGACAAACCCCTTGAGCCTATTCAGATCAATCGCCGCGCCCCTGCGGCCCATGACGTCCAAATCGACATCGCCTTCTGCGGCATCTGCCATTCCGACTTGCACCAGGTGCGCTCCGAGTGGGCCGGCACACAATTCCCTTGCGTCCCGGGACACGAAATCGTCGGCCGGGTTTCGGCGGTCGGCGCTCACGTTTCCGAATACAAGGTTGGCGATCTGGTCGGCGTCGGTTGCATTGTCGACAGCTGCAAGCACTGTGAAGACTGCGAAACCGGTCTGGAAAACTACTGCGACGGCATGATCGGCACCTACAACTTCCCGACCCCGGATGCCCCTGGCTGGACACTCGGCGGCTACTCGCAAAACATCGTGGTGCATGAGCGTTATGTGCTGCGCATCCGCCACCCCGAAGCACAACTGGCCGCCGTCGCACCGCTGCTGTGCGCGGGCATCACCACTTACTCGCCGCTGCGTCAGTGGAACGCCGGGCCGGGCAAAAAAATCGGCGTGGTCGGCATCGGTGGCCTGGGCCACATGGGCATCAAACTGGCCCACGCGATGGGCGCGCACGTCGTGGCGTTCACCACATCGGAATCCAAGCGTGAGGCGGCGAAAGCACTGGGCGCCGATGAGGTCGTGGTTTCGCGCAACCCCGAAGAAATGGCCGCGCACACCAAGAGCTTCGACTTCATCCTCAACACCGTCGCCGCCCCTCACGATCTCGATGCGTTCCTGGTGCTGCTCAAGCGCGACGGCGCACTGACTCTCGTGGGCGCGCCCGCCTCGCCGCATCCATCGCCGAACGTGTTCAACCTGATCATGAAACGCCGCACCATCGCCGGCTCGATGATCGGCGGCATTCCAGAGACCCAGGAGATGCTGGATTTCTGTGCCGAACACGGCATCGTGTCCGACATCGAACTGATTCGCGCGGACCAGATCAACGAGTCTTATGAGCGGATGCTCAAGGGCGATGTGAAGTATCGGTTTGTGATTGATAACGCGACGTTGGCGGGCTGACAGGCACCACTGGAGAGAGGCGTTACGCTTGCCCGTTCGGACACGAACGCCTTTCTCCGCACTGCCCCGCCAACCGGGACTTCCCTTCATCAACGGGCCCTCCAGTCTGCGTGCCTGTACCCATCGATGGCCGGCATCCGCCATTACCTTCAGCATCTCCCCATCCGCTCATTGATCTTTCCCCCCACACCAAGTAAAAAACCCTCTCCTTTTTCCACCCTTGCAAGGAGCAGCGGATGCTCGAGCTATCCACGGATCGACTGGACCTGCGCACGATGGTCGAATCCGACTGGCCGTTGTTTCTCAGGCTGCATTCCGAGCCGCAGACCATGCAGTACGTGTTCGGCGAGATTGCCGAGGAACAGGTTCGCCAAGGCTTCGAGCACCGGCTTCCGGCGTGGGGACCGCAGTCGGAGCACTGGCTGTGCCTGGTGGTAAGCGACAGGGCCAGCGGGCACGAACTGGGCGTGACCGGTTTTCGCATTCTGTCGCCGGGGCATGCCGAAGTGGGATGCCTGCTGTTGCCGGAGCATCAGGGCAAAGGCTTTGGCACCGAGTCGCGAAAGGCGATCATCGACTACGCCGCGGCCATCGGGCTGAACTCGCTGGAATCGACCGTGACCGACGGCAATATCGCGTCCTGCAAGGTGTTGGAAAAATGCGGCTTTGTGTTCGCACGTCGTGTGCCGCAGGCCTACCAGATCGGTGATCGGTGGTTCGACGATCTGATCTACCACTATCAAATCCGCTGAGCCTTGCGCTCAACGACTCGCCAAGGAGGCCTCTCGTCGTGAATCCCTATCAATGCCTGCCACCCCGCGCTTTCTGGCGTACGGCCGTCGCCGACAAGTCCGCACCGGACATCGGTGAGCTGTGGACCCCGCAATTCGAGATCGGCAACAAGGATGCCATCGTCACCGCCGGCTCCTGTTTCGCCCAGCACATCGGCCGCGCGCTGGTGGAGCGCGGCATGCACTGGCTGGACGCGGAACCCGCCCCGGACGCGTTGCCGGAGGCTGACTGGAAAGCCCACAACTACGGGGTGTTTTCGTTCCGCACCGGCAATCTGTATACCCCGGCGATGTTGTGCCAATGGCTCGAATGGGCGCTGGGCGTGAGCGCGCCGCCGGATGAGACCTGGGTGCATGACGGGCGTTTCTTCGACCCGTTCCGCCCCGCCGTGGAGCCCGACGGATTTGCCAGCGAGCAGGCGTTGTTCGACTCGCGTGAGGCCACCCTGGACGCCATCCGTGAAGGGCTGCGCCGGGCCAAAGTGTTCGTGTTCACCCTCGGTCTGACCGAAGCCTGGCAACATCGCGAGACCGGTCTGGTGTATCCCGTGTGCCCCGGCACCGTGCATGGCACTTTCGATCCGCTGCTCCACCGATTCTGCAACTTCGGCTTCATGGACACTTACGGCGACATGGTCAGGGCGCTGGAGTTGATGCGTTCGATCAACCCGCAACTGCGCCTGCTGCTCACCGTTTCACCGGTGCCCCTGACGGCAACCGCCACCGGGCAACATGTGCTGAGCGCCACGACCTACTCCAAATCGGTGCTGCGCGCCGTCGCCGGGCAATTGTGTGAAGACCTGCCCGACGTCGACTATTTCCCGTCCTACGAAATCATCACCGGCACCCCGTTCAAGGGCGCGTTCTACCAGCCCAACCAGCGGGAAGTGACGCCAGAGGGCGTGGCGTTCGTGATGCAGCAATTCTTTGCCGGACTTGAAGCCGTCCAGTCGGTGCAGGCACCGCCCCCTTCCACCAGCGTGTCTTGTGAGGATCTTGTCTGTGAAGACGCCGTACTCGATTACTACGCCTAGGTTTCTGCTGCTGGGTGACTCCCATGCCGGCGTCATCGGCAAGGCGGCGCAGGCCCGTGAGATAGCTTTCGGTGGTGGTCCGCTGGGAACCGGTCGGGATTTCGCCGTCGACTTCTTCCAGTTGACCCGTCATGACGTGGCCTTTCGGGATGCGGAAATGGATCGGCTGTATCGCCAGGCCCTCGACACGCTGAAAGTCCCCCAACTGGCGAAGGTCAGCGTGCCGCTGGTGAGCACCCTCGGCCTGAGCCTGCACTATCTGGCCACCGCGCCGAACTGGACCTGCTACCAGAACGCGCACGGTGAGTTCGATGAAGGGTTTCTCGCCGGGCCGCTGTTCGAGACGGTCATCGACACCCTGTCCCGCCCCGCCCTGGCCTTCTATGAACAGGCCCTGGCGCTGAACCTCAAGGTGTTCGCCGTGCTGCCGCCGCAACGGGTGCCGGAGCTGTCCGACCCGCGCGTGTTCATGGCGGCGCAGTCATTGCTGATCGAACGCCTGCAAGGGCTTGGCGTCGAGTTGATCGACGTACGCGAGGCGGCGAACGATGAGCGGGGTTTTCAGCGTGAGGCGTTCTGCGAAGTGGATGACCCCCTGCACGGCAATCTGGCGTTCGGTGAGTTGATCGTCGAGCAACTGATCCGGCGCGGCGTCTAGAAAAAGAGGAAGCGCATTACTCCCTCTGATGTTTTCAAGCCTTGGGCTGCGTGCCGAGAATCGTCACCCGCTCGCCATAACGCGAATGCGGGAAGTAATCCCAGATCGCGTGGTGCTGGGTGCAGCGGTTGTCCCAGAACACCAGCGTGTTCGGCGCCCAGCGAACGCGGCAGCTGAGGGACGGCTCCCGGGCCACCAGGTCGAACAGCATGTTCAACAGCACCTGACTTTCGCCTCCAGACAGCTGCACGATGTGCGACGTGAACCCGGAATTGACGAACAGCGACTTGCGCCCGGTTTCCGGATGACGAACCACCACCGGGTGTTCGGTCTTGGGCAGATTGGCCGGCGCCTCATAGCCTTTCCACGGAATTGCACCGTCGTGAATCGCCGTCAATTCACCGAGAAACTGCTGCATCGTCGGCGAGAGCATTTCAATCGCCAGGTGCATGTTGGCGAACAGCGTATCGCCGCCCGTGCCGATGGCCGGGGTTTCCTTGACGTACAGCATCGACCCCATGGACGGCGCCAGGTCAGCCGTGCCGTCGGTGTGCCAGGTTTCACCGGCCACATAGCGCGATTGCGCATTGGCGCGGATCACCACCAGTTCCGGGTCATCGCCGTCGATATCCTCCACCGGCAACGCCCGCAGTTCGCCGAACAGCCGGCCAAACGCCTTGTGCTCTTCCACCGACAGATGCTGATCGCGGAACACCAGCACGTGGTTCTCCAGAAAGGCCCGGCGGATTTCCGCGAGCTGATCGTCCTCCAGCGGTTGCGAAAGATCGACGCCGCCGATTTCGGCACCGATGATCGGTGTGATCCGGTCGACCGTGATGCGCTGATACGGCGCGCGCTTTTCTGCGGCGATGCGCTCGATTGCCTTGAGTGCCAACTGATCCATGTTTCCTCACCTTTCTTATTGGAACGACACCGATGACTGCTCGCGCAGAGAACGCGGGCGCATGTCGATCCAGTGCTCATTGATGTAATCCAGACAGACCTGACGTTCGCCACGCATCCCCGCCGCGCTCCAGCCGCTGGCCATCGGCTTGCCCGCCGGCCACAGGGAATACTGACCCTGAGCGTTGATCACCACATCGAATTGCTGCTGCGCGTCATTCATGTCGTTTCTCCTGTTGGATGGGACTGCAGGTGCCGGACCAGCCCTTCTGCGAGATGGTTGAACAGCACACGCCGTTGTTCGTCGGTCTGGGCACAGGCCCAGACGCAGACCCTCGCCGACGCTGCGCAAACCTGCGCATACGCATCCGCGTCGTCAGTCGCGAAGGCCCGGGACGAGATTTCAACATTGGCGGTGGCATGGGCCTGAGCGAACGCAGTAGCGCTGGCGTCGGTATTCAGTTGCGCGTAATACACCGCGAACGCCTCGGCATCGCCGAAGTGCTCGGCGATCATCGCGGTGTTGCTCGGCGCGAGGCCGTAAGTCATCGCACTGGCATGGGCCTGGGCGTACGCCGCGTCATAGGCATAGGCCCGTCGATACAGCGCCAGCAACACCGGTTTGAAGGTGGCTCGCCACTCGCCCTGACGCCCGGACAAGCCGAGCGCCGCCCGTTGATGCAGGCTTTGCAAGGCGAGCAGCGCTGGCCGGTGTTTCGGCAATGCCTCGCATAGCATCGGCAGCACCACGTCGGCTTGCCAACGATGAATCGGACGAAGCGACTGCGTGTCCTCGAACTCGTGAATCCGCTGACGCAAGACTTCGGGCTGTTCTTCACACAGTACCTGCGCCAAGGTCGGCAACCACCGGGGCATCAAGATCGGCTCATTCATTTCGACGGCCCCTCCGTGCCAATGACCTCGGCCAGCATCCGCGCCCAACGACCCGCGACGATGCCGTAGTGGTCGGTGTCCAGTCGCTGCCAGCTCTGCAACTGCGGGAGCAAGGCCTGCCAGTTGCGTTGCAGGTCATTCATGTTCCAGGCGTTGCCCAGTCCATAAGGGTTGGCGTGCCCGGCGATAAACATCTGCACCTGTGTGTTGCTCAGCGCTGGAGGCCGGAAGTCGACCATGCTGGCCATGTTATTGCGACAGCACACCGTCAGCCGTTGCAAATAAGCCTGACGTTCCTCGGACATCCCCTGCCCTTCGATGTCGGGCCAGCGCTGGGCGAACTCACGCTGAAACACCTGCTCGATGGTCCGCTCGTCGATGCCGGCCAGTTCCGCACCGGCATCCGGCGCGGGTGGATCAATCAGATACAGCAGCGGCTGCCTGAAGCCGTCAGCCTGGGCTTGCTGACACAGCGCCTGCGCCACCCAGGCCCCGAACGACCAACCCGCCAGGCGCCAGGCGCAACCGTCCGGGAGGTGGGCCTTGATCGCCTGCAGATACCACCGGGCGCGCTCGACAATGCTGATGTTTGGCAACGCCGGCACACGCAACGCAGGATCTGCGATCACGCAGACACCCAGATCCGCTGGCAGTGTCGAAACCAGTTCCCGATAGGCCTGAACATCGCCGCCCACCGGATGGATCAGATACAGCCATTCGCGACCGGCGCCGGCATGCCACTGATCGATCCGCACCGCGTCGTTCCAGCTGTACGGCGCGTCCGTGGAAGCCTCTGCCGTGGAATCTGCCACCAGCCCCAACACCTCGCTCAGGCTGACCTTGTGGCTGAACTGCGACAGCTGAAACACCTCGCCGGTGGCCGCTTGCAGTTCATCGATCAGGTCCAGCAGGGTCAGCGAATCCGCGCCCAGGTCGTACAGCGAATCGTCGTCCTCAAGCTCAGCCACGCCGAGCCATTTGCACAGGCATTCGCGCAGACGCACGGAAAGATCCACGCCCTTCGGCACTTCGACCTGCGCGACAACGGCGCCATGGCGAACCGGATAAAAGCGCCGCGCGGTGTCGATACCGGTGGTGGAAACCAGCAGCTGCGGCAACTGCCTCGCCATCGCCAGATCGAACACCCGACAACCCTCTTCCGCCGACAAGCCGACCGTCAGATGCTCCTGATGCGCAGCGTCCCCGCCGTTGCTGGCCGTGGCCATGCCGATGTCGCGCCAGATGTCCCAGTTGATCCCCAGACGCAGGCAAGCATTGGCCGCGTCCGGACGGTAATGCGCGAAGCCGTCGAGCACGCCGCTGGCTGCCGAATAATCCAGATGCCCCGCGCCGCCGAACAATGCCGACATCGACGAGCAGTACAGGACGAAGCCCGGCGAAAGCTGTTCGATCAGGCTTTCGACCGCCAGCATGCCGCGAGTCTTGGCGGCCATCGCCTCGGCCATCTGCCGGGCATCGCGATGGCGAATCAGACTGCCGGCACCGACACCCGCCGCATGAATCACCCCGGTCAGTTGACCGTAGCGTCGGGCCAGTTGCTCGAGTACCTGCGGCCAGCGTGACAGGTCAGCGATATCCGCCTGAACGCAGTCGATTCGCGAGGCGTAGGACGCGAGTTCTGCGGGCAATTCACCTTGACGCGAGAGCAACACCACACGCCGCCCGGGCGCTTGCAGCAGATGTTCACACAGGGTTCGACCGATCCCGCCAGTGCCGCCCAGCACCAGAAACGTGCCGTCTTCCGGCAGCAGGCTGGAAGTCGTGGTCGGGTCCGGCAATGGCTGAGCGATCAACCGTGGCTGCCACAGGTAACCGTCACGCACCGCCATTCGCCGAGGCAACGCCGCCGGATCACCGAGCAGCGCCGCCAGCTCTACGGCCTGGGCATCAAGGTGCGGCGACGGCCAGTCCAGCCAGTGGCAACGCACCGGGTATTCCTGCGGCACCACTTCGCTGATCCCGGCCAGCGCCCCCAGCTCGGGCCGCCGGACCTCGCCGTCCACCGGGCACGCCTGCCACGACATCAGCCACAACCGCAGGCGTGTCGTCCGTACGGTCTGCCCCCAGGCCTGCATCAGCGCGCTGACCGTGTCCAGACAGGCCCACTGCGCCAGATCCAGCGATTGCTCGTTGACCGCGCCTGACACCGCCAGCGGCAAGGTGTGCAGCCAGTCGAGTTCGCCGGGTTCAGGTTCTGTGACCTCGGTGAGCAAACGGCTCAGGGCTTCGGTGTCCAGCGGGTCCAGCTCGAAACGATCTGCGCCGAGACGCTTGAAACCATTGCCGGTGCGGACTTGAACCACGCGTCGATAAACCGTTCGCAGATGTTCCAGCAATGCCGCGCCGGGTGCTTCATGGCTGCAAAGGATCAACGTTTCTCGTTTGGCCACTGGTGCCTTCACACTCAGGCGCTGGACACGCACCCACTGCCGCTGATGAAACCACTGCGCCAGAGGTTGCCGCTCGATGCCGACCGAAACGGGGGCAACGATTCCGCCAGCAGGTTGAAACCGATAGGTCTGGAGATCAAAAGACGACGGCTGCAAATCCCACGGCGGCGGTGCCGAGCGCTGCGGCCACTGGATATGGGCACCTTCGTACCAGGCCTCCAGCAATGCCTGCGTTGAATGATCACGGGCGATCAGTTGTGCACCCGACGTGGTGATTTCCTTGATCGCTGTCGGTTGCAACGGAATTTCATCACCCGGCTGACAGATCATCGCAAAGCGCCAGCGCAGTTGTCGGCGACCTGACTGCAAGTGCCGCAGCAATGCAGTCCGCTGTTCCGGATGCGTTTGCATGTATTCGCGAATCGCCGCGATATCGCGCAGCAGTTCCGCTCGGCTGTGGGCCGAGAGCATCAGCAACGGCAGGGTTTCCTTGGCTGTTTCCTGCACCGTGGGTGCAGCACCCACAATCACATGAGCGTTGGTGCCACCAATCCCGAAACTGCTGACACCCGCCAGTCGCCGCCGACCTTGCGGCCATGGCCGCGATGAAGTGGGCACATAGAACGGCGAATGCTCAAGATCGATCTGCGGATTGATCCGGCCAAACCCGAGGTTCGGCGGCAGCACGCCATGGAACACCGCGAGACTGGCGCGAATCAGCCCCACCACCCCCGCTGCCGCCCCCAGATGACCGATCTGGCTCTTCACCGAGGCCAGCGCGCAACTGCCGGCCGGCGCCTCGCCGAAGGCCTTGGTCAACGCCGCGACCTCGATCGGATCCCCCAGCAAGGTGCCGGTGCCATGGGCTTCGATGTAACCGATGTCCGCACCGGTCAATCCGGCGCGACTCAGTGCATCGCTGATGACTGCGCTCTGCCCGGCCACCGACGGCGCGGTGTAGCTCATCTTGGCCCGGCCATCGTTGTTCAGTGCAGAGCCTTCGAGCAGTGCGTAGATCCGGTCGCCATCCGCCCGCGCCCGGGCCAACGGCTTGAGCACCACCACGCCATAACCGCTGGCGCCGATGGTCCCGCTGGCGTCGTCGCTGAATGGACGGCACAGGCCATCGGCGGAAAAGATGTGCTGCGAGCGATGACGGTAGCCATCGGTCAGGGTCGGGTCGATGAGCACACCGGCAGCCAGCATCACGTCACTGTCGCCCTGACGCAACATCGAACTGGCCATGTGCACGGCGATCAGCGAGCTGCCGCACGCCGCCTGTACGCTCAGGGCCGGGCCGTTGAGGTCCAGGTGATAGGCGGCTTTGGTCGCCAGAAAGTCCTTGTCGTGATGCAGCGCCATCTGGAAGCCGTCCGGCAGATCGCCTTCAGCAGTGTCGCGCAGCAGCTGCTGGAAGTACGTGGTTTCGCCGCAACTGGCGATCAGGCCGATGCGCGGACCGTCCGCCGACGGGACGATGGCCGCGTGTTGCAGAGCCTGCACACAGCCCATCAGCAGATGCCGCTGTTGCGGGTCCATCAGGCGCGCTTCCTGGCGGCTTATGCCGAAGTACTCGGGATCGAAGTCGAGCATGCCGGCCAGTTGGCTGCGGGCGCCGACCAGACCTTCATCGGCGGCAAAGTGTTCGATGCCCAGCTCGTTACCCTGCACCATCGCCCAGAACTCGGACAGGTTCCGCGCCCCGGCCACATTGACCGACATGCCGATGATTGCCATCGGCTGATAACCTGCATCGGTTTGCCGGACACGCTCCACTGCTGCCACCGAAGCCGTCGACAGATGCGCCGCCAGACGCCGAATCGTGACGTGCTCGAACAGGTCGGCCATCGTCACCTTGTGCGGCAGCGCTTCGGCGTAACGACCATGCAAACGCATCAGCCCGAGACTCGTGGCGCCGGCCTCGAAGAAGGTCTGATCCGGCTCGATGTCACGGCCAATCACGTCCCGGAACAGCTCGCTCAGCTGCCGCTCCAGCGCGGTCAATTGCACAACCGGTTGTGCCGTGCTGCGCCGCTCCAGCGCCTCGCCCACATTCGGCAAGGCCTTGCGATCGATCTTGCCGCTGGGGGTGCGTGGCCAGACGTCGATCCGCCGATATTCATCGATCCGCACATGGGCCGGCAGCCGTTGCGCGACCTGACGATCCAGCTGTTGCGAAGTCGCAGGCTCGCCGTCGATTTGCAACCAGGCGATCAGGCGCGGCGGATCAGCCTGAACCGCCACCACCGCGTTGACCACTTCCGGCACCTGCATCAGCGCCGCCTCGATCTGCCCCAGCTCCAGACGATGGCCACTGAGTTTGATCTGCTGGTCGTCACGTCCCAGGTAATGCAGGCAGCCTTGGGCATCGGCCCACGCCAGATCGCCGGTGCGATAGAACAAGCGGCCCTCTGGCAGCTCTACAAACCGCTTGGCATTCAGATCAGCGTCAGCCAGATAGCATCGGGCAACCATCGGCCCGGCCACCAACAGGTAGCCACGACAACCGTTCGGAACCGGGCGGTCGTGTTCATCCACCAACAGCAACCGGGCATTGCCGACGGCATGCCCGATCGGTGCACGCAACGGCCAGTCGCGGGGCTCCGGTGGCAGACGCAAGGCACTGACCACATGGGTTTCGGTCGGGCCGTAGTGATTGAACAACGAAGCCTGCGGCATGCCACCGAACCAGTTGTGCAGCGCGTCCGTGCAGAGCAGTTGCTCCCCGGCGGTGATCACTTCGCGCAATGCCGACGGATACACTCCGCGAGCCACAGCGGTTTGCGCCAGATGCTGCAACGCCACGTACGGCAGGAACAACCGCTCGATCCGCGCCTCGACCATGTAACCCAGCAACGCCTCGGCATCCTGACGCCAGCGCGGTGTGATCAGGTGATAGCAGCCGCCCCCGCACAGGGTGCTGAAAATCTCCTGAAACGACACATCGAACGACAGCATGGAGAACTGCAAGGTCACCGCTTTCGCCGGCAACTGCCCTTCCGTGCGCTGCCATTGCAGCAGGTTGCACAGAGTGCGTTCCGACACTTGCACACCTTTGGGCGTGCCGGTCGAGCCGGAGGTGAACAGCGTGTACAGCGGTCGCTCGCCGGCGTGACGTGGACGCTCGAACGCTTCGGCATCGACGTGCAGATCGAGCCGGTGCACGGCGAATCGTCCGTCATTCAGATCATCGAGCGCAGCCGCCGTCGTGTCGCGGAACAGCACACAATAAGGTTTTGCCTGTTCCAGCACCTGACGCTGGATCGCCACCGGATAAGCGGGATCCAGCGGCACGGCGGTCAGATTGAGTTTGGCCAGGGCCAGCAGCGCGACGATGTGTTCCACCGAGGCATCGAGGAACAGCACCACATGCAGCGGCGCTTTTCCCTCCGGTAATGGATGACGCGCGATCAATCTTGCTGCCAGGGAATCGGCCAGCGCATTCAACTCGGCATAGCTGAAACGACGCTGACCTTGCACCAGCGCAACCGCCTCCGGCGTGCAATGCACCTGATGCTCGAACCAGTCCGCAAGGGTGTTGAACGGCAGCTCGCCCTTCGGCCCTTCACTGGCCGAGGCCAAACCGTGTCGATAAGGGCCGAGCAGGCTGTCGAGCGTCGCCGCCGGGCTTTCCAGCAACAGGTCCAGACCACGGCGGAACAACGCGTTCGCCGCGCTAATCTGCCCGGCATCGAAATAGCTGCACTGGTATTCCCACCAGCACTCCAGCTGCGAGCCGCTGCCCACCATCAACAGGGTCAGCGGACACTTGGCTTGCAGGTGTTCGTTGAACTCAAGGGTCGCGCGCAGGCTGGAGTCAGCCAGTGCCGCGTAATCAGTGTTTTCCAGCACGAACATGAAATCGAACAGCGCGCTACTAGAGGACAGCCGCAGGTCTTCGACCAGATCCGCCAGCGCCACGTCCTGCAGCGCCAGCACCTCGCGCACGGTGGCGGTCTGTTGAAGTAGCTGCTCGCTCAGGGGCACTGTGTGGTTTACGGCGGTGGGAATCAGCACGGTGTTGGCAAACATGCCGACGCTGTCCTCGAACTCCGCCAGGGGCCGGTTGGCCACCGGGCTGGCGATCCGGGGCCGCTCGCACCCGGTCAGGGCGTAAAGACTCCAGGTGAAGACACTGAACAGCACTTCGAAACGGGTCAGCCGCTGTTGCGTGCAGAACCGTTCAAGGGCGGCGCTGCGCACCGCGCCCAGGGGTTCGCGGTGCAACCTCGCGTCCGGGCTGACCGGGCGCATCGGCATCAACGCGGGCGATGGTTCTTCCCGATGACGATGCAACTCGGCCAGGGCTCGCCGCTGGTCACGGTAATGCGGATCGACGCTCCACTGCCGCTGCCACTCGCCAAACTCCAGCGTCGTCAGATGGGCTGCCGATTCAGGGCTCTCGCGACCTTGCACAGCGTCGGCATAGAGCTGCTTCAGGTCGTCGAACAGCAGGTTCACCGACCAGCCATCGACGATGATGTGATGCAAATTCAGCAGCAGCCGGCAGCTGCCATCGGCGAACGGCAACAGCCACGCCTGAAACAGGTTCGGCGTGGACAGGTCGAACGGCGTGCCGAACACCAGCTCCGCGAAGGCCTGCCAGTTGTCTTCGGTGAAATGCCCGACGGCAAAGATGCGGCAGGCCGAACCTTGCTCGGCAATCACCTGATCAATCCCCTCGGCACCCGATGCGAATGCCGTGCGCAAACCGGGATGGCGTTTCACCAGGCGGTCCACGGCCTCGCCCAGTGCCGCGACCTCGACGCCTGCCGCCAGATGCAGAATCAGCGGCACGCTGTAAGCGGTCGAGGTCGGCGTACGTTGCTGCAACAACCACAGGCGGCGCTGTTCGGCGGTGGCCGGCAAGCGTGCGGCACGACTGATCCCGGGCGCAGGGGGATAGATCGAATCGCCACGCTCACCCAGCAGTTGTCCGGCCACTGATGAGAAAGACTCGTTGAGCAATGTGTCGAGGGGAATCTCGCGCTGCCAACGGCTACGAATCGCCGAACGCAAACGCATGGCTTTGAGCGAATCGCCGCCACTGCCCAGCCAGTCGTCCTGCGCACTCAAGCCCGGTTGGCCGAGCAGCGAACGGGCCTGACTCAGCAACCAGTCCAGCGCCGGCGAAGCGTTGTCGTTTTCCATGGCCCCTGAAGCTGGATGCCACGGATTCAGCGGCTGCCCCAGCAAGCTGTCGCGATCGATCTTGCCATTGGCCGTCAGCGGCAGGCGCTCCAGCAGGAACAACTGATGTGGCCGCATGTACGGCGCCAGTTGCGCCCGCAAATGGGCTTCGAAGGCGTGATAGTCCAGCTCCCCGCGCGGCACGATGAACGCCAGCAGCTGATGATCTTCCGCCGCCAGACGACGGGTGCAGACGTACACCTGCGCCACCCCCGGATGCTCCAGGATCCGTTGCTCCACCTCCCCCGGCTCGATGCGGAAACCACGAATCTTCACCTGGCGGTCGACCCGTCCCAGGCACTCGATCAAACCATCGGCATTGCAGCGCACCAGATCGCCGGTGCGGTAATGAACGTGCGCGCCACCGTCGAGGTCGGGCAACCGGACGAACTGGCGGGCCGTTTCTTCGGGCCGGTTGCGGTAGCCACGGGCGACGCCGCTGCCACTCAGATACAGCTCGCCCACCTCTCCCATTGGAACCGGCCGTTGCTGCTCATCCAGCACCTGCACGCCGGTATCCGGCAGTGCTCGGCCAATGGGCGCCAGGTCACCGGTAAAGTCGCGGCTGATCGGCCAGCACAGGGCAAATGTGGTGCATTCGGTGGGGCCATAGACGTTATGAATCCGGCACCGGCTCTCTGGATTGGCCCGATACCATGCACGAACCGCCGCAGCGCTGATCTGTTCACCGCCGATCAGCACCTGACGAGCGCTGGCAAAGCACGACGGCCACTCGGCAATCAAGGTATTGAACAGCGACACCGTCATGAACAGGTTGTCGACCTGCGTCCGCTCCAGTACCTCGGCCAGACGCCGGGCATCCAGCACGTCTTCGTCGGCGATCATCACGCAGCAACCGCCGTTGAGCAGCGGCGCCCACAGCTCGAAACTGCAGGCGTCGAACGCCGGGTTGGACAGGCAGGCGAACCGGTCCGTCGGGCGAATTTCGATATAGCCGTCGGTGTGCGCCAGACGCAGCAGACCACGCTCGCCGACTTCCACGGCTTTCGGAATGCCGGTGGTGCCCGAGGTGTAAAACAGGAACATCACTTCGGCGAACTCTGCGGTCAGCGCTTGCGGCGGAGTGTCCGGCTGGTCGAGCAAGGCCTCGACGCTGGACTGCCACAATGAAGGCGACCACTGAGGTTCTTCTTCCAGGGTAATCAGCCCCACGCACGCTGCATCCGCCAGCATCAACTCCCGACGCTTGAGCGGACTGGCTCGGTCCAGCGGTACGACCACCGCACCAACTTTCAACGCGCCGAGAATCGCCGCCAGCCACTGCCAGCTACGTGGCATGCACAACGCCAGCGATTGGCCGGGCTCGACGCCACGAGCCAGCAACCCTCGGGCGATACGCTCGCTGGCGCTGGCCAGTTCGGCGTAAGTCAGGGTTACCGAGCCGTCGATGACGGCCGGAGCTTGTGGATTGCGCTGCACTTGCCCGGCAAAGCGCGCAAGCAACGTCAGGTGATTGGACGCACTCATCATTTCGCCTCCTGCGCGGCGAAGCGTTGCAGCTCCTGTCGGATGATCTGCGAGACCCGATGGATTTCCGCACTTTCGAGCATGTCCCAGTGCCCGCCGCTAACCAGTTTCGCCAGATAGCCGCTACCTGCGCGCCGACGCCAGAATCCGCGCAGTTCATGCAACTGATGGCGGCTGAAATCTTCCCGCGCCTGAATCAACACCACGCGACCGGCACGTGGCGCGCACTCATAGGCGGCCATGGCCAGCCGGTTGTGGTTATAGATATGGAAATAGCGCTCGACTTGCGCGTCTTCGATGCCGGGGTACATGCCGTTGAAGCGCACCAGTTTGTCGCGGAACTCGGCCATGTCCACGGTGCCGATCTGCTCGCGGAAACCCGGATCGTCGCTGCCCTGGGTATCGAGCAGCACCACGGTCACCTGACGATGCCCGGCCGCCGTCAGCAACCGCGCCATTTCATAAGCCACCAGACCACCGAACGACAGCCCGGTGAGAATCAGCGGTTGCGTCGTCAGCGGTTCGATCAATCGCAGATACGCTTCGGCCATCGCTTCAACCGTCGGCTCGGTGTCTTCTCCCGGATTCAGCCCCGGCGATTGCACGCCGTAAACACCGGCCTCGTCCGGCAACACCTTGGCCAGCGACAGGTAACAGAACGCCGTGCCGCCCGCCGGGTGAATGCACACCACATTGCTCTGCCCCGCGCCACGGCGGAACTCGATCAGATTGCCCTGCGCCACCGCGGGGTTCGCCCCGACCCGCAGCCAGCCGCCCAGCGCTTCGATGGTCGGGTAGCTGAGCACCACGCGCACCGGCATCTCAATCGCGAACACCTGGCTGATTTCATGGGCCATCTTGATCGCGGCGATGGAAGTGCCGCCGACGTTGAAGAAATTGTCGCGAATGCCGATCTGCGGCACCAGCAGCAGACGTTTCCAGATCTGGTACAGCGTCAGCTCGATGTGATCGCGCGGGCTGCTCAGGTTGACCTGACGATTGACCATTTCCTCATCCGCCAACGCCGTCAGCGCAGCGCGATCGACTTTGCCATTGGCGGTCAGCGGCAAGGCATCGAGCCACAGATAACTGCCCGGGACAACCGCACGAGGCAGTGTCGTCGCCAGATGGGCCTGCACCGCCGCTTCATCCATCGACTCGGCGACCACGCAACAGGCCACCAATCGCTGATCCTGCGCCGCCTCGCCGACCATCAGCACCACGGCGCTGCGGATGCCGGGAAACGCTTCGAGCCGGGCTTCGATCTCGCCCAGTTCCAGACGCACGCCGCGCAACTTGACCTGAAAGTCGTTGCGCCCGAGAAATTCCAGCTGACCGTCCGGGCGATAACGCGCCAGATCGCCGCTGCGATAGAGGCGATCGCCTGTCACGAACGGATTGTCGATAAAGCGCTCGGCACTGAGCTGCGCCAGCCCCAGATACCCCCGGGCCACGCCGACGCCGCCAATGTGCAATTGCCCGGTGACACCCACCGGCACCGGCTCGTCGCGGTCATCGAGCACGTAAAAACGGTTGTTGGAAATCGGCCGGCCGATCGGCAGTTGCCGGGCCGGCACCTCGGCGCCAGGCTCAAGGGTCCAGATGCTGTTGATCACCGTGGTTTCGGTCGGGCCGTAGACGTTGTGCAGCCGCGCATGGGGCAGACGCTCCTGAAAACGCCGGGCCAGGGCTGGCGGCAGTTCACCGCCGCCGCTGAACACATCAGTCAGCGACGTACACAGGCTGACCTCTTCAACTTCCAGAAACAGCTGCAACATCGCCGGCACGAACACCAGCGCCGTGACCTGCTGTTCCCGTACCTCGCAGGCCAGATACGCTGGTTCGTAATGTCCGCCGGGCTTCGCAATGATCAGACGCCCGCCGGTTGCCAGCGGCCAGAAAGTTTCCCACGCCGAGGCGTCGAAACCGAACGGGATCTTGTGCAGCATCGCTCCCGCTTCACCGCAGACCTGCAAGCACCACAACAACAGATTGCTCAGGCCACGGTGGGCGACCATCGCGCCCTTGGGCAATCCGGTGGTGCCGGAGGTGTAGATCACGTAGGCGAGATGGTCAGGGGTGACGCCGACATGGCGTGGGTCGAGGTTGTCCGCTGGCAGCGACGCCCAGCTCGCGGCATCTTTTTCGAGGTCGAGAATCGGCGCTTCCCAGGTCGAACCTTGTATGGCCTGACGCAAAATCCCGTGCGCCGAGCCGAGGGTCAGCAGCACCGCCGGCGTGCTGTCTCCGAGCATGTGGCTCAGGCGCCCCAACGGATAATCCGGGTCCAGCGGCACATAGGCGCCACCAGCCTTGAGCACCGCCAGCAACGCCACCGGCAGTTCCAGCGAACGCTCGATGCACACCGCCACGCGCACATCCGGGCCGACACCCAACGTGCGCAAATGCCGCGCCAGTCGGTTGGCCCGGGTATTCAGTTCGGCGTAGCTCAGTGACTCGCCTTCAAAGACCACCGCGCAAGCCTGAGGGTTGCTAGCGGCCTGCGCTTCGACCAACTGATGCACACATTGCGCCGCTTGCGTCAGCGGCATTGTGCGGTTGAAGTCGACCAGCACCCGCTGACGCTCGGCCTCGTTCATCAACGGCAACGCATTGATCGGTTGCTTGGCGTCGGCGGCGATCTGTTCGAGCAGGTGACGGTAATGCCCGCTCAGGCGCTCGATGGTCGCGACGTCGTAGAGGTCGGTGTTGTACTCCACCAACAGGTCCAGCCGCCCTTCCCGCTCGACCCACTCGAACGCCAGATCGAACTTGGCCGTGGCACTGCTGGTGCCATACGGCGTCAGTTCCAGTTCGGGCATCCGTACGCCGCTGCCGGGGGTGTTCTGCAACACCAGCATCACCTGGAACAGCGGCGAATGCCCCGGATCACGCTGCGGGTTGACGGCTTCGACCACGCGGTCGAACGGCACGTCCTGGTGGGCGTGGACGTCGAGCATCTGGCCACGTACGTCGCGCAGCAGTTCGGCGAAGGTCTGCTGCGGATTGAGGCGTTGACGCAGCACCAGCGTGTTGACGAAATGGCCGATCAGCGGCTCGACTTCCGGCCGATTGCGGTTGGCGAACGGCGTACCGATGCACAGATCCTGCTGACCGCTGTGGCGCCACAACAGCACCGCCAAAGCGCCCAGCAGCACGTTGAACAGTGTGCCCTGGGTCTGCCGGGCCAGCGCCGTGAGTTCGCGCAAGGTGCCGCCATCGACGGAGGAACTGAACGTGGCACCGACATAACGCTGCACCAACGGTCGCGGCCGGTCGGCGGGCAGGGTCGACAAGAGCGGCGCGTCGTCCAGGGCGCGACGCCAGTAATCGAGCTGAGCATCCAGCGCCGCACCACCGACGCGCTGTTGCTGCCAGCAGGCGTAGTCGGCGTATTGCACCGGCAACGGCGCGAGAGTCGGTGTATCGCCACGCAGATAATCACCGTACAGCGTGGCGACTTCATGCAGGATCACGCCCATCGACCAACCGTCGGCGATGATGTGGTGCACGCTGTACAGCCACAGGTATTCATCGTCCGCCACGCGTAACAAAGACGCGCGCAGCAACGGCCCGGTGGCCAGATCGAACGGCGCCCGGGCGTCCTGCTCGACGGCGAATCGCACTTGCTGCTCACGCTCTGCGGCCGGCAACTGGCGCAGATCCGTCACCGACAACGACAGCGGCATCGACGGATGCACCACCTGACGCGGTTCACCGTCCACGCTGCAAAATGTTGTGCGCAGGACTTCGTGGCGGGCGACCAGTTCGTTCAGCGCTCGTTCCAGATGCGCAACGTTCAACTGCCCTATGAGCATCACCGCCGTGGGCACGTTATAGAACGGGTTGCCGGGTTCCAGTTGATCGAGAAACCACAGCTGTCGTTGCGAGAATGACAATGGCCAGGAGGTATTCGCGCCAGCACGGCGGGGAATCACTGCGTCATCACCGCCACCCAGCAAGGAAATCAGTTCCTGCTTGTGGAGCTTGAGCGCCGCTGTCAGTTCTTCGGTGAGAAACCCACGCGGCGCCTTGCAGCGCAGCCTGTCACCGTCCACCTCGAGCACCACGCCATGGCGAGCGAACAACGCCAGCAATTGATCGGCATTCATACTTCGAACTCCTCCATGTCTTCGTCGTCCGGGCTTGCGGTCACAGGCTCGATGGCAAACGCCTCGACCGGCGCGCGGTGTTGTTCATCGGCCGTGCGCAGGCCGCCGATCATCGAGTAGATCAATTCATGACTCGGCCCGAGGTCGAACAGCGCCGTCAGTTGCTGCTCCTCGACCGAGCCGATCCCGCACAGACCCAGGCCGTGTTCGACGGCGGTCATGCTCAGCAACTGGGCCATTGCGCCGCTTTCGATGTGGCAGAAGTCACGGCTGCGTTCGCCGTACAGCGGGCGGATCGCGGCCATGTCGGCGATGAAGAACAGCGAGAACGCGGCGTTCTCGTACACCGGCCGATTGACGAAATAGTCGTAGGTGTCCGGGTCGAGCAGCCCGCTCTGGAGCGCCAGCAAGCGATGCTGGCGGGGATCGTAGTAATACGCGCCACCGGGCACGCCAAGCACGCGCTCAGGTTTGACGTAGAGGTAGGCCTGAATCGGGTACAGCCCGCCCGCCGACGGGAACTGGTATTTCACCTCGCCGTCGAGTTGCCCCTGGGCCAATGCCGCCAACAAATGCGCGAAGGCTTGAGTTGCAATCGGCTGCGCGCCGAACTGGCGCACCGAGCGGTAATCACTCAAACGCCGGGCGAACGCAGGGTCTTGCGGCAAGTCCAGTGCCACCTCCGGCAAGGCTTGAGCAAACTCACGGCGACCACGTTGCTCAGCCTTGAACTGCGCCCGCTGCTGCGGATCTTCGATGATGTCCTGCGGGGTCTCCGGCGCCTGCTGGAGGTTGCCGAGCAATTCTTGACGGGCCCGGTTCTGGCGGTACATGCCAAGCAGGTGCAGCAACGTCGGCTGGGCCAGCAATTGCGCCACGTGCGGGCGGAACTGCAAGGCGCCGGACAAGGCGTTGCTGATCCTGACGATATCGATCGACGTTGCGCCGAGGTTCAGCAGGTTGGCATTGGCGGCAATGGACTCGCGCTTGAGCACGCCCTGCACGATTTCCACCAGCCGCTGTTCCTGCGGCCCCTCGACTTCCAGCGCCGGGCCCTGTTCCTCGATTTGCTCCGGTTCCGGCAGGCGCTTCTTGTCGACCTTGCCGTTGGAGGACAACGGCCACGCCTCGACGAAGGTGAACGATGACGGAATCATGTACGCCGGCAGCTTGTCCGTCAGGTAGTCGGTGAAGTCACTGGCCTGCAACGCCGGATCGGCCTTGAGCACATAACCCGCCAGACGCTTCTCGCCCAGCGTGCTGCCGAGAATCCGCACCACCGCGCTCTGCACGCCGGGATGGCGATTGAGCGCGGCTTCGATCTCGCCCAGTTCGATGCGATAGCCCTGGACCTTGACCTGATTGTCTTCGCGACCGAGGAACTCGATGTTGCCGTCCGGTAGCAAGCGCCCCAGGTCACCGGTGCGGTACAGCCGTTCGCCAGTCAATGGATGGTCGAAAAAACTGCCCGCGCTGAGTTTTTCATCGCGCCAGTAACCCTTGGCCAGACCGATGCCGCCGATGTACAGCTGACCCGCAACCCAGGTCGGACGCACTTGCAGGGTTTCATCCAGCACGTAGAAGCGCTGATGGTCGAGAGCCTTGCCATAGGGAATGCTGCGCCAGTCCGGATCGACGTGCGTCACCGGATAATAGATCGACCAGATCGACGCTTCGGTGGCGCCGCCGAGGCTGATCAGTTGCAAGTCCGGCTGCAACGCCCAGGCCCGCTCGGGCAAGGTCAACGGAATCCAGTCGCCCGACAACATCGCCACCCGCAGGCTGGCAGGCAACGCGCCGCCCTCGCCCTCCACGTACTCGACCAGCATGCCGAGCAGCGCTGGCACCGAGTTCCACAGGCTGACCTGATGACGCTTGATCAATTCGAGCCAATGCGCCGGATCAAGAGTCAGTTGCGGATCAAGGATGACCACCGCCGCGCCCACGGCCAGCGTGCCGAAGAAGTCATAGACCGACAGGTCGAAACTCAGCGAGGAAATCGCCAATACGCGGTCGTTCGGGCCGACGGCAAAACGCCGGTTGATGTCGAGCAAGGTGTTGACCGCACCGCGATGGTCGATCACCACGCCCTTCGGCTGGCCGGTGGAGCCGGAGGTGTAGATCACGTAGGCGAGGTCGCTTTCGTTGACCTGCACCGGTTGCAGTGGCAATGCGTCGTTTGAGACTGCATCGGTCACGGCAATGGTAGTGACTTGCGCCGGCCATTCGACTTTGTCGAGCAGCACCGGTTGGGTCAGGGCCAGACTCGCCTCGGCCCGTTCCAGAATATGCCGCAGCCGTTCCGCCGGCTGGGTTGGCTCGATGGGCAGGTAGGCGCCGCCGGCATACAGAATCGCCAACGTTGCCACCACTTGTTCCCAGCCGCGCTCCATCACCACCGCCACCAACCGGTTCGGCAGCACGCCCTGCGCTTGCAGGCGGGCGCCGAGTTGCCGGGCCTCAAAGCGAAGCTGGGCGTAAGTCAGCTGCCGCGTGCCGATTACCGCCATTGCATCCGGTGTGGCGAGGGCCTGACGCTCGAACAGTTCGTGCATCAACGGCAGCGTTTGCTGAATGTCGACCAGCGCCGGCAAACGCGCCTGCGGCAACAGTTGTGGCGTGTTGGCGCCCCAGGCCGCCGGCTCGCACAGGCTGTCGAGCAGCGTGTTATAGGCGACGAACATCTGCTCGATCATGCCTTGCGGGAACAGTTCGTCGATGCTGTCCCAGTTGAACAACAGGCGTCCTTCCAGTTCCAGCAAGGTGTGGTCAAGCCACACCTGCGGGGTCTGGGTGATGCTGTGCATGTGTTTGGCATTCAATGCGTCGGCCAGGTTGAACTCGGCCAGTTCCGGCGCCGCTTCCGACAGCGTGCTGTTGAACACGATCGGCATCGCCGTCTGCTGCACGCCCCGTGCCTGGGACAATTCGCGCAGCACCCGCACACCGCTGACCACCGAATGATCGATGTCGCGCCACAGCTGCGCCTGCACGGCGCGGGCCTTGTCGGTGAAGCTAAGTGCCCCGTCGATACCGACTTCCAGCAGCACCAGCGAGGTGAAGTCGCCGATGATTTCGTCGACATCCGGGTGCAACGGCATGCGGTTGAACAGCGGCAGGCTCAGGGTGAAACGCGGCGTGCGGCTCCACAGCGCCAGCACTTCGCTGAAGGCGGTCAGCAGCATCACCGACGGCGTCACCGCAAACTGCTTGGCCACGTCCTTGAGCTGAGTCCATTGCGCTGCCGACATGTCGCGGTCGCGGCGGGTGAAGTGCGGGTTGGCAATGCTTTCGGGTTGGCGCACCAGCGGCAGGTCTGGCGCCGGGGCCAGAGTGGTCACCCGCTCGCGCCAGTAGCCCAGCGCCTGCTCGTAGCGGCGGCCGCTGCGCAGTTGCTGTTCGGCCAGCACGTAGTCGCGGAAAGTCAGGCCCGGTTCGGCCAGTTCCAGCGCCGGATCGACGTAGAACGCCATCAGTTCGCGGGCGAGAATCTGCGTGCTCGCGGCGTCGATGATCAGTGCATCGAGGCTGATGTGCAAATGGGTGATGCCATCATCGAGCAACGACAGGCTGAACTCGAACAGCGGCCAGCGACTGGCGTCCAGCACCTGATGGGACTGGCGTTCGCGGGTTGCTTCCAGCGTGCGCTGCGCCACTTCGGCGGGCAAAGCGCGCAGATCGCTGCGGGGCATGCGGTAGGTCGGCACCTGCGCCAGCACCTGTTGCGTGCCGTCGCTGAGGAAGATCACGCGCAGCATGTCGTGACGCTGGATCATGCGATTCAGGGCTCGTTCGAAACGCTCGGCGTCGAAGTCGGGAATGCGCAGTTCTTCATAGCCGTGGGCACTGACGCCGCCGAGGCTGACCGTGGCCTCGCGGCCGAACCAGTAGGCCTGCTGGATATCGGTCAGCGGGAAGGGTTCATGCCGATTGCCGCGATCCGGCTCGATCTGGATGAACGCCGGTTCAACGCTCTGTTCTTCACGCGAAACCTGCGCCGCCAGATCCCTCAACACCGGGGTCTGAAACAGGCTGCTCAGGGACAGTTGCGCGCCCATGCGCTGGTTGATCGCGTAGATCATCCGCGTCGCCAGCAGCGAGTGGCCGCCGAGGTCGAAGAAGTTGTCGTGGATGCCGACCCGCTCGCACTTGAGCACTTCGGCCCAGATTTCGGCCATCTGCCGTTCAATGTCGTTGCGCGGCGCCTCGTACGTCGCCCCGGCGCTGCGTTCCGGTGCCGGCAGCGCCTGTCGGTCGAGCTTGCCGTTGCGGGTCAGCGGCAATTGCGAGAGCCGGACCCAGGCACTCGGGATCATGTGTTCGGGCAACTGGCGTTGCAGTTCGGCACGCAAGGATTCGCTGGTCGCGGAACCGACCACATAGGCCACCAGACGCTTGTCCCCGGCCACGTCTTCACGCAACAGCACGGCGGCTTCCTGCACGCCGGGTTGTTGATGCAACAGGCTGTCGATCTCTCCGAGTTCAATGCGGAAGCCGCGCAGTTTCACCTGTTGGTCGATGCGTCCCAGGTACTGCACGTTGCCGTCGGCCTGGAACTTCGCGAGGTCGCCACTGCGGTACATCCGCGCGCCCGGCTCGTCGCTGAACGGGTCCGGCAGAAAGCGTTCGGCGGTCAGGTCCGGGCGGTTCAGATAGCCACGAGCCAGACAGGCGCCAGCGATGTACAACTCGCCCGCCACGCCGACCGGCACCGGATTCAAATGTTCGTCCAGCACATAGAGGCGCGCATTGGCGATGGGACGGCCAATGGGCGGCGCGTCCGGCCAGGATTCAGCCTCGTTGCAGTCAAGGCTGAACTGGCTGACCACGTGGGTTTCGGTCGGCCCGTACTGGTTGTGCAACTGCGCGCCACCCAGTCCACGGACAAAACCGCGCAGCTCGTCATTGATTTGCAGGGCCTCACCGGCGGTGATGATTTCGCAACCGCCGGCCGGCATCGGGGCATCGGCTTCGGTCAGGCCGGCGAGTTGCTGCAACACGGCGAACGGCAGGAACACCCGTTGCACGCCTTCGGCCACCAGGGTCGGACGCAGCGCGGCGAGGTCCTTGCGGCTGTCTTCGGTCATCAGCAGCAGGCTGCCGCCCTGGCAGAGGGTGCTGCAGATTTCCTGGAACGAAACATCGAAATTCAGCGAGGCGAATTGCAGCACACGCTGCGGTGCCGTCGCTTGATCGAGTTGCCAGTTAATCAGGTTGTCCAGCGCACGACGGTTGTGGGCGACGCCTTTCGGGCGGCCGGTGGAGCCGGAGGTGTAGAGCACGTAGCCGAGGTTTTCCGGGCTCACATTGACTTGCGGATCGTCCGTAGGGTGCTGTACCCACTGCGATGCGTCAGTGTCCAGGCAGCAGATCTGCGCCTCGTTGGCCGGCAGCCCGGCCATCAGGCTCGATTGCGTCAGCAGCATGGTCGGCGCGGCATCGCTGAACATGAACGCCAGACGCTCACTCGGGTACGCCGGGTCGAACGGCACATACGCCGCGCCAGCCTTGAGGATCGCCAACAGGCCGATGACCATTTGCGGCGAGCGTTCCAGGCACAGGCCGACGCGATGTTCGGGGCCGACGCCCTGTTCGATCAGGTAATGCGCGAGACGGTTGGCGGCGCGATTCAGTTCGCCGTAACTCAGTTGTTCACGATCGGCGAGCAGCGCCACGGCGTCGGGGCTTTGCCGGGCCTGGGTCTCGAATCGCTCCATGCAATCGGGCAATGAAGACGTATCGCGTGAAGTGTGGTTCCAGTCATGAACAATCTGCTGATGTTGCTCGGCGCTCAGCAGCTTGATCCCCGCCAGCGACTGTTCGCTGTCCTCGACCATCTGCATCAGCACCCGGCGCAGGTACTCGCCGAACTGCTCGACGGTGCCGCGTTCGAACAGGCCCGAGGCGTATTCCAGACCACCGACAATCTGCCCGTCGCGCTCATGGAGCGCCAGTTGCAGATCGAACTTGGCGACGTGATGACTGCTTTCGACCGGCGTGACGTTGAGCCCGGTCAGCAGCAGATCGGAATCCTGATCCTGTTCCCAGGCAAACAACACCTGGAACAGCGGACTGTGGGCCAGACTGCGCGGCGGGTTGAGCAACTCCACCACTTGCTCGAACGGCAGGTCCTGATGTTCCTGAGCCCCCAGCGCGACCCGCCGCGCCTGTTGCAGCCATTGCGCTACCGACGACGAGCCCGATCGGGTCATGCGCAGGGCCAGGGTGTTGACGAAGAAACCGATCAACCCCTCCAGCTCCTGTTGCGGGCGGTTGGCCGACGGCACGCCGATCACCACATCGCTCTGCCCCGACAGGCGCGACAGCAGCAGCGAAAAACCGGCCAGCAAGGTCATGAACAGCGTGGTGCCTTGTTGCATGCCCAGGGCTTTCAGGCGCGTGGTCAAGGCTTCGTCGAAGACCAACGGGACAAAACCGCCGAGGTAGTCCTGCACGGGCGGCCGCTTGTGATCCGTCGGCAATTCCAGCAGCACCGGCGCGCCCGTGAGGGTCTCGCGCCAATAGCGGTTCTGCTGTTCCAGCACGTTGCCGGTCAGCCATTGTTTCTGCCACACGGCGTAGTCCACGTACTGCACGGGCAATGGCGGCAGCGGATCGTCGCGATCCTGTAGCGCAGCTTCATAGAGTTGCCCCAGCTCACGAGTGAGCACGCCCATCGACCAGCCGTCTGAGATGATGTGGTGCTGGGTCAGCAGCAACACATGGTCGTCCGCCGCCAACCGCACCAGACTTACGCGCATCAGCGGGCCACGGCTCAGGTCGAACGGCCGGGCACCCTCCTCGTCGATCAACCGGGTGAGACGCTGTTGAGCATCGGGCCCTTGCAGATCGGTTACGGTCAGTCGAAGGCTGTGCGCGGGCGGTGAAACCTGCTGCCGCCCTTCCCCTTCAACAGCAATGAAGGTGGTGCGCAGCGCGTCATGGCGTGCCACCAGTTGATTGAAGCTGCGTTCGAGCGCCGGAACGTCCAGCAAACCGCGCAAACGCAGGTTCAGCGGCATGTGATACGCCGCGTTGCCACCCTCCATTTGCGCCAGAAACCACAAGCGCTGCTGGGCAGACGACAACGTTTGCGCGCCCGAGCGCTCAAGGGCCGTGATGGCCGGACGAGCCGCAGCCTGACTGGCTTGCAGCCGTTCGGCGAACTGTTTCAGAACGGGCGCGGCAAACAGCGTCGAAGGCGCGACTTCCAGCCCCAGCGTATGGCGAACCTGCGCCAGCACACGCATCACCAGCAACGAGTGACCGCCGAGGGCGAAGAACTGATCCTCACGCCCCACTCGCTCGACGCCGAGCACTTCGGCCCAGATTGCGGCAAGCGCGGTTTCCAGCGTTCCCTGTGGCGCCTGGTATTCCCGCTGATCAAATGCCTCGACGTCCGGCGCCGGCAAACCGGGCCGATCGACCTTGCCGTTGGCGGTCAGCGGCAGCGCATCCAGACGCACAAATGCCGTCGGTACCATGTAATCCGGCAGGCTGGTTTGCAGCTGCTCACGCAGTGAACGCGGGGTCAGTGTTGTGCCCGGTTTCTCGCAGTAATACGCGACCAGTCGAGGTTCACCGAGGCCGTCTTGACGCAGCAACACCACGCTTTCACGCACGCCTGCAATATCTGCCAGCCGGGTTTCGATTTCCCCCAGTTCCAGACGCAGACCGCGCAACTTGGCCTGGGAATCGTTGCGGCCGAGGAACTCCAGTTGGCCGTCGGCCCGATACCGCGCCAGATCCCCGGTTCGGTACAAGCGTTCACCCGCCACGAACGGGTTGTCGATGAAACGCTCTGCAGTGAGTTGTGGAAGGTTCAGATATCCCCGCGCCACGCCGACGCCACCGATGTACAGCTCTCCCGCGACACCCTCGGCAACGGGCGCGCCTTGTTCGTCGAGCAGGTAAATCCGGGTATTGGGCAGTGCCCGGCCGATGGGCAGCACAGCGTCGATCTGGCTGCCTTCGGTGAACTCGAAACAGGTGCTGTCGATGCTCGCTTCGGTCACGCCATAGGCCTGGACGATCTGCACCCGATCACCGCACAACCTGCGCAATTGCCGGGCGCTGTGGGCAGTCCAGATGTCCGAGCCGCAGACCACGGTACGCAGGAACGACAAGTCATGGCCGCTCTCTTCGACCCAGGCCAGCAAGGGATTGAGCAGCGCCGGGACGAAGTCGGCAAAGCCGATCTGCGCATCACGCATCAAGCGATACAGGGCCGGCGGGTCCATCAAGGTGTCCCGAGGGCACAGCACCAGCGTGCCGCCAAACCCCAGCGCACGAATCAGGTCGGCGCTGAACACGTCGAAGGAAAACCCGGCCATTTGCAGGTGATTGATCGGCTTGTCCAGCGCATAGAGTTGCGCCCAGGCGGCGCTCACGGCGATCAGTCCGCGATGCTCGACCATTACGCCTTTCGGGGTACCGGTCGAACCGGAGGTGTAGATCACGTAGGCGAGGTGTCGGGGTGTCAGGCCTGTCGCGGAAGGATCGGGGTTCTCCGGAGATTGCGAAGCCCAATGTGTTGAATCGCTCAGATCGAGCACCGTGGTCGATTGTTCGAGCGCAGTCATCAGGACATGCCGCACCTGACCGTGGGTCAGCACCACCGGCGGCGCGCTGTCGGCCAGCATGTGCGCCAGCCGCGCCTGCGGATACGCCGGGTCCAGCGGCACATAAGCGCCACCGGCCTTGAGCACCGCGAGCACGCCCACCAGCATCTCCAGCGAACGCTCAAGACAAATCCCCACCCGCACGTCCGGCCCGACGCCGAGGCTACGCAGATGATGGGCCAGGCGGTTGGCGCGGATATTGAGATCGCGGTAGCTGAGCGCTTCTGCTTGCCAACGCACGGCAATCGCCTCGGGGTTGCGCAGCACCTGCGCTTCGAACAGACCGTGCACACACAGATCGGTGTCGAACGGAATCGAGGATGAAACGTCGGGCTGCGCGGGATTCGTCCCACGCAAGGAAGTGTTGTCGAGCATCGGAGGCTACCGTCCATGACTGCATTATTTTTGTGATCAGGCAGAGACAGCACGCGCCCCGCCAGTCAGGCCCCGGCATCAGGTACCGGTTCGGTCATTCGAATTCAGGAAGATGGCGCGGCACGCGCATGCAGACTCGCGTCGCACGCAGGCACACACAGGAAACCGGGGGGAGAAAGGCTGGCGAAGAACACCGCGGCGCGGTCCGCGCAGGCAGCTGGGGAGATGACAGAATCGTTGACGACGTCCGTCGCCCTGTCCAATGCATCGTCGATTGCAAACCGCGTGATCAATTGAAACCTCGACTTCCATTTGAGGGTCAACGACGAGGAACAACCTGCGCGGTGGGTGACAGCGCCAGGGTGGTCCCGATCGGCTGCGACTGCCGGGTCTGTAGACACACGGCAATCTTCTGGCGCCGGGTTTGTGACCCGAAGCGCCGCCGGATAATAACCACGTTTTTTGCTGGAGAGGCAAACAAAATGTAGGAAAAGTGCGAAATAAATATCGGGTGTTTCCTACGCCATCGGAATGATGGCCAAGCGACCGGGTTGTCATAAATGCGCCCGCGCAAACCTGCCCGTCCTTCAGGCATCCACTGTCGGAAAACCACGCAAAGACCCGGCCTGACAGCCAGGCAGTCGTCACTTCAAACACAGCCTTCAGGCGTCGCTAACAAGCGCTAACAACGCATAACTGGCAGTCGCTCACGTTCAAGGAGCAGGATTGAAGCTCACCGCTGAACGTCAGGCAACCTGCAGACATCATGGGTTGTCGCGGTCGGTCGAACGATGGTTTTGCGAGGGATCCGATCATGGCTGAAGGTTATCGCCAACATTGCCTGTGCGAGGCTGACCGACTCGGCAACGACGAACTGTATGCCTTGGTCACGGGCGCCGTCAGGCACGACAGGGCTGAATCCCAGCAACTGTTCGCAACGGTGACACCGTTGCTCATCGCCTATTTCGAAGGCCAGGTACAGGCCGGAAGGATCAGTCGCGAGGACACCGGCCGCCTCGTCCAGCAAGCCTTCAAGACCCTGTATCTCGAGCAGGCCCGGCATGACCCCGGCTTCCCGTTTCGGGCATGGCTCATCGAGATTGCACGATCCACGTTGCTCGACAACCTGGGCCATCGGGGCATCACAGCGCCGGACCACCACACGCCGCTAGCGGGTGCGTCTGCCGCGGAACGTCACGACACCCCACGCTCCTGCATCGATCTTTCGACGCAGTGAAAATCTTCACCAGAGAATGCCCATGATCAACATCGAAAAAACGCTCTACACCGCACAGACCCGCACCACGGGAGGCCGTGAGGGGACCGCACGCAGTCACGATGGTCGACTTGATCTCAGGCTCTCTCCACCGGGCGCACCGGGGACGGGAACCAATCCCGAGCAGTTGTTCGCGGTGTGCTGGTCGGCTTGTTTTCTCGGTTCCCTGCGCCACGCCTGCAACGCACGCAGGATCGGCTTCCCGGCAAACGCCGGGGTGGAAGCTCAAGTCGACCTCGTACACGCAGAGCACGGGTTCTTCCTGCAGGCCCGCCTGGCCGTTTCGTTGCCGGAAATCGAGCCGGAAGTGGCGCTCCAACTGATCGAAGCGGCGCACCAGAATTGCCCCTACTCCAAAGCCACGCGCAGCAACATCAACGTCAGCATCACCCTCGCCTGATCCTTCCTCCGTTGCTCCCGAACCGGCCAGCCGCCGACACGCCAGACACGCCTGCCCTGCCCGGCGGCCATGCAGCGACACCATGGTGCAATAGAGGGCTCCCAAGGCTTTTGATGTGATGGCGGCAAACCGACAAAAGCCAGGAGTAGCGCATGAAAAAGCTGACGACCGCCGCCGGCGCACCAGTGGTGGATAACAACAACTCGCAGACCGCCGGCCCGCGAGGCCCGGTGCTGTTGCAAGACGTATGGCTGCTGGAAAAGCTGGCGCATTTCGATCGTGAGGTCATTCCCGAACGGCGCATGCACGCCAAGGGTTCGGGGGCGTTCGGTACCTTCACCGTCACCCGTGACATCAGCCGCTATACCAAGGCCAGACTGTTTTCGAGCGTGGGCAAGACCACCGACATCTTCGTCCGGTTTTCCACCGTGGCTGGCGAGCGTGGTGCCGCCGATGCCGAACGTGACATTCGCGGGTTTGCCATCAAGTTCTATACCGAGCAAGGCAACTGGGATCTGGTGGGCAACAACACGCCGGTGTTCTTTCTGCGCGATCCGCTGAAATTCCCCGACCTCAACCATGCGGTCAAACGCGACCCGCGCACCAACCTGCGCAGCGCCCGCAACAACTGGGATTTCTGGACGCTGCTGCCCGAGGCGCTGCATCAGGTCACGATTGTCATGAGTGATCGCGGGTTGCCGCGCACCTACCGCCACATGCATGGTTTCGGCAGTCATACGTTCAGTTTCATCAGCCCGGCAAACGAGCGATTCTGGGTGAAATTCACCTGGAAGACCGAGCAAGGCATCGAGAACCTGACCGATCAGCAAGCCGCGACACTGATCGGCGATGATCGCGAAAGTGCCCAGCGCGACCTGTACACCAGCATCGAAGAAGGCCACTTCCCGCAATGGAAGCTCTACGTGCAAGTGATGCCGGAGCTGGACGCCGAGACGTACCCGATCAATCCCTTCGACCTGACCAAGGTCTGGTCCCACAAGGATTACCCGTTGATCGAAGTCGGTGTACTCGAACTCAACCGCAACCCCGACAACTACTTCGCCGACGTCGAGCAGGCAGCCTTCAACCCGGCCAACGTCGTGCCCGGCATCAGTTTCTCACCGGACAAGATGCTCCAGGCCCGCCTGTTCTCCTACGGCGATGCACAGCGTTATCGGGTCGGCGTCAATCATCATCAGATCCCGGTAAACGCCCCACGCTGCCCGGTCAACAGCTATCACCGGGACGGCCAGATGCGCACCGATGCGAACGCGGGCAGCACCCTCGGCTACGAGCCCAACAGCCATGGCCAATGGGCCGAACAACCGGATTTCAGCGAGCCACCGCTGGCCCTCAAAGGCAGCGCCGGGCACTGGGATCACCGCGAGGACGACGACTGTTTTTCGCAACCTGGCGCGCTGTTCCGGGCCATGACCATGGCCCAGAAACAGGCCCTGTTCGATAACACCGCGCGCTCGATTCATGGCGCCAGCGCTGAGTCGAAACAACGACACATCGACCACTGCACCCGGGCAGATCCGGCGTATGGCGCAGGAGTTGCGCACGCCATTGAGGCACTGGGCTGATCTGCAAAGACGCTGGCAGGCAGCCGAAACAACAACGCCCGGATCATCCGGGCGTTGTTGTTTGTACGGGTCAGTCAGGCAATGATTCGCGACTGAAGGCCTGCACCTCCTGCACCAGGCCGCGAGCCGCCATCTTCACCAGTTGCCGGCCCTTTTCCGGCGAAGCCTGGGCCGGATCCGAGCCCATGCGGCCATCGGGGTGACGGGCACGGAAGTCCGCGGCTTCGCGGATCGGGCCCCAGTTGGCGATCTGCGGCGAGTAGTCGGCCGACTTGATGGAATCGGGATAGGCCCACTGGGTCACGGCGATTTCCGAAGGCGTTGCATGAATGCCGTGGCCAGTCGGGAACTGGTCACGGGCCAGCTCATTCACGCCTTCCAGATCCCACCAGTTGCAGAGTTTCAGGGCGAACCCGGCCTTGCGCCGGGCAAAACTCGCCTCGGCGTACAGCTCCGAAAACGCCGCTTCGATCGAGGCGATGTTGCCGCCGTGGCCATTGAGGAAAAAGATCTTTTCAAAGCCATGGGCGGCCAGCGAACGGGTCCAGTCCGCGATGGCCGCGATGAAGGTCGAGGGCCTGAGCGAAATGGTGCCGGGGAAACCGAGGTGATGTTGCGCCATGCCGATATTGAAAGTCGGGGCGATCAGGATGTCTGCACTTCTCTGCGCTTCATGGGCGATGATCTCCGGGCACATCCAGTCGGTGCCCAGCAGGCCGGTCGGCCCGTGCTGTTCGTTGGAACCGATCGGGATGACGATGGTGCGGCTGCGTTCGAGGAATTGGGCGATTTCGGACCAGGTCGATAGGTATAAAAGCATCAGGATTCTCACTCTTCGAAGGTTCCTCGCGGAACGAGGGTTGGCGTTCAATGCACCTGCAACAGCAGCGTCATTGATAACACCCGCCTCCCTTCGACGACAGAATACGAAGGTATCGGAATCGGCAGAACGCCCTAATCGCGAACGAGAAACTCACGGGGCGATTCGCCCATCACCCGTCTGAACATCGCACTGAAGGCACTCTGGCTGGCATAGCCCAGGTCCCGGGCAATCACCCCGACGGACTGCCCTTTGTCGAGCCGGTCGATGGCGGTCGCCAGCCGCACCTGCTGCAGCCAGTGGCGGAAATTCAGGCCGGTTTCATTGACGAACAGGCGAATCAGCGTGCGCGAACTGGCGCCGACCCGGTCCGCCCAATAGCCGATCGAATGGTCTTGTCCGGGGTCCTGCAGAATCGCCTCGCACACCGTGACCAGTCGCCTGTCGACCGGCCACGGCACTTCGATCGGCAACGTCCGCGCCGCCTGCAGTTCACTGAGTATCAACGCCACAATGTGCGCGTTGCGCCCTTCCTGCGGGTATTCGATCGGCTGGTCGGCCAAGGCCAGAATCAACTCGCGCAGCAGTCCGGGGATCTCCAGCACCTTGCAGTGATCGCCCAGCCCGGCGCAGACCTGCGGCTCAATGTAGATCGAGCGCATCCTGACCGCGCTCAGCATCAACTGGTCGTGGATCACCCCGGGCGGAATCCATAACGCCCGCTTCGGCGGCAGGATCCACAATCCGCGTTCGGTGGCCACCCGCATCACGCCGTTCGAGGCATACAGCAACTGCCCGTGCCGATGCACGTGCGGCTCGTTGTATTCACCGGTGGCCTGATCGCGCACCAGCACGGTCATCACCCGCGGCACATCCTGATAGTCGGGATAGCGTTCGCTGCGCGGCGCGGACTCACGTCTAGCGACGACCTTGCGCACCTCTTGTTTCATCGCTTGGAGTCTCCTGAAAACAGCCCTTGATCGTAGTAAGGCGACGATTGTCACTTTGACGACAAACCCTGGCACTTGCCATGGCCGGCCCATTGTTAGCCTTGCGCTCATTGTTCATCAATGAGGCTTTCCCAATGGCAATCACCCGCAATCTCTCCAGCAGCCAGCAGGCCATTACGGCGGTGATCGGCCTGCTGATCCTGTCCATCGCCCTGCGGCCGCCGATCATTTCGGTGGGGCCGATCCTGCTGTTGATCCAGCAGCACTTCCAGTTGAGCTACACCCAGGCCGCGCTGCTGACCTCGATCCCCGACGTCTGCATGGGCGTGTTCGCGCTGGTGGTTCCGAGCCTGGCCAGACGCTTCGGGATCGATCGCAGTGTGGTTGTCGCACTGACGCTGCTGGGGGCCTCGACCTTGCTGCGGGAACTCTCGCCGAATGCATTTTTCCTGCTCGGCAGTACGTTCTTCGCCAGCGTCGGCATTGCGGTTGCCGGTGCAATGACCGGCGCGTGGATCAAGACTCACTTTGCACAACGACCGGCACTGTTCATGGGCATCTATGCCGGCGGACTGAGCCTGGGCGCGACCCTCGCGGCAGTGCTCAGCGCGCCGATTGCCGAGCTGGCGCAGGACTGGCGGGTCGGCGCCGGTATCTGGAGCATGCTGTGTGTCACCGCCATCGCCAGTTGGGTGTGGATGGCACGGCGTTTTGCGACCCCGGCGCCAGTGGTGAAATCGCTGTCGCACCAGCGCAAGCGTCTGCCGTGGGGCAATCCGCAGGCGTGGCTGATCGCGTTGAATTTCGGTGCCGGTCAATTCGTGGTCTACGCCCTCTTCGCCTGGATGGCGCCTGCGTCGGTGGAAGCGGCCACGTCGAGTGTGTCCCCGGGCATCCTGCTGGGCATTTTTACGGCGGTGTTCGCCGTGGCCAGCGTGGGTGCGGGACTGATTCCGGGCAAGGCCCACGACCGGCGCGGCCTGCTCGGACTGTCGGCGTTGCTGGCCCTGCTGGGGCTGGGCGGCATGGCGTTCCTGCCGGCGTACTGGCCGATGCTGTATGTGGTGCTCGCAGCCATCGGGCTGGGCATGGGTTTCACCGTGGCCATGACCTTGCCGCTGGATCACGCCAGCACCAGCGAACAGGCCGGATTGTGGACGGTGTTCATGCTGTTCATCGGTTACCTGATCGCCGCGCTCGGCCCGCTGCTTTTTGGTGCCCTGCGCGAATACACCGGACACTATGGCCCGGCGTACACCTTGCTGTTCGCGGTCCTGCTGTTGATGCTCGGCATCACTCCCCTGCTCAGACTGGCACCGGCAGCATCGCCACAGGTGTCCGCTGCCTGAGCGGGAAGTGACAGACCTGCGACGCGCCTCGGCACGTCGCAGGGTTTCAGTTGGCCGCAGCGGCTTTCTCAATCAATCGGGCCACCGGCGCCGGGTTCGACACCATCACCACGTGAGAGCCGCCCTTCACCACCTCCACTGCCTTGGCATCCGCACGCTGGGCCATGAACGCCATCGCCTGGGGCGGGATGTTCCTGTCCTTGTCGCCGTAGATGTACCACGACGGAATGTGCTTCCAGGCAGGCGTGCCGGCTTGCTCGTTCAGCGCTGCTTCGGTGACCGGGCGCTGGGTCGCGGCCATCAGCGCCGCTTGTGCAGCCGGGACATCGGCGGCGAACTGATCGTGAAACTTGCTCTGCTGGATGTACAAGTCCTTGCCGCCGTCGGCCAGCGCAACAGGTGCCGCCAGTGTCGGGCCAAGGGTGCTGCCGGGAAACTTGCCGGCGAGTCCGGCAACGGTTTCGCCGGCCTCGGGCGCAAAGGCACTGACATAAACCAGCGCTTTGACATTGGCATGATCGTTGGCCGCCTCACTGATGACATTGCCGCCATAGGAGTGACCGACCAGCACCACCGGCGCCTGGATGCTGCCGAGCAAGGCCGAAACCGCCGCGCCATCGCTCTTGACGCCGCGCAATGGGTTGGCGGCGGCGATCACCGTGTAGCCATCCTTCTCGAGAATTTTCGCCACGCCGTTCCAGCTCGATGCGTCGGCAAACGCGCCGTGCACGAGTACCACGGTCGGTTTGGCGGATTGGCCGAAGGCACTCACGCCCAGGCACAGGCCGGCAGCGAGGGTCAACGCAGTCAATGTTCTTTTCATGTGACAACTCCTTGTGTGACGGGATCAGGGGGCGTATCGGGTGAAGACATAGTCATGGTTCTGCACCCGCGCCTGATGGCAGGCGAAACAGGTCTGGTGCTGGGCTTCATCGGCAGGTTTACCGTTGATGAAGCGGCCGAATCCCCAGCCGCCGGTCGAGGCGTATTTGCGCGAGTCCTTGACCATCACCTGAACGGTGGTGGCCGCCCCCGGAATCGAGGCGGGTTCGAACTCCGGCGACTGCACGTGTTTCCACGCCAGCTTGACCAGCACCGTGCCGTCGGGAAACGGCAGCGTCTTGCTCTGGTAAGCCTTGATCGCCCGGTCATTGCCCAGCACCGCGCGCAATTCATCCAGCGGCGCAGCTTCCTGGGCCGGGGCAATCAGCGCCCACTGGCGATAGTTTTTCGGCAGCTTCACGCCGTAGATCGGCGAGGCGTCGCCATCATCGGCCTCGCCCAACGCGACACCGGTGGCGGCCAATGCCGCGAGTGCAATGGCCGCCGGCAACACGGCCCAATGGTTGAGTTTCATCGTCAGATCCCCTTCGGCCAGCGATCAGAGATGATCGGCATCGATCACTGCCTGAGCGAATGCCTGCGGCGCTTCCTGCGGCAAGTTGTGGCCGATACCACCGCTGATCAGCCGGTATTCGTATTTGCCGGTGAAGCGTTTGGCGTAAGCCTCGGCCGGTGGATGCGGCGCGCCATTGGCGTCGCCTTCCAGGGTGATGGTCGGCACGCCGATCGAAGGGAATGCCGCCAGTTTTTTCTCCAGCGGATCGTATTGCGCTTCCCCTTTGATCAGCCCCAGACGCCAGCGGTAGTTGAAGATCGACACGGCGACGTGATCCGGGTTCTGCAACGCGGCGGCGCTGCGGTCGTAGGTCGCATCGTCAAAGTTCCACTTCGGCGACGCCAATTGCCAGATCAGTTTCGCGAAGTCATGGGTGTTTTTCTCGTAACCCAGACGACCGCGCTCCGTCGCAAAATAGAACTGATACCACCACTGCAACTCGGCAGCCGGCGGCAACGGAGTCTTGCCGGCGTCCTGGCTGCCGATCAGGTAACCGCTCACCGCCACCAGCGCTTTCACCCGTTCCGGCCAGAGCGCGGCGACGATATCAGCGGTGCGCGCACCCCAGTCGTAGCCGCCGAGTACCGCCTGCTTGATGTTCAAGGCGTCCATGAAGTCGATCAGATCCTTCGCCAGCGCCGAGGGCTGGCCGTTGCGCACGGTTTTGGCCGACAGAAAGCGCGTATCGCCATAACCGCGCGCATAGGGAATCAGTACCCGATAGCCTTTCTGCGCCAGTGCCGGGGCCACGTCGGTGTAGCTGTGAATGTCGTAGGGCCAGCCGTGCAGCAGGATCACCACCGGCCCGTCGGCGGGGCCGGCTTCCGCGTACGACACGTCCAGCAGTCCGGCCTTGACGTGTTTCAGCGCGCCGAAAGAAACGTTGCTGCCGGCGGTGATCGCGTCGATCTTGCCGCCGGGTACTTCGGCGGCGCTGGCGTAGGCCGAGGCGATGCCCAGTGCAAGCGCCAGCATCGAAACGGCGAGCACGCGCCGGGATTGAGTTACAGCGTTATGGTCAGTCATGCCGAGTCTCCCTCGTGAACCGCCGGGCGGCGGTTCCGGGCTTTGGTTGAAGGGCTTAGCGTTAAAGGAATTGCCGATTGAAGGGCTAGCGCGCGGCCTGAGCCGCAGTTTTCTGCGCAGCCGCGCGCAGTGGCCGGAAGGCTTCGCGCAGTTCTTCGCTGAACAATTGCGGTTGCTCCCATGCCGCGAAGTGACCGCCCTTGCCGACTTCGCTGAAGTAGGCCAGCGATGGATAGGCACGTTGCGACCAGACTTTCGGCGCACGGTAGATTTCGTGGGGGAACACGGTGATCGCCACCGGCACCTTGATGTCCGCGGTCTTTTGCGCGGCGGCACTGAAGTTATTGTTGTTGTTCTCCCAGTAGAAACGGGAGGACGAGGCGCCGCTGTCGGTCAGCCAGTACAGGCTGATGTCGTCGAGCATTTCATCGCGGCTCAGCACCTTCTCGGGCTGACCGTCGCTGTCGGTCCAGGCGGCGAACTTTTCATACATCCACGCCGCCGTGCCGGCAGGCGAATCCGCCAGCAGATAACCGATGGTCTGTGGCCGGGTCACCATCATTGCGCCATAGGCCGCGTTGCGCCCGAAGAACTTGCTGAGCGAGTTGAACGCCGTCAGTTCCGGGCCGCTCAGCCCAGCCGGAGCCGGGTCTCCGCCATTGATCGGCTTGACCAGTTCCGGTGGCACGGTGGCGGGCATATTCAAGTGAATGCCCAGCAAACCGGGCGGTGCCAGACGACCCAGTGCATCAGAAATCACCGAACCATGGTCGCCCCCCTGAGACACGTAGTGGGTGTAACCCAGACGCTTCATCAACACATCCCAGGCTTTCGCCACCCGGTCCGGACCCCAGCCGAGTTCGGTCGGCTTGCCGGAAAAGCCGTGACCGGGAATCGACGGAATCACCACATCGAACGAGTCCTCGACCTTGCCGCCATAGGCCACGGGATCGGTCAGCGGGCCGATAGTCTTGAGGAACTCGAATTGCGAACCCGGCCAGCCATGGGTGAGGATCAGCGGCATCGCGTTGGGGTTGCGCGAGCGCACGTGGATGAACTGAATGTCGACGCCATCAATCGTGGTCACGAACTCCGGCAAGGCGTTGAGTTTCGCCTCTGCCTTGCGCCAGTCATAACCGCTGCCCCAGTACTTAACCAGGGCCTCGACCTGCGCCAGTTGCACACCCTGGGACACGTCGTTGACCGTTTCCTTGTCGGGCCAACGGGTGTCGGCGATGCGTTTGCGCAGATCAGTCAATTTCGCTTCGTCCACATGAACGTGGTACGGGCGAATGGCTTGCGACTGATCGGTTGTCGGGCCGGTGGCCCAGGCGCCGCTGCTGCCTGCCAGCACGGCAAGGCCCAGGGCCCCTCTTCTGATGGCTGACGCCAGGCAATGGCGCCATGTGGAACCGCACGTAACCGCAACCATGTTGGATCTCCTTGTAGTCATTATTCGAAAGGCATCGCCAATCGGATCAGACCACCCCGCCACCCTCGCAGCGATTACACGATGGTGTCGGTCGATACCTTGGTATGAGGCGCAAAATCGCGCTCGAATTCAGCAGCGGTTAACGGGCAAAATGCGGCAGGGATACGGCTCGGCGAGCCGGCCCATTCGAATGACCTGGCAGAACAAGGATTGCGGATGCGTGGGGAAACAGCGCTCGAACGCCCGTGCGGCATGCCATCGACCACTTCGCGGTGGTGGGTGATCGGGCTGTGCATGCTGTTCAACGTGATCGACGGGCTGGACGTGATGGCCATGGCCTTCACCGCCAGCCGGGTGTCAGCGGAGTGGACGTTGAACGGTGCGCAAACGGGCCTGTTGTTGAGCGCCAGCCTGGTCGGGATGGCGCTCGGATCGCTGCTGGCCGCGCCGAGGGCCGACCGCTTCGGGCGCAGGCCGTTATTGCTCGCCGGCCTGCTGCTCGGCGGACTGAGCATGTTGCTGTCGTTCTGGAGCCAGGATCATCACGTATTGATGCTTTTGCGACTGTTGACCGGCATCGGCACGGGGGCGGTGCTGGTGGGGGCGAACGTGCTGACGTTCGAGCACGCCAGCGCGCAGCGGCGCAACCTGGCCATCGCGTTGCAGTCCCTCGCCTTCGCCATGGGCGCCAGCCTGGGCGGGGTGCTGGCGCACGTATTGAATGATTTCATGGGCTGGCGGTATGTCTTTCTCGCGGGGGGCTGTATCACGCTGGCGGCGGCGTTGGCGGGCGTCTTCTGGCTGCGAGAGTCACCATCATTTCTGGCACTTGAACGCCGTGGGCCTGTCGCTCCAACGTCGCCTGACAAGGCAATCCGACCGTTTTCGTCCGGTCAGTGGCAACAGACCACGTCGCTGGCGCTGGCACTCTTTCTGTTGATGTTCTGCTTTTACTTCGTGATGAGCTGGACCCCGAGTCTTCTGGTTCTTAACGGTTTTACCGATCGGCAAGGCGCCCGGATCGGCGTTCTGTTGGCGTCGGGGGGCATGCTCGGCGCCCTGTTGCTGGGACTGGCGGCCAATCGGTATGGCTGCCGGCGATTGTCGTCGGGTTTCCTGCTGCTCAACGCCGCCCTGTTGCCACTGATGGTGCCGGCCTCGCACTCGCCCGGTCTGGCCGCGCTCGTGGCCGTCACACTTGGCCTGATGCTCAACGGTGCGGTCGCCGCCCTGTATGTCCTGGCCCCTCAGGCGTTCTGCACATCAGTCCGTACGACCGGCGTCGGCGTGGTGCTGGCGATGGGGCGCCTGGGGGCGATCATTTCGCCGATAGTCGCCGGTTTTCTGCTGGATGCCCGATGGACCGCGCAAGAGCTGTTCACGTTCTTCGCCGGCAGCCAGATGTTGGCAGCGCTGCTGATCTGGCGTGGCACCAAGGAACAATGATTAGCTTGCCCGTCGTATTGCGCGACTCGATATCGCGATGGGCCTGCTGCGCGCCGTCCAGTGAATAACGCTGGCCGATGAAGGTTTTCAGTTTGCCGGTGCTGACCCACGCGAACAGTTGCCGGGACTTTTCCAGCAGGAGCTCGCGGTTGCGCACGTAGTGCATGACCGAGGGATACGTCAGCTTGATACTGCGCGGCACGCTGAAGATATCGATCGGCGGGATCGGGTCCATGAACGGCCCGTACAAGGCCAGGGTGCCGAAATGCTCCAGCAGGTTCAACGATTCGGCGAAGCCCTCCGCACCGGTGCCGTCGTACACCACATTCACCCGCTGCCCCTCCGTCAGGCGCATGACCTGGCCGGCAATGTTGTGCGCCCGCCCGATCACAGCGTAATCGGCACCCGCCGCGAGTACGGCCTCCACCTTGTCGGCGTGAGATACCCGGCCAATGACCTTGCCGCCCCGCAGCTTGATCAACTGGGTCAGCATCAGCCCCACGCCCCCCGCCGCCGCGTGCACGAATGCCACATCGCCCGGCTGGATCGCATGCACCTTGTCCACCAGATTGCTGGCGGTCAGGCCCTGCATCATCAGGCTGGCGGCGGTGCTGAAGTCGATCTCGTCCGGCAACGGCACCAACTGGCTGACCGGGGCGATCACCTGTTCGGCGTAGCTGCCCGGCACGTAATGCCAGGCCACGCGGTCACCGACAGCGAATTCCTTCACCTGCGATCCGGTGGCTGAAACAATGTCGGCGCCTTCCGCCCCCGGCGTCAGCGGCAGCTCCCAGGCCGCGCCGAGGCCGCGACGGACACCGGTGTCCATGAAATTGATACCCGCCGCCATGACCTTGACCAGGACTTGTCCGGGCCCCGGTTCAGCCAGTTGAATGTCTTGCACCGTCAAGACTTCGGGCCCGCCAAAGGCCTGGATCACGACTGCTTTCATTGTGTTCTGCCCTGCCACAGGGACGACCTGTCCTGCTGCCGTTCGGGTGGCAGGAGCGCGGACGTCACGTTGTCTTCATTCAATCGTCGGAGGACGTTGAAACCAGCGCCAAGGGTGGCCGGGTGGTGTATCCGCGCAGTTTCGCGAACAGGCTCATTTGCATGCTTGTGTGGCTTGAGGGGCCGTAGATACAGTGACTTACAAAAGCCGCAGGCGGTCTGTGATGCGCATCGCAATGCGTGAGGGCGGCCGATATTCGCGGCAAGCGACACCAAAGTATGATGGGCGAGTGCCATCAGAAGGCGCATCTTTGTTCAACGGTGACTGCACAATGAGAATCGACATGGCGAACGAGCGGGAGCGCGTCATCGAAGACGGTCCAGGCCACGTCAATGACGGGGGCCTGCCAATGTCCGAGGCCGACTCGATCATCGACAGCATTCCGGCCATGGTCGCCTTCATGACACCGTCCGGCGAGCTGGAGCAGGTCAACCGGCAAATCCTGGACTACATCGGCATCCCCCTCGAAGAACTGAAAAACTGGCAGGCCAGCGACACCGTGCACCCGGACGATCTGCCATCGGTCGGCGCGGCGTGGATGCACTCGGTCGGCACCGGCACACCCTATGATATCGAGCATCGGATTCGGCGCGCCGACGGTGTCTATCGCTGGTTTCATGTGCGCGGCCTGCCGGTCAGGAACAGCGAAGGCACCATCACTCGCTGGTGCGTGTTGCAGGTCGATATCGACGAGCGCCGACGGGACAAGGTCTTGATCGCCAAAGCCCTCGCGGAGGTCAGCAGCTCGGAGGAGCGCCTGCGCGGCATCATCGATGCCGTTCCCGGATTCGTCTGGAGCGCGTCCCCCGAAGGCAGTGTCGGATTCGTCAACCGGCGCTGGTGCGACTACACCGGCATGTCGCTCGAAGAGGCGTGCGGCGATGGCTGGGTGGCATCGATCCATCCCGACGACGCTCCCGGACTGGGCGGTTACTGGCAGGCGCTTCTGCACTCGGGCAATGCCGGTGAGTACGAGGCTCGCCTGAAACGCTTCGACGGCATTTATCGCTGGTTTCTGATTCGCGCCGTGCCCCAGCGCGATGAGGCGGGCCGGATCGTGCGCTGGTATGGCGAAAACACCGACATCGAAGACCGCAAACAGGCGGAAGCCTTTTTGGCCAAGGCCCGTTCCGAACTGACGCATCTGGCCAGAGTCGCCAGCCTGGGGGCAGTCACCGCGTCCATTGCCCATGAGGTCAATCAGCCGCTGGCCGGCATCATCACCAACGCCAGCACCTGCCTGCGCATGCTCGGAGCCGATCCGCCGAATGTCGACGGAGCCCTGGAAACCGCGCGCCGCACCATTCGCGACGGCAATCGCGCGGCCGATGTGATCAACCGCTTGCGAGCGTTGTTCTCGAAAAAAAGCATCACGATTGAAAACGTCGACCTCAATGACGCCGCACGGGAAGTCATCGCCATGCTGCTGGGCGAGCTGCAACGCAACGGCGTGGTGCTTCATCCTCGATTCGCCGAGGCCCTGCCGCCGGTCAGGGGCGACCGGGTCCAGCTTCAACAGGTGATCCTCAACCTGATCATGAACGCTGTCGAGGCCATGAGCAGCATCACCGGTCGCTCCAGAGACTTGATCGTCAGCACCGGCCAGGAACAAGACCGGAGCGTTTATCTGGCGGTGAAGGACAGCGGCACCGGGGTCGATCCACAGGACATGGAGCGGATTTTCAATGCCTTCTACACCACCAAAAGCTCGGGCATGGGGGTCGGTCTGTCGATCAGTCGCTCCATCATCGAACACCACGACGGGCAACTCCGGGCCTCTGCCAACGACGGCCCGGGTGCGACGTTCGCCTTTTCAATCCCGTACGCTGACAACCGCGAGGCCTGTGATCGCGTCATGGAGAATCACTGATGGGTAAGTACTTGCTCGTATCGGTTGTCGATGATGACGAGTCGGTTCGTGAATCACTGCCTGACCTGATCAGGGAGTTCGGATTCGCTGTCCAGGCGTTCGCCTCGGCGCAGGCGTTTCTGGCGTCGCCTTATCTCGGCCTGACCGATTGCCTGATTCTCGATGTGGCCATGCCGGGCATGTCCGGGCCGGATCTGCACAAGGAACTGCTGCGTCGCGGCTATCGCATTCCGGTGATTTTCATCACCGCTCACGCCGACGCCAGCCAACAGGCAAAGCTGTTGAATACCGGCGCGGTGGAGTGCCTGTTCAAGCCCTTCAGTGAAGCGCAACTGGTCAAGGCCCTGAGCGCTGCCCTGCCCCTCGACTGAACGCGAAGCGGTAAAGAAAAGGAATCGACATGTTGAACTCGAATCACACAGTGTCCCCCGGCCATGGAGCATTGCCGATGAGTGATGTCACGCCTGTGGTGTTCGTTGTGGATGACGACGTCTCCGTGCGCGAGTCGCTGGAACTGATGATCCGATGCGCCGGCTGGCAGCCACGACTCTTCGAATCCGCGCAGGATTTTCTCGCCGAGCCCCGCGCGCGGGTACCCAGTTGTCTGGTACTGGATATCAACCTGCCTGACTTGAACGGTCTGGATCTGCAGACGTCCCTGGCTGACGAGCGCTACAACATGCCGATCATCTTCATCACCGGGTACGGAGACATTCCGCGCACGGTGCGGGCCTTGAAAGCCGGTGCGGTGGAGTTTCTGACCAAACCGTTCAACGATGATGAGCTGCTGACCGCCATGGGCGATGCGCTCGAAGGCAGCCGGGCGGCTCTGGAAGGTGAAAAAGCCCTGCACTCCGTGCTTGAGGCCTACAAGACCCTGACGCCCCGCGAACAGGAAATCATGGCCGCGGTAGTCAGTGGTCGTCTGAACAAACTGATCGCCGCAGACCTCGAGATCAGCGAGATCACGGTCAAGGCCCACCGGGGCAAGGTCATGCGCAAGATGAAAGCCCGTTCACTGGCAGATCTGGTGAAAATGGCGGCGCTGATCACCCCCGCGTGACGCCAAGGCTTTTCCAGAGGCTTTCCAGCCGGCGCAGGTCAAGGGTGTCGAAACCTTCCGAGACCTGATCGCGACAAGCACCGAGCAACGCCTTGGCCTGCTCCGCCCTTCCCTGTTCCAGCCAGAGCCTGGCCAGATCCATCGAAGTCCTCAGCTCCCATGCCCAGGCCCCCTGATCGCGGCTCAGCGCGATGGACGCCTCAAGAAGAGTCGTGATGGCCTGAACATTTTCGCCATCGATTTCCTTGAGAATTCCGGCCTTGATCCGCAGCAGTTCCGGCAATGCGAAGGCGTCGCCGCTCTGACGACAGTGATCGATGGTGCCGTCCACCAGCATCAGCGCCTTCGCGTGTTGCCTACCCAGAATCAGGCCCTCGGCCAGCGCGATTTCAAACGATGTCGTGAGCAGTTCGTAGCGCATGCCACGCAGCCGCGCCAGGCTTTCCTCCAGCAGCGGCACCGCATCGCCAGGCTGTTCGGCGCGGATCGCAATCGCCGCCCGCAAGCCATGGGCGGCGGCAATATAAGGGCCCAGGGCGTTGGTCTCGGCCACGGCACTGAACCGTTCAAGGCTGGCGGCCGCCTTCTCCAGATCGCCGGTCCAGATGTAGATGCACAGAATCCAGACCATGGCGATGCAGTAGGTGACCGGATGCTGCAGCGCCGACGCTTCGGCTTCTATCAGTTCGGCCCAGTGCCGGGCCTGATCGGGAAAGCCCTGCAACCACAGCGAACGGGCCAGTGCCAGCCCGGTGCGATTGCGGTGATCGAAGCCGTAGTAGATGGTGTGGCTGGGATGGGACGGCAAACTGTTGCGCAGCGAGCGTTCCAGCTCCTGGCGCGCCAGACGCTGATCGCCCAGCAGATGATGGGAGATGCCGGTCAGCGATGAAGCGATTGCGATGGCCGCCGGCTGATTCAGCAGGTTGCCGACAACGGCTGCCTGCTCCGCCCACGCCAGCGAAGAAGGGAAATCACCAATGCGTTCGTAGAAAATCTGCAAGCGGCCAAGCAGCCTCAACTGCGAGCCGTGGTCAGCCAGCGCAACAGCAATGTCCAGCGCCCGGAGCAAGGCCTTCTCGGCCGCTTCGCTGTTGCCCTGGGTGAACATCAGCACCAGCCCGAGCGCCGCCTGCAGTTCCATTTCGGTCGACGTGCCGTAGTACCCCAGTTCGAGCAGTTCCACGGCCCGGGCACACCAGGTCCGGCACTCGACCAGCAAGGAAAAATGCAGGAACAGAGGTGCACTCGCCGCTGCCAGGGGCAACGCCAGGCCCGGATCGCCATGGGGCCCGAAGCTCCACTCCAGCGCACTGCGTACATTACCCAACTGACTGGCAAGGCGCGCAAAGTTGCGGAAAAACTCATCGGGCGAGGTGCCGGGATGCCCCAGCAGATCCATGTAATACGCCGCATGCCTGAAGGCCAGCGAGTTCACTTCGGCATCGCCTCGGGCCGCCAGTTTCTCCCGGGCATAGGCGCGTGTCATCTCGAGCAGCCGATAGGAATCCGTCGAATCACTGTGATCAACCGTGACCAGCCCCTTGCACACCAGATCATCGAGGATCGCCGCCACCGCAGGGCCTTCGGACTGAGACTCGGCAACCACCTGGGACGCCGCCTCTTGAGAGAACGGCCCGACAAACACCGACAATCGCTCCAGCGCCAGACGCTCCGGCGCCGACAACAGGTCGTAACTCCAGTCGAGCATGGAACGCAGCGTCTGATGCCGCGGGACCGCCGTCCGGCGCCCCGACCAGCCCAGTGAAAAACGCTCGCCGAGCAAGGCGTGCGTGGCCTTCAGGCCGTGGCTGGCAACCCGCATCGCCGCCAGTTCGATCGGCAGGGCCATGCCCTCCAGACGCTGGCAGATGTCCGCGATCATTTGCCCGCCATCCGCCTCCAGCAGCAACGCCGCATTGCTCGACGACGCGCGCTCTACAAACAGTTTGATCGCTGCGAATGCCAGCAGCTCCTGAGTGGACAGGTGCCGGGACTCGCGAGGAAACTCCAACGGATTGAGCCAATGCACGTATTCGCCACGCACCCGCAACGGCTCGCGACTGGTGGCCAGAATGCCCACGTCGGGCGCGCTGTCGCTGATCTGTTCCAGAAGGGTTGAAACGGCGTCGATCAGGTGTTCGCAATTATCGATGACCAGCATCAGCCGCTGTTCGCGCAAATGCGCCAGCAAAACGAACATCGGATCTTCGGCCTGCACGGCGATTTCCAGCGAGCGGGCCAGTGCTGAAGGCACCAGCGTGCAGTCTTCCACCTGCGCCAGGTCGACGAAGCAGACGCGTTCGTAACCCTGGGCCGCAATGCGATGCGCCACCTCGATGGCGAGGCTGGTCTTGCCGACGCCACCGGGACCGACGAGGGTGAACAACCTGGGCTGCTGCAGGTGATCGACGACCAGTTGCAGGTCGGTTTCGCGCCCGATCAGCTTCGCCCGCGGCGGCAGGCTGCAGGCAGCCCTTAAATGCCCGGATTCCGTGGGCGTAGGCTGAACCCCGGACAGTTGCCTTTCCAGCGGCGCCACGAAGGCATAACCCACACCCACCTGGGTCGCGATATAACGCGCGTGCTCCTCGCCATCCCCGAGAATCCGCCGCAGACCCGTCATGTGGAAGCGCAGACTGCCTTCGGCAACCACGCTGTCGGGCCACACCTTTTCGATCAGATCGTACTTGGACAGCACCCGCCCCGGCTGCTCGAGCAAGGCAATCAGCAGATCCAGCGCCCGACCGCCGATCTCCACCGCAACCCCGTTTCTGGTCAGCAGCCTTTTACCTGGAACGACGCAAAACGGCCCGAACACAAACCGGGTCATGAGTGATTCATGCAAAGCGTCTGGAATAGACTCCACGAGGGGCGATCTCACTGGGAAACGAAGGGGGCGTCGCCGGTTGCAAGCCACAGGCGCAGGCCCTTTGCATCATAGGAGTTTTGCACGGTCGTTCAAGCCTGACGCGTGCGGAGTGAGAACTTCAGCTCGTAATTTCGGCCCCTATGTTCGTAGCCCCCTTCGTTCGCAAATCGATGCCTGCGTCGAACATCAGTCGCGATAGCGTGCAGCCGGCTCACTCCGCGACAGATCAGGCATCAGCTTCTGGCGCGCCGCCTCGTAGGCATCCCAGTCGGCGATTTCGGGAAGTGCCGGAATGGTGACGAACTCGCCTTGGTCGAGGCCGGACAACGCAGCGTCCACCATATCGTCCGCCCGCATCACAATCGCCTCCGGCAGATGCTCCAGCGGTGTGCCGGCCACGCTCCAGAATTCGGTGGCCGTCGCGCCGGGCAGCACCACCTGGACCCGGACATTTTTGTCCGCCAGTTCGTGACGCAAGGATTGGCTGAACGCGAGGACGAAAGCCTTGGAGCCGCCGTAAACGCCGTTCAACACCTCCGGGGCAATGGCCACGATCGAGGCGATGTTGACCAGCGTGCCGCCGCCACGGGCGACGAAACCCGGGACCGCCGCGTAAGTCAGGCGCATCAGCACGTTCACGTTGAGCGTGAGCAGGTCTTCGAGCTTGTCGACGTCTGACTCCAGCAAAGGATGAGTCGCACCAACCCCGGCATTGTTCACCAGCAGAGAAATGTTGGCGTCCGTTCTGAGGCGATCTTCGACCCGCGCCAGATCGGCTTTTTCGGACAGGTCGGCAGCCAGGACTTCAACGCGACGGCCGGTTTCTTCACTCAGGCGCTTGGCCAGAACATTCAGGCGGTCGCGATTTCGCGCGACCAGGATCAGGTCATGGCCACGGCGGGCCAGGCGTTCAGCGTAGATGGCACCGATGCCGGACGAAGCGCCGGTGATCAGGGCGGTACCGAGGCGGGATTGAGTCATGTCGAGTCTCCAGGGTTGTGGGAAGTACTGGAGAACAGGATGCGACGGCTTGGCCATATCTCAAATGACGTATATGGTATGGATTCAGGACATCCGAGAAATCATCATGCATCGCATCGGCTACTTGCTCACCGACGGTTTTCAGGTGCTCTCCCTGGCGACTCAAGCCGTTTTCGAGTTCGCCAATCAGATCGCCGAAGCGCCCTTCTACAGCATCGAAAACTTCTCGCCGGACGGCGGCATGGTGCGCTCCTCACTGGGGCTGGCCATGGAAACCCGCCCGCTCGAAGCGCCCGGGCTGGCCGACACCTGGATCGTTGTCGGGGTCAACGATCCGGAAAAAACCGACACAGCCTCCGCTGTGCTCGACTTCGTGCGCCAGGCCGGCAATCAGGCGCGGCGCACTGTCGGCATCTGCACCGGCGGCTTCATCCTCGCCGAAGCCGGCCTGCTGACCGGACGCCGCGCCACAACCCACTGGGCTTACGCGCAGGCCTTGCAGAAGCGCCACCCCGAAATCAGCGTCGACGTCGACCGCATCTATATCGTCGACGGCCCCTTCTGGACGTCGGCGGGCATGACCGCCGGCCTCGACCTCGCCGTCGGCATGGTGGAAAAGGATCTGGGCGCCGACGTCGCCCGCTCGGTGGCGCACAAACTGGTGATGCACCAGCACCGCTCCGGCGGGCAGTCGCAGCATTCGGAAATGCTCGACCTCGCCCCCAAGTCCGACCGAATCCAAAGCGCACTGAACTATGCACGGCAACATTTGAGCCGACCGCTCAGTGTCGAAGAACTGGCCGGCGTGGCACACCTGAGCCCTCGCCAGTTCACCCGCATATTCAGCGCAGAAACCGGCCAATCCCCCGCCAAAGCCATCGAAGGCCTGCGCCTGGAGGCCGCTCGATTGATGATCGAACAGAGCCGGCATTCCCTTGATGTGGTGGCCAGCGAATCCGGTTTTCGCGATCGGCGGCATATGCGGGAAGCGTTTATCCGAGGCTTCGGTGTGCCTCCGCAGGCGGTGCGGCGGGATGCGCGGCAAGTGGTGGGGAAAGTGTAGATATCGCGGACTGACTAGGCGTCCCCTTTGTTCGAACGTCGATATGTGCAGAAAAAAATATGGCCGAGGTCGTCAGTTACACCTGAGAACCTCGGCCATTTACTTTTCGGCTATTGAGCGACAGCCATCAACCGATCACGTCTTCACCTCGACATGATCCAGCGCCTGATTCACCGCCAACCCCGCGACCATCACCACTTGCGCAATGCCCAGCGCCGTTTTGCGGTGGCCGGGTTCCAGGATAGCGGCGAAGTTGCTGAGCATTTCGCTGGCGGAATCGAGGGATTCGCTGGCGTTGGCCAGGAGGGATTCGCTGTTGTAAGCGGGGTTGGCCAGGAACATGGGGTCATGTTTGTGGTGGCTGCCCATGATGCGTTGTTGTGGGGTGAGGTAATGGTCGAGGGCGCGTTCGGCGGCTTCGTTGAGGGTGCGGGAATCGGGGAATTGATAGGGGGAAACCGGGTCGGTTTCGGGTGGGTTGGGTGTTGGTTTGATCATGGTGAAACTCCATATGGGACTTAAGGAGCCATCACTCTCGCTACCAAACGAGGGGTGGTGGCCATACGAAGGTTGGTAGACCGGCCCATATGGAAAATCCGGCGCGCCCGAAGACGCCCTGCGCATGGCCACCATAAGTCAGATACCGAAAAGGCATCCGCGCTAGGTGACGTTATGCGTCATATGGGGAACCGGGCTACCAAACCCGATCACTGTTTTTCAGTGACCATGGAACGATAAAACCCGCGCCCTAGACGCACAAGCCGGCGGATTCTGGCGTAGTCGTAGGCAATGACGCAAGGTTGTGTAGCCTTGAGGAAGTAACAGTAGGTATCTTTTAAACAGGTTTTTTGGAGGTGGTTAAACGGGTGAATCAAGAGCGGCTTTCACCCTTTGTTTTTGAAAGATCTCGGTGGAGGGATGGTCTGTCTATCACCATCGCGTTTACCCTCCGTCAAGGCGCACCTGAATCAGGAAAGAAATGAAGTTCACCAAGGAAATCACCGCAGCCTTCCCCGTCAGCAATCCGATGCCACCACTACTGGAGCAAGCCCTTCAGCTATTGGAAGAACACGGCTGTGTCCGGACACACCGCGACGGTGAGCGCTACATGACCCTGCATCCGGAACCTGAAAACAGCGATATCGCCACGACCACTTTCTACGTTCCGGATCCTGCCTTTACCGCGCTATGGACCCGTAGTGACGACCCCGAAGTGAATCACCGACTAACGATATTCTTGAGAACCGGAGGTGACGGTTCGTGGGCCGGACTGTGGCTGGACGACAACGGGCAGCAACGAATTGTCCATCTGGGCTCGGGATCAGGATCCGACATGCTCTGTGTGCTGACCGATAACGTGCAGGATCTATTGCGCCTGCTGGCGATCGGGTACGACGAACTCTGCTGGCCAGAGCAGTTCCAGCTGACGCCTGAAGAAGTGCGAGAAAAGGAATACGGCGATGACTCTTACCCGCCACCACCGCTTCTGTTGCGGGCCCATGTAGAGCGGGCACTTGGGTTGAGCATTCCGGCGAGAGCGTCGGAGGTTGTTACCGGCACTGAAAGTATGGATGCGCAGGAATCGGACGATCCATTTTGGAATTGGCTTAAGCGGGTTAATGGGGAGTAATCGTCTTTGTTTACTAAAAGCTCAAATGACAGAAGCTACCATTACAGTAGCTTCCGCCAGCGACAACCTATTTTTTCGTGGACTTGCTAGGTTTTAAGTCGGGATTATTTCCTTGCGTGTTTTTATTGTCACGACGACGCTTATCAACTTCACCAGTTGATTCAGCAATTGGCTTTGGGCCTGGTTTAAGTGCCATAAATCTCTCCTTGATGTTGACATTGGTTGTTGCAGATTCACCTTAGTAGCAACGACGGCTACTTTCAAAAAAATGGGGAATAATCGCCTTTGTCCGGGCGTCCGCTTTCGGCCAGAAGCGGACATTGGGAGGCCGACCGCATCCGGCCAATAGCGGACGTTTAGAGTAGGGAAATAAATCTGTCCCCTTTTCCAGTTTGGCGCTCCATCACCCAGTCCATTGCGGCCTTGCCGTTGACCAGGTGATCTAAGGCCGCCTCGGGAATCCGAAGCGATAGTACTTTCACTTGTTTCGAGGGAACTGGGTGAGTGCATGTGCGAAATTGAACACGATCTGAGCACCGCTTGCATAGCTGCGGATCAGTCACTTCGGCGCGTCCGAAGACGCCCTACGCATGGCCACCATAAAACAGAGGACGAAAAAGTCCCTGCAAACTGGTGTTGCGATGCGACAGGTAAACCGGGCTACCAAACCCGATCACTGTTTTTTCAGTGACCCGGAAACGATAAAACCCGCGCCCCAGACGCACAAGCCGGCGGATTCTGGCGTAGTCGTAGGCAATGACGCAAGGTTGTGTAGCCTTGAGGGCGTAACGGATGGTGTCTTTTAAACGTGGTTTTTGGGTGGTTAAACGGGTGGCTCAGGAACGGCCCTCACCCTTTGTTTTTTGACCGGCTGCTTTCGGCCATAAACGGACGTTGGCTAACGACCGCTACCGGCCAATAGCGGTCATTCAGATGTGTCTATAAAGCCCGGGGCGATTCAATGCTGTCGAGCGTCTGGTACTATAGAACACCAATTTGACAGGTATCTGCGAGTTGTAAATGAACGTTAAGAACTTGAAGCCAGAGTACATTTCCCACTATATAAATGATGGAGGAACTTATAGCTGAGTGAGTCATCAGGCAAAAATTTTACCATTAACTTATTTGGAATATGGAAGACAGGACTTTGATGAGCAGGACGGGGAACGGGCTTTAATTAACGCTGTTGGAAACGCCAAAAGAGCTTTTCATCTACAAACAGAAACTCTGTGCAATGCCCTAGGATGGAAAGTTGCCTACAAAAATAAGCAACTAGGTTTCGACAAGCGACTGGAGTATCTTTCCAAATGCGGAATATTGTCACCTCGCATTTTGTCCAGATTAAATAAAACACGAAACCGTGTCGAGCACGAATACATTGTACCCACTACAGAGCAGGTAGAAGACTATCTTGACATTGTGGAGCTATTCATCTTCGCGATCGGGCAAATCCTCGATAGATTTCCATATGAGATCTATTTTTCCTTGATGCAAGATGAGCATTATGATTCGACGCTGGAGTTGCCGAATAATTTCACATTTAAAATGAACAGTGGCAGCCTTGATTCTTTCACGATTGGTCAAAAAGGCGAGATCATTACGAAAACAATGACTGATGACGACTACTTTCCTTGGTTAAAAGCTATATTTACGCAGTATTTTCTAGTTTAAAGAAAAAGGGGACAAAAAAGGGAACCAATTTATTCCCAAGAGAATAAGCAAAAATGGGGACCAAAAATGGGGACGGATTTATTTCTAATAAAATAAATCCGTCCCCTTTCCTGTGTTACTCCTAACAGTGTGCGGCGATTAATTTTTTATAATCAAATACACTACTTGATGTTTTTTTGCTTTTTTGATTTAAGCATGGCTTTCTTTTGCGCACGATAGTATTCGATTATTGGGCTGCTATATTTGGCTTTGGTCATGGATGCGAATGTTTTATTTATATCCTCTATGCCCGATTCTTTTCTTATCATTTCTTTCGCATACCGCAATTGCGTTTGGAAATTCTTAATTCGCTCCAGCTTCTGATTTTCGTCTTCAATGTCCGGAATTTCTTCTACCCCCATCAGCAGTGTCATGCAATGAAGGCTTACCTCTTCGGGCAAATATAGACCATGGTTGTCGCACCATCCTGCAAATTCTATAATCGCATCACTTATCAACTCATATCGCTCTTCTGAGGGCAACTCAATTTCGCTGATTACTCGTTGACCGAGGGATCCGCACTCGGAAACACGCTGATAAAGCTCATCAAATATTTCGAGACGTTTGTCGAACGTCTTTTGGGCATAACTTTCAATTCGATTTTTTCTTCTTATAAACTCATTAAAAAATATCCCGATGATTACGCCAATCATCCCGATTAATGCAGCTTCCATATGAGTTTCCTCAATAAATTCATATAACTATTCATTTTTCACTTCACTCACTGCATCACCCATTTCTATAATCGGCAACCACAGCCAATCCGTGATTATACCTGGATTATCGCGCAGGTACTTTGTACCGCTACCAGAAGGATATGGCCGAAAGCAGTCATTCGTGGGCGACGGTAATCGGCCAATTGCTGTTAATCGGGAGAGCAGCAATTGACCCAGAGCAGTCATTTTGAGGGAGGTGAGCTAGTCAGAAGCAAGTTGCTCAGCAGGCCGCGCGAGGCATCGGATTCAATAGTCGAAGGATTGAGAACCTTTTTTATCGCTTCACGTACCTGGCGTTGCCCTTCGGTGCATTTCTTCTTGAACTCTTTGGCCTCGGAAGCCTTTTTTCTTAAAGCAGAAGCTAATCTTTCATGGCCGTACTCAGAGTGAGGCTCAAACTTGACTGCACGCTCCAAGTATTCACACGCCTCAGTTGGTAGGTCTTTATTAATCAGTAAGTTACCTATGTTAGCGGTTATCCACTGCGAAGAGCTTTCTGCATTCATTAGCTTTTCTGTTCTACGATAGGAATATAGCGCTTTATCGTATAAATCGAGTTGGAGACAGGAGTTCCCAAGATATCCCCAATATTCAATTGAGCTGGGGTCATCATGTGTCAGGCGATCAAGTAAATGTGCCCCAATATGATCCTGACCAAGCTCCTGAGCCAAGCGGGCGTACTTGAATCGAAGCCCCTTGTGGCTTGGATGCTTCGCGTAGCAACGCAGAATAACTGATAATGCTTCGTTCGTTTTTTCCTCTCGCTCAAGGGTCTCAGCCAAACGGATGGCTACTTCTGGAAAATCATCCGGTCCAATACGCTGCAGTTCAGCGATTTCATTAGCACTGTCAGTTTCATCCGAATGACACAGCGCAAGCGCCATAGCAATTTCGGAATCCTTCGGCCTTTTTTCCTGGACGGCAGACAAGAGTTCGATTGCTTTGCTGGCGTTGCCTTCCCAGCGAAGGAATGTTGCGACAATAGATTGAACACCTGAAAACTCAAAGTGCTCGTTGGCGTAGTTTGTTAATGCATCGATGTTGTTATCGTTACTTAGCTTGAACTCGCAGTAAAGAATCCAAGCTTTTCTGGTAAGCGCAGCTTCTCCCGACATGCTCTCTACTTCACTCTGGAGCGTAGCCTTGGCTTGGTCATACTTTTCTTCTACAAAGTCGAATAACCAATCGCGTCTTTCCAATTCCTCTACTATGCCGCCTTCTGTGCTTTCCTCTACGATAATCCGACCAGGAGCGATCCCGAGCTTCTTCATCTGAAGCCGGATTTGGTAGCACACAGAACCGGTAGCCGCCTGCATGCTGCCATCTTCGCGTGTTGACTCATATCTACCAGGCGTAACTCCTAAAAGATCAGTAGGGATATGTAGATCACCATCCGATGGCAGAATGAAAAAAACTCGCTCTCGTCCTAGTTTTCCGATGAAAAGGCCGAACTCAAAAAGTACATTATCCCTAACTGCAGGTGCAGTTGAATTCCTGATCCGGACCAAATCGTCCGGTGAAAATACGAATATAGCGAAGTCACTTTCCGAGAGGACCTTAGTCAAACTCTCCATCGTAGTTTGAGATAACTCAAAAACGCCTTGATCCCAGATGGTGACTTCCGCTTCGTGCAATAAGTTCTGCTGTACCGGATAAGCGACACTGAGTCCCTCAACGGATGAGCCGATGAAGACACGAGGTTTTGACATTGTTACTCCTATGGATGAAATCCTTTATGTCCTGGGATCTGGATGAACTCAGATTAGCGCGACGGCGAGAAAAAACAATGCAGAAGGTGACACGGATGAAGATTGCTAAGCGAGCGACTTACGATCCAACTTCAATCCTTCTGCGAAGTCTGCTTTTGGCCGATAGCAGCCATTCGCAGCCCCCGAAATCGCCCCTCCCTAAAACACTCACCCCTCACCAACCCGCCCCGCAACCCAAGCC
>NZ_NEHJ01000010.1:0-346555 GCF_002112345.1 Pseudomonas sp. R43(2017)
AGCATTCGCAGTCACTCGCGCGCATCAAGGGGATGGCGCGAAACTTTGCGGGGGATCAAACAGGAAAGAAGTCAGGCAAGTAGGCGATGTCTGTAGGGCAATTCTCTAAATGCGATTCGGCGGACAACCGACATTGCCCGTTGCTCAACCTTGGCCGCGATCGTTATGCTGCTGAACCCTTTAATCAGATCCGAGCAGCGGTACCCGATGCCGCCTGGGATGTTTTTGATAACGGATCCGATGATGAATGCACCGCTGAAGGCGTTCGGCCCGATCAAGGCCGTGATTTTCGATATGGACGGTTTGCTGCTGGACACCGAGGGCATCTACACCGAGGTCACCTCGCTGATTGCCGAGCGTTACGGGCGCACCTTCGACTGGAGCATCAAGCAAAACATCATCGGGCGTGGCGCCGGCGATCTGGCCCGTTATGTGGTCGAAGCGCTGGATCTGCCGATCACCGCCGAAGAGTTCCTGGTGATCCGCGAGCCGCTGATGCGCGAGCGTTTTCCCACCGCGCAAGCGATGCCGGGTGCCGAGGAACTGATCCGTCACCTCAAGGCGCACAACATTCCGATTGCCGTCGGCACCAGTTCGTCGCGCCAGTCGTTCGGTCAGAAAACCACCTTGCACCGTGACTGGTTTGCGTTGTTCGACTTCATCGTCACGGCTGACGACCCGGAAGTCGGTGCGGCCAAACCGGCGCCGGACATTTTCCTCACCGCCGCGCGCCGCCTCGGTGTAGCGCCGGAAGATTGTCTGGTGTTCGAGGATTCACCGTTCGGCGTGACAGCCGCGAAAGCAGCTGGCATGACCGCCATCGCGATTCCCGATGCGGCCATGGCCGATGAAAAATACGCACACGCCGACGGGATTCTTCGTACGTTGAAAGCGTTCACGCCGAGTGCCTGTGGTTTGCCGGCGCTGGACTGGGCCTGATCAAACCGCAAACATAAAAACGCCGCCCCTCTGTTAAAGGAGGGGCGGCGTTTTTCGTTATCGGCAATCTGATCAATCAGGCGCCGAAACCACCGTCGATGCTCAGGCTGGCACCGGTGATGTAACCGGCCTCCGGGCCTGCGAGGTAGGCGACGAAGCTGGCGATTTCCTCGGCTTTGCCGTAACGACCGACCGCCATCAGCGGAATCAGGCTTTCGGCAAAGTCGCCGTGGGCCGGGTTCATGTCGGTGTCCACCGGGCCAGGCTGCACGTTGTTGATGGTGATGCCCCGTGGGCCGAGGTCGCGGGCCAGGCCTTTGGTCAGGCCCACCAGCGCGGATTTGCTCATCGCATACACGCCGCCACCGGCGAAGGGCATGCGGTCGGCGTTGGTGCTGCCGATGTTGATGATGCGCGAACCTTCGCCCATGTGTCTGGCGGCTTCCTGACTGGCGATGAACACACTGCGCACGTTAATTGCCAGAGTCTGGTCGAAGTCTTCCAGTTTGAAGTCTTCCAGCGGGGCGACGGCCAACACACCGGCGTTGTTGACCAGAATGTCGAGGCGGCCAAAGGTTTCGACGGTCGCGTTCACGGCGTTGCGGATGGCGCCGGCATCGGCGCTGTCGGCCTTGATCGCCAGGGCTTTGCCGCCGCTCGCGGTGATGCTGTTTTGCAATTCCTCAGCCTTGGCGGCGGAGCTGACGTAGGTGAAGGCAACCGCGGCGCCTTCGGCGGCCAGGCGCTTGACGATGGCGGCACCGATGCCGCGAGAGCCGCCTTGAATCAGAGCGACTTTACCGCTGAGGTGTTGAGTGGTCATGTTCGATCTCCAGAAATTTCAAGGCAGGCTGCCTTGGTGTGGTGTCGAGTATCTGCCCCTCGCCACCGGGCGAGTAGACCGTGGTTGCTATAGTCTGTGTAAACCAAAAGTTTGGAATGGCGGCCATGGAAACCTTCAGCAGTATCGAATGCTTCGTGCGTAGCGCCGAAGTCGGCAGCTTTGCCGAGGCCGCGCGACGCCTGAGCCTGACACCGGCCGCCGTGGGCAAAAGCGTGGCGAAACTGGAAGCGCGCCTCGGCGTGAGGCTGTTCCAGCGTAGCACCCGTCGGTTGACCCTGACGGAAGCGGGGCAATTGTTTCTGAGTGAGGTCAGCGGCAGCCTGACCACCATCCAGAATGCCGTGAGCAATCTGGCCAGCGCCGGCGGTCAACCAGCGGGTACGCTTAAAGTCAGCATGGGCACGGTGTTCGGCCGCTTGTACATCGTGCCGTTATTGGGTGAGTTTCTGAAAAGGTTTCCGGCGATCAACCCGGACTGGCACTTCGATAACCGACAGGTCGATCTGATCGGCCAGGGTTTTGATGCAGCGATTGGTGGCGGCTTCGAACTGCCCCAAGGGGTGGTCGCGCGCAGGCTGACGCCGGCGCATCGGGTGCTGGTAGCCTCTGCGGATTATCTGGATCGACACGCGCCGATCAGCGAACCGGACGACCTCAAGCTGCACGAGGGCATCCTGATCCGCTCACCGCAGACCGGACGCGTGCGTTCCTGGCAGTTGACCCATCGCACACAGCAACACAGCCCGCTGACCCTCACGGCGCGAATGACCATGAGCGATTCCGAAGCCGCCTGCGCCACGGCGGCGCAGGGGCTGGGGATTGCGTTGGTGAGCATGCCGTTCGCTGTCGGTTATCTGGAGGCGGGAACGTTACAGCGGGTCTTGCCTGACTGGTACGTCGACGACGGCAACATCTCCATCTATTACGCCGAGCACAAACTGCTGCCGGGCAAGACCCGGGCGTTCGTCGATTTCATCATCGAACAGTTTTCAACCCAGGGGCTCGCAGAGCGCTTCAACGCGCAAAACGTGCTGGCCAGCCGATGATGGTCTTCGGCCGTGGGGTCGCATACGTCCGCACCTTGGACGTCGACAGCCCCAGGCGCACCAGCGACTCGGCGATGGTCACGGCAGCGGTGACGCCATCGATCACTGGCACCCCGGTACGCTGACGGATCTTCTCATCGAGCCCGGCCATGCCGCCGCAACCGAGGCAGATCACTTCGGCTTTATCCTGAGTCACGGCCAGTTCGGCCTGGTGCACGATCGCCTCCAGCGCCCGCTGAGGTTCGTGTTCCAGCTCCAGAACCGCCAGGCCGCTGGCCCGCACCGAGGCGCAGCGGTCCCACAGGCCCGAGAGTTTCAGCCGATCCTCGATCAACGGCACGGTGCGATCCAGTGTGGTGACCACCGAATAGGCATGGCCGAGGAACATCGCAGTGCTGGCCGCCGCATCGGTGATGTCCACCACCGGCACGTTGAGCAATTCCTGCAAACCTTCGCGACCGTGTTCGCCGTAGCCGGCCTGGATTACTGCGTCGAACGGCTGGTCGTAGGACATCACCCGGTCCATCACGGCGATGGCCGCCAGATAACTTTCGAAATTGCCTTCGACTGAATCGGCGCCGAAGTACGGCGTCAGACCGACAATTTCGGTGCCGGGGGAGGCCACAGCCTGCGCCGAACGGGCGATGGCCTGGGTGATGGATTCGGTGGTGTTGACGTTGACCACGAGAATACGCATGGGAAGTCCTTATTACGGTTGGTTCTGCGGCCCCGCGAAGGGCCGCCAAAAGATTCAGTGGCTGACGTTGTCGACGGCGATGGCTTCGCCGTCCACGTCGGCGTAGTGCGGCTGGCGTTTGGCGACGATCAGGTAAAGCATCCCGGCAATGCCGGCACCGATCAGCCAGGAGAACGGCGAAACGCTGTGGAAGCCCGGCACCAGCGCCAGGACGATGGCGATCAGCGCGGCCGGAATGAACGCCGCCACCGCCCGCAGATTGACCCCGCGGCTGTAGAAATACGCGCCGTTCGGGTCTTCGCTATATAGCTGCGGTACATGGATCCGGCCTTTGCGGATCAGCCAGTAGTCGACCATGATCACGCCGTACAACGGGCCGAGCAGGGCACCGAGGCCGGACAGGAAATACACGATCACCAGCGGGCTGTTGTAGAGGTTCCACGGCAGGATCAGCACCGCAATCGTTGCGCTGATCAGCCCCGCACGGCGGAACGTCAGGTACTTCGGCGCCAGGTTGCTCAGTACAAAGGCCGGTGCAACGAAGTTGGCCATGATGTTCACCGCCACGGTGACGATCAGGAACGCCAGGCAGCCGAGCACCAGAAAGAACGTATTGGGGATCGACGCGATGATTTCGGTCGGGCTCTCGATGATCCGCCCGTTGATCTGAAATTGCGCACCGCACAGCAGGACGGTGATCCCGGCGAACACCAGAATATTCACCGGCAAGCCCCAGAAATTTCCGATCTTGATGGTTTTGCGGCACGGCGAAGAACGGGCGAAGTCGCAGAAGTTGAGGATCAGCGTGCCGTAGATCGCCAGCCACAAGGCGCCGCCGGCAAAGATGTTGCGCCACATCTCGCCGCCGGTCAGCGGTTCGCGGATCGACCAGGCAATGGTCGCGTCGGCCTGGGTGTACATCCACGCAGCTAGGCAGGCGACGGTCAGCAGAATCACCGGACCGGCGAAGGCTTCGTAGCGGCGGACCATTTCCATGCCGTAGGCCAGAATCCCCAGTTGTACGAACCAGATCGCCACGAAACACACCCAACCCAGACTCGACAGGCCGAGGATCGAGTTGTGGTCGTAGTCGGCGAATCCGGGATGGATCGCCGTGAGCAGTACGCGAAATACCACCGACGCCAGGTACGTCTGAATCCCGAACCAGGCGATGGCGATCACCGCCCGGATCAACGCAGGAATCTGCGCCCCGTGAATGCCGAAACTGATCCGGCTGATCACCGGAAACGGCACTCCGGTCTTCTGTCCCATGTAGCCGGACAGGTTCATGAAGAAGTACACCAGCGCCGCGCCGATCCCCAGCGACAGCAGAATCTGCCAGCCGCCCAGACCCAGGGCGTAAAGACCGATGGCAAACGAATAGTTGGCGATGTTGTGCACATCGTTGGTCCACAGGGCAAAGATGCTGTATTTGCCCCAGCGCCGTCCTTCGACCTTGGTCGGTGCGAGGTCACTGTTGTGCAGACGCGGACTCAATTGCAGCGGTTCGGCGATGCCGTCACCGGGCGCGGTGTGATCGAGGGTTGAGGAGGAGGGCAGATTCAGCGCGATGTTGTTGTTCGAAAGACTCGTACGCATTCCGGCAGGCTCCTGATGTTCGGGCCGCGATGACTGTGCATGAGCGCTCGGGCTCGGCAGATCTTCGTCGCGACGCTGAAACATCACTGGTTACGGGGCATCTGCAGCCTGTACGGGATAGGGCGCTTCAGGCTTGCGGATCGAAAGTGTGGGTTCATGTTTTGCGGTTTTGTATACAAAACATGTATGCACTTAAGCCAGATCTGTGCCAGTCAGCGATCTATGAAAACCACCACTGATTTCGAAAAGTTATTGAATGGCGCCAAGTCACTGAAATTCAGGCGATATAAATTGACCGTTCGAACAGGTATTTATTTTTCGGAAGGGATTTTGGCGGACGCCGGAAGGGATCGCTTTGGCAGCGGGATGTAACTTTTCAGGGCGCGGAAATGAAAAGTGCACACATAAATGGCACCGATGGTGACAATCCTGTGTACACGTTTTCTCATGGCATAACAAAGCAGATGTGGGAGCGGGCTTGCTCGCGAAGGCGTCCTTCCAGTCAACAGATCCAGTGACTGACAGACCGCTTTCGCGAGCAAGCCCGCTCCCACAGGGGGACATCATTGGGGCAGAGACTTAGGCCTTGCTGATGATATTCCCGGCGTGCAACCCGCATTCTTTCTGGGTCGCTTCTTCCCACCACCAGCGGCCTTCGCGCTCGTGCTGGTTCGGTAGGACAGGGCGGGTGCACGGTTCGCAGCCGATACTGATGAAACCGCGCTCATGCAGGCTGTTGTACGGCAGCTCCAGCATGCGGATGTAGCCCCAGATTTCCTCGCTGGTCATCTGCGCCAGCGGGTTGAACTTGTACAGCGTGCGTTCCGGGGTGGAGAACGCGCTGTCGATTTCCATCACCGCAACCGCGCTGCGGGTGCCCGGGCTCTGGTCGCGGCGCTGGCCGGTGGCCCAGGCTTTGACGCCGGACAGTTTGCGGCGCAGCGGCTCGATCTTGCGGATGCCGCAGCATTCGCCATGGCCGTCCTTGTAGAAACTGAACAGGCCCTTTTCCTTCACGAACGGTTCAAGTTTCGTGTAGTCCGGCGAGACCAGCTCGATGTCGATCTTGTAGTGCTCGCGCACCTGATCGATGAATCGGTAGGTTTCCGGGTGCAGACGACCGGTGTCGAGACTGAACACTTTGACGTTCTTGTTCAGCTTCCAGGCCATGTCCACCAGCACCACATCCTCGGCGCCGCTGAAAGATATCCACAGGTCATCGCCGAACTCGGCGAACGCGAGTTTGAGGATGTCCTGGGCGGATTTGTTGGCATAGGTCGTGGCGAGTTCCACGACGTCGAACGTTGGGCTCATCAGGGCGGCTTCCTACAGGTCGGTGGCGCTTGGCGCTCTATATGGCGGCGATGTTAACAAAAAGCAACGCCCGCCGGGGCGGCCTCTGCGTTGCACGGTCCAGGTCGAGCCGCTAGAGTTCGGGCTCGCTCGACTCAATAAACATTACAAACGGAGTGTCCTGTGGAAATTGCCTGTCTTGACCTTGAAGGAGTGCTGGTCCCGGAAATCTGGATCGCCTTCGCCGAAAAAACCGGAATCGAATCGCTCAAGGCCACCACCCGGGACATTCCCGATTACGACGTGCTGATGAAGCAGCGCCTGCGCATCCTCGACGAGCATGGCCTGAAGCTTTCGGATATTCAGGAAGTGATCGCCACCCTCAAGCCGCTGGACGGCGCGGTGGAGTTCGTCAGCTGGCTGCGCGAGCGGTTTCAGGTGGTGATTCTGTCGGATACGTTCTATGAGTTTTCCCAGCCGCTGATGCGTCAGCTGGGCTTTCCGACCTTGCTCTGCCACCGTCTGATTACTGACGACAGCGGGCGGGTTACCGGCTATCAGTTGCGTCAGAAAGATCCGAAACGTCAGTCGGTCCTGGCGTTCAAGAGCCTGTATTACCGGGTGATTGCCGCAGGTGATTCCTACAACGACACCAGCATGCTGGGCGAGGCGGATGCGGGGATTCTGTTCCATGCGCCGGATAACGTGATCCGCGAGTTCCCGCAGTTTCCGGCGGTGCACAGCTTTGGCGAGTTGAAGCAGGAGTTTCTCAAGGCTTCGAACCGCGATTTGAGCCTGTAAGTCATGCTGTGGCGAGGGCGCAACCGCCCTCGCCACACTCGTCAGAGGTTCTGCAGGGTTTCGAGCAGTACTTTGACTTTGGTAATCGACTCCTGATACTCCGCCTCCCAATCCGAATCGGCGACGATCCCGCCACCACCCCAGCAACACACCTGCCCATCCTTCACCAGCAGACTGCGAATCGCGATGGAGCTGTCCATCTCGCCACGCACGTCCAGATACAGCAACGAGCCGCAATACAAACCGCGTCGGGTCGGTTCCAGTTCGTCGATGATCTGCATCGCACGAATCTTCGGTGCGCCGGTGATCGAGCCGCCGGGGAAGCTGCCGGCGATCAGGTCCAGGGCATCGCGATCCTCCGCCAGCTCACCGGTCACGCTGCTGACCAGGTGATGCACGTTCGGATAACTTTCCAGGCTGAACAGCTCCGGCACCCGCACCGAGCCGATGCGGCAGGTGCGACCGAGATCGTTGCGCAGCAGGTCGACGATCATCAGGTTCTCGGCGCGGTCCTTGGGGCTGGCCAGCAGTTCGGCGGCGTTGGCGGCGTCTTCGGCCGGTGTCGCGCCACGGGGGCGGGTGCCTTTGATCGGGCGGGTTTCCACCTGGCGTTGGCTGACTTTGACAAAGCGCTCGGGCGAGAGACTCAGCACCGCGTTGCCGTCGGGCAAGCTCTGGAACCCGGAAAACGGCGTCGGGCAGGCCTCGCGCAACGCACAGTAAGCCAGCCATGGGTCACCTTCACACGGCGCGCGGAAACGCTGGGCGAAGTTCACCTGATAGCAGTCGCCCGCCTGGATGTATTGATGAATGCGTTCGAGGGCCTGGCGATAGTCGTCGGCCGACAGGTCGGCGGTCATCGGCGTGTTCAGTTTGAAGGGCGTCAGCTTGGCGGCCACCGGTTGGCTGAACAGATCGATCAGCCGTTGTTTTTCGCTGTCGCTTACCGACGGGTGAAACACCAGTTGGCTGGTCGCTTTCTGGTGATCGCTGATCAATGCCCAGTCATACAGGCCGAATCGCGCATCCGGCAGTTGCAGATCGTCCAGCGCCTGGCTCGGCAGGTTTTCCAGATGCCGGCCGAAGTCGTAACTCAGGTAACCGATCAGGCCACCGGCGAACGGCAGCTCGTATTCCGAAGACAACTGTGCCTCGCCGAGGCGCGCCAGATTGTCCCGCAGACGTTGCAGGAAATCGTCGCCGCGCTCATCCGGCAACACCGCCAGTTGTTCCAGCGGCCACGCACTGAGAAGGTCATAACGGCCACGGTCGGCATTCGGCCGGCCGCTGTCGAGCAGCACGGCGCCGGGCGCATGGCGGATTGCCGCGAAATAGTCGGCGGGGTTGGCGCGGTAGGGTAGCGGGTGTACGGAGCAGGTCAGCATGGGCGGGGCAGATCGGCCATCGAGGCGGGGTGGGGATTGTAGTCCCCTCGGGGAATTGCTCCTAGAGGGGATGTCGGGGATTGGCAGATCGGAGGCCGGTAACGCGACTCAGCCCTCGACCACCGGAATGTGCCCGAACAGTTCCTGAGCAAACGCCACCCGCTCTTCAACCGTTTCAGTCACACCGCGGGTCTTGAGATCCTCCAGATGCGCTTCCACCGCATGGGTCCGTGCCGTCAGCCCGCAGTCATTGGCAATCTGGATATTCAGCCCCGGCCGCGCATTGAGTTCCAGAATCAGCGGGCCTTTCTCCTGGTCCAGCACCATGTCCACGCCGATGTAGCCCAGGCCGCACAGCTCATAGCAACCGGCGGCGAGCCTCATGAAACCGTCCCAGTAGGGCAGTTGCACGCCGTCCACCGCGTTGGTGGTGTCCGGGTGTTTGGCGATGATGTTGTTCAGCCAGGTACCGCGCAGGGTCAGGCCGGTCGCCAGGTCGACACCGACGCCGATGGCGCCCTGGTGCAGGTTGGCCTTGCCGCCGGACTGCCGGGTCGGCAGGCGCAGCATGGCCATCACCGGGTAGCCCATCAGCACGATGATGCGGATGTCCGGCACGCCTTCGTAGCTGATGCTCTTGAAGATCTGGTCCGGGGTCACCCGGTATTCGATCAGCGCCCGGTCGCGGTGGCCACCGAGCGAATACAGACCGGTGAGGATGCTGGAGATATGGTGCTCCAGCTCTTCGTGGGTGAGGATCTTGCCCGACACCGTGCGATAGCGACCCTCGAAACGGTCGGCGATGACGATGATGCCGTCACCGCCGGCGCCCTGGGCCGGCTTGATCACGAAGTCGTTGCGCCCGCCGATGATCTCGTCGAGCTTGTCGATTTCCTTCTCCGTGGAGATCACGCCATACAGTTCCGGCACATGAATGCCGGCCTTGATCGCGCGCTCCTTGGTGATGATCTTGTCGTCGACGATCGGGTACAGACTGCGCTTGTTGTACTTGAGCACGTAGTCCGCGTTACGCCGATTGATGCCCATGATGCCCCGGGCTTCCAGGGCCTTCCAGGTCTTCCAGAAACCGAACATCAGGCGTCAGCCTTCTTCAGGAAGGCCTTGAAGCGCACCAGTTCGGTCAGGCGATAACCGCGATAGCGACCCATGGCCAGCATGAAGCCCACCAGAATCAGCAGGATCGCCGGGAAGGTGAACACGAAGTACACCAGCTCCGGCACGGTCATGATCAGGTGCGCCAGGGACGCCGCGAACAGCGTGCCGATTGCCACTTTCAAGGCATGGCTGGCGCCGCGTTCTTCCCAGGTGATCGACAGGCGTTCGATGGTCATGGTCAGAATCACCATCGGGAACAGCGCCACCGACAGGCCGCGTTCCAGACCGAGCTTATGACTGAACAGACTGATCGCCGCGATCAGCACCACCACGAAGGTCAACACCACCGACAGTCGCGGCAGCATTTGCAGCTTCAGATGTTCCAGATACGAGCGCAGCGACAGTCCAAGCGCGGTGATCACGGTAAACAGCAGGATGCCGAAGCCCAGTTGCGTCTCGCGGAAGGCCAGGGCGATCAGCACCGGAGTGAATGTGCCGAGGGTCTGCAGGCCGACCAGATTGCGCAGGATCAGGATCACCAGCACGCCGATCGGGATCATTACCATGATCATGAACGTCTGCTGGGTCTGCAGCGGCAGGCCGTACAGCGAGTATTCGAGGAAGTTGGCGTCGGTGTTTTCGTCGGTCAGTTTGGCCAGACGAATTGCGTTCATCTCGCTGTTGTTCAGGCTGAAGGTCACGTTGGCTTTCTTCGCGCCGTCGACGGTGATCAGGTTTTCATCGCCGGTCCACCACAGCAGGCGGTCGGTCGGCAGGCCTTGTTCGCCGGTTTCCGGGTTGAAGTACAGCCAGTCGTTGCCGTTGAAGCTGCGCAGCCACAGTTCAGGGGTTTGCGGCTGATCGGCGACGAGGCGGATGGTGTGGACTTTCTCGACAGGAACGTGGGCGATGGACAACAGCAGTTCAACGATTTTTGCCTTGTGGGCCGTCGACGGATCACCGGCCAGCAGCAGTTTCACGTTGTCGTCGTTGGTGTTGTTGACACGTTTGATCGCCTCGCCGATGAAGGTTTCGACGTCGGCCGAGTGCTGGCGGATCGGCGCGAGCAGGGCTTCGGCGGCGATTTTTTCCGGGCCTTCGATGGCCATGCTGTCGCGGAAGGTCGGGCCTTTGACCTTGGTTTTCTCGGCGGTGTAACGCTTGGTCAGCACCAGACGGTAATAAAGGGTCTGGTTGCCCTTGGCCCGGCGCGCCGACCAGGTGACCTTGCGGTTGCCGTCGACACGGTTGACCGCCACGCCATAGTTGTTGGAGATGAAGCTCTCATTGAGGCTGACGTAATCGCGGCTCAGGGGCGGCACGAACATCTGGATCTTCACCGGATCCTTGGTGCTGGCGACGAACTCGACCTTGGCGTCGATGTTCCACAAGTCGTCGGTGGCGTCTTCGGTCACCGGGATGCCGAGCACGAAAATCTGATAGGCCGTAACCGAAACGCCCAGGAGCACCAGGATGGTGATCAGGATTTTCAGGTGGAAGGTTAGAGAACGCATGGAAATTACTCGGCGGTATGAGCGGCGATGGCGCAGGCGGGTTTGCCGGCAGCGTATTTAAGACTGGGATCGACCAGCGCATCGAAGCGTTTCAGCGCCTCGGAGCCGATCAAAAGCGGGTATTGGAACGCACTGCGGTCGGTCAGGTTCACTTCGATACTGCGCATTGCCGAACCCATGCAGATATCCAGCTCGATCACCGGGCGTGCGGTGTACTTCTTGCCTTCTTCCGGGTCGTAGTCGCCGGCGCGGCGCTTGATCTTGCTGACCCGGGCCAGCGGCCGTTCGATCGGGTGCGAGTGCGCAGCGTCGATGGCCAGGTAGAAACGCACCCAGGATTCACCGTTGCGCTTGAAGCGTTTGATGTCGCGGGCGCTCAGGGAGGCGGTCTTGGCCCCGGTGTCGAGTTTCGCCGCCACTTCCAGGTTGATCCCGTCGAGGGCGGCGTACTCGTTGAGGCCGTACACAGTCTTTTCCCCCGCCACAGCGAGGCTGGGCAGGCAAAACAGATAGAAAAAGGTGGGGAAGGGCTTGATTCTCATAAATCCTGGCGAGCAGCGGTCCGTTCTCGGTTCAGGGCCACGGCATCAGGAGATCCTGTCTGCGCGCGCCTTCGTGTGCCTATCAGCTTTTTATGACAAGCCGTGCAAGTGACTGGCAAATGCGGGCGGCATTCTAGCACGGTGGTTTTATGGCGCCAGCGCCCGAGCGGGTCTATAACCCTTGGGGCTGATATCGGGCGTTATTAGACGATTGTCGACAATATCCATTTATCCTTTGACTGGCGCAGGCTGATTCGCTAGTTTTTGCCGCATTGGATTTAAAGGTGTCGACAATATGCTGGATCAACTCGATCCCCCGGTCATCAGCGGCGACGATTCGGAAACCCTGTCCGAAAACGTCTTCCGGCGTATCCAGGCCGCCATCGTCAAAGGCGAAATCGCCCCGGGCAGCAAGATCTCCGAGCCGGAACTGGCGCGCACTTATGGCATCAGTCGCGGGCCGCTGCGCGAGGCGATTCATCGTCTGGAAGGCCAACGCCTGCTGGTGCGCGTGCCACATGTCGGCGCGCGGGTGGTCTCGTTGAGCCATGCCGAACTGCTCGAACTCTACGAAATCCGCGAATCCCTCGAAGGCATGGCCTGCCGTCTGGCGGCCGAACGCATGAGCGTCGAAGAAATCGACGAACTGCGCCGGGTGCTGGAAACCCACGAGCGCGATGCGGCGTTTCAGGCCGGCGTCGGCTACTACCAGCAGGAAGGCGATTTCGACTTTCACTACCGGATCATCCAGGGCAGCGGCAACCGCACCCTGACCCAGATGCTCTGCGGCGAGCTGTATCAACTGGTGCGCATGTACCGCATCCAGTTTTCCACCACGCCCAACCGCCCGCGCCAGGCCTTTGCCGAACACCACCGGATTCTCGATGCCATCGCCGACCGTGACGGCGAGCTCGCGGAATTGTTGATGCGCCGCCACATCGGCGCCTCGAAACGCAACATCGCCCGTCATTACCAGGACGGCGCCGACAATAAGACAGCCACTGAACGAGGTGAGTCATGAGTTCCAACAAGAGCACTCCAGGCCAGCGTTTCCGCGATGCGGTCGCCAGCGAACATCCGTTGCAAGTGGTCGGCGCGATCAACGCCAACCACGCGCTGCTGGCCAAGCGCGCCGGTTTCAAGGCGATCTACCTGTCCGGTGGCGGGGTGGCTGCCGGCTCCCTCGGCGTGCCGGACCTGGGCATCACCGGTCTGGATGACGTGCTGACCGACGTGCGCCGCATCACCGACGTCTGCGACCTGCCGCTGCTGGTGGACGTGGACACCGGTTTCGGCGCCTCGGCGTTCAACGTGGCCCGCACTGTGAAGTCGATGATCAAGTTCGGCGCCGCGGCGATTCACATCGAAGACCAGGTCGGTGCCAAGCGCTGTGGTCACCGTCCGAACAAAGAGATCGTCACCCAGCAGGAAATGGTCGACCGCATCAAGGCTGCCGTCGATGCCCGTACCGACGACAGCTTTGTGATCATGGCCCGCACCGACGCACTGGCCGTTGAAGGCCTGGAGTCGGCACTGGATCGCGCCGCCGCGTGCATCGAGGCCGGTGCCGACATGATCTTCCCGGAAGCCATCACCGAACTTGAGATGTACAAGCTGTTCGCCAACCGCGTGAAAGCGCCGATCCTGGCCAACATCACCGAGTTCGGCTCGACGCCGCTGTACACCACCGAGCAGCTGGCTGGTGCCGACGTGTCGCTGGTGCTCTACCCGCTGTCGGCGTTCCGCGCGATGAACAAGGCTGCAGAAAACGTCTACACCGCGATCCGCCGCGACGGCACCCAGCAGAATGTCATCGACACCATGCAGACTCGCATGGAGCTCTACGATCGCATCGATTACCACACCTTCGAGCAGAAGCTCGACGCGTTGTTTGCGGCGAAGAAGTAAGCCGCAACCGTACTCCCTAACAAATTCAAGATTGGAGACAACAATGGCCGAAGCAAAAGTACTCAGTGGCGCCGGGCTCCGGGGCCAGGTTGCCGGGCAAACCGCACTGTCCACCGTGGGCCAGGCCGGCGCCGGGCTGACCTATCGCGGCTACGACGTGCGCGAACTGGCGGCAGACGCACAGTTTGAAGAAGTCGCGTACCTGCTGCTCTACGGAGAGCTGCCGACCAAGGCCCAGCTCGCCGAGTATCAAGGCAAACTGAGCAAGCTGCGCGATTTGCCGCAAGCGTTGAAAGAAGTGCTGGAACGCATCCCTGCCGACGCCCACCCGATGGACGTGATGCGCACCGGTTGCTCGTTCCTGGGCAACATCGAACCGGAGAAAGACTTCTCCGAGCAACGCGACAAGACCGACCGCCTGCTGGCCGCGTTCCCGGCGATCATGTGCTACTGGTATCGCTTCAGCCACGACGGCAAACGCATCAATTGCGTGAGCGACGAGCCGTCCATCGGTGGCCATTTCCTGCACCTGCTGCACGACAAGAAGCCTAGCGAACTGCACGTCAAAGTGATGAACGTTTCGTTGATCCTCTACGCCGAGCACGAGTTCAACGCCTCGACCTTCACCGCCCGGGTGTGCGCATCGACCCTGTCCGACCTGTATTCCTGCGTCACGGCAGCCATCGGCTCGCTGCGCGGCCCGCTGCACGGCGGCGCCAACGAAGCAGCGATGGAAATGATCGAGCGCTTCTCGTCGCCGGAAGAGGCGATCAAGGGCACCCTCGGCATGCTCGAGCGCAAGGACAAGATCATGGGCTTCGGCCACGCGATCTATAAGGACAGCGATCCGCGCAACGAGGTGATCAAGGGCTGGTCGAAGAAACTCGCCGACGAAGTGGGCGATAAAGTGTTGTTCGCGGTTTCCGAAGCCATCGACAAGACCATGTGGGAGCAAAAGAAACTGTTCCCCAACGCCGACTTCTACCATGCCTCGGCGTACCACTTCATGGGCATCCCGACCAAGCTGTTCACCCCGATCTTCGTCTGCTCGCGCCTGACCGGCTGGGCGGCGCACGTGTTCGAACAGCGCGCCAACAACCGCATCATCCGTCCAAGCGCCGAGTATGTCGGCGTCGAACAGCGCAAGTTCGTGCCAATCGAACGTCGCTGAATGGTGGGCTGACCTGGAGCTTGAGAACACCGATACACCCTGTGGGAGCGAGCTTGCTCGCGATTGCGGTACATCAGTCGACATCAGTGTTGAATGTCAGTCCGCTTTCGCGAGCAAGCTCGCTCCCACAAGGGGCTGTGTGAATCTTGAGACCTGTGCCAGGCCCCACCTTTTTGTTATCACCGTGACCGAGTCCTGACCGATGAACACAGAATTTCGCAAGAACCTGCCCGGCACACCGCTGGACTTTTTCGACGTCCGTGCGGCTGTCGATGCGATCCAGCCCGGCAGCTACGACACCCTGCCGTACACCTCTCGCGTGCTGGCGGAAAACCTCGTGCGTCGCTGCGACCCGGCCACGCTCACCGATTCCCTGAAACAACTGATCGAGCGCAAACGTGACCTCGACTTCCCGTGGTTCCCGGCCCGTGTGGTGTGCCACGACATTCTCGGCCAGACCGCGTTGGTGGACCTGGCTGGCCTGCGCGACGCGATTGCCCAACAGGGCGGCGACCCGGCGCAGGTCAACCCGGTGGTGCCGACGCAACTGATCGTCGACCACTCGCTGGCAGTCGAGGCGGGCGGTTTTGACAAGCAGGCGTTCGAGAAGAACCGCGCCATCGAAGACCGTCGCAACGAAGACCGTTTCCACTTCATCAACTGGACCAAGAAGGCGTTCAAGAACGTCGACGTGATCCCGCCGGGCAACGGCATCATGCACCAGATCAACCTGGAGAAAATGTCTCCGGTGATCCAGGTGCGCGACGGCGTTGCATTCCCGGATACCTGCGTCGGCACCGACAGCCACACCCCGCACGTCGATGCACTGGGCGTCATCGCTATCGGCGTCGGTGGACTTGAAGCCGAGAGCGTGATGCTCGGCCGCGCGTCGTGGATGCGCCTGCCGGAAAGCGTCGGCGTCGAACTGACCGGCAAGCTGCAACCGGGCATCACCGCCACCGACATGGTGCTGGCGCTGACCGAATACCTGCGCAAACAGAAAGTGGTCGGCGCATGGCTGGAGTTCTTCGGCGAAGGTGCCTCCGCGCTGACCCTCGGCGACCGCGCGACCATCTCCAACATGGCCCCGGAATACGGCGCTACTGCCGCGATGTTCTACATCGACCAGCAGACCATCGATTACCTGAAACTCACCGGTCGTGAAGACCAGCAAGTGCAGCTCGTCGAGCAGTACGCCAAGCAGATCGGCCTGTGGGCCGACAGCCTGAAAGGTGCGCAGTACGAGCGCGGCCTGACCTTCGATCTGTCTTCGGTGGTGCGCAACATGGCCGGCCCGAGCAACCCGCACGCCCGTGTGGCGGTGTCGGATCTGGCGGCCAAAGGCATCTCCGGGAAATGGGAAGACGTGCCCGGCCAGATGCCCGACGGCGCCGTGATCATCGCCGCCATCACCAGTTGCACCAACACCAGCAACCCGCGCAACGTGATCGCCGCCGGCCTGCTGGCGCGCAACGCCAACAAGCTCGGCCTGACCCGCAAGCCTTGGGTCAAGTCGTCGCTGGCGCCGGGCTCGAAAACCGTGGCGCTGTACCTCGATGAAGCGGGGCTGACCACGGAGCTGGAGCAACTCGGTTTCGGCGTCGTCGCGTTTGCCTGCACCACTTGCAACGGCATGTCCGGCGCGCTGGATCCGGTGATCCAGCAAGAGATCATCGACCGCGATCTGTACGCCACCGCTGTGCTGTCCGGCAACCGCAACTTCGACGGCCGGATTCACCCGTACGCCAAGCAGGCATTCCTCGCTTCGCCGCCGCTGGTGGTGGCCTACGCGATTGCCGGCACCATCCGTTTCGACATCGAAAAAGACGTGCTCGGTGTGGTCGACGGCAAGGAAATCCGCCTGAAGGACATCTGGCCGAGCGACGAAGAAATCGACGCGGTGGTGAAGTCGTCGGTGAAGCCGGAGCAGTTCCGTCAGGTCTACATCCCGATGTTCGCCATCCATGAAGACACCGGTCCGAAAGTCACGCCGCTGTACGACTGGCGCGAAATGAGCACCTACATTCGCCGTCCGCCGTACTGGGAAGGCGCGCTGGCCGGGGCGCGTCCGCTCAAGGGCATGCGCCCGCTGGCGGTGCTGCCGGACAACATCACCACCGATCACCTGTCGCCGTCGAACGCGATCATGCTCGACAGCGCCGCCGGTGAATACCTGGCGAAAATGGGCCTGCCGGAAGAGGACTTCAACTCTTACGCGACCCACCGTGGCGACCACCTGACCGCCCAGCGCGCAACGTTTGCCAACCCGAAGCTGTTCAACGAAATGGTCGTGGAAAACGGCAAGGTCAAGCAGGGCTCGCTGGCCCGTGTCGAGCCGGAAGGCCAAGTGATGCGCATGTGGGAAGCCATCGAAACCTACATGGAACGCAAGCAGCCGCTGATCATCATCGCCGGCGCCGACTATGGCCAGGGTTCGTCCCGGGACTGGGCGGCCAAGGGCGTGCGTCTGGCGGGTGTGGAAGCGATTGCCGCCGAAGGTTTCGAGCGCATCCACCGCACCAACCTGGTGGGCATGGGCGTGTTGCCGCTGGAATTCAAACCGGGCACCGACCGTAAAACACTGGGCATCGACGGCAGCGAAACCTACGACGTGATCGGCGCCCGCACGCCACGTGCCGACCTGACGCTGGTGATCCATCGCAAGAACGGCGAACGCGTCGACGTGCCGGTGACCTGCCGCCTCGACACCGCCGAAGAAGTGTCGATCTACGAGGCCGGCGGCGTGCTGCAACGCTTCGCTCAGGACTTCCTCGAAGAGTCGGCGGTTGCCGTTTAAATCAACTGATGTGGGCATGGGACTTCAAGTCCCATGTCTTCGTTAAGGAGCACCATGGCTCACGCACCGCAAATAAAAATCCCCGCCACCTACATGCGTGGCGGCACCAGCAAAGGCGTGTTCTTCAGCCTGAAAGATCTGCCTGAAGCGGCGCAAATTCCCGGCCCGACCCGCGATGCGCTGTTGCTGCGGGTAATCGGCAGTCCCGACCCGTACGACAAACAGATCGACGGCATGGGCGGCGCCACCTCCAGCACCAGCAAAACCGTGATCCTGTCGAAAAGCATCAAGGCCGATCACGACGTCGATTACCTGTTCGGTCAGGTGTCCATCGACAAGCCGTTCGTGGACTGGAGTGGCAACTGCGGCAACCTGTCAGCGGCGGTCGGATCGTTCGCCATCAGCAACGGCCTGGTGGACGCCAGCCGCATTCCGCACAACGGTGTGGCGGTGGTTCGCGTGTGGCAGGCCAACATCGGTAAAACGATCATTGCCCACGTGCCGATCACCAACGGCGAAGTTCAGGAAACCGGTGATTTTGAGCTCGACGGCGTGACCTTCCCGGCCGCCGAAGTGCAGGTCGAATTCATGGACCCGGCGGCGGAAGAAGAGGGCGGCGGTGGTTCGATGTTCCCCACCGGCAATCTGGTCGACGAACTGGAAGTGCCGGGTGTCGGCACGTTCAAGGCGACCATGATCAACGCGGGTATCCCGACGATCTTCGTCAACGCCGAAGACATCGGTTACACCGGCACCGAATTGCAGAGCGCGATCAACAGCGATCCGAAAGCCTTGCAGATGTTCGAGACCATCCGCGCCTACGGTGCGCTGCGCATGGGGCTGATTTCCAACATTGACGAAGCGGCCAAGCGTCAGCACACGCCGAAAGTGGCTTTCGTGGCCAAACCTGCGGATTACGTGGCGTCCAGTGGCAAGGCGATTGCCGCCGGGGATGTAGATCTGCTGGTGCGGGCGTTGTCGATGGGCAAGCTGCACCACGCGATGATGGGCACGGCGGCGGTGGCGATTGGTACGGCTGCGGCGATTTCCGGCACTTTGGTGAACCTCGCGGCCGGTGGTGTTGAACGCAATGCCGTGCGCTTCGGGCATCCGTCCGGGACGTTGCGCGTCGGGGCTGAGGCCAGTCTGGAAAACGGTGAGTGGGTTGTGAAGAAAGCGATCATGAGCCGCAGTGCGCGGGTATTGATGGAAGGTTACGTCCGCGTGCCTGGAGATTCGTTCTGACGAACAGTCGCCGAGAGCGAGCCTGATCGCTCTCGGCGCTTTGCGTATTTCAATAACAAGAAAAATTAGCCCTGAACCGAGGTCCCATCAACGAACCACTTTGAAGAGTGAATCGAACATGAGCGCCAACGTCGACCTGAACAACCGCCCCGACTACGACGATGTCCTGCAGAACATCGCCGATTACGTCCTCACCTACAAAATTGAATCCGCCGAAGCCCTCGACACCGCCCGCAACTGCCTGATGGATACTTTGGGCTGCGGCCTGCTGGCCCTGCGTTTCCCCGAGTGCACCAAGCACCTTGGCCCGATTGTAGAGGGCACTGTCGTCCCATTCGGCGCGCGAGTCCCCGGCACGTCCTATCGCCTGGATCCGGTCAAAGCCGCGTGGGACATCGGCTGCATCGTGCGTTGGCTCGACTACAACGACACCTGGCTCGCCGCCGAATGGGGGCATCCGTCGGACAACCTCGGCGGGATTCTCGCGGTGGCCGATCACCTGTCGCAAAAACGTCTGGCCAATGGCGAGGCGCCGCTGACGGTACGCGATGTGCTTGAAGCGATGATCATGGCCCACGAGATTCAGGGTGTGATTGCACTGGAAAACTCCTTCAACCGGGTAGGCCTCGACCATGTGATTCTGGTGAAAGTCGCTTCGACAGCCGTTGTTGCCAGGCTCATGGGCGCCAATCGCGAGCAACTGCTCTCGGCGTTGTCACACGCGTTTGCCGATGGTCAGGCGCTGCGCACTTACCGGCATGCGCCGAATGCCGGTTCGCGCAAATCCTGGGCGGCAGGGGATGCGTCGAGCCGCGGGGTGCGTCTGGCAGATATCGCGATGCGCGGCGAAATGGGCATTCCCGGCGTGTTGACGGCAAAGCAGTGGGGCTTCTACGACGTGCTGTTCAGCCACACCAACAACGATCTGGCGCTCAAGCCTGAAGGCAAACGCGCCTTCAGCTTCTCGCGATCCTTCGGCAGTTACGTGATGGAAAACGTGCTGTTCAAAATCAGCTTCCCTGCCGAATTCCACGCGCAAACCGCCTGCGAAGCCGCCGTGATCCTGCACCCGCAGGTGCGCAATCGTCTGCATGAGATCGACCGCATCGTCATCACCACCCACGAATCGGCGATCCGCATCATTTCCAAGGTCGGCCCGTTGGCCAACGCCGCCGACCGCGACCACTGCATCCAGTACATGACCGCCGTGCCGCTGGCGTTCGGCAATCTGGTGGCCGAGCAGTACGAAGATGACTTCCACGCGGCCCATCCGCTCATCGATGTGCTGCGCGAAAAAATGGTCATCGTCGAAGAGCCGCGTTTTACCCGTGAATACCTGGAAGCCGACAAGCGCTCGATTGCCAACGCGGTGCAGGTGTTTTTCAAGGACGGTTCCAGCACCGAAAACGTGGTGGTGGAGTACCCGATCGGTCACCGCCGGCGCCGGGCCGAGGGCATTCCGTTGCTGGAGGACAAGTTCAGGGCGAACCTGGCCACGCGTTTCACCGGTCAGCGCAGCGCCGAGATCCTTGCGCTGTGCAAGGATCAGGCGCGGCTTGCGGCAACGCCGGTGAACCGTTTTGTCGACTTGTTCGTGATCTGAAACGCCGGGATTGTCGAGGGCTACAGGCTGCCCTCGACATCCTCCAGGCTGAACGTTTCGGTGTGGTCGTCGTAGGAGAAAATCTCCGCATAGCGACCCCAGGCAATCACGATTTCCAGGTTTTTCTCGACGAAGGCTTCGGTCAGCGAGTCTTCCAGTTCCTGCTCGAAACGCACCCGTGGCGCCCGGTGGCCATTGCGTTCCAGCAGGACCTGGCGGATCCGCGCGGCCAGCGGAATGTAGCGGATCAGGTGTTCGGCAAACAGAGTCTTGCGTTCCTGGGTGCCGTAGTCAGCGAACAGCTTGCCGGCGTCGGTCAGGGTGATGTCCGCGCCCTTGAGTTCGGCGAAACCCAGGTATTCGAGCATCTCGGCCACCGGGAACAGGTCGTCCACTTCCAGCAAACGCCGCTCGGCCACGGTGGGCAGGCCGGCGTGACCGTTGTAGGGCTCGGCCGCAAGGGTTTCGATCAGGCCCGCCATCAAGTTGGTGGACACTTCCTGCAACGGGCTGCTGATTTTCAGTTCGGGTTTGCCGGTGCTGGCGTCGGCGCTGCGGCGGTCGGTCATCTGCGCGTAGATGTCATCGACCATCTGCCGGAACGCCGGGTCCAGACGATTGCGTGGGTGGGCGAAGGGCACCTTGATTTCCGCCACCAGCCGTCCGGGGTTGGACGACAGCACCATAATGCGGTCGCACATCAGCACCGCTTCTTCGATGTTGTGGGTGACGATCAGGATCGATTTGATCGGCAGTTGCTTGCCGCTCCACAGGTCCAGTAGATCGTTTCTCAGGGTTTCGGCGGTCAGCACGTCCAGCGCCGAGAAAGGTTCGTCCATCAACAGCAGCGTCGGGTTGACCACCAGCCCGCGAGCGAAACCCACGCGCTGGCGCATGCCGCCGGACAGCTCGCGAGGGTAGGCGTTTTCGAATCCGTCCAGGCCGATCAGGTCGATGGCCGCCAGCGCACGCTTGCGCGCTTCCTTGCGTTCGACCTGCAAGGCTTGCAGGCCGGCCTCGACGTTTTCCAGTACCGTCAGCCACGGGAACAGGGCAAACGTCTGGAACACCATGGCCACGCCTTCGGCCGGGCCGTCCAGCGGTTTGCCGTTGTACAGGACTTCCCCGGATGAGGGCTCGATCAGCCCCGCGATGATCCGCAGCAGGGTGGACTTGCCCGAGCCGGAGCGGCCAAGCATGCCGACGATTTCGCCTTCGTGCAGGGCCAGGTTGACCCCGCTGAGCACTTGCAACTCGTCCTTGCCCTTGCCGAACACCCGGTTCACATCGGTGAGCGAGTAGATTTCGGGTGTGGCGCCAGTGTGTTCGGTATAGGTATTCATCACATCGAATCCCGTCAGTTCAGGCGAAGTTTGTTTTCGGCCATGGCGTACATCGGTCGCCAGACCAGGCGATTGAAGGCCACGACGAAGAACGCCATGACCACCACGCCGAGAGTGATTTTCGGGAAGTCGCCGGCGGCCGTGGTTTGCGCGATATAGGCGCCGAGGCCATGGGCGACGACCTTGTCCTGTCCCCAGGAAACGAATTCGGAAACGATGCTGGCGTTCCACGCGCCGCCCGAAGCGGTGATGGCGCCGGTCACGTAATACGGGAAGATCCCCGGTAGCATCACCTTGCGCCACCACAGCCAGCCGCGAATGCGAAAGTTGGCGGCGGCTTCCTTGAAGTCATTGGGGAAGGCGCTGGCCCCGGCGATCACGTTGAACAGGATGTACCACTGCGTCCCGAGCACGATCAGCGGGCTCAGCCAGATATCCGGGTTCAACTGGTAACGCAGGATCACGATGACGAACACCGGGAACAGCAGGTTCGCCGGGAACGCCGCGAGAAACTGCGCCAGCGGCTGGATCTTTTCCGCCAGGGCCGGACGCAGACCGATCATCACGCCCAGCGGCACCCAGATCAGCGAGGCGATAAAGATCAACCCGGCCACCCGCAACAGGGTGTACAGCCCAAGCAGCAATACGTGCCCGACCTCGGCGAACGTCACTTCCGTGCCGACATACAGCACGATGTGGTACAGCGCATACGCAGTCAGCAGTGCGATAAACGAGCCCCAGATCCAGTCGATGGCCTTGGTGGCGGCGGGACTTTCCGAGGCCATGACCTTGCGCGCCGAACGCGGCAGATTCAGGCGCATGTTGCCGAGGCGGCTGATGGCGCGGCTGATGGGGCGCAGAATGCGCTGGATCATCCGGGTGCGCTGAATCAGATTCAGCACCCAGGATTCCGGCGCAGCGGTCTGCGAGGCGGTGTTTTCCATGCGGAACTTGTCGGCCCAGGCCACCAGCGGGCGGAACAGGAACTGGTCATAGATCAGGATGACCACGATCATCGTCAGGATGACGTAGCCCACGGCGTGCATGTCTTTTTGCGCGATGGCCAGGGCCAGGAACGAGCCGATCCCGGGCAGGGTGATGGTCTGGTCGCCGACGGTGATCGCTTCCGAGGCCACCACGAAAAACCAGCCGCCGGACATGCTCATCATCATGTTCCAGACCAGCCCGGGCATCGCGAAGGGCACGTCGAGCTTCCAGAATTTCTGCCAGCCGGACAGTTGCAGGTTGGTCGACACCTCCACCAGATCCCCCGGCAGCATACGCAGCGACTGATAGAAGCTGAACGTCATGTTCCACGCCTGACTGGTGAAAATGGCAAAAATCGCGGCGAATTCCGCGCCCAGAACCCGGCCGGGAAACAGCAACAGAAAGAAGGTCACGGTGAAGGAGATGTAACCCAGCACCGGCACCGATTGCAGGATGTCCAGCACCGGCACCAGCAGTTTCTCGGCCCGGCGGCTTTTCGCGGCCAACGTGCCGTAGAGCAGGGTGAACACCAGTGCCGCGACCATCGCCGCGAGCATGCGCAAAGTGGTGCGCATGGCGTATTCCGGCAGGTTGGCGGGGTCGAGCGAGACCACTTCACTTTGCAGCGTGCCGATCGGCGCCCAGGTTTCCCGGGCGCCGATGGAGAAAAACAGCAGGAAGCCGATCACCAGCGGCATGGCGATCAAGTCCCAGCGATTGGGCAGCAGGCGTCGGGTCGAGGCCGGTATGTAGTGACGGAACACTTTATTCATAAGCAGTGATTCCTGCAGTGCTCTGAATGGAGTGGCGGCAGTCTGAGCGTAGCTTCAGTCTGCACGGCGCACCCGGGAATGAACGGACGCTCATTCCTTGACTTCAATGGGGAGGCTGGATGCTGCGGGCCCGCTGAATTCAACGGGCCGAGAGGGTTGGCGCATCCGGTTTGTGGCCGGATACGCAACTTGCGCGGATTGTATATTTCGGAATGTTACAGAGGCGTAAAAAACACGGCCCGGGGCCGGGCTTGTGAAACTTCATTCAGCCTGCGGACAGGTTGGCCGGGTCGGGGTTACTTGAAGCGCCGTTCCACGCCTTTTTCCACCAGGATCTTCGCCGAAATCTCTTCCACGGAAAAATGCGTGGAGTTGATGTGCGGGATGTTTTCGCGGCGGAACAGGTTCTCCACTTCGCGCACTTCGAATTCGCACTGGGCGTAGCTCGAATAGCGGCTGTTGGGTTTGCGTTCGTTGCGGATCGCGGTGAGGCGGTCCGGATCGATGGTCAGGCCGAACAGCTTGTGCTGGTGGGCGCGCAGGGCGGCCGGCAATTGCAGGCGTTCCATGTCGTCTTCGGTCAGCGGGTAGTTGGCCGCGCGGATGCCGAACTGCATCGCCATGTACAGACACGTCGGCGTCTTACCACAACGCGACACGCCCACTAGTATCAGGTCGGCCTTGTCGTAATAGTGGGTGCGCGCGCCGTCGTCGTTGTCGAGGGCGAAGTTCACCGCTTCGATCCGCTCCATGTAGTTGGAGTTGTGGCCGATCGAATGGGATTTGCCGACGGTGTAGGAAGAATGCTCGGTCAGTTCCTGTTCGAGCGGGGCGAGGAACGTCGAGAAAATGTCGATCATGAAACCATTGGAGGTTGCGAGAATCTCACGGATGTCCTGATTGACGATGGTGTCGAAGATAATCGGCCGGAAACCATCGGTTTCAGCGGCTTTGTTGATTTGTTGTACCATGGCCCGCGCTTTGTCCGCGTTGTCGATGTAGGGCCGCGTGAGTTTGGTGAAGGTAATGTTTTCGAACTGCGCCAGAAGGCTTTGACCCAGGGTTTCGGCAGTAATGCCGGTGCCATCGGAGATAAAGAAAGCAGATCGTTTCATTTGCACCTTGGGCCTTAAGCTAATGAGTATTTCTGGATATGATAGGCGCGATTTGTCGGCCGCCAATGGCCCGCATTCTCACTTATTTTCCAGGTCCAGGCCATACAACCGGCCGATGCTCCCCCGAGCCGCCGGTTTCTGAGCTTTTCCAACACAGTTAGTGGAGAGATCACCTTGGTAGAGTACGTAGTTTCCCTCGATAAGCTCGGCAAACACGATGTTGAGCATGTGGGGGGCAAGAACGCATCCCTGGGCGAGATGATCAGCAACCTGGCCGGTGCCGGTGTGTCGGTCCCCGGCGGCTTCGCCACCACCGCGCAGGCCTATCGCGACTTTCTCGAGCTGAGCGGCCTCAACGACCAGATTCACAAGGCTCTCGACGCCCTGGACGTCGATGACGTCAACGCGCTGGCCAAGACCGGCGCCCAGATCCGCCAATGGATCATGGAAGCCGAATTCCCTGAAAAACTGAACACCGAGATACGCACCGCGTTCGCCGCGCTGTCGGCCGGCAATCCCGATGTGGCCGTGGCCGTGCGTTCCTCCGCCACCGCCGAAGACCTGCCGGACGCTTCGTTCGCCGGTCAGCAGGAAACCTTCCTGAACATCCGTGGTGTGGAAAACGTCATCCGCGCCGCCAAGGAAGTATTCGCTTCCCTGTTCAACGACCGTGCCATTTCCTACCGCGTGCACCAGGGCTTCGACCATAAACTGGTCGCCCTGTCTGCCGGCGTGCAGCGCATGGTGCGTTCGGAAACCGGCACCGCCGGCGTGATGTTCACCCTCGATACCGAATCCGGCTTCCGTGACGTGGTGTTCATCACCGGCGCCTACGGCCTGGGCGAAACCGTCGTACAAGGCGCGGTGAACCCGGACGAATTCTATGTCCACAAGGGCACGCTGGAGGCCGGTCGTCCGGCGATCCTGCGCCGCAACCTGGGCAGCAAGGCCATCAAGATGATCTACGGCGACGAGGCCAAGGCCGGTCGTTCCGTGAAGACCGTCGATGTCGACAAGGCCGACCGCGCACGTTTCTGCCTGACCGACGCCGAAGTCAGCGAACTGGCCAAGCAGGCGATGATCATCGAGAAGCATTACGGCTGCCCGATGGACATCGAATGGGCCAAGGACGGTGACGACGGCAAGCTGTACATCGTGCAGGCCCGTCCGGAAACCGTGAAGAGCCGCACCCAGGCCAACGTCATGGAACGTTACCTGCTGAAGGAAACCGGCACCGTGCTGGTGGAAGGTCGTGCCATCGGTCAGCGCATCGGCGCGGGCAAGGTGCGGATCATCCGCGACGTGTCGGAAATGGACAAAGTGCAGCCGGGCGACGTGCTGGTCTCCGACATGACCGACCCGGACTGGGAACCGGTCATGAAACGCGCCAGCGCCATCGTCACCAACCGTGGCGGCCGTACCTGCCACGCGGCGATCATCGCCCGTGAGCTGGGTATTCCGGCAGTCGTCGGTTGCGGCAACGCCACCCAACTGCTGAAGGATGGCCAGGGTGTGACCGTGTCCTGCGCCGAAGGCGACACCGGTTACATCTTCGAAGGCGAACTGGGCTTCGACATCAAGAAGAACTCCGTGGACGCCATGCCGGAGCTGCCGTTCAAGATCATGATGAACGTCGGCAACCCGGACCGCGCCTTCGACTTCGCGCAGCTGCCGAACGCCGGTGTGGGCCTGGCCCGTCTGGAATTCATCATCAACCGCATGATCGGCGTCCACCCGAAAGCGCTGTTGAACTACGACGGCCTGCCGCAGGACATCAAGGAAAGCGTCGACAAGCGCATCGCCGGTTACGACGATCCGGTCGGCTTCTATGTCGAGAAACTGGTCGAAGGCATCAGCACCCTGGCTGCTGCGTTCGCACCGAAGAAAGTCATCGTGCGTCTGTCGGACTTCAAGTCCAACGAATACGCCAACCTGATCGGCGGCAAGCTGTACGAGCCGGAAGAAGAAAACCCTATGCTGGGCTTCCGTGGCGCTTCGCGTTACATCAGCGAATCGTTCCGTGACTGCTTCGAACTCGAGTGCCGTGCGCTGAAACGCGTGCGCAACGAGATGGGCCTGACCAACGTCGAAATCATGGTGCCGTTCGTCCGTACCCTGGGCGAAGCGAGCCAGGTGGTCGATCTGCTGGCCGAAAACGGCTTGAAGCGCGGCGACAACGGCCTGCGCGTGATCATGATGTGCGAACTGCCGTCCAACGCGATCCTGGCTGAAGAGTTCCTCGAATTCTTCGACGGTTTCTCGATCGGTTCCAACGACCTGACCCAGCTGACACTGGGTCTGGACCGTGACTCCGGGATCATCGCGCACCTGTTCGACGAGCGTAATCCGGCGGTCAAGAAGCTGTTGGCCAACGCGATTGCCGCGTGCAACAAGGCCGGCAAGTACATCGGCATCTGCGGTCAGGGTCCTTCGGACCACCCGGACCTGGCCAAATGGCTGATGGAGCAGGGCATCGAAAGCGTTTCCCTGAACCCGGACACCGTGCTGGAAACCTGGTTCTTCCTGGCCGAAGGTCAGGCGGAATAAGCCGTGAATGAAGCCTCGGCCTGCTGAACCGGGCCGGGGCTTTAAGATTGAAGTAGGGCGGGCTCTCCGGATGCCGCCCTTTTTTGTGCAAGAGCATTATGCAAAGCAGCAGCAACCTTTTTCCTGTCGCTCTGATCAGCGCCGAACGTCGCGGTGATCTGAGCGAAGACATCTACCGTCTGAAACCGGGCAACAGCCCCGACTGGTCTGTGGAAATCGCGGTGACCCGTCTCGGCATGGCCGATGAGCCGGCGACACGCGGTGTGCCGGTGATCCTGCTGCATGGCAGCTTCTCCAACCGGCGTTTCTGGTTTTCCCCGAAAGGCCTGGGGCTGGGCGCCTATCTGACCCGACTGGGTTTCGATGTGTGGATCCCGGAAATGCGTGGCCACGGCATGTCCCAGCGCAACGAGGACTATCGCCGCAACCGCGTCGCCGATTACGCCCGTTACGATCTGCCGGCCATCGCCGCGTTTGTACGTGAACAGAGCGGGCAGATTCCGCACTGGATCGGCCATTCGCTGGGCGGCATTACGCTCGCTGCAGCGCTGGGGGGCGAATACCTCGGCGAACCGGCGGTGGCGTCGGCCGCGTTTTTCGGCACGCAGGTCAGTCGCACGTACTGGCCGCTGAAAATTCCGCCGGTGGAGTGGAGCGGGCGCTTTATTCTCAAGCGTTTTGCCCAGTTGTCCGGCTCGCGGCTCAAGCGCGGCCCGGAAGACGAACCGATCGGCCTGGCGCTGGAAAGCATGCGCTGGTACGGCCTGTTCGGGCGCTTCGGTGACAAGGACAAGGATTGGTGGGCGGGGCTTGCCGACGTTCAGGTGCCAGTGTTGGCGGTAACGGCGGCCGGCGATCATCAGGATCCGGCCTGGGCCTGTCGCAAGCTGTTCGAGCAGATCGGCTCCGAGCACAAGCAATTCATCAATCTGGGGCGCGAGCAGGGCTTCAGCGAAAATTTCGGCCATGTCGAGATGCTGGTGAGCAAGGCTGCCCAGGCTGAAGTCTGGCCACTGGTGGCGCGCTGGCTGGCGGATCAGCACACACCATTACTCGGCGAAAAGGTGGATCTGGCGGCGGCAGGATGAGCGGAAGGCTCTGAAAAGGGCATTTCGTTCGAGTCGGCTTGCGGCTAAGATATGACGCATTGGACGGTTCCGGTCACATTTGGTGACTGTTTCGCTATTACGTTTCAGCCTGTGTTCAGGTTCGCTCAGCGACCATTGCATGAACTAAGGTAAACAGCGACCGCCGGATCTCGTTTCAAAAGAGTGCGACATCCTTGATCGTCTTCCTTGTTACAGGAGTTATTCGATGAACCATTACCTCACGCCTGACCTGTGCGACGCCTATCCGGAGCTGGTGCAGGTGCTGGAACCGATGTTCAGCAATTTCGGCGGCCGTGATTCCTTCGGCGGCGAAATCGTGACCATCAAATGCTTCGAAGATAACTCACTGGTCAAGGAACAGGTCGAACTCAAGGGCAACGGCAAGGTGCTGGTGGTCGATGGCGGCGGTTCCCTGCGGCGCGCGCTGCTGGGCGACATGCTGGCCGACAAGGCCTCGAAAAACGGCTGGGAAGGGCTGGTGATCTACGGTTGCATCCGTGACGTGGATGTCATCGCCCAGACCGATCTCGGCGTGCAGGCACTGGCCAGCCACCCGATGAAGACCGACAAGCGCGGTATCGGCGACCTCAACGTGCCGGTGACTTTTGCGGGCGTCACCTTTCATCCGGGCCAATACATTTATGCGGACAACAACGGCGTGATCATCTCGCCGAGCCCGCTGAAAATGCCTGAATAAATCGCGGCAACTACCGGGGTGAGGATGTTCGAGGAAGAAAACGCGCAATGGGGGCTGGTGCATGCCCTGGTGCTGGACGGTAAAGGCGGTGCGCGTTCGATAGCCCGGACTGAACTCGACGATCTGCAACTGCAGGCCCATGAAAGCCTGTGGCTGCACTGGGATCGCAGTCATCCGCAGACCCAGACCTGGCTGCGCAAGTCCAGCGGACTCAACGAATTCACCTGCGATCTGCTGCTGGAAGAGAACACCCGCCCGCGGCTGCTGCCGTTGCCCGATTCCGAATTGCTGCTGTTTTTGCGCGGGGTCAACCTCAACCCCGGTGCCGAGCCGGAAGACATGGTCTCGGTGCGGATTTTCGCGTCGGCCCAGCGTGTGATTTCCCTGCGTCTGCGCCCATTGCGCGCCACCGATGAACTGCTGGCGATGCTGGGGGAGGGCAAGGGTCCGAAAACCTCGTCCGAGCTCATTCTTTATCTGGCGCAATACCTCACCAACAAGGTGCAGGATCTGGTCACTTGCCTCTCGGAAGTGGTCGATGACGAGGAAGAAAAGCTGGATGCCGACGAACGGTATACCCCAGAGCACGGAGCGGTTTTGCACATCCGTCGCCGGGCGGCCGGACTGAAGCGTTTTCTCGCACCGCAGCGGGATATTTTCGGACAGCTGACGCGGATAAAACTGCCATGGTTCGTCGATGACGACGCGGACTACTGGAACGAATTGAACAACAGCCTGACCCGCTATCTCGAAGAGCTCGAATTGACCCGAGAGCGCGTGGGGCTTGTGCTGGACACCGAAGACCGGCGTTTGAGCGTGCGCATGAATCGCACCATGTACCGCTTCGGGATCATCACCGGGATCTTTCTGCCGATGAGTTTTCTCACCGGCCTGCTGGGGATCAACGTTGGCGGAATTCCGCTTTCCGGAAACCCTTACGGCTTTCTGGTGGCGTGCCTGCTGATGGTCCTGGTGGCCCTCGGACAATGGTGGTTGTTCCGCCGATTGCGCTGGGTATGACGATGCATCATGTGACCCGACCAAATCTGCCCGCGTCTTTCACAGACATCACGAGAGGTGCGTATGCACGATCCGTTTGAACAGTCTTTGCGCGACATGCTCAACGCCTCGCCGTCCGGCCGCGACGACGATGCCTGCCTGGGCCGCGTACTCAAAACCGCCAACCGCCAGGTCGGCGCCGGTGATCTGTTCAGCCTGCTGGGCCGCTGGCTGCCCGCGCTGATGATCGCCCTGAACAACGGCTCGGCTCATGTCGCGCCGGTTTCCCGTCTCCGTAAACCTAACGCTCGCACTGCTGATAAGGCTGATTGAATATGGAACTTGATCTCTGGACTCAGAGCCTCGTCACGGCAATGACTGCGTTGTGGACCAAAGTCGCTAATTTCATCCCGAACCTGTTCGGCGCACTGGTGGTGCTGCTGTTGGGCTTCGTCGTGGCCAAGTTGCTGGACACCTTGCTGTCCAAACTGCTGGCCAAGCTCGGTCTGGATCGCCTGATGGGCGGCACCGGCCTGACCAAATTGATGTCCCGTGCGGGACTGCAAGTGCCGATCTCGACCTTGATCGGAAAAATCGTCTATTGGTTCGTTCTGCTGATTTTCCTGGTTTCTGCGGCAGAATCCCTTGGACTTGAGCGAGTTTCAGCTACGCTGGACATGTTGGCTCTGTATGTGCCGAAAGTTTTCGGTGCCGCGCTGGTGCTGCTGGTTGGTGTATTGCTGGCACAACTGGCCAACGGTCTGGTGCGCGGTGCGGCAGAAGGCGTCGGACTGGACTACGCTTCAGGACTTGGGCGCATTGCCCAGGGCCTGGTGATCATCATCAGTATCTCGGTCGCTATCAGTCAGCTCGAGGTCAAGACCGACCTGCTGAACCATGTGATCGTCATTGTATTGATTACCGTTGGTCTGGCGGTTGCGCTGGCCATGGGTTTGGGAAGCCGGGAAATTGCCGGTCAGATTCTTGCGGGAATCTATGTGCGTGAGTTGTATCAGGTTGGGCAACAAGTGCGTGTTGGCGAGGTCGAAGGCCAGATCGAAGAGATCGGCACGGTTAAGACCACATTGCTGACCGATGAGGGTGAGCTAGTCTCTCTCTCCAATCGGATCCTGCTGGAACAGCATGTGAGTAGCCGCTAATCCGGCAAACCCTGCTAATGTATGCCGCCGCAAAATGCCAGCTGATGCTGGCAGCGGTGGACATTGACCTGACTGTCGGCACGACTTGTTTTGAATAAAGCCCAAACGCTATCCACGCGCTACGACCCCCGCGAGCTCTCTGACGAGGAGTTGGTCGCGCGCTCGCATACCGAGCTGTTTCACGTGACGCGCGCCTATGAAGAACTGATGCGGCGTTACCAGCGAACACTATTTAACGTTTGTGCGCGGTATCTTGGGAACGATCGCGACGCAGACGATGTCTGTCAGGAAGTGATGCTGAAGGTGCTGTACGGCCTGAAGAACTTCGAGGGGAAATCGAAGTTCAAGACATGGCTATATAGCATCACTTACAACGAATGCATCACGCAGTATCGGAAGGAACGGCGAAAGCGTCGCTTGATGGACGCACTGAGTCTTGACCCCCTCGAGGAAGCGTCCGAAGAAAAGGCGCCGAAACCCGAGGAGAAGGGCGGACTTGATCGCTGGCTGGTGTATGTGAACCCGATTGACCGTGAAATTCTGGTGCTACGTTTTGTCGCAGAGCTGGAATTTCAGGAGATCGCAGACATCATGCACATGGGTTTGAGTGCTACAAAAATGCGGTACAAACGTGCTCTAGATAAATTGCGTGAGAAATTTGCAGGCATTGCTGAAACTTAGTTCGGCGCAAATATCTCTTACGTGTAGGCAAGTTCTGATAGACTTGCCGCCGAGTTGTCCCCCGGTTTGCGGGACTGCTTCACAATCACCAGATGGGGATTTAACGGATGAAACTGAAAAACACCTTGGGCTTGGCCATTGGTTCTTTGATTGCCGCTACTTCGTTCGGCGCACTGGCACAAGGCCAAGGCGCAGTTGAAGGCGAACTGTTCTACAAGAAGCAGTACAACGACAGCGTTAACCATGTCGAAGACGGCTTCAACCCAGGCGCCTCTATCGGTTACTTCTTGACCGACGACGTGTCGTTGAACTTCACCTACGACAAGAACAACCACACCCGTTCGAACGACGGCACTGGCAGCCAGAAGCTGGATGGCGACAACTTCGGCCTGATCGCTCAGTACCACTTCAACAACGCTGGTGACGCTCTGCGTCCTTACGTTGCTGGCGGTGTGAAGCACGGCAGCCTGACCAACGTAGCCGCTGACGGCCACACCGGTCGCGACCAGTCGACCTACCTGAACGCTGGCGCTGGCGTTAAGTACTACTTCGCTGAAAACTTCTACGCCCGTGCTGGTGTAGACGCTGACTACAAACTGGACAACGGTCGCTGGAACTACGCTCCAGTAATCGGTCTGGGCGTGAACTTCGGTGGCGGCAACAAGCCTGCTGCTGCTCCAGTTCCAGCACCAGCTGAAGTCTGCTCCGACAGCGACAACGATGGCGTTTGCGACAACGTTGACAAGTGCCCGAACACCCCAGCCAACGTAACTGTTGACGCTGATGGCTGCCCGGCAGTTGCTGAAGTTGTTCGTGTAGAGCTGGACGTGAAGTTCGACTTCGACAAGTCGGTCGTCAAGCCAAACAGCTACGCTGACATCAAGAACCTGGCTGACTTCATGAAGCAGTACCCATCGACTCACACCACTGTTGAAGGTCACACTGACTCCGTCGGTCCTGACGCTTACAACCAGAAACTGTCCGAGCGTCGTGCAAACGCCGTTAAGCAAGTTCTGGTTAACCAGTACGGTGTTGAATCGTCCCGCGTTCAGTCGATTGGCTACGGCGAAACCCGTCCAGTTGCTGACAACAAAACCGAAGCTGGCCGCGCCGTTAACCGTCGCGTAGAAGCTCAGGTTGAAGCTCAAGCTAAGTAATTAGCTCGCTGCTTTGAGAAAAGCCCGGCTTATGCCGGGCTTTTCTTTGTCTGCAATTTGGTAAAAACCAGATGCTCAGGCTGACTGATCGGCTGGCCAGGCGAGCAAACCGGATCGGGCCGCGGAAGCCGCCACCGCACCAATCACCAGAATGGCCGGGCTCTTGAGCTGGAACCTGCTGGCCGCTTCCTCCATCCCCGTCAGATCGCTCCGGCATTCGCGCTGCTGCGGCAGGGATGCGTTCTCGATCATCGCCACCGGCGTCTCCATCGCCATCCCGCCTGCCAGCAATTGCTCACGAATCTCGCTGAGCCTGGCGACTCCCATGTAGATTACCAAAGTCGTTCCACCCTGCGCCAACGCTTGCCAGTTCACCTGACTGTCATCCTGAGTGTGCGCGGTAACCAGCGTCACACCCCGCGCCACGCCGCGCAAAGTCAGTGGAATATCACACTGCGTCGCCCCGGCCAGCCCGGCAGTGATGCCATTGACCAGCTCCACTTCAACCCCGTGTTCACGCAGCCACTGCGCTTCCTCGCCGCCACGGCCGAAGATGCAGGGATCGCCGCCCTTGAGGCGAACCACGCATTTGCCCTGACGCGCATAACGCTGCATCAGCCGATGAATGAATGCCTGAGGCGTCGAGCGGCAGCCGCCGCGCTTGCCGACCGGAATGATCCGCGCGGCAGGGCAGTGCTCCAGCACTGCGTCATTGACCAGATCGTCGATCAGCACCACATCCGCTTCGTGCAGGGCACGCACGGCTTTGAGCGTCAGCAATTCAGGGTCGCCGGGACCTGCGCCCACCAGCCAGACTTTTGCGTTCATGGTGTTTTCCTCTTCAGATAACGGCGACCGGCCGTGCTTCGGCGGCCAGCAAACGCTTGATTTCCGGGACGCAGGAACCGCATTGCGTGCCGCAGCCCAGTGTGTTTTTCAAACCCTGCAAATCCAGACCTTCACGGATCCCGGCGCAGACCGCGCTGTGGCTGACGTTTCTGCAATTGCACAAGGTCTTGTCGGCAACGCTTTGCACGCCGGCATTGCCCGGCGGCGCGCTCATCGGCGCCAGCAGCCAGCGCCGCAGTTGTTCGTCTGCGCGGCCTTCCAGCCACAGGCCTTGCAGCCAGTGCTGGGCGAGGGTCTCACCGGCGAGGCGGATTGCCGTGATTCGCCCGCTCTCAATGCGTACCCGCTTGCCGATGGCTCGGCGCGGATCGTCATAGGCCAGTACCGGACCGTCGATCAGGGCCAGGCACTGATCAATTTCGCGCAGCAATTGCGGATCGGGCGCGGCGGCGCTGGCAGCGCGTATCAGCAACGCCGGACGCTCGCGACCGACAAGGCTGAGGCTGACGTAGGAAAACGCCTCACACAGCGGTCGAAGCGCCTCAAAGTGCCGTTGAACATCGCCCTCGATCAGTGCGAAAAGCTGCCAGGGCAGATCCACCGGCTCCAGGCGTACACCGCTGTGCTTGAGTTCCGGTTGTTTCGACAAGGGATCGAAGGCGGGCAGGGTCAGGCAATTCACGCCGCCTTTGAGAAAACGGTCGCCCCAGTGCATCGGCAGAAAGGCCTGGCCCGGACGCACGCTGTCATCGCTGGCGACCGCCACGATCACGGAGCCCCGGCGGCTCTTCAGATTCACCAGATCCCCCGGCTGCAAACGGTGCCGGCGCAATTCGTCCGGGTGCAGACTCAGCACGGCTTCACCGACATGCCCGAACAACTGCGCTGCTGTGCCGGTGCGGCTCATACCGTGCCATTGATCGCGCAGACGGCCGGTGATCAGGGTCAGTGGAAAACGCGCGTCCCGTTGCTCCTTGGCCGCACGATAAGGATCGGCAACGAACTGCGCGCGACCACTGGCCGTAGGAAATATGCCGTCGCAGTAAAGCCGTGACGTACCTTGCCGGGCGCCCTGAGGAAACGGCCATTGCTGCGGACCAATTTCATCGATCAACTCGTGGCTGATGCCGGACAAGTCCAGATCGCGGCCACGGGTCAGTGCCTTGAATTCATCGAACAACTGCGCGGGGCGCTCGAATGCAAACAGACCCGGCTGTTGCGGGCGCAGACGTTTCTCCAGGCGTTGTGCGAAATCCACCGTGATCGCCCAGTCCGGTCGCGCTTCACCCGGTGCGGCAATGGCTTTGCGGACGTGGGAAATGCGCCGCTCGGAGTTGGTCACCGAGCCTTCCTTCTCGCCCCAACTGGCCGCCGGCAACAACAGGTCGGCAAACGCTGCGGTTTCGGTGGTGCGAAACGCTTCCTGCAACACCACGAAGGGGCAGGCGTCCAGCGCTGCGCGCACGGCGTTTTGGTCCGGCATCGATTGCGCCGGGTTGGTGCAGGCAATCCACAAGGCCTTGATCTTGCCGTTGCGCACCTGTTCAAACAGCTCAATGGCGCTGAGACCGGTGTTTTCCGGCAGCGAATCCACGCCCCAATACGCCGCCACTTCTGCGCGGTGTTCCGGGTTGGCAGCCTCGCGATGACCGGGCAACAGGTTGGAGAGGCTGCCGGTTTCCCGCCCGCCCATGGCATTCGGCTGACCGGTCAGGGAGAAAGGTCCTGCACCGGGCCGGCCGATTTGCCCGGTGGCCAGGTGCAGATTGATCAGGGCGCTGTTCTTCGCGCTGCCGGCGGTGGACTGGTTCAACCCCATGCACCACAACGACAGGAAACTCGGCGCGGTGCCGATCCACTCGGCGCATTGCTGCAACTGCTCGACACTGATCCCGCACAACTGAGAAACCATGGCCGGTGTGTAATCGCGCACCAGGCTTTTCAGCTCGGCGAGGCCTTCGGTGTGCGCCTTGATGAAATCGCGATCGATCCAGTCTTCCCACATCAACAGATGCAAAATCCCATGGAACAAAGCGACATCGGTGCCCGGCAGAATCGCCAGATGCAGGTCGGCGAGATCGCAGGTGTCGGTGCGCCGTGGGTCGATAACGATGACTTTCATCTGCGGGCGGCGGGATTTGGCCTCTTCGAGCCGACGAAACAGTACCGGGTGGGCGTAGGCCATGTTACTGCCGACGATCATCACGCAGTCGCTCAGCTCCAGGTCCTCGTAGCTGCACGGTGGTGCGTCGGCACCGAGGCTGCGTTTGTAGCCGACCACCGCCGAAGACATGCAAAGCCGTGAATTACTGTCGATGTTGTTGGTGCCGACCAGCGCCCGCGCCAGTTTGTTGAAGGCGTAGTAGTCCTCGGTCAGCAGCTGTCCGGAGATGTAGAACGCCACGCTGTCGGGGCCGTGTTCGGCGATGGTTTCGGCAAACACGTTGGCGGCGTGTTCCAGCGCGGTGTCCCAGTTACAGCGGCTGCGCGCCAGACCTTTGCCCAGGCGCAATTCCGGGTACAACGCCCGCGCCGCCAGATCACCGGTCAGGTGCAGGGTCGAGCCCTTGCTGCACAGTTTGCCGAAGTTGGCCGGATGCGCCGGATCGCCGCTGACGCTGAGGATGCGCTCGCCGTCATGCTCGATCAGCACGCCGCAGCCGACCCCGCAATAACAGCAGGTCGAGGCGGTCGTCTGGCGGTTCATCAGACGGCGTCCCGCAGGGCCAGTTGCACGCGGCCGTTTTCGACCCGGGCCGGGTGATGGTACGCGCAGCCTACGTCCGGTGCCTGGGCTTCGCCGGATTGCAGGTCGATCTGCCAGTTATGCAGCGGGCAGGCCACGCGCTTGCCGTAGATCAGCCCTTGGGACAATGGACCGCCCTTGTGCGGGCAGCGGTCATCGAGTGCGAAAACTTCGTCGTCGCTTGTGCGAAAGATCGCGATGTCACCTTTGGGCCCGGCAATGATCCGCGAACCGAGGGCATTGATCTCTTCTAGGGCACAGATATCGAGCCAGTTCATGCCGGCACCTCCAGGTTTTTCACGGGGATCACGTCGAATTCTTTCTTCAGTTGCGGCTGGGCGAGGCGTTCTTTCCATGGGTCCTGTTCGAACGAGAGGGAGAATTGCAGGCGCTCGTTCAGGGCCTTGCGGCGCTCGGGGTCTTCCAGCACGGCTTTCTTGATGTGCTCCATGCCGACCCGTTGCAGGTAGTGCACGGTGCGTTCGAGGTAGAAGGCTTCTTCGCGGTACAGCTGCAAGAACGCGCCGTTGTACTCGCGGACTTCCTCGGCGGTCTTGAGTTTGACGAAGAACTCGGCGACTTCGGTCTTGATCCCGCCGTTGCCACCGATGTACATCTCCCAGCCGGAATCGACGCCGATGATTCCTACGTCCTTGATCCCTGCTTCCGAGCAGTTGCGTGGGCATCCGGAGACCGCCAGCTTCACTTTGTGCGGCGACCACATGTTGAACAGATCGTGTTCGAGGTCGATGCCCAACTGGGTCGAATTCTGCGTGCCGAAGCGGCAGAACTCGCTGCCGACGCAGGTTTTCACGGTGCGGATCGATTTGCCGTAGGCGTGACCGGACGGCATGTCGAGGTCTTTCCACACGCCGGGCAGGTCCTGCTTCTTGATCCCCAACAGGTCGATGCGCTGGCCGCCGGTAACCTTGACCATCGGCACCTGATATTTGTCCGCGACGTCGGCGATCCGCCGCAGCTCCGACGGGTTGGTCACGCCGCCCCACATCCGTGGCACTACCGAGTAGGTGCCGTCCTTCTGGATGTTGGCGTGGGCCCGTTCGTTGATCAGGCGCGACTGCGGATCATCCTTGGCTTCGCCGGGCCAAGTGGAAATCAGGTAGTAGTTGAGGGCCGGGCGGCAGGTGGCGCAGCCGTTCGGGGTGCGCCAGTTGAGGTAGCTCATGGTGCCGGCGATGGTCAGCAGGTGCTGCTCGCGGATGGCCTGGCGGATCTGGCCGTGGTTGAGGTCGCTGCAACCGCAGATGGCTTTTTCGCTTTTCGGTTTGACGTCCGCCGCGCCGCCGACGGTGTTGATCAGGATCTGCTCGACCAGCCCGGCGCAGGAGCCGCAGGAGCTGGCCGCCTTGGTGTGTTTCTTCACTTCGTCGACGCTGAACAGCCCGTGTTCCTGAATCGCCTTGACGATGGTGCCCTTGCACACGCCGTTGCAGCCGCAGACTTCGGCGTTGTCGGCCATGCTCATGGCTTTGTCCTGGCCCTGATGTCCTACATCCCCCAGTGCGTTTTCTCCAAACATGAGGTGATCACGGATCTCGCCGATGGCGTGATTCTCACGAATCTGCCGGAAATACCAACCGCCATCTGCCGTATCGCCGTACAGACAGGCGCCGACCAGCACGTCATCCTTGATCACCAGTTTTTTGTACACCCCGCCGATCGGATCGGAGAGGGTGATGGTCTCGGTGCCTTCGCCGCCCATGAAGTCGCCGGCGGAAAACAGGTCGATGCCGGTGACCTTCAATTTGGTCGACGTCACCGAGCCCTGATAACGGGCAAAACCCAGTTGCGCCAGGTGGTTGGCGCAGACCTTGGCCTGTTCGAACAACGGCGCGACCAGACCGTAGGCGATGCCACGGTGGCTGGCGCATTCGCCGATGGCATAGATGCGCGGGTCGTAGGTTTGCAGGGTGTCGTTGACCAGAATCCCGCGATTGCACGGGATGCCGGCCTTTTCCGCGAGTTCGGTATTGGGGCGGATGCCGGCGGCCATCACCACCAGATCGGCAGGGATGATGTCACCGTTCTTGAACTGCACCGAGCCGACCCGGCCGTTGCCGGCGTCCTGCAGGGCCTGGGTCTGTTCGCACAAGCGAAAGTGCAGGCCACGGGATTCGAGGGCGGTTTGCAGGAGCTGGCCGCTGGTCTTGTCCAGTTGCCGCTCCAGCAGCCATTCACCGAGGTGCACCACGGTGACGTGCATGCCGCGCAGCATCAGGCCGTTGGCCGCTTCGAGGCCGAGCAGGCCACCGCCGATCACCACGGCGTGCTTGTGGGTTTTGGCGGTGTCGATCATCGCCTGGGTGTCGGCGATGTCGCGGTAACCGATCACGCCCTGCAAGGTATTGCCGGGGATCGGCAGGATGAACGGGGTCGAGCCGGTGGCGATCAACAGGCGATCGTATTCGGCCTCGGTGCCGTCCTCGGCGATCACCCGGCGCTTGACCCGGTCGATCTCCACCACTTTGCGGTTGAGCAGCAACTTGATGTTGTTTTGCAGATACCAGTCGAGATCGTTGAGCACGATCTCTTCGAAGGTCTGCTCGCCGGCCAGTACCGGTGACAGCAGGATGCGGTTGTAGTTAGTGTGGGGTTCGGCACCGAAGACCGTGATGTCGTACAGCTCGTTGCTCAGTTTGAGCAATTCTTCCAGGGTACGGACCCCGGCCATGCCATTGCCGATCATCACCAGTTTGAGTTTTTTCATCAGGTTCTCCGGGGAGCTTCGGGCTTGCCTCTTGTGGGCAGTCAGGCCTTGCTCGACAAAAATGGCGCAAACAAAAAAGGCGTCCCGCTAGTGATCTAGCGAGGACGCCTTTGTCCTTGTCCCGTTCTCTCGGGAAGCCTGGCCTTCGTCGTTGAAGGTCGGGCTTTATGTCAGTTGAAAACGATAATGCAGCGGTTGTGCCAAGTCGCGGTGAGCCTTGAATTCATTGATGTGGCGCAGACATAGGCCGGAGAGCCATTGTGGTTTTTGCACCGATTGGATGCGGCTTGCCCGCTAATGGAGCGACGAGTCAGCCATGAAACAACAGGAACAGCAGCACCAGATTGCCCAGCAGCGCCAGTAACGCCAATGTCCGCCAGACCTTCAGCGGCTCTCGTTCGAGCAAGGGGCGAGGGCGTACATTCAGGCTGCGGCGCTCACCCTGTTCCAGTGTGAGCAGCCATTCCTCGGCGGTTTCATAGCGTTGCAACGGATCGGCCGAGACCCCGCGTTCCAGACACTGCGCCAGCCATTCCGGCAGATCCGGTCGATAACGCGCTGCACTCACTGGCACCCCGAAACGCGGACGCTGGAAGGCTTCGATCTCGCCGTAGGGAAAATACCCGGTGAGCAGGAAATACAAGGTCACGCCCACCGAATACAGATCCTGACGAGCCTCGGGTGCATCACCCCGAAAGGACTCCGGGGCGATGTAGCTAGGAGTGCCGGGCAAGGTTGACGGCGTGTCCTGCGAAAGACCGGGGCAATACGCCAGGCCGAAATCCAGCAGACGCAACTCGCCGTCGTCCCCCAGCAGCAGGTTTTCCGGTTTGATGTCGCGGTGCAGTATCTGCCGTCGATGCAGCAGACCGACGGCACGTAGCAGGCGTTCGGCCACGTCCTGCCACTGAGGCAGCGACAACGGGCCGTTTTGCTCGAATAGCTGCGCGAGGGTGATTCCCGAATATTCACGCATCACGTAGTACAAATGCTGACGCTGACTGGCGCTATGGACTTCAGGGAAATGTCGCCCGGCCACGCGTTTGAGAAACCATTCCTCCGCCAGCAAGGCCTGACCTGCGTGGGCATCGTCCGCCAGCCGTGTGGGCAGGGTCTTCAACAGCCATGCCTGACCCTGACTATCAAGTACGCGATACAGCAGCGATTGCTGGCTTTGGCCGACAATGCCTTGAACCTGCCAGCCTTCGAAGGTCTGGCCCGGTTTGAGCGTCGGGGGCAGCGGCCATTGCTGCAGCTGGATCAACGCATCGCCGATGCTCGCTTCCCCCACGGCATCCACCCGCACCAGCAAGGCGCTGGCGTTGTCCTGGCTGCCGGCCAGATGCGCGGCGTTGACCAGCGTTTGTGCCGCACTTTGCAAATCCGGTTGATCGCGCAGGATCCCGGTGATGGCCGTGTCGCCAAGCACGGCCCAGACACCGTCGCTGAGCAGCACGAAACATTCGCCCTCACGCAGTTCGCCGTCGAGAAAGTCCAGCACCAGATGCTGATCCAGCCCTAGTGCACGCTTGAGCACGTGTTGCATGCCCGGTTGCTCCCAGACGTGATCCTCGGTGATCCGCTGCAGGGTGTCGGCATGCCAGCGATAGACCCGACAATCCCCCACATGCGCCAGCGTGAAGCGTCTGCCGCGCAGGACCAGCGCGCTGACGGTGGTGAGCAATGGCAGGCCACCGCCATTGGCCTGCAACCAGCGGTTTTGCGCGAGCAGCAGGCGATCCAGCGCCTGGGCCGCGCTCCAGGTCTGCGGGGTGGCGTAGTAGTCCAGCGCCAGCGCCTGCAGGGTCGAGCGCGCAGCCAGACCGCCATCGGCGCACTGGCTGACACCGTCGGCGATGACGAACAGAAACCCTTTGCTGGCGGCCAGCGCCGGGGCCGGCGTGACCAGGCGCAAGGCGTCCTGATTCTCCGCGCGCGGTCCGGTGGCGCTGGCTTCGGCGAAGCTCAGTTGCAGGGCCATGCGGGCCTCAGACCCGGGCAGCGGTCACGGCCGCCGAACCCCAGGTGGTTCTCCAGCGACGCTTGACCCCGTGCAGGCCGAACCACGCCAATACGCCAAGGCTGGCGAACAACCACAGGGCCAGTTGATAGCTGCCGGTGCTCTGTTTGATCGCACCCATGCCTGCTGCCAGAGCGAAACCGCCGATGCCGCCGGCCATGCCGATCAGCCCGGTCATCACGCCGATCTCCCGGCGAAAGCGCTGCGGTACCAGTTGGAACACCGCACCGTTACCCGCGCCGAGACCGAGCATGGTGCAGACGAAAAGTGCCAGTGCCGCGTAGGAACTCGGCAGGTTGAAGCCGACTGCCGCGATGCAGACCGCGGCCACCGTGTACATCGCCAGCAATGTGCGAATCCCGCCGAAACGGTCGGCGAGCGCGCCGCCCAGAGGGCGCATCAGGCTGCCGCCGAACACGCAGGCGGCAGTGTAGTAACCGGCGGTGACCGGGCTCAAACCGTATTGATCGTTGAAGTAGCCGGGCAGGGCGCTGGCCAGGCCGATGAAACCGCCGAAGGTGACGCTGTAGAAAAACATGAACCACCAGCTGTCGCGGTCGCCCAGGGCCTTGAAGTAGTCAGCCATGGATTTGGCCTTTGGTCGCTCCGGCGCGTTTTTCGCCAGCCAGGCAAACAGCACCAGCGTCAGGATCAGCGGAATCAGGGCGAAACCGAACACGTTGCTCCAGCCGAACGCCGCCGCCAGTACCGGAGCGATCAGCGCCGCGAACACGGTCCCGGAGTTGCCGGCCCCGGCGATGCCCATCGCCTTGCCCTGATGCTCCGGCGGATACCACTGCGAGGCCAGCGGCAGCGCTACGGCGAACGAGGCGCCGGCCATGCCGAGGAACAAGCCGAGCAACAAGGCTTGTTCGTAGCTGTGGATGCCAAGTTTCCAGGCACCGAACAGCGCGCCAATCACGATCACCTGACCGATCAGGCCAGCGGTTTTCGGCGACAGGCGATCGGCGAGCATGCCCATCGCAAAGCGCAGCACGGCGCCGGCCAGAATCGGTGTGGCCACCACCAGGCCGCGCTGTTGGGTGGTCAGGTGCAAGTCGGAGGCAATCTGCACCGCCAACGGGCCAAGCAGATACCAGACCATGAAGCTCAGGTCGAAATACAGGAAGGCCGCGAACAGGGTCGGGGTGTGGCCGGATTTCCAGAAGCTTTTATTCATCGCGCACCTCAGCGGTAGAGAATCTCGAGAAGGAGTCAGAACCAGCACAGTGGGGCGCCGCCACGGCCGCACCACCGGCCCCGGTCAATGGGGCCAAAACGCAAAAACGCCGCTACCCGGATCGCCGAAAGGGGCGAAGAAGGTGAGCGACGTCTTTGTCGTGGGTGGGGCAACCGCCGTTGGTTACCTGTAGGAATTGCTTAGCGAGATCTGTGCCAGCTCAGCCAAGCAACTCGCTCATGGCAATGATCTGCTCCGCCACCTGAATCAGTTTCTGCTGACGGCTCATGGCCTGGCGGCGCATCAGGGTGTAGGCCTCTTCTTCGTTGCAGTCCTTCATTTTCATCAACAGACCCTTGGCCAGTTCGATGCGTTTGCGCTCGGCCAGTTGCTGGTCGCGGGCCTGAAGCTGGGCTCGCAAGGCCTGGTCGCTTTCGAAGCGGGCCATGGCCACGTCGAGAATCGGCTGCAAGCGTTGTGCGTGAATGCCTTCGACGATGTAGGCACTGACCCCGGACTTGATCGCCTGACGCATCACGTCGGGGTCGTGCTCGTCGGTGAACATCACGATCGGCCGGGGTTGGTCGCGGCTGACCAGCACCACTTGTTCCATCACATCGCGACCCGGTGACTCGGTATCGATCAGGATCACGTCCGGGCGCACCGTTTCGACGCGCGCAGGCAGGTCGATGGTCAGGCCGGACTCGTCGATCACCTCGAAACCGGCCTCGGTCAGCGCAGCTTTCAGGCGGCCGACTTTTTTCGCCGTGTCGTTGATCAGCAGAATGCGCAGCATGTTCGCGGTCTCCTGTCAGCGACGGGCGAGAAGAGGAGCGTTGTTGCTCAACGCGTGCAGCTTGAAACTTTGCGCGTAAGCGGCCGGGTCGCTGCCGTCCCAGACCTTGCCGTCGATCAACTGGCTGCTGCGCATGTCCTCGGTGCCGACCGGCACGCCGACGGCGCTGGCGGCGTCGCGGTACAGCGCCAGTTGCTGAACCTGACGGGCGACGGCGAGGTAGTCCGGGTTATCGCGCAGCAGACCCCAGCGGCGGAACTGGGTCATGAACCACATGCCGTCCGACAGATACGGCAGATTCACCGCACCATCGCCGTGAAAGCGCAGGGCGTGCGGATCCTGCCAGCGATTGCCCAGACCGTCGTCGTAATCGCCGAGAAAACGCGGTTCGATGCAGGACACCGGGGCGTCGAGGTACTCGGCGGCGCTGAGCAGGTGCGCGGTGCTGCGGCGGTTTTCCGGGCTTTCTTCGATGAAACGGCTGGCTTCGAGGATCGCCATCACCAGCGCCCGGGCCGTATTGGGGTATTGCTCGACGAAGGCGCGGGTGCAGCCGAGGACTTTTTCCGGATGGTCGGGCCAGATGGTCTGGCTGGTCGCCAGGGTGAAACCGAGATCCTGCTGCACGGCGCTGGCCGCCCACGGCTCGCCGACGCAGAAGCCGTCGATGCGACCTGCCTGCAGGTGCGCGACCATTTGCGGCGGCGGCACCACCACGCTGTCGACATCCTGCAACGGATGAATTCCTTGACTCGCCAGCCAGTAATACAGCCACATTGCATGGGTGCCGGTGGGGAAGGTCTGGGCAAAGGTCAGCCTTGCGCGGGTTTGGTGCACATGGCGGTGCAGCGCCTCAGGACCGGTCACGCCCAGGCTCTGCAAACCGTGGGACAGGTTGAGGCTCTGGCCGTTCTGGTTCAGGCCCATCAGCACCGCCATGTCGGTGGAAGCAACGCCGCCGATGCCCAGGTGCACTGCATAGATCAGGCCGTAGAGGCTGTGGGCGGCATCGAGTTCACCGCTGACCAGATTGTCCCGCAGGTTGGCCCATGAACTCTGGCGTTTGAGATTCAGGGTCAGGCCGTAAGGCTGGGCAAAGCCCTGCGTGGCGGCGACCACCACCGAAGCGCAGTCGCTCAGGGCCATGAAACCGAGGTTGATCGCGCTTTTTTCCGGGGCATCGCTGCCGTTGACCCAGGCCAGTGGCCCGACGGAGGTTTGAGTCATGAAAAACCACCCTCAAAAAAAACGCCGTCCGAGGCTTTGCCCGCGCAAAACCGAGAGACGACGCCATTGTCCTTGCCTGCACGCCACCATTGGCCTGCGGGCTGATATCGGGGGAAGGTGCAAGGCATATGCCAGCGCAGCGGATTTGCGCATGCGCCTCGCGCGGCGGGGTGATGCCCGGCTATAATCGCCGCCTCTTTTCGCCGCCCGAGTCATAGCCGCCCATGTACACCCTGGCCCGTCAGCTGTTGTTCAAACTTTCCCCGGAAACCTCCCACGATCTGTCGCTGGATCTGATCGGCGCGGGCGGGCGTTTGGGTCTCAACGGCTTGCTGTGCAAGGCGCCGGCGTCGCTGCCGGTGAACGTGATGGGCCTGCAGTTCCCGAACCCTGTCGGTCTGGCGGCCGGTCTGGACAAGAACGGCGCGGCCATCGACGGCTTCGCGCAGCTGGGTTTCGGTTTTGTCGAAATCGGCACCGTGACCCCGCGTCCACAGCCGGGCAACCCGAAACCACGGATTTTCCGCCTGCCGGAAGCCGAGGCGATCATCAACCGCATGGGTTTCAACAACCTCGGTGTGGATAACCTGCTGGCGCGGGTGGCGGCGGCCAAATACAAGGGCGTGCTGGGGATCAACATCGGCAAGAACTTCGACACCCCGGTCGAGCGCGCGGTGGATGACTACCTGATCTGCCTGGACAAGGTCTACGCCCACGCCAGTTACGTCACGGTCAACGTCAGCTCGCCGAACACCCCGGGCCTGCGCAGCCTGCAATTCGGCGATTCGCTCAAGCAGTTGCTGGCGGACCTGGCCACACGCCGCGCCGAGCTGGCCCTGCGCCACGGCAAACATGTTCCGCTGGCGATCAAGATCGCGCCGGACATGACCGACGAAGAAACCGCGCAAGTCGCCCAAGCGCTGATCGAAACCGGGATGGACGCGGTGATTGCGACCAACACCACCCTCAGCCGCGTGGGCGTCGAAGGCATGGAGCACGGTGACGAGGCGGGCGGTCTGTCCGGTGCGCCGGTGCGTGAGAAGAGCACCCATACCGTGAAAGTGCTGGCGTCCGAGCTAGGCGGCAAGCTGCCGATCATCGCGGCCGGCGGCATCACCGAAGGCAAGCATGCGGCCGAGAAGATCGCTGCCGGCGCGAGCCTGGTGCAGATCTACTCCGGCTTCATCTACAAGGGCCCGGCGCTGATCCGCGAATCCGTGGACGCCATCGCCGCCAAGCGCTGATCATCGGACATAAAAAGGCAGGCATAAAAAAGGGCTCCTCGAAGGAGCCCCTGGGCCGTAGCCCGCCGTCCGGGAAGGACGTGCATGGTGATCAGGGTGTTGCGAAATCAGATTGTCGTGTCGGAATAAATGCCCTGTGTCAGCCGACGGCGTGAAGTTCGTTGAGTCTGTGGATTCCCGCAGTGCCGGTCATACCGTCCCAGTTGTCGCCGCGTCCTTCTCGCCAGCCGTTGATCCAGGCTTGACGTACCGACGGTAGAGTAAATGGGCAAAGCTCACGGGATTTGCCACCAACGCCATATTGATATCCGCGCAAAAATGCTCTTTCCAACGGATCACGCTTAAGTCTTCTCATAGGGTGTTTCCCTCACTTGTTGACTGTTTTTGTCGCGTCGACCTCAATTGAGGTCTGGCAGAAAAACTCTGCCGTTGGCGGCTCGCTGCCGGCGTGGCGAGCCAAGGTGTTGACGCCGTTGCGACGTCAACCTGTGTCCAGTTCTAACCAATGAGTCACATCGAGGGAATGACCGTTTTGTCATAAGGACGTAACGAAAAGGGTGCTATGGCGATAAGTAACGGCAGGTTTCATGAATGTTTATTCACCAAACCCCGGTATGATCGGCCCTGCGCTGTATGACAGGTTTAATGCCTTAGTGAGAATGACCCACGTTTACCGTCGGGTACTTTTCGACGAAGGGTTGCTTTGAGTCATTTTGTTGCATCAACTTTTTTATCTGTCCCGGCATCTAAGCTCCTTTGACCCGAGCAGCGGGGATGGAACGGCACACCTTCGTGCCACGCGGGCGCTCTTGTAGAAAAGCGCCTGATTCAAAACCGGATCGGCAATGCGTTGCCGGTTCATTAGCCAAAGGCTCTGGAAAAACCATGTCCGACCGTTTCGAACTCTTCCTCACTTGCCCCAAAGGCCTTGAAGGCCTGCTCATCGAGGAAGCCGTCGGGCTTGGCCTTGAAGAAGCCCGCGAGCACACCTCCGCCGTGCGTGGCATGGCGACCATGGAAACCGCTTATCGCCTGTGCCTCTGGTCGCGTCTGGCCAACCGCGTGTTGCTGGTGCTCAAGCGCTTCCCGATGAAAAACGCCGAAGACCTGTACCACGGCGTACTCGACGTCGACTGGCAGGACCACATGCTCGCCGACGGCACCCTGGCTGTTGAATTCAGCGGCCACGGCTCGGGCATCGACAACACCCATTTCGGCGCCTTGAAGGTCAAGGACGCCATCGTCGACAAACTGCGCACCCCGCAGGGTGATCGCCCGAGCATCGACAAGCTCAACCCGGACCTGCGCATTCACCTGCGACTGGATCGCGGCGAAGCGATTCTGTCCCTCGACCTCTCCGGCCACAGCCTGCACCAGCGCGGCTACCGCTTGCAGCAGGGTGCTGCGCCGCTGAAGGAAAACCTGGCAGCCGCGATCCTGATCCGTTCCGGCTGGCCGCGCATAGCTGCCGAAGGTGGCGCGCTGGCTGACCCGATGTGCGGTGTCGGCACGTTCCTGGTCGAAGCCGGCATGATCGCCGCCGATATGGCGCCGAACCTGCGTCGCGAGCAGTGGGGCTTCACCGCGTGGCTCGGTCACGTACCGGCGCTGTGGAAGAAACTGCACGAAGAAGCCGTCGAGCGTGCCGCTGCCGGTCTGGCCAAGCCACCGCTGTGGATCCGAGGTTATGAAGCCGATCCACGACTGATCCAGCCGGGCCGCAACAACGTCGAGCGCGCCGGCCTGAGCGAATGGATCAAGATCTATCAGGGCGAAGTCGCGACGTTCGAACCGCGTCCGGACCAGAACCAGAAAGGTCTGGTGATTTGCAACCCGCCTTACGGCGAGCGTCTCGGTGACGAAGCCAGCCTGTTGTACCTCTACCAGAACCTTGGCGAGCGCCTGCGTCAGGCCTGCCTGAACTGGGAAGCCGCGGTGTTCACCGGCGCTCCGGACCTGGGCAAGCGCATGGGCATCCGCAGCCACAAACAGTATTCGTTCTGGAACGGCGCGCTGCCGTGCAAGCTGCTGTTGATCAAAGTGTTGCCGGATCAGTTCGTCACCGGCGAGCGTCGTACCCCGGAGCAGCGTCAGGCCGAGCGCGAGCAGGCTGCCTACGATCAGGCTCCGGACGAGCCGCAAGAGCGCAAATACAACAAGAACGGTAACCCGATCAAACCGACGCCGGCCCCGGCTCCGGTGATCGAGCAACCACGCCTGAGTGAAGGCGGGCAGATGTTTGCCAACCGCCTGCAGAAGAACCTCAAGGCGATGGGCAAGTGGGTCAAGCGCGAAGGCATCGACTGCTACCGCGTCTACGATGCGGACATGCCGGAATACGCCATGGCCATCGACCTGTATCACGACTGGGTTCACGTTCAGGAATATGCCGCGCCGAAGTCCATCGACCCGGAAAAGGCCTCGATCCGCATGTTCGATGCGCTGGCGGCCATCCCGCAGGCACTGAACATCGACAAGAGCCGCGTGGTGGTCAAGCGCCGCGAGCGTCAGAGCGGCACCAAGCAGTACGAACGTCAGGCGGCCCAGGGCAAGTTCAACGAAGTCACCGAAGGCGGCGTGAAGCTGCTGGTGAACCTCACCGATTACCTCGACACCGGGCTGTTCCTCGATCACCGGCCGATGCGCATGCGGATCCAGAAAGAGGCGGCCGGCAAGCGCTTCCTCAACCTGTTCTGCTACACCGCGACCGCCAGTGTGCACGCAGCCAAGGGCGGCGCGCGCAGCACCACCAGCGTCGACCTGTCGAAAACCTACCTCGACTGGGCGCGCCGCAACCTGTCGCTCAACGGTTTTTCCGACAAGAACCGTCTGGAGCAGGGCGATGTGATGGCGTGGCTGGAAAGCAGCCGCGACGAGTACGACCTGATCTTCATCGACCCGCCGACCTTCTCCAACTCCAAGCGCATGGAAGGGATCTTTGACGTGCAGCGTGACCAGGTGCAATTGATCGACCTGGCCATGGCACGTCTGGCAGCCGGCGGGGTGTTGTACTTCTCCAACAACTTCCGCAAGTTCCAGCTGGAAGACAACCTGGCCGAGCGTTATGCGGTCGAGGAAATCACCGCCAGCACCATCGACCCGGATTTCGCCCGCAACGGCAAGATCCACCGCGCCTGGAAAATCACGGCTCGTTGACGCTCTGCATAATTGGATCCACAGAGCCTTGATTTTAAAGGTTCTTGGATCCGATCAGAGCTAGCCAAATTAATGGCTAATAGCTATAACTCACTCACGGCCAATGGGGTTATCCCGTAAGTACTGGCGTAGTGAGTGGCCCATATGTCGTTGCACCCCGTGCGCCCAAAGATCCTGGGTTTTATCAGTGAAGAAGTTTCGGCCTGGCTGGTCGCGCTGCTGGTATTGCTCGCCGGCGGGATTCTCACGGGGCTGCTGGCCTGGGCCACCCTCAATCAGTTTCACAGCCAGTTGCGCCAGCGTTTCCAACTGCTGGCCAACGAGCGTTACAGCCGTATCGAAGAACGCTTTCAGGATCAGGAACAACGCCTCGACGGCCTGCGCCGGTTCTTCGCCAACTCCGAATCGGTGTCCCGCGCCGAATTCGACGGCTACACCCAACCTTTATTACTGCGCACCCAGGCCTATTCGTTCGCCTTGCGGGTGAGCGGTGCCGAGCGCGCCGCGTTCGAGCAGCGGGTGCGTGACGAAGGCCTGAGCACCTTCAGCGTGCGCGAACTCAATACCCGCGGCGAACTGCAACTGGCCGCCGCCCGGGATGAATACGTCGTCGTGGTGTACAGCCAGACCCAGAGCCGCCTCGGTTCCCCCCTGGGCTACGACTTGCTGGCCCAGCCGCTGCGTCGTTCGACTCTGGAGCGCGCCGATCAGCTCGGTGGCCTGGCGGTATCGCAGCCGATGCATCTGGTCAGTATCGAACCGGCCTATGCGCGGGGCGTGCTGCTGGTGGCGCCGGTGCGGCGCGAGGGTGAGCCCAAGTCCTTCGGTTATGTGATGGCGGTGATCAGCATGCGCCAGTTGCTCGCCGACGGGCTGCCGGACGCGCTGCATGATTACCTCTCGGTGCGCATCCTCGACCTGTCGACCAATGACCAGCACGAGGTGCTGTTCGAGTCGACCAATGATCCGGCGCCCAGCGATCTGTCGACCACGCGGCTGGTGCGCATGGCCGATCATGACTATCAGGTCGACATTTCGCCCAGCGAAGCCTTTCTGCAAGCCAACCATTCGTCGGTTGGCAGCGTGGTGGTCCTCGGCGGTTTGCTCAGCCTGTTGCTCAGTGCGCTGCTGTATGTGCTGGTCAGTCAGCGTCAGCGGGCCTTGCGCATGGTCGAGCTGCGCACCCAGGAACTGCATGAGCGCGAGCAGGAACTGCGGGGCACCCATGGCCAGTTGCGCGGGGTGCTCAACGCGGCGACTCAAGTGGCGATCATCGCTACCGACCTGCGCGGCGTGATCAACACCTTCAACCCCGGCGCGGAGCAGATGCTCGGCTATCGCAGCGCCGAGGTGGTCGGCCACATGACCCTGGAAAACCTGCATTTTCCCCGAGAGCTGATTACCCGTGCGGCGGAGCTGAGCGCCCGCTATGGCAAGGCCATCCCGACCTGCCAGGCGATGCTGGTGGAGGGCGGCGAAGTCGGCGGGCATGAGGCGCGCGAGTGGACGCTGGTGCGCAAGGACGGCAGCCATCTGCCGGTGAACATGCTGGCCACCCCGGTGCTCGATGAGCAGGGGCTTTGGGTCGGGCACCTGGCGATCTGCATCGATATCACCGAGCGCAAGCGTGTACACGAAGCCCTGGCGGCGCGAGACGTGCTGCTGAAGAAGCTCAGTGCCCACGTTCCCGGCGGCATCTATCAGTTCAAGATGGAGTTCGACGGGCGCTTCAGCGTGATCTACGCCAGCGACGGCATTCGCGAGATCTACGAGCTGGAGCCGGATGTGTTGCTGCTCAATGCCGAATCAATCTTCACCCGGATTCATCCGCAGGACGTCAGCCGCGTGCGCAAGTCGATCCGTGCCTCGGCGGACAACCTCAGTCCGTGGCGTGAGGAGTACCGCGTGCAATTGCCCGAGCGCGGCCTGCGCTGGGTACGCGGCGAAGCGACGCCCGAGGAGCTGCCGGGCGGTGGCGTGCTGTGGCATGGCTACATTTCGGACATCTCCGACCTGAAGCGCGTGGAGGAAGAACTGCGCGCGCTGTCGGTGACCGATGCGCTGACCGGCATTCACAACCGGCGCTATTTCCAGGAGCGTCTGACCACCGAAATGGCCCGGGTCGAGCGTGGCGGTGGCGAACTGTCGGTGATCATGCTCGACATCGACCACTTCAAACGGATCAACGATCAGTACGGCCATGCGGTCGGCGACCGGGTGTTGCAGGCGGTGTGCGAGCGCATCGGCCATCGCCTGCGGCGGACCGATGTGTTCTGTCGTCTGGGTGGCGAAGAGTTCATGGTGCTGTGCCCGGACATCGATGGCGATCATGCGTACATGCTGGCCGTGGAGTTGTGGCAAGGCCTGCGCGGGGCGCCGGTGGATGTGGTCGGTGTGGTGACCGCGAGTTTCGGGATTGCCAGCTGGCGGCCGGGGGAGGGCGCCGACTCGCTGTTGTTGCGGGCGGATTCGGGAGTTTACGCGGCGAAGCAGGGCGGGCGGGATCGGGTCGAGCGGCAGATGCACTGATCCGGTTTGCCGCTGAACACCTGTGGGAGCTCGCTCCCACAGTGTTTTCTGGTGTGCTTACAGAACCGAAGCCGTCTGCGGCGCTCGCGGCTGCTTGTAGAGATCCAGCAGCACCTGATCCAGCACCGACGACGCGCCGAACGGCGCCTTGTCGTTGAGGATCGCCACCACGGCCCAGGTGTTGCCGTTGACGTCGCGGCTGAAGCCGGCGATGGCGCGTACGGTGTTCAGGGTGCCGGTCTTGACGTGGGCCTCACCGCGCATTGCGGTGGTTTTCAGGCGTTTGCGCATGGTGCCGTCCATGCCGGCGATCGGCAGCGAGCTGATGTACTCGGCGGCGTACGGGCTGTGCCAGGCGGCTTGCAGCATCGCGGCCATTTCCCGGGCGCTGACCCGCTCGGCACGGGACAGGCCGGAACCGTTCTCCATCACCAGGTGCGGCGCGGTGATGCCTTTTCTCGCCAGCCACTGGCGGACCACGCGCTGCCCGGCCTTGGCGTCATCACCGTCGGCTTCGTTGCGGAATTTCTGGCCAAGGCTCAGGAACAGCTGCTGGGCCATGGTGTTGTTACTGTATTTGTTGATGTCACGGATGATTTCCGCCAGATCCGGCGAGAAGGCACGGGCCAGCACCTTGGCGTTGCTCGGCGTCGGGGCCAGACGGTCCTTGCCCTGGATGCTGCCGCCCAGTTCCTTCCAGATCGCCCGCACGGCGCCGGCGGTGTAGGTCGCGTGGTCGAGCAGCGACAGATAAGTCTGCGAGCTGCAGCCTTCGCCCAACTGACCGGCAACGGTCACGGTCACGCTGCCATCGGCCTGCGTCACCGGGTTGTAGCGCACGCCGCCGGTGCACTGCTTGGAGTTGAGCGCCTTGACGGTGTTTTCGATCTTGATGCTGGCAATCGGCGGTTCAACCGAGATCAGCACCCGGCCATTGTCATTGCGGGCCACGAAGCGCAGGGCCTTGAGGTTGACCAGCAGCGAGTCGGGCTTGACCAGGAACGGCTTGTTCTCGTCGTTGCCGTCATCGTTGAACTCAGGCAGTTGCGGCTGAATGAAGAAGCTGCGGTCCAGCACCAGGTCGCCGGTGATCTGGGTTACGCCGTTGGCGCGCAGGTCGCGCATCAGCAGCCAGAGTTTCTCCATGTTCAGCTTCGGATCGCCGCCGCCCTTGAGGTAGAGGTTGCCGTTGAGGATGCCGCCGCTCAGGTCGCCGTCGGTGTAGAACTCGGTTTTCCACTGGTGGTTGGGGCCGAGCATTTCCAGCGCCGCGTAGGTGGTCACCAGTTTCATGGTCGAGGCCGGGTTGACCGACACATCGGCGTTGTACACGGTCGGTGTGCCCGGGCCGTCCAGCGGCACCATCACCAGCGACAGAGCAGTAGGCTGCAGCTTGCTGGCCTTGAGGGCTTTTTCGACGTTGGGGGTCAGGGACGTGTTGATGGTGGCAGCGGAGACAGGCAAGGCCAGGGGAAGAAGAAGGCCGGCCAGGAGCAGAGGACGCAACGATTTGATCATATGAAATAAAACCCTACAGCCGAGGGGAAAAAGACGAGGACATGGATGAAAAGGCCCTCAGTGGTCATGAAAGTGTCGGCATTATGCCCCAAGGTGTAACAGCTTGTGCCTTTCCCAAGGGGCCCAATCGGTTATTTTTTTACGGGCGGTCGTACGCACGTCCCGGATAGGCGGGCAATCGCCGCCTTAAACTGGTAAAGTGCCGGCCGTTATTACTTAAGAGGATTGTTCCAATGGCGACTAACCGTTCCCAGCGTCTGCGCAAAAAACTGTGCGTCGATGAATTTCAAGAGCTGGGTTTCGAACTGAACCTGGGCTTCAAAGAAGACCTGTCCGAAGAAGCCATTGACGCTTTCCTCGAAGCATTCATCAAAGAAGCCATGGAAGCCAACGGTCTGGGCTATGTCGGCGGCGAAGACTTCGGTCTGGTTTGCCTGCAGAAGCGTGGCTCGGTCTCCGAAGAGCAGCGCGCTGCTGTCGAAGCCTGGCTGAAAACCCGCTCCGAGCTGACCACCACTGAAATCAGCCCGCTGCTGGACGTCTGGTATCCGGAAAAGCCGATCAACGCGGCCAAGTGATACTGAAAAAAACGGCGACCCTCGGGTCGCCGTTTTTTTATGCCTGCTTTTTAACGAGTCATGCCTTGCGCCAGTTCAGAATCAGCAAGGTCAGCACCCCCGCAACAATCCCCCAGAACGCCGAACCGATGGAGAACAGCGTCAGCCCCGACGCCGTGACCATGAAAGTGATCAATGCCGCTTCCCGTTCCTTCACCTCGGTCATGGCAATGCTCAAGCCATTGATGATCGAACCAAACAGCGCCAGCGCGGCAATCGACAGCACCAGTTCCTTGGGCAGCGCGGCAAACAGCGCCGCCAGCGTGGCGCCGAACACCCCGGCAATCCCGTAGAAAATCCCGCACCACACCGCCGCCGTGTAGCGTTTGTTGCGATCCTCGTGGGCGTGGGGCCCGGTGCAGATCGCGGCGCTGATGGCTGCGAGGTTGATGCCGTGGGAACCGAACGGCGCCAGCAAGAGCGACGCAATGCCTGTGGTGGTGATCAACGGCGAGGCCGGGACGTTGTAGCCATCGGCGCGCAGCACGGCGACGCCGGGCATGTTTTGCGAGGTCATCGCTACGACAAACAACGGAATGCCAATGCTGATGGTCGCGGCGAGGGAGAAGTGCGGCGTGGTCCAGACCGGCGTCGCCACTTCCAGGTGAAAACCGCTGAAATCCAGCAGCCCCATGAAGCCCGACAGTGCGGTGCCGATCAGCAGCGCGGCAAGCACCGCATAACGCGGCGTCAGGCGCTTGACCAACAGATAAGTGAAGAACATCCCCAGCACCAGCCCGGTGCGGTGCTGCGCGGCGACGAAGATTTCACTGCCAATCTTGAACAGGATCCCCGCCAGCAACGCGGCGGCGAGGGAGGCCGGGATCTTTTTCACCAGCCGTTCGAAGCTGCCGGTCAGGCCGCAGATCGTCACCAGCACCGCACAGGTAATGTAGGCGCCGATGGCTTCGCCGTAGGTGACGCCGCCAAGGCTGGTGATCAGCAGGGCTGCACCGGGCGTCGACCAGGCAATGGTGATCGGCGTCCGATAACGCAACGACAGGCCGATCGAACATACCGCCATGCCGATGGAAATTGCCCAGATCCACGAGGAAATCTGCCCGCTGGTCAGGCCCGCGGCTTGCCCGGCCTGGAACATCAGCACCAGCGAACTGGTGTAACCGGTCATCATCGCGATGAAACCGGCGACGATGGCGGAGGGCGATGTGTCCGCGAAGGGGCGCAGTCGGGTGTGGGTGATTTCGTTCATGACAGCGGCGTTCCTTGTACCAATGAAGATATTCGCAGCTACACGAAACCCTTGTGGGAGCGAGCTTGCTCGCGATGGCGGCGGAACAATCGACATTGGAGTTGAATGTACAACCGCTATCGCGAGCAAGCTCGCTCCCACAGGGATCGCGGATTCTGCGATCAAGCCTAAACTCAAACGTAACGATGCGTTGCAATACAGCCGAAGTCACAAATAGCCGTACAGTCGTGTTGCCACCTTCCATTGTGTACAATCGCGCTGTTTTTTACGCGATACTTGCCAGCGACCCACTGTGCCGTATTACAGTCACGGTCAATTCGCCGCCGCTCTTCCCGACTCGAGTGCCCATGAACGAACAGTTGCAACCCCTCAAGAAACAACCGCGAGCAGGCAAAGCCGGCCGCAGCGGAACCCAGGACGATATTGTCTATGCGCATATCTTCGAGGCCATCCTCGAACAACGCCTGGCGCCCGGTACAAAGTTGAGCGAAGAAGCGCTGGGGGAAATTTTCGGGGTCAGCCGCACCATCATTCGCCGCGCGCTCTCGCGTCTGGCCCATGAAGGTGTGGTGCTGTTGCGGCCGAACCGTGGCGCGGTAGTGGCGAGCCCGAGCGTCGAAGAGGCGCGTCAGGTGTTCCTCGCCCGGCGTCTGGTGGAGCGCGCAATCACTGAACTGGCGGTGCAGCACGCCACCGCCGAGCAGATTGCCGAACTACGGCAGATGGTCAACGACGAACGCGACAGCTTCTCCCGCGGCGATCGTGGTGCCGGTATCCGTCTCTCCGGCGAATTCCACCTGAAACTGGCCGAAGCGGCGAAGAACGCGCCGTTGATCAGCTTCCAGCGCAGCCTGGTTTCGCAGACTTCGCTGATCATCGCCCAATATGAAAGCGGCAACCGCTCGCACTGTTCCTATGACGAACACACCCAGTTGATCGACGCCATCGAAGCGCGCAACGGCGAGCTGGCGGTGGACCTGATGATGCATCACATGGATCACATCGACAGCAAACTCAACCTCGACGAGGAAAGTGCGTCCGACGATCTGCATGCGGTGTTCTCGCATCTGTTGCAGACCAAGAAGCCGGGGCGGCCTGCGGCCAAGCTCTGACTGGCACCGAGTCGCGGCATTCGCGGGCAAGCCCGCTCCCACATTTGAAATGCATTCCCCTGTGGGAGCGGGCTTGCCCGCGAAGACTTTCTGACGGGCAATAAAAATCCCCCGGAGCTGAACGCTAGCGGGGGATTTTTTATGCCTTGGAGAAACTCAGCGCTGATGTACCAGCGCACCCGCCGCGTAGGTCTGGGCCACGGTGCGGTCATCGCCCAGGGTCATCAGCACAAACAATGTTTCGGCGATATTGTTGGACTGCTTCAAGCGGTAGCTCAGCAACGGCGTGGCGTTGTAATCCAGCACCAGGAAGTCGGCGTCGGAACCCGGTTGCAGGTTGCCGATCTTGTCTTCCAGGCGCAGTGCCCGCGCGCCGCCGAGGGTGGCGAGGTACAGCGATTTGAACGGGCTCAGGCGCGCACCTTGCAACTGCATCACTTTGTAGGCTTCGTTCAGGGTCTGCAGCAGCGAGAAACTGGTGCCGCCGCCGACGTCCGTGCCGAGGCCGACGTTCAGTTTGTGCTTCTCGGCCATCGGCAGGTTGAACAGGCCGCTGCCGAGGAAGAAGTTCGAGGTCGGGCAGAACGAGATCGCCGAACCGGTTTCTGCCAGACGCGCGCATTCGTCGTCGCACAGGTGCACGCCATGGGCGAACACCGAACGCTCGCCGAGCAACTGGTAGTGATCGTAGACGTCGAGGTAGCCCTTGCGCTCCGGGAACAGCTCCTTGACCCACTCGATTTCCTTGAGGTTCTCGCTGATGTGGGTCTGCATGTACAGATCCGGGTATTCAGTCAGCAACTGGCCGGCGAGGGTCAACTGTTCCGGGGTGCTGGTCGGAGCGAAGCGCGGGGTTACGGCATAGTGCAGGCGACCTTTGCCGTGCCAGCGCTCGATCAGCGCCTTGCTGTCGACATAGCTGGATTCGGCGGTGTCGGTCAGGTAGTCCGGCGCATTGCGGTCCATCATCACCTTGCCGGCGATCATCCGCAGGTCGAGCTTCTCGGCCGCTTCGAAGAACGAGTTCACCGACTGCGGGTGCACGCTGCCGAACACCAGCGCGGTGGTGGTGCCGTTGCGCAGCAGCTCCTTGATGAAAATGTCCGCCACTTCATCGGCGTGGGCCTTGTCGCCGAACTGGCTTTCGCACGGGAAAGTGTAAGTGTTGAGCCAGTCCAGCAGTTGCTCGCCGTAGGCACCGACCATGCCGGTCTGTGGCAGGTGGATGTGGGTGTCGATGAAGCCCGGGGTGATCAGCGCATCCTTGTGATGCGTGATCTCGATATCCGCCGGCAAGGTCGGCAGCAGTTCGCTGGCGTGGCCGAGGGCGCTGATCTTGCCGCCATCGACCACCAGCAGGCCGTCCTCGAAATACTCGTAGGAGGCTTCGATGCCGACCTCGGCAGGGTCGGCGATGCTGTGCAGGATGGCGGCGCGGTAGGCTTTGCGAGTCAGAGGCATGAGGGTTCTCTAATCAGTTTGAGGCTTTGAGTGTGGCGGCCTGACTGCGGCGCGAAACCGGCAGCAGTTTGGCAATCGGTTCGGCGCTGGCGGTGTGCTGGCCGAAATTGGCGTTATAGGTGGCGATGATTTCGCCGGCGATGGAGATGGCGATTTCCACAGGCAACTTGCCTTTGACTTCGCTGATGCCCATCGGGCAGCGCATGCGTTGCACGACACTGGCGTCGAAACCACGGTCACGCAGGCGATGTTCGAACTTGGCGCGTTTGGTCTTCGAACCGATCAGGCCGAACCAGGTGAAGTCGTTGCGCTTGAGGATCGCGGCGGTGAGTTCCAGATCCAGCTGATGGTTGTGGGTCATGACGATGCAGTAGCTGCCGGCGGGCAAGTCGTCGATTTCATCCACAGGCTCTTCGGCGACGATTTTACGCACGCCGTGAGGAATCTGTTCGGGAAATTCCTCTTCCCGGGAATCGATCCAGCGCACCCGGCAGGGCAGGCTGGCGAGCAGCGGCACCAAGGCGCGGCCCACATGACCGGCGCCGAACACGGCGATCTGCGCCTGCACCTGGCCCATCGGCTCGAACAGCAATACCGTGGCGCCGCCGCAGCACTGGCCGAGGCTGGCGCCGAGGCTGAAGCGCTCCAGATGAGTATCCTGCCTGCCGCTGGCGAGCATTTCGCGGGCGATCTGCATGGCTTTGTATTCCAGGTGCCCGCCACCGATGGTGTCGAACATCTGGCGGGCGCTGACGACCATCTTCGAGCCCGCATTGCGCGGCGTCGAGCCGAGCTCTTCGATGATCGTCACCAGAACGCAGGGCTCGCCCTGGTTCTGCAGGTCGGCGAGGGCGTCGATCCAGTTGTACATGTTCACCTCGACATCTTCGTTGTCTGTTCGGGCCTCTTCGCGAGCAAGCCCGCTCCCACAAGGGAATGCATTTCAAATGTGGGAGCGAGCCTGCTCGCGAAGGCCGCGCCTCGGTCCTAGAGCGGAGCCAACTCGGTTTCAGCCTCGACGGCCTTCACCGCTTTGAGCTGACGCATCTGCTCGCAACCCCACAACACCCGCTCCGGGGTCGCCGGCGCATCGATCTTCGGTTGATGCCTGTAGTCGCCAAGGCTGGCCACCGCATCCTTGATCGCGCACCACGCGGCGATGCCGAGCATGAACGGCGGCTCACCCACAGCCTTGGAGTGGAACACCGTGTCTTCCGGGTTTTTGCGGTTTTCCACCAGCTTCACCCGCAGGTCCAGCGGCATGTCCGCCACGGCCGGGATCTTGTAGCTGGCCGGGCCGTTGGTCATCAGCTTGCCCTTGTTGTTCCAGACCAGCTCTTCCATGGTCAGCCAGCCCATGCCCTGAACGAAACCACCCTCGACCTGACCGATGTCGATTGCCGGATTCAGCGAGGCGCCGACGTCGTGGAGGATGTCGGTACGCAGCATCTTGTACTCGCCGGTCAGGGTGTCGACGATCACTTCGCAGCACGCCGCGCCGAAGGCGAAGTAGTAGAACGGCCGGCCACGGGCCTGGCTGCGGTCGTAGTAGATTTTCGGGGTCTTGTAGAACCCGGTGCTCGACAGCGACACCTGATTGAAATACGCCAGCTGGATCAGCGCTTCGAAGGTCATGATGTGGTCGCGCACACGGACGTGGCCGTTGTGGAATTCCACGTCTTCTTCGCTGACCTTGTAATGCCGCGCAGCGAACTCGACGAGGCGCTGCTTGATGATCTCGGCGGCGTTCTGTGCAGCTTTGCCGTTGAGGTCGGCACCGCTGGACGCCGCCGTCGGCGAGGTGTTCGGCACCTTGTCGGTGTTGGTCGCGGTGATCTGCACGCGGTCCATTTCCACCTGGAACACTTCGGCCACGACCTGCGCGACTTTGGTGTTCAGACCCTGGCCCATCTCTGTGCCGCCGTGGTTCAGATGGATGCTGCCGTCGGTGTAGACGTGCACCAGCGCGCCGGCCTGGTTGAGGAAGCTGGCGGTAAAGGAAATGCCGAATTTCACCGGGGTCAGCGCCAGGCCTTTTTTCAGGATCGGGCTGTTGGCGTTGTAGCGACGGATCGCTTCGCGGCGCTCGGCATACTGGCTGCTTTCTTCCAGTTCGGCGGTCATTTCCTCGAGCATGTTGTGCTCGACGGTCTGGTAGTAATGGGTGACGTTGCGCTCGGTCTTGCCGTAGTAGTTGGCCTTGCGCACGGCCAGCGGATCGAGGTTCAGGTGACGGGCGATGGCGTCCATCACTTCCTCGATCGCGACCATCCCTTGGGGGCCGCCGAAGCCACGGTACGCGGTGTTCGACGCGGTGTTGGTCTTGCAGCGGTGACCATTGATGGTCGCATCGCCGAGGTAGTACGAGTTGTCCGAGTGGAACATTGCCCGGTCGACAATCGAGGCCGACAGGTCAGGCGAGCAGCCGCAGTTACCGGCCAGATCCATGGCGATCCCGTGCAGGCGGCCGGTGCTGTCGAAGCCGACGTCGTACTCGACGTAGAACGGGTGACGCTTGCCGGTCATCAGCATGTCTTCGACCCGTGGCAGGCGCATCTTGGTCGGCTGGCCGGTGAGGTGCGCGACTACGGCACACAGGCACGCCGGGCTGGCCGCCTGGGTTTCCTTGCCGCCGAAACCACCGCCCATGCGGCGCATGTCGACCACGATTTTGTTCATCGAAACGTCGAGGACTTCGGCCACCAGCTTCTGCACTTCGGTGGGGTTCTGGGTCGAGCAGTAGACGATCATGCCGCCGTCTTCGGTCGGCATCACCGAAGAGATCTGCGTCTCCAGATAGAAGTGTTCCTGACCGCCGATGTGCAGCGTGCCCTGAATACGGTGTTCAGCCGTGGCCAACGCATTGGCTGAATCGCCGCGCTGGTGGGTGTGGCTGTCGAGCACGAAGTGGCGTTTGCGCAGGGCTTCGACCACGTCGAGCACCGGTTCCAGATCTTCGTATTCGATGATCGCGGCCATGGCGGCCTTGCGTGCGGTTTCCAGATCCTTGGCGGCCACGGCCAGTACCGGTTGACCGACGAACTGCACGTCATCGATGGCCAGCAGCGGATCGCCCGGCAGCAGCGGGCCGATGTCTTTCAGGCCCGGCACGTCTTCGTGGGTAATGGCTATGCGCACGCCTTCGAAGGCATAGCAGGGCTTGGTGTCGATGCTGATGATTTTCGCGTGGGCGCGATCCGACAACCGTGCGTAAACGTGCAACTGATTGGGGAATTCCAGCCGGTCATCGATGTACTGCGCTTCACCGGACACATGCTTGGCGGCGCTGTCATGCTTGACGCTGCGGCCGACACCGGTGGTCAGGTCCCTGGCGAACAATTCAGCCAGTTCAGCTTGTGTTTTCTCTACGCCGTGATGGTTAGACATAAGCGGTCACCCGAGTCTCGATGTGCGGTGTTTGCAGTTCGATGAAGTATTTGCGCAGCAGGTTCTGCGCGCTGAGCAGGCGGTATTCCTTGCTGGCGCGGAAGTCCGAGAGCGGGGTGAAATCCTCGCCCAGCGCGGTGCAGGCACGTTCGACGACAGCATTGTTGAACGGCTGGCCGAGCAGCACGGCTTCGCAATGGGCGGCGCGTTTCGGGATCGCGGCCATGCCGCCGAAGGCGACGCGGGCGTCGGTGATCACACCGTTCTCGACGCGCAGGTTGAAGGCGGCGCAGACGGCGGAGATGTCATCGTCCAGACGCTTGGAGACTTTGTAGGCGCGGAAACGCTGCTCGGCGGTGGCGCGAGGGACGATGATTTTCTCGATGAACTCGCTTTCCTGGCGCGCGGTGACCCGGTAATCGATGAAGTAATCTTCCAGGTTCAGCGTGCGCCGGGTCTCGCCCTTGCACAGCACGATTTGCGCGCCGAGGGCAATCAGCAGGGGTGGCGAGTCACCGATCGGCGAGGCGTTGCCGATGTTGCCGCCGAGGGTGCCCTGATTGCGGATCTGCAGCGAGGCGAAGCGGTGCAGCAGTTCGCCGAAGTCCGGGTACTCGGCGTTCAACGCTTCGTAGCAGTCGGAGAGGGCGGTGGCGGCGCCGATTTCGATGCGGTCTTCGAAGTGCTCGATGCGCTTCATTTCGGCGACGTTGCCGACGTATATCATCACCGGCAGGGTGCGGTGGAACTGCGTGACTTCCAGCGCCAGATCGGTGCCGCCGGCCAGCAATCGGGCCTGTGGATACGCGTCATAGAGGTCGGCCAGATCGGCCACGGTCAGCGGCACCAGGCAGCGTTTGTCGCCGCTGTTGAGTTCGCCGATCGATGTCGGGGCAATGGCTTTGAGGCGGGCGATGGTTTCCGCTTCCCGGGCGTCGAACTGGTCCGGCTGCTTGCCGCAGCAGGATTGTTCGGCGGCCGCCAGGATCGGCCGGTAGCCGGTGCAGCGGCAAAGGTTGCCGGCCAGCGCTTCGTGGGCCTTGGCATGGTCCGGTGCATCGCTGTTCTTTTGCAGTGCGAACAACGACATCACGAAGCCGGGGGTGCAGAAGCCACACTGCGAACCGTGGCACTCGACCATGGCTTTCTGCACGCTGTGCAGTTCGCCCTGGTGCTTGAGGTCTTCGACGCTGATGAGTTGTTTGCCGTGCAGCGACGAAACGAACGTCAGGCACGAGTTGAGGCTGCGATAGCGAATGTGCTCGCGGCCATCGTCATCCGTCTGCAACTCGCCGACCACCACCGTGCACGCGCCGCAGTCACCGCTGGCGCAGCCTTCTTTGGTGCCGGATTTGCCCACGTGTTCACGCAGGTAGTTGAGCACAGTCAGGTTCGGGTCCAGGGCGTGCTCGCTACGGAGTTCCTGGTTGAGTAAAAACTGGATCACGGAAGGCCTCGCAGACTCATTATTGTTGTTAAGCGACTTGAGCCGAATTTAGCAGGTCTGACTTTTCGGTCAATGGTTTTCTGACTTAAAGGTCAGGAAAAACCGTTTTGTCGCTTTGCAACGTGTCTCTTCAGTATTGACCCTCATTGGATCAAGCGCTTTTTTGCGGGATTCGTGCCAAAAACCGCTGTGCGGGCACTCCGCCATGAACGCGCATTGCGCTACACTGCGCCGCTTGTGCAGATCGAAGAGTTTGAAGGACAACCATGACGTTCAAGGCGCCGGACAGCCTCGCCGAGCAAATCGCTCACCACCTCGCCGAACGGATCATTCGCGGCGAAATGAAGCCGGGAGAGCGTATCCAGGAACAGAAGGTCACGCTGGCGCTGAACGTCAGCCGCGGCTCGGTCCGCGAAGCCTTGCTGATTCTCGAACGCCGTCATCTGATCGCGATCCTGCCGCGTCGCGGCGCCCACGTCACCGAGCTGACGGCGCACAAGGTGCAGAGCCTGTGCACGCTGATGAGCGAGCTGTACATCCTGCTCGGCAACGCAGTGGCCAATGGCTGGCAAGTCCAGGCCGACATGGCGCCGTTCGTGCAGATCCAGCAGCGCCTGACCGCCAGCTACGAGCGTCAGGACATCCGCACCTTCGTCGACGACAGCTTCAACGTGATGCGCGCCGCGTACCCGTTCGCCAACAATCCGTACCTGCAGGAAACCGTCGAAAACCTGCAACCGGCCATGAGCCGTGCGTACTTCCTCGCGCTGGAACAGCGCAAGGCCGAAATGAGCGAGTTCCTCGAACTGTTCGAGCGCTTGCTGGCCGCCGTCCTCGCCCGTGACCTGCCGCAGATCCGCATTGTGCTGACGGCTTACGCCCAGCGCAGCTGCGATCTGGTGGTGTCCGCCCTGACGGTTGCCTGACCTTGCGCCTCAAGTGCATCAAACTGGCGGGGTTCAAATCCTTCGTCGACCCGACCACGGTGAACTTCCCCAGCAACATGGCGGCGGTCGTCGGGCCGAACGGTTGCGGCAAATCGAACATCATCGACGCCGTGCGCTGGGTGATGGGCGAAAGCTCGGCGAAGAACCTGCGCGGCGAGTCGATGACCGACGTCATCTTCAACGGCTCGACCAGCCGCAAACCGGTGAGCCAGGCCAGCATCGAACTGGTGTTCGACAACTCCGACGGCACGCTGCTGGGCGAGTGGGCGGCGTACGCGGAAATTTCGATCCGCCGCAAAGTGACCCGCGACAGCCAGACCACTTATTACCTCAATGGCGCCAAATGCCGTCGTCGTGACATCACCGACATTTTCCTCGGCACCGGCCTCGGCCCGCGCAGTTACTCGATCATCGAGCAGGGGATGATCTCCAAGCTGATCGAGTCCAAGCCGGAAGACCTGCGCAACTTCATCGAAGAAGCCGCGGGTATTTCCAAGTACAAGGAGCGCCGGCGCGAGACCGAAAACCGCATCCGCCGCACCCACGAAAACCTCGCTCGCCTGACCGACCTGCGCGAAGAGCTCGAACGCCAGCTCGAACGCCTGCACCGCCAGGCCGAGGCCGCCAGGAAATATCAGGAATTCAAGGCCGAGGAGCGCCAGCTCAAGGCGCAACTGTCGGCCCTGCGCTGGCAGGATCTGAACGATCAGGTCGGTCAGCGCGAATCGATCATCGGCAACCAGGAAATCAGCTTCGAAGCGCTGGTCGCCGAGCAACGTAACGCCGATGCCGCCATTGAGCGCCTGCGCGACGGTCACCATGACCTGTCCGAGCGCTTCAATCTGGTGCAGGGGCGCTTCTATTCGGTCGGCGGCGACATCGCCCGGGTCGAGCAGAGCATCCAGCACGGTCAGCAACGCTTGCGCCAGTTGCAGGACGACTTGAAGGAAGCCGAGCGCGCGCGCCTCGAAACCGAATCGCACCTGGGCCACGACCGTACCTTGCTGCTGACCCTCGGCGAAGAACTCGATCAACTGACCCCCGAGCAGGAAATCACCAACGCCGCCGCCGAAGAAGCCGCCGCAGCGCTGGAAGATTCCGAAACCGTCATGCACGGCTGGCAGGAGCAGTGGGACGCCTTCAACCTGACCGCCGCCGAGCCGCGCCGTCAGGCCGAGGTGCAGCAGTCGCGCATCCAGCAGCTGGAAACCAGCATGGAGCGTCTGGCGGATCGGCAAAAACGTCTGGGCGAAGAGCGCGCGCTGCTCTCGGCCGATCCGGAAGACGCGGCGATCATGGAACTCAGCGAGCAGCTCGCCGAGTCCGAAGCCACCCTTGAAGATCTGCAGACCAGTGAAGAAGCCCAGGTCGAAAAACTCGAGCAACTGCGTCAGGAGTTGCAGCAAGCGTTGACTGCGCAACAACAGGCGCAGGGCGATTTGCAGCGGCTCAACGGTCGCCTCGCGTCCCTCGAAGCCTTGCAGCAGGCCGCGCTCGATCCGGGTACCGGCACCGCCGAATGGCTGAAAGAACACAACCTCGCCGAGCGCCCGCGTCTGGCCGAAGGCCTGAAGGTCGAGGCCGGTTGGGAGCTGGCGGTGGAAACCGTGCTCGGCGCCGACCTGCAAGCGGTGTTGGTGGATGACTTCGACGGTTTCGATCTGTCCGGTTTCGCCCAGGGCGATCTGCGTTTGCTCAGCCCCGGCAATGACGGCGTGCGCGTGGCCGGCAGCCTGCTGGACAAGGTCGAGGCGCAGGTGGATCTGTCGCCATGGCTGGGTCAGGTCAAACCGGTCGACAGCCTTGAGCAGGCACTGGCATTGCGCGGCCAACTGGCTGCGGGTCAAAGCCTGATCAGTCGCGACGGCTACTGGGTTGGTCGGCACTTCCTGCGGGTACGCCGTGCCAGCGAGGCCGAAAGCGGCATGCTTGCGCGGGGGCAGGAAATCGAATCGTTGCATGCGGAACGCGAAGAGCGCGAAGCCACGGTCGAAGCCATGGAAACCCGTTTGCAGACCCTGCGCGCGCAACAGCGTCAGCAGGAAAACGGCCGCGAACATTTGCGTCGTTTGTTGCAAGACGAAGCCCGCCAGCAAGGCGAATTGAAAGCTCAACTGTCCGCCGGCAAAGCCAAGGCCGAGCAGTTGACCCTGCGTCGTACCCGTCTCGACGAGGAGCTGGTCGAGCTCGCCGAACAGCGCGAACTGGAACACGAAAATATCGGCGAAGCGCGGATCCAGTTGCAGGACGCCCTCGACGCCATGGCCCTCGACACGGAGCAGCGCGAGTTGCTGCTGGCCCAGCGCGACAGCCTTCGCGAACGCCTCGACCGGGTGCGTCAGGAGGCTCGTCAGCACAAGGATCATGCCCATCAATTGGCCGTGCGTCTTGGCTCGCTGCGCGCACAACACGATTCGACCCGCCAGGCGCTGGAACGTCTGGAGATGCAGGCCGAGCGTCTCACCGAAAAACGTGAACAGCTCAGCCTGAATCTGGAGGAGGGCGAGGCGCCGCTAGAGGAGCTGCGCCTCAAACTCGAAGAGTTGCTCGACAAGCGCATGAGTGTCGACGACGAACTCAAGACTGCTCAAATCGCCCTGGAAGACGCCGACCGCGAACTGCGCGATGCGGAAAAGCGCCGGACCCAGGCCGAGCAGCAATCGCAATTGATCCGCGGCCAGCTCGAACAGCAACGCATGGAGTGGCAGGCCCTGACCGTGCGTCGCAAAGCGCTGCAGGATCAACTGCTGGAAGACGGCTACGATTTGCACGGCGTGCTCGAAACCTTGAGCGCCGAGGCCAGTGAGAAGGAGGCCGAAGAAGAACTGGAACGTATCGCCGCACGCATTCAGCGCCTGGGCGCGATCAACCTCGCGGCGATCGACGAATACACGCAACAATCCGAGCGTAAACGTTATCTGGATGCCCAGGACGCCGACCTGGTGGAAGCCCTGGAGACGCTGGAAAACGTCATCCGCAAGATCGACAAGGAAACCCGTAACCGTTTCAAAGATACCTTTGATCAGATCAATGGCGGTTTACAGGCGCTTTTCCCGAAAGTTTTCGGTGGAGGACGCGCGTATTTGGAACTGACGGGCGAAGATCTACTCGATACAGGGGTGACGATCATGGCGCAGCCGCCCGGAAAGAAGAACAGCACCATCCATTTGCTCTCCGGCGGCGAAAAGGCCCTGACCGCACTGGCACTGGTTTTTGCGATCTTCAAGTTGAATCCGGCGCCGTTCTGCATGCTCGATGAGGTTGACGCGCCACTGGATGACGCTAACGTTGGACGCTACGCACGCTTGGTCAAAGAGATGTCGCAGACCGTGCAGTTCATCTATATCACCCACAACAAGATCGCCATGGAAATGGCCGAGCAGTTGATGGGCGTGACGATGCACGAGCCGGGATGTTCGCGACTGGTAGCCGTGGATGTCGAGGAGGCGATGGCGATGGTGGATGCCTGAGCCGGCGCTGTCGGAAAAGGTATTTGCAGTCTGTAGGACATATTTACCGGCTTCGACTTGCTGGCCAATCGACATAATCGCGCAAGCCAATGAGACAGACGGTGTAAAGTTGTCTTTGGTCGTGCTAGTTTAATGTCAATTTTTCGTATACGTGGGCAAAACGCCTGTCAGAACATAGAGTTGGCGCCACGTTTTAAAGCGGTTTGCACAGTGTAAACCCCTTATTTTTCAGCATTTTTTATAGAGGCACGGGATTACATGGAAATCGGTCTGCGCGAGTGGCTGATCGTCATCGGCATCATTGTGATAGCCGGTATTCTTTTCGATGGCTGGCGCCGTATGCGCGGCGGCAAGGGAAAACTGAAATTCCGTCTTGACCGAAGTCTGTCCAACCTGCCGGACGAGGACACCAGCGCCGAGCTGTTGGGCCCGGCCCGCGTGCTGGATACCCATAAAGAGCCACAACTGGACGAACACGACCTGCCATCGGTGAGCATGCCGGCCCGCGAACCACGCGAGCCTCGCGAATCCGGTTCCAAGCGCGGCAAGCGTGGCAGCAACGGTCCGGCCCAGGGCGACCTGAACCTCGATCTGGACCTGGACGGCGGTCCGAGCTTCAGCAGCCGTGACGATGACTTCATCGAGCCTGTCGCCAAGTCGTCGCCGGCCGTTGCCGACAAGGATCAGCCGCAAGCCGAAGAAGTACTGGTGATCAGCGTGATCTGCCGCGACCCGGCCGGCTTCAAGGGCCCGGCACTGTTGCAGAACATTCTGGAAAGCGGTCTGCGTTTCGGCGAGATGGACATTTTCCACCGTCACGAAAGCATGGCCGGCAACGGCGAAGTGCTGTTCTCCATGGCCAACGCGGTCAAGCCGGGCATCTTCGATCTGGACGACATCGACCATTTCAGCACTCCGGCGGTGAGCTTCTTCCTCGGCCTGCCAGGCCCGCGTCATCCGAAGCAGGCCTTCGACGTGATGGTGGCGGCAGCCCGCAAGCTGTCCCAGGAACTGAACGGCGAATTGAAAGATGACCAGCGCAGCGTCCTGACCGCGCAGACCATCGAGCACTACCGTCAGCGCATCGTCGAATTCGAACGTCGCGCCCTGACCCAGAAGCGTTGATTGAAAAGGTTGCCTCGCAATAAAGGGGCAATCGGCAAAATAGATTGAGCAGCCTCGGCTGCTCTTTTGCTTTATGAGAGAACACCCATGACTGCCGCCAAAGACCGCATTCTAGAGCTGCGCGCTGAACTCGATCAGCACAACTACCGTTACCACGTCCTCGATGAGCCGAGCATTCCGGATGCCGAGTACGACCGGTTGTTCCACGAGCTCAAGGCGCTGGAAGCGGCCAACCCGGAACTGATCACCAGCGACTCGCCGACCCAGCGCGTCGGCAGCGTGGCGCTGACCGCATTCACCCAGGTGCGTCACGAAGTGCCGATGCTCAGCCTCGGCAACGCCTTCGAAGAAACCGACATGCGCGAGTTCGACCGCCGGGTGACCGAAGGTCTGGACCTGCCGGCCGGTGATCTGTTCGGCGGTGGTGCGGCAGTGGAATACAGCTGCGAGCCGAAACTCGATGGCCTGGCGGTCAGCCTGCTGTATCAGGACGGCGTGCTGGTACGCGGCGCCACGCGCGGCGACGGCACTACTGGCGAAGACATCAGCGTCAACGTGCGCACGGTGCGCAACATCCCGCTGAAGCTGCACGGCACAGGCTGGCCGGCGACCCTGGAAGTGCGCGGCGAAGTGTTCATGTCCAAGGCCGGTTTCGAGCGTCTCAACGCCTCGCAACTGGAAGTCGGCGGCAAGACGTTCGCCAACCCGCGCAACGCCGCCGCTGGCAGCTTGCGTCAGCTGGATTCGAAGATCACCGCCAACCGTCCGCTGGAATTCTGCTGCTACGGCATCGGTCAGGTCTCTCACGATATTTCCGACACCCACATCGGCAACCTCAAGCAACTGCAAGCCTGGGGCATGCCGATCAGCCACGAATTGAAACTGGCCAAGGGCATCGGCGAATGCCTGGATTACTACCGCGATATCGGTGAGCGCCGTAACTCGCTGGCCTATGAAATCGACGGTGTCGTATTCAAGGTCAACAGCATTGCCGACCAACGCGAACTGGGCTTCCGCGCCCGCGAACCGCGCTGGGCTATCGCCCACAAATTCCCGGCCATGGAAGAGCTCACCGAACTGCTCGACGTGGAATTCCAGGTCGGCCGTACCGGCGCCGTCACTCCGGTGGCGCGCTTGAAACCAGTGAAGGTTGCCGGCGTCACCGTGGCCAACGCCACGCTGCACAACATGGATGAGGTCGCGAGGCTGGGCCTGATGATCGGCGATACGGTGATCATTCGCCGTGCCGGTGACGTGATTCCGCAAGTGGTGCAAGTGGTCCTCGAGCGCCGCCCGGAAGATGCGCGGCCGGTGCAGATTCCCGAGAACTGCCCGGTCTGCGGCTCCCACGTCGAACGCACGCAACTGGTCAAACGCAGCAAAGGCAAGGAAACCATCAGCGAAGGCGCGGTGTATCGCTGCGTCGGTCGTCTGGCCTGCGGTGCGCAGCTCAAGCAGGCGATCATTCACTTCGTTTCCCGTCGGGCGATGGACATCGAAGGCCTCGGTGACAAGAGCGTCGAGCAATTGGTGGACGAAGGTCTGGTCAGTTCGCCGGCCGATCTTTATGCGCTGAAGTTCGACGACATCGTAGACCTGGAAGGCTTTGCCGAAGTGTCGAGCAACAAGTTGCTGGCCGCCATCGAAGACAGCAAGAAACCGGGTCTGGCGCGCTTCATTTATGCGCTGGGTATCCCGGATGTCGGCGAGGAGACGGCCAAGGTGCTGGCGCGCTCGCTGGGGTCGCTGGAGCGCGTCCAGCAAGCCTTGCCGCAAGTGCTGACGTACCTGCCGGACATCGGTCTGGAAGTGGCGCACGAGATTCACAGCTTCTTCGAAGATGCGCACAACCAGCAGGTGATTACCGAATTGTTGGGCCATGGTTTGCAGATTCAGGATCAGGGCGAACTGGGCGCAGAGTTTGCCGCGAGCACCACGTTGGGTGGCTTCCTCGACAAGCTGCACATTCCTTCGGTGGGGCCGGGCGGGGCGCAGAAACTGGCAGACAAGTTCGAAACGCTGGAAGGGGTGATGAACGCTGACTGGCTGGACATGCGCCAGGCATTGCCGGAGAAGCAGGCTAACTCGGTGCGTGAGTTCTTCGCTTTGCCCGAGCATCGTCAACTGGCCGAAGACGCTGAAAAGCAGCTGCGCGATTTCGGCATGCACTGGCAGAGCGAAAAGAAAGTCGTCGAAGGCCTGCCGCTTTCCGGCGAAACCTGGGTACTGACCGGCAAGGTCGAGCTGATGAGCCGCGACGTCGCCAAGGAACACCTGGAAAGCCTCGGCGCCAAGGTCGCCGGTTCCGTGTCGGCCAAGACCCATTGCGTGGTCGCGGGGCCGGGCGCCGGGTCGAAACTGACCAAGGCCAACGAGCTGGGCGTGAGGGTCATGGATGAAGAGGCATTTATCGCGTTCCTGAAAGGACACGGTATTTCCGCCTGACGCAACGCGCGGGAACGATCGACTCGCGGGAATGATCTAGTCTTGGCAAGCCCAAGGGAGAGATCGCCATGTACCGCTTTTTCGAGCAGCTCAGTTCCCGCATCGTCGCGCCGTTCATGGGCGAATCCTCGCGCAACAGCAAAGTCTGGCCGTGCCGCTGCGGCCAGTCGCTGTTCTTTCGCAACAGTCAGTGCCTGGCCTGCAACGCGGCGCTGGGTTATCAACCGGAGCACAGTCGGCTGACCTCGCTGCAACCGGGGCCGTTTGAAGGCTCCTGGACGCTGGACGTCGATCCCGAGGCCGGACTGTTCCGGCGCTGCGCCAATCTCGATACCCCGGCCGCCTGCAACTGGCTGCTGCCCGCCAACGATCACGACACCCTGTGTGCTGCCTGCGATCTGAATCGCACCATTCCCGATCTGTCCGTCCCGGAAAACCCCGAGCGCTGGCGCAAGGTGGAAATCGCCAAGCGGCGACTGGTGGCGCAACTGATCAGCCTCGGCTTGCCGGTCATCCCGAAAACCGTCGACGAAGAAACCGGCTTGGCTTTCGATTTCATCGGCGTCGATCTGGAGGGCAATGCTCCCATGACCGGCCACGCCAATGGCTTGATCACCCTCGATATTGCAGAAGCCGACGACGCCCATCGCGAACAGGTCCGGGCGCAGATGCACGAACCCTATCGCACATTGCTCGGGCATTTTCGCCATGAGGTCGGGCATTACTACTGGGATCGGTTGATCGCCAACGGCCCGTGGCTGAGTTCGTTCCGCAACCTGTTCGGCGACGAACGCGCCAGTTATGCCGAGGCGCTGGAGCGGCATTATCAACAGGGCGCGCCGGCCGACTGGTCGCAGCATTGCGTCAGCGCCTACGCCACCATGCACCCGTGGGAAGACTGGGCGGAAACCTGGGCGCATTATCTGCACATGATGGATGCGGTAGACACAGCGCTGGGTTTCGGCATGAGTGCCCGGGAGATGGACCTCGACTATCAGCCGTTTCCGTCGAGCACACTGTACGACCCCGAACATCCCGGCGGCGCGGCATTCCTGTCGTTCGTCAACGCGTGGATCGAACTGGCCGGCATGCTCAATGAGCTGTCGCGCAGCATGGGCCAGCCGGATTTCTATCCCTTCGTGCTGCCGCCGGAGGCAATCGCTAAGCTGCACTTCATTCATCTGGTGATCCAGCAAGAGGGCGGCCGCGCGGACGAGGTGCTTCAGGCGCAATAGCAAGTGCTTGAAGCCCTTCATATTTTTAATCTGCAACGAGCGGTTGTAACTTCGTCTCAGATAGGTACAATGGCGCGGCTCGCCGACAGGTGAGTGTCGTTATGGTGACCCTATCGGTCCCCCCGCAACGATTACCCGTGAACCTGGTCAGAGCCGGAAGGCAGCAGCCACAGCGGGAACATTGTGTGCCGGGGTGTGGCTGGTAGGGTTACCACCTTAACGAACACCGAACGAATCAACGCCGAACTGCATGGGTTTCGCCCACTGCGGTTTTTTTATGTCTGCGATTTGGCGGTTCGTGCCCAAACCCTCTGCCAGCAACGGCGTCGACACGGGGTGATCATTTCCCCTGCAATCGCGCATACTCGCCACCACCGAAATAAATGAAGAGTCTGGCCAGGATTGACCTAGTAGGTTTCTGCCCTGGCCGCGAGGTTTTATGCTCCCGGAACATTCCGATCTATCCAGCCCCGTGTTCTTGCCTGTCACGGATGAGACCTGCGCGAACCTGTTGCAGGCGAGTGGCACCAAAGCCCTCGAAGCCCTGACCGACCCAGAGTTGGCGGCAGTGCTGGTCATCCAGAATCTGGTGCAGACGACAGAGCAGGATCTCGGCGCCGTGGCGGCAGAAAAAATTCTGGCCAAGCTCTTGTCCTGGGCTGCCGAAAAGCGGCAGTCAACGTCGGCGGGCCTGCTGTCGGAAGCACAGCGGCTGTTCGATCCGCGCAAATTGTATTTCGGCCTGAAGGTCCTCCAACCGCTGAACCTGCGTTTTCTGCTGGCCGAAGAAGTGTCCGCACGCGACTACTTGTTGCCCGATGGTCAGTGGGATTTCGAATACAAAGTCCGGCGCCATCGCAGCCATGACCCGTTCAGTCAGCAGATCGTGACGCCCCGGCAGCGCGAGCGCTGGTTGAGCCCGGCACAGGACAAACTGGTCAGGACATTCCGCGCCAACCTGGACGAAGACCTCCACGTTCAAGGTTACGCGGGGATCGGCAAAAGCCATCTATTGGTAGCGTTGCTGGAGCACCTGCGGCCGGAGAAAACCCTGTTGCTGGCGCGCACCCCGGCCAAGCTGGAAGTCCTTCGCCAGCGCATGGTGGGTCCGAGTGAGAAGAAGGCCGGCAAGACCTTCCTGGCGTTTGCCCAGTCGCTGATGCTCGGTCGCAGGCCTCAGGCGGAGGGGAAGCGAATCCCGAGCCGGCAGGCGCTGGCACAGGAACTGAACATCTTCGGCTTCCGCCACCATGACGGGCAGGCGACCCTTGAACTCTGCCTCAAAGTGATCGAGCGCTACTGCCGCTTCCGTGATCACACCTTTTCCGCGAAGCATCTGCCGCATTTCAACCAGCCGCTCTCCAGCGTGGACGCGCAAGTGTTGCTGGAGTATTCGAGCCGGCTGTGGGGCTACCTCGAGCTCAATCCGGCGTGGGGCAGCCAGACCGGTTTCGAAGCGCTGCTGATGATCAAGCGCGCCTGCATTGCCGGTTGCGTGGTGCCGGCGCGCTACACCCACGTGCTGATCGACGAAAGCCAGGACATTCCCGGCTCGCTGTTGCAGATTATCGAACGCGGCCGCCAGGTGCTGATCACCCTCGGCGACGAGTACCAGCAGGCCAGCGGCGTATCGGTCAAACGGCAGCGTGAGGTTCGCCAAAGCGATATCAGCTATTCCGTGCGCTCGGGCCGTAACGTCGAGCGGCTGGTCAACCCGCTGATCGCCCGGCACTCGCAGAAGGGCAAGATTCCGTTCGAAGGCGCCAGTGACGCCGACGTCGTCATCAAGGAATATCCGGAAGGCTTCGTGCCGTCCGAGGGTTGCGTGGTGCTGACGGCATCGCCGTGGGACACCATGATCTGGGCCATCCATCTGCACGACTCCAACTGCAAGTTCAGATTCCCGGACAAGCGCATCCAGGATGATCTGAAGCATTTCATGGCCACCGCCATCGAACTGTTCAAACCTGACTTCTACCGCTCGGAATTCAGCGAAAACGGCGTACATCCGTACTTCAGCGACCTGCCTGACTGGCAAGCGGTGTGCGACGCCAACCGGTTCGACGAATCGTTCCTGCGGGTCAGGGCCAGGCTGGAAAACGGCTTCATGATCGCCGACCTGACGCGACTGAACCGAATGATCGACAGCACTGGAAACGGCTGCATGCTGATGCTGGCGGAAGAGGCGGGAGGCATGGAGTTCGACAAGGTGCTGTTGACCCCCGGGCTGCTGACCAACGAGAAATTCAAGGATGCCTACGCGTTCGATCAACGGATCTGCGCGGTTTACATCGCCATCTCTCGCGCCAGGCTGAAACTTTACGTGCCGTACGATGTGGTCGCCTGGGTCGAGTATCACGAGTACCAGAAATTCCGCGATTCGGCGGGGCATTGATCGAGCGATTCAGAGACTCATGGGGCGTTTTCGGGGGCTCCGGTATATAACCGGATAATGTCATCAATCTCCCCCGACATTTTCATCTGCAGCAACGTCCTCAATATCCGCTGCACCGGCACTTTCGGATCGTTGCGCACGTAACAGCCGACCTGCTGCTCCTGCAATACCGTCACCCCTTGCAATTGCTGCCCCGGCAGCAGGCGCTGGTTGAACCAGTCCAACGTCCATTGATTGCTCACGGCGTAGCGGTAGCGGCCGGCCAGGAGTTTTTCCAGCACCTGTTCCTGGTTGCGCGCGTCTTCGCGCCATAAGCGGTCGGTGTCGAACAGCGGCTGAAGCGTGGGATAGCTGTAACCGAGCACGGTGCCGATAGCCTGGCGGGGCAGGTGGGCCGGATCGACGCTGGAAGGTTGATCCTGGCGGCTGATCAGCAGGTCACGCTGGAAAAAAAGCGGAATGCTCCAGATGTAATCGCCGGACTGGTTCGGCAGCCAGGATTGCGCGGCATAACAGCGCACGTCGACTTCGCCGTGTTCCATGGCGCTCTGCACCCGGGTGCGGGGCAGGACGTGAAACTCCGCCGGCACGCCGACCTGGGTCGCGAGGCTGAGCATCATGTCGTAAAGAATGCCCTGGGTCGGTCGGCCATGTTCGTATTGCACCAGTGGCATCGCCCAGCTGTCGGCCATGGCAAAACGCAGCGGCGGCTGTGCGGCCATCGCGTTCAGGCTGATTCCCAGAATTGCCCCCAAGGCCCACCGCATAAATGCTCCGGTAATTCCCGATCCCGAGCCGACAAAAGCCCTCGCCCATGCAGCTTAGCCAGAATAGAAGAGCGCACCGGATGCAATTTTGCCCTTGCTCCGCTAGCATTAGCCGCTTCTGCTTCCTTTGCCGCGACGGTTTTCGATGAGTTATCAGGTTCTTGCACGTAAATGGCGTCCGCGCTCGTTCCGCGAAATGGTCGGCCAGACCCATGTGCTCAAGGCTCTGATCAATGCCTTGGACAGCCAGCGCCTGCACCACGCCTACCTGTTCACCGGGACGCGGGGCGTCGGCAAGACGACGATTGCGCGGATCATCGCCAAATGTCTGAACTGTGAAACAGGTATCACTTCAAGCCCTTGTGGCGAGTGTTCGGTGTGCCGCGAGATCGATGAAGGCCGCTTCGTCGACCTGATCGAGATCGACGCCGCGAGCCGGACCAAGGTCGAGGACACCCGCGAACTGCTCGACAACGTGCAGTACGCCCCGAGCCGCGGGCGCTTCAAGGTCTACCTGATCGACGAAGTGCACATGCTTTCCAGCCATTCCTTCAATGCGCTGCTGAAAACCCTCGAAGAGCCGCCGCCCTACGTCAAATTCATCCTGGCGACCACCGACCCGCAGAAACTTCCGGCAACGATTTTGTCGCGATGCCTGCAGTTCTCCCTGAAGAACATGACCCCGGAGCGTGTGGTCGAGCATTTGACTCACGTCCTGACTGCCGAAAACGTACCGTTCGAAGACGACGCCCTGTGGCTGCTCGGCCGCGCGGCCGACGGTTCGATGCGCGACGCCATGAGCCTGACCGACCAGGCCATCGCCTTCGGTGAAGGCAAGGTTCTGGCCACCGACGTACGGGCGATGCTCGGCACGCTGGACCACGGTCAGGTCTATGACGTATTGCATTCCCTGATCGAAGGCGACGCCAAGGCGTTGCTCGAAGCCGTACGCCACCTGGCCGAACAAGGGCCGGACTGGAACGGCGTACTCTCGGAAATTCTCAACGTGCTGCACCGCGTCGCCATCGCCCAGGCCTTGCCGGAAGGTGTCGACAACGGTCACGGCGACCGTGACCGGGTGCTGGCACTGGCCCAGGCCCTGCCGTCCGAAGACGTGCAGTTCTATTACCAGATGGGCCTGATCGGTCGCCGCGACTTGCCGCTGGCGCCGGACCCGCGAGGCGGTTTCGAAATGGTGCTGCTGCGGATGCTGGCCTTCCGGCCGGCGGACACGGCGGACGCCCCGAGGCAACCGCTAAAGCCAGTGGGGATCAGCCAGGCCACAGTTGATTCCGCAAACTCAGTGGCTGCCGCGCCGAAACCTGCGCCGGTAGTTGCTGCGGCTGTTGCGCCCGCTCCGGTGGTTGCACCTGCACCTGTTCCAGAGCCCGCACCGGTTGCCCCGGTGATTGCACCTGAACCCGTGCCTGAGCCGGAGCCCGAACCGGTCGCTGTCGAAGAAGTCGTCGATCTGCCGTGGAATGACCCGGTAGAACCGGCGCCTGTGCAGCAGCCATCGGTAGAGCCGGTGCTGGAAACGGCCGCCGAGCAGCCAGAACTGCCACCAATGCCGCTGCCGACCCCGGACAGCGTCGTGCCGGATGCCCCTGAATGGGCCGCTGCGCCGATCCCTGAGCCGTCCGTGGCCGAAGTCGATGCCTTCACGCCGGGCATGGACATGGACGACGAGCCGCCGCTGGACGAGGACTACATCGAGCCGGACATGGATTCGGCCTACAGTTACCTCGATGATCTGGCCAGCGAACACGCCGCAGAACCGGCCCCCGAACCCGAGCCGGAACCCGCCGCCGCGCCGGCCACCGGTCTGGCCCTGCAATGGCTGGAGCTGTTCCCGAAACTGCCGATTTCCGGCATGACCGGCAGCATCGCCGCCAACTGCACGCTGATCGCGGTCGATGGCGACAACTGGCTGATGCACCTGGACCCGGCCCACAGCGCCTTGTTCAACGCCACCCAGCAGCGGCGTCTGAACGATGCCTTGAACCAGTACCATGGCCGCACGCTGAACCTGAGCATGGAGCTGATCAAGCCCGAGCAGGAAACCCCGGCCCAGGCCGCGTCCCGGCGCCGTGCCAACCGTCAGCGCGAAGCGGAGGAGTCGATCCACGGCGATCCGTTCATCCAGCAGATGGTCCAGCAGTTCGGTGCGGTCGTGCGACACGATACTATTGAACCTGTCGACGCCCTGGTCACTCAGGGCTAATAAATGAAGGTGTTCGGCGCAAGTCGCCGGGCGCTGTATTGATCCAAGTACTTTTGAGGTAATTACCATGATGAAAGGTGGCATGGGCAACCTGGTGAAGCAGGCGCAGCTGATGCAGGAAAAAATGGCCAAGATGCAGGAAGAGCTGGCCAATGCAGAAGTCACCGGCAAGGCCGGCGGCGATCTGGTCACCGTGGTGATGACCGGCCGTCATGACGTGAAAAAAGTCAGCATCGACCCGAGCGTACTGCCGGGCCTGGACGAAGATGACCGTGAAGTGGTCGAGGATCTGGTAGCTGCTGCCGTCAACGCCGCCGTGCGTCAGATCGAAGCCAACAGCCAGGCGAAAATGGGCAGTTTGACCGCTGGCATGAACCTGCCGGGCGGGATGAAACTGCCGTTCTGATTCGCCTTGGCGGGTTGGATGAGCTACAAAAAATGCCAGGCATCGCGCCTGGCATTTTTATTTCCGGCTGACGAAACATCGAACGCGCCATTGTTGCAACGGTCTGCTCCCTATACCGCCGAATTCAGCATTCACAGGAGACGCTGACATGTCCGACCCTCTGACTCTTAATCAACGCTTCGTGCTGGCCTCGCGCCCGGTGGGCGCGCCGACACCCGAGAATTTCCGTCTGGAGCGCGAGGCGCTGCCGGATCTTGAAGACGGCCAGTTGCTGCTCAAGACCCTTTACTTGTCGCTCGATCCCTACATGCGCGGACGCATGAGTGACGCGCCGTCCTACGCGGCGCCGGTACAAATCGGTGAGGTGATGACTGGTGGTGCTGTCAGCCGGGTCGAGCAATCGCGTCATCCGAAATTCCAGGTCGGCGATCTGGTGGTCGGCGCTACGGGCTGGCAAAGCCACAGCCTCAGCGACGGGCGCAACATCATCCCGATCCCTTCGGGGCTGCCGAGCCCGTCGATGGCCCTTGGTGTGCTGGGCATGCCGGGCATGACTGCGTACATGGGGCTGATGGACATTGGTCAGCCGAAAGCAGGGGAGACCCTGGTAGTCGCTGCGGCGTCGGGCGCGGTAGGCTCGGTGGTGGGCCAGGTCGCCAAGATCAAAGGCCTGCGCGCCGTCGGCGTGGCCGGAGGGGCCGAGAAGTGCAAGTACGTGGTCGAGGAGTTGGGTTTCGACGCCTGTATCGATCACAAGGCGCCGGACTTCGCCGAACAACTGGCAAAGGCCTGTCCGAAAGGCATCGACATCTATTACGAAAACGTCGGCGGCCATGTCTTCGATGCGGTCGTGCCGCTGCTCAATCCCAAGGCACGGATCCCGTTGTGCGGCCTGATCGCCGGCTACAACGCCACGGAAGCGCCGAAAGGCCCGGATCGCTTGCCTGCCTTGCAACGCACCCTGCTGACCAAGCGTGTACGCATTCAGGGCTTTATCGTGTTCGACGACTACGGCGACCGTCAGCCGGAATTCATCAGCGCCATGGTGCCGTGGGTGCGCGAGGGCAAGGTGAAATTCCGCGAAGACGTGGTCGATGGCCTGGAGCAGGCACCGCAGGCGTTTATCGGGCTGCTGGAGGGGCGCAACTTCGGCAAACTGGTGGTGCGGGTCGCCCAGGGCTGAGGATTTGACGCTGGCCGGAGGCGCGGGTATAAACCGCGTCTCGTTGTTTTGTCGGACTTTTTCCCCATGAGCTTCAGCCCTTTGATTCGCCAACTGATCGACGCCCTGCGAATTCTGCCGGGCGTGGGTCAGAAAACTGCCCAGCGTATGGCGTTGCAGTTGCTCGAACGTGACCGCAGCGGCGGCACGCGCCTGGCCCAGGCCTTGAGCCAGGCCATGGAAGGGGTCGGACACTGCCGCCAGTGCCGCACGCTGACCGAAGACGACCTGTGCCCGCAATGCGCCGACACGCGCCGTGACGACACGTTGCTGTGCGTGGTGGAGGGGCCGATGGATGTGTACGCGGTCGAGCAGACCGGATTCCGTGGTCGCTACTTCGTGCTCAAGGGGCACCTGTCGCCGCTGGACGGCCTGGGCCCGGAAGCCATCGGCATTCCGCAACTGATGGCGCGGATCGAAGAGGCGGGCACCTTCACCGAAGTGATCCTCGCCACCAACCCGACCGTGGAAGGTGAAGCGACGGCGCACTACATCGCGCAATTGCTCAACAACAAAGGCCTGATTGCCTCGCGTATCGCTCACGGCGTGCCGTTGGGTGGCGAACTGGAGCTGGTGGACGGCGGCACGCTGGCGCACTCGTTTGCCGGGCGCAAGCCGATTTCTCTCTGAGCCACACAATCCTGTTGAAAACCAAGCAAGCGCTCGGTTAAGTTCGGCGAACCCTTCCATGGAGTTCGCCGATGCCCGCCTTCCAGGAATACTTCGACCCCAGCCACCAAATGGTCCGCGACAGCGTCAGACGTTTCGTCGAGCGTGAGATCCTGTCGGACATCGATGCGTGGGAAGAAGCCGAAAACTTCCCCCGTGAGCTGTACCTCAAGGCCGGTGCGGCCGGCATCCTCGGCATCGGTTATCCCGAAGCGCTGGGCGGCAGTCACGAAGGTGACCTGTTCGCCAAGATCGCCGCCAGCGAAGAACTCATGCGTTGTGGCTCCGGCGGACTGGTCGCCGGGCTTGGTTCGCTGGATATCGGCTTGCCGCCCATCGTCAAATGGGCCCGGCCCGAAGTCCGTGACCGCGTCGTACCCCAAGTGCTCAGCGGCGAGAAGATCAGTGCGCTGGCAGTGACCGAGCCGGGCGGTGGCTCCGACGTCGCCAACCTGCAGACCCGCGCCGTACTCGATGGCGATCACTATCGGGTCAGCGGCAGCAAAACCTTCATCACCAGTGGCGTACGCGCGGATTACTACACCGTCGCGGTGCGCACCGGCGCGCCCGGTTTTGGCGGCATCAGCCTGTTGTTGATCGAGAAGGGCACACCGGGTTTCACCGTCGGCCGACAACTGAAGAAAATGGGCTGGTGGGCGTCGGACACGGCTGAATTGTTCTTCGACGATTGCCGGGTGCCTGTGGGAAACCTGATTGGCGCGGAGAACATGGGGTTTGCCTGCATCATGGGCAACTTCCAGAGCGAGCGTCTGGCCCTGGCGCTTATGGCCAACATGACCGCGCAACTGGCGCTGGAAGAGAGCCTGAAGTGGGCGAAGGAGCGTGAGGCGTTCGGCAAACCCATCGGCAAGTTTCAGGTGATCAAGCATCGCCTCGCGGAAATGGCCACGGCGCTGGAAGTCTCCCGGGAGTTCACCTACCGGCAGGCGGCGAAGATGGCGGCGGGGCAGAGTGTGATCAAGGAGATCTCCATGGCCAAGAACTTTGCCACGGACACCTCGGACCGCATCACCACCGAAGCGGTGCAGATTCTCGGCGGGCTGGGTTACATGCGCGAAAGCCTGGTGGAGCGGCTGTATCGGGATAACCGCATTCTGTCGATTGGCGGCGGGACGCGGGAAGTGATGAACGAGATCATCAGCAAGCAGATGGGACTTTAGATTTTGCAGCGAGGCTGCCGGCCCATTCGCGAGCAAGCTCGCTCCCACAGAGGAACGCATTCCAACTGTGGGAGCGAGCTTGCTCGCGAAAGCGGTGGAGCAGGCGCTATTTACTTATCGGTCAACGCAAACTGCGTCAGGCAGAACGTAGGAATCCCCATGTCTTCCAGACGCTGTGAGCCACCCAGCTCCGGCAGATCGATGATCGCTGCCGCTTCATGAACGCGGGCGCCCATGCGGCGGATCAGGTTGGCCGCTGCGATCAGCGTGCCGCCGGTGGCGATCAGGTCATCGAACATCACCACCGAATCGCCTTCGCACAGGCTGTCGGCGTGCACTTCGAGGAACGCTTCGCCGTACTCGGTCGCGTAGCCTTCAGCCAGCACGTCCGCCGGCAGTTTGCCTTGCTTGCGGAACAGCACCAGCGGCTTGTTCAGCTGATAGGCCAGCACCGAACCGATCAGGAAACCACGCGCGTCCATCGCGCCGATATGGGTGAAATCGGCTTCCACATAACGGTGGGCAAAGCTGTCCATCACCAGGCGCAGGGCCTTGGGCGACTGGAACAGCGGGGTGATGTCGCGAAAGATCACGCCCGGTTTCGGGAAATCGATCACAGGGCGGATCAGGGATTTGATGTCGAAGGAGTCGAAGACCATCGTCGAGGTGTCCTGGCAGGGCTGCAAACGGCGCAGTATACCCGCGGCTGAAACGATACGCTCGGCCGCGGGTCGAGATCAGACTTCGAGCGAGCCGCCAGCCAGGGCGCAGAGCTGGATCGGGTCGAGGATATGGATTTCCTTGCCCTCGGCGGCGATCAGTTCGTTCTGCTGGAAGCGGGTGAAGACCCGGGACACGGTTTCCACCGCGAGCCCCAGATAGTTGCCGATTTCATTGCGCGACATGCTCAGGCGGAACTGGTTGGCCGAGAAGCCGCGAGCGCGGAAACGGGCCGACAGGTTGACCAGGAACGTGGCGATGCGCTCGTCTGCGGTTTTCTTCGACAGCAGCAACATCATTTGCTGGTCGTCGCGGATTTCCCGGCTCATCACGCGCATCAACTGACGGCGCAGCTGCGGCAATTGCAGGGCCAGTTCGTCGAGACGTTCGAACGGAATCTCGCAGACCGAGGTAGTTTCCAAAGCCTGGGCGGAAACCGGGTGTTTCTCGGTGTCCATGCCGGACAGACCGACCAGTTCGCTCGGCAGGTGGAAACCGGTCAGTTGTTCTTCGCCGGCATCACTCAGGCTGAAGGTCTTCAGAGCGCCGGAGCGTACTGCATAAACGGAATCGAAGGTGTCGCCCTGGCGGAACAGGAACTCACCCTTTTTCAACGGGCGGCCACGTTTAACGATTTCGTCCAGCGCATCCATGTCTTCCAGATTCAGCGAAAGTGGCAGGCAGAGAGGGGCCAGGCTGCAATCCTTGCAATTAGCCTGGTTATGAGCGCGCAGTTTAACTGGCTCGGACATTTCTTAAATCCTTGTGGGAAAACACACATAAGGCGTAAGGGTAACCCAGGGGAGGACATTCAGGCCAGCCTGTGGCGAGATTGCCTCCACGGCATAAAGCCGCAGGGATGGCGGCCGATAAACAGGTATCTGACGGCATGCAAGGAACCGCTTCGATGACTGCTATTGGCACGCTGACCCCCGGTAACAGTGGCGTTGCGTCATTGCTGGAAAGTGCTGAAACCTCCGTTGACGATGAGTCCGGCACAGGCGCGGCATTGTTGGGAACCCCGACCTTGGTCGAGGGCGTCAAAGTGTCGCTGTCCGGTGCCGCCATTGCAAAATCCGCCGGTGTCGGCGGGAAAAACAGCGATATCGATGAGAGCGGCTTGCCGGAAAACGTCCAGCAATTGCTGAAGATGATTCGCAAGTTGCGTCAGCAGATCGCCGAAAAGAACGCCCAGATCAACGCGCTGATGGCTGACAAGACCCTCTCCAACGAAGAGCGATTCGCCAAGATCGCTGCCCTCAAAGGCGCCATTTCCGCCCTCAACAACGGTTTGATTACCGCCAACCTGTCCCTGGCCAAGGTCATCGACCAATCGGGCCTGACTGCGGACCAGAACCTGAAAACCAATACCTTGCTGATGAAGAGCTAGATCACCCGCGAGAAACGCTGGCGGTTCTGCTGTTCCAGATACGCGTCGAACACCATGCACACCGAGCGCACCAGCAGGCGCCCGGCAGGCAGCACGTTGATTCGTTCGCGATCCAGTTCGATCAACCCGTCCTTTGCCATGCCTTGCAACTGCGGCCAGAGCGCGCCGAAATAGCCCTGAAAATCGATGTTGAAACTGCGCTCGATCTCGGCGAAATCCAGGCTGAAATTGCAGATCAGTTGCTGAATCACCGCGCGACGCAAGCGGTCGTCAGCGTTGCACACCAGGCCACGGCTCGTGGCCAGTTGCGCGCCGGCGAGGGTGTTCTGGTAGTGATTGAGGTCGCTGCTGTTCTGGCAGTACAGGTCGCCGATCTGGCTGATGGCCGACACGCCCAGACCGATCAGGTCGCAATGACCGTGGGTGGTGTAGCCCTGGAAGTTGCGTTGCAGGGTCGATTCTTCCTGGGCAATCGCCAGTTCATCGTCGGGCAGGGCGAAGTGGTCCATGCCGATGTAGCGATAGCCGGCGGCGGTCAGTTGTTCGATGGTGCGTTGCAGCATTTCCAGCTTTTGCGTCGGGCTCGGCAGTTCGTTGCCGTTGATCCGCCGCTGCGGCATGAAGCGTTCCGGCAGGTGCGCGTAGTTGAACACCGAGAGCCGGTCCGGTTGCAGGCTGATGACTTCTTCGACGGTGCGGGCAAAGTTGTCCGGGGTCTGCTTGGGCAGGCCGTAGATCAGGTCGATGTTGATCGAGCGAAATTGCAGGGTCCGCGCTGCGTCGATCACCGCGCGGGTTTCTTCCAGGCTTTGCAGGCGATTGACCGCCCGTTGCACCGCCGGGTCGAGATCCTGCAGGCCGATGCTGACCCGGTTGAAGCCCAGTTCCCGCAGCAGGCCCATGGTCGACCAGTCGGCTTCGCGCGGATCGATTTCGATGCCGTAATCGCCGGAGTCGTCATCCAGCAAATTGAAATGTTTGCGCAGGTGCGCCATCAACTGCCGCAATTCGTCGTGGCTGAGAAAGGTCGGGGTGCCGCCGCCGAAGTGCAGTTGTTCGACTTTCTGCGCCGGGTCGAGGTGGCAAGCGATCAACTGGATCTCCTGCTCGAGCCGTTGCAGGTACGGCAGGGCGCGGCCGCGATCCTTGGTGATGACCTTGTTGCAGGCGCAGTAGTAGCAAATGTTCGCGCAGAACGGCACGTGCACGTACAGCGACAGCGGGCGCAGGGCCTTGCGGCTGTCGCGCAAGGCGTGGAACAGGTCGAAGGTGCCGACCTGACTGTTGAATTGCACGGCCGTCGGGTACGAGGTGTAGCGCGGCCCCGCCAGGTCGTAGCGGCGGATCAAATCGGTGTCCCAACGAATGGCGTCGAGCATGCGGGCATTCCCCCGGATAGGCTGGCAGTGTGAGCGAGTCTAGGGGAGGGCGCGGCGGGGCATCTTGATTTGTATCAACGGGGAGGATTTGTATAAGTCATGCGGCCCCATCGCGAGCAAGCTCGCTCCCACAGGAGATTTGTGGCGTACACAAAACCTGTGGGAGCGAGCTTGCTCGCGATGGCCGCGCCGCCGATCAGTGGCCCATCAGCCAGTGCTGGTGCGGCCCCGGCAGGGTCCAGATGCCGAACAGGATCACCAGCAGACCGCCGGCCATGCGCACGCTGCGTTTGCGCAACAGAGCCGTAACCCGCTCGGCTGCCAACCCGGTGGCGAGTAAAACCGGCCAGGTGCCGAGCCCGAAGGCGAGCATCAACAAGGCGCTGTCGAACGCATTGCCCTGACTGGCCGACCACAGCAACGTGCTGTAAACCAGCCCGCACGGCAGCCAGCCCCACAGCGCGCCGAGCAGCAAGGCCCGGGGCAGGCTCGACACCGGCAGCAAGCGATTGGCGACTGGCTGAATGTAGCGCCACAGTCCGCGACCGAGGCTCTCGATGCGGGTCAGGCCACTCCACCATCCGGCCAGGTACAAGCCCATGGCGATCAGCAGCAACCCCGCGAGTACGCGCATGAACAGCGCAGCAGGGCTGTTGGCCACGGCCCATCCTGCCAGCCCGATCAGTAATCCGGCCGTGGCATAACTGAGAATCCGCCCGAGGTTGTACGCCAGCAGCAATCGAAAGCGTCGGCTGCGTTGCTCCTTTGGAATCGCCAGGGTCAGCGCACCCATCAAGCCGCCGCACATGCCCAGGCAATGCCCGCCGCCGAGCAGGCCGAGAATCAGCGCAGACACCAGCAGTGGCGCCAGTTCAAGCATGGGGTGGCGCCTTGTCGTCCGGTTTGACCGGATTGGCTTCATCCACCGCGGCGGTGTGATTCGGGTCCTGATCGTCGAACAGAATGCTGTGGGCCGGGCCGTCGAGGTCGTCGTACTGGCCGCTGTCCACCGCCCAGAAGAAGATGTAGACGGCGATGGCCACGATCAGCAGCGCGGCCGGAATCATCACGTAGAGAGCTGGCATCTGTACTCCATGCCCGCGCGGCTCAGGCCGGCAGCGGGCGGGTTTCTGACGTGGCGTTGACGGCCGGCGCACTCGGCAGGCGAGTCAGGCGCAGGGCGTTGAGCACCACAGTCAGCGAACTGATCGACATGCCGACGGCGGCCCATACCGGAGTGATCCAGCCGAGGGCGGCGAACGGCAACATGAGGCCATTGTACAGCGCGGCCCACAACAGGTTCTCGATGATCACCCGGCGTGTGCGGCGGGCCAGCGAGAAGGCTTGCACCAGCGCGTCGAGCCGGTTGGACAGCAGCACCGCATCGGCACTGGTTTTCGCCAGATCGGTGGCCGAGCCCATGGCCACGCTGATGTCCGCAGCGGCCAGCACCGGCACGTCGTTGACCCCGTCGCCGAGCATCAATACCTTGCGGCCGGCCTTGTGCAGTTGTTGCAGCACTTGCAGCTTGTCGTCCGGACGCAGACCGCCCCGTGCCTCGTCGATGCCCAGTTCGGCGGCGACACTGGCAACCATCGGCGAACTGTCGCCCGACAGCAGCAGCGTGTGCCAGCCGCGGGCCTTGCACGCGGCGAGCAGGGCCGGAGCGTCGTCGCGCAGACGGTCGTCGAGGGCGAACCAGGCCAGCGGCCCATTGCTGTCGCCGAGCAACAGCCATTGGCCCGGTTCTTCGGGCATCTTCGGTACCGGCGCGCCGCTGAGATCACAGACAAAGTCCGCCTGGCCGATGCGTAAACGCTCTTCGCCGACCAGACCTTCAAGGCCCAGTCCCGGCGTGCTGTGAACCTCTTCGGCGGCCAGCGGCGCCCGGCCAAAGGCGCGGGCAATCGGGTGTTCCGAACGGTTCTCCAGCGCGGCGGCGAGGCTCAGGCACTGATCGCTGTCGAGGGCGCCGAGGGGGCGGATCGAGCGCAGCACCAGTCGGCCTTCGGTAAGGGTGCCGGTCTTGTCGAAAATCACCGTGTCGATCTGGTTCAGGCCTTCCAGCACATGACCGCGCGTGAGCAGCAGGCCGAGTTTATGCAGGGTGCCGGTGGCGGCGGTGAGGGCGGTCGGTGTCGCCAGTGACAGTGCACACGGGCAGGTCGCCACCAGCATCGCGAGAACGATCCAGAACGCCCGCGACGAATCCAGCTCCCACCACAGCAGGCCGATGGCGGCTGCCGCGATCAACGACAGCAACAGAAACCATTGCGCGGCACGGTCGGCGATTTCCGCCAGTCGTGGTTTCTCCGCCTGGGCGCGATCCAGCAGGCGAACGATGGCCGACAGCCGCGTGTCCTGACCCAGCGCCTGCACTTCGACGGTCAGCGCACCTTCCACATTCAGCGTGCCGGCGGTCACGGCATCGCCCATCGTGCGCGGTTGTGGCAGGTATTCGCCGGTCAGCAGCGACTCATCGATGCTTGACTGGCCGTCGAGGATCTTGCCGTCCGCCGGCAGCACAGAACCCGGTTGAACCAGCACCCGGTCACCAAGGCGCAGTTCGCTGAGCAGGATGCGTTCACTTTGGCCGGCTTCATCGAGGCGCAGACACGAAGCTGGCAGCAGATTGACCAGTTGTGCTGTGGCGGCGGCGGTGCGTTCCCGGGCGCGGCGTTCCAGGTAGCGTCCGGCGAGCAGGAATAGCGCGAACATCCCGACTGCGTCGAAGTACAGCTCGCCGACCCCGGTGATCGAGGTCCAGATTCCGGCGACATACGCCGCGCCGATCGCCAGCGACACCGAGACATCCATGGTCAGATGTCTAGTGCGCAGGTCACGCATGGCTCCTTTGAAAAACGGCGCGCAGCTGTAGAACACAATCGGCGTGGTCAGGAACAGCGCGACCCAGCGCAGGATAGTGTGCAACTCGGGGCTGAGGTCGATGTTGAATTCCGGCCAGGTGGCCATGGTCGCCATCATCGCCTGGAACCACAGCAGTCCGGCGACGCCGAGTTGGCGCAGGGCGAGGCGGTTTTCGCTGGCCAGTTGTTCGCTGGCGCGGTCGGCCTGATACGGGTGCGCGGCGTAGCCGATGTGGCGCAGTTCGCCGAGGATCTGGCTCAGCGGCAGTTGGGCGTCGGCCCAGCGCACATGCAGGCGATGGTTGGACAGATTCAGCCGCGCCTCGGCCACGGCGGGCAGGGTGCGCAGGTGTTTCTCGATCAGCCAGCCGCACGCGGCGCAACTGATGCCTTCCATCAACAATGTGGTTTCGGCCAGTTCACCTTCGTGGCGCACGAAAGGCTGTTGCACGTCGGCGCGGTCGTACAGCGCCAGTTCGTCCACCAGTTGCACCGGCAGCGCCTCGGGGTTGGCCGAGGCTTCGCTGCGATGCTGGTAATAGCTTTCGAGCCCGCCGGCGACGATGGCTTCGGCTACGGCCTGGCAGCCCGGGCAGCAGAACTCGCGGGACTCCCCGAGCACGACAGCAGTGAAACGGCTGCCCGTCGGAACGGGCAGGGCGCAGTGGTAGCAGGGGAGTGGGGTGGTCATCAGGAGAGTTGCTTACTTGTCCAGGTCTTCCGCGCCTTGCAGCGGTTCGTCACCGAGCAGCAGATCCTTGTCATGGCTGACCACTTCTTCCTCGAACATGCGCCACACCTGGTCACCCTGCGAACCGAGCAATTCGACAAAACGACGGCCTTCGACCTTGTCGTTCACCTGGCCAATGTAACGACCCTGCTCGGTTTCGCTGCGGGTCAGGACAATCTTGCGATCCTTGTCCGGCTGGGTCGGCGAGATCAGGTTCAGTTCCAGGGTTTTCGGCTGGCTGTCGCCGCTCAGGCGCAGGTCGACTTCCCCGGTCACGTCGTCCAGATGCACGTTGGCGCGCATCTTCAGGTTCTGCGCGAGCATTTCACGGTCCAGCGAACGGTTGATGCCCTTGCCGGCCTCGTAGTAGTTGTCGTTGACCAGGTTGTCCGGGTTGTTCACCGCGATGGTCACCATGGACAGCGTCAGGGTTACCGAGCAAGCGAGGATTCCGATGATGATCCACGGCCAGAGATGCTTGTACCAGGGGCTTGCGGCGTTTGCTGCGGGCATGTTCAGTTCTCTCAACGATTTTGTGGGCCGATGAACCGGCTCTTGGCTTCTACGTGGACGCTGTCGTCATCGGCATCCTTGAGGATGAATTTCACCTCGTTGGTGCTCGACGGCAGTTGCTCGGGGGCGCTCGACAGCTCGACCGGCATGCTGAAGATTTCCCCGGCGGGCACCTTGATCTCGCGTCTGCCTTGCAGGCGCAGATCCGGCAAACCGGCGGCCTCCAGCACGTAGGTGTGGTCGCGCTGATCCTTGTTCATGATCTTCAGGCTGTAGACGTTTTCGATCCGGCCTTCGGCGTTTTCGCGGTACAGCACCCGGTCCTTGCTGACGTCGAAGCCCACCAGCGAACGCATGAAGAAGGCCGTCACCAACAGGCTGATCATCGCCAGCAGCACCACGGCATAACCGATCAGGCGCGGACGCAGTTTATGGGTTTTCTGCCCGGACAGGTTGTGTTCGGTGGTGTAGCTGATCAGCCCGCGCGGGTAGTCCATCTTGTCCATGATGCTGTCGCAGGCATCAATGCACGCGGCGCAGCCGATGCACTCGATCTGCAGGCCGTCGCGGATGTCGATGCCGGTCGGGCAAACCTGAACGCACATGGTGCAGTCGATGCAGTCGCCCAGGCCCTGAGCCTTGTAGTCGACGCCTTTCTTGCGCGGGCCACGGCTTTCGCCGCGACGCGGATCATAGGAAACGATCAGCGTGTCCTTGTCGAACATCACGCTCTGGAAGCGCGCATACGGGCACATGTAGATGCACACCTGCTCACGCAGCCAGCCGGCGTTGCCGTAGGTGGCGAGGGTGAAGAAGCCGACCCAGAAATACGACCAGCCATCGGCCTGGCCTGTGAAGAAGTCGAATACCAGTTCGCGGATCGGCGAGAAGTAGCCGACGAAGGTCATGCCGGTGACGAAACCGATCAGCAGCCACATGGCGTGCTTGGCGAACTTGCGCAGGAACTTGTTGGCGCTCATCGGCGCCTTGTCGAGCTTGATGCGCTGGTTGCGGTCGCCTTCGGTGACCTTCTCGCACCACATGAAAATCCACGTCCACACGCTTTGCGGACAGGTGTAGCCACACCAGACCCGGCCGGCGTACACCGTGATGAAGAACAGGCCGAACGCGGCAATGATCAGCAGGCCCGAAAGCAGAATGAAATCCTGGGGCCAGAAGGTGGCGCCGAAGATGAAGAACTTGCGTTCCGGCAGGTTCCACCACACGGCCTGGTGGCCACCCCAGTTCAGCCACACCGTACCGAAATACAGCAGGAACAGCGCCGTGCCGCCCATCATCCGCAGATTGCGGAACAGGCCGGTGAAAGCACGGGTGTAGATTTTTTCTCGAGAGGCGTAAAGGTCGACGCTGTTGTTCGCGTTCTTGTTGGGGGGCGTGACGTCGTGTACCGGAATCTGATTACTCATCATTGCATCCCACGGCAGTGGAAAAATGCCTCGGTCGATACGTGCCGGCCGGGGTCAGAAAGGGTGTTGCAGTGGCGCAATGATACGCCTGTGATGCCGACGAACGGGTGCGACCTTTGGTCGCGTTGGGGAAAAAACCTGAATGGTGTAGCGAATGTAACAAAGCATGATGCAGATCAATTGACTATAGACGATCCCTGATCCTGCTTTGGCGAACGGCTTCCCCGGATCGCGCGACATCAAACCAGTTTTCCGCCTCCGAGGCTGTCCAGCCCGCTGTCTTTCTCCTTCCCGGTTCGCTCGACGGTTTTCCTGTTGTCGTTGCCGGGATCTTCTGCTGGTGAGTCTTCAATATCCGGATCGGTGTAAATGAAATCATCACGGGGTTGCACGCAGTCGTGATCGGATTCTCGCATCGGTTTTCTTCCTTGAATTGAGTGCGTCGAACGATGTTCCTGAGGTCTTCCGTCAGGCAGAACAGCAAGCTACAGGGCACATCATCAATCGTCTATCGAGCATTCGTCGCAAATCATGAAGGTGCCGGAATGCAAAAGGCCCCGCCGGTTCTCACTGGCGGGGCCTTTGTTTGCTTCAAGCGTCGGCCTTACTGGGCCTCGGCTTCCGGTGCTTTTTCACCATGGGACAGGCTGTAAACATAAGCCGCCAGCAGGTGAACCTTGTCGTTGCCTTGCAGTTGTTCCTGAGCAGGCATCTGGCCCTGACGGCCGTAACGGATGGTCTGCTGCAGTTGCGCGAAGCTCGAACCGTAGATGAACGCGGCCGGGTGGGTCAGGTTAGGGGCGCCCATTGCCGGGGTGCCTTTGCCTTCCGGACCGTGGCAGGCCACGCAGTTGGCGGCGAACAGTTTCTGGCCGTTGGCCGGGTCTGCCTTGGTGCCTTCCGGCAGCTTGCGGCCATCGAGGTTGGTCAGCACGAAGGCCGCCACGTCGGCCACACCTTGTTCACCGATCACTTCCGCCCAGGCCGGCATCACCGCGTGACGGCCGCCCATGATGGTGGTCTTGATGGTTTCCGGCTCGCCGCCCCAGCGCCAGTCGGCGTCGGTCAGGTTGGGGAAGCCATAAGCGCCCTTGGCGTCGGAGCCGTGGCAGACCGAGCAGTTGGAGGCGAAGAGACGGCCACCCATCTTCAGGGCTTGCGGATCCTTCGCGACTTCCTCGATCGGCATCGCCGCGAACTTGGCGAAGATCGGACCGAACTTGGCGTCCGAGCGAGCCATTTCCTTTTCCCACTCGTGAACGCCGGTCCAGCCGGTCTGGCCGTTGGCGAACGGGGTCTGTTTTTCGTTATCGAGGTAGTTGTAGCCCGGCAGCAGACCTTTCCAGCTGCCCAGGCCCGGGTACAGCACCAGATAACCCAGGGCGAAGACGATGGTGCCCACGAACAGCATGAACCACCATTTCGGCAGCGGGTTGTCGTACTCCTCGATCCCGTCGAAGGAGTGGCCGACCGTCTCGTCGGTCTGCTCGGTGCGCTGGCCCTTGCGGGTCGACAGCAACAGCCAGGTCAGGGAAAAGATCGTACCGAGACTGAGGACTGTGACGTACAGACTCCAGAATGTAGTCATTCTTTGTTACTCCTAGAAGCTTGCTCGACGTGCTTGATGGCTTCGGGATCATCCGCGAAGGGCAGCAAGGTCGCGTCTTCAAACTCCGACTTGCGCTTGGGGCTGAACACCCACAACGCCAGGCCGATGAAGGCAACCATCACGACAACGGTGCCCAGGCCTCGAATCATCCCGATATCCATTAAGAATCACCGTTTGCTTTTGATGATGGTGCCCAGGCCTTGCAGATAGGCCACCAGCGCGTCCATTTCGGTTTTACCCTTCACAGCGTCTTTTGCACCGGCAATGTCTTCGTCGGTGTAAGGGACGCCGAGCGTGCGCAACACTTCCATTTTCTTGGCCGTGTCTTTGCCGTCGAGCTTGTTTTCCACGAGGAACGGGTAAGCCGGCATTTTCGACTCAGGCACCACGTTGCGCGGGTTGTACAAGTGCGCACGTTGCCAGTCATCGGAGTAACGACCGCCGACACGGGCCAGGTCCGGACCGGTACGCTTGGAACCCCACAGGAACGGGTGATCCCAGACGCTTTCACCGGCGACCGAGTAGTGGCCGTAGCGTTCGGTTTCGGCACGGAACGGACGGATCATCTGCGAGTGGCAGCCGACACAGCCGTTGGCGATGTAAACGTCGCGGCCTTCCAGTTCAAGGGCGGTGCGCGGCTTCATGCCTTCGACCGGCTTGTTGGTGACGTCCTGGAAGAACAGCGGAACGATTTGGGTCAGGCCACCGACGCTGACGGCGATGACCATGAAGAAGGCCAGCAGGCCAATATTCTTCTCGACAGCTTCATGCTTCATCAGTGAGCTCCAACTACGGCGATCTTGGCGGCGGCTTCAGCTTCAGCCGGGTCCGAGGCGCGAACGGTGCGCCACACGTTGTAGGCCATCAGGAACATGCCGCTGGCGAAGAACGCACCGCCCAGGGCACGAACGATGTAGCCAGGGTGGCTGGCCTGCAGCGCTTCGACGAACGAGTAGGTGAGGGTGCCGTCGTCGTTGATTGCACGCCACATCAGGCCTTGGGTGATGCCGTTGACCCACATCGAAGCGATGTACAGCACGGTGCCGATGGTCGCGAGCCAGAAGTGCGCGTTGATCAGACCGACGCTGTGCATCTGCGCACGGCCGAACAGTTTCGGGATCATGTGGTAGATCGCGCCGATCGAGATCATCGCCACCCAGCCGAGCGCGCCGGCGTGTACGTGGCCGATGGTCCAGTCGGTGTAGTGCGAGAGCGAGTTGACGGTCTTGATCGCCATCATCGGACCTTCGAAGGTCGACATGCCGTAGAACGCCAGGGAGACCACGAGGAAGCGCAGGATCGGGTCGGTGCGCAGCTTATGCCAGGCGCCCGACAGGGTCATCATGCCGTTGATCATGCCGCCCCAGCTTGGTGCCAGCAGGATGATCGACATCGCCATGCCCAGCGATTGCGCCCAGTCCGGCAGTGCGGTGTAGTGCAGGTGGTGCGGGCCGGCCCAGATGTACAGGGTGATCAGTGCCCAGAAGTGCACGATCGACAGGCGATAGGAGTAGATCGGACGTTCGGCCTGTTTCGGCACGAAGTAGTACATCATCCCCAGGAAGCCGGTGGTCAGGAAGAAACCCACGGCGTTGTGGCCGTACCACCACTGGATCATCGCGTCGGTCGCACCGGCGTAGGCCGAGTAGGACTTGAAGAAGCTGACCGGCAGCGAGGCGTGGTTGACGATGTGCAGCATCGCGGTCACGACGATGAACGCGCCGTAGAACCAGTTACCCACGTAAATGTGTTTGGTCTTGCGCTTGGTGATGGTGCCGAAGAACACCAGACCGTAGGTGACCCAGACAATGGCCAGCAAAATGGCGAGGGGCCATTCCAGTTCCGCGTATTCCTTGGTGGTGGTGTAACCCAGCGGCAAGGTAATGATCGCGCCGACGATGACCGCTTGCCATCCCCAGAAGGTGAAGGCCGCGAGGCTGTCGGAAATCAGTCGCGTCTGGCAGGTTCGCTGCACGACATAGTAGGAAGTGGCAAACAGTGCACAACCACCGAAGGCGAAAATCACCAGGTTTGTGTGCAACGGGCGCAGGCGTCCAAAGCTCGTCCACGGCAGACCGAAGTTCAACTCCGGCCAGACCAGTTGCGAGGCAATGAAGACACCGAGCCCCATGCCAAGGATCCCCCAGACCACCGTCATGATGGCGAACTGGCGGACTACCTTATAGTTATAAGCAGTCGGACTGATTGCTGTGCTCATTCTAAGGTTCCACGGTTTGGGTGTTTTATTAGGATTAAAATCGGCCGCAAGTATGTAGAAAGCAGGGGGTCAATGCAACGCGCCATGACCTGGGTCAATGCTTTCCAACGCTGATTCTGCGGCCTTTCCATGCGCCGCGTAAGGACAAAATTGCCCTCGGGCAAAATGTCGCAGCGGACGAAAAAAGCGAGGGGTTCCGGTCGGATGTAACGGGGTGTGTTCGAACGCTCGGTTCGGGTGACGGACGGTAATCGGCACGACAGCCGGTATCTACCGGCCTTTGCGGCCATGTCAGTCAGCCGATTCGTTCAACGCCTCGCTCGGGGTCGACCTGGAACCGGCACGGGCCAGTCCGCATCGAGCAAGCGTAGACCCGAATCCGGGGAACCGAAAGGAGAGGGCAAGAAGGGGTGCGACAATGCGTCGCAAAGAGGCTGGAAACTGCCGCACCGAAAACGTGCGGCAGTGTTGTACTCAATAATTACTGTTTGTTGTCTTCAGTAATCAGTTTTTCTGTATTCAATCCATGGCTAAGGCTGTACACATAAGCGGCCAGCAATTGCACTTTATCGTTGCCCAGCAGCTCGTTCTGAGCTGGCATGTGACCCTGACGACCATGGCGAATGGTCTGCTCAAGCTGGGTCAGGCTGGTGCCATAGATAAATCCGGCCGGGTGCGTCAGATTCGGCGCACCCATGGCTTCAGTGCCCTGGCCGGTTGCCCCATGACAGGCTACGCACATGGTGCTGAACGTCTGCTGTCCGGCTTGCAGGTCGGCCTTGTTGTCCGCCGGCAGGGGCAGCCCGGCCAGTTCGTGACGCACGTAAGCGGCGACGTTTTTCACGCCCACCTCACCGAGCGACTCGCCCCAGGCCGGCATCGCCGCGATCCGGCCACCCATGATGGTGGTCTTGATCGTCTCGGCACTGCCGCCCCAGCGCCAGTCCTGGTCGGCGAGGTTAGGGAAGCCGAAGGCACCCTTGGCGTCCGAACCGTGGCACACCGAGCAGTTGGAGGCGAACAGACGGCCACCCATTTTCAGCGCCTGCGGATCCTTCGCCACTTCTTCCACCGGCATGGCGGCGAACTTGGCGAAGATCGGCCCGAACTTGGCGTCAGCCTTGCTCATTTCCTTTTCCCACTCGTGGACGCCGGTCCAGCCGTCCTCGTAGCCGGGCAGGATGCCTTTCCAGTTGCCCAGGCCCGGATACAGGATCAGATAGCCCACGGAAAACACCAGCGTGCCGGCGAACAGCATGAACCACCACTGCGGCAGCGGGTTGTCGTACTCCTCGATGCCGTCGAAGCTGTGGCCCATGGTCTGGTCGACGCTGCCCTTGGTCTCGCCCCGACGGGTGCCGACCAGCAGCCAGGTCAGGCCGATCAGGCTGCCGATGGTCAGTACGCAGATCCACGTACTCCAGAAGGTGGTCATGGCCGGGTACTCCTTGTTTCAGATGCTTGGGTTGGGTCGGGTTGCGGTTCGTCGGCAAACGGCAGCAGGCGCGCTTCGGCGAATTCCGGCGTGCGCTTGCGGTTGAACACCCACAGGGTCAGGCCGACGAAGGCCACGAACACCACGACCGTGCCGAGGCCGCGAATCAGCCCCGCGCTCATTTCTAAGGCCATCTCGATCACCTCTTGCTCTTGATCGCAGTGCCGAGCACTTGCAGGTAGGAGACGAGGGCGTCCATTTCGGTCTTGCCCTTGAGGCTGGCCACCGCGCCGCTGATGTCGTCGTCGGTGTACGGCACGCCGAGGGTGCGCATGACCTTGAGCTTGGTTTCGGTGTGGCTGCTGTCGACCGGTTGGGTGACCAGCCATGGGTAGGCCGGCATTTTCGATTCCGGTACGACGTTGCGCGGGTTGTACAAGTGCGCGCGGTGCCAGTCATCCGAGTAACGCGAACCGACCCGGGCCAGGTCCGGACCGGTACGCTTGGAGCCCCACAGGAACGGGTGATCCCACACGCTTTCGCCGGCCACCGAGTAGTGGCCGTAGCGTTCGGTTTCAGCGCGGAACGGACGGATCATCTGCGAGTGGCAACCGACGCAGCCTTCGCGGATGTAGATGTCGCGGCCTTCCAGTTGCAGCGCGGTGTAGGGCTTCATGCCTTCCACCGGTTTGTTGGTCACGTCCTGGAAGAACAGCGGGACGATCTGGGTCAGGCCGCCGATGCTCACGGCAAACACCATCAGCAGCATCAGCAGGCCGACGTTCTTTTCAATCGTTTCGTGTTTCATGGCGGACTCCTCAGGCCATCTGCGCGGCAGCAACGACGTCAGCAGGCTGCGAGGCCCGCACGGTGCGCCAGGTGTTGTAAGCCATCAGGAACATGCCGCTGAGGAAGATCGCCCCGCCAATCAGCCGCACGACGAAGCCAGGGTGGCTGGCCACCAGGGTTTCGACGAAGGAATAGGTCAGCGTGCCGTCCTCGTTCACTGCGCGCCACATCAGGCCCTGGGCGATGCCGTTGACCCACATCGAGGCGATGTACAAAACGGTGCCGATGGTCGCGAGCCAGAAGTGCGCGTTGATCAGGCCGATGCTGTGCATCTGCTCTTTGCCGAACACTTTCGGGATCATGTGGTACAGCGCGCCGATGGAAATCATCGCCACCCAGCCGAGGGCGCCGGCGTGTACGTGGCCGATGGTCCAGTCGGTGTAGTGGGAGAGGGCGTTCACTGTCTTGATCGCCATCATCGGACCTTCGAAGGTCGACATGCCGTAGAACGCCAGCGACACCACGAGGAAGCGCAGGATCGGGTCGCTGCGCAATTTATGCCAGGCGCCCGAGAGGGTCATCATGCCGTTGATCATGCCGCCCCAGCTCGGTGCCAGCAGTACCAGTGACATCACCATGCCCAGCGACTGCGCCCAGTCCGGCAGCGCGGTGTAGTGCAAATGGTGCGGGCCGGCCCAGATGTACAGGGTGATCAGCGCCCAGAAGTGCACGATCGACAGGCGATACGAATACACCGGGCGTTCGGCCTGTTTCGGCACGAAGTAGTACATCATCCCGAGGAAACCGGCGGTGAGGAAAAAGCCCACGGCGTTGTGGCCGTACCACCATTGCACCATCGCGTCGGTTGCACCGGCGTACACCGAGTACGACTTGGTGAAGCTCACCGGCAACTCAAGGTTGTTGACGATGTGCAGGATCGCCACGGTGATGATGAACGCGCCGAAGAACCAGTTGCCCACATAAATGTGCTTGGTCTTGCGCTGCATGATCGTGCCGAAGAACACGATGGCGTAGGCGACCCAGACGATGGTGATCAGGATGTCGATCGGCCATTCCAGTTCGGCGTATTCCTTGGAGCTGGTGTAACCCAGCGGCAGGCTGATGGCCGCCAGCAGGATCACCAGTTGCCAGCCCCAGAAGCAGAAGGCGGCGATTTTCGGCGCAAACAGTTGTGTCTGGCAGGTGCGCTGCACCGAGTAGAACGAACTGGCGAACAAGGCACAGCCGCCGAACGCGAAGATCACCGCGTTGGTGTGCAGCGGGCGCAGGCGTCCGAAGCTGGTCCACGGCAGGTTGAAGTTGAGTTCGGGCCAGACCAATTGAGCCGCGAGAAAAACCCCGAGCCCCATGCCGACGATGCCCCACACCACCGTCATAATGGCGAATTGGCGGACCACCTTGTAGTTGTAGGCGGTACTGATAGAAGTGTTCATGGTTCCCCATCCACGGTTCAGCCGAAGTGAGCGCGCGCAGAAAACGCCGCGAATCCTTCGCCTGGAGTTATAGGCAGACTAAAAGCGAGGCAAGCATGGACAAACAGCACAAGGCCAGTATTGACGGGGATCAATGGGCGCAGTGCCTGCGGGATCACGGGTGGCTTTGGGATGCCGCTGTTGGGGAGGCTTCGGCGACGCTCATTCTTGCCCATGGTGCGGGGGCGCCGATGGATAGCGACTGGATGAACGATATGGCTGGGCGCCTTGCTGGGCTTGGGGTGAATGTGTTGCGGTTTGAGTTTCCTTATATGGCGCAGCGGCGGGTAGATGGGGTTAAGCGGCCGCCGAATCCTGCGGGGAAATTGCAGGAGTGCTGGCGGGAGGTTTATGGCTTGGTGCGACTTCATGTCGCTGGGCCGCTCGCGATTGGCGGGAAGTCCATGGGGGGGCGGATGGCGAGTCTCTTGGCTGATGAGTTGGGGGCTGATGCGTTGGTTTGCCTTGGTTATCCGTTTTATGCGGTTGGGAAACCTGAGAAACCGCGGGTCGAACATCTGGCTTCTTTGTTGACTCGGACTTTGATTGTCCAAGGCGAGCGTGATGCTCTTGGCAATCGGGACGCTGTCGAGGCTTACGATCTATCGCCGAGTATTGAGGTGTTTTGGCTGGCGGCGGGGGATCATGATTTGAAGCCGCTCAAGGTTTCCGGGTTTACGCATGAGCAGCATTTGGCTGCCGCCGCGCAGAAAGTGGCCGCGTTTCTCAAGCACTGATCGAGATTTTGACCGGCGTGAAGATCGGCTCCCTTCCCCCTCGCCCCCATTGGGGGAGAGGGCTGGGGTAGATCTTGAACGTTGCACCCTTTTCGATCTGTGTGCATATCCATTGCTGCGGTTAAGCCCACCTAGGGTTTCGCCCTGACGGCGACTCACTTTTTTTACAAACGCCTAAAAAAAGTAAGCAAAAAAACGCTTGCTCCTACGTTCGGCCCGCTCGCTAAGGCTCGGGGTTCCTTCGCTCCGGGATTCATCCGGGGGGCATCGCCTACGGTTTGCTTCGCTGCACCTCCTCTCGATGTGTTTGGCTTCGCCAAACGGTCGCTGCGCTCCCACCCCCGGATAAATCCCTCCACTCAGCCTTCCGACGTCGCCCGTGGATCAAGATCAAAAGCGGTACTCGAGCTAACGCTCATCGTTTTGAGTGGTTAGAAGCGGAGGTGAGCTGCTTTCGTTTTCTGTGGGAGCCAGCCTGCTGGCGATGGCGGCCTACGAGCCGACCAATCTCTTGCAGACTGCATGTAATACCTGTGGGAGCGAGCTTGCTCGCGAAAGCGGCCTGACAGCCGACCAGTTTCTTGCGGACTGCATGCAATCCCTGTGGGAGCGGGCTTGGTCCGGGCGGCGATCCGACGAAAGCGGTCTGCCAGAGCACAGCGAAGGAACGGTCAAACATCCGGCTTTTTGGCGCATAAACGTAATTCTGCAAGCACGTTTAAAGTACACGAACCGTTACGCCATAAGGGCTACAACACCTTGCGTCGTTGCCTACGCGTACGCCAGAATCCGCCGGCTTACGCGGTTTGGAAAGGGCTATATCGTTTCCCTGTCACTGAAAAACAGTGATCGGGTTTGGTAGCCCGCTTCGAAACCGTCGTATGGCGTCACCATATGCAGTCCCTTATTTGGGGCTCAGTTTTTTATGGTGGGCATGCGCGGGGCTCCTTTGTGAGCGCCGGGTTTCCCGTTTCGACCGGTCTACCAACCCGCGTATGGCCACCACCCTTCGTTTGGTAGCGAGGGTGATGGCTCCTAAACATTCGAAACTGGAGTTACGTCTATGTTCAAAGCCACACCAAACCCACCAGAAACCGATTCAATCCCCTACGACGCCGCCCTCGAAGCCGAAAACATAAAAACGGCAACCGAGCGGGCGATCAATCATTACCTCGATCCTGGGGCGCAGAAGACGTCCAAGCCATCGCGCAAGCCCGGCAGGATCTATCTGGTCAATCCAACGGTGGATGACGAAACGCTGCTGGTCGAAGCGTGCGAAACGCTGTCGTCGGCCAGTGACATGGCCCGGGATATCGGCGACACCGTCGATCCGTCGCAGCGCAAGGCGATACAGATACTGCAGCAGGTCATCATGCTGAGTGAGCTGCTAGTCAATCGTGTGCTGGATAACCATCACGTCTCGCGGTAGTTGCCGCCTCGGTGAGGGGCTTGTCCCCTCACTGCCTGGCAGCCGTCTACACAAATCCTCAAGCGACTCTTGTCCGGAGTTCCAGCTGATGTCCACGACCGTCATTCCACCGTTAGAAGATCCGGTGTCCCCCTACGAGTTTCCCGATTCAAGAAAACTCCACGACGCCGCCGAACGCGCCCTCGACTATTACTTGACCCCCGCAGCCAAGATCATGGCCACCCCCTACACCCCAAACGACATGTTCAGGGTCAACCCGCAAATTGACACGGAATCCCTGCTGGCCAATGCCTGCGAATCCCTCGCGTCAGCCACGGTCATGCTCGGTGACTTCGCCGGCCTGCTGGAAGGGCCGAACCGCAAGACCCTGTTGGGCATTGCGCAAGTGGTGATGTTGGGCGAGTTGGCGGTGAATCAGGCGCTCGATAACCTCGTGCCGAAGGAGTAAGTACCAAGGCAATAAAAAACCCGGAAGCTCTCGCTATCCGGGTTTTTTTCTGCCTTGCTGTAGGCGAGCTCCGAGAGCTGGCAGGCCAGTTGATCAAAAGTCGTCGAGGTCGGGATAGACGATTTTCCCCACAACCCATGGCTCAACAATCTCGCAATGCACCGTACGCAGAAATGAACCCCACTCACTCCGGTTATGGGCATCCGGGCCTGTGATTGTCAGCAAAAGATATTCATCCCGGAAAGCGTCGTAGGCGTAGATAAGCCAGAAGTCGTTGTCAGGATCATCAACCAAGGCAGTTCGATAATACTGGCGGTCTATTTTTGCCCACCGTGACTGGGTCGCTTGGGTGCTGGCCAGGTGGATGTGATGCATATCGCTGAGGTCGAGTCGTTCGTCTCGCCCAAAAATAGCGGGCAGTTCACCGCAAACTTTGTAGTTATAAAAATGAGCGGCGAAGTTTTTCCAGTTGTTGATTTGTTCGAAAAGCGCAGAGATTTTGACTGCTGGCATCTATGGCTACTTTGTTATGGGTAGCTTGCCAGTGATCACATATTTATCGAACGCTTTCTGCCCATCACGCGCGGCTTGCCGGACATCAAGAAAAGTCAGTTCATCGCGAATGACTTTTTTAACCGGCTTGTCGATCTTTCTGGTGGTGGCCATCGGAGCCTCCAAAGGAGATGTATTCATACTGACCAGCTTAAGGGATTGGATTTCTACCGGCAAACGATAGAACTGACCCCAAAGGTGCACCAGTCAGCGGATTCTGGCGTGCTTGTAGGGCATGGCGCCCCGATGTGTAGTCACGCCGTAAGCCACAATAAAAAACCCGGAAGCTCTCGCTATCCGGGTTTTTTGTATTGCAGATCAATCAGCGGTTAAACCGCTCCACCAACGAATACTGCGTGTTGGCAGTCTTGGTCAGCTCTTCACTCAGCAACGCCGAGTTATGCGCCTGTTCCGAGGTCTGGTCCGCCAGTTCCGAGATGTTGCTGATGTTGCGGCTGATTTCTTCAGCCACGGCACTTTGCTCCTCGGTCGCGGCGGCGATCTGGGTGGTCATGTCGGTGATGTTGGCCACCGCTTCGCTGATGCCCACCAGGGCCTGATCCGCTTCCAGTACCCGCGCAACACCTTCTTCCGCCTGGCGATGGCCGGCTTCCATGGTTTGCACGGCGCTGGATGCGGTCTGTTGCAGCTTGGCGATCAGGGCGTGGATCTGGCCGGTGGATTCGCTGGTGCGTTGTGCCAGTTGGCGGACTTCGTCGGCGACCACGGCAAAACCACGGCCCATTTCGCCGGCGCGGGCTGCTTCAATCGCAGCGTTGAGTGCCAGCAGGTTGGTCTGGTCGGCGATGCCTTTGATCACGTCGACCACGCCGCCGATTTCGTCGCTGTCCTTGGCCAGTTGGGTGACGGTCAGACCGGTTTCACCCACGACTACGGACAGACGCTGGATGGCTTCGCGGGTTTCCCCGGCGATGTCGCGGCCGCGACCGGTCAGGCGGTTGGCTTCCTGGGTGGCGTCGGCGGTGCGTTGGACGTGGCTCGCCACTTCTTGCGTGGTGGCAGCCATCTGGTTGACGGCGGTGGCGACCTGTTCGGTTTCCACGCGCTGACGTTCCAGACCGCTGGAGCTGTTGTGCGCCAGGGCGTCGGACTGTTTGGCCTGATCGGTCAGGTGCTCGGCGGTGTCCTGCAGGCGGGTCAGGCAGGTTTTCAGGCGGGCTTCCTGGCTGAGGATCGACATCTCCAGACGCGCCTGGGCGCCACGGCTGTCGGTGTACATCTGCGCGATCAACGGGTCGGACGTGGTTTGCTCGGCCAGACGCAGCAGGCGCTTGAGCCCGCGTTGTTGCCATTGCAGGCCCAGCAGGCCCAGCGGCACCGACAGGCCGGCGGCGAGGGCGAAGCCCCACTGCGAGTTCAGGGTGGCGCCGATCATGAAGCTCAACTGGCTGACCAGAATGAACGGCAGCCAGTCCTGCACGATCGGCAGCCATTTGTCGCTCGAAGGAATCGCCGACTTGCCCTGGTTGATGCGTTGGTAGAGCGCTTCGGCACGGCGGATCTGTTCGGCGGACGGTTTGACCCGTACCGACTCGTAACCGACCACCTGACTGCCATCGAACACCGGCGTTACATAGGCGTTCACCCAGTAATGATCACCGGTCTTGCAGCGATTCTTGACAATGCCCATCCATGGCAAGCCTTGTTTCAGTGTGCCCCACATGTGCGAAAACACCGCCGCCGGGACGTCAGGGTGACGAACCAGGTTGTGCGGCGCACGGATCAGTTCCTCACGCGAAAACCCGCTGATTTCGACGAAAGCGTCGTTGCAGTAGGTGATCACGCCTTTGGCGTCGGTTGTGGAAATCAACCGTTGCTGAGCCGGGAAAGTCCGTTCGCGTTGTGTAATGGGCTGGTTATTACGCATGGTTTTTCAATCCGCAAGGCTTTGAAAGGTTGTCGGCGGGGTCGGCGATTTGTTGAAGTTTTTTTTCATTTATAAGTACGGCGTCGCAAAACGGGGCTTGCCTCAGCCGGCGAGCATCGGATAGGTGAACAGGCCGAAGTGCAGCAGGTTCAGACCAAAGTGCGTGGCGATCGCTGCAGCAAGCCCGCCAAACCGGTAGGCCAGACCATAGCCGACACCCGCCAGGCCCGCCAGCAACACCCATTGCCAGCCGGCGCCCACATGCACCAGGCCGAACAGCAGGGACGCCAGCAATAGCGCGAGGTTGTCGCCGTAGGGCAGGTGTTTGAATTGCCGACTCAAGCCGCCCTGTATATAGCCGCGAAACAGCGCTTCTTCGACCAGCGTCACCAGCAGCAGGTTGTTCAGCACCCACAGCCACGCCTGATCCGGCCATTTCGGTGCCCAGGTGATCATGCCCAGCAACACCGCGCCGCCGAGCGCCAGAATCACGCTTAACGTAAGTGCCAGCGCGGTGGCATAAACCGTCAGGCGCAACGAGCGCCGCGCGACAATCCACGGGCAGACCAGCAGCAGCCAGAAACCAATCAGCGGTTTGTCGAGGTTCACGAACATCGAGAATGGCACGGCGTTGTCGGTGAAACGCTGCGCGGGAATGGCCCGGCCGTTATAGAAGCCCGGCAGCCAGTGCAGGGCCAGTGCCACGGCCAGCACGATAAACAGGCCATGACCGAGAAAACGCCCGACCGGCACGGTTTGCTGGCGCACGGCGTAACCGGCGAAAACCAGCAGTGCAATGGAGATCAGCGCCAGCCAGCCGAGCTGGCCGAAACTCAGCGCCAATCCGTAACCAAGGCTGAGAAGCCCGAGATAGAGCCATGGCAGAGCTGTCATGGAAAGTCCTTGTGCACGATTTGTGGACAGGCTTTCTACACGGGTGGGGGCGAGGGGACAAGTGAAGGTGTAGCGAGAAACCGGGACAACAACAAAGCCATTGGCCAAACACAAATCCCAATGTGGGAGCGGGCTTGCTCCGGGCGGCGATTCGACGAATGCGGTGTGTCAGCTAACAGATTTGCTAAATGTTACAACGCCTTCGCGAGCAAGCCCGCTCCCACAAGGGATTTATATTCCACCAGGGATTTTGTTTTTGGCTGGTGATCAGCGCAGATTGAGCTTCGCCGCCGCGCGCTCGGTGATTTCCCGGCGCAGTTTCAGCGAAGGCGCCGCACGATTGCGCGCCTCATCGACAATCCCGCTCGGCGCAGTGTCCGGGCTGCCCGAATCAAACGGAGGCGCCGGTGCATATTCCAGCTGCAACTGCACCAGTTGCGCCGTGTCGGCACCGACCAGTTCCTGCGCCAGGGTCAGGGCAAAATCGATCCCTGCCGTGATGCCGCCCCCGGTAAACAGATTGCCGTCACGCACCACCCGATCCTTCACCGGCATCGCGCCCAGTGTTGGCAGCAGATCGTGATAAGCCCAATGCGTAGTCGCCCGTTTGCCCTGCAACAGTCCCGCCGCGCCGAGCACCAGCGAACCGGTGCACACCGACGTCACATAGCGCGCCTTTGCAGCTTGCGACTTGATAAACGCCAGCGTCTGCTCATCTTCCATCAACGGCCCGACCCCGGCGCCGCCGGGAACGCAGATCACATCCAGATCCGGGCAATCCTCGAAGGTAGTGGTCGGTTTCAGCAGCAACCCGGTGCTGGAAGTCACCGGCACCAGATCCTTCCAGACCAGATGCACCTGCACGTCCGGCAACGAGGCCAGTACGTCATACGGGCCGGTGAGGTCGAGTTGCTGCACCTGGGGAAACAACAGAAAACCGATCTGCAACGCCATGATTCATCTCCGTGAAAAGGGGGGTAGACGGCTTCACTGTAGGCGCGTAGGTTTTGGCGTATACGCCAATCAGCCCTCGAATTACGCCAAATGCCGAAAACCATCCACGTCCTCGCTTTCGCCAATGTGCAACTGCTCGACGTTACCGGGCCGTTGCAAGTCTTCGCCTCGGCTAACGACATAGCCCGTCAGCAGGGTTTGCCTGCGCCGTACGCGCCAACGGTCATCGCCAGCGGCGGCGGGGCGGTGAACTCTTCTGCCGGGTTGGCGATGCTGGCCGAACCGCTGCCGAAACAGCCCAGCGATACCCTGATCATCGCCGGCGGCTGGGGCGTGTATGCGGCCTCCGAAGATGTCGAGTTGGTGAGCTGGGTGCGCGAACACGCCAACGGATGCCGGCGTGTGGCTTCGGTCTGCACCGGCGCATTTCTGCTGGCCGCCAGCGGCTGGCTCGACGGCCGCCGGGTCGTCACCCACTGGACCCGCTGCGAGCAACTGGCACAGAAACACCCGCGCTTGCAGGTCGAACCGAATCCGATCTTCATCAACGACGGCCCGGTCTGGACCTCGGCGGGCGTCACCGCCGGCATCGACCTGGCGCTGGCCATGGTCGAAGACGACCTCGGTCGCGACATGGCCCTGGACGTCGCCCGGCAACTGGTGGTGTTCCTCAAGCGCCCGGGCGGGCAGTCGCAATTCAGCGTGACGCTGTCACTGCAAAAACAGGGCAACCGCTTCGACGATCTGCACGCGTGGATTGCCGAACACCTGACTTGCGATCTGGGCATCCCGACCCTCGCCGAACAGGCCGGCATGAGCGAACGCAGCTTCGTGCGCCACTACCGCGCCGACACCGGCCAGACCCCGGCCCGTGCCATCGAATTGATCCGCGTCGAGACTGCGCGCCGGTTGCTGAGCGATACCGGGTTGCCGGTCAAACGGGTCGCGGCCAATTGTGGATTTGGCAGTGAAGAGACGTTAAGACGCAGTTTCCTGCGGGCCATGGGCGTGACGCCGCAGGCGTATCGGGAGCGGTTTTCGGTCAGTGCCGGAGCAGATCCAGTAATGCCTTGAGCGTCTCGTTCGGAGCTTCCTCGGGAATGTTATGCCCGACACCGGCCAGCACCCGCCGCTCGTAAATCCCGGTGAAGTGGTGCGCATCTTCATCGTCCTCCGGTGCCGGGCCGACGCCATCATCGGCACCGCAAAGCGAAATCGTCGGAACGCTGATCGCCGGTTGTTTTACCAGCGCCTTCTCCATCCACTCCAGCGCCGGATCCCCCGGCGCATACATGAAGCGATGACGATAAGAGTGAATCACTACCTCGACGAAATCCGGGTTGTCGAACGCCGGTGCGCTCAGCGGAAAACGCTCGGCGTTCCGCGCCCAGGTCGGTGACCACAACTGCCAGAGCAACTCGCACAGTTCCCGACGATTCTGCGTCAGTCCTTCAACGCCACGGGGCGTGTGGAAGTAGTACTGATACCAGAAGCGATGCTCGGTCTCGGGATCCAGCGGCTGGATTGAATTCGGAATGTCCTGCAGGTTATAGCCATCGCCCGTCACCAACCCCCGCACACGCACGGGAAACAGTGCCGCCACAATGCACGCCGCCCGACCACCCCAGTCGTAACCGCAAAGCGTCGCCTGCTCGATACCCAGTGCGTCCATCAGATCCAGCAGATCCTGAGCCAGCGCCGCCTGCTGGCCGGAACGCAGCGTGTCCGGGCTGTTGAAACGGGTCGGCCCGTAACCGCGCAGATACGGCACGATCACCCGGTAGCCTTTGGCGGCGAGGGGCGGGGCGATTTCGTCGTAGGCGCGGGGAGAGTAGGGGAAACCATGGAGAAGGATGACCGGCGTGCCGTTTTCCGGGCCGTGATGCTCATAGGCGATGGTCAGGCTTGGGGTTTGGCTGAATCGGATTTCGGCACGGGTCATGGAAAGTCTCCTTACACCTCGGCTTCCGCCACCTGATTGAAATACTTGCTCCGATCCGGCGTAAACGTCACCACCATTTTCGTCCGCGAGCAGGTCATGGCCCGTTCGGCAGCCAGATCAATATCCAGATCTTCCCCCCGCAACCCCTGCCACTGGGCGAGGTATTTCAGCGATCCGTACTTTTCATTCTTCTTCAGGCTGCGACTCACGCCACCTTTCCAGCCCAGTACCGGCAGTTCATTGGCACTGCAGCGCTGGGCGAGGTCGGGGAAGCGGGCGGCGCGCTGGCGGCCGATTTCCCAGCATTTGATCAGGCCCTTGTCGGCGGCTTCCCACAGTTCGTCGCGGGTCAGGCCCGTGCGCAGAGGGGAATCGATGGGGCGGTGGATGCGTTGGCTCATTCTGGTTCCTTGAATCGGGTTTTTATTGGACAGCTCCGCTGTGCCCGTTGCGGTGGATGGTAGGGGGGGATGTAACCGCTGGCAACAAGGTATTTCGGGGTGTAAGTGCGAGTTGCGGGCCAAGCGTTACACGGGGTTGGCAGGTTTTTGTAGGCCTTGCCATCAACAAGTTGTATCGAAAGGAATCGATTGTGTGGGCGAGCCCTTCAACCGCAAGGCTCGGGGGTGTTTGCCGCTCGTAGGTGGCCATCCTACAAGCGGCGATTGGGGTTGAGATCTTTCTTACAGGCACTGGCGAATAAGGATGACTACGGCTGCCAGTAATTCTTCTCCCCACTCAACTTGCGATCCAGAAAACTCGCCGCACTGATCAACGCCAGATGGGTCAACGCCTGAGGCGTATTGCCCAGATGCCGGCCACGATTGTCGAACTCTTCGGCATACAGCCCCAGCGGATTGGCATAACGCAGCAGTTGCTCGAACTCCAGATGAGCCTTTTCCAGTTGCCCGGCGCGGGCCAGACATTCCACGTACCAGAACGAGCACGCGGCGAAGGCGCCTTCGGTGCCGGACAAACCGTCGATCCCCGAATCGTCATTGCGATAGCGGTAAACCATGCCGTCGCGCACCAGATGTTTTTCGATGGCCTCCAGTGTCGCGAGCCAGCGCGGGTCCTTGGCGCTGACGAAACGCACCAGCGGCATCAGCAGCATCGAGCCGTCCAGCGCGGTGCCGCCCTGGTACTGCACGAAATGCCCGCGCTCCGGGTTCCAGAAGTTGTCCCAGATGTCGGTGTGGATTGCCTGGCGGGTCTGGTCCCAGCGGGCGAAGGGCGCCGGCAGCGAGCGTTTCGAGGCCAGGCGGATCGCGCGGTCCAGCGCCACCCAGCACATTAGTCGTGAGTGCAGGAAGTGATGTTGCTCACCGCGCATTTCCCAGATGCCTACATCCTTGGTCTGCCAGGTCTCACACACCTGATCGACCACTTCCATCACATGTTTCCAGCCTTCGTGGGAAATCGCGTCGCCGTATTTGTTGACCAGATAAACGGCGTCCATCAGTTCGCCGAAGATATCCAGTTGAATCTGGTCGTAGGCGCCATTGCCGATGCGCACCGGTTTCGCGCCGCCATGCCCGGACAAGTGCGTGAGTTCGGTTTCCGGCAGTTCCTGGCGGCCGTCGATGGCGTAGAGGATGTTCAGCTTCATCGGCTGGCCGCTGCAATCACTGACCCGCCCGCGCAGCCAGCGCATGTAGCCGTTGGCTTCGTCGACAAAGCCCAGGCGCATGAAGGCGTAAACAGTGAACGAGGCGTCGCGGATCCAGGTGTAGCGGTAATCCCAGTTGCGTTCGCCGCCGGGTGTTTCCGGCAGGCCGAAGGTGGCGGCGGCGAGGATTGCGCCGTGCTGGCGCGAGGTCAGCAGCTTCAGGGCGAGGGCAGAACGGTTGACCATTTCCCGCCAGCGGCCGCGATAGTTGGACTGGCCGATCCAGTCACGCCAGAACTTCAGCGTGCGTTCGATGCACAGCTTGGCGGCCCCTTCGGCGAAGCGCGGATCGTCGCTGGCGCCGAGCATGAACGCTGCCGTTTCATCCTGCTTGAGGGTGAATTGCCCGATTGCCGCATCGTGATCGACGCTCAAGGCTTGATCCGAGGCCAGCCGCAGTGTCGGCTGCCCGCTGGCACTGAACAGCACATCCTTCTTGTCGATAACGGCGCGCGTTTCAGCGCGGGCGTAGTCATGTCGAACGGCGCAGCGCAGATGAAACGTTGCCTGGCCGCTGACCACCCGAACCCGGCGGATCAAAACCGGTAACGCCTCATCGTTGTCGCCAATGGGCAGCAGGTCGGTGATTTCCACCACGGCATGGTCGCTGAGCCAGCGGGTTTGCAGGACGTTGGTGTCCGGCAGGTAGATCTGCTCGCGCCGGGCATCGGGCAGGTCCGGGGCCAACTGGAAAATCCCGGCGTCGGGCGTGTCCAGCAGCGAACAGAAGATCGACGGGCTGTCGAACTCCGGCCAGCAGAAGAAATCCACGCTGCCCTTGTCATTGACCAGCGCGGCACTGCGCATGTCGCCAATGATGCCGTGGGCATCGATGGGGCTTTGTCGTTCGGAATGATGCTCAGCCATTGCCACGGAACTCCGGATAGAGGCTCATGCCGCCGTCGATGAACAGGGTGGTGCCGACGATGTAGTCGGAGGCATCGGAGGCGAGAAACACCACCGCGTTGGCCACGTCCTCGACATCGCCGATGCGCCCGTAAGGGATGAGTTTGAGCAAAGCCTGGCCGGCGTCGCCTTCGGTGGCTTCTTTATTGATCGCCGTGCGAATCGCCCCCGGCGCGATGCCGTTGATACGGATGCGCTGGTGGCTGACTTCCTGGGCCAGGGTCTGCATCAATTGATCGACCCCGCCTTTGGACGCTGCGTAGTTCACATGCCCGGCCCACGGAATGCGCTGGTGCACCGAGCTCATGTGGATGATCTTGCCGGCGGCCCGGGACACGCCTTCGCGCACGCCCTGACTAAGGAAGATCCGCAGCGCGGCGCGGGCGCAGAGGAACTGGCCGGTGAGGTTGACGCCGATCACCGTGTTCCAGTCGGCCAGCGACATATCCACAGCCGCCGCGTCTTTTTGCAGGCCGGAATTGGCCACCAGAATGTCCAGCGTGCCGAAGGCGTCGAGGGTCTGCTGGAACAGTCGCTCCACGTCCTCTTCCTTCGAAACATCGGCACCGATGGCGATGGCCTGGCCACCGTCGGCGACGATCTGCCGGGCCAGCGCTTCGGCGGGTTCAGCCTGGCGGTTGTAGTTGATGACCACCGCGGCACCGGCGGTGGCCAGGGCTTTGGCGGCGCCATGGCCGATGCCGGAACTGGCACCGGTGACGAGTGCTACCTGGCGGGCGAGGGAAATCTGCATGCAGGGTCGCGCCTTGGGTTGAGGGCTTACTTAGCTGACTGGCGGCTGGCGACGAGAGTTCATCCGCAGACATGAAAAGATCGACAGCTTCGTGCCACAGCGATTGGCCCTGCACACCACAGGGACTTCACATTCCACCAACAATTCCTCGCTTTCCCGCCCGTCAGGCTTTGTGGCAACTTGGCCGCCCCTGATGAGGCTGTATCCGATGGCAAACCCTTACCGCGAACTGTTCAACGCCCCCGGCGCCCGGGCCTTTGTGATGGCCGGGATGATCGCGCGCATGCCGATTTCCATGACCGGCATCGGCGTGATCACCATGCTTTCGCAGTTGACCGGCGGCTATGCGCTGGCCGGTGGCGTGGCGGCGACCTTTGCCCTGGCCACGGCATTCTGTGCGCCGCAGGTGTCGCGGCTGGTGGACCGTTACGGTCAGGGGCGGATCCTGCCGGTGTCGGCGCTGATCGGTGGCGGGGCGTTGCTGATGTTGCTGCTGTGCACCCGTTTGCAGGCGCCGAACTGGACGCTGTTCGTCTGCGCCGCGCTGGCCGGTTGCATGCCGAGCATGTCGGCGATGGTGCGGGCGCGCTGGACGGAAATCTATCGCGGCCAGCCGCAATTGCAGACCGCTTATGCGCTGGAGTCGGTGCTCGATGAAGTCTGCTTCATTGTCGGGCCGCCGCTGTCGGTGGGGCTATGCGTCGGCGTGTTTCCTGAAGCCGGGCCACTGGCGGCGCTGATCATGCTGGCGATTGGCGTGACGGCATTCGTCGCCCAGCGCAGCACCGAGCCGCCGGTGCATCCGCATGAATCGCATCACCAAGGTTCCATCATTCGTTCCACCGATGTGCAATGGCTGCTGCTGTTGATGGTCGCCATGGGCATGATCGTCGGCGTGGTCGATGTGGTCAGCGTCGCGTTCGCCCAGCAGCAGGGGCAGCCGGCGGCGGCGAGCATCGTGTTGTCGGTGTATGCCATCGGCTCCTGCCTGGCCGGCATCGCGTTCGGGGCGATGCGCTCGAAGCTGCCGTTGCCTCGTCTGTTTCTCTACGGTGGATTGGCGACCGCAGTGACCACGCTGCCGCTGTTGCTGGCGACCAACATTTTCGGGTTGGCCCTGGCGGTATTCATCGCCGGGCTGTTCTTCTCGCCGACCCTGATCGTGGCGATGGCGTTGATCGAACGCATCGTGCCGCCGGCCAAACTCACCGAAGGCCTGACCTGGCTGGTGACCGGCCTGAGCATCGGCGTGGCCATCGGCGCTGCCGGTTCCGGTGCGCTGGTGGATGCGTTCGGTGCCCGCAGCGGGTTCTGGCTGGCGATAGTGGCCGGGGCAGTGGTGCTGGCGTCGGCGGTGCAGAGTTTCCGTCACTTGAAGTGATCGACGCAGTGGACTAATTCCCGAAGTACCTCATCCGTTCTCTTTTACAGATAACCCATTGAGGTAAACGCGGTGACAAAGCTGACACTGCTGTGCCTGCCCTATTCGGGCGCCAGCGCCATGGTCTACAGCCGCTGGCGGCGCCAACTGCCGTCGTGGATGCAACTGCAACCGGTGGAGTTGCCCGGGCGCGGCGCGCGCTACGACGAACCCCTGCAAATCGACATGCGGGCGCTGGCCCGGCAACTGGCCCGTGAGCTCAAACCCACATTGCAAACGCCGTATGCGTTGTTCGGGCATAGCCTGGGCGCGTTGCTGGCGTGTGAACTGGCCCATGCCTTTCGCGATCTAGGCGCGCCCGAAGCGGTGGCGCTGTTCGCATCCGGCACGGCGGCCCCGAGCATGCGCAGCGATTACGACCGCGGTTTTGCCGAGGCGCGCAGTGACGAGGAACTGATCGACCAGTTGCGCACCTTTCAGGGCACCAGTGAAGAAGTGCTGGCCAACCAGGAGCTGATGAGCCTGACGCTGCCGGTGCTGCGTGCCGATTTCATGATGTGCGGCCGCTTCACGCCTGTAGAACGGCCACTGCTCAATTGCCCGGTGCATGTGCTGGGCGGCAAGGAGGACCGGGCGACCACCGAACAATTGATCGGCTGGAGCAAAGAGACCCTTGGCAGCTTCTCGGTGGACATGATGACCGGTGGGCACTTCTTCATTCATGAACATGAAGCCCGGGTCATCCGCACGCTCAAGAGTCACCTGGAAGTCCATCACCGGCGCCATGCGCTGTCGGCGGCGCCGGCGCTGTGAGGCGCGGTTCACCTATCGAGTGTTTTGAGGAGGCCAGTCATGGCTGTTGCTGAGGGATTTTCCGTCCGTCCGTTGTTGCCGCAGCGCGGTCGCCTGCCGCTGTTGGTGGAGGCGAGCGATGCCGATACGGATCTGCTGGCGGTGTTCGATGAGCTGAAAGAACTGGTGGATGAGCATTTGCTGCGCGATGGCGGTCTGCTGTTTCGCGGGTTCCGCCTGGATGGCGCAGAGCGCTTTCGCGAATTCGCCGCGAGTTTCGGCCATCCGCTGCTGAACTACGAGTTTGGCTCCACGCCGCGCACCAACGTGACTCAAGGCGTGTACACCTCCACCGAGTACCCGGCGCACCAGAGTATTCCGCTGCACAACGAACAGGCCTATTCCCGGGACTGGCCGATGAAGATCTGGTTCTACAGCATGATCGCGGCCAGATCCGGCGGCGAAACGCCGATTGCCGACAGTCGCGAAGTGTATCGGCGGATTCCGGTAGCGATCCGCGAACGTTTCGTCAGCAAGGGGCTGATGTACGTGCGCAATTTCGGCAACGGGCTGGACGTGGCCTGGGAGGATGTGTTCAACACCGACGACCAGGCTGAAGTCGAAGCCTATTGCCAGGCTCACGGCATCATTTGCGAGTGGAAGGACGATGGAGAACTGCGCACCCGTCAGACCTGTCAGGCCGTGGCGCAGCATCCGGTCACCGGGGACATGGTCTGGTTCAATCAGGCGCACCTGTTCCACATTTCCAACCTGCAACCGGAAGTGCGCGAAAGTCTGCTGGACATCGTCGATGAAGAGGACTTGCCGCGTAACGTCTATTACGGCGATGGCTCGCCCATTGAGGATGAAGTCCTGAGCCAGATCCGCGCGGTGCTCGACGAATGCGCCATCAGCTTTCCGTGGCAGGAAGGCGATGTGCTGATGCTCGACAACATGTTGTCGGCGCACGCCCGCTCGCCGTTCGAAGGCCCGCGCAAGGTCATCGTCGCCATGGCCGAGGGGCATTCACAGAACGTGCTCTGAACGGTCGCGCCGCTTGAGTGAAAGGATGTCGAAGCCGGTTTTGTGCCGGCTTCGGCATTTGTGTGTCGATCCCTTTTGTTGCCGCCCGGGGATTGCCCGGCCCCGCTAAATCATTGCGTTTGTCATTCGTTCTTGTTGATACGACCGGGCCTCCTGGTCACGCCGCCGATCAGCAAGGACCCAATGCATGAATGCCGCAGACGCACAGAAACTAGCCCGCCGCTTTATCGAATTGCCTCAGGACAAACGCCGTTTGTTCCTCGCCGGCATGGCCCGTGAAGGGATCAATTTTGCGCAGCTGCCCATGACCGCCTGCATCGGGGTTGCCGAGCGCGACGGCCTGTCCTATGCCCAGCAGCGGATGTGGTTTCTCTGGCAGATGGACCCGCAAAGTGCCGCCTACAACCTGCCGATGGCCGTGCGCCTGAGCGGTGAGTTGCAGCCCGAGGCGCTGGAGCAGGCGTTCAGTCGGTTGGTGGCGCGGCATGAGTGCCTGCGCACGACGTTCGGTCAGGAAGGCGAACAGGCCTTCCAGAAAGTCGCCGAACCGCAGCCCGTCAAATTGACCCTTACGGACCTGAGCGTGTTGCCCGAGGACCAGCGCTGGCCGCTGGCCCGGCAGCACATGATGGCCGAGGCCACGCAAGCCTTCGATCTGGAGAACGGGCCGTTGCTGAGCCTGCGCCTGCTGCGGCTGGACGCGCAGGAACACGTGCTGTTGCTGACGCTGCACCACATCATCGCCGACGGCTGGTCGATGAACATTCTCATCGATGAATTCATGCGCACCTACGCAGCGCTGGTGGCGGGAACGGAGCCGCAATTGCCGCCGATCACCGTGCACTACCGCGACTATGCGCTGTGGCAACGCAGCTGGCTGGAGGCGGGCGAGGGCGAACGTCAGCTCGACTACTGGCGTGCGCAACTGGGTGATGAGCATCCAGTGCTGGAATTACCGACCGATCGCGCTTATCCGGCCCAGGCCAGTCACCGTGGCGCGCGTCTGGAAACGGTCATCGACGCCGACCTGCGCCAGGAGCTGAAAAACCTCGCACAACGTCAGGGGGTGACCCTGTTCGTGGTCTTGCTGGCGGCGTTCAAGACCTTGTTGCATCGCTACAGTGGCCAGACCGACATCCGCGTCGGCGGCCTGATCGCCAACCGTACCCGCAGCGAAACCGAAGGCCTGATCGGCTTCTTCGTCAATACGCAGATCCTGCGCAGCGTGGTCACTGCCAATACCCGCTTTGCCGATCTGTTGCAGAGCGTGCGCCAGGCCGCCGCCGGCGCGCAGTCCCATCAGGACCTGCCGTTCGACGCTCTGATCGAAGCCTTGCAACCGGCCCGCAGCCAGAGTCACAACCCGCTGTTCCAGGTGATGTTCAACCATCAGCCGCTGGTGACCGATTTGCAGCAGGCGCAGCTGACGGCTGGCCTGCAGGTCGGTTACCTGACCGAAGAACAACTGACCGGCAGTGGCCGTGAGCATGCGGCCACCAGCGACCTGATGCTCGACACCCGGGAAGAGGGCGAGCAACTGTTCGCCGCGTTTACATACGCCACCGACATTTTCGACGCGTCCACCATTGCCGCGCTGGCCGGGCACTGGCGCAACGTGCTGGTGTCGGTCTGCCGCGATCCGCAGCAATTGATCGGCGAGGTTTCGATGCTGGCCGTTGCCGAGCGCGAAGGCCTGGTTCAGGTCGCCGAAACCAGCCCTCCACAGCCCAGCATTCAGGCCCTGTTCGAAGCCCAGGTGGCGCGTACGCCCGAGGCATTGGCGGTGGTTCTGGCGAACGAGTCGGCGCCTTCGATCAGCTATGCCGAACTGAATCAACGCAGCAATCGTCTGGCCCACCAACTGCGCGCCCGGGGTGTCGGCCCGGACGTGCTGGTCGGCGTGGCGCTGGGGCGTTCGCTGGAACTGGCGGTCGCCTTGCTCGCCGTGCTCAAGGCCGGCGGCGCCTATGTGCCGCTGGATCCGCAAACCCCGCCCGAGCGCCTGCGTCATGTACTCGACGACAGCGGGCTGAAACTGTTGTTGACCGACCGCCAGACACTGGCCGCTCTGCCAACCCTCGACGGCGTGGAAAGCCTGTGCCTGGACACGCTGCCGGACAGCGGCGCCAGCGACAATCTGCCGGTGACCGTCGCGCCGCAAAACCTGGCGTACGTGATCTACACCTCCGGTTCGACCGGCCGGCCCAAAGGCGTGGCGATCAGTCACGCCGCGCTGAGCGAGTTCATCGAACGCGCCATCGACTACAGCGACCTGCGTGAAGGCGACCGGGTGCTGCAGTTCGCGACCAGCAGTTTCGACGGCTTCGTCGAGCAGTTCTTCCCGCCGCTGTGCCACGGTGCCGGTGTGGTGCTGCGCGACGCGCGCCTGTGGGACAGCGCGATATTGCATCAAGCCATCCTCGAACACGGCATCACCCTGGCCGATTTGCCGGCGGCGTACTGGTACTGGCTGGTGCAGGAATACGCGGCCAATCCTCCGGCGCATTTCGGTGCGCTGCGCCAGATTCACGTGGGCGGCGAGGCAATGGCGGTGGACGGTCTGCGTCTGTGGCAACAGGCCGGGCTGGGTCATGTGCGCCTGCTCAACACCTACGGGCCGACCGAGGCCACGGTGGTGTCGACCATCCATGACTGCTCGACGCTGACCGCAGACGCCGTGTCGTGGCGTGGCATTCCGATTGGTCATGGCCTGGCCGCCCGTCGCCTGTACGTGCTGGACGATGATTTGAACCTGCTGCCGCAAGGCGCGGTGGGCGAGCTGTATATCGGCGGCCCGGGCCTGGCGCGGGGTTATCACCGCCAGCCGATGCTGAGCGCCGAACGTTTCATCGCCGATCCGTTTGCCCATGGCGAACGCCTGTATCGCACCGGGGATCGTGCCCGTTTGCGCCCCGACGGTGCCGTGGAATACGTCGGTCGTGTCGACCATCAGGTGAAGATCCGCGGCTTCCGCATCGAGCTGGGCGAGATCGAGTCGCGCCTGCAGCAATGCCCGGGCATCCGCGAGGCGGTGGTGCTGGCCTTGCCGCTGAACGGCAGCCAGCAATTGGTGGCGTATCTGGTGGTCGATCAGGACGTGCTGGAGGGCGTGGCGGGGCAGTCGGCGTTCCGTCAGCAGATCAGGACGGCGCTGCAGGCCAGGCTGCCGGACTACATGGTGCCGGGCCATCTGCTGCTGTTGGCGCAATTGCCGCTGACCCCGAGCGGCAAGCTCGACCGCAAGGCCTTGCCGGCGCCGGACGTGGATCAATTGCAGGTCGACTACCGGGCCCCGCAATCGGACATCGAACAAGCCCTGGCGCAGATCTGGGCGGATGTCCTGCAAGTGCCCCGGGTCGGGCTGGACGATCACTTCTTCGAACTCGGCGGCCATTCGCTGCTGGCGGCGCAAGTGATCGGCCGCATCAAGAAACAACTGAACGTGGTGTTGCCGCTGCGCAACCTGTTCGAACAACCGTTGCTCGGTGATCTGGCTCAGGCGGTGGCACAGCTGGCCGAGGGTGCAACGGATAACGACTGGTCCGACATGGACCTGTTCATGAATGAATTGGAAGGAGAAGAAGTATGAGCGGCAGCATGGCGGAACGCATCGCTAAAAGGTTCGTCGGTTTGCCGCTCGAGCAGCGCCGGCAGTTTCTGGCCAAACTGCGCGAGGAAGGCAAGGACTTCAGCCTGTTGCCGCTGCCGGTCAGTCGTCACGACTGTGCGCAGATCCCGTTGTCGTTCGCCCAGCAGCGTCTGCTGTTTCTCTGGCAGCTCGAACCGCAGAGCGCCGCATACAACATGGCGGCCGGCCTGCGCCTGAAAGGGCGGCTGGACGAGTCGGCGCTGACCCGCTCGCTGGATCACCTGATGGCGCGTCATGAAGTACTGCGCACGGTGTTTCGCACCGACGGTGACCAGCCGCATCAGGTGATTCTCGAATCCCAGGGCGTCGCGCTGGAACGCATCGATTTGACCGGTGTTGCCGCGCAGGAGCGTGAGCAGGCGCTGGCCGAGCAAGTGCAGAAGGTGACGGCGCAGCCGTTCGATCTGCGTCATGGTCCGCTGTTGCGCGCCAGTCTGTTTTGCCTGGCCGACGATGAGTTCGTGCTGGTGGTGAGCATGCACCACATCGTCTCCGACGGCTGGTCGATGGACGTGATGGTCAAGGAATTCGTGCAGTGCTACCAGGCGTTCAGCCTGGAACGCGAGCCGCATTTGCCGGAACTGGCCTTGCAATACGCCGACTACGCCATCTGGCAGCGGCGCTGGCTGGAAGCGGGCGAGGGCGAACGCCAGCTCGATTACTGGCGCGGGCAACTGGGCGAGGAACATCCGCTGCTGGAAGTCGCCCCGGACTTCGCCCGGCCGCTGACTCAAAGCTTTGAAGGCCGGACCCTGAGCTTCGATTTCGGCGCGGACCTGTCGCGTCAGCTCAACGGCTTCGCCCGTGCGCAAGGCATCAGTCTGTTCATGCTGGTGCTCGCCGGTTTTTCGCTGTTCCTGTCGCGTCAGGCCGGGGAGCGTGACATCCGCGTCGGCGTGCCCAATGCCAACCGTAGCCGCGCCGAAGTCGAGGGGCTGATCGGTTTCTTCGTCAACACCCAGGTGCTGCGCTGCGAGGTGGACGAGCGGGGCAGTTTCGAGGACCTGCTGGCGCGGGTGCGCGAGGCATCGTTTGGCGCCCAGGCTCATCAGGAGCTGCCGTTCGAACAACTGGTGGACGAACTGATCGCCGAACGCACCCTGGGACATAACCCGTTGTTCCAGGCCAAGTTCAACCAGAACGTCGGCATGCAGAAACAACGCTCGATGGCGCTGCCGGGCCTGAGCGTGGCGGAATACCCGCTGGACAAGGACGGCACCCACTTCGATCTGGCGCTGGACATCACCGACGATGGCACGCTGATCCACGGGCAGATGACCTACGCCAGCGACCTCTATCGGCACGCGACCGTCGAAGGTTTCGTCCCGGCCTTGCTCGGGTTGTTCGGCGCACTGCTGAAGGCGCCGCAAGCGCCATTGCACACCGTGGCGACCGCGTTGCCGAGCGCTCTCGCGGCACCGCGTGAAGCGGCACCGTCGGTGTTGCAGCACTGGGCGCGCGAAGTTGCGCGCCAGCCGCAGGCAATGGCCGCCCGTGACCTGAACGGCGGGCTGAGTTTTCAGGCACTGGATCAGGCTGCCAATCGTCTTGCGCATCATCTGCTGGCCCAAGGCGCAGTTGTCGGTCAACCGGTGGCGGTGTTGATGGAGCGTTCGCTCGACTGGTTGACCTGCGTGCTGGCGATCTTCAAGGCCGGCGCGGTGTACATGCCGCTGGACGTCAAGGCCCCGACGGCACGCTTGCAGCAGATGCTCGGCGCTGCCAAGGCTCGGGCAGTGGTGTGTGCCGAGGGGGATTTGCGGGTTTCGGAACTGGCGGTCGCCGGTTGTCAGGGGCTGGCGTTCGATGCGACGCAATGGCAACAGCAGCCAGTGACGGCCCCGGTCTGCGCGTTGTCGGCTCAATCCCCGGCCTATGTGATTCACACCTCCGGCTCCACCGGCCAGCCCAAGGGCGTGCTGGTCAATCACGGTGCGTTGGCCAGCTATGTGCGCGGGGTGCTGGAGCGTCTCGAACCGGCACCGGACACCAGCATGGCGCTGGTCTCCACCATTGCGGCGGACCTGGGTTTCACCGTGCTGTTCGGCGCGTTGTGTTCCGGCCGCTTGCTGCATGTGTTGCCGGAAGAACTGGGCTTCGATCCGGATCGTTTCGCCGAGTACATGGCCAGCCATCGGGTGGGCATGCTGAAGATCGTACCGGGGCATCTGGCCGCGTTGCTGCAGGCATCTCGCGCAGCCGACGTGCTGCCGGAGCAGGCGCTGATCGTCGGCGGCGAAGCCTGTTCGCCGGCGCTGGTGGAGCGCGTGCGGCAACTCAAGCCGGGCTGCCGGATCATCAACCACTACGGCCCGAGTGAAACCACTGTGGGCGTGCTGGCCCATGAAGTCGGCTCGCTGGAAACCGGTGTGCGCAGCGTGCCGGTCGGCACGGCGCTGGCCGGGGCTCATGTGTATGTGCTCGACGATGTGCTCAACAGCGTGGCCGATCAGGTTGCGGGCGAGCTGTACATCGGCGGCGACAGTGTTGCCCTCGGCTATCTCGGTCAACCGGGGCTGACGGCCGAGCGTTTCGTGCCTGATCCGTTCGGGCCGGCCGGTGCGCGGGTGTATCGCAGTGGCGACCGGGTGCGCCGCAATCGCCGGCAGGCAGTGGAATTCATCGGTCGCGCCGACGATCAGGTCAAGGTGCGCGGCTATCGGGTGGAGCCGGCGGAAGTCGCCCGGGTGCTGCTCGGTCTGGACGGTGTCAGCGAAGCGGCGGTGCTTGCACTGGCGCTGGATGACGACGCGACGCGCCTGCAACTGGTGGCCTGGTGCGTGCCGGCGGCGGGTGCAGCGTTGAAGCCCGAAAACCTGCGCGAACAACTGCAGGCCTGTCTGCCGGATTACATGGTGCCGGCGCAGATTGTCGTGCTGGAGCAATTGCCGCTGACGGCCAACGGCAAACTGGACAAGCGCGCCTTGCCGGTGCCGGGTGTGGTGACGCAGCGTTATGTTGCGCCGGTGGGCGAGGTCGAGGAAAAGCTCGCGGCAATCTGGGCCGACGTGCTCAAGCTGGAGCGCGTGGGCAGCACCGACAACTTCTTCGAATTGGGCGGGGACTCGATCCTCAGCCTGCAAATCATTGCCCGGGCCAAGCGTCAGGGCATCAAGTTGAGCCCCAAGCAACTGTTTGAGAAACAGACCGTCGGCCAATTGGCAGCGGTGGCCAAACTGATCGAAGCCAAACCTGTCGCGGCAGCGCCGAAGAAAGTCGGCGGGCAACTGGCCTTGTTGCCGATTCAGGCACGCTTCTTTGAAACCCCGATTGCCCGGCGCGAGCACTGGAACCAGTCGCTGATGCTGCAACCGCAGGTGCCGCTCGATGCCGGGCATTTGCAAGCCGCCCTGACGGCCGTGGTCGAGCAGCATGATGCGCTGACCTTGAATTTCCAGGCGTCGGGCGATGTGTGGCAGGCCACCTTCCAGACTCAACGCGACCCGGAGCTGTTGTGGGTGCGCGAGCTGGATAACCCGGAGCAACTGACCGAGCTGGCGGATCTGGCGCAGCGCAGCCTGGATCTGCAACAAGGTCGATTGCTGCGTGCGGTGCTGGCGAATCTGCCGGGCGGTGAGCAACGCTTGTTGCTGGTGATCCATCACCTGGTGGTCGATGGCGTGTCCTGGCGCATCCTGCTGGAGGATCTGCAATCCGCTTACACCGCGCTGGCCGCCGGCCAACCGCTGGTGTGGCCGGGCAAGAGCAGCTCGCTGCAGAACTGGGCCGAGCATCTGCATCGTTACGGGCAGAGTGAAGCGCTGAACGCGGAGCGCGCGTACTGGCTGAAAACCCTGAGCGACGGCGACGCCGAGTTGCCACGGGACTTTGCACAAGATGTGCAGACTCAGGAGCAGGCGCAACGCGTCAGCTCGCGCCTGAGCCAGGCGCTGACTCAAAAATTGCTCAAGGTGGCACCGGCGGCCTATCGCACGCAGATCAATGATCTGTTGCTCACTGCGCTGGCGCGGGTGTTGTGCGACTGGAGCCGGCAGCCGTCGGTGCTGATCCAGCTGGAGGGGCATGGTCGCGAAGACCTGTTCGACGATCTCGATCTGAGCCGTACCGTGGGCTGGTTCAGCAGCCTGTTCCCGGTACGCCTGACGCCACAGGCGACGCCGGGCGAATCCTTGTGCGCGATCAAGGAGCAACTGCGCGCTGTGCCGGGCAAAGGCATCGGCTACGGTGTGCTGCGTTACTTGAGTGACTCGACCGAGCTGCGTTCCCTGGCGCCGCCACGGGTGACGTTCAACTACCTGGGGCAGTTCGACGGCGATTTCAGTGCCGCCGAGGGTGCGCTGTTCGTGCCGTCCGGTGACAGCACCGGGGCCAATCAGGACGCCGCAGCGCCATTGGGCAACTGGCTGAGCATTGACGGTCAGGTGTATGGCGGCGAGCTGGAACTGACCTGGACTTTCGGTGCAGACATGTACCGCGTCGAAACGATGCAGGCGCTGGCCGACGCTTACCGGATCGAGCTGGAGCGCCTGATCGAGCACTGCTGTGACAGCAGCCACGCTGGCGTCACACCGTCGGATTTCAGTCTGGCGACCCTGACTCAGGCGCAACTTTCGGCACTGCCGATCCCGGCCCGGGACATCAGCGACCTGTATCCGTTGTCGCCGATGCAGCAGGGCATTCTGTTCCACAGCCTCAACGATCCCGACAGTCCGGCATACACCAATCAGTTGCGGGTCGACGTGCAGCATCTGCAGATCGAGCGCTTCCGTCAGGCCTGGCAGCAGACCCTCGACGCCCACGACATTCTGCGTACGGCGTTTGTCTGGCCGGGCGATGCCGCTGCGGCGGTGCAAGTGGTTCGCCAGAACGTGCAGATGCCATGGAGCGTGCAGGACTGGCGTGGCCGCAACGATCTCGACAGCGCACTGGAGCAACTGGCCGGTGACGATCTGGCCAACGGTTTCGAGCTGACCGATGCGCCGCTGTTGCGGGTGGCCCTGGTGCGTACGGACGAGTCGACGCATCACCTGATCTACACCTGTCACCACATCCTGATGGATGGCTGGAGTACTTCGCAGTTGTTCGGCGAGGTGTTGCAGCGTTACGCGGGCATGACCCCGGCCAGTGCTCAGGGGCGTTACCGCGATTACATCGAATGGCTGGGCCAGCGTGATCAGCCGGCCAGTCAGGCGTTCTGGAAACAGGCGCTGGCCGAGCTTGAAGAGCCGACGCGATTGGCCAGTGCCGTGCCTGCGCCGCTGGCTGGCGCAGGCGGTTATGCCGATCACCAACATGTGTTCAGCGAGCAACTGACAGCGGATCTGAACCGCTTCGCACGGGAGCAGAAAGTCACCTTCAACACCCTGGTGCAAGCGGCGTGGCTGGTGCTGTTGCAGCGTTATACCGGTCAGGATCACGTGGCCTTCGGGGCCACCGTCGCCGGTCGCCCGACCGATTTGCCCGGCGTCGAGCAGCAGATCGGCCTGTTCATCAATACCTTGCCGGTGGTGGCCGCGCCGTCCGCCGACCTGTCGGTGGAACAGTGGTTGCAGCACGTGCAGGGCCTCAACCTGGCGCTGCGTGAACACGAACACACGCCGCTGTATGACATTCAGCGCTGGGCCGGACTCGGCGCCGGGGCGTTGTTCGACAGCATTCTGGTGTTCGAGAACTATCCGATGGCCGAAGCCCTGCAACAGGGGCCGGACACCGGTCTGGTGTTCTCGGCGATCCGCCGGCAGGAGCAGACCAACTACCCGTTGACGCTGGTGGCGGTCACCGGTCGCGAGCTGAGCCTGGGCGTCAGTTACGATCAGGCCCTGTTCCATGCTGCGACGATCGTCGATCTGAGCCAACAACTCGAACGCCTGCTGTGCCAGTTCCTCGACAACGCCACGCAAGCGCTGGGCGCGTTGCATTTGCTCGACGACTCGCAGCGTGAGCAAGCGATTGCCTGGGGCAAGGCTGACGTCACGGCGCTGGCGCCGCGCACGGTGCTGGAGTTCATCGAAGAACGTGTCGCGCAACGACCCGACGCATCGGCGGTGGTGTATGCCGAACAGCAGATCGACTATCGCGCGCTCGACCAGCGGGCCAATCGTCTGGCGCACAAGCTGCAGGCGCTGGGCGTGGGGGCGGAAGTGCGGGTCGGCGTGTGCATGCGCCGTACCCCGGACATGCTGGTGGCACTGCTGGCGATTCTCAAGGCCGGTGGCGCCTATGTGCCGCTGGACCCGGACTACCCGCAGGAACGTTTGCTGCACATGCTCGACGACAGCCGTGCGGCGGTGCTGCTGACCGAGCCGGCGGCGCAGGCGATGCTGCCCGAGACATTGAGTGCCCGGGTGGTGCTGGTGGAGGCGGGCGAGCAGTGGCTGGCCGGTTATCCTTCCACCGCGCCGGTGGCCGGTATCACCGGGCAGAACCTGGCCTATGTCATCTACACCTCCGGTTCCACCGGCAAGCCGAAAGGCGTCGCCATCAGCCACGCCAACCTCTCGGCGTTGATCCAGTGGTCGCAAGGGGTCTATCGCGAGGAACAATTGCGCGGCGTGCTGGCCTCGACGTCGATCTGCTTCGACCTGTCGGTGTGGGAGATCTTTGTCACCCTGGCCAGTGGCGGCTGCATGGTGCTGGCGGACAACGCGCTGGCCCTGGCGGACTTGCCGGCCCGCGAACGGGTCACGCTGATCAACACGGTGCCGTCGGCGATTGCCGCGCTGCAACGGGCGGGGCAGATTCCAACGTCGGTCACGACCATCAATCTGGCCGGTGAACCGCTGAAGCAGAGCCTGGTGGACACCCTGTATGCGACCACGGCGGTCCGGCAGGTCTACGACCTGTACGGGCCGTCGGAGGACACGACCTATTCGACGTTCACCCTGCGCACCGCGCACGGTCAGGCCAATATCGGCCGGCCGCTGGCCAACACCGTGGCGTACCTGCTCGACACTCAGCTGAACGTATTGCCGGCCGGCGTAGCCGCCGAGCTGTACCTGGGCGGTGCCGGCGTGACCCGGGGCTATCTGATGCGACCGGGCCTGACCGCCGAGCGCTTCGTGCCCAACCCGTATGCCGGCAACGGCGAGCGGCTTTACCGCACGGGCGATCTGGTGCGCGAGGGCGCGGATGACAACATCGAGTACCTCGGACGTGCCGACCATCAGGTGAAGATCCGTGGCTTCCGTATCGAACTCAGCGAGGTCGAAGCGCGCTTGCTCGAGCAGGATGAAGTTCGCGAAGCGGTGGTGCTGGCCCAGGACGGCGCGGCGGGCAAGCTCCTGCACGGTTATGTCGTGGCGGCGCAAGCGGTGAGCGATCCGGCGGCGCTGATCGAACGTCTGCGCGGGGCATTGGCCAGTCGTTTGCCGGCGCACATGGTGCCCGGGTATCTGCATGTGATCGAGGCGGTGCCGTTGACCCCGAACGGCAAGCTCGACCGCAAGGCACTGATGGCCCTGGGCGCGAGCCCGGCGCAGCAGCAATACGAAGCGCCGCAGACGGACCTGCAACGGGAAGTGGCGACGGTCTGGCAGGAGGTGCTGGAAGTCGAACGCGTGGGACTGGCGGACAACTTCTTCCAGCTCGGCGGCCATTCGTTGCTGGCGACGCTGGTGGTGACCCGGATCAAGGAGCGTCTGGGCGACAAGGTTCCGCTCAAGGAGCTGTTCGAAGCCGATACGCTGAAAGCGTTCTGCAACCGGATCGAGGCGCTGCGCGTCGAAATGTCGCCGGTTCAGGATGAATTGGCTAAATCCCTGGAGGCCCTCAAACGTCTATCCCTCGATGATCTGGAAAAACTGATTTCTTGAGAGGGAAAAACGCGTGCAAGAGTTAATCGAGTCGGTAGGACAACTTTCGGCTAAGCAAAGAAAGGCTCTGGCGGTTCTGCTCAAGCAGAAAGGCGTCAACCTCTTTGACATTGCCCCGGTTTTCAAGCGCACGGCCGAAGAGCCGCTGCTGCTGTCCTACGCCCAGCAGCGCCAGTGGTTTCTCTGGCAATGGGCGCCGCACAGCGCGGCCTACAACATTCCCACGGCCCTGCGCTTGCAGGGTCCGCTGGATGTGTCCGCGCTGGAGCGCAGCCTTCAGGCGCTGATCGAACGACACGAAACCTTGCGCACGGTGTTCTCCCAGGAATCCGAGCAACCGCTGCAAACGATCCTGCCGGCAGGGTCGTTTGCACTGGAGACTTACCCGCTGAGCCCTGAGCTGGCGAGCGACCCGGATGCCTCGATCCAGGCGTTCGTCCAGACCCAGAGCCAGAAAACTTTCGATCTGCAGCAAGGCCCGCTGTTGCGCGCGGCCCTGTTGCAGGTCAACCCGAACGACCACGTGCTGGTCCTGACCTTGCACCACATCGTCTCCGACGGCTGGTCGCTGCAAGTGATGATCGAAGAGCTGGTGCAGCTGTATGCCGGTTTCAGCCTCGGTCACGACGCCGGCCTGCCGGCGCTGCCGATTCAATATGCCGACTACGCCTTGTGGCAGCGCCAGTGGATGGAGGCCGGCGAGCAGGCGCGGCAACTGGCCTATTGGCAGGAAAAACTCGGTGGCGAACAGCCGGTGCTGGAACTGCCGCTCGACCGCGCCCGCAGTGTCGATCAGAGCTTTGCCGGGGCCAGCCACAACCTGATTCTCGATGCGCAATTGACCCAAGGCCTGAAAGCCTTCGCGCGGCAGGAAAACGTTACCCTGTTCGTCTTGCTGCTGGCGTCGTTCCAGGCGCTTTTGCACCGTTACAGCGGCCAGTCGGACATCCGTGTCGGCGTGCCGGTGGCCAACCGGGGCCGGGTGGAAATCGAGCGTCTGATCGGCTTCTTCGTCAACACCCAGGTGCTCAAGGCCGACATTGACAGCCAGACCCCGTTCATCGAGTTGCTGCGTCAGGTCAAACAGACCGCGCAGGAAGCCCAGGCCCATCAGGACCTGCCGTTCGAGCAACTGGTGGAAGCGCTGGAGCCGGGCCGAAGCCTGAGCCACAGTCCGCTGTTCCAGGTCATGTTCAACCATCAGGCGGAACGTCGCAGCAGTGTCGAAACACGCCTCAACGGCCTGAGCATCGAGCCGCTGGAATGGCAGAGCCAGACCGCCCAGTTCGACCTGACCCTCAACACCACCGAACAGGCCCACGGCATCGAAGCGGTGCTCAAGTACGCCACCGACCTGTTCGACGCCAGCACCATCGAGCGCCTGGCCCAGCACTGGAACGCGCTGTTGCAGGCCATCGTCGAAGATCCGTCGCGCTGCATCGGCCAGTTGCCGATGCTCGATGACGCGCGTCAGCAGCAGTTGTTGATCCAATGGAACCCGGCCCGGGTCGAGCATCCGGTCGAGCAGTGCATCCATCAGGTGATCGAGGCCCAGGCTGAACGGCATCCCGAGGCGGTCGCCGTGACCTGTGCCGGTCAACGGCTGACCTACGCAGAACTCAACCGTCGGGCCAACCGGTGGGCACATCGTTTGATTGCAAACGGGGTCGGTCCGGATGTGCGAGTCGGTGTCGCCGTCGAGCGTTCGTTGGACATGATCGTTGCCATCGTCGCCGTGCTGAAGGCTGGCGGTGCCTACGTGCCGCTGGACCCGAGCTACCCGCAAGACCGTCTGAGCTACATGATCGAAGACAGTGGCATCGCGCTGCTGCTGACCCAGGGGCACTTGCAGGCACAACTGCCGATTCCGCCGGGACTCGCCTGCCTGGACCTGAGCCAGCCGCCGGAGCAGGGCAACAACGAAAATCCGGTCTGCCGAACCACGCCGGACAACCTGGCGTATGTGATCTACACCTCCGGCTCGACCGGCAAACCCAAAGGCGCATTGCTGCCGCACAGCAACGTCATCCGCCTGTTCAGCGCCACCGACCACTGGTTCGGTTTCGGTCCGGACGACAGCTGGACGCTGTTCCATTCCTACGCGTTCGACTTCTCGGTGTGGGAGATTTTCGGTGCGCTGCTGTATGGCGGCAAACTGGTGGTCGTGCCGCACGACATCACCCGCTCGCCGGAAGATTTCTACACGCTGCTGTGCGATGAAAACGTCACGGTTTTGAATCAGACGCCGTCGGCATTCAAACCGTTGATGCAACTGGCCAGTGAGTCCTCGCGCGACAACGCGTTGCGTTATGTGGTGTTCGGCGGCGAAGCCCTGGAAGTGCAGAACCTGCGCCCATGGTTCGAGCGTTTCGGCGACCGCGCACCGACGTTGGTGAACATGTATGGCATCACCGAAACCACGGTGCACGTGACTTATCGTCCGCTGTCCATGGCCGACCTTGAGCAAAGCCACAGCAGCCCGATTGGCGAGCCGATTGTCGACCTGTCGTGGTACTTGCTCGACAGCGCGCTGAACCTGGTGCCGCAAGGCTGCATCGGTGAGTTGTACATTGCCGGTGCCGGCCTGGCCCGGGGTTACCTGAATCAGCCGGGCATGAGCGCCACGCGTTTTGTTCCTGACCCGTTCAACCCGCAGGCCGGCGAGCGTCTGTACCGCACCGGTGACCTGGCGCGCCTGCGGGGCGACGGGGTGATCGAGTACATCGGTCGTATCGACCATCAGGTGAAGATCCGTGGATTCCGCATCGAGCTGGGGGAAATCGAAACCCAACTGCTCAAGCACCCGGCCGTGCGCGAAGCGGTGGTGCTCGCGGTGGAAGGCCCGAGCGGGCAGCAACTGGCGACCTGGATCGTAGCGAACGAGACGCTGGACGCCGATGCCGAGTCGACGTTGCGCGAGTCGATCAAGGCCCGGCTGCGCGATGACTTGCCCGATTACATGGTGCCGGTGAGCTGGGCATTCCTTGAACGCCTGCCGCTGACCGCCAATGGCAAGCTGGATCGCAAGCAACTGCCGCAGCCGCAGGTCGTTCAGTCCCAGGAAGCCTACACCGCGCCGCGCAATGAGCTGGAGCAGCAACTGGCGGCGATCTGGCAGGACGTGCTGAAGGTCGAGCGTGTCGGCCTCAACGACAACTTCTTCGAACTGGGCGGCGATTCGATCATTTCGATTCAGGTGGTCAGCCGCGCCCGTCAGGCGGGCATTCGCTTCACGCCCAAGGACATCTTCCAGCATCAGACCGTGCAGCGTCTGGCCGCGGTCGCGCAGCAGAGCGACGGTGTGCTCGCGACCCAGGGCGAGGTGCTGGGCGAGGCGGTGCTGACGCCGATCCAGCAGTATTTTTTCCACAACGATATTCCGGCGCGTCATCACTGGAACCAGTCGATCCTGCTGACCCCGGCCTCGCCGCTGGCAGCTGCACCGCTGGAGCAGGCGTTGCAGCATCTGCAACGGCACCATGACGCGTTGCGTCTGCGTTATCGCGACACCGGGGACGGCTGGCAACAGACCCACGCTGCAGCCGAACCGAGCGCGGAACTGCTGCGCACGGTCACCTTGCAGGACAGCGCGGCGTTGCCGGCGCTGTGCCAGGAATTGCAACGCAGCCTCGATCTGCTCGACGGTCCGCTGATCCGTGCGGCGCTGGTGGATTTGCCGGACGCCAGTCAGCGCCTGTTGCTGGTGATCCATCACCTGGTGGTCGACGGGGTGTCCTGGCGGATCGTGCTGGAAGACCTGCAAACCGTTTATCAACAACTGACATCGGGCCAGGCCGTGCGCCTGCCGGCCAAGACCACGGCGTACAAGGACTGGGCCGCGCGCCTGCAAAAGCATGCGCACAGTGCCGGGCTGGAAGCCGAGCTGGATTACTGGCGCGGGCAACTGGAAGGGGCCGCTATCGAGCTGCCGCTGGACAACCCGCAAGGTCAGTCGAGCAACCGTTTCGAGCGCAGCGTCGATACCCGTCTGGATGCCGAGCGCACCCGGCAGTTGCTGCAACAGGCGCCGGCGGTCTATCGCACCCAGGTCAACGACCTGTTGCTGACCGCCCTGGCCAAGGTGCTGTGTGAGTGGACCGGCGCCGACAGTGCCCTGGTGCAACTCGAAGGCCACGGCCGTGAGGACCTGTTCGACGATATCGACCTGAGTCGCACGGTGGGCTGGTTCACCAGCATGTTCCCGGTGCGCCTGACCCCGGGCGCCGGTTTCGAAGCCTCGATCAAAGGTATCAAGGAACAACTGCGGGCGATCCCCGACAAGGGCATCGGTTATGGTCTGTTGCGTTATTTGGGCAGCGCCGAAGCACAAGCCGTACTGGGTGGCGCGGCGCAGCCGAAAGTCACGTTCAACTACCTCGGCCAGTTCGACAACAACTTCGATGAGGGCGCGCTGTGGGTGCCGGCCACCGAAGACAAGGGCGCGGGGCAGGACGAACACGCGCCGATGGCCAACACCCTGAGCATCGACGGCCGGGTTTACCAGGGGCAACTGAGTCTGACCTGGACTTACAGCGGCGACGTGTTCGAAGACTCGACGATTCATGCCCTGGCACGGGCTTACGAAGAGGCGCTGGCCGAGCTGATCGAGCATTGCCTGAGTCCTTCGAGCGGCGGCCTCACACCGTCCGACGTGCCGCTGGCCGGGTTGTCCCAGACGCATCTGGACAGCCTGCCGATCACTGCCCAGCGGATCGAAGACATCTATCCGCTGGCGCCGATGCAGCAGGGGATTCTGTTCCACAGTCTCTACGACGCCGATGCCAGCGCTTATGTCTATCAGATGCTGCTGGACATCGAAGGGCTCGACGTGGCGCGTTTCCAGCAAGCCTGGCAGCGGGTCGTCGACCGTCACGAAGTGCTGCGTGCCGGTTTCATCTGGGGCCGCGACGGCCTCGATACGCCGCTGCAAGTCATCCATCGCCAGTTGACTCTGGAAATGCCGGAAGTGGACCTGCGCCACGAGCCGGATCTGGCCGTGGCCATGGAGGCCCGTGCACGGGCCGACCTGGAACGCGGGTTCGATTTGCAGAACCCGCCGCTGCTGCGCCTGTGCCTGTTGCGCACGGCGGATGATCGCCATCGTCTGATCTTCACCTGCCACCACATCCTGATGGATGGCTGGAGCAACTCGCGGATGTTCGGTGAAGTGCTGCAGGATTACGCCGGCCATCCGGTGCCAGGCGCGCAGGGGAGTTATCGCGACTTCCTGGCCTGGCTGCAAGGCCAGGACAAAACCGCCGCACAGGATTTCTGGCGCGGGCAACTGGCCGAACTGGACGAGCCGACGCGACTGGCTTCGGCATGTCCGGGCAAGGTTCAGCCGGGCGCGGGCAAGGGTGTGCATCGCCTCACCTTTGACGCCGCTTTCACTCGTCGCCTGAACAGCTTCTCCCGGCAGCAGCAAGTCACCCTCAACAGCCTGGTGCAGGCGGCGTGGCTGCTGATTCTGCAGCGCTACACCGGTCAGGCCACGGTCGCTTTCGGCGCCACGGTGTCCGGGCGTCCGGTGGACTTGCCGGGCATCGAGCAGCAACTGGGGCTGTTCATCAACACCTTGCCGGTGATCGCCAGCCCGCAGCCGGGCATCAGCGTGTGCGACTGGGTGCGCAGCGTGCAGGACAAGAACCTGCTGCTGCGCGACTTCGAACAGACGCCGCTGCAGGACATTCAGCGTCTGGCCGAACTCACTGGCGAAGCGCTGTTCGATACATTGCTGGTGTTTGAAAACTATCCGGTCTCGGAGACGCTGGAAGCCAACCCGGGCGGCCTGCGCTTCGGTGGTCTGGAACACCGCGAGCAGACCAACTACGGCCTGACCCTGATCGCCGGTGCCGGCGAGGTCCTGAGTCTGGACTTCAACTACCTGACCGAGCAGTTTTCCGAGCGCGGCGTGGTCGGGCTGGCCACGCACCTGGAAACCGTTCTGCAGCAGTTCCTCGATGCACCGCAGCGGTTGCTGGGTGAAGTCGCAATGCTGTCGAGTGCGGAGCACACCACGCTGGCGCAGTGGAACGACAACCACGCCGCGTATCCGTCGCAACGTCTGATTCATCAAAGCTTCGAGGCGCAGGTCCAGGCCCGCCCACAGGCTGTGGCCCTGAGCCATGGCGGTGTGGCCCTGAGTTATGCCGAACTCAATCGCCGGGCCAACCAGTTGGCACGTCATCTGGCGACGCTGGGCGTCGGCGCCGAGGTTCGGGTGGGTGTGGCGATGCCGCGCTCGGCGGAACTGGTGATTGCCTTGATGGCGGTGTTCAAGGCCGGTGGTACCTATGTGCCGCTGGATCCGGACTACCCGGCCGACCGCGTGGCGTACATGCTCGACGACAGTCAGGCGAAGGTCCTGCTGACGCAACAATCGCTGCTGGCGCAACTGCCGCAGACCGACGCGCAGGTGGTGTTGGTGGAGGCGGGCGGCGAGGCTTTTGCCGACAACGCAAGCGACAACCTTGAGGTGCGGGCCGATTCGGCCAGTCTGGCCTACGTCATCTACACCTCCGGCTCCACCGGCAAACCCAAAGGCGTGGCGATTGCCCACCGTAACGTCCAGGCATTGATCCACTGGTCTGCCGGCGTCTACAGCGAGGCTGACCTGCAAGGCGTGCTGGCCTCGACGTCGGTGTGCTTCGACCTGTCGGTGTGGGAGATTTTCGTCACTCTCGCGCGCGGCGGTTCGATCATCATGGCGCGCAATGCCCTGGAACTGCCGGACCTGCCGGAGCGCGATCAGGTGCGCCTGATCAACACCGTGCCTTCGGCCATCGCGGCCCTGCACCGCGCCGGACATATTCCGGGTGGCGTGCGCATCATCAATCTGGCCGGCGAGTCGCTCAAGCAAAGTGTGGTCGACAGCCTGTACCGCGAGACGTCGGTCGATCACGTCTATGACCTGTACGGGCCGTCGGAGGACACCACGTATTCGACCTGGACCCGCCGCGAAGCCGGCGGCCAGGCGAACATTGGCCGCCCGCTGGTCAACACCACGGCGTACCTGCTGGACGGGCAACTGCAAGCGGCGCCGATCGGGGTGGCGGCCGAGCTGTATCTGGCCGGCGACGGTATCACCCGCGGTTACCTGTTCCGTCCGGGCCTGACCGCCGAGCGTTTTGTGCCGAACCCGGCCTCGACAACCGGCGAGCGGATGTACCGCACCGGCGACCTGACGCGCCTGGGCGACGACGGCCGGATCGAATACGTGGGGCGCATCGACCATCAGGTCAAGGTGCGCGGTTTCCGCATCGAACTGGGTGAAATCGAAGCGCGCCTGCTGGCCCATGACAGCGTACGCGAAGGCGTGGTGCTGGCGGTGGACGGCCTCAGCGGCCAGCAGTTGGTGGCGTATGTGGTGCCGACCCGATCCGGCCTCAGCCTTCAGGAGCAGGATGAACTGAGCGAATCGCTGCAGTCCGCCCTCAAGGCGCATCTGCCGGATTACATGGTGCCTGCGCAGTGGCTGTACCTCGACGCGCTGCCGCTGACCCCCAACGGCAAACTGGACCGCAAGGCCCTGCCGGCACCGGACGTCAATCAGTCGGCCCGGGACTATGTCGCCCCGTCCACGGAACTCGAGCAGCAACTGGTCGTGGTCTGGCAAGACATCCTGAAGATTGACCGGGTCGGTGTGACCGATAACTTCTTCAGCCTGGGCGGCGATTCGATCATCTCCATCCAGCTGGTCAGCCGTGCGCGCCAGCAGGGCATCCGCTTTACCCCCAAGGATCTGTTCCAGCAGCAGACCGTGCAGAAACTGGCGATAGTGGCGTCGCTGGAGTCCGCGCAGCAGGCCGAAGGCACGCCAGACAACTACCCGCTGGCGCGTCTGGAGCAGGCGCAGCTCGATGCGTTGCCGGTGCCGGCGGATCTGATCGAGGACGTTTATCCGCTGTCGCCGATGCAGGAGGGCATGCTGTTCCACACGCTCTCGGACAATGGCAGCAGCCTGTACGTCAACCAGGTCAGCCTGCCGATCCAGGGCCTGGATGTGGAGCGCTTCCGGGGTGCCTGGGAGTTTGTGATCGAGCGCCAGGCGATCCTGCGGACCAGTTTTCACTGGCAGGACGGGCTGGCCAAACCGTTGCAAGTGGTCCATCGCCAGGCCCCGCTGCAAATGCAGGTGCTCGACTGGCGCGACCGTGAGGTCAGCGATGAGTTGATCGCCGGGTTCGCCAGCGATGATCGTGCCCTTGGCTTCGACCTGTCCCAGGCACGCCTGCAGCGAGTGACGCTGTTGCGCCTGAGCGATGACCGCTATCAGATGATCTGGACCAGCCACCACATCCTGATGGACGGCTGGAGCAGCTCGCGCCTGTTCGGCGAAGTCTTGCAGTACTACTCCAAGGGCAAGGTCAGCGGTGAGAACGGTCGTTACCGCGACTTCATCGCCTGGTTGCAGGCACAGGACCAGGACGCGCAGGAGCTGTTCTGGAAAGCGCGTCTGGCGGCGGTCAACGAGCCGACGGCGTTGAGCCAGGCGATTCATCCGCGCCATTCGGCCGATGTCTCCGGCCACGATGCGATCTACTCGAACTGGGATCAGGCGCAAACCGCACGCCTGCTGCAGTTCTGCCGCGACCTGCGCATCACCCCCAATACCTTGATTCAGGGTGCCTGGCTGCTGCTGTTGCAGCGCTACACCGGGCAGCGCACGGTCACGTTCGGTGCCACGGTTTCGGGACGTCCCGAAGGGCTGGCGAACGTCGGCAACATGCTCGGGCTGTTCATCAACACCTTGCCGATCATCCAGACGCCGCAGGCCGATCAGCGTCTGGCGGACTGGCTGGGCGACGTGCAGGCCTACAACCTGGACATTCGTGACTATTCCCAGGCGCCGCTGGCCGATGTGCAGCGCTGGTCCAACCTCGGTGGCCAGGCGTTGTTCGACAGCATCATCGTGTTCGAGAACTTCCCGATCGATGATCGCCTGCAAGAAGAAAACGACACCGACCTGACCTTCGGTAAATCCATCGGCCACGGCGTGACCAACGTACCGATGGACCTGGCGGTGATGCTCGGTGACGAGCTGTCGATCGAGTACCTGTACCTGCGCAGCCACTTCAGCGCCGAGGCCGTGGAAGGCATTCGCCTGACGCTGGAAAACACCCTCGAAGCGATGATGCGTGCGCCTTACGAGCGACTGGGCAATCTGCAGCGCCTGTCGCACGAGCAGTGGCAGGCGATCCAGGCCTGGAGTGCCGAACCGGTCTCCCGCCACGAGCCGGTGCTGCTGCCGCAGCTGATCAGCCGGCATGCACAGCAGCAGCCAGAGGCTATCGCCCTGCAGTGCGCCGGAGTGAGCCTTAGCTATGCCGAACTCGAACAGCGGGCCAATCGTCTGGCCCACTGCCTGACCGAACACGGGGCGGGCCCGGAAGTGGTGATCGGCGTGGCCCTGCCGCGCTCGCTGGAAATGGTCGTCAGCTTCCTCGCCGTGCTCAAGAGCGGTGCGGCGTACGTGCCGCTGGACATCGATTATCCGCCTGAGCGACTGGCGTACATGATCGAGGATTCGGGCATGGCCCTGTTGCTGACCCAGAGCAGCCTGCGCGCCACGTTGCCGGCGCCCGAGGGACTGCTGCGCCTGGAGATCGATCATCTCGACGAGACCCGTTACCCCGATCACGCGCCGGTCTGCCGCGTTCAGGAGCAGGGGCTGGCGTATCTGGTCTACACCTCCGGTTCCACCGGTCGGCCAAAGGGTGTTGCGGTCACGCAAGGGCCGTTGAGCATGCACTGTCAGGCCATCGCCGAACTGTATGAAATGGACGCCAGCAGCTGCGAGCTGCACTTCATGTCATTCGCCTTCGACGGTGCCCATGAGCGCTGGTTGAGCACGCTCTACAGCGGTGGCCGTCTGGTGATTCGCGACGGTTGCCTGTGGACGCCGGAGCAGACCTACGCTGCCCTGCACGAGTATGGCGTCACCATCGCCTGCTTCCCGCCGGCCTATCTCAAACAGTTGGCGGAGTACGCGGCGGCCAGCGGCATCGCGCCGCCACCGGTGCGCATCTACTGCTTCGGCGGCGATGCGGTGCCGGACCAGACCTTCGAACAGGTGAAAGCGGCCCTGCGTCCCGAATACTTCACCAACGGTTATGGCCCGACGGAAACCGTGGTCACGCCGATGCTCTGGAAGGTACCGGTCAGCCAGCATTGTGAAGCGGCCTATGCACCGATCGGGCGTGCCGTCGGCGCACGTTCGCTGTACGTGCTGGACGAAGATCTGAACCCGCTGCCGCCAGGTTTTGCCGGTGAGCTGTACATCGGCGGTTACGGGGTTGCCCGTGGTTACCACGGCCGTGCGGATCTGACCGGCGAGCGCTTCGTGCCCAATCCGTTCGCGGCCGGCGAGCGCCTGTATCGCAGCGGTGACCTGGTGCGTTTGCGTCAGGACGGCGTGGTCGATTACGTCGGGCGCATCGACCATCAGGTCAAGGTGCGCGGTTTCCGCATCGAGCTGGGTGAAGTCGAGGCCAGCCTGCGTCAACTGGAGGGGGTGACTGATGCGCTGGTGATCGCCCGGGACAATGCGTCCGGCAAGCAACTGATCGGTTATGTCGTGACGCCAACCGGAGAAGATGTGGGCGATGAGCTGAAGGCCGGGCTACGCGCCTCGCTGCCGGAGTACATGGTGCCGGCGCAGATTGTCTGCCTGAGCGCTTTCCCGGTCACGCCCAACGGCAAACTCGACCGCAAGGCGCTGCCGGAGCCGGACTTCAAGAGCGAGGAATATGTCGCCCCGCGCAACGAGCAGGAAACACTGCTGGCCGAGATCTGGGCCCAGGTGCTGCAAGTCGAGCAGGTGGGCATCACGGATAACTTCTTCGAACTGGGCGGCGACTCGATCCTCAGCCTGCAGGTCATTTCCCGGGTCAGGAACCACTCGACCTTGCAGATGGAACTGAAGCTGCGCGATCTGATGCGCTATCAGACCATCGCCGGCATCGTCGAACAGAACGTGACGAAGGAGGGCGCCGGACAGCCGCTGGTGGACGTCACGCAAGTGGCGGGCGAGGGGTTGTTCAATCTGTTGCCGATCCAGGAGTGGTTCTTCGCCGAAGGCATGTCCGAAGCCCATCACTACAACCAGTCACTGCTGTTGAGTGCGCGTCAGCCACTGGATCTGGATGCGCTCGAACAGGCCCTGGGCTGGATCGAGCAACACCACGACTCGCTGCGCCTGCGCTTCACTCAGGAGGGCGGGCGCTGGCTGCAGCGTTACTGCACCGCCAGCGAACAGGGGGATGCGGTGCTCTGGCGCCGTGAAGCCGAAAACAGCGAACAGGTTGAAGCGCTGGCCAACTCCGCCCAGCGCAGTCTGAAGCTGGACGACGGACCGGTCTGGCGGGTGATGCATGTCGCCCTGCCTGACGGCCAGGCGCGACTGCTGGTGGTGATTCATCACCTGGTGGTCGACACCGTGTCCTGGCGGATCCTGCTCGATGACCTGAAAACCGCTTATGAAGCGTGTGTGCGGGGTCTGGCGCCGCAACTGCCGATTCGTACCAGCAGCTACCGTTCGTTTGCCGAAGCCTTGCAGGCCCGGGCCCCGGCGATTGCCGAGCAGGAACTGGCGTACTGGCTGGAGCAGCTGGATCAGCCGGGCGTCGACCTGCCGTGCGACAACTACCGTGGCAAAAACCAGGTGCGCCAGCAGGCGCAGGCGCGGCTCAAGTTGTCCCGCGAGCACACCGAACAATTGCTCAAGCAGGCACCGGCGGTCTATCGCACGCAAATCAACGACCTGCTGCTGTCGGCACTCGGTCGGGCGCTGTGCCGCTGGAGCGGCCAGCCATCGGCGCTGATTCTGCTGGAAGGTCACGGCCGTGAGGATCTGTTCGAGTCCATCGATCTGAGCCGCAGCCTTGGCTGGTTCACCAGCATGTTCCCGGTACGGTTGCGTCCGGACAGCGACGATATCGGACGTTCGATCATCGACGTACAGGCGCAACTGGCGGCGGTGCCGCAGAAGGGCATCGGGTATGGCGTGCTGCGTCATCTGGCGGGCGCCGAAGTGTCCCGGCAACTGGCGGACCTGCCGCAGGCGCGGGTGACGTTCAACTACCTGGGGCAGTTCGACCAGAGCTTCGACGAGCAGGCCCTGCTGGTGCCGGCGCTGGAAGAAACCGGTGACAACTACAGCCTGAAGGCGAATCTGGGCAACTGGCTGGAAATCGTCGGCCAGGTGTATGACGGCCAGTTGGCGTTGCGCTGCATCTACAGCAGCCAGCGTTACCGGGCCGGCACCATGGACGCACTGATGCAGGACTACCAGCGTGAACTGGAAGCGCTGATCGAGCATTGCATGGCGCGTGTGGGCTGACCCTCGCACGCTGGATCATTTTTGGGGGGCGTTGCCGAGGCGCGCCCCTTTTTTGCTGATACAAGGATCTTCGCGATGTCGTTACACCCTGATCTGGAAGCCTTTCTCGACCTGGCTCAAGACAGCCAGGAGGCCGGTCTGCCGGCGCTGCACCAAATGACCCCGGCCCAGGCCCGGGATACCTTCGAACAGACCACCGCGCAGTTGCGATGGGCGGCGCCCGAAGACCTGGACGTGCAAGCCATCAGCGCGACCGCTCGGGACGGCGCGCCTTTGGCGCTGCGCCTGTATCGCCCGCACGGTGAGTCAGCGCCAATGCCGGTGCTGGTGTATTTCCACGGTGGCGGGTTTGTGGTCGGGAGCCTGGACTCCCATGACGGCGTGTGCCGCGAGTTCTGCCGGCGCACGCCGTGCGCGGTGCTCTCGGTGGGCTATCGACTGGCGCCGGAACACCGTTTCCCGACGGCGCTGGAAGACGGTGAGGACGCCTTGTCGTGGCTGGCCGAACACGCGGCGTCGTTGGGCCTGGACCCGGGCCGGGTCGCGTTCGGCGGTGACAGCGCCGGGGCCACGCTGGCCACCGTGCTGGCGGTGCAAGCGGTGGTCCAGCCGCATACCGTGGCCATCGCGCCCAAGGCTCAGTTGTTGTGCTATCCGGTCACTGACGCCTCGCGTGCCCATGATTCGCGGGCCTTGTTCAGCGAAGGCTATCTGCTCGAAGACGAGACGCTGGACTGGTTTTATGGGCATTACGCGCGCACTCCGGAAGATTATCTGGACTGGCGTTTCTCGCCGTTGCTGGCCGACGATTTGCGGGGTGTCGCCCCGGCCATTGTGGTGCTGGCCGGGTTCGATCCGCTGCTCGATGAGGGGCAGGCGTACGCCGACAAGTTGCGTGAGCACGGTGTGAGCGTCGAACTCGAGCATTGCCCGGGGCTGACGCACGACTTGCTCAGGCTGGCGTCGGTGATGCCCGATGTCCTGCAGGTACACGAAACCCTGAGCCGGGCGCTGCATCGCGCCTTGAACTGAGTCACAGGCCAGATCGCAGGCCAAAAAAAAAACCCCGCAATGCGGGGTTTTTTCATGGGCGCTGCAATCAGAAGTCGGCTTTGACCGACATTACGAAGTTGCGCGGATCGCCGTAGAAGTTACCGAAACCTTCGGTGCCCACAGTGGCGTAGTAGCGTTTGTCGAACAGGTTGTTACCGTTGAGGGCGACGGACCAGGTGTCATCGATGCGGTAGCCGATGCGACCGTTCCACACCGCGTAACCCGACTGGGTGATGTTGTCACCGCCCAGTGGCGAGGTGCGGTAGTTACCGCTCTGGGCGTTGACGCCGGCACCGATGGTAACGCGATCCAGAGGGCCGCTCAGGCTGTAGTCACCCCAGACGCGTAGCAGGTGGCGCGGCACGTAGGAGTTGTAGACCACGCCGTCCTGGGTGGCGTCGGCATCTTCCAGCACTTTGGTCTGGGTGTAGGTGTAGCCGGCCAGCAGTTGCAGGCGATCGATCACTTCACCGCTGACTTCCGCTTCGAAGCCCTGGGCGCGGACCTTGCCGGAGTTCAGCGAGCAGGAACTGTCTTCACAGCGCGGGTCATCCTGGGCCGCATCTTTCTGAATGGTGCGGAACAGGTTGAAGGAGCTGTTCAGGCGACCGTCGAACCACTCGCCCTTGATCCCCAGCTCGTAGCTCTGGCCGATCAGCGGTTTGAGGGTGCCGCCGTCGATGGTCTTGTAGCCGCCCTGCGGGGTGAAGATATCGGTGTAGCTGGCATAAGCGGTCAGGTTGTCGTTGAGATCGAACAACAGCCCGGCAAACGGGGTGACCTGTCCGGTTTCGGTGGACTTGGTGTTGACCGGGGTGCCTTCGCCGCGGAAGTACTGCACGGAGTCGGAGTCGGACTTGTACCAGCTGACACGGCTGCCCAGTACGAAGGTCAGTGGGTCGGCCAGTTTCAGGCGGGCGGTGGAGTAAACGCCGTATTGCTTGATGCTGATGTCTACCGGACCGCCCCGGGAGGCATTGGCCAGGTAGTAGCTTTCGTCAGGCTTGGGCAGGTGATGGTTCGGGTCCAGCACGTTCTGGCGCTGTGGCAGGGCCGCCACGGCGTAGAAGTCATCCTTGCGGGAGCGGCTGGCGTTGGCGCCGACGGTGATTTCGTGCTGCTGGCCGAACGCGTCGAATTTGCCGTCCACGTAGGCATCGAAGCCGTAGTCGGTCTGCTCGTAGTCGTAGATGCTCCCCAGCATCAGCGTGTTGGAGCTGGTGGCGCCGACCGGCACCGCGCCGCTCGGGAACGCGTATTCCATGTCCTGGGTGTTGCGCGAGAAGACCCCGGCCACTTTCAGGGACCAGTCGTCGTTGAACTGGTGTTTCACGTCGCCGAAGTAGGTGGCGCGTTTGCTGCGCTGATTGTTCCACGAGGTGTTCAGGCAGGTGGAGCGCTTGAGGTGCAGGTCGGAGCCATCGGCGTAGCGCGGCAGACCGCCCCAGCAAGGTGTGGCGTCGACGTCTTCATAGGCCATACCCAGGCCCAGGGTGGTGTCGGGGTTGAGGTCGAAGTCCAGGGCGCCGTAGTAGATCTGGTCCTTGCGGCTGGCCACGTCATAAAAGTACTGACGGGTCTGCTGGGTGACCACGGCGCGGCCACGGATGGTGCCGGCGTCGTTCAGCGGGCCGCCGGTGTCGACCTGACCGCGATAGTTGTCCCACGAGCCTGCCGAAAGCGACAGTTGGGTGTGCGGGGTGTTTTGGCCGCGCTTGCGCACGAAGTTGACGCCACCGGCCGTACCGCCTGCGCCTTTCATCATGCCGGCAGCACCGCGCAGCACTTCGACGCGGTCATAAATGGCCATGTCGCTGTTGAAGCTGTCGGCCTGTACGTAGCTGCTGCCGATGTCCAGCGGTACGCCGTCGTACTGGTACTGGCCGCTCATGCGGAAACCGCGGGAGTAGAAATACTTGCCGCCCATGGGCGAATCGTAAACGGTGATGCCCGGGGTCTTTTCCATCACTTGTTCGATGGTGTTGAGGTTCTGGTCATCCAGCATCTTGCGGGTCATGACCGTGACCGACTGCGGGGTCTCCTTCAGCGAGTGCACGCCCTTGCCGATGGTCACGCCGCCGGTGGTGTAGGAGTTGCTGCCTTCGGTGGTCTCTGTCAGGCGCTGGCCGTTGATGTTGGTCGGTGCCAGTTCCATCGCGCTGCCGGTGGCGGGTGCCAGCAGGGTCACGGTGTTGCCGTCACGCTGATGACGGATGCCGGTGCCCTTGAGCATGGCCGCGATTGCGCTGTCGTCTGCGTATCGGCCGCTGAGGGCGGTGGAACGCAGGCCTTGCAGGCTTTCCGGGCTGTAGATGATCTGCAGGCTGGTCTGTTGACCGAGCGATTGCAGGGCCTGGGCCAGTGGCTGCGCCGGGATGTTCAGGGTCCACTCCTGGGCCTGGACATACGGAGTGACGGCCATTGTCATTGCCAGTCCCAGGCCGGTGGTGGCCAGGCGAGAGCGGGTGGCACCGTGCATGAGCAGGGCTCGGGTCAGTGGTCGAAGCATGAAGCGGGATGCGGACATGTGATTAAGACCTTGGCAGGTATAGTTGTTAATGGTTCTTATTTGTCTGATTGAGACGAGGAAGCCGCGGTAAACCGGAAATATTTTTTCCGGTCTGGCCGCGGCTTCATCGATCAAGCGGTTTGCAGTTCGCTTTTGACCTTCCCGGCCTCCATGCGCACCAGTTGATCGGCGACGTCGAAGTAACGGTCATCGTGGGAAATCACGATGATGGTCTTGCCCAGCCGTTTCAGGTCGGGCAGCAGTTCGGTGTAGAAAATCCGCCGGAATGTCGGGTCCTGATCGGCCGCCCATTCGTCGAACACCAGCACCGGACGCTCTTCGAGCCAGGCATTGACCAGCGCCAGGCGCTTGCGCTGACCGGTAGACAGGTCGGTGGTGCTGAAGGCGCCGTCACGCACGCTGACCTTGTGCGCGATCTCCAGCCGTTCGAGGTAGCGGGTGGCGTCCTGCGGGACTTCGCGGTCACCCTGGATCAGGTCGTCGAACAGGTAGTAGTCGGCAAAGATCGTGGTGAAGTTCTGTCGATAGTCGTCGCGGTTCAGGGCGGTGATCGGCTGGCCGTTGACCCGGATTTCACCTTCGGTGGGCGCATACAGGCCCAGCAGGAGTTTGATCAGGGTGGTCTTGCCACAACCGTTCTCACCGACGATGAACACGATGTCGCCTTGCTCGATGCGCAGGTTGACCGGCCCGAGGCGGAACGGCTCGCTGCCGGGGACGGGCGGGAAGGCGTAGCGCACGTTGTTCAGTTCCAGGTGGCTGACCACACCGGGTTTGCTGCCGTGATCCTCCAGCAACAGGTGGGGCTCGGGCGAAGAGAACTGCTCGCTCAGTTCGGCAATCCGGCGGAACGCGATCTGTGCACGGCTGATGATCGGCAGCGTGCCGACCAGATGTTCCAGCGGGCCTTTCATGTACAGCAGCACCAGCACGAAACCGCTCATCACCGCCTGGTCACCGCTCGGCCAGAACGATTGCAGGGCCAGCGCCATGCCGATCACCACGAAGAACAGCATCGAGCCGAACGACTTGGCGATCACGAAGGTGTTGATGGAGCGGATCTGGGTGTCGCAGATCTTTTCCGCGGTTTTCTGGATGCCCGAGACAAACATGCGCTGGCGGCGCGGACGGTGGATGCGCAGTTCCTTGGCGCCTTCGGCAATCGCGTTGTAGTGCTTTTGCAGTTCGTCCTCGGAGTCGCGCGCGGCGTAGAAACCGCGCATGCCCTTGGCCCGGGCAATCGCCTGGATGGTGGTGCCGATGGCAATCGCCACCAGCATCATCAGGAACATCGGCCAGGACAGCATGGCCAGGTAGCCGAGACAGCCCAGGGTCACCGTCATGGAAATGGCCAGCGGTGCGAATGCAAAAGCGAAGTCGCTGATGGTGTCCACGTCATGGGTCAGCACGGGGATCAGGCGGTGGCTGCGGTAGCGCTCGATCTGGTCGATCGGCGCCGACAGCACCTTCTCCCCCAGCTCCTTGCGCAGGCGGGCGATGATGTGTTGACCGACATAGTTGGTGCCGATGTCGGACAGGATTGTGGTCAGCAAGGCCAGGGCGCACAGCCCGGCGAAAATCATCACCACGGTGCGGGTCAGTCCGTCGGACGAGTGCAAGGCGTTGTTGATGGTCGCCAGCAGCACGGTGACGCTCAGGCCGCCGATCATGCCGAGCACGATGGACACGCAGACAATCAGGCGGAAGGGCTTGAGCAGGGCGAACAATTCGTTGATCGCCCCACGCGTTGGCTTGGTCATGGAGGAATCCTGCTTCGGTGCGGAGGGAGTGCCGGTATGTAAGGAAAACGAATGGTCACGGGGTTTCTTTAACAACGACCGCAGACGGGCTGCGGTCGCTGACAGGCCGGATCAGAGGTCGCGCACTACGCGAAAACCGAGCCAGTCGCCCTTGCTGGTCGGCCAGCTGCTGTTGCGGTTGCCCGAGCGGGAAAACACCGGTGCTTCGCCCCAGTCGTTGCCGCGCATGACCTGGCGTTCGCAGTTCTCCTGGGTCCATGGACGACCGTCATCGGGCACGCCGGAGTAATCCTTGTGATAGCAGTCGGCGGTCCACTCGTAGACGTTGCCGTGGGCGTCGTACACACCAAAGGCGTTGGCCGGAAAGGTGCCGGCCGGGGAGGTGAAGTTGTAACCGTCGGCGGCGCCGTAAGTGTTGGCATGCTTGGAGATCTGGTAATCGCTGCCTTCATCGAACGGGAAGGGGAACGGGCCGGTGCTGCCGCCACGGGCTGCGTATTCGCGGATCGACTCGCTCGGCAGGCGATAGCTGTGGCCGGTCTTTTTCGACAGCCAGTCGATGTAGCCCTGGGCTTCGGCCACGTTCATGCACACGGCCGGATCGCGTTTTGTCTGCTTGAATTCCGGCTTGCCAGCGGTGCAGCGACGGCCCGGGCGATCATCGAAGTCATAGGGCTTGGCGCCGGTCTCGCGGACGTAGGCGTCCCACTCGCCGACCAGCACTTGAAAGCGGCTGATGGCGAACGGTCGGGTGAAGGTCACTTGATGGCGCGGGCCTTCGTCGGGTTCGCGGCCGACTTCGTCGTCCGGTGTGCCCATGGTGAAACTGCCGGTCGGCAGGACCACCATTTCCGGGCAGTCCTTGCAGTCCTTGAACACCTTGCCGGGGGCCGGCGGGGTGGCGGCCGAGGCAGTGCCGGGCAGAAGGGCCGCGCACAGGGCGGTCAGGGCCAGGGCGGGCAACGCCTTGAAGGCGGTTGAGGCATGAGGCTTTTTCATGGGTCGTCTCTGTGTAAAGGAAACCGGGGCGCAGGGTTCAGGCGCGCAGCGTCTTGCCCAGCAAATCGAGGAAACGGTCTACTTCGGCTTCAGTGTTGAGCAGGCCGGGCGCGGTACGGATCACCGGGCCGACGTCGCGGCTGACCGCATCGCAGACCACGCGGTTTTTCATCAGGCGGGCGGCGATGTCATCGCTGTCGCGACCCTTGACCCGGAAGAAACTGAAACCGGCGGAGAACTTCGGATCGACCGGCGTCACCAGTTCGATTCCTGGCTGTTCCTGCAAACGCTGTTTCAGGTAGCTGTTGAGCTGATGGATGCGGGCCTGCACGTCGGCCTTGCCCAGTTGCAGGTGCAGCTTGAACGCTTCGTCCACCGCCCAGCGGTGTTCGAAGGCGTGATAGCCGCCCGGCGTCATGGTGTTGGCGAAGGTCGTGGCTTCGGAAAAAGTCGGCACGCTAGGGCTGACGTATTTCACTTGGTCGCTGCGACTGCAGACGATCCCGGTGCCGCGCGGGCCGAACATCCATTTGTGCGTGCCGGCGATGAAGAAGTCGCAATTCATCTGCGGGAAATCCAGGTCTTCGACGCCGAAACCGTGCACGCCGTCGACCACGTAAATGATCCGGTCCTTGTCGTCCCGATTCCGGTTGTGTTCATCGACGAGGCGGGCGATGTCGCCGATCGGCAGTTTCACGCCGCTGCCCGAATGCACCCAGGTCATGCCGAGGACGCGGGTTTCGGGGCGGATATTGCGATTGATAGTGTCGAGCACCTGATCCATCGACACGTCTTGCGGGTTCTCGAACAACTTGAGTTTGCGCACCCGGGTGCCGTCGCGGGCGGTGCGGAAATCGAGGATGTTGCGGGTCGAGTAATGCTCGTGAACCGTGGTCAGGATTTCCTGGTCCGGACGCACCTGCACGCTGCCGTAGATCATTGCCAGACCTTCGGTGGTGCTGCCGGTGAGGGCGATCTGGCTCGGCCTGGCCTGCAGGTATTTGCCGGCCCAGACCCGCACGTTCTCCTCGCGTTTTTCGGTGACGCCCAGATCCCAATCCATGGCCAGGCCCGGATTGCGGTCGATGTCTGCACGGTAACGAGCGATGGCTTCACGCACGGGTCTTGGGTGTGAGGTGACGAGGAAGTTGGCGAAGTGGATCGACTGCGGATCCTGTTCGAACATCCCGCGCAGGGTCGTCCATTTGTCCTGCGGCGAGGCCTGCGGATCGGCCGCCCGGGCCGGTGCAGCCAGGCTGACGCCCAGCGGCAGGGTGGCCGCCAGTACGCCGGCCTGTTTCAGGAAAGTGCGGCGGTCGGTCATGGTCGGGTCGTGTCCTGGCGCGAGAGCAGCGCGGGTTTGGCGGCTTTCTGTACCTGTTCCCAGACCCGCAGGAAGTTGCCGCCCCACAGCTTGGCGATGTCCGCTTCGGAGTAACCGCGCTGGATCAGTTCGGCGGTGACGTTGCGGATCTCGCCGACGTTCTCCCAACCTTTGATGCCGCCGCCGTCGTTGAAGTCGGAAGCGATGCCGACGTGGTCGATGCCGATCTTGCGCACGGTGTAGTCGATGGCGTCGCCAAGATCCTTGAGGGTGGCTTTCGGCTCTTCTTCGAGAATCCCGTACAGGCCGCTGGCGTACTGACCAAGTTTCTGTTCCGACCAGGCAGTGATGATCGGGTCGCCCGGCATCAGGGCCATGGCCAGGTTCGGCAGTGGCGGCAGGTCGAAACGCGCACGCAGCGCGTTGAGCTTGTCCTGGGTGCCCTGGGTCAGTGGTTTGAGATATTGCGAGAAACCGACCACCTGCACCACGCCGCCGCTGTTCTTGATCAGCTGCAATTCCTTGTCGCTGAGGTTGCGCGGAATGTCCACGGCCGCTCTCGGCGCCGAGTGCGAAGCCACCAGCGGGGTGCGGCTCAGTTGCGCGACCTGTTCCAGGCCCTTGGTCGACATCTGCGAGACATCGATGATCACGCCCAGGTCATTGAGGCGGTGCACGGCCTGTTTGCCGATATCGGAGAGACCGTCGAGCGCATCCGGGGAGTCATTGAAAAACGGCAGCGGGCGCGAAGAGTCCGCCCAGCTGTTGTTGCCGATGTAGCTGAAGCCGAACATACGCATGCCGCGACCGGCCCACAGGTCCAGTTTGCTCAGGTCGTTGCCCAGCGGGTAGGCGTTGAGCATGCTGATGAAGATCGCAAACTTGCCTTCGCCGTGCAGTCGGCGGAAATCGTCAGGGGTGTAGGCGATGCCGACCTGATTGGGAAAGTCGCGCACCAGTCCGGAAATGATCTTGTAACGCACTTCCTGCTGATTGCGCGCCTCTTCGACGAAACCGTCGGTAGGGCGGTGTGGCGCGTTCGGGCCGTTCCACATTTCCGGCCAGCCGAACACGGTCAGTGCCGCGCCGGACAACCGCCCACGATTGGCCTTGATCAGGTCGAACTGCCCGGAGCCATCCTTGTCGGCTTCATTGCCGTGAGCGCCGAAACTCAGGGGCACGGTGATGTGGCTGTCGAAGGACAGGATCCGGTCCTGGAGTTCGGTGGCCTGTTTCATCACCTTGACCGGGTAGCCGGGGTTGTCCCTGAACCAGTAATCCCAGGCCAGGAAGCCTGCGCCGGCACTGATTGCCATGGCCAGCGGCAGGCCAATGTATAGAGCCTTTTTCGAACGCGGTTTTGTCATTGCCATCTCATTCAGGTTCGCCGTCGAGTTACAGGCGCAGGGGCCTTTGCTATCTGGGAGGAACGACTGAGGCGACAAAGAATTTAGCGTGGCGGCAAAACAACGGGCGAAGACAGCCGGGCATGACGAGGTTCTTTTCGGACAGCGATAAATTTACCGATCCAGCAAACGTTCTAGCTTGGATAAAGCCTGCTTCATGGCTGACACAGGTAGGGCAATGACGATCTCTCGACGCTGGTTCATGGCGGGCATGGCACTCACGGGCGCTGCGCTGCCTGCCGCTTTTTATGCACATCGTGAGCTGACCCGCGAGGAGGAGCCGATCACGCCGGGCGAGGCTACGGTCGATCTGGCGGACACCGCCGGGCAGCAACTGGCCGACAACCTGCGCGGGATCTGGGACATCCGCTTCACGGGGGCCAATGCCGGACTCGACGGCCTGCCCCGTGAAGGCCTGGAGTTGTTTCTCGATATTGCCCAGCGCGGGCGTGGTTTGCGCGGGTGTCTCGATACCGGCCCGCGCTTGCGCACCGACGCTTCGCCGCACTATGAAGTCATTGGCGATCTGGCCCCTGGCAATGGCGCGGAGCTTTACTGGCGCCTGATGCGTACGGACATGCCGCAAGCGCCGGCAGTCTATGAGTTCAGGGTCAAGCTGGACGAAGTCTGGGCGGCCTTCGGCAATGCCGGCAGCGGCACGTTTACCGGGCAGGTGCTGCGGCTGGACCGACCGCTGGCTCTGCCGGAACTCGACAATCGTTTCATCGCCATCAAGCGCCGCTTCCCCGAGGCCCGCGAGCGGACCGGCCTGAACCCGACATTGCTGGCGTGGCTGGTGTCGCCCGAGCATCGCCTGTTTCACCAGCTCTGGCATGCCTCGCGGGACAAGTGGCACAAACTGTCGGAGAAAAAACGCGACGCGTTGCGTGGCATCGGCTGGCAACCCGGCCCTCGGGACAAGGAGCGCGACGCGCGTGGCCCGCGCAAGGATCGCAACGGCTCGGGCGTCGACTTTTTCTTCATGCATCGGCACATGCTGGGCGTCGCCCGTTCGATGCAGGATCTGCCGTCGTGGTCGAGATTCCCCGCGCCGCAACCGGAGCTGGAACGTGACCGTCAGGGCTTTGCCCGCTACTTCGACAACCACGACGGCAACGCCTTGCCACCGACCTGGCTGGCGGAGGGCGATGACGAATACACAAAGTGGGTCAGTGACATCAAGGCCGCCGAGACCTATCACAGCAACTTCCAGGTCTGGGAGTCGCAGTACACCGATCCGCGCTATCTTTCGAAACTGACCCTCGGCCAGTTCGGCTCGGAAGTCGAACTGGGCCTGCACGACTGGCTGCACATGCGCTGGGCGTCAGTGGCGCGCGATCCTTCCAACGATATTCCGCTGCCGATGGCCCGGGATCAGGCGGATTTCGCGGCCCGTTGGTACGCCGCCGAAAACGACTTCCTCGGCGACCCGTTTTCCTCCCATGTGAACCCGGTGTTCTGGCGTTTCCATGGCTGGATCGACGACCGCATCGAGGACTGGTATCGCGCTCACGAACGCTTCCATCCGGGTGAAGTGAGCCGTCTGCAGGTCAATGGCGTGCCATGGTTTGCGCCGGGGCGATGGGTCGAGGTCGATGACCCGTGGCTCGGCCCGGACACCCATGGTTGCAGCACCGTTCCCGGCCTGCAGGTGGGGCGCTCGGTGGAGATGGATCCGGAAACCATGAAACTGGCGTTGCGCATCACTTTCGGCGATGAAAACAACATGGCCGATCTGTTCCGCAGGATTCCGCAGCGGCCGTGGTACGCCAGGCACCTGAAGGTCAAAGGGCGACAGCTCTGAAGACAAAAAAATCGCAGCCACCGGGCTGCGATTTTTTTTGCCTTGAACAGGGCTGTTTTCAGATCACTTGCCAGCCCCCGCCCAGTGCCTTGTACAGCGCAATGCTGGCCTGCAGGCGTGACAGCCGCAGTTGCACGTTCAAGTCCTGGGCGGCGTACAGCGTGCGTTGAGTCTGCAGCACCGTCAGCAGATCCTCGGCGCCGGCCTGATAGCGGCTCTGGGCAATATCGAACGCGGTCTGTGCCTGGCGCAGTTCTTCGCTTTGCCACTGACGTTGCTCATCGAGACCGCGAATGCTCGTCAGGGCTTTCTCGACGTCCGCAAAGCCATTGATGATCGCGCCGCGATAGGTCTCCAGCAGCTCTTCCTGGCGCGCCGTGGCCTTGTCGCGTTCGGCGCCGAGGCGACCGTTGTTGAAGATTGGCGCCACCAGGCCCGACGTCAGATTGTAGAAAGTGGTGCGCAGCAGATCCGCCGCGAGGTCGGCGCCGGTGCCCAGGCTGGCCGTCAGTGTCAGCTTGGGCAGCATGGCGGCGCGGGCAACGGTGACATCCGCCTGGGCGGCGGCCAGTTTTGCTTCGGCGCTGGCGATGTCCGGGCGTCGTTGCAGCAGGTCGCTGGGCACGCCGCTGGCAATGTCCGGCCATTGCAATTGGGCGAACGACTGCTTGGGCGATGGCAATTCCTGCACGGGTTGGCCGAGCAGTGCAGCCAGGGTGATCAGGGCTTCGCGCGCTTGTTGCTGCGTCAACGGCAGTTTGCGTTGTTGCTCGGCGACCAGGCTTTTTTGCTGGGCCAGCTCCAGCGCAGTGGCGCCGCCGGCGTCGTAACGGGTCTGCACCAGATGCATCACGCTCTGCGCATTGGCCAGGTTGAGTTCGGCAATCCGCGCCTGCTCACGCAGCGCCAAAGCCTGGGTGTAGCTGTTGGCAACGGCGCTTTGCAGGGTCAGTTCCACGGTTGAACGATCGAACTCACTGGCCTGCACGGCGAACACCGCGCTGTCCCGGGCGGCACGTTTGCCACCCCAGAAATCGATTTCGTAACTGGCGCTCAACTCGGCATCGTAATAATCCAGCGAGCGTTTGTTCGGGTTCACATCGAGTTGGCTGTAGCCTTTACCGTGCAGGAGTTTCTGCCGGTTGGCATTCAGACCGGCCTTGATTTCCGGCAGCAGCGGGGCGCCGGCGATGGTCGCACCGGCCTGGGCCTGGCGGACCCGGGCGACGGCGGCAGCCAGGTCATGGCTGCCCAGTCTTGCCTGATCAATCAGTTGATCGAGCTCCGAGCTGCCGAAGTGCGTCCACCATTGTCGATCGCTCTGGCTGGCGCCCGGATGTTCCGGCGATTGCCAGGTTGGCGGTGGTTGCAGGCCGCTGTCGGGGCGCGGCGCGGGGCTGCCGCAGGCCGCCAGCAAAACGCTGGCGGCGAGAAGTGTCAGGTGGGCTTTCATAGGTCGATCATTCACTGGTGAGGGCCTTGACCGGGTCGAGCCGGGCGGCCTTGCGGGCCGGCATGAAGCCGAAGATGACGCCGGTGGCCAGCGCGCAACCGAAGGCGCCGATCACGGCGATCCACTGGAACGCCATGGCCACACCGCTGAGTTGCAGCACACCGCCGACCAGCATCGCCAGACTGATACCGGCAATGCCGCCGACCACCGAGAGCATCACGGCTTCGGTCAGGAACTGGCGCAGGATGTCGCGCTGGCGGGCGCCGGTGGCCATGCGTATGCCGATTTCCCGGGTACGCTCGCGCACGGTCATGAGCATGATGTTCATCACGCCGATACCACCCACCAACAGGGAAATGGCGGCAATCGCCCCGAGCATCAGCGACAGCGTGCCCTGGGTGCGTGCCTCGGCCTGGATCATCGCGGCGTTGTTGGTCAGCTCGAAATCCTTCTTCCCGTTGTGCCGGCGCAGCATCGCTTGTTCGATGGCGTGCTCGGCTTCCTTGACCCGGCGCGCATCCCGCGCGGCAATCACCACGTATTCGGGATTGCGGCTGCCGAACAGGCGCATGCTGGCGGCGGAGTAGGGCACGGCGATCCGGTTGTCACTGTCCGAGTCGCCAGAGCTGGAGCCTTTTTCCGCGAGTACCCCGAGGACCTGGAACGGCACGTTTTCGATCAGGATGTACTGACCGACAGGATCGGCGACATCCTTGAGCAGCTTGTCGCGTACCTTGGTCCCGATCACCGCGACGGCCGCGGCGCTGTCTTCATCGGCCTGGGTGAAATAGCTGCCCTGGATCACTGGCCAGTTGAAGATGGTCGGGAAGTTGGTGTCGTTGCCGCCCACGTAACTGGTGTGGTCGGCATTGCCGAAACGCACGCCGGCGGTCGCACCGTTGACCGGCATGATGCGTTCAACCTGAGGCAGGGCGGCCAGTTCGGCGACGTCATCGAGGGTGATGATGCCCGGCGGTGTGCGCGGGTTGGGCGCCGCGCCACTGAGATAGATGATGTTGGAGCCGAATGCCCCCATCTGCGCCATCACCTGGCGTTTGCTGCCTTCGCCCACCGCCAGCATGACCACCACGGACGCGACGCCGATGACGATCCCCAGCAGGGTCAGTGCGGTGCGGAAGCGGTTGACCCACATGACGCGCCAGGCCGCTTGCACGGCATCCACCAGTTCGCCTTTCCAGGCGCCGCTCTGGGTGCTGCCGGTGGTCAGACGCTCGCGCAGATCCACGGCTTGCAATGTGCCGGAGCCGGCGGAGGATGCGGCAGGTGATTGCGGGTCGGCGGTATCGCTGATGATCAGGCCATCGCGGACTTCGATGATGCGCTTGGCGCGTTGCGCGACTTCGCGGTCGTGGGTGATGAGAATCACCACGTGGCCCTGATCCGCCAGTTCGTCGAGCAGGGTCATGACCTCGGCGCCACTATGGCTGTCCAGCGCACCGGTGGGTTCGTCGGCAAGAATGATATGGCCGCCATTCATCAGTGCGCGGGCAATCGACACCCGTTGCTGTTGTCCGCCGGAGAGCTGGTGCGGGCGGTTGCCAGTGCGGCTGCCGAGGCCCAGGCGGGTGAGCAGGGCGTGGGCCCGGGCGTGACGTTCTGCGGCGGGAGTGCCGGCGTAGATCGCCGGCATTTCGACGTTTTCCTGGGCTGAGCCGGACGGAATCAGGTGATAGCCCTGGAACACGAAACCGAACGCTTCGCGGCGCAGCCAGGCCAGGGCGTCGGTGTCCAGCCGGGCGACATTTTCCCCGGCAAACAGGTACTCGCCGCTGCTGGGACGGTCGAGGCAGCCGAGGATGTTCATCAGTGTCGATTTGCCGGAGCCGGAGGCGCCGACGATCGCCACGAATTCGCCGGCATGAATCGACAGATCAATGCCGCGCAGCACTTCCACCAGCGGGCTGTCGCCGCCGCCGTAGGCTTTGCGGATCTGCCGCAGGTCAATCAGGGGCGTTTGCATTCAGCCTCCGTTGCCGGTGGCCGGACTGCTCAGGACGTGATCGCCTTCGACAAGCCCTTCGAGGATTTGCGTGCGCAAGCGGTCGCGGATGCCGATCCGGACTTCCCGGGATTGAATCTCGCCATTGGCGGCGACGACCTGCGCCGATTGCCAGTCTGCACGGGCGCTGCGTTGCAGGGCGGCGGTGGGCACGGTCAGGGTGTTTTGTGCCTGCTGTGAAACGAAGAACACCTGGGCCGTCATGTCGGTCATCAGGCTGTTGTCGGTGTTTTCGACATCCAGCAATACCGTGTAAAGCACCACCCGTTCGCTGCCGCTGCGACCACTGGTGGGACTGGCGCCCTGACTCTGTTCGAGCGGACGCGGCGGCACCGGCAGGATCTGCCGCACGGTGCTGCTCCAGCGCCGGCTGCCGCCACTGAGGGTCGTGAAGTAAGCCGTCATGCCCGGCTTGACGTGACCGATGTCGGCTTCGGAAACCTCGGCCCACACGGTCATCGGGGAAAGCCGTGCGATCCGCAGAATCAGCGGGGTCTGCTGTTGCGCGTTGAGTGTCTGGCCTTCCCGGGCGCCCACGGCCACCACGGTGCCGGACATCGGCGCGTAGATGCGTGTGTAGCCAAGCTCGGCCTCGTCACTGCGCAGACTGGCCTGGGCCTGACGGATCTGGGCCTGGAACATGTCGATCCGGGCCTGGGTGGCGCGTACTTCGGCCCGGGCGGTCTGGACGTCTTCCTCGCGGGTAGCGCCCCCGGCGGCGAGTTTCTGCTGACGCTGGTACTTCTGCTGCGCCAGCTCATGCTGGGCGCGTTGTTCCTGCAACTGCGCCTTCAGGTTCTCGATGGAGAACCGGCCGGCGTCGAGCTTGGCCTTTTGCGTGGAGGGATCGATTTCCACGAGCAACTGGCCTTCCTTGACCACATCACCGGCCTCGACGTGAATTTTCTGGATCTGTCCGGACGCCTGCGCACCGACATCCACATAGCGACGTGGCTGCAGGGTGCCCAGGGCGGTCACGCTGTTTTCGATGTCGCCACGGGTCACTTGAACGGTGGCAAGCGTTTCACGACCGGGCGGCAGTACTTGCCACGCGGCAACCGCGATGACGGGGATCAGGCAAAGGGCAACGAACAGGGCACGGCGGGCGGGGAGGGGACGTTTCATGCAGGGTTCCGGCCAGTGGAATTCGGCCCGTCGTTCAGCAGGTGAACAGGTTCGGTCGGTCGCTGAACGCTGTCGCAAGGCACGACAGACACGGGGGAGCTGTCCTGTAAACGATGCATATGCAAGGGAATTTAACTGTTCACACACGAAGTTACAGGTTGCCGGAACGGGCTATTTGTCAGCGAAGGAGAATCACTACTTTAAATCTATATGAGAATTACTATAAATTACGCGCCTCACGTTGCCACCATCGTGCTACCGCTTCGCGGGGCCCGGAAAAACGGTGTGCTCAAGGACAGGACCCGCATTCAAGCGGCCGGGAGTCATGTTGGAAAACTACTATCGCGAGCTGGTGTGTTTCCTGAACGCCAAGCTCGGCAACCGACAGGTGGCCGAAGATGTGGTGCATGACGCCTATGTGCGGGTACTGGAGCGTTCCAGCGATACGCCGATCGAACAACCCCGGGCCTTCCTCTATCGCACCGCGCTGAATCTGGTGATCGACGATCATCGACGTAATGCCCTGCGTCAGGTTGAATCGCTGGAAGTGCTCGACAGCGAAGAGCGCTATTTCACCCCGTCCCCCCACAGCACCCTCGACCACGGCCAACGCCTGGACATGTTGCAACGCGCATTGGCCGAGCTTGCGCCGTTGTGCCGCGAAAGTTTTCTGCTGCGCAAGATCGAAGGCATGTCCCATCCCGAGATCGCCGAACGCCTTGGCATTTCCAAGGCCCTGGTGGAAAAGCACATCGTCAACGCCATGAAGCATTGCCGCCAGCGAATCAAGCAATGGGATGCCCACTGAAGCACCTGCGTTAAATTTTATTTCACTGTCCTCGTTCCTACTCAACAGACGACCTGTTGTCCTGTCCCGGGCCGGCCGGTCACCCAAGCTCTTCCTCCGCGCTGTTCGGGGGTTCATCCAGAGGACACTGGAAATGACACAGGCAATTGCATCGCCCATCGTTCACGATCTGATCGGCGTCGGTTTCGGCCCTTCGAACCTGGCGCTGGCCATCGCTCTGCAGGAGCGTGCCCCGACCTTCGGCGAGCTGGATGTGCTGTTTCTCGACAAGCAACCGACCTACAGCTGGCACGGCAATACGCTGTCGACCCAGAGTGAATTGCAGATTTCCTTCCTCAAGGATCTGGTGACCCTGCGCAATCCGACCAGCCCGTACTCGTTCGTCAATTACCTCAAGCACCACGGGCGTCTGGTGGACTTCATCAACCTCGGCACCTTCTACCCGTGCCGCATGGAGTACAACGACTACCTGCGCTGGGTCGCCGCGCAGTTCACCGAACAGAGCCGTTATGGCGAAGAAGTGCTGACCATTGAGCCGGTGCTGCACAACCATCAGGTCGAAGCGTTGCGGGTGATTTCCCGTGGCACCGACGGCCAGCAATTTGTGCGCACTGCGCGCTCGGTGGTGGTCAGCGCCGGTGGCACCCCGCGCATTCCCGAATCGTTCAAGGCGCTCAAGGGCGATGCCCGGGTATTCCATCACTCGCAATACCTGGCCGAGATGGCCAAACAACCGTGCGTCAACAACCAGCCGATGAGCATCGCGATCATCGGCGGCGGCCAGAGCGCGGCAGAAGCCTTCATCGATCTGAACGATTCGTTCCCGTCCGTGCAGGTCGACATGATCCTGCGCGGTTCGGCGTTGAAACCGGCGGACGACAGCCCGTTCGTCAACGAGGTGTTCTCGCCGGAATTCACCGACCTGATCTTCCAGCAGCAGAGCAGCGAGCGTGAGCGTCTGGTCAACGAGTACCACAACACCAACTACTCGGTGGTCGATATCGACCTGATCGAGCGCATCTACGGCATCTTCTACCGCCAGAAAGTCTCGGGCGTGGCACGCCACGCGTTCCGCACCCTGACCACTGTCGAGAAAGCCACCGCTACCGAACGCGGCATCGAACTGGCGGTGCGCAACAACGCCACGGGCGAAGTTACCGTGCGCATCTACGACGCCGTGGTGCTGGCCACCGGTTACGAGCGTCAGATGCACCGCAAACTGCTGGCGCCGCTGGAAGAGTACCTGGGCGACTTCGAGGTCGATCGCAACTACAAACTGATCACCGACGAGCGCTGCAAGGCCGGTCTGTACATGCAGGGCTTCTGCCAGGCCAGCCACGGTCTGAGCGATACGCTGCTGTCGATCCTGCCGATCCGTGCGGACGAGATTGCCGGCTCGCTGTATGAACATGGCAAGAACCGTGGGCACAGCCGTTCGGTGATGGATTTGTTGTTGGCCACTGCCAGCTGATGACTTCCTGACGACTCCCGCGCCGAGCGCGGGAGTCGTTTCCGGGTCAATCCTGAACCCTTCCTGAATGACCTCCACATCCCCCAACCTCATTCCTTTTACGGGTTTACTCTCCAGGCATCGGGGCGTAAGCTTCGCGCGTTTTCATCAATAGCGGAGACCCACAGTGGGTACTTGTTCGAGTGACAGTTGTCGGCCGGTCCTTGTAACCGGCAGATTCTCGGCAAGATAACGCGCATTCCTTTGTGCCGTTGTCTCGCCGAACAGCGAGCAGCGGCATCCCGATCATGGTCAGCTGAGACCATGTCCCGACGTCCTTCTCATCGACGCTGAACAGAGCGTGGTTTCGACTTCATTGTCGCAATCGCAGCCCTATCGACACGCCTGTCTTTTTTGACCGGCGCGCCAACCCTTGCCGTGCCGGATTTTTCGGTGCAGAGGGCTGGACGTACCTGCTTGACGGTTTCCCGGCTGACCATAGGGGCAACAGCCATGAAACTTACGCTCAAGGAATTTTTCGCAGGCTTCCTGCGGACCCGTCACATCGCCCGGCACTTCCGTCGTCTGGCCGTGCTGGAAAGTCTTCGCGACACCACGGTCAGCCGTGAAGTGCCGCCCACCCTGGCCAATACGCTGGTGGATGCCGCCCATTGCGACAGCGGCGTGCTGCTGTCGAACCTCGGCACTCACACCGACGGACTCACCGATTTCGAAGTCGATGTGCTGCGTGCACAGCATGGCCTCAACGAAGTCGAGCATGAGCAACCGCTGCCGTGGTGGACCCACCTGTGGCACTGCTACAAAAACCCGTTCAACCTGCTGCTGACCCTGTTGGCGGTGATCTCGTGGCTGACCGATGACCTGAAAGCCGCCACGGTGATCTTCTCCATGGTGGTGCTCTCGACCCTGCTGCGTTTCTGGCAGGAAAGCAAATCCAACCAGGCGGCCGATGCGCTCAAGGCGATGGTCAGCAACACCGCCACCGTGCTGCGCCGGGATGCACCGCGCACTGAACTGCCGATCAAGCAACTGGTGCCCGGCGATCTGATCGTGCTCTCGGCCGGCGACATGATTCCTGCCGATTGCCGGGTGCTCAGCGCCAAGGATCTGTTCGTCAGCCAGGCGGCAATGACCGGCGAATCGATGCCGGTGGAGAAATTCCCCCGTCAGGCGGATCGCGACACGCGCAACCCGCTGGAGCTGGACAACATCCTGTTCATGGGCACCAACGTGGTGTCCGGCACGGCGGTGGCGGTGATTCTCACCACCGGCAACAGCACCTATTTCGGTGCGCTGGCGCTGCGGGTCGGGGCAACCGATCGGGCGGTGACTTCGTTCCAGCAAGGCGTGAACAAAGTCAGCTGGCTGTTGATCCGCTTCATGTTCGTCATGGCGCCGCTGGTGTTGTTCATCAACGGTTTCACCAAGGGTGACTGGACCGAAGCACTGCTGTTCGCACTGTCGATCGCCGTAGGCCTGACCCCGGAAATGCTGCCGATGATCGTCACCTCGACGCTGGCCAAGGGCGCGGTGTTCCTGTCGCGCAAGAAAGTGATCGTCAAACGCCTGGACGCGATCCAGAACTTCGGCGCCATGGACGTGCTGTGCACCGACAAGACCGGCACGTTGACTCAGGACAAGATCTTCCTGGCACGCAATGTCGATGTCTGGGGTGAGGATTCCGATGACGTGCTGGAAATGGCCTATCTGAACAGCTACTACCAGACCGGCCTGAAAAACCTGCTCGACGTGGCGGTGCTAGAACACGTGGAAGTCCACCGTGAGCTGAAAGTCGGGACGGCGTATCGCAAGGTCGACGAGATTCCGTTCGACTTCAATCGCCGGCGCATGTCGGTGGTGGTCGAAGGCCACGGGCAACCGCATCAATTGATCTGCAAAGGCGCGGTGGAAGAAGTGTTGTCGGTGTGCACCCGGGTTCGTCACGGTGAAGTCGACGAAGCCTTGAGCGATGAATTGCTGGCGAGAATTCGTCAGGTAACAGCAGCATTCAACGCTGAAGGCTTGCGCGTGGTAGCGGTGGCGGCACGGTCGATGCCTGAAGGTCGCGACACTTACAGCCTGGGCGACGAGCAGGAACTGACGCTGATCGGTTACGTGGCATTCCTCGATCCACCGAAGGAAAGCACCGCGCCGGCGCTCAAGGCGCTGGCCGAACACGGCGTGGCCGTGAAAGTGCTGACCGGCGACAACGAGCTGGTGACTGCCAAGATCTGCCGCGAAGTGGGCCTGGCCCAGCAAGGCCTGTTGATGGGCAACGACATTGAACGCATGAGCGACGCGCAACTGGCGGTGGCCGTTGAAACCACTAACGTGTTCGCCAAACTGACGCCAACCCACAAGGAGCGCATCGTGCGCATCCTCAAGGGCAACGGTCATGTGGTCGGGTTCATGGGCGACGGCATCAACGACGCACCGGCATTGCGCACCGCGGACATCGGTATTTCCGTGGACAGCGCGGTGGACATCGCCAAGGAAGCGGCCGACATCATCCTGCTGGAAAAGAGCCTGATGGTGCTGGAAGAGGGCGTGCTGGAAGGGCGCCGGACCTTCGCCAACATGCTCAAGTACATCAAGATGACCGCCAGCTCGAACTTCGGCAACGTGTTCTCGGTACTGGTCGCCAGTGCGTTCATTCCGTTCCTGCCGATGCTGCCGATGCACCTGCTGGTGCAAAACCTGCTGTATGACATTTCGCAGATCGCGATCCCGTTCGACAACGTCGACGACGAAATGCTGAAACAGCCACAGCGCTGGCAGCCAGGGGATGTCGGACGCTTCATGCTGTTCTTCGGTCCGATCAGTTCGATCTTCGACATCACAACGTTCGCCTTGATGTGGTACGTGTTCGATGCCAACACCCCGGATCACCAGACCCTGTTCCAGTCCGGCTGGTTCGTAGTGGGGCTGCTGACCCAGACGCTGATCGTGCACATGATCCGCACGCCGAAGATTCCGTTCCTGCAAAGCCGCGCGGCCATGCCGCTGCTGGTGATGACCGGAATCATCATGGCCGTGGGCATCTTCCTGCCGATGGGGCCGCTGGCGCACTACTTCAAACTGCAGGCGCTGCCGTCGATGTACTTCGTGTTCCTGCCGGTGATCCTGCTGGCGTACATGGCACTGACCCAGGCCGTGAAAGGCTTCTACATCCGCCGTTTCGGCTGGCAGTAACAGGAAAAATTCCCCCCTTGTGGGAGCAAGGGGGGGCGTTTCAAGGAGTTCAACATGCAAGCCATCAACAACATCAACCTCGATTCGCTGCTCGATACGCTGGTCAGCCTCAGCGCGGCGTTCATTCTCGGCGGCCTGATCGGTTTCGAGCGCCAGTACCGGCAACGCACGGCCGGCTTGCGCACCAATGTGCTGGTGGCGGTCGGTGCAGCGATTTTCGTCGACATGGCCAACCGTCTCGGCGGGGCGGAAGGCGCGGTGCGGGTGGTCGCCTACGTGGTGTCCGGGATCGGCTTTCTCGGCGCCGGTGTGATCATGCGTGAAGAGGGCAACGTGCGCGGTCTCAACACCGCCGCCACACTCTGGACCTCGGCAGCGGTCGGCGCCTGTGCCGGCGCCGACTTGCTGGCCGAAGCCGTGCTCGGTACGTTATTCGTGCTCGCTGCCAACACGTTGCTGCGGCCGATCGTCAACAACATCAACCGCCAGCCGCTGGATGTGGTTTCGGCGGAAGTCACCAACATCGTCTACGTGATCGCCCGGCGCTCGCAGCAGACCGCCGTGTTCGCCTTGCTTGAAGCCGAGCTCGAACGCAGCAACTACCCGGCCAGTGACGTCGATGTACACGCCTTCGGTGCCGACGAAATCGAGATCGAAGCCACGCTCGCAACGACCTCGGTGGACGGCGATGAACTGGACGCACTGGTGAAGCGGATTTCAACGTCGAACCTGGTGGTGCAGGCGTTCTGGAGTCCGAGTACCACGGAGTAACCTGGCGAACGCCCATCGTCCGGCAATGGCATGGGTGGCCGTCAATCCGGATGAGTGACGGTTATTTTCGGAATAGTCCTACAGAGCATGCCTCGATGCTTGGGTAGTCTTGCCGCCACTTGAAGCGACTGGCGGGACTTCCACGATGGCCGACAAAACCTTGCGTATTTTGATCGCCGACACCCGGCACTTTCACCGGATGAAGATCGAGCGGATGTTCAATGCTCTCGATTACTACCGCATTGCGCCGGTGCAGAACTTCACCGAACTGCTGACACTGATCGATTATGGTCGCGAGCCGTTCGATGTACTGGTGACCGACTCTCAACTGGCAGGCGGAATGCCGGATCTGCACGGTTTCCTGTTCGATCTGGCGCAGGTCCGGCATGCGCTGGTCTACGGCGAAGCGCTGAACCCATCGGATGTTCCCGGATACTTTCGGCCAAAGATCACCAGCTGCAACGCCGCGCTGCCCTCAATGAGCGCCATCTCGCAATTGATGGCGTCGGTCGATGCTTCACGTAAGCGTTCATTGTGTATGTGTCCGGCAAAATCCCTTGCGTGATGGCGCGCCAAATCACAGATCGCCCGATGGCGCAACTGTCAGGTCTGACAGGTGTTTCGCCATGCGTCCCGTGCAACAGTTGTAGCGCAGCTACCCGTCGTCCCGTTCATGCAGGATCGGTGGCGTCATCGTCATGTATTCGCCCGGGAGTGGTCATGGATTCAGCATTGATCGTCGACGATCACCCGGTGGTTGTCGGTGCCGTCAGAATGGTTCTGGAGTCGCTGGGCTATAAACCGATTCATGTCGCTTCGAGTGGCGTCGACGTGGTGCCGATGATCCGTGCGCACGCGCCGAAACTGATCGTGCTCGATTTAAAGCTCAAGGGCATGGGCGGCCTCGAAGTGCTGGACCGGATCAACGCCCTCGGGCTGGTCTGCAAAATCGTGATTTTTTCATCGGCCGACCCGAACAGCTACCTGGTGCGTTGCCGACGTGCAGGTGCAATGGCTTTTGTGGCCAAGTCTGCCGAGTTGCAGCAGTTGCAGAGTGCGATCAAGGCTGTCCGTTCGGGTTACAGCTATTTCCAGGAATTGCCTGAAGTCAACGCAGGGCAATCCGGTGTGCACAGTGACGAGCGACAGCAGATCGAAGGATTGTCCAATCGCGAGTTACACATTCTCGTGCAATTGGCGCATGGCAAGCCCAACAAGGACATCGCCCAGGAGATGAACCTGAGCCACAAAACCATCAGTACCTACAAGACTCGCCTGATGCTCAAGCTCGGGGTCAGCTCACTGGTGGTGTTGCGCGAGTTTGCCAGACGCAACCATCTGCTGTGAGAGGCTGCGCCATGATGAGGCCGCTGCAATTCATTCTTCTGTTGATCCTCATTTTGGCAAATACAGTGCAGGCAGCCGGGACCGCGCAAAAACTGGAAATCATCTCTCGCACCCGGCTGGAGGGCGTGCAGGTTCGCCTTGACGAGCAGGATCGCCAGTGGCTTCGGGCACACCCGGTATTGCGCATCGGCGCCTCCGGGCCGGACTATCCTCCCTTTGAATTGACCCGCAACCGGCATGAACTGGAAGGCCTCACGGCCGAGTACGCCGACGCGATCGCACAAGTGCTGAATGTCCGGATCGAGGTCTGGTGCTACCCCGACCGCGAAAGCGCCATGGCCGCGCTCAAGGCCGGCGAACTGGATTTGCTGGGCACCTCGAACAACTATGAGATTGCCGATCCCGAGCTGATGCTGTCTCGCGCCTATGCCGAAGATCAGCCGATGTGGGTGACCCGGCTCGACGAACCGTTGCCCGATGATCTGGCAGGCAAGCGCATCGCCATGGTGGATGACTACCTGCCGGTTTCGACCATCCAGAAGGCTTACCCGCAAGCCACCTTGCAGCGTTATCGCTCGATTCTCGATGCCCTCGGCGCCGTGGCATTCGGGCGAGATGATCTGTACCTCGGCGATCTCATCAGTGCCAGCTATCTGATCAACATCAACTTCCATAACGACCTGCAACTGGCCGGCCCTTCGGGCCTCGACGCCAACCCGTTTGCCTTTGCCCTGACTCGCAGTAATACCCGTTTGAAACGTCTGGTCGACAAGGCCTTGCTGGCCATTCCCATGGAGCAGCGCCTGGCCATGGAACTGCGCTGGAGTGCCGGGCGTGCGGACATGACGGGGCAAGCGCGGGTAAGTCTCAGCAGCAGTGAACAGGCGTGGCTCGACCGGCATCCGAGCGTACGTGTCGGTGCGATCGAGGATTTCGCCCCGTTGACGTTCTTTGATGCCGAGGGAAAAGTGCAGGGGCTTACGGCGCAGTTGTTGAGCCTGATCAGTCAGCGCAGCGGCCTGAAGTTCGAGATCGCACGGGGGCAGTCACTGGACCGACAGATCAAACAATTGAAGGCCGGGGAACTTGATCTGCTGCCCGTGGTGACACCCAGCAGCGAGCGTGAACTCGAAATGCGCTTCTCACGGGCCTATCTGAACAATCCGTTCGTGCTGGTCAGCGGTGTATCGGCGTCGGGCGTAAGAACCCTGGACGACATGGCCGGCAAACGGCTGGCAATCTATCGCGGTCACCCGTTGCGCGATTACCTGCTGGAGCGAGTACCGCAGCTCAAATTGGTCGAAGTATCAAGCCCGGCAGCCGGGATGGAAGCGATTGTCAGCGGGCAGGCCGATGCCACGCTGAGTTCGTTGATGGTGGCGCGTTATCTGATTTCCCGTCAGTACCGGGGGCGTACCCGGATCGTCGGTACGGTGGGGGATCAGCCCGCCCGGATTGCATTGGCCACCGCACCGGATGCCGTGGTGTTGCATTCGATTCTGAACAAGGCGCTGTTGAGCATCGCCCCCAAGGAGCTCGACGATCTGGTCGAGCGCTGGGGCCGTGACGCGGTTGCCGATGACAGTTACTGGCAGCGCCATCGACGGGAGATCCTGCTTGGATTCGCCGGTGCGTCCGGGCTGTTGCTGCTGGCGTTGGGCTGGATCGCCTTTCAGCGTCGGCAGATTCGCCAGCGCCAGCAATGGCTGCTTCAACTGCAGGAAGCCAAGGACGCGGCGGATGAAGCCAACCGGGCCAAGAGCACCTTTCTGGCTGTCATGAGCCACGAAATCCGTACGCCCATGAATGCCTTGCTGGGCATGCTCGAACTGGCGCTCAAACATGCCGATGAAGGCGTGACCGACCGTGGGGCTATCCAGGTGGCGTCCACGGCGGGGCAGCAACTGCTGGCATTGATCGGCGATATTCTCGACATTGCACGCATTGAATCCGGTCAACTGTCACTGGCCCCCGAACGCACCCATCTGCGTGAGTCGGTGTTGTCGGTGTGTCGGATTTTCGAAGGCGTGGCGCGCCAGAAGCAGTTGTCGTGGCATGTCGAACTGGATGAGCGCAGCAATGTCGAGGTGCTGCTCGACGCCCTGCGTTTCAAACAGGTGTTGTCGAATCTGCTGAGCAATGCGATCAAGTTTACCGATGAAGGCGATGTGAGCCTGCGATTGCAAGTGTTCGCCGTGCGGGACGGGCTACTGGAAATCGGCGTTGTCATCGAGGACAGCGGCCGGGGCATCAGCGCCGAAGATCAGCAACGCTTGTTCAGCCCCTTTGTGCAGGTCGGCAACCAGTCGTTGTCGGCCCGCAGCGGTTCCGGTCTGGGGCTGGTGATCAGCCGCAGCCTGTGCCGGATGATGGGCGGCGACCTGTGGATGACCAGTGAACCCGGACGAGGTACACAAGTCATGCTGCGCCTTGAAGTGCCCGTGCTGGAGTCGCCCGCTCAGGAGGACGTTGCGACGCCGACAGTGACGGCGGCAAAGCCGCTGGACGTATTGGTGGTGGACGACCATCCGGTGAATCGTCTGCTGCTGTGTCGGCAGTTGAGTGAGCTCGGGCATCGCTTTGTCGACATCGGGAGTGGTGAACAGGCGCTGGATCTGTGGCGCGGTCAATCTTTCGATGCGCTGATCACCGACATCAACTTGCCCGGGCTCAACGGTTATGACCTGGCGCGAGCGATTCGCAAAGAAGAGACGGCGGCGAGCAGGACGCCTTGTCTGATTCTGGGGTATACCGCCAATGCACAGCTGGAGGAAAAGCAGCGATGCCTGGCAGCCGGAATGGATGATTGTCTGTTCAAACCGGTTTTGCTGCGGGAGCTGAACCTGGCGCTGATGGCCGCAGTGCCTGACGAAACAAAAGTCGGAGGAATGGACGATCGGGTATTGCCCGGTTTCAATCTGAGCTCGCTCTTGCAACTGGCGGGAGCGGACAACCCGCTTATCGGGCAGTTGCGTGAGGAGGTGCTGAGTAGTCTGCGTACCGACCTGGAACGTCTGGAGGAATCAGGGCGGGAAGGTGATCGTGCAGGCTTGAAGGATCTGGCACATCACATTACAGGCGGGGCGCATGTGATCGGTGCCGAGCGCGTGGTTTCGGCGTGCCGGATACTTGAACAGGCCTGCGGGGACGGTGAACCCGAGGCCGCATTGAACGTTGCAATCGAATTGCTGCGCGTGGCCATGCACGACCTCGCGCAGCAACTTCAGGCCTGAGCGGTCAGTCCCACTGCGGCGCGATGCCTTGGGGGCTGGTCAGGCGCTGGCCGCGCTCCAGTGTGCCGATCAGCGCCATATCGGCGTCGCTCAGCGTCAGCGCGGTGGCACCGAGGTTACTTTGCAGGTTGGCGCGCTTGGTCGACGACGGAATCACCGCGTAGCCCGATTGCATCGCCCACGCCAGAGTGACCTGCGCCGGAGTCGCTTGCAGGCGCTCGGCAATCTGCACGATCAACGGATCCTTCAGCACTTCGCCATAGGCCAGGGTCATGTACGAGGTGATCTGAATACCCTGGCTCTGGGCAAATTCCACGACCTTGCGGTTTTGCAGGTACGGGTGCAGCTCGATCTGGTTGGTGGCGATGTTCTCTGCGCCAACCGCTGCAATGGCTTGTTTCATCAGGTCGATGGTGAAGTTGGACACACCGATCTGCCGGGTCAGGCCCAGGCGTTTGGCTTCCAGCAGGGCGCCCATGAACTCTTCCACCGGCACCTGATCTTCCGGCGACGGCCAGTGGATCAGCGTCAGGTCGAGGTAATCGGTCCGCAGTTTTTGCAGGCTCTCCTTGAGGCTTTCGATCAGACGATCCTTGGCGAAGTTGGCGATCCAGATCTTGCTGGTGATGAACAGCTCTTCGCGGGCGATGCCGCTGGCGGCGATAGCCTGGCCGACCTCGGCTTCGTTCTCGTAGATTTGCGCGGTGTCGACGACCCGGTAGCCCAGTTCGAGGGCGGTGCTCACCGAATCGATGACCACCTGACCTTGCAGGCGAAACGTACCAAGACCGAAAGCGGGAACAGACATCTAGAACTCCAGGGTTGCAGTGAGAATGGACGGAAGTATCCGCTGCTGCTTCCTTGAGAAAAACCGCTGTCGGGGCAAAGTACTGTTGACTGAAAGTCACGAATCACTGTGATGCGGTATCGTTCCATCAGTAGAACGATGAGGCCGATTTTGGCTGACTAGTGCTAAATACGTGGTGAATTTATGATCAGTCCATGATCAACCTCAATTCGGAGCCCACCATGAAAAACCTCATCGGTATCTACACCAGCCCTCGCGGCCACTGGGTCGGCGATGGGTTTCCGGTTCGTACACTGTTTTCCTACGACAACCTGGGCAAGCACATCAGCCCGTTCCTGCTGCTTGACCATGCAGGTCCCGCGCATTTCACCCCGACCACTGAACGACGTGGCGTGGGGCAGCACCCGCATCGTGGTTTCGAAACCGTGACCATCGTTTATGACGGCGAAGTGGAGCACCGCGATTCCACCGGCAGTGGCGGCAAGATCGGCCCCGGCGACGTGCAATGGATGACGGCTGCTTCCGGAATCCTGCACGAGGAGTTTCACTCCGCAGATTTCGCCAGAACGGGTGGCAACCTGGAAATGGTGCAGCTGTGGGTCAACCTGCCGGCCAAAGACAAAATGGCTGAACCGGGTTACCAGACCATTCTCGACAGCGATATCCCGAACGTCGCCCTCCGGGACGGTGCCGGCAACCTGCGTCTGATCGCGGGTGAATTCGACGGTCACAAGGGGCCTTCCCGGACCTTCACGCCCATCGATGTCTGGGACCTGCGCCTCAATGCCGGCAAGTTGCTGACGCTGGAGCTGCACGAAGGCCGCAACACTGCGCTGGTGGTGCTGCGTGGCTCGGTCCGGATCAACGGCGAGGAGTCGGCGGGGGTAGGGCAACTGGCGTTATTCGAGCGTGAGGGTGACCGCCTGACGCTTGAGGCCAGCGAGGACGCGATGGTGTTACTGCTCAGTGGCGAACCGATCGATGAGCCGATCGTCGGTCATGGCCCGTTCGTGATGAATACCGAGCAGGAAATTCATCAGGCGTTCGTTGATTTCCAGTCTGGCCGGTTTGGACGGATGCCCGCGTAGATCGACATTGTGGGAGCCAGCGTGCTGGCTCCCACAGCTTTTTTTCAGAGGGCCTTCAATAGCCCTTATCCCGCCAAATCAATTGCTCCTACACTAAGCCCAATCTGTGCGATCTTCTCGCGATTGACCTCTGTCGGAGTTGTTTGATGCTGTCACTGCTGACTGAACATCCGTTGTTCTGCGCGTTGATCCTGATCCTGCTCGACCTGGGACTGTGGCGCCTGATCAGTTCCCACGGCAGCGAATGGAAGCTGCTGGTGCGGGTGCTGATTTTCAGCCTGTTCAGCGTGCTGCTGTTCAACGAAGGTCTCAATCCTATGGAGCCGGCGCCGTGGGCCGACAATGTGCCGCTGCATCTGGCGGCAACCGGGTTGCAGATCGGCTGGTGGCTGTTTGGCGCGCGCACGCTGACGGTGTTAATCGGCGCGGTGATGATGCAGCGGGTCGGTCACACCGGACGGCTGCTGCAGGATCTGCTCGGCGCAGTGATTTTCCTGATTGCCATCATTGCAGCGCTGGCCTATGTTCTGGACCTGCCGGTCAAGGGCGTGCTGGCCACGTCCGGAGCGCTGGCAATCATCGTCGGTCTGGCATTGCAGAGCACCCTGAGCGATGTGTTCTCCGGGATCGTCCTGAATACCACCAAGCCCTATCAACTCGATGACTGGATTTCCATCGACGGCACGGAAGGGCGGGTCACCGACATCGACTGGCGCGCTACGCGCCTGCAAACCTCACAGGGCAGCATGGCGGTGATTCCCAACTCGCTGGCGGCCAAGGCCAAGATCATCAACTTCAGCCGCCCGAGCAACATGTTCGGTGTTGCCGTCAGTGTGCAGGTCAGCCCCCATGCGCGGCCGAACTCGGTGATCGATGCCCTGGAGCGGGCGATGCAAGGCTGCCGCCCATTGCTGGACAACCCGGCGCCAAGCGTCGCGTTGAAGAGTTCGAGCAGTGCCGGCGCGGAATATGAAATCAGTGGTTTCGTGGCGTCGATGAGTGAGAAGCGTGCGGTACGCAATCAGTTGTTCGATCTGGCTTACCGGCATCTGCAAGCGTCCGGAGTCAATCTGCTGTCGAGCGACGAACCCGCCGCTCCGGCCCACCTCTCACGGCCACGGGCGCTGCTTGACAGCTCGCCGATTTTCTCCACCCTGCGTCAGGAAGAAAAAGAGACTTTCAGCCAGAACATGGCCCTGCAAACCTTCCGTGCCGGCGAGATCATTCTGGCGGGCGGGGAGGTCAGCGATCATTTGTTCATCATCGAGTCCGGTGTGGTTTCGGTGACGTTGAACCGGCACGGCGTACCGTTCGAATCAGGACGCATGGGGCCGGGGGAGGTGATCGGTGAGGCCGGGATCCTTTCCGATACCTCGTTGCCGGCCGACTTTTCCGCCAAGACGTTCTGCGCCCTGTACCGCATCGAGAAGTCGTATCTCAAGCCTTGCCTGGATGCCCGTCATGACATCAACGATGCAATGAAGGCGCTGCTCGATTTCCGCCTGCTCAAGGCGCAGGCGCTGACTCAGGAAACGCCGGTAGCCGTGCCGAAAAGAGGTTTCCTGCAGTGGCTGCGCCATCGCGCCTGAGCCGGATCAGCGGCGTTCGTATCCAGCGAGTTTCTGTTCGAGGTTCTGGCGCACCTGCGGCCATTCGTCATCGATGATGCTGAAACGCACCGAGTTGCGCTTGCGGCCGTCGGGCATGATCCGTTCGTGTCGCACGATGCCTTCTTGCTGTGCGCCCAGACGCAGGATCGCGTTGCGTGATTTCTGGTTGTTTTCGTCGGTGGTGAATTGCACGCGCACGCAATCGAGCACTTCGAAGGCGTGGCGCAGCATCAGGTACTTGGCTTCGGTGTTGACGAAGGTTTTCTGGAAGCGCGCCGAGATCCAGCTACTGCCGATCTCCAGCTTGCGATTGAGCGGATCTATCTTCCAGAAACGGGTCGAGCCGATCACCTCGCCGGTTTCCTTCAGCACGATGGCAAACGGCATGACCGTGCCGGCCTCACGCCCGTCGAGGGCCTTTTTCAGATAGCTGTCGACGGTGGTCGCCGACGGCACCACAGTGACGGTGAGATTCCACAGTTCGCCGTCCGCGGCGGCGTGGAGCAGGGCGTCGGCATCGGAATATTGCAGGGGGCGCAGGACGATGCCCTGGCCTTCCAGTGTGATGTGCATGGGGCGTGGCTCTCGGCAGTTCGGGCGAGGGCTTATTACGCCGCATCGGGCAGAGTCGTTGCAACCGCCGGTTCAGGCGGCAAGGCCGATTGGTGAAATCAATTGTCGATTCAATGCCCGGATCCCGTATACATGGCGACCATCGGCGGAACGATCCGCGTCTCCATGCATAAGGACCGAGCAATGAGCGAGCCACGCCTGACGAATCTGAAACAGTATCTGCAACGATTGGGGTTCGACACGCCCCCGGCGCCGACCCTTGAGACCCTGCGACTGTTGCAGTTGCGTCATACCGGCGCCTTTCCTTTCGAGAATCTGTCGACCCTCTCTGGCGAGCCCGTGCTGATCGATCTGCCATCCATCCAGCGCAAGGTCCTGGACGATGCTCGTGGCGGTTACTGCTACGAACTCAACAATCTGTTTCTGGCCTTGTTGCTGGAGCTGGGGTTCGATGCGCGGGGCATCAGCGGCCGCGTGGTCATGAATCAGCCTGAAGGCAGCTGGACGGCGCGGACTCACCGACTGAGCCTGGTGACCCTCGACGGCGTGCGATACATCACCGACGTCGGCTTCGGCGGCATGGTACCGACCGCGCCGCTGGTGCTCGATACCGAAGCCGAACAACCCACGCCCCATGAACCCTATCGCATCGAAGTGCAAGCCGATGGCTACATGCTGCGGGCCAGAGTCGCCGGCGAATGGCGGCCGATGTATCTGTTCGATCTGCAACGCCAGGAAGACATCGATTACACCCTTGGCAACTGGTACGTCTCGACGCACCCGGACTCCCCGTTTGCCCAGCGCCTGATGGTCGCGCGTACGGGCGACGGCTGGCGGCGCACGTTGAACAACGGCAGTTTCGCGATCCATCGCATCGGCGCCGAGAGCGAGCGGCGCGAGGTGACGGATGTCGATGAGCTGATCGAATTGCTGGAACGGGAGTTCGGCCTGCGCTTGCCGCACCAGCCTGGTGCGCGTCTGGCGCTGGCGCGCTTGATTCAGCCGAACTGAAACCTATGGTTTTACATCCGGCTCCAGTACTCGCCGGATTTCGTTCACGGCCGCCGACAGTTTTTTCTCAAGACTCTTGAGGTCGGTGGCGGTGATGCCTTTCTTGAATTGACCGATGGAATGCTCGAGTTCATCGGCATCGCCACGGCTGTTAAGCAGTGCGTGGCGCAGCGTATTGTTGATTACCGTCTGATAGCCATACCCCTCGCTTTCAGCGACCTCGCGCGCGGCCTCGATGACCGCGTCATCGAGCATGATGGTGATGCGGGTCTTGCCCTTGTTGGAGGCGACGGCGCCGCGTTTACCTTGGCTGAAATCGTACTCATCCTTCATTGATCAAGTCTCCGGAAAGTATTGGCGTCGCTCGCTGGGTGTTGCGGTGCGCGCGGAAATGATTCGAACAATATTCGGCTCCCGATAGCTGTAAACAACGACCAGCAAACGTCCCTTGCCGTCGGTGCCGAGTGTGATCCAGCGTTGCTCGTCATGGTCGTTGTCTTCAATGGTCAGTGCTCGTTCGTCGTAGAACACCGGTTCGGCCTCGGCGAGGCTGATCCCTCTGTGCTTGAGTTTGTTGGCAGCATTCTTGCTTTTGTCGAACTGAATCTTGAATGACTTCATTATGCATACTTTATATGTATAAAAAAGAGCGCGGCCGCACCGTCGGTCGCCATGAACACTTCAGCCTAGGTGGATAAAACGCGGGGCCAGTTAACGATGTGTTGCCGGATTTGTGGGGGGATGGATGCGGCGGGATAGAAGGTTGGGTGGCTACCTATCCATAATGTGACTGATAAGTTGTATACAACTCTATGGACATTTGTCACAACTATTGAATACAGTGTGCGCATAACAAAAACCAGGGAACCCCCCACCATGAAAACGCCCCATGTTTCACACCAACGGCCCGAGGACGAAAACCTCGGGGTCGGCGCGAATATGGCTTACGGCCTGCAACATGTTCTGACCATGTATGGCGGTATCGTCGCGGTGCCGCTGATCATCGGTCAGGCTGCCGGGTTGTCGCCGGCGGACATTGGTCTGTTGATTGCTGCTTCATTGTTTGCGGGGGGGCTGGCCACGTTGCTGCAAACCCTGGGTCTGCCGTTTTTCGGATGTCAGTTGCCGCTGGTGCAGGGCGTGTCGTTCTCCGGTGTTGCCACGATGGTGGCGATTGTCAGCAGTGGCGGGGAGGGCGGCTTTCAATCGGTGCTCGGGGCGGTGATTGCCGCGTCGTTGATCGGTTTACTGATCACGCCGGTGTTCTCGCGAATCACCAAGTTCTTTCCACCGCTGGTTACCGGCATCGTGATCACCACCATCGGCCTGACGCTGATGCCGGTGGCCGCACGCTGGGCCATGGGTGGCAACAGTCATGCTCCGGACTTCGGCAGCATGCAGAACATCGGTCTGGCGGCGGTCACGCTGGTGCTGGTGCTGCTGCTGAGCAAGGTCGGCAGCTCCACTATCTCGCGTCTGTCGATTCTGTTGGCGATGGTGATCGGCACGGTACTGGCGGTGTTCCTTGGCATGGCGGATTTCTCCAGTGTCACCCAAGGGCCGATGTTCGGCTTCCCGACACCGTTCCATTTCGGCATGCCGACCTTCCACTTCGCTGCGATCCTGTCGATGTGCATCGTGGTCATGGTGACGCTGGTGGAAACCTCGGCGGACATCCTGGCGGTCGGTGAAATCATCGGCACCAAGGTCGATTCCAAGCGTCTGGGCAACGGCCTGCGGGCGGACATGCTGTCGAGCATGTTTGCACCGATCTTCGGCTCGTTCACCCAGAGCGCCTTTGCCCAGAACGTCGGGCTGGTGGCGGTGACCGGAATCAAGAGCCGTTATGTGGTGGCGACCGGCGGTATCTTCCTGGTGATCCTCGGCCTGCTGCCGTTCATGGGCCGGGTGATTGCGGCGGTGCCGACTTCGGTACTCGGCGGCGCCGGTATCGTGCTGTTCGGCACCGTGGCGGCGAGCGGCATCCGTACGCTGTCCAAGGTCGATTACCGCAACAACGTCAACCTGATCATCGTTGCGACCTCAATCGGTTTCGGCATGATCCCGATTGCCGCGCCGAATTTCTACGATCACTTCCCGAGCTGGTTCGCGACCATTTTCCATTCGGGCATCAGTTCGTCGGCGATCATGGCGATCCTGCTGAACCTGGCGTTCAACCACTTCACGGCGGGTAACTCGGATCAGCAGTCGGTATTCGCGGCGGCAGAAGAGCGGACCCTGCGTTATCGGGATCTGGCGGCGCTGCGCGAGGGCGACTACTTCAGCGACGGCAAGCTGCATGACTGCGATGGCAATGAAGTGCCGGTGATCGATCCGGATTCGGATCACGGTCATGGCGCACCGAAAGTGCATGCCAAGAGCAGCGAGCACGTCTGACTGCTGTTTCTGAAACAGAAAAGGGCCGATCAGTTGAGAAACTGATCGGCCCTTTTTATGGCACGCACTTTTTCAACGCCCACAAAAAAGCCCCTGAATCTTTCGATTCAGGGGCTCTGTATTTGGCTCCACAACCTGGACTCGAACCAGGGACCCAGTGATTAACAGTCACTTGCTCTACCAACTGAGCTATTGCGGAATTGGTGCGTATGTTACTGATTTAAAAAGACTAGTCAAGCTTTGCCGGATATTTTTTTGCTGAACGGTTTTCAGCCGCCGAATGTGAAGGTGCCCATCAGCAGTTTTGCGTACAACGCTGTGGCCGCCAGTTGCACCAGCCAAAGGGCCAGTCCACCGAGAAACACGCCGGCCGCCACTTGCAGTACCAGGCTCTTTTCGCGTTTGCCCGAGGTGCGGGGCGGATAGTAGTCCAGCTCATCGCGGTCGGCGCGCAGGTCATCGTTTTTCATGTCGGTTCTCTGAAATATCGTCTGTGTGCAGTCTAGAGGGTGTTGCGGCTTTTCTTCAGACAAATAAAAACGGGAAGCCCGAAAGCTTCCCGTTTCAGTGCTGCGCCGGATCAGATGACCTGAACGATGGCGTCCGTCACGACTTCGATGTTGCTCTGGTTCAGCGCGGCGACGCAGATGCGGCCGGTGTCCAGGGCGTAGATGCCGAACTCGTTGCGCAGGCGGTGAACCTGCTCGGTGGTCAGGCCGGAGTAGGAGAACATGCCGCGCTGACGGCCAACGAAGCTGAAATCACGCTGCGGGGCTTTCTTCGCCAGCAGAGCAACCATCTGCTCGCGCATGCCGCGAATGCGCAGGCGCATTTCGGCCAGTTCCGCTTCCCACTGGGCGCGCAGTTCCGGGCTGTTCAACACAGCGGCGACAACGCTTGCACCGTGAGTCGGCGGGTTGGAGTAGTTGGTGCGGATCACGCGCTTGACCTGCGACAGGACGCGGGCGCTTTCTTCTTTCGATTCGCTGACGATCGACAGCGCGCCGACGCGCTCGCCGTACAGCGAGAACGACTTGGAGAACGAGCTCGACACGAAGAAGGTCAGGCCGGACTCGGCGAACAGACGCACGGCAGCGGCGTCTTCGGCGATGCCGTCACCGAAACCCTGGTAAGCCATGTCGAGGAACGGCACGTGACCTTTGGCCTTGACCGCTTCCAGCACGTTGTTCCAGTCCGCCGGGCTCAGGTCGACGCCGGTCGGGTTGTGGCAGCAAGCGTGCAGCACGATGATCGAGCCGTTCGGCAGGGCGTTGAGGTCTTCGAGCAGGCCGGCACGGTTCACGTCGTGGGTGGCGGCGTCGTAGTAACGGTAGTTCTGCACCGGGAAACCGGCGGTTTCGAACAGCGCGCGGTGGTTTTCCCAGCTCGGGTCGCTGATCGCCACAACGGCATTCGGCAGCAGTTGCTTGAGGAAGTCGGCACCGATTTTCAGTGCGCCGGTCCCGCCGACGGCCTGAGTGGTGACCACGCGGCCAGCGGCCAGCAGTGGCGAATCATTGCCGAACAGCAGCTTTTGCACAGCCTGATCGTAAGCAGCGATGCCGTCGATCGGCAGGTAGCCACGGGAGGCGTGCTGAGCAGCACGAATGGTTTCGGCTTCGATGACGGCGCGCAGGAGTGGAATTCGCCCCTCTTCGTTGCAGTACACACCCACCCCGAGGTTGACCTTATTGGTCCGGGTATCGGCGTTGAATGCTTCGTTGAGGCCCAGGATTGGATCGCGGGGTGCCATTTCGACAGCGGAGAACAGGCTCATTTTTACGGCAGCTCTAATGGAGAGTGGAGGGACGTGTGGCGCTCCAGCCGAATGCACTAGAGCGGTGCACAAACGGGGAGCTAGTATAGAGGCCATCATCGATCAATGGCGACAGGCGAATCGGATTTTCAGGTAAGTTTTTCCGATTATTTCTCGACCGTTAGTCGAATGGACTTGTCGGAGACTTTACCGGATGTAGGACGTTTGCCTTGAAAGGAGAGGCAATCGGCTCCACATTCAGCACAATCTTCGTTTTTCCTTGCGCGACATCGGTCGTTTGCGGTCTTTCTCGTGGTGCTGCGGTTTGCCGCCGGCGTCGCGATTCCAGAGGTGTTTATGTCTGAATTCCAGCTCGTCACCCGATTCGACCCTGCCGGCGATCAGCCTGAAGCCATTCGCCAGATGGTCGAGGGCATTGAAGCCGGGCTGGCGCACCAGACCCTGCTCGGTGTGACCGGTTCGGGCAAGACCTTCAGCATCGCCAACGTGATTGCCCAGGTGCAGCGTCCGACCCTGGTGCTGGCGCCGAACAAGACCCTGGCCGCGCAGCTTTATGGCGAATTCAAGTCGTTCTTCCCGAACAACGCCGTCGAATACTTCGTTTCCTACTATGACTACTACCAGCCCGAAGCCTATGTGCCGTCGTCCGACACCTTCATCGAGAAGGATGCGTCGATCAACGATCACATCGAGCAGATGCGTCTGTCGGCGACCAAGGCATTGCTCGAGCGCAAGGACGCGATCATTGTCACCACGGTGTCGTGCATCTACGGTCTGGGCAGCCCGGAAACCTATTTGAAAATGGTCTTGCACGTCGATCGCGGCGACAAGCTCGATCAGCGCGCGCTGGTACGGCGCCTGGCCGACCTGCAATACACCCGCAACGACATGGATTTCGCCCGGGCGACGTTCCGGGTGCGCGGCGACGTGATCGACATTTATCCGGCCGAATCCGACCTCGAAGCGATCCGCATCGAGCTGTTCGATGACGAAGTGGAGAGCATTTCCGCGTTCGACCCGCTGACCGGCGAAGTCATCCGTAAACTGCCGCGCTTCACCTTCTACCCGAAAAGCCACTACGTGACGCCCCGGGAAACTCTGCTCGACGCCATCGAAGGGATCAAGGTCGAGTTGCAGGAACGTCTGGAATACCTGCGCAATAACAACAAACTGGTCGAAGCTCAGCGTCTGGAGCAACGGACCCGGTTCGACCTGGAGATGATCCTCGAACTCGGCTACTGCAACGGCATCGAAAACTACTCGCGCTATCTCTCGGGGCGTCCGGCCGGCGCTGCGCCGCCAACGCTCTACGATTACCTGCCGGCGGATGCATTGCTGGTGATCGACGAATCCCACGTCAGCGTGCCGCAAGTCGGCGCGATGTATAAGGGCGACCGTTCGCGTAAAGAAACGCTGGTGGAATACGGCTTCCGCCTGCCATCGGCGCTGGATAACCGGCCTATGCGCTTCGACGAGTGGGAAGGGGTGAGCCCGCAGACGATTTTCGTCTCGGCCACGCCCGGCAACTACGAAGCCGAACATGCCGGACGAGTGATCGAACAGGTTGTGCGCCCGACCGGTCTGGTCGACCCGCAGGTGGAAGTGCGCCCGGCGCTGACTCAGGTTGACGATCTGCTTTCGGAAATCACCAAGCGCGTGGCGCTGGAGGAGCGGGTGCTGGTCACCACGCTGACCAAGCGCATGGCCGAGGACCTGACCGATTACCTGGCCGATCACGGCGTACGCGTGCGTTATCTGCACTCGGACATCGACACTGTCGAACGGGTGGAAATCATCCGCGACCTGCGCCTCGGCACCTTCGATGTGCTGGTGGGGATTAACCTGCTGCGGGAAGGCCTGGACATGCCGGAAGTGTCGCTGGTGGCGATTCTCGATGCGGACAAGGAAGGCTTTCTGCGTTCCGAGCGTTCGTTGATCCAGACCATCGGCCGTGCGGCACGTAACCTCAATGGCCGGGCGATTCTCTACGCGGATCGCATTACCGGTTCGATGGAGCGTGCCATCGGCGAGACCGAGCGCCGTCGTGACAAACAGATAGCCTTCAACCTGGCCAACGGCATCACGCCGAAGGGCGTGTTCAAGGACGTCGCCGACATCATGGAAGGCGCCACCGTGCCCGGTTCGCGCAGCAAGAAGCGCAAAGGCATGGCCAAGGCCGCCGAAGAAAACGCCAAGTACGAAGCGGAATTGCGTTCGCCAAGCGAGATCACCAAACGCATCCGCCAACTGGAAGAGAAGATGTACCAGTTGGCCCGCGACCTGGAATTCGAAGCGGCGGCGCAGATGCGCGACGAAATCGCCAAAATGCGCGAGCGGCTTTTGGCAGTCTGATTCGAGTCAGTGTGCCTCCCCGGCCTTCAGTCCGGCAGGCAATTTCTTGGTCAGCAATATCGCCAACATGCTGATCCCCAGCGCAATCCCGACAAAATGAAAGGCATCGTTGTAGGCCATGATCAGCGCCTGCTGATGGACGATGTCACTCAATTTCCCCAGCGCCGCCGTATCACTGCCAAAGCGATCGGTCATCGACGCCAGGCGTTCGGCCACCTGCGGATTGGTCGGCACCACCGCTTCGCGCAAATAATCGAAGTAGGTCTTGGTGCGAGCATCCAGCAACGTCGCGAGCAGGGCAATGCCGATGGCGCCGCCGAGGTTGCGCAGGATGTTGAACAGGCTCGACGCCGACCCCGCATCCTGCGGCAGGATATAAGCCGTGGCGATCAGCGAAATGGTCACCATGATCAGCGGCTGGCCGAGGGCGCGGATGATCTGGATCTGGTTGAATTGCGGCCCGGCAAAGTCCGGGTTGAGCACGCCGGATGAGAAACTTGCCAGCCCGAACAGACCGAACCCCAAGGTACACAGCCATTTGGGCGACACGAACTTCATCAGCTTCGGCACCAGCGGAATCAGGAACAGCTGCGGCACGCCCATCCACATGATCACTTCGCCGATCTGCAGGGCGTTGTAGTTCTGGATCTGCGCCAGATACAGCGGCAGCAGATAGATCGAGCCGTAGAGGCCAACGCCCATGCCCAGGCTGGAAATACTCGACAGCCCGAAGTTTCGATTGCGCAGGATGCCGAGATTGATCAGCGGGTTGGGCTTGGAAATCTGTACGATCACAAAGGTGATCAGGCTCAGCAGGGCGATGCTGCCCAGCGTCACGATCAGGCTCGATTCCAGCCAGTCCTTGCGATGGCCTTCTTCAAGAAACACCTGCAGGCAACCAAGGCCGATGCCCAGCGTCAGGATGCCGGTGTAATCGGTGCTTTTCAGCAGTTCCCAGTGCGCCTCTTTCTTCTCGAGGCCGTACATCAGCCCGGCGATCATGATCAGCCCCGGCGGCACGTTGATATAGAAGATGTACTCCCAGCCCCAGTTTTCCGTGAGCCAGCCGCCGAGGGTCGGTCCGATGGACGGGGCGAAAGTGGCGGTCATGGCGAACATTGCCATGCCTTTGGCGCGGTGGTGTTCGGGGAGTTTGATCAGGGTCAGGGTGAAGGCCAGCGGAATCAGCGCACCGCCAGTGAAGCCCTGCATGGCGCGAAACACGATCATGCTGTCGAGGCTCCAGGCCATCGAGCACAGCAAGGACGAAATCAGAAACCCCAGCGACACCCACACCGCCAGCCGTCGCGCCGAAAGCAACTGCACCAGCCACGCGGTCAGCGGGATCATGATGATTTCCGCCACCAGGTACGAGGTGGAAATCCACGAGCCTTCCTCCAGGGTCGCCGACAGGGCGCCCTGAATGTCCTTGAGTGACGAGTTGGTGATCTGGATATCGAGCACCGCCATGAAGGCGCCGAGCATGACACTCATCACCGCGATCCAGTCCCGCCGGGTCGGTTCGCCGACCGGGCGGATCAGTTGATCACCGGCCATTGTCTGGGGCGTCTTTGATATTCACGGTGGCGGTGACCGACATGCCCGGACGGATTTTGCCGTGCAGCGGGTTGTCAGCCTTGAAGGTCAGTTTGACCGGAATCCGCTGTACGACTTTGGTGAAGTTGCCGGTGGCGTTATCCGGCGGCAACAGGCTGAACTGCGCGCCGGAAGCTGCGAAAAGGCTGTCGACCCGGGCTTCGATCGGCGTATCGCCATAAGCGTCGAAGAGCAGTTCGGCCTTCTGCCCCGGCTGCATGTGGCCGATCTGGGTTTCCTTGAAGTTGGCCTGCACCCAGATGTCTTCGTCCGGGACGATCGACAGCAGGTACGCGCCGGCCTGAACAATCTGGCCATTGCGGGCGGCGCGCTGGCCGACGAGGCCGCTGATCGGCGCGTGGATTTCGCTACGGGTCAGGTTCAGTTCGGCCTGGGCGAGGTCGGCACGGGCGTTGGCGATCTGCGCATCGAGGCGCTTGATCTCGGCATTCAGCGCGCTGACCTGCTGGCGCTGGCTCTGCGCATCGGCCTGGGCCTTGGCCACTTGCGAGCGGGCGATGTGGTTGTCGGCGGAGAGGGTGGTGACCCGCTCCTCGGAAACGAAACCGGGTTTGCGCAGGGCTTCTGCGCGGGACAGGTCAATCTGCGAGCGGCCCAGTGTGGCTTGCGTGGTTGCCACTTGCGCTTCGCTGGCGGCGATCAGGCTGGATTGTTGAGTCAGTTTGCTCTGAGCCTGCAGGCGCTCGGCTTCACGGGTGGCGAGGGCGGCATTGGCACGATCGACGGCGAGGCGGAAGTCGTCGCCTTCGAGACGCACCAGCAACTGGCCTTTTTCCACGTGCTGGTTGTCCTGCACCAGGACTTCGTCGATGCGCGCGCTCAACTGGCTCGACACGCGGGTGATTTCACCCTGGACATAGGCGTTGTCGGTGCTTTCATAAAAGCGCCCCTTGAAAAACCAATGAGCGAAAAAGCCCCCGGCAATCAGCAGGACGAGCAGCAGGAAAATGAACAGGCGACGCTTGAGTTGGGCAGGCATGGGCAAACTGTAGTCGAGGAATTGTAAGGAAAGTTATCAGCAGGCGAATCTGGCATACAGCCGATGAACGGTAAATGCCGTCTGCTGATATTCAGCCATTCACCGCGGCCTACGGGCGTTACAGACGCAAAATTGGCTTAAATGCCCTGCCCGCTGGAGCGGGGCGGGTGTCGCCTGTTACCATTCGCCGCTTGATTGTTCTTTGCTTTTCATTCTTTTCGAGACATGCCATGACCACCGTCCGCACTCGCATCGCGCCATCGCCTACCGGGGATCCCCACGTAGGTACCGCTTACATCGCATTGTTCAACTACTGCTTTGCCAAGCAGCACGGCGGTGAGTTCATCCTGCGCATTGAAGACACCGATCAACTGCGTTCGACCCGCGAGTCCGAACAGCAGATTTTCGACGCTCTGCGCTGGCTCGGCATCGACTGGAGCGAAGGCCCGGACGTCGGCGGCCCACACGGTCCTTATCGCCAGAGCGAACGTGGCGACATCTATCAGAAGTATTGCCAGCAGCTGGTCGACATGGGCCACGCTTTCCCATGCTTCTGCACTGCGGAAGAGCTGGATCAGATGCGCGCCGAGCAAATGGCACGCGGCGAAACTCCGCGTTACGACGGCCGTGCACTGTTGCTGTCCAAGGAAGAAGTCGCGCGCCGTCTGGCTGCCGGCGAGCCGCATGTGATCCGCATGAAAGTGCCGACCGAAGGCGTCTGCGTGGTGCCGGACATGCTGCGTGGCGATGTCGAGATCCCGTGGGATCGCATGGACATGCAAGTGCTGATGAAGACCGACGGCCTGCCGACGTACTTCCTGGCCAACGTGGTCGACGACCATCTGATGGGCATCACTCACGTGCTGCGCGGTGAAGAATGGCTGCCATCGGCACCGAAACTGATCCTGCTCTACGAATACTTCGGTTGGGAACAACCGGAGCTGTGCTACATGCCGCTGCTGCGTAACCCGGACAAGAGCAAGCTGTCCAAGCGCAAGAACCCGACCTCGGTGACGTTCTACGAGCGTATGGGCTTCATGCCTGAAGCGATGCTCAACTACCTGGGCCGCATGGGCTGGTCGATGCCGGACGAGCGCGAGAAGTTCTCGCTGCAGGAAATGGTCGACAACTTCGACCTCAAGCGCGTGTCGCTGGGCGGGCCGATTTTCGACATCGAGAAGCTGTCGTGGCTCAACGGTCAGTGGCTGCGTGATCTTCCGGTGGAAGAGTTCGCCGCTCGCGTACAGAAGTGGGCGTTCAACTCCGAATACATGATGAAGATCGCGCCGCACGTCCAGGGTCGCGTCGAAACCTTCAGCCAGGTTGCACCGCTGGCCGGGTTTTTCTTTGCCGGCGGGGTTAATCCTGATGCCAAGCTGTTCGAGTCGAAAAAGCTCTCGGGTGATCAGGTTCGTCAACTGATGCAGTTGATCCTGTGGAAACTGGAAAGCCTGCGTCAGTGGGAGAAGGACAGTATCACCGCGACGATTCAGGCGGTGGTCGAATCTCTCGAGCTGAAACTGCGTGATGCGATGCCGTTGATGTTTGCGGCGATCACTGGTCAGGCAAGTTCGGTATCGGTGCTCGATGCGATGGAAATCCTCGGGCCGGACCTGACCCGTTTCCGTCTGCGCCAGGCGATTGACCTGCTGGGCGGCGTGTCGAAGAAAGAAAACAAAGAGTGGGAAAAGCTGTTGGGCGCTATCGCCTGATTGCGTTTGACTCTGCAGGACGCGCCGCAGGTCAGGATCTTTTGATCCCGTCCTTCGGCGTTTTCCCCCGAATTTACGGGGGGAGGGCGGTAAGTGATTGTTATGCCGACAAAAAATTTTGAAATTTTTCAAAAATAAGTTTGACAGGCTTTCGATACGCCCTTAAGATTCGCCCCGTCCTCAGCGATGACATCAACGATGAGGGGCTATAGCTCAGCTGGGAGAGCGCTTGCATGGCATGCAAGAGGTCGACGGTTCGATCCCGTCTAGCTCCACCAATTTACACTTCGAAGCCTGGCCACACCGGCTTCGAAGCGATCAACACTCAGCGTTGATCAGTTGTATAGAAGGGTTTGCGTCCCCTTCGTCTAGTGGCCTAGGACACCGCCCTTTCACGGCGGTAACAGGGGTTCGAGTCCCCTAGGGGACGCCAGTTTTACAGAAGCGATGTTACAAGTAGTCGCTCCGCCGCGAGGCGAAAAATCCGGGGCTATAGCTCAGCTGGGAGAGCGCCTGCATGGCATGCAGGAGGTCAGCGGTTCGATCCCGCTTAGCTCCACCAATTTACAGTTCAAGGTCTGGCCACACCGGCCTTGAATCGATCAGATCTCAGCACTGATCAGTTGTATAGAAGGTTTGTGTCCCCTTCGTCTAGTGGCCTAGGACACCGCCCTTTCACGGCGGTAACAGGGGTTCGAGTCCCCTAGGGGACGCCACGATTACCCGCCTTGCGGGATTTATAAGGGTCATTCAATTATTGAATGGCCCTTTTGTTTGTCTGGCGTTTGGCCAAATCTCCTTTTTCCTTAAACTGTGCTTCAGACCAGCGGTCATATTTTCGACTTGCAGAATATTATTATGAGAATAATATTCTAATCGTAATATTCGGAGGCAACGATGAACGACAAAAAAGCTCAAACCCGCGAACGCATCCTCAAGGCTGCCAGCGCCGCTCTGATCCAGCGTGGCCCGGCCGAGCCGAGCGTGGGTGAAGTGATGGGCGCCGCCGGCCTGACTGTCGGTGGCTTCTATGCGCACTTCGAAAGCAAGGACGCAATGATGCTTGAGGCGTTCAAGCAGTTGCTGGGTCGCCGCCGGGACCTGATTGCCGACATGGACTCCGAATTGACCGGCGAAGAGCGTCGCGCCCTGGTGGCTGCGTTCTACCTGTCGCGCAAGCACCGTGACTCCAGTGATTCGGCCTGCCCGATCCCGGCCTCCATCGGCGAGCTTGGGCGGCTGCCGGAAGCGTTTCGCATAGCGCTGAACGAGCACCTGGAACTGATGATCGCGCAGTTGGCTTCAAGCCCTGAAGACATCGATAAAGCGTTGGCCGACGTGGCCCTGATGGTAGGTGGTCTGGCGCTCTCAAGGGCGTTGGGGCCTGGTGATCTATCCGATCGATTGCTGCGCGCTGCCAAATCGGCGGTGCGTTGACCTGAAGGCAACAAGCCTGAGGAGAGAGCGATGAGCACGTTGAAGTGGGTTCGCGGCGTTAATGGCACCTTGGGCTGGTTTGCACCGAAGCTGGTGGCAAGAAAAATGCGGCTGGCATTCATGACGCCCCGCGCAAATTCACCGCGGGATTGGGAATTGCCGCTGCTGGCTAAATCCGAGCGGATCACTTTGCGCTTCGGTCTCTCCGCACTGCGTTGGGGGCAAGGCCCGACGGTTCTGCTGATGCACGGTTGGGAAGGGCGGCCGACCCAGTTTGCCGCGCTGATTACGGCGCTGGTGGAATCCGGTTATACGGTCGTCGCGCTCGACGGCCCGGCCCACGGTCGTTCGCCAGGACGTGAAGCCAACGTCGTATTGTTCGCCCGCGCCATGCTCGAAGCCGCTGCTGAATTGCCACCGCTGCAAGCGGTCATCGGTCACTCCATGGGTGGCGCCAGCGCCATGCTCGCAGTGCAACTGGGCCTGCGCACCGAAACCCTGGTCAGCATTGCCGCGCCGGCCCGAATTCTGGGCGTGTTGCGCGGGTTTGCCCGCTACGTCGGAATGCCGCCGAGAGCTCGTTCTGCCTTCATCCGCCAGGTCGAACAGGACGTCGGCATGCGCGCCGCCACCCTCGATGTCGCTCACTATCAACTGGATATGCCAGGCCTGATCGTGCATGCCGAGGACGACACCTTCGTCTCGGTCAAGGAATCCCAACTGATCCACGAATCCTGGTTCGACAGCCGACTGCTGCGCCTGGAGACCGGCGGTCACCAGCGCGTGCTGGCCGACCCTCGGGTGATTGATGGCGTGTTATCACTGCTCGCCGGGCGCAGCCTTCAGGCGCGGCAATCGGCCTAGTCATCCGTTACACTGCCCCGGTTGAATCATTTGACCGGGAGTAGGGCATGGGCTGGGATCGGGCAACGCCGTTTACCATTGATCTGCAAGTGGGCGCCGAGGACATCGACGGGCTGGGGCACGCGAATAACGCGGTTTATGTGTCCTGGCTCGAACGCTGCGCCTGGCGCCACTCGCAGCGGCTGGGGCTGGATCTGGTCGAGTACCGGCGTCTGGATCGGGCGATGGCGGTGGTGCGGCACGAAATCGATTATCTGGCGGCCGCCTACGAAGGTGACGAACTGCAATTGGCGACCTGGATCGTCGATTGGGATCAGCGCCTGAAAATGACCCGTCACTTCCAGTTGATTCGCCCCAGCGACAACACCACGCTACTGCGCGCCCAGACCACTTTCGTCTGCATCGAACTGTCCACCGGCAAGCCCAAGCGCATGCCCGCCGAGTTCATTGAAGGTTACGGCCCGGCCATCCAGACAGCGGAAATGGGTTTAACCCGCGAAACCCAGTAAACTGCCGCACGTTTTTCCTTGAGTGTGTGTTTCCCATGCAAATTGCTCTGGCGCCGATGGAAGGGTTGGTCGACGACATCCTGCGCGATGTCCTGACCCGTGTCGGCGGTATTGACTGGTGCGTGACCGAGTTCATCCGCGTCAACGACCAGTTGCTGACTCCGGCCTATTTCCACAAGTTCGGTCCCGAACTGCTCAACGGTGCCCGCACTGCTTCCGGCGTGCCACTGCGCGTGCAATTGCTGGGTTCCGACCCGGTGTGCCTGGCGGAAAACGCTGCGCTGGCCTGCGAATTGGGCTCTGAAGTGATCGATCTGAACTTCGGCTGCCCGGCCAAAACGGTCAACAAGTCCCGTGGCGGTGCGGTGCTGCTCAAGGAGCCGGAGCTGCTCAACCAGATCGTCGAACACGTGCGACGTGCGGTGCCGGCGCACATTCCCGTCACCGCCAAGATGCGCCTGGGTTTCGACAGCCCGGATGGCTCGCTGGTCTGTGCCACGGCACTGGCCGAGGGCGGCGCCGAGCATATCGTGGTTCATGCCCGGACCAAGATGGACGGCTACAAGCCGCCGGCCCATTGGGAGTGGATTCCGCGTGTGCAGGATGTGGTCAAGGTGCCGGTGTTTGCCAACGGCGACATCTGGAGTGTTGAAGACTGGCGTCGTTGCCGGGAAATCAGCGGCGTCGAGGACATCATGCTCGGTCGTGGTCTGGTTTCGCGTCCCGATCTGGCCAAACAGATCGCTGCCGCCCGTGCCGGCGAGGAAGTGGTCGAGATGACCTGGGCCGAACTGATGCCGCTGATTCAGGACTTCTGGCTGCAAGCCAAAGCGCAGATGACTGCGCGCCAATCGCCGGGCCGTTTGAAGCAATGGCTGGCGATGCTGACCCGCAACTATCCCGAGGCCACCGAGCTGTTTACCGTGCTTCGCCGCGAAACCGAGCCGGACCAGGTCTCGCGTTTGCTGGGCTTGCCGGTCGCCGAAGCCGCCTGAAAAAATCTTCAAATAATCTCTTGAAAACAAAACGCAGGTCCCTATCTAAGGGTTACGCGATGCCGAATTCGGGTCGCGGAGACAAAAACCTTGCTGATTGTTTTCAGGAGATTTGAACCATGAGTACTGCATTTTCCCTCGCGCCACTGTTCCGTTCCTCGGTAGGTTTCGACCGTTTCAACGACCTGTTCGAAACCGCCCTGCGCAACGAGCCAGGCAGCAGCTATCCGCCTTACAACGTCGAAAAACACGGTGACGATCAATACCGCATCGTCGTGGCGGCGGCCGGTTTCCAGGAAGAAGACCTGGAACTGCAAGTCGAGAAAGGCGTGCTGACCATCAGTGGCGGCAAGCGTGACGCGAACGAAGGCGTCACTTTCCTGCACCAGGGCATCGCCCAGCGTGCATTCAAGCTGTCCTTCCGTCTGGCCGATCACATCGAGATCAAGGCCGCCGGCCTGAGCAACGGCCTGCTGAGCATCGATCTGCTGCGCGTGATCCCGGAAGAAGCGAAAGCCAAACGCATCCCGATCAACGGGACGCAGAAGCCGGCTCTGCAATAAGCCGACCGACAAGAAGGGCGCCGAAAGGCGCCCTTTTTTGTGCCTGTCAAACCAGCAAGCCTTTCAACACCTCCAGCGCCACCGGCCGACTGTGCAAATACCCCTGATACAAATGGCAACCCAGCCCTTGCAGGAACGCCAGCTGCTCGGGGGTTTCCACGCCTTCAGCGATCACTTCCAGTTCCAGGCTGCGGGCCATGGCGACGATGGCGCGGATGATCTCGGCGTCGTTGGGGTCGCTGGTGGCGTCGCGGATGAAGGACTGATCGATCTTCAGGGTGTCCACCGGCAGGCGTTTCAGGTAGGTCAGTGATGAATAGCCAGTACCGAAATCGTCCATGGCGAAGCTCACGCCAAGCTTTTTCAGGCGACGCATCTTGCTGATGGTGTCTTCCAGGTTCTGGATCACGATGCCTTCGGTGATTTCCAGTTTCAGCAGCGAGCAAGGCAGGCCATGACTGGTCATGCTGTGTTCGATGCGTTCGACGAAGTCGTTCTGGCGGAACTGCCGGGGACTGATGTTCACGCACAGGCTGAACGCCAGCGGATCGATCAAGCCGTCGGCGATCAATTGCTTGAAGGCATCGCAGGCCTCATCGAGGATCCAGGTGCCGACCTCGAGGATCAGCCCGCTGTCTTCCAGGACCTTGATGAATTCGGTGGGCGATTGCGCGCCGAGTTCCGGGTGATTCCAGCGCACCAGCGCTTCGGCGCCGATGATACGGTTGTCTCGGGCGTCCACTTGCGGCTGGAAGTGCACGTTGAATTCACCACGGGACAGCGCCAGTCGCAAATCGGTTTCCATGCGCAGCCGTTCGCTGGCGGCTTTCTGCATAGTGTTGTGATACATCTGCGTGGTGTTGCGCCCGGAGTCCTTGGCCCGGTACAGCGCGATGTCCGCGCGTTTGAGCAGGTCGGTCGGGGTCGAGCCGTGATCAGGAATCAGCGCCACACCGATGCTCGGCGTCACTTGCAGGCGCTGGCCGTCGAGGAACATCGGCTCCGACAGCAGTTCGCGAATGGTGTCGGCCAGCTCCCGCACCTGAACGCTGACCTCGTTGCGCGTGCCTTCCAGCCCGCTGAGCAACACCACGAATTCATCGCCACCGAGCCGCGCCACGGTGTCTTCCATGCGCACACTGGCTTCGAGGCGCGCGGTGATGATTTTCAGCACGGTATCGCCGACCGGATGGCCGAGCGAATCGTTGATGTGCTTGAAGTGGTCGAGATCGAGAAACAGCAGCGCGCCGCGCAAGTTGTGGCGTTTGAGCAGGGCGATCTGCTGGCTCAGGCGATCCATCAGCAATGCGCGGTTGGGCAGGTTGGTCAGCGGATCGTGATAGGCCAGATGACGGATCTGCGCTTCGGCGTTCTTCAGCAGGCTGACGTCCCGGGCGGTCATCAGCAGGCAGGCGATTTCGTTGAGGGTGATCGGCTCGACCGAGACTTCCACCGTCAACAGTTCCCCGCGTTTGTTGCGCCCGAGCATTTCCTGATGGTGTACGCGGCCCTTGATCTGTAGCTCGGCGAGCAACCCCGAGCGCTGTTTTTCCTCGGCCCAGATGCCGACCTGATACACGGTTTTGCCCACCACTTCGTCGGCGCGGTAGCCGGTCAGGCGACAGAAACCGTCGTTGACCTCCAGATAACGCCCGGTGTCGCGTTCGGTGATGGTGATGGCGTCAGGGCTGGAGTGAAATGCCTTGGCGAACTTCTCTTCACTGGCCTTGAGCGCCGCTTCCGAGCGCTGTTGCTGGGTGATGTCACGCAGCGTGGTGACGATGCACGGCTGGTTGCCGACGCTGATCTGGCGGCTGGAAATCACACAGGTCAGCGATTGGCCGTCCTTGTGCTGGACGATGATCGCGACGTTGCTCAGGCCCTGTTCGCGGATCACCCGTTCGATGCGTTGCAGGCTTTTGGCGGAAGCGTCCCACAGGCCGATTTCTTCAGCGGTGTGGCCGATGACATCGGTGGCGCTCCAGCCGAAGGTCTGGGTGAAACTGGAGTTGATCTCGATGAACTCCCCGGTTTCCTGGCGGGTGACGCAGATCGGGTCGGGGCTGACCTGGAACAGGGTGGCGAATTTTTCTTCCGAGGCCACCAGCCGTTGTTCGCGTTCGACCTGATCGGTGATATCGAGCAGGGTACCGGCCATGCGCAGCGGCGCGCCGTTTTCGTCGCGATAGAGGCGGGCGCGGCTTTCCAGGTAGCGCGAGCTGCCGTCCGGCAATTGCACGCGATACGTCAATTGATAGTTGCCCGCGGGTCCTTCGCGCAAGCTGCGGTAGGCGTCACGCATGCTGTCGCGCTCTTCGCCGGGCACGCCTTCGAAGAATTCATCGAACGATTCGTGGAACGGAATTGGCTCCAGCCCGTGCAATTGCGCGGCCCGGGCCGAGCCGTAGAGCATGCCGCTGGGAATGTGCCAGTCCCAGGTGCCGAGCTGTGCCGAGTCCAGTGCCAGATCGAGGCGTTCCTGGCTGTCCTTGAGGGCGTGTTCGGCGGCTTTGCGTTCGGTGGTGTCGAGAAAGGTGCTCAACAGATAAGGCTGGCCCTCGAGTTCGACTTTTTGTGCACTGAGAATGCCGTCGTGAACCTGACCATTACTGGCGCGGAATTGCACTTCCATGCTGATCAGTTCGCCCTTGGCCTTGGTTTTCTTGACCAGCTCCGCCCGCTGCTCGGGATGCACCCACAGGCCCAGCTCCAGGGTGGTGCGGCCGATGGCGCTCTGCACCGGCCAGCCGAACAGGCTTTCGAAATACTGGTTGGCCTCGCTGATCAGGCCGTCTTCCTGGCGGGTCAGCAGCACCATGTTCGGGCACAGGTGAAACAGTGTGGCGAAACGTTTCTCCGAGCTGCTGAGGGCCTGTTCCCGTTGCCGCTGGTGGGTGATTTCACGGATCACCCCGATCATTCGGGGGCGGCCATGTTTGTCCGGCAGCAGGCTGCCATTGATCTCCAGCCAGTGCAGGCTGCCGTCGGGCCAGCGAATGCGGTGGTGCATCGCCTGTTCCAGCGGCGCGCCGGCAATCACTGCGTGGAAGGCGCGAATGGTTTTCGCCCGGTCTTCCGGCGGCAACAGGTCAAGGTATTCCAGGTCTTCGGGCAGCGGCTGCCGTGGATCGAAGCCGAACAGGGCCTGGGTGCCCCGCGACCAACTGATCTGCCCGCGCTCGATATCCCAATACCAGGCGCCGAGGCGGGCGCCGTTGAGCGCCGCGAGCAATTGCGGCGCGCTCTCCCAGCTCTGTTCGGAACGCCGTGGATCAATGGCCTGAATACGCGGCATCGGCGGAATACGGTCAACAGATTTCGGCATTGTTAAGGGGCCTTGAGCTGATTTGGGCGTTAGGCACAGGGGACGGCAGCTCTATAGGAGTAGCACAAGTCAGCCGAGAGTCCCTGGCAGATCGATTTGCGCGTCCAGCAGGGCCATAAACGCCCGTGCAGCATTCGACAGCGTCCGTTCGGTGTGCAGGATATAGCCTAGCTGGCGACTGAGCTGTATGCCCGGCAAAGGTATGCGCGCCACCTGTTCATCGAGCATGGTGCGCGGCAAAACGCTCCAGGCCAGGCCGATCGACACCATCATTTTGATGGTTTCCAGATAGTTAGTGCTCATGGCGATGTTCGGTGTCAGGCCCTGAGCCTCGAACAGGCGTTGGACAATATGGTGGGTAAAGGTGTTGCCGCCGGGGAAAACCGCAGGATGACCGGCAATATCCGCCAATGTGACAGCGCCGTTGCTGATCAATGTGTGTTCCGGGGCGACTACGAAATCCAGCGGGTCATCCCAGACCGGCGTCGCTTTGACCAGTGTGTGCGGCTCCGGCGCCAGGGTGATGACCGCCAGCTCCGCACGGCCATGGAGGATTTCCTCGTAGGCCACTTCCGAATCGAGGAACTGAATATCCAGCGCCACCTGTGGGTAACGGCGGGTGTATTCCCTCAGCAGGGGCGGCAAACGGTGCAGGCCGATGTGGTGACTGGTGGCCAGGGTCAGGCGGCCCGTGACTTCGCCGGTCAGGTTGGTCAAGGCGCGGCGGGTGTCATCGAGCACGTTGAGAATTTGATAGGCCCGTGGCAGCAAAGCCCGGCCGGCCTCGGTCAGGCCCACTTCACGGCCCAGCCGGTCGAACAGCCGCACGTTCAATTGCTGCTCCAGCCCGGCGATGCGTTTGCTGATCGCCGGTTGCGTCAGGTGCAGGCGTTCACCGGCGCCGGAGAAACTCCCGGACTCGGCGATCGCGATAAAGGCATTGAGGTTGGCCAGATCCATGTTTGTATTCCAGCTGGTTATCCAAAGCATAAAAAATATGAATTTGAGTTATTCAATCTAACCCCATAGGATCGGCCTCACAAGCCAAAGGGTTATTGATAAGCCCAGGGCATAGAAACAAGCTGATGAGGAAACGTCTGATGGCCGGCAAAACGCTCTACGACAAGCTCTGGGATTCGCATTTGGTCAAGCAGCGCGACGATGGTTCGGCGCTGATCTATATCGATCGTCACATCATCCACGAAGTGACCTCGCCGCAAGCCTTCGAAGGCCTGCGTCTGGCCGGGCGCAAGCCATGGCGCATCGATGCCAACATCGCGACCCCGGACCACAACGTACCGACCACCCCGGAGCGCAAGGGCGGCATCAGCGCCATTGCCGACCAGGTCTCGCGTTTGCAGGTTCAGACCCTCGACGACAACTGCGATGAGTACGGCATCGTCGAATTCAAGATGAACGACGTGCGCCAGGGCATCGTCCACGTGATCAGCCCGGAGCAGGGCGCGACCTTGCCGGGCATGACCGTGGTCTGCGGCGACTCGCACACCTCGACCCACGGCGCATTCGGCGCCTTGGCCCACGGTATCGGCACTTCCGAGGTCGAGCACGTGCTCGCCACCCAGTGCCTGGTCGCCAAGAAAATGAAGAACATGCTGGTGCGCGTCGAAGGCCAGTTGCCGTTCGGCGTGACCGCCAAGGACATCGTCCTTGCCGTGATCGGCAAGATCGGCACCGCCGGCGGTAACGGCCATGCCATCGAATTTGCCGGCAGCGCGATTCGCGATCTGTCCATCGAAGGCCGCATGACCATCTGCAACATGTCCATCGAAGCCGGCGCCCGGGTGGGCCTGGTGGCGGCGGACCAGAAGACTGTGGATTACGTAAAGGGTCGTCCATTCGCACCGAAAGGCGCCGAGTGGGATCTGGCGGTCGAATCCTGGAAAGACCTGGTGTCCGACGCCGACGCGCATTTCGACACGGTGGTTGAACTCGACGCTGCGCAAATCAAGCCGCAAGTCAGCTGGGGCACTTCCCCGGAAATGGTGTTGGCCGTTGATCAGAACGTGCCGGACCCGGCCAAAGAGATGGATCTGGTCAAGCGCGACTCGATTGTCCGCGCCTTGAAATACATGGGTCTGACCGCCAATCAGGCGATCACCGACATTCAGCTCGACCGCGTATTCATCGGTTCCTGCACCAACTCGCGCATCGAAGACCTGCGCGCTGCGGCGGTGATCGCCAAGGGCCGCAAGGTCGCGTCGACCATCAAGCAGGCCATCGTGGTGCCGGGCTCGGGTCTGGTGAAGGCGCAGGCTGAAGCCGAAGGTCTGGACAAGATCTTCCTGGAGGCCGGTTTCGAATGGCGTGAGCCGGGTTGCTCGATGTGTCTGGCGATGAACCCGGACCGTTTAGAGTCCGGCGAGCATTGCGCCTCGACGTCCAACCGTAACTTCGAAGGCCGTCAGGGCGCCGGTGGCCGTACCCACCTCGTCAGCCCGGCCATGGCCGCTGCGGCGGCGGTGAACGGTCGTTTCATCGACGTTCGTGAATTGATCTAAAAGGAGCGCAGCATGAAAGCTTTTACCCAGCACACTGGTCTTGTCGCGCCTCTGGATCGTGCCAACGTCGACACCGACCAGATCATCCCGAAGCAGTTTCTGAAGTCGATCAAACGCACCGGTTTCGGCCCGAACCTGTTTGACGAGTGGCGTTACCTGGATGTCGGCCAGCCGTATCAGGACAACTCCAAACGGCCGCTGAACAAGGAATTCGTGCTCAACGCCGAGCGTTATCAAGGCGCCAGCGTGTTGCTGGCCCGAGAGAACTTCGGTTGCGGCTCCAGTCGTGAGCACGCGCCGTGGGCGCTGGAAGAATACGGTTTCCGCAGCATCATTGCGCCGAGCTACGCCGACATCTTCTTCAACAACAGCTTCAAGAACGGCTTGCTGCCGATCATCTTGAGCGATGCGGAAGTCGACGAGCTGTTCAAGCAGGTCGAGGCCGCGCCGGGTTATCAGTTGCAGATCGATCTGCACGAGCAGACCGTGACCAGCCCGAACGGCAAGGTGTACCGCTTCGAGATCGACGCGTTCCGCAAGCACTGCCTGCTCAACGGTCTGGACGACATCGGCCTGACCTTGCAGGACGGCGACGCGATTGCGGCGTTCGAAGCCAAACATCGTGCGAGCCAGCCGTGGTTGTTCCGCGACGCCTGAGCAAGATTTGAGATTGATGCCGTCAGGGCTGGCCTCTTCGCGGGCAAGCCCGCTCCCACAGTAATTTGCGGTGTTCACGAAACCTGTGGGAGCTGGCTTGCCAGCGATGAGGCCGGCAAAAGCAACACAGACTCCAGCCCAAAAGGAAGTCCCCATGAGCAGCACCGCCCAACACAGTCAGGTTGTACAGAAGCAATTCGGTGAACAGGCCGCCGCCTACCTGAGCAGCGCCGTTCACGCTCAAGGCACTGAATTTGCGCTGCTGCAGGCTGAGCTGGCGGGGCAGGGCGAGGCTCGGCTGCTGGACCTGGGTTGCGGTGCCGGGCACGTGAGTTTTCACGTCGCACCGTTGGTGAAGGAAGTGGTGGCCTACGACCTGTCGCAGCAGATGCTCGATGTGGTGGCTGCCGCTGCGGTTGATCGTGGTTTGAGCAACGTTTCCACGGTCAATGGTGCCGCCGAGCGTCTGCCGTTCGCCGATGGTGAGTTCGACTTCGTGTTCAGCCGCTATTCGGCGCACCATTGGAGCGATCTCGGCGTGGCCTTGCGCGAAGTGCGCCGAGTGTTGAAACCGGGTGGCGTGGCGGCGTTCGTCGATGTGCTGTCGCCGGGCAGTCCGCTGTTCGACACCTATCTGCAGAGCGTCGAGGTACTGCGCGACACCAGCCATGTACGCGATTATTCTGCCGGTGAGTGGCTGCGCCAGGTCAGCGAGGCCGGTCTGCACACCCGCAGCACCACGCGTCAGCGCCTGCGTCTGGAGTACAACAGCTGGGTCGAGCGCATGCGCACGCCCGAGGTGATGCGCGCCGCGATCCGTCAGTTGCAGCAATCGATGGGCAACGAAGTACGCGAATATTTTGAGATTGAGGCCGATGGTTCGTTCAGTACAGATGTACTGGTGCTCTGGGCCGAGAAATAAATTTAGAACGACAAGCATTTTTCCGGGCGCGCCAGTCGCTGGCGCACCGACTGAAGACACGAGGAAAGCATGAGCAAGCAGATTCTGATTCTCCCAGGCGACGGTATTGGTCCGGAAATCATGGCCGAAGCGGTCAAGGTGCTGGAACTGGCCAACGACAAGTACAGCCTGGGCTTCGAGCTGAGCCATGACGTGATCGGTGGCGCCGCCATCGACAAGCACGGCGTGCCGCTGGCCGACGAAACCCTGGACCGTGCCCGCGCCGCTGACGCCGTGCTGCTGGGCGCCGTGGGCGGCCCGAAATGGGACACCATCGAGCGTGACATCCGCCCTGAGCGCGGCCTGCTGAAGATCCGTGCGCAACTGGGCCTGTTCGGCAACCTGCGTCCGGCGATCCTTTATCCGCAACTGGCCGACGCATCGAGCCTGAAGCCGGAAATCGTTTCCGGCCTGGACATCCTGATCGTCCGTGAGCTGACCGGTGGCATCTATTTCGGAGCGCCGCGCGGCACCCGTACCCTGGAAAACGGCGAGCGTCAGTCCTACGACACACTGCCGTACAGCGAAAGCGAGATCCGCCGCATCGCCCGTGTCGGTTTCGACATGGCCATGGTTCGTGGCAAGAAGCTGTGCTCGGTGGACAAGGCCAACGTATTGGCGTCCAGCCAGTTGTGGCGTGAAGTGGTCGAGCAGGTGGCCAAGGATTACCCTGAGGTCGAACTGAGCCACATGTACGTCGACAACGCCGCCATGCAACTGGTGCGCGCGCCGAAGCAGTTCGACGTGATCGTCACCGACAACATGTTCGGCGACATCCTGTCCGACGAAGCGTCGATGCTCACCGGCTCCATCGGCATGCTGCCGTCGGCTTCGCTGGATGCCAACAACAAGGGCATGTACGAGCCTTGCCACGGTTCGGCACCGGACATCGCGGGCAAAGGCATCGCCAACCCGCTGGCGACCATTCTGTCGGTGTCGATGATGCTGCGTTACAGCTTCAATCTGCACGAAGCCGCAGATGCCATCGAGAAAGCGGTCAGCGTGGTGCTGGATCAAGGCCTGCGCACCGGCGACATCTTTTCGGCCGGTTGCACTAAAGTCGGTACGCAGGAAATGGGTGACGCAGTAGTCGCCGCGCTGCGGAATCTGTAATCTCTCGGGCCCGCTGCGAAATTCAAGACAAAGCAGCGGCCCACTTTTCAAGAAGGTGTAGTTGCGATGAAACGTGTAGGTCTGATCGGTTGGCGCGGTATGGTCGGTTCCGTGCTCATGCAGCGGATGCTGGAAGAGCAGGATTTCGATCTTATCGAGCCGGTGTTTTTCACCACTTCCAATGTCGGTGGCCAAGGCCCGTCCGTGGGCAAGGACATTGCTCCGCTCAAGGACGCTTACAGCATTGAAGAGCTGAAGACCCTCGACGTGATCCTGACCTGCCAGGGCGGCGACTACACCAGCGAAGTGTTCCCGAAGCTGCGCGAAGCCGGCTGGCAGGGTTACTGGATCGACGCGGCCTCGAGCCTGCGGATGAACGACGACGCCGTCATCATCCTCGACCCGGTCAACCGCAAGGTCATCGACCAGCAGCTCGATGCGGGCACCAAGAACTACATCGGCGGCAACTGCACCGTCAGCCTGATGCTGATGGGCCTGGGCGGTCTGTTCGAGGCCGGTCTGGTCGAGTGGATGAGCGCCATGACCTATCAGGCGGCCTCCGGTGCCGGCGCGCAGAACATGCGTGAACTGATCAAGCAGATGGGCGCGACCCACGCCGCTGTCGCCGATCAACTGGCCGATCCGGCCAGCGCGATCCTCGACATCGACCGTCGTGTGGCCGAAGCCATGCGCAGCGACGCTTACCCGACCGAAAACTTCGGTGTACCTCTGGCCGGCAGCCTGATCCCGTGGATCGACAAGGAACTGCCGAACGGCCAGAGCCGCGAAGAGTGGAAGGCCCAGGCCGAGACCAACAAGATCCTCGGCCGCTTCAAGAGCCCGATCCCGGTCGACGGCATCTGCGTGCGCATCGGCGCCATGCGTTGCCACAGCCAGGCGCTGACCATCAAGCTGAACAAAGACGTGCCGATCGCCGACATCGAAGGGCTGATCAGTCAGCACAACCCATGGGTCAAGCTGGTGCCGAACAACCGTGAAATCAGCATGCAGGAGCTGAGCCCGACGAAAGTCACCGGCACCCTGAACGTACCGGTCGGTCGTCTGCGCAAGCTGAACATGGGTTCGCAATTCGTTGGCGCGTTCACCGTCGGCGACCAGTTGCTGTGGGGCGCGGCCGAGCCGCTGCGCCGCATGCTGCGGATCCTGCTGGAGCGTTGATCGCTTGAAGCAATGAACGAACCCGTGCCTTGCAAGAGGCGCGGGTTTTTTTTGCCTGTCTGGCAGCCACCCGGTAAAGTGCCGCTCCCCCCGTTCCACCAGAGGTCGCACCATGAGCCAGCCCATTGATATTGCCGTGATCGGCGCCACCGGTATTGTCGGCGAAACCCTTGTGCAGATTCTCGAGGAGCGCGACTTCCCGGTCGGCAACCTGCACTTGCTGGCCAGCAGCGAATCCGCCGGCAGCTCGGTGCTGTTTCGCAACAAGAACGTGCGCGTGCGCGAAGTCGACGAGTTCGATTTCAGCAAGGTCAAGCTGGCGTTCTTTGCCGCCGGCCCGGCGATCACCCTGAGCTACGCGGCTCGCGCCCATGCGGCGGGTTGCTCGCTGGTCGATCTGTCCGGCGCCTTGCCGGCGGATCAGGCGCCGCAAGTGGTGCCGGAGGCCAACGCCGCTGTACTGGCGAGTATGAAAGTGCCGTTCCAGGTCAGCAGCCCGAGCCCGTCGGCCGCCACGCTGGCGGTGGTGCTGGCGCCGTTGCTCGATCTGGTCGATCTGCAATATGTGCATGTCACCGCCAATCTGGCCGTTTCCGCCCAGGGCCGTGAGGCGGTTGCCGAGCTGGCTCGCCAGACGACGGAGCTGCTGAACATGCGTCCGCTGGAGCAGACATTCTTCGATCGGCAGATGGCGTTCAACCTGTTGGCTCAGGTCGGTACGCCGGATGCGCACGGCCATACGCTGCTGGAAAAACGTCTGGTGCGCGAGCTGCGTCAGGTGCTGGCCAAACCTTCATTAAAGATTTCCGCAACTTGCGTTCAAGCCCCGGTGTTTTTTGGCGATAGCTTTAGCGTGACCTTGCAGTCAGCGAGCGCGGTCGACCTGGAAAAGGTCAATGCCGCGCTTGAAGACGCCGAGGGGATCGAGCTGGTCGAGGCCGGCGATTACCCGACCGCGGTCGGTGACGCGGTGGGGCAGGACGTGGTCTATGTCGGGCGGGTTCGCGCCGGTGTCGACGAGCCGTCGGAACTTAATCTGTGGCTGACGTCAGATAACGTACGCAAAGGTGCGGCGCTCAACGCGGTGCAAGTGGCCGAGTTGTTGATAAAAGACCTGCTGTAAAAGATACTTGGCAACAATTTGTCGACTGATTCTAGCCGGGCGCTATGCTTGGCCAGACCGCTTGATGACGTAATACCCTCCGGGACTTTCCGGGGCATCAAAGAAATGATCGCGCGCGGCATGCTGTCGTCGTCGCGCGCAATGCCTTACGGCAGCGACAATCAACATCTTCTCGCTGGCCGAGGAACGTTCAAACAAAGGAAGAGGCTATGGTTCAAGTTCGCAAACTGGTGTTAGCAATAGCGGCCGCCTCGGCGCTGTCCTCCGGTATGGCGCATGCCCTCGGGCTCGGGGAGCTGACCCTGAAGTCGACCCTGAACCAGCCGCTGGTGGCGGAAATCGAGCTGCTCGATGTCAAGGATCTCACCGCTGCCGAAGTGGTGCCGAGCCTGGCCTCGCCGGAAGATTTCGCCAAGGCCGGCGTCGATCGCCAGGCCTTCCTCAATGATCTGACCTTCACCCCGGTGCTCAACGCCAGCGGCAAAAGCGTGCTGCGCGTAACCTCGAGCAAGCCGCTGTCGGAACCGATGGTGAAATTCCTCGTGCAGGTGATGTGGCCGAACGGTCGCCTGCTGCGCGATTACAGCGTGCTGCTGGATCCGTCGAAGTTCTCGCCGCAGACCGCTGATGCCGCTGCTCAGCCAGCGCCGGCACAAACCATCACCGCGCCGACCACGGGTGCAACGCATCCGAGCCACACCACCACGCCGCGCGACACTCTGTGGGAAATCGCAGCCAAGGCGCGCACTGGCGGTTCGATCCAGCAGACCATGCTGGCGATTCAGGCTCTGAACCCTGACGCATTCATCGACGGCAACATCAACCGCCTGAAAACCGGTCAGGTGTTGCGTCTGCCGGATCAGGTGCAAAGCACTGCGCTGCCGCAGTCGAAAGCGATTGCCGAAGTGGCCGCACAAAACGAGGCTTGGCGTCAGGGGCGTCGTTATGTAGCCAAGCCAGGCACCGGTCAGCAGCAACTGGATGCCACCAAGCGTGGCCGCGCCAATGCCGGCGCTGCACAGAATGCCAAGGACAACCTGAGTCTCGTTTCCGCCGAAAGCGGCAAGGCTAGCGGCAAGGGGCCGGCTGGCGATGCCAAGGCGCTGAGCAACAAGCTGGCGGTGACTCAGGAAAGTCTCGACACGACCCGTCGTGACAACGCAGAACTGAAGAGCCGCATGGCTGATCTGCAAAGCCAGCTGGATAAACTGCAACGTCTGATCGAGCTGAAGAACAATCAACTGGCGAAAATGCAGGCTGAAGGCCCGGGCGCAGCCCCGGCGCCGGCAGCTGACGCGGCTGCGCCAGCCGTTGCGCCGGTTCCGGCCATTACTGCGGAACTGGCTGCGACTCCACCGGCGACTCCGGCCGAGGCTGCACCTGCCGCACCTGCGCCCGAAGCCGCCGCTCCGGCACCGGTTGAGCCGGTGGTCGAGCCGAAGCCTGCTGCCGACGAAGACAAGACCTTCAACGAGCTGCTGACCAACCCGATCCTGCTGGGTCTGGTCGGTGGTGGTGCGGTGGTGTTCCTGCTTCTGCTGTTGCTGCTGGCTCGTCGTCGCAAGGCGCAACAGGAAGCCGAGAAACATCTGCGCATGGCCCGTGCCCTGGAAGAACAGTCGTTCTCGCCTGAGCTCGATCTGCCGGAAGACAGCTTCGAAGGCCTGGAAGTGCCGGCGGCAAGCGTCAAGCTCACGCCTGCGCCTGCGCCTGCACCGGCACCTGCCCCTGTGGTGGCTCCGGTGGTGATGGCCGAGCCGATCGCCGCGCCACTGGTAGCCCCGGCAGCCGAGCGCTCCGATGACGTGCTGGACAAGGCACAGTCGCACATCGATGGTGGTCGTCTGAATCAGGCAGCAGCGTTGCTGGAGGAGGGCGTCAGCCTGGAACCGCAGCGCAGTGATCTGCGCCTGAAACTGATGGAAGTCTACGGTCGCCAGGGTGATCGTGATGCCTTCGTCGGTCAGGAGCGCCAACTGGTCGCCAATGGCGATAACTTCGCCAAGGTCGAAGAGCTGAAAAGCCGCTTCCCGGCCATGGCGGTCGTTGCGGCTGCCGGTCTGGCGGCAGCGGCCATTGCGGCAGAGCTGGACGAGGATTACGTCAAGGAACTGCTGCTTGATGAGCCAGAAGCGCCTGCCGCCAAGGCGGACGACGATCTGGACAGCGCTTTTGACCTGAGCCTGGATGATCTTGACAACATCAAACCGGTGGAGCCTGTTGCACCGGTGGCTGCTGTCGAACCTGAAGCGCCGGTCGAGCTGGACGAATTCCCGGCCGATGACGACCTGAGCTTCGAGTCGGTGCTGCAGCAGCAGACCGAAATCAAGGAAAACCTCGACGACCTGTCTGACTTCGATCTGGACCTGGATCTCGGTGCCGATCCTGCGCCTGTGCCGGTTGAACTGGCTGACGACGATTTCCTGCTGGATCTCGACGAGAGCGTGAAGGATCTGCCGCCGGTCGAGCCGCCAGTGGTGGCTGAAGCCCCTCTGGACGATCTGGAGCTGCCAGCCGATTTTGATCTGTCCCTGGCGGACGAGATGGATGCGACCCCGGCCGAACCGGACGCTTTCGCCGCCGAGCTGGACGACGTCAATGCCGAGCTGGATCGCCTGTCGAGCAGCATCAACGAGCCGAGCTTCACCGAAGCCGACGCAGCGTTGGGCGGTGATCTGAACGACGAGGACTTCGACTTCCTCGCCGGTACCGACGAAGCCGCCACCAAACTCGATCTGGCCCAGGCCTACATCGACATGGGTGACAACGACGGCGCACGCGACATCCTCAACGAAGTGCTCAGCGAGGGTGACGACAAGCAGAAGAGCGAAGCGAAGGAAATGCTTTCGCACCTGGCCTGAGTCAGCGTTCGGCAGTAAACAAAACGGCAGCCCATCAAGGCTGCCGTTTTTGTTTGGGTCTGGTATCCCCGGTGCGCCGCCTTATAATGCCCGACTTTGTAGATCAGCAGGCTGTACCGACTTGGCAAACATAGATAACCCGGCCGCCGAAATGGCCCCCGAAGGCTTTTTTCGCGTCGCCCTGGGCGTTGAGTACAAGGGTTCGCGCTACAGCGGCTGGCAGCGCCAGTCCACGGGTGTGCTCACCGTGCAGGAAACCCTGGAAAAAGCCTTGTCGAAGGTCGCCAATTCGCCGATCTCGCTGCAGTGCGCCGGGCGCACCGATGCCGGCGTGCATGCCTGCGGGCAGGTCGTACATTTCGACACCCAGGTCGACCGCTCGCTGAAAGCCTGGGTCATGGGCGCCAACATCAATCTGCCCCACGACATCAGTGTCAGTTGGGCGAAGGTCATGCCTGCGCACTTTCATGCGCGGTTCAAGGCCATTGCCCGGCGCTATCGCTACGTGATCTACAACGATCAGATCCGCCCGGCGCATCTCAATGAAGAAATCACCTGGAATCACCGTCCGCTGGACGTGGAGCGCATGGCCGAAGCTGCGCAGTACCTGATCGGTACTCATGATTTCAGCGCCTTCCGTGCCGGCCAGTGCCAGGCCAAGTCGCCGATCAAGCAGATGCACCATCTGCGCGTGACCCGTCACGGCAAAATGATCGTGCTGGATATCCGCGCCAACGCCTTCCTGCACCACATGGTGCGCAATATCGCCGGGGTGCTGATGACGATCGGTGCCGGCGAGCGGCCGCCGGAGTGGATGAAGGAAGTGCTGGAAAGCCGCGAGCGTCGCTCCGGCGGGGTCACGGCGCATCCGTTCGGGCTGTATCTGGTGCAGGTCGAGTACCACGACGAGTTCCCGTTGCCCGAGCGTTTCATCGGGCCACATTTCCTTACGGGTTTCTCGGAACTTGACGGCTGACGCCCTCGAATGCATTTGTTACCATCCGGGACTTTCCCGGATTTGCCCTGAGGTTTTTATCGACATGTCGGCCGTTCGCAGCAAGATTTGCGGGATTACCCGCATGGAAGATGCGTTGGCAGCCGTCGAGGCCGGGGCCGATGCCATCGGGTTCGTGTTCTACGCTAAAAGCCCACGTGCGGTGACTGTGCAGCAGGCGCGGGCGATCATCGCTGCGTTGCCGCCGTTCGTGACCACCGTCGGGCTGTTCGTCAATGCCAGTCGTTGCGAGCTTGGCGAAATCCTCGATGCCGTGCCGCTGGATCTGCTGCAATTTCATGGTGATGAAACCGCTGCCGAGTGCGAAGGGTGGCACCGGCCATATATCAAGGCCCTGCGGGTCAAGGCGGGCGATGACATCGCCGCCGCTTGCGATGCCTACCCGAGCGCCAGTGGCGTGCTGCTCGATACCTACGTCGAAGGCGTGCCCGGTGGAACCGGTGAGGCGTTCGACTGGTCATTGATTCCGCAGGGTTTGAGCAAGCCGCTGATTCTGGCCGGCGGCCTGACCCCGGAGAACGTCGCTGACGCCATTGCCCGGGTGCGGCCATACGCCGTGGACGTCAGTGGCGGGGTAGAGGCGAGCAAGGGCATCAAGGATCACGCAAAGATTCGGGCGTTCATCAACGCCGTACGTTGATGTGACGGCTGGCAGACTGCCGCCGTCCACAGCTCTGTAGAAAAGAGGCTGAGGGTCTTTTCGGGTTGTACGCAGGTCAGTTCCGCTGACCCGGCAGTCCATGAACCATCGCCACACATGAATTTAGCTGAAGGGCATACGCGGGGCCGCGAACCAGAGCGTTCGGGCCGCCGGTACTGGAGAAAGAAAGCATGAGCAACTGGTTGGTAGACAAGCTGATCCCTTCGATCATGCGTTCGGAGGTCAAGAAGAGCTCGGTGCCTGAAGGCCTGTGGCACAAATGCCCGTCCTGCGAGGCCGTGCTGTATCGTCCGGAGCTGGAAAAGACCCTGGACGTTTGCCCTAAGTGCAACCACCACATGCGTATTGGCGCACGTGCGCGCATCGACATCTTCCTGGATGCCGAAGGTCGTGTTGAGCTGGGCGCCGATCTCGAGCCGGTTGACCGTCTGAAATTCCGCGACGGCAAGAAGTACAAGGATCGTCTGGTGGCTGCCCAGAAGCAGACCGGCGAGAAAGACGCTCTGGTTTCCATGAGCGGCACCCTGCTGGGCATGCCTGTTGTGGTTTCGGCGTTCGAATTCAGCTTCATGGGTGGCTCCATGGGCGCCATCGTCGGTGAGCGCTTCGTGCGCGCCGCCAACTACGCCCTGGAAAACCGTTGCCCGATGGTCTGCTTCTCCGCCTCCGGTGGCGCGCGGATGCAGGAAGCCCTGATCTCGCTGATGCAGATGGCCAAAACCTCGGCGGTGCTGGCACGTCTGCGTGAAGAAGGCATTCCGTTCATCTCCGTACTGACCGACCCGGTCTACGGCGGCGTTTCCGCCAGTCTGGCAATGCTCGGCGACGTGATCGTCGGCGAGCCGAAAGCCCTGATCGGCTTCGCCGGTCCGCGTGTGATCGAGCAGACCGTTCGTGAAAAACTGCCGGAAGGCTTCCAGCGCAGCGAGTTCCTGCTGGAACACGGCGCAATCGACCTGATCATTGACCGTCGCGAGCTGCGTCCACGCCTGGGCAACCTGCTGGCGCAACTGACCGGCAAGCCGACCCCGACCTTCGTTGCCGCGCCGATCGAGCCGATCGTCGTTCCGCCGGTGCCTGCCAACGTATGACCGAGCGCACCCTTGGCGAGTGGCTCGCCTACCTTGAGCAGTTGCATCCTTCGGCCATCGACATGGGGCTGGAGCGTTCGCAACAGGTAGCGTCCCGCATGGGGCTGGGCCAGCCGGCGCCTCGGGTGATTACGGTCACTGGCACCAACGGCAAGGGTTCGACCTGCGCGTTCGTGGCTTCGCTGCTGCGGGCGCAGGGCCTGAGTGTTGGTGTCTACAATTCCCCGCACCTGCTGCGTTACAACGAGCGGGTGCAGCTCAATGGCGTCGAAGCCACTGATGCACAGCTGTGCGAAGCCTTCGCGGCGGTCGAGGCCGGGCGTGGCGAGACTTCCCTGACTTACTTCGAAATGGGCACCCTGGCGGCGTTCTGGCTGTTTCAACAGGCCGGGCTTGATGCGGTGGTGCTGGAAGTCGGTCTGGGCGGGCGTCTGGACACGGTCAACGTGGTCGATGCCGACATCGCGCTGGTCACCAGCATTGGTGTCGATCATGCCGATTACCTAGGCAACACCCGCGAATCCGTGGCTTTCGAGAAGGCCGGGATTTTTCGTCAGGGCAAACCTGCGCTGTGCGGCGATCTGAATCCTCCACAACCTTTGCTGGACAAGGCGCGCGAGCTTGCTTGCCCGTTCTTCCTGCGTGGGCGGGATTTCGATCTCGGCATCACTGATCAATTCTGGCAGTGGCGCGGCACCGGTGCTGACGGTCAGGTCGTCGAGCTGCGGGATTTGCCACTGCTCGATCTGCCGATGGAGAACGCTGCGCTGGCGTTGCAGGCTTATTTGCTGCTGGGTCTGCCTTGGGATGCTCAACAGATTGTTGCGGCCTTGCAGGCGACTCGCGTGGTTGGTCGTCTGGATCGTCGCTCGTTCCAGTGGAACGGCAAGCGCCTGAACCTGTTGCTGGATGTCGGGCATAACCCGCACGCGGCGGAGTACCTGGCCCGACGTCTGGCGGCTCGTCCGCCGGTCGGCAAGCGCCTGGCGGTGTTCGGCCTGCTGGCGGACAAGGATCTGGACGGTGTGGTTGGTGAATTGAATGCCAGCGTCCAGCATTGGGCGGTGGCGCCACTGGACTCGCCGCGCGCGCGTCCGGTGGCTGAATTGAATGTTGCATTGCAGAACCTTGGCGCCTCGGTCACGTCTTATGACAGCGTGGCGGCCGCCCTGGAAGGGCAGTGCGCAGTGGCCACCAGCGACGACGAGATCTTGCTGTTCGGATCATTTTATTGTGTCGCCGAGGCCCTTGAATGGCTGGCCCGGCGCTCCACGGAGGAAGCGGCAAATGGCTTTGCTGGATAAAGCGTACAAACAGCGCATGGTCGGTGCCCTGGTGCTGGTGGCGCTGGCGGTGATTTTCCTGCCGATGCTGTTTTCCCGTCAGGACGAACAGCGTCAGGTGACCGTCGATGCGCCGGCTGCTCCGAAGGCACCTGCCGTGGCGCAGATCCAGATGGAGACGGTCGCGGTGCCTGAGCCACAGGTTTTGCCTCAGGAACCAGTGCCGAGCGATTACGAAGTTGCCGAGCAAACGGCGCCAGCGGCACCGATTGCGCCTGCAGCTCCAGCCCCGGCCCCGGTCGCCAAACCGGTTGCGGTTGCTCCGGCACCTGCACCCGTGACCAAGCCTGCAGCAGCCCCGGCCCAGCCGATCGCTGCGCTGTCTGCCAAGCCGGATACCACCCAGAGCCGCGTCGATGCCAACGGCCTGTCGGTAAGCTGGTCGGTGCAACTGGCCAGTCTGTCGAGCCGCGCCAGCGCCGAAAGCCTGCAGAAAACCCTGCGCAGTCAGGGTTACAACGCTTACATCCGCTCCGCCGATGGCAAGAACCGGGTGTTTGTCGGTCCGCTGATCGAGCGTGCCGAAGCCGATCGTTTGCGCGATCTGTTGAGCCGCCAGCAGAACCTCAAGGGGTTTGTGGTGCGCTTCCAGCCCGAGCGTGGCTGAAAACTATCACCTCGATTGAAATGCACTGACAATCGCAGCTTACCGACAGCCATGCGCTCTGCTAAAATGCGCCGCCTTATCCGTCTGTAGGCTGCACTGTGCCATTTACCTGGGTTGACTGGGCGATCGTTGCAATCATCGCCATCTCCGCTTTGATCAGTTTGAGCCGCGGCTTCGTCAAGGAAGCACTATCGCTGGTGACCTGGATCATCGCAGGAGCGGTTGCCTGGATGTTCGGTGGCTCACTGTCCGAGTACCTCGCCGGATACATTCAAACTCCATCGGCTCGTGTGATCACGGGCTGTGCCATCATGTTTGTCGCCACACTGATCGTGGGCGCAATGATCAATTATCTTATCGGCGAGTTGGTTCGCGTCACCGGGTTGTCCGGGACCGATCGATTCCTCGGCATGGCCTTCGGCGCTGCGCGTGGCGTGTTGCTGGTGGTCGTGGCGGTCGGGCTGTTGAGCCTGGGGCCGGTACAGCAGGACGGGTGGTGGAAAGAATCACAGCTCGTGCCAAAGTTTCTATTGGTCGCCGACTGGTCCAAAAACCTGATTCTCGGGTGGAGCAGTCAGTGGCTTGCCAGCGGAATCAGCGTACCCGCTGATATTCCGTTCAAGGAGCAACTCTTGCCGTCGGCCAAAACGCCTCAGTGAGTGTTGTTCAGTTCAGATCCATTAAGTAGGGGTTGCGTCGCATGTGTGGCATCGTCGGTATCGTCGGTAAGTCGAACGTCAATCAGGCGCTGTATGACGCGCTAACCGTGCTCCAGCACCGCGGCCAGGACGCTGCCGGTATCGTGACCAGCCATGATGGCCGGTTGTTCTTGCGCAAGGACAATGGCCTGGTGCGTGACGTGTTCCAGCAGCGTCACATGCAGCGCCTGGTCGGCCACATGGGTATCGGCCACGTCCGTTACCCGACTGCCGGCAGCTCGACCTCGGCCGAGGCCCAGCCGTTCTACGTCAACTCTCCGTACGGCATCACCCTGGCGCACAACGGCAACCTGACCAACGTTGAACAGTTGGCCAAAGAGATCTACGAATCCGATCTGCGTCACGTCAACACCAGTTCCGACTCGGAAGTGCTGCTGAACGTGTTCGCCCACGAGCTGGCCCAGCGCGGCAAACTGCAACCGACCGAAGAAGACGTGTTTGCCGCCGTAACCGACGTGCACAACCGTTGTGTCGGTGGTTACGCCGTCGTGGCGATGGTGACCGGTTACGGCATCGTCGGTTTCCGTGACCCGCACGGCATCCGTCCGATCGTGTTCGGCCAGCGTCACACCGACGAAGGCGTCGAGTACATGATCGCGTCCGAAAGCGTTTCGCTGGACGTGCTCGGCTTCACCCTGATTCGCGACCTGGCGCCGGGCGAAGCGGTCTACATCACTGAAGACGGCAAGCTGCACACCCGTCAGTGCGCGACCAACCCGTCCCTGACCCCATGCATCTTCGAACACGTCTACCTGGCGCGTCCGGATTCGATCATCGACGGCGTTTCGGTCTACAAGGCCCGTCTGCGCATGGGTGAGAAACTGGCCGAGAAGATCCTGCGCGAGCGTCCAGAGCACGACATCGACGTGGTCATCCCGATTCCGGACACCAGCCGCACTGCGGCACTGGAACTGGCGAACCATCTGGGCGTGAAATTCCGCGAAGGCTTCGTCAAAAACCGTTACATCGGCCGTACCTTCATCATGCCCGGCCAGGCCGCGCGCAAGAAATCGGTACGCCAGAAGCTCAACGCCATCGAGCTGGAGTTCCGCGGCAAGAACGTGATGCTGGTGGACGACTCGATCGTTCGCGGTACCACCTGCAAGCAGATCATCCAGATGGCTCGCGAAGCCGGCGCGAAAAACGTCTACTTCTGCTCGGCCGCTCCGGCTGTGCGCTTCCCGAACGTGTATGGCATCGACATGCCGAGCGCTCACGAGTTGATCGCACACAATCGTTCGACTCAGGATGTCGCTGACCTGATCGGCGCTGACTGGCTGATCTATCAGGACCTGCCTGACTTGATCGAAGCGGTCGGTGGCGGCAAGATCAAGATCGAAAACTTCGACTGCGCGGTGTTCGACGGCAAGTACGTCACCGGCGACGTCGACGAGGCTTACCTGAACAAGATCGAACAGGCACGCAACGATGCCTCGAAGGTCAAGACCCAGGCGGTCAGTGCGATCATCGATCTGTACAACAACTGAGTTTCAACCGGCCCTTAGGGGCCGGTTTTGTATCTGGCAAAAGACTTTTTATTTATCGAGAACAGGGCAAGGAGTGACAGCATGAGTCAGGAATGGGATGCCGGTCGGCTGGACAGCGACCTCGAAGGCGTAGCGTTCGATACCCTGGCCGTACGTGCCGGTCAGCACCGTACGCCGGAAGGCGAGCACGGTGATCCGATGTTCTTCACTTCCAGCTACGTGTTCCGTACCGCCGCCGACGCCGCTGCACGGTTTGCCGGGGAAGTGCCGGGCAACGTTTACTCGCGTTACACCAACCCGACCGTTCGCTCGTTCGAAGAGCGCATTGCTGCGCTGGAAGGCGCTGAGCAGGCCGTAGCCACTGCGACCGGCATGGCCGCAATCATGGCGGTGGTGATGAGCCTGTGCAGCGCCGGCGATCATGTGCTGGTGTCGCGCAGCGTGTTCGGTTCGACCATCAGTCTGTTCGAGAAGTACTTCAAGCGCTTCGGCGTGGAAGTCGACTACGTGCCGCTGGCCGATCTGTCGGCCTGGGATGCGGCGATCAAGTCCAACACCAAGTTGCTGTTCGTCGAGTCGCCGTCCAATCCGCTGGCTGAGCTGGTGGATATCACCGCGCTGTCGGAAATCGCACACGCCAAGGGCGCGATGCTGGTGGTCGACAACTGCTTCTGTACGCCTGCGCTGCAGCAACCGCTGAAGCTCGGTGCAGACATCGTTGTGCACTCGGCCACCAAATTCATCGACGGCCAGGGTCGTTGCATGGGCGGCGTGGTGGCCGGTCGCGGCGAGCAGATGAAAGAAATCGTCGGCTTCCTGCGCACTGCCGGACCGACCCTGAGCCCGTTCAACGCCTGGATCTTCCTCAAAGGCCTGGAAACCCTGAATCTGCGGATGAAGGCGCACTGTGCCAACGCCCAGCAACTGGCCGAATGGCTGGAGCAACAGGACGGCATCGAGAAAGTGCATTACGCCGGTCTGAAGAGCCATCCGCAGCACGAGCTGGCCCAGCGTCAGCAGAAGGGCTTTGGCGCGGTCGTCAGTTTCGAGGTGAAGGGTGGCAAGGAGGGCGCCTGGCGCTTTATCGATGCGACCCGTTTGATTTCTATCACTGCCAACCTGGGTGACAGCAAAACCACCATCACTCACCCGAGCACCACGTCCCACGGTCGTCTGGCACCGCAGGAGCGTGAAGCGGCGGGGATTCGTGACAGCCTGATCCGCATCGCGGTCGGCCTGGAAGACGTCGCTGACCTGCAAGCCGACCTGGCGCGCGGTCTGGCGGCGTTGTGATCGAGTTGTCCACGCCAAATACGGGCACCCATGGCCGCGTTGCGCTGGTCACGGGTGCCGCTCGCGGCATCGGTCTGGGGATCGCAGCATGGCTGATCAGCGAAGGCTGGCAGGTGGTGCTGACGGATCTGGATCGGGCGCGAGGCTCGAAAGTGGCGAAAGTGCTGGGTGAGAACGCCTGGTTCATCGCCATGGACGTGGCAGATGAGAGCCAGGTGGCGCTGGGTGTCGCTGAAGTGCTGGGGCAGTTCGGTCGTCTGGATGCGTTGGTATGTAACGCTGCCGTGGCGGATCCGCACAACATCACTCTGGAAAGCCTGGATCTGGCCTACTGGAACCGGGTGCTGGCGGTGAATCTCAGCGGGCCGATGTTGCTGGCCAAGCATTGTGCGCCGTATCTGCGGGCGCACAACGGGGCAATCGTCAATCTGGCCTCGACCCGGGCGGCGCAGTCAGAGCCTGATACCGAAGCCTATGCGGCGAGCAAGGGCGGCTTGCTGGCGTTGACTCATGCGCTGGCAATCAGCCTCGGGCCGGAGATTCGGGTCAATGCGGTCAGTCCAGGCTGGATCGACGCGCGGGATCCTTCTGCACGGCGCGCTGAACCGCTGACCGATACCGATCATGCCCAGCATCCAGCGGGCAGGGTAGGGACAGTCGAGGATGTGGCGGCGATGGTGGCGTGGCTGCTGTCGAAGAATGCCGGGTTTGTGACGGGGCAGGAATTCGTGGTCGACGGCGGTATGACCAAGAAGATGATCTACTCGGAATGACATGTTTTTGTCTTTTTGAGAAAAACTTCAATCCTGCTATTGACTTAGGTTCGCTACCTGCGTAAATTTCGCGGCCTCGGAGATGCAAACGGGTGATTAGCTCAGCTGGGAGAGCGTCTGCCTTACAAGCAGAATGTCGGCGGTTCGATCCCGTCATCACCCACCACTCCCGAGATACTTGCGAAAGCAAGAGGTAGGCTGAAAGTGCCTCCACCGACGCGCAGCGGTAGTTCAGTCGGTTAGAATACCGGCCTGTCACGCCGGGGGTCGCGGGTTCGAGTCCCGTCCGCTGCGCCATATTCAACGAGTCAGACATTGTCTGGTTCGCGATTGAAAAGCACCGAAGCTTTCAATCAAACGAGTTACTTGAGCATCAGCTCAAAGCGATACGCAGCGGTAGTTCAGTCGGTTAGAATACCGGCCTGTCACGCCGGGGGTCGCGGGTTCGAGTCCCGTCCGCTGCGCCATATCTGTTTCAGGGACCACTGAACGCCTTGAAACACCGAAAGCAACCGTTGGTTGATTCGGAATCGATAGCAAAGACCCTGGTCGAAAGACCGGGGTTTTTTGTGTCTGAAATTTGACCTTTCCAAAATTCCTCCTCCAGTTGCCTCGCGACGATTGCATATTGTCCGCGCGGCAACATCTTCTGCGTCATCGGGTCGCTGCGATGCAATGCCACATTGATTTTTGATTCTTTAGTCAGATTTTTGTAACTGGTTGTTTGCTGCGAGCGCAGAAACCTTTAAAGTTAACCTTTCGGTCAGCTTTGCACTGTCATCACGCCCTTTGTTTAGCCAAAAAGGGCTTCTGCAAGACTCGAGATTCCCAGTAGATAACCAGAAGGGCGGATCCATAACCGCCCAGAGGATGATCCATGTCCAACCGTGAAATATCCCGGCGCTCGTTCCTTCAGGGCGGGCTGGTGGCGGGTGTGAGCGTTACGCTCACGCCGCTCAGTAGTCAGGCGCTGGCTGCCTTGATGGAAAACAGCGTGACCGTGCCGTCCGAGCAGTGGCTCGGCAACAACGGCAAGGCGCGCCAGCGTAACGATGCCTTGTCCAAGGTCTGCGGCAGCAAAGTGTTTGCCCGTGACATCCGTTCCAAGGACATGCCGGGCTGGCCCCAGCAGCAAGGTCATGCCATGTTGCTGAAAACCATCAAGGCCGACCGCATCTACGACGGCTATGACCTGTCGTGGCTCGGCGCCGATCTGCAGCCTGACCGCATCGTCACTGCGGCCGACCTGGACAAGGACGGTATCGTATTCCCGGAAGAGCATGCGCCGGATCCATTGCTGCCGGAAGGCAAGGTACCGATGTTCATCGGTCACCCGGTGGCTATCCTGATCTGGAACGATTTCGAGCGTTTCCGTCAGGCCAAGAACAAACTCAAATTCAATGACAAAGCGATTCGTTACGGTGCAAAAGTGCCGTTCTACGAAGGCGATCCCTATGGCAGTTTCCGCTACGTGCGCGTCGGTGGCCCGACCTCGGCGGACGAAGACGAGTTCGCCAGCCTCAAGGACTCGATCCTGTTCCCGATGCTGAAGAACCGCCGTCCGGTGTGGAATTCCCAACCGAACCTGCACGGCAACCTGACCGAGCGCGGGCTGTTCTACGCCGACCGCATGAAGAAAGAGATCGACACGCCGCCGGACAACTGGCTGGTGTTCGACGAGCGCTACAAGACCCCGTCGATCGAACCTGCCGCGATGGAGCCGGACAACGGCAACGGCTGGTACGACCCGGCCACCAAGACGCTGCATTTCGTCGTCGCCACCCAGTGCCCGCTAGAGGCTGCAACCGAGACCGCGAAGATGATCTCGCCGTCGCGCTTCGGCCTGGCCAACCTGAACATGCACCCGGGCTACACCGTCGGTTACGGTTCCAAGGACCACAACATTTTCGTCTACTACGCGGCCCTGGCAGCGTTGTACGGTGCAGGTGTGCCGATCCGTCTGGCCAACGACCGCTACGAGCAGTTCCAGAGCGGCATCAAGCGCCACCCGTTCGACATCCGCTACCAGTTGGCAGTGGACAAGACCGATCACAGCTTCAAGATTTTCCGTGCAGAGATGAGCGTCGATGGCGGCGGTCGGATCAATTACAGCCCGTCGGTGGCTGCGGTTGGTGCAACGGCAGCTCAGTCGATTTACTACATGCCGCAGAATGACCTGCAAGTTACCGCCTACCACTCCCGTGGCGTTGAAGCGGGTTCGATGCGTGGCTACGGCACGTTGCAGAGCATGGCTTCCACCGAAATGATGGTCGATGAAATCGCCGACCGCCTCGGTGTCGATGCCATCGATCTGCGCCGCAAAAACGCGCTGCGTTCGGGGATGAAAAACACCCAGGGCGCGATCCCGGCCGGTGCACTGCGCCTGCACGAGATTCTCGACAAGGCTTCGCTGCACGAAGTCTGGAAGAACCGCGACGCGATCAAGAAACAGCGCGAATCAGCGGATCCGGACAACTGGTACGGCGTCGGTTTCGCCATTTGCCAGAAAGACTTCGGCACCGGTTCCGAAGCGCCGATGGCCAGCATCGAGTTCACCGCTGAAGGGCGCATTTCCCTGCGTCACATCGGTATCGAGATCGGTACCGGCATGTCCACCTCGCAAGCGCTGGTGGTTGCTGACTTCCTCGGCAGCCCGGCACACGACGTGAAGACCGGCGAAACCGAATGGAAGGAAATGCAGCTGGTCACCGCCGGCAACCCTTACATCATGAGCCAGGCCGAGCAGGACAACTTCCTGCGCAACCCGCGCTGGGTCGGCAAGCTGGCGTCGGCCTCGTCGGCAACCAACTCCGCCTACTACTTCAGCCACGCCACCCGTGAAGCGGCGCGCGTGCTGTTCAACCACGGCTTGTGGCCGGCGGCGCTGGAGATCTGGCGTCAGGGCCCGTACGGCGGCCAGGCCAACCCTTACGTGGTGCGTCGCGAAGATGCGCATTGGGTCGACGGCAAACTGACTGCCAACGGCATGCAGCCGCTGAGTTTCGAAGAACTGGCCAAACGTGCTCACGAGCGCGGTCTGGTCACCGCGGCCACGGTCCACGGTTTCAACCGCTGGAGCTGGGCAGAAGCCGAATACAGCATCGACGGCGTGCGCGAGCGTCTGCCGCTCGACGGTCTGGCGGTGAAGTACGGCGACGGCGCCCCTAAAGCCAAAAAAGCGCAGATGACCAGCGACGGTTTCCACTTGCTGGACCGGCAGAACATCGCCTATCCGGTCGTTCAACTGAACAACGCTGCCGTGACCTACTACAGCCCGGTAGCGACGCTGGTCGAGTTGAAGGTCAACAAAGGTTCGGCAGAAGTCGAAGTGCTCAACCATCACTCGTGGCTGGAGTGCGGTCGGGTGCTGGTCGAAGAACTGGTTCGTGGCCAGCTCGAAGGCGGGATCGCCATGGGCATCGGTCACGCCTTGATGGAAGAGATGCCGCTGTACGAAGGCGGGCCGGGGGAGGGTGACTGGAACTTCAACCGTTATCGCCTGCCGATGGCGCGCCATGTGGCGGTGTGGAAGCAGACGTCGGAAATCCTGCCGCCGCTGTCGCCAAGCGATCCGTCCAAAGGCATCGCCGAAGTGGTGATGATCCCGGTGGTCGGTGCCATCGGTAACGCGGTGGCCCACGCCATCGGCAAACGTGTCCGCGATCTTCCAATCACTGCTGCGCGCATCAAGGAGGCCCTCAATGGCTAACCGTCCGCTTCAACTGACCCTCAACGGTCAATCCGTCGGCCCGGTGGACATCCCTGATGACCTGCCGATGATCGATTATCTGCACGAATACAAGAACCTCACCGGCTCGCGCCTGGGCTGCGGTCAGGGTATCTGCCACGCCTGTGTGGTGATCGTCGACAACCCGGACGGCACCAGCGAAGAAGTGCGCACCTGCATCACCGGCGCGCATTACTTCGAGGGCAAGAAAGTCCGCACCATCGAAGGCCACGCCAAACGCGACGAGCAAGGTCAGGTCACCGAGCTGAACCCGATCCAGCAGCGTTTCGTTGATGAGTTCGCTTTCCAGTGCAGCTACTGCGCACCGGGCTTCGTCAACGCCGCGACCGTGCTGGTGGAAAAGCTGCAACGCCAGCCGATCGTCAAAAGCAAACTGGAACAAGTCATCGAGGACAGCCTCGGCCATCACATCTGCCGTTGCACCGGGTACGTGCGTTACTACAACGCCACCCGCAACGTGCTGACCGATCTCGGCCTGGTCAAGGAGGGTTAAGCATGAAGCGTTTATTGACCCGCCTGACCCTGGCGGTCGGGTTTGCCGTGCCTGTGCTGGCGGCTCATGCGGATGATCAGGTCAAGCGCGGCGAATACCTCGCCCGCGCCGCCGACTGCATGGCTTGCCACACAGCGCCGGGCGGTGCGCCGTTTGCCGGTGGCCTGCCGATCGTGTCGCCGTTCGGCACGATCTACGGCACCAACATCACCCCGAGCAAAGAGCACGGCATCGGCCTTTACAGCGATGACGAATTCTTCGCTGCGCTCACCGAAGGCAAGCGTCGTGACGGCGCCAACCTGTACCCGGCGATGCCATACACCTCGTATCACTTGATGCCGCGTGCGGATTCGGATGCGATTCATGCGTATCTGAAAACCATCGAGCCAATCGAGCGTGCAGCGCCGGTGACGAGCCTGAGCTTTCCGTTCAACGTGCGTCCGGGTCTGATCGGCTGGAACATGATGTACGGCAAAGCCTTGAAGCTGGAGCCGGCCGAAGGCAAAAGCGACGCCTGGAAGCGCGGCCAGTACATGGTCGAAGTGCTGGGTCACTGCGGCGAATGCCACACGCCACGCGGCTTGCCGGGCGCGATGCAGCTGGACAAGCGCCTGACCGGCGGCATCCTCAACGGCTACCTGGCACCGAGCCTGCTGGCGACGGACCTGGCGGCGCGTGGCTGGAATCAACAGGACCTGAGCACGTTCCTCAAGCACGGCATGAGTGTCCAGGGCACGATGTTCAACGAGATGTTCCCGGTGTTCCACAACAGCACCCAGGGCCTGAATGATCCGGATCTGGCAGCGATGGCAACCTTCCTGCTCGGCGACAAGCCGCCGGCGGCGAAAGAACTGACCGACGTTCCAGTGGAGAAACTCAGTGCCAGTGCCCAGCGCGGCCGTCAGGAATACTTGAACGTCTGCGCCGGTTGTCACGCGGCCGGTGGCGAAGGCAAGCCGCACATTGCGGTGGCCATGCGCGGCAATACCACGCTGCGCCTGGAAGATCCGCGCAATCTGGTTCGAGTGATCGAGGACGGTATCGGCGAACAGAAATTCGCCGGATTCGAACACATGCAACCGATGCCGGGATTTGCCGACAAGCTCAGTGCCGAACAGTTGACCGATTTGCTGAACTACCTGCGTCAGGGTTGGGGTGGTCAATCTGCTGAACTGGCGGTGGGCGATGTGCAGAAGTTGCAGGCTGACGCCCCGTCCATCGAGCACAAGGCGCACTGATCATGCAGCATCTCGATCTGCAGGTTGTGCGTCGGGCGCTGGAATGGTCGACGGCGGGGCAGCGCATCTGGCTTTGCACCGTGCTGACCACCTACGGTTCGGCGCCTCGTGCGCCGGGTTCGCTGTTGGCGGTGAACGACGGCGGGCAGTGGATCGGGTCGCTGTCCGGTGGTTGCGTCGAGGAAGATTTTCTCGAACGCGTCGCCGAAGGTGCATTTCTCGATGCAATCAACGTCGTGCGTTATGGCGAAGGTGACGATCCGCGCTCGCGGGTCAGCCTGCCCTGTGGCGGCATTCTCGATGTGCTGGTAGAGAAATTTGACGCCGGTTGCGATGTGCAGGCGCATCTGCGTGAACTCGAATCGGCGTTGCTTGGGCAGCGCCGGTTGATTCGCGAGGTGGATCTGACCACGGGGGCGCGCAGCCTGTTTGCGGATCGTGAGCAGGGTGCGCGGATCGAGCGTGAAATCGATCGCGTGCGGATCCGCATTGGTGCCGCCCAGCGTTTGCTGCTGGCCGGCTATTCCAGTGTGGCGCAGGCCTGTGCGGAGTTCGCGGTCGGTCTCGGCTTCGAAGTGATTCTCTGCGATCCGCGTGATGAAGTGCTGGAAGGCGTGGTGCTCAATGGCGTGGAGATTCGCCGGCAACTGCCATCGGTGTTCATTGCCGATGGCGGCTGTCACCGTGATACGGCGGTGGTGGCGTTGACCCACGATCCGCGTATCGACGATCTGGCGATGATGGAAGCGGTACGCACCGAGGCCTTCTACATCGGCGTGATGGGTTCGCTGCAGACATCACAGAAGCGCTTCGAGCGATTGCGGCGGATTGGCGGTCTGGGGGAGGGCGAACTGGCGCGGATTCATGCGCCGATCGGTCTTAACCTTGGCAGCAAGACGCCTTCGGAAATCGCTTTGGCAGTGCTCGCGGATATCCTGCGGATTCGTAGCGGGATTGCGCGGGATCAGCTGTGATTGATGCTGAATGTAAAAAGGGCCGCTTTTCAGCGGCCCTTTTTTTGTGTCAGAAACCGAGCTTGTCGCGCAGTCCGTAATACCACGCGCCCAGTGCGGCAAACGGTGTGCGCAGCAGTTGCCCGCCGGGGAACGGGTAGTGCGGCAGGTCGGCAAACGCATCGAAGCGCTCGGCCTGGCCGCGCAGCGCCTCGGCCAGCACCTTGCCAGCGAGGTGCGTGTAGGTCACGCCGTGGCCGCTGCAGCCCTGGGAATAATAGATGTTGTCGCCCAGGCGCCCGACCTGAGGCAGGCGCGACAGGGTCAGCAGGAAATTGCCGGTCCAGGCGTAGTCGATTTTCACGTCCTTGAGCTGCGGGAAAGCCTTGAGCATTTTCGGGCGGATGATCGCTTCGATGTTTGCCGGATCCCGTGCGCCATACACCACGCCGCCGCCGAAGATCAGGCGTTTGTCGCCGGTGAGGCGGTAGTAGTCGAGCAGGTAGTTACAGTCCTCGACGCAGTAGTCCTGTGGCAGCAGGGACTTTGCCAGTTCTTCGCCAAGAGGTTCGGTGGTGATGACCTGAGTGCCGCACGGCATCGACTTGGCTGCGAGTTCCGGCACCAGATTGCCCAAGTAGGCGTTGCCGGCAACGATAATGAATTTGGCCCTGACCTTGCCCTTTGGTGTATGCACGACCGGGTTGGCGCCGCGTTCGATGCGCACGGCCGGCGACTGTTCATAGATGGTGCCGCCCAGAGATTCCACGGCAGCGGCTTCGCCAAGTGCCAGATTCAGCGGGTGGATGTGACCGCCGCTCATGTCGAGCATGCCGCCGATGTATTGATCGCAGGCGACCACTTCGCGGATGCGGCGCTGATCGAGCAGTTCAAGTTGAGTGTGGCCGAAGCGTTCCCAGAGGCGCTTCTGTGATTCCAGGTGGTCCATCTGCTTGGCCGACAGGGCCGCGAATACGCCGCCGTCCTTCAGGTCGCACTGGATATCATATTTGGCGACTCGCTCACGAATGATCCGGCCGCCCTCGAACGCCATCTGCCCGAGCAACTGAGCCTGCTTCGGGCCCACACTGCGTTCGATCACGTCGATGTCACGGCTGTAGCTGTTGACGATTTGCCCGCCGTTGCGTCCCGAAGCGCCGAAGCCGACTTTGGCGGCTTCCAGCACGGTCACGCGAAAACCGTTCTCCAGCAGGAACAGGGCCGAGGAAAGACCCGTATAACCAGCGCCGATCACACAGACATCCGTCTCCACGTCATCCTGCAGGGCAGGGCGTGGTGGTACGGCGTTGGCCGACGCAGCGTAATAAGACTCTGGGTAAGGGGTGTTCGCCATCCTGCAGCCTCTGTTTAATATATTTTACGAGTGCGACGATCCTACCCGAGTTGAAAAACCTCCGCCAGCCACCGGGAAATCTTCTTGCGATGGGTCGAAATTAAATATTTTGCATATTCATAGGGTTAGGTGAAAAAAAGGTGTTGACACCCCTCCGGAATTCCGTAGAATGCCGCCTCACAGCAGGCACGTAGCTCAGTTGGTTAGAGCACCACCTTGACATGGTGGGGGTCGTTGGTTCGAGTCCAATCGCGCCTACCAAACAAAATCCGCTCTGCTGGGCGGTCTGGAAGGGCTCACCGAAAGGTGGGCCCTTTTTTGTTGTCTGCGATTTCTAAGGCCCGGCCTTGAGGCGTCAACTCGACTCATGACGGCTACACTCCGGCGAATGTCAGCTGTGAGGGAGGGAGTGCGTGAGTCGCCAAGTCAGACGAGCCATCCTAGGTGATATCGAAAGCCTGTTGCAGATTGATCCTGTCGCTGGAATAGATGACAACCGCCGAAAATACATTGCGAGGGCTGTCCAGGCGGGGGAGTGTTGGGTTGTCTGCGAGCGGAACGATCCTGGTGCTCCTATCGGCTACGGTTGCCTGGATCGAAGTTTTTTTGGGGAATGGTTTATTCCTCTCGTGGTCGTCGCCAGTGAAATCAGGCGTTCCGGCGCAGGCCGGCAAATCGTGAGCTATATGGAGCGCCACTCCTCAGCAGAAAAGATCTTTACCTCGACCAATGTGTCCAACTTGCCGATGCGACGGCTTTTGGAGGAGCTTGGTTATCAACACAGCGGAAGGGTGGAGAATCTGGATCCGGGCGATCCTGAGCTCGTTTTCGTGAAGTTCTTGAGTTAAACGCGTGTCGCCGTTCGTCGCCGAAAACCTTGGCGTCCATTTAAAAAGTGTGGATATTTAAGGGGTTACGGTTTTTTTTAACTGGCCGGTTATCAAAAATACGTTGTTACACACTGAGAAAATCAGTAATATCCGCCCCGCGTTCACCACCACGGTTTATGCATTTTTAAATCCCAAGCTTCCATCAGCTGCTTGGGATTTTTTTTGCCTGCGATTTACCCCTCCTCACGCATTTGTCCTGTCGCTTTTCTCAACCAGCGCTGCCTTTCAGACCGGCATCGGGCAAGTCCATACTTTTTCGACTACTACTGTCTGGCCGATTTTCATCTCAGTCTGACGGGAGTTCATCAATGCTGTTTCATTGGTTTCTGGCTGCGGTTCACTTGCTGGCATTTGCCTTGGGTTTCTGGGCCGTGCTGACGCGCGGAACGGCGTTCAGCCGCCTGGCGACCGGGGCGGGTGAGGTCAGGCGGGTTTTGCTCGCTGACAATCTATGGGGCGTATCCGCTCTGGTGCTGCTGGTCACGGGTGGCATGCGAGCTTTTGGCGGTTACGAAAAGGGCACCGATTACTATCTGCATCAGCCGCTGTTCCATTTGAAGATGACGCTGTTTGTACTGATTCTGCTTCTGGAGCTTGCGCCGATGATTACGTTGATCAAATGGCGTATAGGTCTGGCGCGGGGAAATCCCCTCGAGACAGGGCGAGCAAAGATGTTTGCTCGAATCAGTCATGCCGAGGCGTTGTTGCTGGTTCTGATGGTGATAGCGGCCACCGGGATGGCGCGTGGGGTGACGTTCGGCTAAGCGGGCGCAATTCCCGGCTTTGATTCGGAAACGTCCGACAGCCAGCCATTGAAATGATGGTTAGTATCGGTGGCGAGGAAGGGGGAGGGAGTTGCAGCAGGAGGGAAAATAGCCTGCGCCGTCACCAATGAGGTGGGGGGATGGCAATACGGCGCTCGGATCTTTAGCCAGTCATGACGCGAGGGTGAACAGACTGGCTACTGACTGCGAAAGGGCTCAGGGGGTTTGTGGCTTGTCCGGTGCGGTCAGGCCAGCCTGGATGCGCTGGTAAATCTCTTCACGGTGTACGGCAACGTTCTTTGGAGCGTTGATGCCGATGCGAACCTGTTGGCCGCTTACGCCGAGGATGGTGATCGTAATGTCATCACCAATGTTTATGCTTTCACCGACTTTGCGGGTGAGTATCAGCATGGTCTTCTCCTTGATTGCTTTGTAGGGCACCTGATTCAGACAGTGCAGAGGTCGGTGGTACGTATAGATTAGTGCGAAGTCTCACGGTTTGGGTGCCTCTTTCTGACGCGCAGATGCGGCATTAATTCCCAGCGCGTAACTATACAGGTGCGGCAATCATCAATCTCGTAGTTTTGTGCCCATTTTGCTGGGCTCTGAAAGTATTCGCGAATGTTAAGATCCCCCTTTCGAGAATTCAGAGGGAAGCGTTGTGCGCAAATTGGTCTGGTTGGTCGCGGCACTGGCATTGGCGGGATGTGGTGAAGGCAAGAGTGTGGATGCTCAAAAGTCAAAACCGGTAGCGGCGGCAGCGCCGGCAGCCGTGTCCGGGCCGCAGTGGGATCTGGAAGTGCGGGGCGAAACACCTCAAGCCGTCAGTGATCTGAGCGGCTGGTTGATCGAGCATGCGTTTATCGCCAATGTCATCAAGGATGCCAGCGGAAAGACCCGGATCCTGCTGGGGCCATTCAATTCCAAGGCCGAAGCCGAAGCGAAACAGGCTGATGTGAATGCGGCGCTGATCAAGGCGAAAAAACAGAACATCGAGACGCTTGTGATCGAACGTACCGCAGCACAGTAAAGATTCCTTTCAGCGGAGCTGACTAAAGGGTGTCCGGTGTGATTCGTTTTTAAAAGCGTCACCGACGATTCCCAGAAGGAGCTCCGCATGGCCTCCGCCAGTCCCTACAAATTGTTCGATGTTGTTTTACGACACAAGCATCAGCTGAGTCCGCACCTCATGCGGATCACGCTCGCCAGCGAGGCTGTTGCCGAGATGGCAACCTGGGCGCCTGATCAGCGCGTCAAACTGTTTTTCCCGGCCGCGGACGGTTCGCCAGCCCGGCTCTCTCAGGGTGAGGGTTGGTACGCTCGTTTTCGCTCGATGCTGGCGGATCGACGCCCGGCGATGCGCACCTACACCATTCGCCACTTGCGTGCCGATCGGGGCGAAGTCGACATCGACTTTGTACTGCATGGCGAAACCGGGCCGGCTTCTCGCTGGGCTCTTCGAGCGCGGCCGGGCGAGTCGATGCAGATTCTGGCGCCCGATAGCCGGTTTTCGGCCAAGGAGGCGGGTGGTTTTGAATGGAAGCCTCCGCAAACCCTCCAGCAGCTTTTGCTGGTCGCCGACTCAACGGCATTGCCTGCCGCAATGGGGATTCTCGAGGAGCTGGCCGCACTGGTAGAGCCACCCCGGACCCAGGCGTTTTTTGAGGTCGACAGTGCGCAGGACATGCTCGCAGTCCCGGACTGGCCCGGCCTGTCGGTACAGTGGTTGATTCGAGAGCAAGCGGGGGCGGCGGTTGCCGGGACGCTGATGGTGGAGGCGGTGCGAAAGGCTGCGCTACCTGTCGACGCATCGACGATCAATCAAACGGTAGAACTGGCCGACGTCGATATCGATCAGGAGATCCTCTGGGAAATCGCCGAAACCGCCACTGACGGTTTCTATGGCTGGATTGCCGGTGAGTCTGCGGCGGTCATGAATTTGCGCCGATACCTGATCAAGGAGCGCGGTATCCCGCGAGATGCGCTCAATCTGATGGGCTACTGGCGATACAACAAGCCCGGCGGCTGACCACAAAAAAGGCCTCGAGCTTGAAGCGCGAGGCCTTTTCTTTTGCGCGGTCGATCAGCCGCAGGCTTTCATGTTCACCGGTCCGACGAACTCATTGCCGCGCCCCATCACGCACGCCACGCTCTGATTACGCTGACGCTCCCAGTCTTGCACCGGGTACGTCTTGTCCCACGCTTCATACAGTTGGCGATCCTGCTTCGACAAGCGCAAGCCGTATTGCTTGCTCATGTAGAAATAGGTGCGAGCGATCATGCCGCGAATCGAAGGGCGGGGCATGACCTTCTTCGCCTTGAAGTCGACCTGGGTCAGGCAGGAGCCATATTGACCCTTTTCGACCGGTAGCCAGCCATAGCTGAAGTTACTGCGATCACCGTTGACCTCGCCGATGCTCGGTACCAGGTTGTGCAGGTCGGCTTCGGCTTTCTGGTAGCTCGGGTCATAACGCGTGCAATTCTTGCGTCCGCCTTCCTGCCAGCACTGGCGCTGATGGCCGAACTCCCAGGCCGGGACAATGTGCTCCCATTCAATGCGGGCGGCGCGCTTGGCATTTTTACGCGGTACATAACCGCAAGCAGCCAGGTCGACCTTGTTTCCCGTGTACTTGCACCCGCAATAAAACTCGGTGGATTGTGGTGCGTACAGCTTCCAGGCGACCTTCTTGGCCTCGGTGAATGTGCGGGGTGCGCCAGCCTGGGCGCCCAAGGAAATGAACAGTAAAAGCAAAGCAAAAAAACGGACAATCATTGAGTCAATCTTCCTTCGGTACAACCCAGAAAATCTGCACGCCACCATCGTCTCGGTAGGCGAGGGTGACGTTGTCGTTCTCGTCGATCTCTTCCAGCAGGCGCTCCCACTCATCGATCGGTTCATCCGGAAGGCGGAAGATCAGAGCGGCTTTGGCTTTTTGTGCGGTGGGGGAGTTGATGATCTTTTGAATGCGCATGCCCATGCGTTCGTAGGCATCGGGAGCATCAGAGGAAGTGGCCACGAGGTTATCCTTATTAAGCTGTACGTGCATACAGTATTTAACTGTAGGCATTTTCGCAACTGCTTAAAAATCAAGAAAATCCTCTGACAGCGGTTTTCCGGTTTTGATGTGGCTCATCCGAATTTTTTGTGCAGGAAAGAAGCAGGGGCGGTGTAGGTTATTGCACCACCCGCCAGGGCTGCGAGTGGTGAGGCGGGTGCCCGGCCGAGATCCGGCCGGGCGAGGGAGAATCAGTACTCCCAGAACATCCGTTGTAGCTCTTTGCTGTCATTGGTTTTGGTCAGGGCGACCATCGCCAGGATGCGGGCCTTTTGCGGGTTCAGGTCGTGAGCCACGACCCAGTCGTACTTGTCGTCAGGCTGTTCGGCGTTACGTAGAACGAAGCCGCCGGCATTGACGTGGGAAGAACGAATGATCTGAACGCCATCCTTGCGCAGGGCCTGCAGGGCCGGGACGACGCGAGAAGACACCGAACCATTGCCGGTGCCGGCGTGAATGATGGCTTTGGCGCCGGACTGGGCCAGGGCTTTGTAGGCGGTGTCGCCGACATTACCGTAGGAATAGGCGATTTCTACGTCAGGAAGGCTCTTGATGTTCTTGATATCAAATTCCGAATCCATGGTATGGCGCTTGGCTGGCAAGCGGAACCAGTAGGACTTGCCTTCGACCACCATGCCCAGCGGGCCCCATGGGCTCTTGAACGCTTCGGTCTTGATGTTGATCATTTTGCTGACATCGCGGCCGGACTGAATTTCATCATTCATGGTCACCAGCACACCTTTGCCGTGGGCCTCTTTGCTGCTGGCGACGGCGACGGCGTTGTACAGATTGAGCATGCCGTCCGCCGACATGGCAGTACCTGGGCGCATCGAGCCGACAACGATGATCGGCTTGTCGGTTTTCTCCACCAGGTTCAGGAAGTAAGCGGTTTCTTCCAGGGTGTCGGTGCCGTGGGTGATGACGATGCCATCGACGTCTTTGCTGTCGGCCAGCTCGGATACGCGGCGACCCAGTTGCAGCAGGTTTTCATTGGTGATGCTTTCCGACGCGATCTGCATGACTTGCTCGCCACGCACGTTCGCCAGTTTGCTCAGCTCGGGAATGCCGGCGATCAATTGCTCGATACCGACCTTGGCGGCCTGATAGGTAGCGCTGTTGGCCGCACTGGCGCCGGCGCCGGCAATGGTGCCGCCCGTAGCAAGGACCACCACGTTGGCCAGTTTGGTCTGTGTTTCGACTTCTTTTGCCTGAAGGGCGGAGGGCAGGAGCAGCAAGAGGGCCAAAGCGCCCGGAACCAATGTGTTGAAAGCAGATTTCATTATTTTTCTCTCTAGTAGTGAGACGGTGCTGGTGCAGGTTCATCTAGATGCGCCCCGGGCCGATCTGAATGCCAGGGGTGCAGGGAGGGAGCAGGATCTGTACCAGCCGTACTGTGCTCTAGGGAAATGTTTAACCTTATGATTTATATCAATAATTTTTTGATTGGCGAGAATCGCCTATCCGGTATTCCGAACAGAGGCCTCTTTCGTGTTCGGCTCTCCGAAAGGTACTACTGCCGTTGTCGAACGAATCAAGTTGCAGGTTTTGGATTCTCAGCTAAAGAAAGCTGCTCGCAGGCCGATGGGTGTTGAAGGAAACTGGAATTGAGGGAGTTCACATGTCACTGACGATCGGTTTTTCCAACCCCGGTGCTGTCACCATCGGCGGCAAAACCGCAGCTACGATCAATGCGATGAGTGATGCGCAAGCGGATGCTTCCACTGAAGCGCTGGGCGCAGAAAAACCAGAGAGCAATCAGGTCAGGACCGGCGGTCCCGCGCAAGAAGACAGCAAGACCGAAGGGGGTGGCGATAACCTGAGTGTCACCGTCAAGATGCTGCTGAAGCGGATGCAGGAATTACAGAAACAATTGCAGGAGCAGCAGCAACGATTGGCTGCGGCACAAGCTGCGAGCTATCCGACTCCGGAAGCGAAGTCGCAGGCGGTCATGGCCGTTCAGGGCGAGATCGCCGAAACCAGCGGCGCGCTGCTGGAAGTCTCGGCCGCGCTGGTCAAGGAAATGTCGAAAGGTTCTTCCGCCGGTAACGTGGTCAACACTACGGCTTGAGCACTTAAGGGGCGAATCTGCGGATTCGCCCTACAATCAATACCGATTTCTGATTGTTGACAAACGTGGGCAGGATTCGCATAGTTCGGTCTACGCAAACGTTTGCGCGGCTTTCCCGAGACCCTGTTGTCTGGAAGATGCCGACGAAGCTTACGCCAGCGCAAGCGTTGCTCACAATAATCATAAGATCGGAGTGAACCCATGAAGCTGCCATTTGCTGGACGTCTTCTCGCTGTCGCCATGCTGGCTGCCGCATCCGCCGCACTGCCTGTCTCTTCGGCTTTCGCCGAGTCCCCCGAAAAACCCAAGGTCGCGCTGGTCATGAAGTCTTTGGCCAACGAATTCTTCCTCACCATGGAAGACGGCGCCAAGGCTTACCAGAAAGAACACTCCGCCGATTTCGATCTGATCTCCAACGGCATCAAGGACGAAACCGACACGGCAGGCCAGACCCGCATCGTCGAGCAGATGATTCTGGCGAAGGTCAACGCACTGGTCATCGCGCCTTCTGACTCCAAGGCCATGGTGCCGGTGATCAAGAAGGCCGTCGACGCCGGCATCACCGTGATCAACATCGACAACCAACTCGATCCCGCCGTCATCAAAAGCAAGAATATCTCCGTACCGTTCGTAGGCCCGGACAACCGCAAAGGTGCACGTCTGGTGGGCGAGTACCTGGCCAAGCAACTTAAGGCCGGTGACGAAGTCGGCATCATCGAGGGCGTTTCCACAACGACCAACGCCCAGCAGCGTACCGCTGGCTTCAAGGATGCGATGGAAGCTGCGCAGATCAAGGTAGTTTCCCTGCAGTCCGGCGACTGGGAAATCGACAAGGGCAACAAGGTTGCCGCGTCGATTCTCAGCGAGTACCCGGACGTCAAGGCGTTGCTGGCCGGTAACGACAGCATGGCGGTCGGCGCTGTTTCCGCTGTGCGTGCGGCCGGCAAGGCCGGGCAGGTACAAGTGGTCGGTTATGACAACATCAACGCCATCAAACCGATGCTGCAGGATGGTCGCGTACTCGCAACGGCTGACCAGTTCGCTGCCAAACAGGCCGTGTTCGGTATCGAAACCGCGCTGAAAATCATCAAGGGCGAGAAAGTCGACAGTGGCGCCAACGGCGTCATCGAAACCCCCGTCGAGCTGGTCACCAAAAAGTAGTCCTTCGGCGACACAACGGCGCTCGTCCGTCCGGGCGAGCGCATGGAGAGTTTTTATGTCAGTTTCCGCCCCGAACGCTGTCCTCTCGGTCAGCGGTATCGGTAAGACCTATGCGCAGCCGGTGCTCACCGGCATCGACTTGACGCTGATGCGCGGTGAAGTGCTGGCACTGACCGGCGAGAACGGTGCCGGTAAAAGTACCCTGTCGAAAATTATCGGTGGTCTGGTGACCCCGACCACCGGGCAGATGCAGTTCCAGGGCAAGGAATACCGCCCTGGCAGCCGTACCCAGGCCGAAGAGCTTGGCGTGCGCATGGTCATGCAAGAACTCAATCTGTTGCCGACCCTTTCGGTAGCGGAAAACCTGTTTCTCGACAACCTGCCAAGCAACGGTGGCTGGATCAGTCGCAAACAGCTGCGCAAGGCTGCCATCGAAGCCATGGCCCAGGTCGGCCTGGATGCCATCGATCCCGACACGCTGGTTGGCGAGCTGGGTATCGGTCACCAGCAAATGGTCGAGATCGCGCGTAACCTGATCGGCGATTGCCATGTGCTGATTCTCGACGAGCCGACCGCGATGCTCACCGCTCGCGAAGTCGAAATGCTCTTCGAGCAGATCACCCGGCTGCAGGCGCGAGGCGTTGCGATCATTTATATCTCCCACCGTCTCGAAGAGCTGGCCCGAGTCGCACAGCGCATTGCCGTGCTGCGTGACGGCAATCTTGTTTGCGTCGAGCCGATGGCCAATTACAACAGCGAGCAACTGGTCACCCTGATGGTCGGCCGCGAGCTGGGCGAACACATGGACATGGGCCCGCGAAATATCGGTGCTCCTGCGTTGACGGTGAAAGGCCTCACTCGTTCCGACAAGGTTCGCGACGTGTCCTTCGAAGTGCGTGCCGGTGAGATTTTCGGCGTTTCCGGATTGATCGGGGCAGGGCGCACGGAACTGCTGCGCCTGATCTTCGGCGCCGATCTTGCCGACAGCGGCAGCGTTGCCCTCGGTTCGCCAGCGCAAGTGGTGAGTATCCGCTCGCCGGTCGACGCAGTGCGCAATGGCATCGCCCTGATCACTGAAGACCGAAAGGGTGAGGGCCTGCTGCTGAGCCAGTCGATCAGCGCCAACATTGCCCTGGGCAATATGCCGGAAATTTCCAGCGGTGGTTTCGTCAACAATGGTGATGAAATCTCCCTGGCCAAACGGCAGATCGATGCCATGCGCATCCGCAGTTCCAGCCCGACTCAACTGGTGTCCGAACTGTCCGGCGGCAACCAGCAAAAAGTCGTGATCGGCCGCTGGCTGGAGCGCGATTGTTCGGTGTTGCTGTTCGATGAGCCAACTCGCGGTATCGACGTCGGTGCCAAGTTCGACATTTATAACCTGCTGGGTGAGCTGACCCGGCAGGGCAAGGCGTTGGTGGTGGTCTCCAGCGACCTGCGCGAGCTGATGCTGATCTGCGACCGCATCGGGGTATTGTCGGCGGGGCGTCTGATCGACACGTTCGAACGCGACAGCTGGACCCAGGATGACTTGCTTGCCGCCGCGTTCGCCGGCTACCAAAAACGTGATGCGTTGCTCAACGAAGCAGCGCCTAGGGATCTCCCATGAAAACTGCATCTTCTGCCGGTAAACGTAGTGGCAACTTCTACGGCCTGGGCACTTACCTGGGCCTGGCCGGTGCCCTGCTGGCGATGGTTGCGCTGTTCTCGGTCATGAGCAGCCACTTCCTGTCGTACAACACCTTTAGCACCCTGGCCAACCAGATCCCCGACCTGATGGTGTTGGCGGTGGGCATGACCTTCGTGCTGATCATCGGCGGAATCGACTTGTCGGTGGGCTCGGTGCTGGCGCTTGCGGCATCGACCGTCAGCGTGGCGATCCTGGGCTGGGGCTGGAGTGTCCTGCCGGCCGCACTGCTTGGCATGGCAGTGGCGGCACTGGCCGGTACGGTGACCGGCTCGATCACGGTTGCGTGGCGAATTCCGTCGTTCATCGTTTCGCTCGGCGTGCTGGAGATGGCCCGGGGTCTGGCGTATCAGATGACCGGTTCGCGCACGGCCTACATCGGTGACTCGTTTGCGTGGCTGTCGAACCCGATTGCCTTTGGTATTTCGCCGTCGTTCATCATCGCCTTGCTGGTGATCTTCATTGCTCAAGCGGTGTTGACCCGAACCGTGTTCGGTCGCTATCTGATCGGCATCGGTACCAACGAGGAAGCTGTACGGCTGGCGGGCATCAATCCCAAGCCCTACAAGATTCTGGTGTTCAGTCTGATGGGGCTGCTGGCCGGTATCGCGGCGCTGTTCCAGATTTCCCGCCTGGAAGCGGCCGACCCGAATGCCGGTTCAGGCCTTGAGCTGCAAGTGATCGCTGCGGTGGTCATCGGCGGCACCAGCCTGATGGGCGGCCGTGGTTCGGTCATCAGTACGTTCTTCGGGGTCTTGATCATCTCCGTCCTGGCGGCCGGTCTGGCGCAGATCGGCGCAACCGAGCCGACCAAGCGCATCATCACCGGCGCAGTGATCGTCATCGCGGTAGTGCTCGATACGTATCGCAGCCAACGCGCAAGCCGGCGGGGCTGAGACATGGCGACAATCAAGGATGTGGCGGCGCTTGCGGGAATTTCCTACACGACCGTCTCCCATGTTGTGAACAACACCCGGCCGGTGAGCCAGGAAGTGCGGCTGAAAGTCGAGGCGGCGATCAAGAGCCTCGACTACGTGCCGAGTGCCGTTGCCCGATCGCTGAAGGCCAAGACCACTGCCACCATCGGCTTGCTGGTGCCCAACAGTCTTAACCCGTACTTTGCCGAACTGGCCCGGGGGATCGAGGATTACTGTGAGCGTAATGGCTACTGCGTAATCCTCTGCAACTCCGACGACAATCCGGAAAAGCAGCGCAGCTACCTTCGGGTGCTGCTGGAGAAACGCATCGATGGCTTGATTGTCGCCTCCGCTGGCGGTGACAGTGGCCTGGTGCAAGGTCTGGCCGGAGTCAAGACGCCGATGGTGATCGTTGACCGGGGGCTGGAGGGGGTGGACGCCGATCTCGTGCGCATCGACCATGAATATGGCGCCTATCTGGCAACGAGGCACCTGATCGAACTCGGCCATCGCGATATCGCCACGATTGGCGGTCCGGCGAGCACCAGTGTTGCGCAAATGCGTCAGGCCGGATTTTGCCGCGCCTTGAAAGAGGCAGGTATTGAAGTACCTCCATTGCGGATGCTGGAAAGCGATTTCACCAGCACTGGCGGCTACAACGCGGCTGCGGTTTTGCTTGGGGGCAATCCCCCCAGTGCAATCTTTGCCGGCAACGACATGATCGGCATCGGTGTGCTGCGCGCCGCCGCCGAGCGCAATGTGCGCGTACCTGCGCAGTTGTCGGTGATCGGCTTCGACGATATCCAGATGAGCCGGTACGTGTACCCGGCGCTGACCACTGTGGGGCAGTCGATCCTGCAGTTGGGCGAGATGGCGGCGGAAGTGTTGCTGCGAAGAATTGCTACCCCGGATCTGGCTACGGATCAGCGGATCGTGACCCCGAGTATTGTCTTGCGAGAGTCGACTGCGCCGCTGGCTGGCGTGTTTACCGAATATCGCTGAAACCGAATTGATGAGTAGTGGTGTATGCCTGCAAATGTAGTGGTAATAGGCAGTCTGAACATGGACCTGGTCACCCGGGCGCCTCGTTTGCCCCGGGGTGGCGAGACACTGATCGGACATTCGTTCGCGACTGTGTCAGGTGGCAAGGGTGCCAACCAGGCGGTGGCCGCCGCCCGGTTGGGCGCTCAGGTGTCGATGGTCGGTTGTGTCGGCAATGACGACTATGGCGTGCAATTGCGCGAGGCATTGCTGGTCGAGCAGATCGATTGTCAGGCGGTCAGCGTGGTCGAGGACTCCAGTGGCGTAGCGCTGATTGTGGTCGATGACAACAGTCAGAACGCTATCGTCATCGTTGCCGGGGCTAACGGTTCGATGACGCCTGCGGTGATCGACCAGTTCGACGCGGTATTGCAGGCGGCGGATGTGATTATTTGTCAGCTGGAAATTCCCGATGCCACCGTCGGTCATGCGCTCAAGCGCGGTCGTGAACTGGGCAAGACGGTCATCCTGAATCCGGCCCCGGCCAGCCGTCCATTGCCGGCGGACTGGTTTGCTTCCATCGACTACCTGATTCCCAATGAAAGCGAAGCCGCAGCCCTCAGCGGTTTGTCGGTGGACTCGCTGGAAAGCGCTGAAAAAGCAGCTGCACAACTGATTTCCATGGGCGCCGGCAACGTGATCGTCACGCTGGGTGCTCAGGGTGCGTTGTTCGCCAACGGCTCGGGTTACCAGCACTTTCCTGCACCCAAAGTGAAAGCGGTCGATACCACGGCTGCCGGGGACACCTTCGTCGGCGGTTTCGCGGCGGCGCTGGCCGCCGGCAAAACCGAGGTCGAGGCCATTCGTTTTGGTCAGATAGCTGCGGCGCTGTCTGTTACTCGTGCGGGTGCCCAGCCGTCCATTCCCACTTCATCCGACGTACAGGCGTTCAAACCCGCATGAAAAAGACACCATTGCTCAATATCGCGCTGTCTCGGCTTATCGCCTCCCTGGGTCATGGCGACATCGTCGTGATCGGTGATGCCGGCTTGCCCGTGCCGCCGGGTGTCGAGTTGATCGACCTCGCGCTGACCCACGGTGTTCCGGATTTCGTCAGCACCCTGAAGATCGTGCTCAGCGAAATGCAGGTGGAAAGTCATGTGCTCGCCCAGGAAATCTTCGACAAGCAACCCACTGCGCTGGCTTCGCTGGACGTATTGAATGAAGAAGGTGCGCTGGGGCGGCGCGATCTGCTCGGTCATGAGCAATTCAAGGCTCTCAGCCGACAGGCGCGAGCGATTGTTCGTACAGGCGAATGTCAGCCGTACTGCAACATCGTGCTGGTGGCCGGGGTAACGTTTTAACGGGGCTCAGTCCCTTTTCTGATTTCAAATGCACAAGGAATGCGCCATGCACCGCTATGCTCAAAAAATTCACCAACTGATCCGGAGCCTGCTGCTTTTGTCCGTGATAACCGCGACCGGCGCCCAGGCGGCGGAAAAGATCGATCTGATCATCGATACCGATCCGGGTGCCGATGATGTAGTGGCCCTGTTGTTTGCTCTGGCATCGCCGGAGGAGCTGAACATTCGCGCGCTGACCACCGTGGCTGGCAACGTGCGTCTCGACAAGACATCACGCAATGCGCGACTGGCCCGCGAGTGGGCCGGGCGTGAAGAGGTGCCGGTTTACGCCGGCGCACCGAGGCCGTTGATGCGCACACCGATCTACGCCGAGAACATCCATGGCAAGGAAGGCCTGTCGGGTGTCACCGTGCATGAGCCGAAAAAAGGCCTGGCTGAAGGCAATGCGGTCAACTACCTGATCGACACTCTGAAAAAAGCCAAACCGCACAGCATCACCATTGCCATGCTCGGGCCGCAAACCAACCTCGCGCTGGCACTGATCCAGGAGCCGGAGATCGTTCAGGGCATCAAGGAAGTGGTCATCATGGGTGGCGCGCACTTCAACGGTGGCAACATCACTCCTGTGGCCGAATTCAACCTGTACGCCGATCCGCAAGCGGCTGAAGTCGTGCTCAAGAGCGGCGTGAAGCTGACTTACCTGCCGCTGGATGTCACCCACAAGATCCTCACCAGCGATGCACGCCTGAAACAGATCGCGGCGCTGAACAACAACGCGAGCAAGATTGTCGGCGATATCCTCAACGAGTACATCAAGGGCGATATGGAACACTACGGCATTCCGGGTGGTCCGGTGCATGACGCCACGGTCGTGGCTTACCTGCTCAAACCAGAACTGTTCACCGGCCGTTCGGTGAACGTGGTGGTTGATAGCCGTGAAGGTCCGACCTTCGGGCAGACCATCGTCGACTGGTATGACGGCCTGAAAGCCCCGAAAAATGCCTTCTGGGTGGAAAACGGTGATGCTCAGGGCTTCTTCGATCTGTTGACTGAACGCCTGAAGCGTCTGAAGTAAGCAACAGGCCCGCAGGTGCCAGCCTGCGGGCCATTTTTATTCTTTCTCGATGTCCGATGTGCCCTTGAAGTCATCCGGATACTTCTCGAACAGCTGGGCAATAAATGATTGCGCGGCTTGTGTTCCCAGCGTCTTGACCAGCAGGTCGATGCTGATCAATGCCAGTTCCTCCGGACTGCCCGGACTGTAAGAACTATGGCCTTGTGGCCAGTGGGCCTTGATGTCGGCTGAGATGCTTACGGTCGTCATGATGGGCTCGGAAGGTTACGGGACTGGAATCTTGAGTTAACCACTTTGGCCGGTGTTTGGCACTGCGACTTAGGCATGAGCGCAGGGCTATGCGACACTTGGTCGTCTTCGAAATGACCAAGGGCCTGAGTTGTGCAAATCGATTTGAATTCCCCCGGCGGCCTGACGCTGGACGCCGTGCGTCTGATGCTGGCTTCGGCCAGCGACGATGAGCACACCCAGTTACGCGTAACCAAGGGCGGCATTGCATATATCTCTTCGGGCGTCACGGGTGGCCAGGCTATCGATGGCTTGTCGTTTCGCCTGGAGACTTGGGCCAAGGGCTCGGGTTATGTGGGCAACGTTGCGGCCAGTGACGAGGTCTGGGTGATGCAAATCTTCAATGCGCTCAAGGACAACTGGCCGAATCCGCCCTTTGACTACATTGATGTCTACTGAGCACTGGTCATATTCAGTGACGATTGTATGAAGAAGGATCGGGCGTTGCTGAGGCAAACTCGCCGTTTTTCTGATCGTGGGGCAGGGGAGTGGCGCAGGTCATGAAACCAAACGCTGTATTGGCGGTCGCACGATGTTCGCTCAACTATTGAAAAAAGGAGGCTTCATGCCTTGGAAGCTCGCGTCACTGGGTACTCTGATGGCAGTTGCCATGCTGGCTGGCTGCACTACCACGTCCAGCGAGTCGCAGAAGGATCCCGTGGCAACCGAAACCGGTCACAGTCGTTGCGAGGCAACCGCTGCAGAGTTCGCCGTCGGCAAAAAGGCTTCGCCGGAATTGCTGGATCAGGCGCGCAAAAAGGCCGGCGCGCAGAATGCCCGGTTCCTCAAGCCTGACGACATGATCACCCTTGAGTACCGGTCTGATCGGCTGAACCTCAATACCGACAACAATCTGGTGGTCACTCGGGCCAGCTGTGGCTGAGTTGTACAGACTTTTGTCACGCGCATAAAAAACCCCGTCACATGGACGGGGTTTTTTTAGTGCGCCGGGAAATTACTCTGGGCGAACTTGTGCAGCTTGCATACCCTTTTGGCCTTTCTCAGCCACGAAGGAAACGGTCTGGCCTTCTTTCAGGCTTTTGAAACCGTCGGATTCGATAGCTTTGAAGTGTACGAACAGGTCGTCACCGCCACCTTGAGGAGTGATGAAGCCGAAGCCTTTTTCATCGTTGAACCATTTAACGGTGCCGGTTTGGCGATTAGACATGGTGTATCTCCAAGAAACATATATTTTCAGTAGTACTGTGCTGCTCAGGCCAACTGGGCACACCGGGGTATCATAGTCGAAATGTTCGCTTTGGTAGCCCCCCGGACGTGCTGTTTGCTTTCATATTGCAGACGCTTCGACAGTTTGAATGTCTGTAACCCCCGGTTTCAGAGGCTTTCAGCCAATTCGGCGGGGTGTAAAAAAAGCTATAAAACCTGCATAAAATATCGGATTCAGGGGCATTCCGGCCGTTTTTCGCTCTCTGAATGCCCTTAAATCCGCTCGCCAGGGTCTATTTCTGCACTCGGCAAACCGAGATTTCCTTCAGTGCGCGCTGACCCAGCTCACCGCTCGGCGGGGTGTTCTTGTCCATCAGCTGAGAGATTTCCTGTGTGGTGAATTTCTTCTCCAGGACATCAGCGCCACAGGTGCAGTGTTGTTTGGCTACCGTCGGGTTGACGCTTTGGCTGGCCGCTTTTGTGCAGTCGTTCATGTATTGCTCTTTGACGCCTTTCGGCCAGGCAGCCTGCGCGCTCAGCGGCAACAGCAGAACTAAAGGGACGACTGCGGCGAATAGGGTGTTCAGACGCATGCGAGGATGCTCCTTGTGGGTCGATGTCTTGTTATCTGATGGCTGAGTGGCCGATCAAGTTCATCACTCTGGCACAAAACAGACGATTTGCCTGCCGGTAAAACCAGAGTGCGTGTGTGACCGTTCATCTGTGCTAGCATGGCCGACTCGGGCGTTCGCAGGCTCCGGATGACCTTCAGTCCCGGCAGCGGCGACGTGCGAATACTCTGATTTGAATCCCAGTCACTCTGGTTCGGTTTTCCGGTTGGCCGCAAGGCTCCTGCCGCTGTAAGGCAGGCGTTCGTCATTGAATGGCCTGGATCGGATCTTGTACTGGCTCATCCCAACCCACGTGACCTTTGGTAGGGGTCACCACTAGGAGAGGAGGCGCCATGCCAACTATTACTCTTCCCGACGGCAGTCAACGTTCATTCGATCACCCGGTTTCCGTAGCCGAGGTCGCCGCATCCATCGGTGCAGGCCTGGCCAAGGCCACCCTGGCCGGCAAGGTGAACGGCAAGCTGGTTGACGCCAGCGACATCATCGACAGCGACGCAACGCTGCAAATCATCACGCCAAAGGATGAAGAGGGGCTGGAGATCATTCGCCACTCTTGCGCCCACCTGGTTGGCCACGCGGTCAAGCAGCTGTACCCGACGGCCAAAATGGTCATCGGCCCGGTCATTGACGAAGGCTTCTATTACGACATCGCCTTCGAGCGTCCTTTCACTCCGGACGACATGACTGCCATCGAGCAGCGCATGCAACAGCTGATCGACACCGAATACGACGTCATCAAGAAGGTCACTCCGCGTGCCGAAGTGATCGAAGTGTTCAAAGCCCGTGGCGAAGACTACAAGCTGCGCCTGGTCGAGGACATGCCGAACGAGCAGGCCATGGGCCTGTACTATCACGAAGAATATGTCGACATGTGCCGCGGTCCGCACGTGCCGAACACTCGCTTCCTGAAATCCTTCAAGTTGACCAAGCTGTCCGGTGCCTACTGGCGCGGTGATGCCAAGAACGAGCAATTGCAGCGCGTTTACGGCACCGCATGGGCTGACAAGAAGCAGTTGGCAGCGTACATCCAGCGAATCGAAGAAGCTGAAAAGCGCGATCACCGCAAGATCGGCAAGCGCCTGGGCCTGTTCCACACCCAGGAAGAAGCGCCGGGCATGGTGTTCTGGCACCCGAATGGCTGGACTCTGTACCAGGTACTCGAGCAGTACATGCGCAAGGTGCAGCGTGACAACGGCTATCTCGAGATCAAGACGCCGCAAGTCGTTGACCGTAGCCTGTGGGAAAAGTCCGGTCACTGGGCCAACTACGCTGACAACATGTTCACCACCGAGTCGGAAAGCCGCGACTACGCGATCAAGCCGATGAACTGCCCTTGCCACGTGCAAGTGTTCAACCAGGGTCTGAAGAGCTACCGCGAGCTGCCGATGCGTCTGGCCGAGTTCGGTGCCTGTCACCGTAACGAGCCGTCGGGTGCGCTGCACGGCATCATGCGCGTGCGTGCATTCACTCAGGACGACGCCCACATTTTCTGCACCGAAGAGCAGATGCAGGCCGAATCCGCTGCGTTCATCAAACTGACCATGGATGTTTACCGCGACTTCGGCTTCACCGACGTCGAAATGAAACTGTCCACTCGTCCGGAAAAACGCGTTGGTTCCGACGAGCTGTGGGATCGCGCCGAAGCAGCCTTGGCTGCGGCCCTTGATAGCGCGGGCCTTCCGTACGATCTGCAGCCGGGTGAGGGCGCTTTCTATGGTCCGAAGATTGAATTCTCGCTGAAAGATTGCCTCGGTCGCGTGTGGCAATGTGGTACTTTGCAGCTCGATTTCAACCTGCCAGTGCGTCTTGGTGCCGAATACGTCTCCGAAGACAACAGCCGCAAGCATCCGGTCATGTTGCACCGTGCGATCCTCGGTTCGTTCGAGCGTTTCGTCGGGATTCTGATCGAGCACTACGAAGGTGCATTCCCTGCGTGGCTGGCGCCAACCCAGGCAGTGATCATGAATATCACTGATAAACAGGCAGATTTTGTTGCTCAGGTCGAAAAAACTCTCAACGAAAGCGGGTTTCGTGCCAAGTCTGACTTGAGAAATGAAAAGATCGGCTTTAAAATCCGCGAGCATACTTTGCTCAAGGTTCCATATCTCTTGGTTATTGGGGATAAGGAAGTCGAGATGCAGACTGTCGCTGTGCGTACTCGTGAAGGTGCTGACCTGGGCTCGATGCCCGTCGCCCAGTTCGCTGAGTTTCTCGCGCAAGCGGTTTCCCGGCGTGGTCGCCCAGATTCGGAGTAATTATTATTAAGCGTGAAATGAGACAAGATAAACGAACTGCACCGAAAGCCCCGATCAACGAGAATATCTCGGCACGCGAGGTTCGGTTAATTGGCGCTGACGGCGAGCAGATTGGCATCGTCTCGATTGATGAAGCGCTTCGTATCGCTGAAGAAGCAAAGCTTGATCTGGTAGAAATCTCTGCAGACGCAGTCCCACCGGTTTGCCGTGTGATGGACTACGGCAAGTCGATCTTCGAAAAGAAGAAGCAGATTGCTGCGGCGAAGAAGAACCAGAAGCAGATTCAGGTAAAAGAAATCAAGTTTCGTCCAGGGACGGAGGAAGGGGATTACCAGGTAAAACTGCGCAACCTGGTACGTTTCCTGAGTGACGGGGACAGGGCCAAGGTATCCTTGCGATTCCGCGGCCGTGAGATGGCCCACCAGGAGCTGGGGATGGAACTCCTCAAGCGGGTTGAACAAGACCTGCTCGAGTACGGTTCGGTCGAACAGCATCCTAAGATGGAAGGACGCCAGCTGATCATGGTCATCGCCCCGAAAAAGAAGAAGTAATCAACAGGGCACGGCAGGCCTTCTGATTATGTTTATCAACTGAATGCGGAGTATCCGAACATGCCAAAGATGAAAACCAAAAGTGGTGCTGCTAAGCGGTTTCTGAAAACTGCTAACGGTATCAAGCACAAGCACGCTTTCAAGAGCCACATCCTGACCAAAATGTCGACCAAGCGTAAGCGTCAACTGCGCGGTAGCAGCTTGCTGCATCCGTCTGACGTGGCAAAAGTCGAGCGCATGCTGCGCCTTCGTTAATTTTTGGATCAAGAATAGAGGAAGTAACTCATGGCTCGTGTAAAGCGTGGCGTCATTGCCCGTAAACGTCACAAAAAAATTCTGAAACTTGCTAAAGGCTACTACGGCGCTCGCTCGCGCGTATTCCGTGTTGCCAAGCAAGCGGTAATCAAGGCAGGCCAATACGCCTACCGTGACCGTCGTCAGAAAAAACGTCAGTTCCGCGCTCTGTGGATCGCTCGTATCAACGCTGGTGCTCGTGTTAACGGTCTGTCCTACAGCCGTTTCATCGCTGGCCTGAAAAAAGCGTCCATCGAGATCGACCGTAAGGTTCTGGCTGATCTGGCAGTGAACGAAAAAGCGGTGTTTGCCGCGATTGTCGAGAAAGCTAAAGCCACCTTGGCTTAAGTACCCCCGACAGTCACCCGGCCTCACCTCTGTGGGGTCAGGTGGTAAACGTCATAAATAGGGGAAGAGCCTTCAAGCTCTTCCCCTATTTTGTATCTGGAGTCTGTACATGGAAAACCTGGATGCGCTGGTCTCTCAAGCACTAGAGGCTGTGCAAAGCGCTGAAGATATCAATGCCCTGGAGCAAATCCGGGTTCAATACCTTGGCAAAAAGGGTGAATTGACTCAGGTGATGAAGACCCTGGGGAATTTGCCAGCAGAGGAGCGTCCGCAGGTCGGCGCCCTGATCAACGTTGCCAAGGAACGTGTCACAGGCGTTCTCAATGCGCGCATGGCTCTGTTTGAAGAGGCCGAACTGGCTGCCAAACTGTCCGCCGAATCCATTGACGTAACCCTGCCGGGCCGTGGTCAGACCTCCGGTGGTCTGCATCCGGTAACCCGGACTCTGGAACGTATCGAACAGTTCTTCACCCGCATCGGCTACGGCATTGCCGAAGGCCCTGAGGTCGAAGACGATTATCACAACTTCGAGGCGCTCAACATCCCAGGCCATCACCCGGCCCGGTCGATGCACGACACCTTCTATTTCAATGCGAACATGCTGTTGCGCACCCATACCTCACCGGTACAGGTCCGCACCATGGAATCGCAGCAGCCGCCGATCCGCATCGTCTGCCCAGGCCGTGTGTATCGCAGCGACTCCGATATCACCCACTCGCCGATGTTCCACCAGGTCGAAGGCCTGCTGGTCGATCGCGACATCAATTTCGCCGACCTGAAAGGGACTATCGAAGAGTTCCTGCGGGTGTTCTTCGAGAAAGAACTGGCAGTACGTTTCCGTCCTTCCTACTTCCCGTTCACCGAGCCATCCGCTGAAGTCGACATGGAATGCGTGATGTGCAGCGGTAAAGGTTGCCGTGTCTGCAAGCAGACCGGCTGGCTGGAAGTCATGGGCTGCGGCATGGTTCACCCGAATGTGCTGCGCATGTCCGGGATCGACCCGGAAGAGTTCTCGGGCTTTGCCTTCGGCATGGGCGTCGAGCGTCTGGCCATGCTGCGTTACGGCGTGAACGACTTGCGTCTGTTCTTCGACAACGACTTGCGGTTCCTCGCGCAATTTCGCTAGTCGTAACGAATTTTTAGGAGAGCAGGATGAAATTCAGTGAACAATGGCTGCGTGGCTGGGTCAGCCCGCAGGTAAATCGCGACGAGCTGGTTGCTCGTCTGTCGATGGCCGGTCTTGAGGTCGATAGCGTTACGCCGGCCGCCGGTGCATTCAGTGGTGTAGTGGTGGGTGAGGTTCTGAGTACCGAACAACACCCTGACGCCGACAAGTTGCGTGTGTGCCAGGTGAGCAATGGTGCGGAAACCTTCCAGGTCGTGTGCGGTGCGCCAAATGTGCGTCCGGGCCTGAAGATTCCGTTCGCCATGATCGGTGCCGAGCTGCCGGGCGACTTCAAGATCAAGAAGGCCAAGCTGCGTGGCGTCGAGTCCAACGGCATGCTGTGCTCGCAATCCGAGCTGCAGGTCGGTGAAGGCAATGACGGTCTGATGGAGCTGCCGGCCGATGCGCCGGTGGGCGAAGATTTCCGCGTTTATCTGGATCTGGAAGACGCCAGCATCGAGGTCGACCTGACCCCGAACCGCGGCGACTGCCTGTCCCTGGCCGGTCTGGCTCGTGAGGTGGGTGCGCTGTACGACGCTCCTGTCACTCGTCCTGTGGTGATGACCGTTCCGGCTGTGCACGATGAAGTGCGCTCGGTAGAAGTGCTGGCGCCTGCTGCGTGTCCGCGTTACCTGGGTCGAGTCATCCGCAATGTTGACCTGTCCAAGCCTACGCCGCTGTGGATGGTGGAGCGCCTGCGTCGCGCCGAAGTCCGCAGCATCGACGCCGCCGTCGACATCACCAACTACGTGATGCTTGAACTGGGTCAGCCGCTGCACGCTTTCGACCTCGCGGAAATTAATGGCGGCATTCGTGTGCGCATGGCGGAAGAGGGCGAGAAGCTCGTTCTGCTCGACGGTCAGGAAGTCAGCCTGCGTAGCGATACGCTGGTGATCGCCGACCACACTCGCGCTCTGGCCATTGCCGGCGTGATGGGTGGCGAGCACAGCGGTGTATCCGCGACCACTCGCGACGTGTTCCTTGAAAGTGCATTCTTCGACCAGATCGCTGTGGCGGGCAAGGCTCGCTCCTACGGTCTGCACACTGATGCTTCGCACCGCTATGAGCGTGGCGTGGACTGGCAATTGGCCCGTGAAGCCATGGAGCGTGCCACTGGCCTGCTGCTGGAAATCACCGGTGGCGAAGCCGGCCCGATCATCGAAGCCGTCAGCGAGCAGCACTTGCCGTCGATCGCGCCGATCACTTTGCGTGCTCAGCGCATCACCCAGATGCTGGGTATGGAAATGGATTCGGCCGAAGTCGAGCGTCTGCTCAATGCTTTGGGCCTGAAGGTTTCCGCCGACGGGGCAGGGCAATGGCGCGTAGAAGTACCGAGCCATCGCTTCGATATCAGCCTGGAAGTCGACCTGATCGAAGAACTGGCGCGTCTGTACGGTTACAACCGTCTGCCGGTTCGTTACCCGCAAGCTCGTCTGGCGCCGCAAGCCAAGGCTGAAGCGCGCAGCGATCTGCCGGAGCTGCGTCGTCTGTTGGTCGCTCGTGGTTATCAGGAAGCGATCACCTATAGTTTCATCGATCCAAAGCAATTCGAACTGTTCAATCCAGGTGTCGAGCCGCTGCTGTTGGCGAACCCGATCTCCAATGACATGGCCGCCATGCGTTCGTCGCTGTGGCCGGGTCTGGTCAAGGCGCTGCAGCACAACCTCAACCGTCAACAGGATCGCGTCCGTTTGTTCGAGAGCGGTCTGCGCTTCGTTGGTCAGCTGGAAGGCCTGAAGCAAGAGCCGATGCTGGCCGGTGTTGTCTGCGGTAGCCGTCTGCCGGAAGGCTGGGCGCAAGGTCGCGATACCGTGGACTTCTTCGACGTCAAGGCTGACGTGGAAGCGGTGCTGGGCTTTGCCGGTGCGCTGGATTCGTTCACTTTCACTCCGGGCAAACACCCGGCGCTGCACCCGGGTCAAACCGCGCGCATCGAGCGTGAAGGGCGTGAAGTCGGCTTTATCGGTGCGATTCACCCTGAACTGTCGAAATCCTTGGGTCTCGACCGTCCGGTCTTCGTCTTCGAGCTGGTTCTGGCTGAAGTCGCTTTGGGTAAAATGCCGAAATTCCACGAGTTGTCGCGCTTTCCTGAAGTGCGTCGTGACCTTGCACTGATTGCGCACAAAGACGTTGCAGCCTCGGCTGTACTGGACGTAATCCGTGAAAATGCAGGCGAATGGCTCACGGATCTCAGGCTGTTTGACGTGTATCAGGGTAAAGGTATTGATCCTGATAGAAAAAGCCTTGCAGTCGGCTTGACCTGGCAGCATCCATCGCGCACTCTTAATGACGATGAGGTGAACTCGACGACGCAAAATATCCTCACCTCGCTCGAACAAAGGTTGAACGCCACGTTAAGGAAGTGACGTATGGGGGCTTTGACGAAAGCTGAGATGGCGGAACGTCTGTATGAAGAGCTGGGCCTGAACAAGCGGGAAGCCAAGGAATTGGTCGAACTGTTTTTCGAGGAAATCAGGCACGCTCTTGAAGACAACGAGCAGGTCAAATTGTCGGGTTTCGGCAATTTCGACCTTCGGGACAAGCGCCAGCGGCCTGGCCGCAACCCGAAAACGGGGGAAGAAATCCCGATCACGGCTCGCCGTGTGGTCACCTTTCGTCCAGGGCAGAAGTTGAAAGCCCGAGTTGAGGCTTATGCTGGAACCAAGTCATAACGACGAACTACCCGTCATCCCGGGCAAACGCTACTTCACCATTGGTGAAGTCAGCGAGCTGTGTGCGGTAAAGCCGCACGTGCTGCGCTACTGGGAGCAGGAGTTTCCTCAGCTCAACCCCGTCAAACGCCGCGGAAACCGCCGGTATTATCAGCGCCAGGACGTGCTGATGATCCGGCAGATCCGCGCGCTCCTTTACGATCAAGGGTTCACCATCGGCGGTGCGCGTCTGCGCCTGTCCGGTGATGAAGCCAAAGACGATACAACCCAATACAAGCAAATGATCCGCCAGATGATCGCCGAGCTCGAAGATGTTCTGGTGGTCCTCAAGAAATAATTTCCTGCTTTTAAATACTTCCAGTTTTCAAAAGCTTGCGATATATTCTTGAGCGTTCTTCGAGATGGAGAACGAGTTTCAAACCTAGTCGGGGCGTAGCGCAGTCCGGTAGCGCACTAGCATGGGGTGCTAGGGGTCGAGTGTTCGAATCACTCCGTCCCGACCATATAATTCAATGACTTAGCCCAACTTTAGCGAGTTGGGCTTTTTCATGTGCGTGGCATTTGCGGGACTTCTCTTCGCCTTTGTTTCACAGTTGCTCGTTCATTTCCTTGATCGCCCACAGCTGCTGATCAGAATCGCCTGAAACGGCCAATATCGGAAATCAGAGTGTGCCGGCAAAATTTGGAGGCAGTGAAAGTCATGGAGCACACGAACCATCCTTTGACGTTCCTCAAGCGCTTTCGCTATCTGATACTAACTTTGATGGTTGCAGCGGCTCTGGTGAATGCCTTTGTGCGCTACACGGGAGAATGGAGCCTTTTCTGGCTGTCCCTGGCGATGCAGGCGTGGTTTATGCAAGCCGTCTTCGCTTACCTGCGTGGCGGTTGGGTGGTCATTGGGCCGGGTGGTTTAGCTAAAGATGCCAGCCCGGTTGGCAGGGCGATATTGGCGGCAACAGCGTTTGGATTGTATTTGCTGATGTTCGGTTACGACGGCCATGATCGTGAAGACTCTATTTACGAGCGGCGCCCCTCGGACTGGACCATGCCGACTCGCGAGGAAATCGGCCGGTCTTCCGAGCGCAAGTGATTCATGCTGTTGTAGATTGTCCCAGGTTCTGTTGACTGTCTTGGCGTTCATCTTAATGGAGCGTCGCAGCCCTGCGACTTTCTCCAATCCTGATTCTGTCGAGTGCATGATTTAGCGCATCCAGAGCGTCAAGGAGTGCCTTGGCTTCGGCTTCGCGACCATCGCCCCAAAGACGTTCCGCCATGTTGTTCAGGGCCTGGATCGAACGTTCTATTTCGGCAGCGGTTGCTGCCGTTTTACTTTGCGGCTGATTCTTTGGCATCGGTCACCTGGCTCCATTCAATTCCAAACCGTCCCAGATACTTTCTCAATCGGTCCGCATCATTGGGTTGTGCCTTCGCCTGGCGCGATACGCCGAACAAGCGTCTGCCGGCATCCGACAAGCTATCTGACTCTCTACACACTGCCAGTACGGCCTTCAATTGCAATCGGTCAAACAGGTCCATGCCTTCGGCGTCTCCCGGCAAATCGTCCGTCATTCGTCCCGGTTGCTTCAGTCCCCAGGCATAACGAAGTCGATCAATTTCTTCCTGCACCTGCACTTCATCAATTCGCCCGCTGTCGGCCAGTGTTGCCATGCGTGTGATCGAGGCTGACAGTTCGCGAAAATTACCCAGCCATGCCGCTTCGCGTGAGCTGGCAAAGGCCAGATAGCGCCTGCGCGCTTCGAGGTTGAAGCGTACCAGTTGGCCGTGTTCGCGCGCGTGGCGTTCAAGTTCGAAGTCGATGTTCGGTTCGATGTCTTCGCGCCGACCCGCCAGGCCCGGCAGGTCGAACGTCCAGAGGTTGATTCGGGCGTAGAGATCCTCCCGAAACAAGCCTTCAGCGACACGGCTGCGCAGATCGCGATGGGTGCCGGCGATAATCAGAAAGTCGCTGTCGACTTCCTTGTCCGAGCCGAGCGGGAAGAAACGTTTCTCCTCAATGGCCTTGAGCAGCATGGCTTGTTCGTCTGCACCCAGTTCGCCGATTTCATCGAGAAACAACATGCCACCGTCGGCGGCGCGCAACAGGCCGTCGCGGGCATTTTGCGCGCCGGTGAAGGCGCCTTTGACGTGGCCGAACAGCGCGGACATCGCGCCGTCGCCGCGCAGGGTGGCGCAGTTCACTTCAACGAAGCGTCCCTGCATCTGGTGGCGGCCGCGTTTGAGCTCATAGATCCGCCGGGCGAGGAAGGATTTGCCGGCCCCGGTCGGGCCGATCAGCAGCATCGGCGCTTTCGAGCGCACAGCGACGCGTTCAATCTGTTCGATGGAGCGGTTGAACGCGGCGTTGCGTGTGGCGATGCCGGATTTAAGAAACTCCAGGCCTTCCAGCCGCTTGTTGGTAAAGCGAGTGGCAATTCGATCGTAGCGCGACAAATCCAGATCGATCAGCGCGTGGGTACCAGTAGCCAGCTCGTCTTCGCTCTTGCGGCGGGCGGGGGAGGTCTGGATCAGTCGTGCCGGCAGGTAGCGCGCCTCGGTCAGCAGGAACCAGCAGATCTGCGCAACGTGGGTACCGGTGGTGATGTGGACCAGATAGTCCTCGCGCTCGGTATCGAAGGTGTATTCGGTGGTGAAGTCGTGCAGCGCGCCGTAGACCTCCTCGAAATCCCACGGGTTGCGCAGCGTCATCGGGTGCAGGCAGACCTCGGTTTCAGGCGATACCTGGCGAATGTCTTCGCGAATCCGCTCGGCAAGGCTGACGTCCCGGGCGTCTGTGCCGTGAATCAATTCCAGTCGATGGATCAGTACATCCGGCTGCTGGCACAGGCCCACGCTCGGGCGCCAATGGTTCCAGCGATTGGCACCTTTGCTTACGCGATCGAGGGTTGCTCCGATGAAACCGATGGCAACAGTGCGCTTGTTTTGCATGGCTATCTCAAAAGATAAACGACGATATCAAATGATAGTGTTTGGCGAATCGTCTTGTCGTGCTTAATGTTCAGAGATCGACTCTTCGAAAATAAAAAAACTATATAAATCAATAACATGAATATAAATAAATGGATTTTTTCAAAACTGGCACGGCGGCTGCAATATCTCTCGCAACGAACAGGACAACACAGCGAGACGCCACGATGGCCAACTTGAATCTCTTCAACACACAATCGAACAACCTGCCGGCGTGCGATACCGTGAATGCTTCGGGAGCCGCAGCTTATGCCTATACGCCCAAGCATCAATTGGCCCAGTTGGCAGTGACCGGTTGTCTGAACCAGACCTTTTACGCAACGGCGCAAAACCAGCTGGATCAGGTGTTGAAACTGGTGGCCGAACTGGACAGCCGCTTTGTAGCCAACGCTGCTATATACGCCCGCCAAAAAGGCCATATGAAAGACATGCCGGCCTTGTTGCTGGCGGCGCTGACCGCCCAGCGTTCGGTATTGGTACCGGAGGTGTTCGGAGAGATCGTGGACAGTGGCAAGATGCTGCGCAACTTCGTACAGATTCTGCGTAGTGGTGCCACCGGGCGTAAATCCCTCGGCTCGCAGCCCAAGCGACTGGTTCAGGACTGGCTGAACAGCGCGACCGAGCGGCAACTGCTGCAAGCGTCGATCGGTAATCAGCCCTCGCTGGCGGATGTGGTGAAAATGGTTCACCCCAAACCGTCCGAAGCCTGGCGCGAAGCGTTCTTCGCCTGGCTGATCGGCAAACCGGTGGACGTACAAGCGCTGCCGGAACTGACCCGCGATCTGCTGGCGTTTCGTAGCGGTGTAAGTGATCGAGTAGCCGAGGTGCCTTTTCAATTGCTCGGCAACGAGACCCTGAGCAAGGAGCAATGGGCCGCTCAAGCGCAAAACATGGGCTGGCAGGGGCTTCGCATCAACCTCAACACCCTTGCGCGCCATGGTGCCTTTGAAGTGCCGGGTTGCACCGAGTACGTGGCCGGACGGTTGGCGGATCCCGAAGCAGTCGCCAAGGCGCGGGTGTATCCGTACCAGTTGCTGACGGCGTACCGAATGGTTGGTGATGACGTTCCGGCGCCAATACGTGAGGCGCTGCAAGATGCACTTGAGTTGTCGTTGGCCAATGTGCCGAAGCTTGAAGGCGCGGTGGTGGTCTGCCCGGACGTCTCCGGGTCGATGGGCAGCCCGCTGACCGGTTACCGACAGGGTGCGACCACAGCAGTTCGCTGCATCGATGTGGCGGCGTTGATCGCGGCAGCGGTGTTGCGCAAACAGCCGGCCGCGCGAGTGATGCCGTTCGAGGTCGACGTGGTGGATATCACGCTCAACCCGCGGGACAGTGTAATCAGCAATGCCGAAAAGCTTGCAGGCATTTTCGGTGGCGGAACCTGCTGCTCGGCGCCGCTGAAGAAGCTGGCAGACCGCAGGGCCAAGGTCGACACGCTGATCATGGTGTCGGACAACGAATCCTGGATCGATGCGCGACGTCGAGGGGCGAGCGAAACGATGCTGCAATGGGAGCGGATAAAGCGGATCAACCCGCAGGCACGCCTGATTTGTATCGACCTGCAGCCGGGTTGGGCGACACCGGCGGCGGATCGCGGCGACATCCTGAATGTCGGCGGTTTCAGTGACGCGGTGTTTGATGTGATCGAGCAATTCACCGCCGGTCGATACGGCCCGCAGCACTGGGTCGAAGCGATCGAACGTATGGAATGAAGCTGAATAACTGATTTGTCACGGGCACTGAATGCCGCTGGGACTACATCCAAGACGTCTCATCAAACCCTTGTCAGTGCACGTGACGGCACGAATGCCGATGGCTGTACATCTGAGGCCGGCTAACCCCGGTGCGCGGCGACGCGCAACAGTCATCAACCTTTGTCGTGCCACCTTTTTCGAATTTGCCCGGCGAATGCCGGTGGAACTACAGGACAGCGTGCGCACGGGTTCGAATCCCGTCGGCCGAAGGGTCGTAGCTCAGCGGTAGAGCGCGCTGCATGTTTCACCCGACCTTGTCGCCGACGGCTGTGTAACAGCGCCGGATTATTGGCCAGACAATAAAGAATCGAGATGATGAAAGAAAACACGTACCAACTGCTGGAAGTTGCCAACGGCAAGCCGATCAAGCTCTGGACCGAAGGCGTCCCGGTGGAAAACGAAGCCCGCGAGCAACTGATGAACACGGCGAAGATGCCCTTCATCTTCAAGCATCTCGCCGTAATGCCGGATGTCCACCTGGGCAAGGGCTCGACCATTGGCAGCGTGATTCCCACCGTGGGCGCGATCATTCCGGCGGCGGTCGGGGTCGATATCGGCTGCGGCATGATTGCCGCGCGGACTTCTCTGACCGCTGCCGATCTGCCGGACAACCTGCACGGTCTGCGCAGTGCCATCGAACAGGCGGTGCCTCATGGCCGCAGTTCGACCCGCTCGCAGCGGGACAAGGGCGCCTGGGGGGAGATTCCGAAGGAGGCCGATCAGGCGTGGGCGGCGTTGCATCCACGGTTCAAGGCAATCACCGACAAGTACCCGAAACTGGCCAATACCAACAACCGCGGACATCTCGGAACGCTGGGCAGCGGCAACCATTTCATCGAAGTGTGCCTGGATGAAGCCAACCGGGTCTGGTTCATGTTGCACAGCGGCTCGCGCGGTGTTGGCAACGCCATCGGCAACCTGTTCATTCAAATGGCCCAAGCGGATATGCGTCAGCACATTGCCAATCTGCCGGACCGTGACCTGGCCTACTTCGAAGAAGGCAGCCGGCACTTTGATGATTACGTGGAGGCGGTGGGCTGGGCCCAGGACTTCGCCAGGCAGAACCGCGCATTGATGATGCAGGCCGTGATTCAGGCGACGCGGCAGATTATCCGCAAGCCTTTCGAGGTAGCGCTGGAGGCGGTGAACTGCCATCACAACTACGTGCAGAAAGAGCGGCACTTCGGCGAAGACATTCTGGTCACCCGCAAAGGTGCGGTATCGGCGAAGAAGGGTGAGTTGGGGATCATCCCTGGCTCGATGGGCGCCAAGAGCTTCATTGTTCGCGGCTTGGGCAATGAGGAGTCGTTTTGCTCCTGCAGCCACGGTGCCGGACGGACCATGAGTCGTACCCGAGCGAAAAACACCTTCACGGTCGAGGATCAGATCCGTGCCACTGCGCACGTTGAATGCCGCAAGGACGCCGCGGTGATCGATGAAATTCCGATGGCCTACAAGGATATCGACAAAGTCATGCACGCCCAGCGCGAGCTGGTGGAAGTGCTGCATACCTTGCGTCAGGTGGTGTGCGTCAAGGGATAGCGCGTGCCGCAAGGCTCGCTGGAACAAGGATTGAAGGACATGAATTTTGAAGAGCGTCACCCGCTGTGCAGCGCCATGCGCGCCCGGGTGCTGGAAGAGCTGGCGCGCATAGAGCGCGAGCGTAATGTCACGGTGTTGTATGCCTGTGAATCGGGCAGTCGGGCCTGGGGATTTGCCTCGACCGACAGTGATTACGACGTGCGCTTCGTTTATGTGGAGAAACCCGAGTGGTTCGTCCAGGTCGATGCACCACGGGACGTGATCGAGCGACCGCTGGATGATGAACTTGATGTGAGCGGCTGGGAGCTGCGCAAAACCCTCGGGCTGTTGCGAAAGTCCAATCCGACATTGTTGGAGTGGCTCGACTCGCCGCTGGTGTACCGCAGCGAAACTGCAGCAGTCTCTCAACTTCGGGCGCTTGCCGAGGCGTTCTACAGCCCGCCGGCCGCGCGCAATCACTACCTGTCGATGGCAAAGAAGAACTTCCGTGGCTATTTGCAGGGCGACAGCGTGAGGTTCAAGAAGTACTTCTACGTATTGCGGCCTCTGATGGCCGTGCGCTGGATCGATCAAGGACGTGGCCGGCCACCGATGACGTTCGCAGACCTGCTGAGCACTGTCGATGACCGGGCGTTGCTCGAAGAGGTCGACGAGCTGCTGGCGCTCAAACGCAATGCCGATGAGAGCGCCTACGGTCCTCGTCGTCCGGCGTTGCATGACTTCATCGCCAGGGAACTCAAGCGCGAAGTCCCGACATTGGCCAGAACCCGGGAGGACTCCAGTCAGCTCGATCGATACCTCAGAGAAACCGTCGGGTTGTACGCATAAGGAAGAAAATGAAACAGGACGTGATTGAACTGGACGGTGCCATCGGCGGTGGCCAGGTGTTGCGCAGTGCGTTGAGCCTGTCGATGGTGACAGGGCGGCCATTTCGCATTGAGCGGATTCGTGCCAAACGCAGTCGTCCAGGCTTGTTACGCCAGCACCTGACCGCCGTGATGGCGGCGGCGCAGGTCTGTGGGGCAAGGACCCAGGGCGCAGAATTGGGTTCGCAGGCACTGAGCTTCGAGCCCGGGCCGATTCGCGGCGGCGAATACCGCTTTGCCATCGGTACTGCCGGCAGTTGCACACTGGTGTTGCAGACGTTGCTACCCGCGTTGTTGCGGGCGCCGCAAGCCAGTCGGGTATGGATCAGCGGTGGCACCCATAATCCGTTGGCGCCGCCAACCGATTTCCTCACCCGCAGCTGGTTGCCGTTGATGCGACGCATGGGCGCCGAGGTCGATCTTAAGCTGCTTCGTCATGGCTTCGTTCCTGCGGGTGGCGGCGAAATCGAGGTTACGGTGCAGCCGTCGAAACTGTCAGCGTTGCATGTGTGCGATCGCGGCTCGGCGCTTTCGCAAAAGGCGTTTGCGCTGACGGCAGGGCTCGCATCGGGCATCGCCAGACGTGAGCTTGACCGTGTGGCCCGGCGTTTGAATATGCCGTCAGCGGCGATGAATGCCATCAGCCTTGATCCGGATTGCGGGCCGGGTAACGTGTTGTTGCTGGAGTATGCGTTTGAACACGTCACGGAAGTATTCAGCGCGTTTGGCCAGGCTTCACTGCGCGCAGAGGCCGTTGCGGACGTTGCGATCAATCAGGCAGACGCCTGGTTGCGCAGTGGTGCAGCGGTGGCCGAGCATCTCGCCGATCAACTGTTGTTGCCGATGGCGCTGGCCGGATCGGGCTCGTTTACGACCCCCGGGATGACCGAGCATTTGCACAGCAACATCGCCGTGATCGGGCGTTTTTTGCCAGTCTCCATCGAGTGTCGGGAAGAAAGCGTTGATCGGTTGAGGATCGAAGTCAGCACCCGGGACCAATAGGCGGCAAACTGCTGGCCCCCGAATCTCTCCGGCACCGGCAAACTCGCCTTTTTTCAAAAGGTTAGGCTGGCCCTATGCGGACGACTGTCATCACCGTTGCAACGCTTTCCCTGGCTCTTTTCGCGCTGGGGGCCCAGGGGAGGGAACTGAGCAAGAGCCATCGTTTTGCTTGTACCTGGGGTTCGGACATCGCGGCCGGCGCGCAGCAATCGAAGCTGTCGGGGATTTCCCTTTATGGCGCCCGCAAGCGCTTGCAGGTGCGCAAGTTTCAGCAGCCGTGGATGCGCATGACCGCGATGGGTATCACGGAACAAACCTACAACAGTACCTCGCGTCTCAAGCCCGCAGCCGTCAAGCAGACCTATTACGAACAATGCGTGAGACATGAACTGGCTCAGCGATAAACAAAAAGCCCGACCTGAAGAGGTCGGGCTTTTTCATGTCTGGTGCAATGGTTGCTTCACTTGTCGCTTTCGCAATTGACCATCCACGACACGCCAAAGCGATCCACCAGCATGCCAAAACGTGCGGCCCAGAACGTGGCCTCCAGTGGCATGTCCACCCGACCGTCCTTGGCCAGGGCATTGAAGACTCTTTCAGCTTCGGCGACGGTGTCCACGTTCAGGGAAATAGAGCAACCGCTCATGCCTTGGGTCGGGCGGTCGGGCGTAGTGTCTGAAGCCATGATCATCTGGTCACCCACCTTCAGGCAGGTATGAATGATCAGGTTGTGGTGCTCCCTCGGCACGTGCTCGGCGGCAGGGGTTTCGCCGAACGTCATCATCGCCTCGAGCTTGCCTTGAAGGCATTGTTCGTAAAACGTGAAGGCGGCACGGCAGTCGCCGTTGAAGATCAGGTACGGGTTGATTTTCATGGTGGTGCTCCCGAACAGGCAGTGAAACGCAGCGCGGCCGGGTGTGCCGAAGCTGCGTCATGGATTGACTCCATCCAGCAAAGCCTTGGATCGAAGGAATGCCAGTCAGTGTGGCAATTATTTACGTCGGGATGACCAATGGTCTCTGTCTTCAGGAGTCGCGCGCGCCTTGCAACAACGTTGCGCCTGCGACGCGTGCGGCAGGTTTGGTTTGCATCAAGGCATCTATCGCCTTGCGATAGTTTTGTCCGCCCAATGCCATGCTGTTGTTGTGCGTCCCGCCGGGCACCAACAGCAATCGCTTGGGTTGGCTGGCGGCCGCGAACAGTTGTTCGCTGAAGCGTGACGGCACAAACGCATCGGCCAGACCGTGCACCACCAGCAACGGCATATGGATGTCGGCAATCTTGTCGATGGAGTCGAACTTCTGCGACAACAACCAGCGGACGGGCAGGGACGTGTTGGCCACCGCCGCAGCGACGTCGGCCAGTGACGTGAAGGTGGACTCGATCACCAGGCCCCGGACCGGCAGCGGCGTATGGTTTCTGGCGGCGTCCCGGCCCAGTTCGGCGGCAAGGTCGATGGCGACGGCACCGCCGAGGGAATGACCATAGATCAGGCGTTTGCCCGGGTCGGGTTGAAGTTGCTGGAAGCGTTCCCAGGCGACCCGTGCATCCTCATAAACAGTGCTTTCTGACGGCAAGTCACCATGACTCTGGCCAAAGCCGCGGTAGTCGATGGCCAGTACCGAATAACCCGCCGCGCGCAGCTGTTCGATGCGGAACAGTTGCCCGGTCAGGTTCCAGCGTACGCCATGCAGGTAAAGGATGGCGGGGGCATTGGCCCGTTCCGCCGGCCACCACCAGGCATGAATGTTCTGCCCGGCCTTGAAGCTTTTGGGCTTCAGATCCAGTTCCTGAACGCTGCCGGGCAAACCGTGATACCAGCCGGCTGTGCCCGGTTCGATGCGAAACAGCAGCTTGCGTTCGGTGTGTTCCAGTACGGCGCAACTCGTCGGCAGGCCGATGATCAGGGCGGCCATGCAAGCGAATGCCAGTCGACGGCGTCGGAGTCGGGTCATGAAGGCAAGGAACATGGACGGTTTCACCACAGCACGGACAAAGAAGGCTTTTTACCAGATGCCTTGGTTCCCGCGTGACAATTTCGACCGTCGCCCGCCAGCAATTTTTACAAAACGATGCTGTGACTCATGCCACGTTGAGCACAATCTTGCCGATGTGATCGCCTGCCTCCATGTGCGCGTGGGCCCGGGCCGCGTCGGTGAGCGGGTAAACCTTGTCGATGATCGGCAGGCAACGCCCGGCGGCCAATACCGGCCAGACATGCTCGCGTAATTGATCGGCGATGGCCGCTTTTTCCGCAGAAGTGCGAGCGCGCAACAAGGAACCGGTGACCACGGCGCGTTTGCCGAGAATGGTCAGCAGGTCGACGTCGTTGGCACGGGCACCGCCAAGGAAACCCAACATCACCACACGGCCATCCATTGCCAGGGCGTCGAGGTTGGCGTTCAGATACGAGCCGCCCATGATGTCGAGGATCACATTGACGCCCTGGCCGTTGGTTTTCTCGGCAATCACGGCCGCGAAATCCTGCTCGCGATAGTTGATCGGCTCACCGCCCAATGCACGGATAGCCTCACATTTGTCGGCGCTGCCGGCGGTGGCGAAGGCTTCGATGCCGAACTCGCGGCACAGCATCAGTGCGGTAGTTCCGATGCCGCTGGTGCCACCGTGAATCAACACGCGCTGGCCACGGCTGGCACCACCGAGACCGAACAGGTTGGCCCATACCGTGAAAAAGGTTTCGGGGATCGCCGCGGCCTTGACCCAATCCATTCCGTCCGGGATCGGCAGAGTCTGGCCCGCCGGAACGGTGCAGTATTCGGCATAACCACCACCATTGGTCAGCGCGCAAACCCTGTCGCCCAGGGCAAAAGTGCTGACACCAGCACCCAGTGCCACGACTTCTCCAGCCACTTCCAGGCCGGGAATCGGGTTCATGCCGGGTCTCATCGGATACTTGCCGGCGCGTTGCAAGGCGTCCGGCCGATTGATGCCGGCAGCGTGCACGCGGATCAGCAGCTCGCCCTGTGCGACTACCGGCAGCGGCACGCGCCGAGGTTGCAGGACGTCGGGAGCACCAGGCTCGGTGATTTCGATGCGGGTCATTTCAGTGGGCAAAGTCATGTCGGTTCCTGTCGTGCTTTGGGGCGTTTGGCACCGTGAAAGGTTCATGACGTCCAGCATATCGGCTATCGTGGCTGCATAAATGCAGCGATTTTGCTTGCTGCTGATGCGATTTTGCATCGTGAGAGGACAACATGAACTGGGATGATGCACGGGTGTTTCTGGCGGTCTGCCGCGAGTCGACATTACGCGGTGCCGCGCGAGTATTGAGGGTAGACCAGGCCACGGTCGGGCGGCGTATTGCGGCACTGGAAAAGTCGCTGAATGCCACGTTGTTCCTGCGGACTTCCGAGGGATATGCACTGACTGCAATGGGCGAAGCCGCCCTCAAGGCAGTCGAGAAAATGGAGCACTCGGCGCTGGAGCTGGAGCGGCAGATCCAGGGCCTGGATGATCGCCTGACCGGAAACGTGCGGGTCAGCACCACCGATTCGCTGGCCATCGACTTCCTGATCCCGGCCATCGCGCGCTTGCATGGGCAACACCCTGACGTGCGTGTGCAACTGGACGCCTCCACGCAGATGCTCAACCTGGCCAAGCGCGAGGCTGACATTGCCGTACGCAACGCCCGACCGGAAAACCCTGACCTGATCGCCCGGCGCCTCGCGCGCTGGCCGGTGGGAGTGTTCGCATCTCAGGCCTATGTGGATGTCCATGGCGTGCCAACGCCAGGCACCGCGTTCGAGGGCCACGATCTGGTGGTCTACCAACCGTACCTGCAAGGCAACAAGGAGATCACCCTGGCAGGCGAGCCTGTGAATTGCGGGCGTATTGTCGCAAGTCTGAACTCCAGCCTGTTGATACGACGCTCGATTGCGGCCGGTCTCGGTGTAGGAGAAATTCCGATATACATGGGAGAACGCGATGGCTTGGTCAGGCTCTGGCCGGGGCGTACGCGACTGCTTCCCTATGAGGTGTGGCTGGTGACCCATGCGGATTTGCGCCATACGGCGCGGGTGAGGGCGGTGATCGAGCAGATTGTCGAGGCGTTTGCGCTGGAAAACGAATAGCTCATTCAGATCGTGTAGGACGGCTACGTAAACCGGCGACATTGCCTACATCCGCGCCAGAATCCGCTGTCTTGTCAGTTTTTTGCCCGAGTTCTATCGTTTTTCAAACCTTGGGCGAGCAGGCAAAGCACTCCAGGGTCATCAATCAGGGAAGTATTGATAAACGTCAGAGGTGTGGAGTTGATTGCAAGGGAATTCAGCCAATTTCAAACAGGTGGCATGGTCGGGCAAACGGACAGTGCGGAATCTATGAACTACATAACGCGAGACGAATTCAGCGCCAGAATCGAGATCATCGAGACCAGAATCGATGCACGGATCGAGTCGATGTCCGCGAAAATCGATGGGTTTCTCATCGAGCAGGCCGAGCGAGACAGGGCACGACTGGAGCAGGAGTGCATCCAGGAAAATGTGCGGCTGGAGCGAGAAAAGGCTCGGCAAGAGGATTGGCGGAAGGACGAGAAGGCTCGGCAAGAGGATTGGCGGAAGCACGAGAAGGCTCGGCAAGAGGATTGGCGGAAGGACGAGAAGGCTCGACAAGCGGAATGGCTGAAGGAAGAGACGGCTCGGCAAGAAGATTGGCTGAAGCGAGAGGAGGCTCAGGAAGAAGTGCGTCTGGCCAGGGAGCGGCATCTGGAGGAGATTCGGCAGGAGAGGGAAAAAGCACGACTGGAAAGAGAAGAAGAATCCAGGAAGGCCTGGCAGGAACGCGAGAAGTCCCAGGAGAAACTCCGTCTGGAGCAAGAAAAGGCTCACCTTGAGCGTGATGCACGTTATGCGTCCATGGCGGCTCGCTCGGACCGGGCTATGGAGCGATTGGACGAGTCAATGAGAATGGTCTCGACAATCAAGGCGAACTACTGGGCAGCGACTACCGTTCATTTTCTGGGGATGGTTGCCATTCTTGTAGGCTCCTACTACGCGAATCAGTCAAATGTGCTTGTGACGATGCAGACCACCCTGGCAATGGTCCAGTCAGTAAGGGAGGCTGGAAATAATGTACCGGCAGTTTCGACAACCTTGTCCGCAGAATGAAAAACGGCCTTCAACGAAGGCCGTTTTTTGTGCGCGATGAAAACCAGACTGCTTCATGGCATTTCCGGCAACTCCTGTGGCCGCAGATCAAACACCAGTACTTCGGCATCCTGGCCATTGCTCAGGGTCAGAGCCTGTTCTTCGCGAACCCGTACGCCATCGCCTTCCTTCAGTTGAACGCCGTTCAGTTCAACACTGCCGCGAGCAACGTGCACGTAGGCATAGCGGTTTGCAGGCAGTTCGAGTGTGGCGCTTTCCTGGCCATCGAACAGTCCGGCATACACCCGTGCATCCTGGCGAACTTTGAGTGAGCCGTGGCTGCCTTCGGGCGAGATGATCAATTGCAGGCGACCGCGTTTTTTCTGTTCGCTGAAGTGCTCCTGTTGATAGCGCGGTTTTGCGCCGCTCACGTCCGGCACGATCCAGATCTGCAGGAAGTGCACAGGCTTGGTCGCCGAGTGGTTGAACTCGCTGTGGGCCACGCCACTGCCGGCGCTCATCAGTTGCACGTCTCCAGGGCGGATGACCGAACCGGTACCGAGGGTGTCCTTGTGTTCCAGCGCGCCTTCGAGCACATAGGAGAAAATCTCCATGTCGCGGTGCGGGTGCTGGCCGAAGCCTTTGCCAGCGGCGACGCGGTCATCGTTGATCACCAGCAGGTCGGAGAAACCCTGCTCACGCGGGTCGCGATAGCTGGCGAAAGAAAAGGTGTGGAACGACTTCAACCAGCCATGATTGGCCAGACCACGGTCGGAAGCTTTGCGAAGGGTCAGCATGATGAAATCTCCTTTCAGGACGTTGATTCGTCCGAGTGAGGAGAAGGTTACTGGTTACTCTGATGTGCAATAAGTAGGTGAAAACTGAAATACTGTCCCCTCAGGGTTGACAGTAATGTGCGTCAGTTCACGCATTCTTTTTCTACGTTTGCGTTGTACTTGGCCATAATGCGGCAACTTATAACCTTTCATTGATTTCAGTGATGTCTGCTCATGAAAACCGTGGCAATGGTGTTGTTTCCCGAGTTTCTACTGCTCGATATGGCCGGGCCGCTGGAAGTGTTTTCAGTTGCCAACCGATACCTGAAGCCGGACGACCACTATCAACTGACGCTCTTGGGGACTGAGCGCGGGCCGCTGCGCGCTTCCAACGGCGTGCTGGTGCATACCGACCGGCATATCGACGAAGCCGGCGAGCGCTATGACCTGCTGCTGGTGCCGGGCGGCCCCGGAGCCTACAACGAAAAATGTCCGCCGTTGCTGGCCTGGCTGCAAGGCGCGGTGGGTCGTGCCGAGCGCTACGGCTCGATTTGCACGGGAGCTTTTGTACTGGGTTACGCTGGATTGCTCGACGGCTACCGCGTGACCACCCACTGGAATTACACAGAGCGTTTGATCAAAGGCTTTCCGAAGGCGGATGTCGCCACCGACCAGATCTTTGTCGAAGACCGCAACCTGATCACCTCTGGTGGCGTCACCGCCGGTATCGATCTGGCGCTGTCGGTGGTAGCCCGCGATCATGGCAAGAAGCTCGCCCAGGACGTGGCCAAAGTGCTGTTGGTGGTGATGAAGCGCCAGGGCGGACAGGCGCAATTCAGTCCGTTGATGGCGGCGGTTTCGCCTCAGGAAACGCCCATCACCCGGGTACAGAATCACGTTCTGGAACACCTTGAAGAAAGCTTCACCATCGAACGCATGGCAGGCCTTGCGAACATGAGCGCTCGCCATTTCGCCCGGGTGTTCGCCCGCGAGGTCAACATGACGCCCATGGAGTTCCTGCAGAGTGCACGCATCGATTGCGCGCGCAATCTGCTGGAAACCAGCGATCTGCCGTTGAAGACCGTCGCCTACAAAAGCGGTTTCGGCAGCGTGCGGCACATGCGTTTTCTGTTCGGCGAAAAACTCGGGCTGACCCCGTCCCAGTACCGCGAACAGTTCAGCTAGAGCGGTTTTGTCCGTTACGGGCATGCGGATGTCCGTGCCGGGCCCCGTGTGGTGGTTGTACCGTCATCGAGGCCTGCCAAGATAACGGACATGAACAGCCTCGACGAATTGAGCTCGGCGTCGGTCCTGCGTTTCGGACCGTACGCGTTCCACTTGCGCCAACGGCTGATCCTCGAAGGGGATCGGCAACTGCGCATGGGCGGTCGTGCGCTGGACATTCTGCAAGTGCTGGTCGAGCGCGCCGGGCGAGTGGTGAGCAAAGAGCAATTGATCGCGCTGGTGTGGCCGGACTCGGTGGTCGAAGAGATCAATCTGCGGGTGCACATCGCGGCGTTGCGCCGGGCCCTCGGCGATGGCGAGAGCGGGCAGCGCTACATCGTCAACGTGCCGCAATGCGGGTACAGCTTCGTTGCGCCGGTGCAGGGTGACAGCGTCGCGCAAGTGGTGTTCGAAAGTCTGCAAGTGCCACAGCATAATCTGCCCGCACGGCTGACCCCTGTTACGGGTCGTGATTCGCTGGTCGGCGGTCTGGTGCGGCAACTGCCGCTGTCCCGACTGATAACGGTGACGGGGCCTGCCGGCGTCGGCAAAAGTACCGTGGCACTGCGCGCAGCCGAACTGCTGCTGCAACATTTTCGTGACGGCGTGTGGCAGGTGGACCTGTCGCTGATCGACGAAGACATCCCGCTTCTCGATCATCTGCTGAAAACCCTCGACATCGATTTCCCCACACTGTCAGCGCGTCACGCCTTGCTGGTGCTGGACAACTGCGAGCACCTGCACGAAGCCTGCCGGAGCCTGCTGCAAACTCTGCTCGACGCCGCGCCCCGTCTGTCGATCCTGGCCACCTGCCGCGAGCCGTTGCGTCTCGGTCTGGAAGTCCTGCAGCCACTGCCGCCCCTGACCGTTCCCAAAGCCTCGGCGCTCAACAGCGTTGACGAGGTCATGGGTTACTCGGCGGTGCAACTGTTTGTCAGTCGCGCCCGTGCGCGTCAGCACGGTTTCCATTTGCGTGAGCAGGATCTGGAAACCGTGCGCGATATCTGTCGACGGCTCGACGGCCTGCCGCTGGCGATCGAACTGGCAGCGGCGCAGATCGATGCACTGGCGTTGGTCGGCATGCAGGCGCAACTGGACCACAGTCTGCAAGTCTTGAGTCACGGCCGCCGGACCGCCGTGCCACGCCATCAGTCAATGTGCGCCGCACTGGACTGGAGCTATCAGCGCTTGAGCAAGCAGGAACAGCGTGTGCTGCAACGCTTGTCGGTGTTCAAGATGGCATTCACCCTGGATGCCGCCATCGGCGTGATCAGTTGCGCTCAACTGCCACCTTCGATGCTGGTGTCAGTAGTTGAACAGCTGGCGGCCAAATCGTTACTGACAACGGATCGATCCAGCGGAACACTGCGCTATCGAATGCTCAACACCACGCGCCGCTATGCCCGCGAACGGCTGGAACAGGGCGGCGAACTGAATGATGTCGAGCGTCGGCACGCGCGCTACCTGGGCCGCACCCGGCCAGCCTCAAGCAGCAGACTGACCGCGCAATTCGTCGAGCAGTAAACGCACCTTGCGCAAGTCCGGGGTGGCGTAGCCTTCGGTGAAGCGCTGGTAGATCGGAGTGAGCAATTCAAGCGCCTCACGATAGCGCGACTGGCGTTGCCACAACCGGGCCAGCGACGTCGCGCTGCGCAGTTCCCAGGCCAAGGCGCCTTGCGTCCGCGCAATCGCAAGGGACTCCTGCAAAGCGCTTTCGACCGTGTGATGACAGGGCGATTCAGCGGCCAGCAATCGCTCGGCCCGGGCCCGTAAAATCTCCGCCGTGCTCCAGCCAGCCGCGCCGCTCTGGGCCCGTTCCAGCAAGGCGTCATCAACGAAACCCGGATCCAGCGTGACCATGATTTCCCTGACCAGACCGCTATCGGCAGGTGGGATGGCGGGGGCTCTATCGGCGTCGATCACCTGCGCATAGTGCCGCGCCCACGTGTAGAACAGCAGCACCGAATGCTTCTGCGCCTGTTCCAGCAACAGTTGCAGCAGCGCGCGGGCGTTCTGCACGTTGCCGTTGTAATGGGCGATCAGGCACGAAGCGAGGGCCAGGGTGTAACAGATCGACGTGCCATGGTTGATCTGCACCGCGATATCCAGTGCCTGCCGTGCCGTGCGCCAGGCCTGCTCGGGAAAACCTTGCAGCCATAACACCCGGGCGAGGACAGTCAGCGAGGCGACGCTCTGATCGTATTGCACGCCGAAACCGTGGGTGAAACGGTTGAGGTGGCCGCTGTGGGCCATGCGCTGGATTACCTGTTCGGCGTGGATCCGCGCCTGATGCTGATCGCCGGCGTAATGCAACGCGAGCACCCGCAAACGATGGGTACTCAAGGACAACTGTGCATCGCCATGCAGGCCGAGGCTTTCGAATTGTTCGCTTTGCTCCAGCGCCATCCGGTAATGGCCGCAACTGAGGTTGACCGCCATGTGTCCCGACACGGCGCGCAATTGGCCGGCCATGTCGTCGTGCTGTTGCGCCAGCCGTCGGGCGCTGACGAAGGCTTCGATGGTTTCCGGTGTACCGCCCCAGGTGTGATAGCAGGCGCTGCCGAGGGCCAGTTTCAAGGCGATTTCCAGCCGCGGGCAAGATTCTACGGAGGACTCCAGCAATTCAAGTGCCCGGCGCACATGCACGCCGTACTCCTTGAGCAGGGACAATTCCTGCCACAACGGCGCCGACGTCGCCGTCAGTCGCACGCCAAGATGACGCGAACCTTCATCGTTCAGTGTCCACTCCAGCGCCGCCCGCAGGTCTTCGAGGCCTCGGGCGTAGCGCTCGATCCAGACGGCGGTCGGCGTGTTCTCCCAATCGGCCTGGGCCTGATGCATCAGCGCCAGGCAGCGTTCGGCATGACGTTCGCGGGTTTCGCCGAGTTCGGTGGCCTGATCGAGTTTTTCCAGGGCATAGCGGCGGGTGGTATCGAGCAGGCGATAGAACACCTCCTCATCGCCGACCTCGACGTTAAGCAGCGATTTGGCGACCAGTTGCGTGATCGAGGCGAACACTTCGCCCGGCTCGATATGCTGGCCGACGATGACCGCCGCCGCAGATTCCAGTGTGAACGCACCACGAAACACACCCAGTCGGCGCAGGCCGGTCTGTTCGCAGCCGTTGAGCAGATTGAAGCTCCAGTCCAGCGTGGCCCGCAGGGTTTCATGTCGACCAAGATGAGTCTGATTGCCGGTCGGCAAGCGCCCCTGAAGCTGACTCAGCAAACCGTCCAGACCAAGGCTCGCCACCTGCGCAGCGGCCAGTTCCAGCGCCAACGGGATGCCATCCAGCCGCCGACAGATTTCGATGATCAAGGGCAGGTCGGCGTTGTCCGGTTCGAAATGCTCGTGTGCGGCCATCGCCCGTTCGACGAACAGTTGCAGCGCGGAAAACCCCATCGCCTGATCACGATCGAGCACCGCAATCGGCGGCGGGCAGTCGAGAGATTCCAGACGTTGTACGTACTCGCCCTCGGCACGCAGGCTTTCGCGGCTGGTGGCCAGAATGTGTACCTGCGGCGCGCCGCGCAGAATACTTTCGCCGAGCAGCGCTACGGCGTCGATCAAGTGCTCGCAGTTGTCGATCACCAGCAGCAGCTGCCGCTCGCGCAAGCTGTTGATCAGACAGGCCATTGGTTCATTGTCGTGCAGTGACAGATCCAGCAGGGCGGCGAGGTGCGAGCAGATAGAGCCCGGATCGTTGAGCGGTGCCAGATCCAGCAGACGAATACCGTCGCGATAGCGGCCGATCAACTGTTCGGCGACGCGCAGGGCCACGGTGGTCTTTCCGATGCCGCCGGGGCCGACCAAGGTGATGCAGCGCTGGCGCGGCAGTTGCGTCATCAGGCTGTCGACTACCGACTGGCGCCCGATCATCCGCGTGCGGCGCAGCGGCAGGTTGTGCCGGCCCGGGTTGGCGGCGGCGGGGCGTTGTTCGATGGATTGCAGCAGGATCGGCGCGACGAAACTGTATCCGCGCTGCGCCACCGTGACGATGTAGCGCTGCCCGGCCTGACCGTCGCCGAGGGCCTTGCGCAGCGCCGCCATGTGCACCCGCAGATTGATGTCTTCCACCACGCTGTCCGGCCAGACCCCGGCGATCAATTGCTGCTTGCTCATCACCTCGCCGGCGTTGGCCAGCAGGATCAGCAGAATATCCATGGCACGCCGACCCAGGCGCAAAGGCTGGTCGCCTTCAAGCACCAGCCGCTGGCCGGGGTGGATCCGATAGGGGCCGAAACTGATGGCCTGATTCGGGGAAAGACTCAACCGCTCACTCCTTGGATCTTTTTTATGATCCTGGTCCGTCGGGGTGAAGAATCCGTGACGGGCAGGGCGGTCAACAACTTGAGGGGCACGCAAGCCGTCTGATCCGCAGTATCCGGGCATATTCCTCATGATCGGTCGTCGACGCAACGTGTACAAAGGGCAATCGCTTGCACACGGGGCGTCGCCTGCTGCAATAACCACTGTATTTAAAGGCCGGAACCTGTGCCCGTTCGCCCGACGGCCGGAAAAAATTAACAACGATTAACTCGTCCGCGCCCGCGCTAGAGCTAAAACTCCAAGGCAATGGAGTGCATACGTCCGGAGGACGCTGCGATGAGCAAGGTAGTGGTGGTCTATCACAGTGGCTACGGGCACACCCGCGTCATGGCCCAGGCTGTGGCCCAAGGTGTGGAGCGCCACGTGGGCAGCACTTGCCTGTTGCTGGCGGTGGAAGACGTGGAAACCCACTGGGATGACCTGCACCTCGCCGACGCCATCATCTTCGGCGCGCCGACCTATATGGGCAGCGCTTCGGCGGCCTTCAAGCAGTTCATGGAGTCCACGGCATCCTTCTACCTCGCCCGGCCGTGGCGCGACAAACTCGCGGCGGGCTTCACCAACTCCGGCAGCCTGTGTGGCGACAAACTCAACACCCTGCTGCAAATGGCGGTGTTTGCGGCCCAGCATTCGATGATCTGGGTCGGGCTCGATCTGTTGCCGGCGCGTGCACGCAAAGGTGTTTTTGACGGCCAGTTGAATCGCCTCGGCAGCTCCCTCGGTGCCATGTCCCAATCCTCGGTCGAGCAACCGCCCGAACAGGCACCTCCGCTGGAAGACCAGTTGACCGCCGCACACCTGGGTGAACGGGTGGCGCGACTGGCTCAGCGAATGGCGCGGGAATGAAAGCGCCTCAGCGGTTTTTCATGACCTGACACCGCCACGCAAACGGATTGATCCCTTCGCTGCGGGTGAAGATGTGGCAGAAGTGTGCCTGATCGCAGAAGCCGCATTCCAGGCTGATCTGCGTGAGGCTGTGGTTGGTGTGCTGGATCAACAGCTTGGCCCGGGCGATCCGCTGGGTGCGAATCCAGTCTTGTGGCGAGAGCCCGGTGCTGCACTTGAACGCCCGGGAAAAGTGACTGCGAGAGAGTGAGCAGGCGCTCGCCAGTTCGGTCACTTCAAGGCTGTCGCCGAGGCGTTCGAGGATGAGTTGTTTCACCAGCCGCTCGCGCTGCGGGCTGAGGCCGCCGGTACTGGTTTTGCGGGGTTCGCTGGCAGGGGCGAGGGCGACGGTTTGCTGTGAGTGAGCCATGGCCAATGTCCGTGTCGAGGGGGGAAGGCACGGTCAGCGCTTTCCCTCAGGTCAATAAAACAACGCTGCGCAGAGGGATTCATTGTTTGGCGAGGGGCGAAAGCTGACGAGTTAAACGTTGTTAATTCCGCCGCCAAAGCTGATTTCGAATGGCCGCCGATCAAGTAAAGTGCGTAGCACTTGCGCCTGGCCCAAAAGGAAAACACGCCCATGAACCGAAACGATCTGCGCCGCGTCGACATGAACCTGCTGGTGATTTTCGAAGCGCTGATGTTCGAAAAGAACCTGACCCGCGTCGCCGAAAAACTGTTCATGGGCCAACCGGCGGTGAGCGCCGCACTGGGCCGCCTGCGCGATCTGTTCGACGATCCGCTGCTGCTGCGCAACGGTCGCGGCATGGAACCGACAGCGCGGGCTCTGGCGATTCTTCAGGAACTGCAACCGGCGATGGACGTGATTTCCGGCGCGGTCAGCCGGGCCAAGGAATTCGATCCGGCCACCAGTTGCGACGTGTTCCGCATCGGCCTGTCGGATGACGCCGAGTTCGGTCTGTTCCCGCCGCTATTGCGCCAGTTGCAGGAAGAGGCACCGGGGATCGTGGTTGTGGTGCGCCGCGCCAACTATCTGTTGATGCCGACATTGCTGGCATCCGGGGAAATCTCCGTCGGCGTGAGCTACACCACCGATCTGCCGGCCAACGCCAAGCGCAAGAAACTGCGCGACATTCCCTGCAAGGTCCTGCGCGGTGATAACCGTCCGGGCCCGCTGACCCTCGACGAATACTGCGAGCGGCCTCATGCAATGGTGTCGTTCTCGGGTGACCTGAGCGGCAACATCGATGTGGACCTGGCCAAGGTCGGCCGCAGTCGCCGCGTAGTGCTCGGTGTGCCGCAGTTCAGCGGTTTGCGCGCCTTGCTCGCGGGCACCGAGATGATCGCCACCGTGCCGGATTACGCCGCGTGTGCGTTGGTCGAAGGCTGTGCGTTGCGGGCTGAAGATCCACCGTTCCCGATCGATGCGGCGCAACTGTCGATGGCGTGGAGCGGGGTGCACGACAATGATCCGGCGGAGAAATGGCTGCGCTCGCGGATCAGTCAGTTCATGTCGGCGTCGCTGGATATTCCGGCGTAACAAGACCTGAAACACAATTCGTTCATCGCCTCATAACCCTGTGGGAGCGAGCAAGCCCGCTCCCACAACAACTTGTGTCGCTCGCGCGTTCTGCGTGTTCTCGCAAAGAGAGCACACCCATCCAATTTCCCCCCGATCAATCGTTGCACCATTGCCTGCAATGATTGATCAAGGATGGGCCCATGAACGCTGTACAACGCAATGACCAGGCGCAAGACCTCGGCCTGCTGTTCCTGCGGGTCACCGGCGGGTTGTTTCTGCTGTTCGTCCACGGCTTGCCCAAGCTGCTGGACTTCACTGCGCAGCTGCAGCTGATCGAAGACCCGTTTCACCTCGGTGCCCACCTCACGTTGATCCTGGCGATCTTCGCCGAAGTCCTCTGTCCGCTGCTGATCGTCGCCGGGTTACTGGTGAGATTGGCGTGCTTGCCTATTCTGTTTGTGCTGCTGGTGGCGCTGCTGCTCGTGCATCCGCAATGGAGTGTGGCCGAAGGGCAGTTCGGCTGGTTGCTGTTGATCCTCTTCACCACTGTTCTGATCGCCGGGCCCGGACGGCTGGCGCTCAATGCCCGTTTGCCCGGAGTGCTTCGCTATGCCTGATACCCAGTCCCTGAGAAAACCGGGAACCGAAGAAACCGTGACGCTGATCGTCAAGCACCGGGTCAAGGCCGGTTTCGAGCAGCCCTACGAAGCCTGGCTGCGCAATATCGTCAGCGTGGCGGGGCGCGAAGAAGGGCACCTGGGCGTGGACGTGATGCGCAGCAAACAGGGTGGCCTCGCACTGTTCACCTGCGTGCTGCGTTATTGCTCGACCGAAGCGATGCAGCGCTGGCTCGACTCCCCGCAGCGTCAGGCATTGATCGAAGAGGCTGCACCGATGCTCGCCGACGGCGACCAGACCGAGGTCAATGCGGCCAACGAATTCTGGTTCACGCCACTGGTCGATGCAGCCACGCCGCCGCCACGCTGGAAGCAGGCAGTGGTCTCACTTTTCGTGATCCTGCCACACACCTTGCTGGTGCCCTTGATCTGGGGGCCGTTGCTCAAACTCAACGGGTTTCTCTCCAACTATGTGGTCGCCACGTTCCTGATCACCCTGACCATCGTGGTGTCGGTGGTCTACGTGTGCATGCCGGCCGCGACTCGTCTGTTCGCTCCATGGCTGGCGGCCAGTCAGTCCCATGAACACCTGGAATCCAACGCCAATCCGCCGCGCTGAAGTGGCGGGTACTGGCTTCGTTTCACTTATCTCGAAGGAACTGCGATGAACGCCGATCTGATTCTGTTCAATGGCCAATTTCATACGGTAGACCGCGAAAAACCTCTCGCCAGTGCCGTGGCGATCAAGGACGGACGCTTTGTCGTCGTCGGTAACGATACGCAGGCCATGGCCCTGCGCGGTGCCGGCACCCAGGTGGTCGATCTCAAGGGCCGCTGCGTGATTCCCGGCCTCAACGACTCGCACTTGCACCTGATTCGTGGCGGCCTGAACTACAACCTCGAACTGCGCTGGGAAGGTGTGCCGTCCCTGGCCGATGCGCTGCGCATGCTCAAGGATCAGGCCGACCGCACGCCGACCCCGCAATGGGTGCGCGTGGTGGGTGGCTGGAACGAATTCCAGTTCGCCGAAAAACGCATGCCGACCCTCGAAGAAATCAACCAGGCCGCGCCGGACACCCCGGTGTTCATCCTGCACCTGTATGACCGCGCGCTGCTCAACCGCGCCGCGTTGCGCGTCGCCGGCTACACCCGCGACACGCCGAACCCGCCGGGTGGCGAGATCGTGCGCGATGCCAACGGCAACCCGACCGGCATGCTGGTGGCGCGGCCGAACGCGATGATTCTGTACTCGACCCTGGCCAAGGGGCCGAAGCTGCCGCTGGAATATCAGGTCAACTCGACCCGCCAGTTCATGCGCGAACTCAATCGCCTCGGCTTGACCAGCGCCATCGATGCCGGCGGCGGTTTCCAGAACTACCCGGACGATTATCAGGTGATCGAACAACTGGCCAAAGACGACCAGTTGACCGTGCGCATCGCCTACAACCTGTTCACGCAGAAGCCCAAAGAAGAGCTGACCGATTTCCAGAACTGGACCGGCAGCGTCAAGTTGCATCAGGGCGATGACTTCCTGCGTCACAACGGCGCTGGCGAAATGCTGGTGTTCTCGGCAGCGGACTTCGAAGACTTCCTCGAACCGCGCCCGGACCTGCCACAGACCATGGAACAGGAGCTGGAGCCGGTGGTGCGCCACCTGGTCGAGCAGCGCTGGCCGTTCCGTCTGCACGCCACCTACAACGAATCGATCAGCCGCATGCTGGATGTGTTCGAGAAGGTCAATCGCGACATCCCGTTCAACGGCTTGCCATGGTTCTTCGACCACGCCGAAACCATCACTCCGCAGAACATCGAGCGGGTGAGGGCGCTGGGCGGCGGCATCGCGATTCAGGATCGCATGGCGTTCCAGGGCGAATACTTCGTCGATCGCTACGGCAAGCAAGCCGCCGAAGCCACGCCACCGATCAAACGCATGCTCGCCGAAGGCGTGCCGGTCGGCGCGGGCACCGATGCCACCCGGGTATCGAGCTACAACCCGTGGACTTCGCTGTACTGGATGGTCAGCGGTCGTACCGTTGGCGGTCTGGCGCTGTACGAAGAGGGCTTGCCTCGCACCACCGCGCTCGAACTGTTCACCCACGGCAGCGCCTGGTTCTCGTCCGAGCAGGGCAAGAAGGGCCAGATCAAGGTCGGGCAACTGGCGGATCTGGCGGCACTGAGTGCGGACTTCTTCCATGTCGAAGAAGAAGCGATCAAGTGGATCGAGTCGGTACTGACCGTGGTCGGCGGCAAGATCGTTTACTCCGCCGGCGACTTCGAAGACCTCGGCCCGCGCGCCTTGCCGGTGCTGCCGGACTGGTCGCCAGTGGTGAAAGTCCCTGGCCACTGGCGTCCGAATTCGCCATTGCAGGCCCAGGTGCACCAGTGCAGCGGCCCGTGCGCGGTGCATACCCACAGCCATGAAAAAGCCCGGATGTCGAATGCCCCGGTCAGCGACTTCGCCGGTTTCTGGGGCGCGTTCGGTTGTTCCTGCTTCGCTTTCTGATCCCGTAAACGGCGCCGGTCTTCGTGGCCGGCGCTTGCCGCATCACCCATCCCCGAGGAGTTTCACATGAGCAACGTTCCTTACAAACGCCTGAACAAAGACGACGCCGTGGTGCTGCTGGTCGACCACCAGACCGGTCTGATCTCGCTGGTGCAGGATTTCTCGCCGAACGAGTTCAAGAACAACGTGCTGGCCCTGGGCGACATCGCCAAGTTCTTCAAACTGCCAACCATCCTCACCACCAGCTTCGACAGCGGCCCGAACGGCCCGATCGTGCCTGAGCTGAAAGCACAATTCCCGGACGCGCCGTTCATTGCCCGCCCTGGCCAGATCAATGCCTGGGACAACGAAGACTTCGTCAAGGCGATCAAGGCCACCGGCCGCAAGCAATTGATCATCGCCGGTGTGGTGACTGACGTGTGCGTGGCGTTCCCGACCCTGTCGGCCATCGCTGAAGGTTTTGAAGTGTTTGTAGTGACCGATGCTTCCGGCACCTTCAACACCACCGTGCAGCAAGCTGCCTGGGCGCGCATGTCGGCCGCCGGTGCACACCTGCTGAACTGGTTCGCGGTGGCGTGCGAGCTGCAGGTTGACTGGCGCAACGATATGGAAGGCCTGGCGAATCTGCTGTCGGAACGCCTGCCGAACTATCGCAACCTGATCAACAGCTACACCAAGTTCACTGCCAAGTAATGGGTTGAAGAAAAATGCCCGCTGAAGAGCGGGCATTTTTTTGTCTGCCGAAAAGGGCTCAACGCTTTTGCAACCACCCCAAAAAACCGCCCTTGCGAACCGGCAAAGGCTTGGCCATCAACGCCAGCCGACTGTTCTGCTGCCTTACCGCCTGCAACTTGTTCAACGCCTGGCCGACTTCGCTGCGCTGTTCCATGCACTGGCGGGTCAGGTTCTTGTCGAGGCGATAAATGATCGAAGACGTCAGCGCCGTGAACGTCGCCTGCGACGGTGTATCCGCCAGAATGCTCTGTTCACCCATGACTTCACTCGGCCCCATGCGCCCGGCCTCGGTAAAGCCGTTGCCGTCCGGCACGCTGGCGCTGACCACGCCGGTGGCGATCACGAACAGGCTGTCCGGGACTTCCTCCAGACCGAGCACCACCTGCCCGGCGCTGTACTGCTGAGCGACCATCGATTCGGCGAGGCGATCGCGTTCTTCATGGCTCAGCGAGCGGAAGATTTTCACTTCATCGAGCAAGGCACGGGCGCGGGTCGACGGTTCGATCACGCCGTCCGGATGGCGCGAAATACCGGCCGCTTCGAGATGGCGGTGGGCGAGGTCGAACAGTTGATTGCGCACTTCGCCTTTCTTGCCCAGTTCAGCGATGAATCCGCTGGCCACGTATTCCGACATGTCTTCGCCGGCCTCTTTCAACAGCGCTTTCGGCGCAGGCGACAGCAACAGACTGCTGCTGCCTTGCAAGGTGCGGTCGAGGGCGTCGAGTACCCGGCGCGGGCGAATGTGGTTCGGCACCTTGATGCTGATCGACACGCCGTGCAGGTTGTTCGGACGGCTGAGGTTGACGATCTTGGCCTTGGCCGCCACCGAGTTCGGCACTACGGCCAGGGTGCCGGCGCTGGTCAGCAGGTGAGTGGCGCGCCAGTCGATGTCGAGCACCTTGCCTTCGACGCCGTCGATCACCACGAAATCGTCCACCTGATACGGCTTGGTGGTGTTGAGCACGATGCCCGAGAACACGTCGGCCAAGGTGCTTTGCAGCGCCAGACCGACGACGATGGCGAATACCCCGGAGGTGGCGAGCAGGCCTTTGACCGGCAGCTCCAGCACGTAACCGGCCGCCGCGACGATGGCCGCCAGAAACACCAGTGCACCGATCACGTCCTGCAACAAACGACCGCTGTGGCCGATGCGCCGCATCAGAATCAGACCGATCACTTCGGTCAATGCCCGCGCGGCGTACAGCCACCAGAGAATCCCCAGCGCCGTCGCCCCCAGTTGCGCCACCTGATCATCGGCAAACAATGGCGCCTGCAACGGGCTGACGCCGGCATTGATGATCAGCGCGCTGAAGGCCAGAAACAGCACCAGCCGCACACCGACCCGTTGTGCGCGATGCTTGAACGGGACGAGATGCCAGAGCAGGGCGTCGAGCACCAGCAGCAGGGCACTCCAGGACAACAGGTGGGCAGAAAAAAGGCTCATGGAATGAACTCCGGCGGGCACAAAAGAAAACGCCACACCCGAAGGTGTGGCGAGTGGCTGGACTCAGTTCAGATGGGTCTTCAGTTCCGCCGCGGCCTGGCGCACGGCGGCCTTCACTTCAGGTATCCCGTTCAGCGGGTTGAGCAGGCCGAAGTCATGAATCATCCCGTTGTAGCGCACCGAGGTCACCGGCACACCGGCGGCGTCGAGGTGGCGGGCGTAGCCTTCGCCTTCGTCGCGCAGCACGTCGAACTCGGCAGTCTGCACCAGCGCGGCGGGCAGGCCCTTGAGCTGTTCGGCACTGGCGTTGAGCGGCGAGGCATGGATCTGTGCACGCTCGGCCGGGTTGGTGGTGTAGTTGTCCCAGAACCACTGCATCATGCCCTTGGTGAGGAAGTGGCCCTCGGCGAACTGCTGGTAAGAGCCGTTATCGAACCCGGCATTGGTCACCGGCCACATCAGCAACTGGAAGCGCAGGGCCGGGGTTTTCTGTTCCTTGGCCATCAGCGCCACGACCGCTGCCATGTTGCCGCCGACGCTGTTGCCGGCCACCGCCAGGCGCTTGCCGTCGACGCCGATGTCCTTGCCGTGCTCGGCCACCCATTTCGTCGCAGCGTAAGCCTGATTGATCGCGGTCGGATACTGCGCTTCCGGCGATGGCGTGTAATCGACGTACACCGCGACCGCGCCAGAACCCACCACCAGATCACGAATCAGGCGTTGGTGTGTCGGGAAATCGCCCAGCACCCAGCCGCCACCGTGGAAGAACATGAACACCGGCAGCTCGCCCTTGACCTTGGCCGGGCGCACCACTTTCAGGTTGATCGTCTGGCCATCGACCTTGATCGCCTTGTCGCTGACTTCAACACCGGACAGGTCGACCTTCACCGAAGCCTGGGCGCCGGTCAGCACCGCACGGGCGTCTTTCGGGCTCAGTTGCTCCAGTGGTTTGCCACCGCCGGCGGCGAGGGCATCGAGGAAGGCCTGGGTGTTGTGTTCGACGCCAGTGCCTTCGGCGGCGAATGCGTTGCCGATGGACAGGGCGAGGAGGGAAGCGGCGAGGGTTTTCTTGATGTTCATGTGCAATTCCTTTTAAGTCGTTTGAGTTTTTGTATGCCTTGGGATCGGGCTGCTGTGGCGCTGGGCTTCAGGCCTCAGCAACACCTTGAGCACAGATTAATGAGGTGCCGGAAAGTGAAAAAGCGGCTATAAAGCGTTTAACTGTCAACCAGAGAGTGACAATGAACCCGTTCGAAGACATGCGTATTTTTTGCCAGGTGATGGACTCCGGCAGCTTCACGGCGGCGGCCGATCAGTTGGGCCTGTCCAAGCAGTTCGTCAGCCGTCGGTTGATGCAACTGGAGGAGCGCCTCGGCGTGCGATTGCTCAACCGTTCGACCCGACGCCTGGACGTGACACCGCTGGGCCAGAGCTATTACGAATCGGCGCTGCGGCTATTGAGCGAAGTCGAACAGGTGGAGCAGGGCATCGCCGGGCAGACCGCCGAGCCGCGCGGAACGATTCGTGTGAGCGCGCCGCTGTCGTTCGCGGTGGCGCACCTGGGTTGTCTGCTGCCGCTGTTCCTGCAGCGTTATCGCGAGGTGACGGTGGAGGTCGATCTGAGCGACCGGCCGGTGGACTTGCTCGGAGAAGGCTACGACCTGGCGCTGCGCATCGGCGTGCTGGAAGACTCGACCCTGATTGCGCGACGCATTGCCGCCATCGAGCGGGTGTACTGCGCCAGTCCTGCGTATCTGGCCGAGCGCGGCACGCCGGTCAAACCGGAGGATCTGCTCAGCCATGACTGCCTGCCTTACGGTCACGGGCGTTCGGTGCAGTGGAGGTTCAATGCGGGGCAGGGCAAGCCGCAACTGGTGAATGTCACCGGACGGATGCGGGTCAACAACGGTGAGTTGCTGCGGGATGCGGCGGTGGCGGGGATGGGGATTACTTACCTGCCGACATTCATTGTCGGCGCGGCATTGAAGGACGGGCGGCTGGTTCCGGTGCTGGATGATTTGCGCCCGGAGCCGTTGATTCTGTCGGCGGTGTACCCGCAGCACCGCCAGGCGTCGCGGCCGGTGCAGGCGTTGATCGAGTTTTTGCGTGAGCGGCTGGATAAGACACAAGCGATTTTGTAGCCGCTGAAAAACAGTGTGGGAGCGAGCTTGCTCGCGAAAGCTTTCTGTCTGCCAGCGAAGAGGTTGTGCGTACTGGCGCCTTCGCGAGCAAGCTCGCTCCCACAGGTGTTGCGTTTCAAGGTGATTTAGTTGGCGCGCTTGTCATCGCCCGGCTCGCCGCCGACGTGCACGCCGCGATCATCACCGATTTCTCCAGCGCGGTGTACGCCGTGGTCATCACCGACTTCTCCGGCCCGATGGACCCCATGGTCATCGCCTACTTCGCCTGCCCGATGAACCCCATGATCATCACCCGCTTCGGCGTGGGTGCCGTTGCGTCCTGAAGAGGCGCTGTCGCCAGAATGGCCCGAACCATGGTCGCTGCCGCTGTGGCCGCTGTTTCCACCGCCGCCACTGCCGCCACTGCCACTGTTGCCACCACTGCCGCTACCACCGTGGCCACCGCCATTGCCCCCATTTCCGCCACCGCTACCACCGCCACCGCCTCCGTTGCCACCGCCGCCACCGCCATTTCCGCCTCCACCACCACTCCCGCCACCACCGCTTCCTCCACCCCCACTTCCACCTTCCTTGGCCTGAACGCTGGACACCCCGGACAGGTTGTCCGGGATCAATACGGTAGACGCCGACAGGACTGCGCCGATGGCCATTGCGAGCATGAGCTTTTGAATGTGCATATCGTTCTCCGTCTTTGTTGTCTTGATTGGGAACCTGGATCTGCAGTGTTGCGCTTGAGTCGACCCGTTCCCGGGGTCAGTGAATGCTTGAAGCGAGTTCGAAGATCGGGATGTACATCAGGATCACGATGACCCCGATCAACAGGCCGATGAAGGTCATCAGCAGCGGTTCGAACAGCCGCACGAACCACTCGATCCAGCGGCTGATTTCCTCGTCGTAGAAATCGGCGCTGCGTTCCATCATTTGCCCGAGGTTGCCGGACTGCTCGCCGGCGCGCAGCAGGCGCAGGGACACGGGCGTCACCAGTCGATTGAGCTCCAGCGCAGTGGACAACGACTGCCCCTCGCGCACTCGCTCGCAGGCCTGGTCGAGCCGCGCCCGCGAGGCCACGGTGAGCAGGCCGCGCACCATGCCCATGGCTGTCACCAGCGGAATCCCGCCTTGCAGCAGAATGCCCAGCGAGCGATAAAACCGCGCCAGCTCATACATGAAGATCCGCTGGTGCACTGCGGGGAGTTTTTCCACCAGCCGATCCAGCCCGCGACGGAATGCCGGTTGTTTCTGCAACACGGCGAGGGCGGTGATGATCGCCGCCAGAATCCCGAAGAACTCACCCTGATGCGCGTGCAGGAACATGCCGCTGCTCATCAGCATCTGCGACAGCCACGGCAGGTTCGAGCCCAGCCCTTCGAACACCAGGCTGAAGCGTGGCACCACGTAACCCATCAGAAACAGCACCACGCCACCGCCGACCACCAGCAACAACAACGGGTAGATCGAGGCGCTGACGATCTTCTGCCGCACCTCGTCCATGCGCTGGCGATAGCTGACATAACGCCCCAGCGCATCGCCGACCGCGCCGGTTTTCTCGCTGGACTGTACCAGCGCCACGTACAGCGGCGGGAAGACCGCCGACAACTGGGCCAACGCCTGGGAGAACGACTTGCCCTCGTACAGCAGCCGCACCAGCTCGCTCAGGGTTTTGCGCGCAGCGGGGGCGGTTTCTTTTTCCGCCAGGCTTTCCAGTGCATCGATCAGCGGCAGGCCGGCGTTGAGCAACGTGGTCAGTTCCTGGCTGAACAGCACCAGATTGAAGGTCTCACGCTGGCTCAGGCGCAACGAGCGCCAGTGGCGCTCGGCGTGCAGGCTGACCACGCGCAGGCCCTGATCCTCGGCGATGCGCCGCGCTTCGCTGTGACCGGGTGCCTCGATGTTCAGCGACACCACGCCGGCCTTGCCCACTGCCTTCAAATGAAAACGCATGCCCGGTGCTCCGCTCATTGCCAGTTGGTGATTTCGGCGTTTTCGCCTTCGCCGCCAGGCTGGCCGTCTTTGCCCATCGACAGCAGGTCGTACTCGGCGTTTTCGCCGGGGTAGCGGTAGGTGTAGTTGCGGCCCCACGGGTCCTGCGGGAGTTTCTTCTGCAAGTACGGGCCGGTCCATTTCGCCTCGTCGCTCGGCGCGGTCACCAACGCCTGCAGGCCTTGTTCGGTGGACGGGTAGTGGCCGACTTCCAGCCGATACAAGTCCAGCGCCTTGCTCAGGCCTTCGATCTGCGCCTTGGCGACCTTCACTTCGGAGCGCCCCAGCTGGGCGAAATATTTGGGCGCGACGATCCCGGCCAGCAGGCCGAGCACCACCAGCACCACGAGCAATTCGAGCAGGGTGAATCCCCGTTGGGCGCGCGGACGAACATGCAGCTTCATGATGACCTCCGGTGAGTGGCAGCCGAGTCGCCCAACGGCCTATGCAATTGCCATACTCAGCCCTCTATAAATTCCGTCTGAGGGCTGAAGCCCTTGAAGTACGGGGCTTTCGAGAGTCGGCACAGTGCTTGCGTACGGCTGATTCACGACAGGTCAGTGGGGCATTTCCCCCAATTTTCCGGGCCTGTCAGGGGAGGCCCAATGCTCAATCCAATCTGCGCAGGACTGCTTGGCTGCATGCTGCTGACCGGCATTGCCGAAGCCGATGTGTTTGTCTCCGTGGACGCCAAGGGCAGCTACGTGCTGTCCAACGTTCACCGCCCCGGACGCACCTACGAACGGGTGATTCACGAGGCGCAAATGCCCGTGGTCAGCCTCGACCGACAACCGCAGTTGATCGCCAATCAGCCTTACGCCGAGCTGGTGTCGGCTGCCGCTGCAGCCAATCACTTGCCCGAAGCGCTGTTGCACGCGGTGATCAACGCCGAGTCGAACTACAACCCCGGCGCCACCTCGGCCAAAGGCGCCGGCGGGCTGATGCAACTGATGCCCGACACCGCCCGGGAACTGGGGGTGACCGACGTCTACGACCCCCGCGCCAACATCCAGGGCGGGGCGCGGTATCTGAAGCGCCTGATGACCCTGTTCGACAATGACATCGCCCTGGCCGTGGCGGCCTACAACGCCGGCCCCGACGCGGTGCTCAGCCGTGGCCGGGTGATCCCGCCGTTCGCCGAAACCCAGCGTTATGTGCCCAGCGTCCTGCGCCAGTACCGGCGTTTGCAGGGGCTGGCGGCGGACGCGCCGTTGTAATCCTTCAACCCGGTTTTCCCCACTTTCGGGGCAAATTCGCCGGGTCGGAAAAACGGGGAATCGGGTGGGGAATATCCCCCGGACTCTCAAATGATTTCTGTAACTGATTGAACAGAAACATGATTTTTTGTGGCATGCGGATTGCTCCAGCGGGTTTGTCGAGAATCATTCCCTGTGAGCACCCACTACGAGGTTTCCGATCATGGTTGGCATTCACCACGCACCGTCCCTGTTGAACTGGCTGCTGTTGCTGGCCTCGATGCTCAGCGTCGAACTGGCCAGCGCCGCCGTGCGCTGCGAACGCAATCTGGTGGCCAACGTCGTGGCCTTCGATCAGCCGCTGATGTTCAACCGCCTCGGCGCGCAGAACGTCAACGGCATGATGTTCGCCTTGCGTCGCGACGTGGTCGATGACCATGACCGGTCGCTGGCCCAGGGCGGTTCGGCGGTGCCGGGCAAAGTGTCGCTGCGCCCGGACAAGCGTCCACGGCCGCTGGTGCTGCGTGTGGCAGCGGGGGATTGCCTGACCATCAACCTGCAAAACCTGCTGGCGTATCAGGCCAACCCCAATCATCACGCCGAGCCTGAGGGCGAAGCGGAAAACGCCAACATCGGCGAAGCGTTCAAGGCCGACGAGCAAGTCGCCGACCGGCATGTCGGCTTCCAGGTCAACGGCCTGCAAGCGGTGAACAGCATCGACGACATCGCCTCGTTCACCGGGCGCAACGCCAACAGTCTGGTCGCCCCCGGCGCCAGCCGTTCCTATTTGTTGTACGCCGAGCGCGAAGGGGCGTTCGATGTCAGCAGCCGGGGCGCGACGTTCGGCGGGGAGGGCGCGGCCGGCAACAATGCCAATGGCCTGTTTGCCCAAGTGGTGGTCGTGCCCAAGGGCGGCCGCACTTACCGCAACACCCTCACCGAAGAAGAAATGCGCCTGGCCAGCACGGGCCGCACCCCCGCCGGACACCCCATCGTCGATTACCAGGCCCGCTACCCGCAGCGCGAGCCGTGGCTGCGCGAAGGCAAGGCCGGCTCGCCGATCATCAGCATGGTTGACGGCAATGAAATCATCTCCAGCGAAAGCGACGCCATTGTCATGGGCAGCAACCCCGACGGCAGCTTTCCGTCGATCACCTATCCGCTGGAATCGGTGGGCAAACGCAACCCGGCGCTGCCCAACCGGCTCGAACCGTTCCGCGATTTCGCCGCGCAGTTCCAGGACGAAACCGCCGTCACCCAGGCGTTCCCCGCGTACTTTGCCGACCCGGTCATGGGCCACGTGCTGGAGCCGACCCGCGACTCGTTCATGATCAACTACGGCGCTGGCGGCATGGGCGCCGAAGTGATTGCCAACCGTCTGGGCGTGGGGCCGATGCACGATTGCCTGTCCTGCGCCTACGAAGAATTCTTCCTCAGCTCCCACACCGTCGGCGACGTGGCGATGCTGGTGGACGTGCCGGCCAACACCGGGCTTGAGAACATCGCCCCCGGCCAGACCCCACGCGCCGATCAGGTCGGCGTCAAGGCGACGATGGCGCTGTATCCGTCGGAGCCGTCGAACGTCGCCCACAGCTACATCGGTGACTTCGTCAAATTCCGCAACACCCACAACGGTTACGAACACCATATCTTCCACTTGCACGGCCATCAGTGGCTGTTCAACCCCAACGATGACAACTCCGATTACGTCGACGCCCAAGGCATCGGCCCGGGCGCCGGCTACACCTATGAAATCGCCAATGGCGGCTCGGGCAACCGCAACCGGGTGGCCGGCGATGCGATCTACCATTGCCATTTCTATCCGCATTTTGCTCAGGGCATGTGGGCCATGTGGCGGGTGCACGATGTGTTTGAAGAGGGCACCCGGCTGGAGGTATCCGAGCAAGGTGCCGATGGTTTCCACAGCGAACCCTATGCACTGCGCAGCGGCAAACCGGCCGCCGGCGCCCGCGCCTTGCCCGATGGCGAAATCATTGCCGGTACGCCCATTCCGGCGGTGGTGCCGCTGCCGGGCAAAGCCATGGCGCCGATGCCCGGCAAAGTTGTTGTCGTGCCGAAAATCGGCGAAACGATGGTCGCCGGCCACGATGACGACGATGAGGAAGAAGAGGGCGACGACGATCACCATGGCGGCAACGCTGGCGGTCAGGCTGTGGGTTCGCTGGCGCTGGTGGATCGCAGCGAAGCCAACCGCAACGCCGATGGCAGCCTGAAGAACCCCGGCTATCCGTTCTGGATCGGCGGCATGGAAAGTTCAGTCGGGCAACGCCCACCGACCCCACCGCTGGACATGCTCGACGCAGCGACCGCGCAATCGCTCAAAGCCAGCGGCAAGGCACTGTGGGCCAACCTTGATCCGTTGCAATCCGGCGGCTGGGACGGCGGCTTGCCACGCCATGCCCTGGACGGCAAATCCGCCGGCGGTGAAGCGCACACCGTGACCACGTCGCTGGATTTCTCCAAGGCAGTCACTCGCGCCAAACCGATCTACCTGCCGGAAGAGGGCACCGAAGTCGAACAGGCAGCGATGGCCTTCCACGCGAAGAAAGATCACCCCAGTTTTGCCTTGTTGCCCGGCAATCAAATTGTGGCCAAGGCTTTCCGCACCAACGGCGCTCTGCCGATTGCCGGCGCGCCGTATTACGAACCGTGCATGGACGACCGGCAAAAACGCCTGACCAGCAGCGCCGGCAGCGGTGAATTCAACAGCGGCGAGCGCGTTGATGGCATGTCCTTCGTCGGCGCCTCGGCCTTCACCGCCGACCGGCCACGGGTCTACAAAGCCGCAAACATCCAGTTCGACGCGGTGTACAACAAGGTCGGTTATCACTTCCCGCAAGCCCGGATTCTGGCGCTGTGGGAAGACGCCTGGCCGGTGATCACCAAGCAGCGTCCGCCGGAGCCGCTGGTGATGCGCATGAACACCTTCGACTGCGTGCAATACCAGCAAACCAACCTGGTGCCGGCCGTCTACGAGATGGACGACTATCAGGTGCGCACCCCGACCGACGTGATCGGCCAGCATATTCACCTGCCGAAGTGGGACCTGACGGCGGCCGACGGTTCCTCCAACGGCTGGAACTACGAGGACGGTGTGCTTTCCCCCGGCGCCGTGCAGGAACGCGTGCACGCGATTCGCGAGTTCAACCAGTGCGCCGGCACCGATCCGCGCGACGGCACTCCGGCCTGCCCGAAAGCCAAGGCGCATCCGTTTTTCGGCCAGTACGGACGCAGCGACTGGATGGGCGCGCGCACGGCGATGCAGCGCTGGTTCGTCGATCCGGTGATCAACAGCAAAGGCGTGGATCGCGGCCTCGGCACGATCTTCACCCACGACCACCTCGGTCCATCGACGCACCAACAGATCGGCCTCTACGCCACCGTGTTGGCTGAACCGGCCGGGTCCACCTGGTTCCACGCCGAAACCGGCGAGCCTCTGTACAGCGGCGCCCGGCAGGACGGCGGGCCGACGTCGTGGCAAGCGGTGATCAACACCGGCGACCTCGACGGCGACGGCTTGAACGACAGCTTCCGCGAGTTCTTCCTCGAATACAGCGACTTCCAGCACGCCTATGAAGCCGGGGTGTATGTGGGCGCCGGCCCGAACGGCATCCCGAATGCCCAAGCGTTCCCGGCCACGGCCGACAGCTTCCGCTTTGCGATCAACCCGCCGGTGCGCAACAACGCCGGCAACCTGCTGGAAGCGGTGGTCGAGGCGCGCGGCGGGATCAAACCGGGCTGCCCGAGCCGGCCGTGCCCGCAGGCGATTTCCGTGGATGACCCGGGCATGTTTGTCGTCAACTACCGTAACGAACCGCTGGGCCTGCGGGTGTTCGACCCGAACAGAGTCGGCCCGGACGGCAAGCGCGGCATGCAGGCCGACGGCCTCGGCGGTGACCTGGCGTACGCCATGCAGAGTCGAACCGACCGCGCCATCCCGGCGCTGAACCTGGCGCCGAACCAGATCAGCTCGGCCACCGGGCCTACCGGTGGCACCACGCTGTTCCCGCCGCACATCAACAAGGGCGGCGCCGAACCGGGCGATCCGTTCACGCCGATGCTGCGCACCTACACCGGCGACAACGTGCGGTTGCGGGTGCATGCGGGCGGCCATGAGGAAGAACACAACGTCACCCTGCACGGCGTGAAGTGGCTGCAGAGCGGTTCCGGGTTCGGCAACAGTTCCAACTCCGGCTGGCGTGCCTCGCAGATGGTCGGGATCTCCGAGCAGATGGGCTTCATCGCGCCGGTGTCGATGCTGTCGAGTTCGGCCGCGACCACCGGGGATTATCTGTACTCGATGGACGCCTCGATCGAGGGTTACTGGAACGGCATCTGGGGCGTGATGCGCAACTACACCGCGCAACGCAACGACCTGTTCGCGCTGCCGAACAACCCGAAACCCACCGGCATGCGCAACACCGTGGCGTTCGAAGGCAGTTGCCCACGGATCAGCGCCAATCCCAATGGCATCGGCACCCGGCCCACCGTGCAGCGCAATTATGAAATCGTCGCGGCGCTGGCCAATGACATCCTGCGCAACCCGTTGGGGCTGACCATCGGTGACTCGGCCGGGCTCGGCCAGCATGTCGGCGGGGCGCTGAATCCAGCGGGCGGCACGCTGGTGTTCAACTCGCGGCCGGTGAGCATTCCGCAGGTGACGGTGACCGACCCCGAGGATGGCGAGACCATCACCATCGGCGGCCAGAGCGGGCCGATCCATGACCCGACCGCCATTCTGTACGTGCGCAAGGCGGATCTCGATCCAGCCACCGGCAAGCTCAAACCCGGTATCCCGGTCGAGCCGCTGGTACTGCGCGCCGCTGCCGGCGACTGCATCAACATCACTCTGGAAAACCGCTTGCCGAGCGTCATGCCGGACCTGGCCCAGACCGCAATCCTGCAAGGTCTGGTCAAACGTGATCGCAACGGTGGCGACGGCTCGACCACCTTCAACAACAACCTGCTGCGGCCGTCCAGCCATGTCGGGCTGCACGCGCAATTGCTGGCCTATGACATCACCAAATCCGATGGCGTGAACGTCGGCGCCAACCCGATCCAGACCGTGCCACCGCGCGCCGGCAGCACCGGTGCGTACCCGACCCGTACCTATCAGTACTACGCCGGGCATCTGGAGCGCGAAGGCAAACCGATCACCCAACTGGGGCGCAACGTCGACAACATCAACGCCACGGCGGTGGAGTTCGGCGGCCTCAACTTCACCCCGGCGGACGTGATCAAACAACCGCAGAAAGGCCTGGGCGGGGCGATGAGCATTCTGCCGATCGGCGCGACCTGGGTGGATGACGTGCGCAAGGTCAGCGCCACGGTGACGGCGGCGGGGCAGACGGCCTATCGCGACTTCGCAATGGTCTGGCAGCGCGCCCTGAACCTGCGCTGGGCCAATGGCCGGCCAGTGGAAGGCATCGCCTCCGAAGGCATGGGCGTGCCGAACGATCCGAAGGACAACGCCGGCATGGCCATCAACTACAAGGCCGAACCGATGTGGTACCGCTTTGGTCTCGCGCCGGACGCACCGTTCGGTCGCGCCGACGGCCATGGCTACGGCGACGTGCCCAACGCGCACATGGCCTACAGCAACGCGCTGGTCGGCGGCGATCCGCAGACCCCGGTGTTCTACGCCAGACCGGGTCAGCCGTTCCGCACCCATGTGTTGATGCCGACCGGCGGCAGCCGTGGCTCGACCTTCCAGCTCGACGGGCATCTGTGGTCGGTCAATCCGTTCCAGTCGGAGAAAAGCGATGTCGGCGGTTACCCGATGAACACCCCCGGCGTGGGTTCGGTGAAGTTCGGCTACAACCCGATGTCGATGTACATCGGCGCCCGGGAGAGCGTGCTGCCGGCGGCGCACTTCAGCTTCATGTTGCCGAGCGCCGGCGGGGCCAACGCAATAGCGGGGGACTACCTGTTCCGCGACAACGCCTCGTTCGGCAACACGGCGGGGTTGTGGGGGTTGTTGCGGGTGACCAATGAGGCCGAGCCGGCACCGCCTGCTCAGTAGCCGCACGAGGATGTATTGGCAGGGGAGAGCGACATGAACAGGATCATCAACATCATCGGCGTCTGCCTGCTGGCGATGGCCGGGGCGTTGCTCACGCTGAGCGAGATTGCCCTGGCGCAGACCGGGCCGGGTCAGGTGCTGGCCCGCGACGGCGTGTCGATTGCCTTCAATCTGAAGCCGCTGGCCAAGGACGGTCAGTTGCGTGAAGGCGAGTTCGCCGACGTGCAGTTCCGCGTCACCGATGGTGCCTCCGGCCAGCCGCTGTCCGGGGTGGCGCCGGGGGCGTGGATCGATCCGGAAACCGTTGCCGCCGACCAGGCCCAGGGCCGCGACAAGAGCTGCAAATCCAGGGTCGGGACGTTCCTCAAATCCAATATTGGCGCGCGGCCATTGCTCGATCTCAACAGCTACTTCCTGCTGGTGATGAACCGCGATGCCAGCGTTTCGGTGATCGATCCTTCGGTGTCGGTCGGCGGCATCACCAGCACCCTGGCGCGGATCGAACTCAAGCAACCGCCGATGGACTGGGTCACGCCCAGGGACAATAAACGGGTGTTCGTGTCGATGCCGGCAGCAGGTGCAGTGGCGGTGATCGACAGCGAACAATTCAAGGTGCTCGACTCGGTGGACGCCGGCAGCCAACCGGTGCGAGTCACGCTGCAACCGGACGAACGTCTGCTGTGGGTCGGCAACAACGCGGCGAAGACCGAAGAATCCGGTGTCACCGTGATTGATGCCCAAAGCCTCAAGCCACTGAAGCATCTGGAGACCGGTCGTGGCCACCACGAAATCACCTTCAGCAAGGACAGCCGCTTCGCCTTCGTCAGCAACCGCGACGACGGCACGTTGAGTGTCATCGACATCGCCAGCCTGAGCCTGCTGCAACAGGTGAAAACCGGTTCCAGTCCGCTGTCTGTGGCGTACTCGCCGCTGTCCGGCGCGGTGTACGTGGCTGACGGCAAGGACGGCACCGTCACGGTGATCGACGCCAACAGCCGAGCCGTGCGACGGGTGATCAAGTTGCAACAGGGTCTCGGCCCGATGGGTTTCAGCGCTGATGGCCGCTTCGGCATGGTGCTCAACACCCTGGAAAATCGCGCCACGGTGATCGACGCCGCCATCGACGCAGCGATCCATGATCTGGACGTGTCCGCCGAGCCCTATCAAGTGGTGTTCACCAAGGCCTATGCCTACGTGCGCGGGCTGGCGTCGCCGAAGGTCACGATGATCAATCTGGCGTCGCTTGGCGAAGGGCGTCAGCCGATTACTCAAGGCTTCGAAGCCGGGCCTCAGCCGCCACGGCTGGCCGGGGATCTGCCGCTGGCGTCGAGCCTCGCCGTATCCCGCGACGACAACGCGGTGTTCGTGGTCAACCCGGTGGACAACACCACCTATTTCTACACCGAAGGCATGAACGCGCCGATGTCCGGTTACCCCAATCGCGGGCAGGTGGCGCGTGCGGCCATGGTGGTCGACCGCAGCCTGCGCGAGGTGTCGCCGGGGCTGTACAGCGCCCGGGTGAAACTGCCGGCGGCGGGGCGTTTCGACGTGGCGTTCCTGCTCAATCAGCCGAACATCATTCATTGCTTCAGCGCCCAGGTGGAGTCCGACGGTGCGGCTGAAAAACACGTCGGCCCGCCGAAAGTCGAGTTCCTGCCGGGCAAGACCGCCGTGGCGCTCAACGACCCGTACGTGGTGCGGTTCCGCATCGTCGAAGGCAAACAGAAAGTGCAGCGCACCGGCGTGAAAGACGTGCAGTTGCGCTACTTCCTCGCGCCGACATCGCGGCCCCGTGAAGTGGCGGCGCTGGAAGTCGCCGACGGTGTGTACGAAGCCCCGCTGACCCTCGACCGCAGCGGCGCCTGGTACCTGCATGTGCGCGCGGCATCGCTGGGCGCCGGTTTCGACGACAAGACCTTTGCCAGTGTCCGGGTGTTGCCCGGCCAGACTCAGTGACGAGGACAACGCCATGAACCGATTCGCATCATCCGGCCTGCTGACCCTGTGTCTGCTGGCCGCCGGCATTCATCAGGCCCGGGCGCACTCGGCGGATGAACACGCGGGGCACAAGGCGCCGGCCGCCAGCACTCAGGAACACACCCAGGTCAAATTTGCCGACGTGCCGCTGCTCGACCAGAACGGCAAGACCGTGCACCTGGAACAGGATCTGGTGCACAACAAAATCGTCGTCATGAGCTTCATCTACACCAGTTGCACCACGGTCTGCCCGGTGGTCTCGTCGATCATGGGCAAGGTGCAGAAACAGCTGGGTTCGCGGGTCGGCGGCGAAGTGCAACTGGTGTCGATCAGTATCGACCCGCAGCGCGACGACCCGAAACGCCTGCAGGATTACGCCCGCGCTTTCCAGCGCGGGCCGGGCTGGAGCTGGCTGACCGGTTCGCCGCAGTCGATCAACGCCACCCTCAAGGGGCTGGGCAGTTTCAGCGGTGACTTCAAGAATCATCAGCCGCTGATCCTCGTCGGCGACGGCAACAGCCGTCACTGGATGCGCTATTACGGTTTCACCGACCCGGCGTTGCTGGCCAAGGAAGTGGAAAAACTCAGCGGCCTGCGCACCCACGCCAGACACACCGCGATTGCCATGGAGCAACAGCCATGAGAATGCTCGACTGGATCTCCCTGACAATCTGTTTCCTGATTCTCGGCAACGTGGCGTTCGCCCACGAAGGCCATGCCCCCGAGGCTCCGGCAACGGTTGCCGCCGCGCCGGCCAAAGGCACCCACGACGCAAAAACCTGGTTCACCGACACACCGTTGCTGGATCAGCACGGCAATACTCAACGCTTCTACAGCGACGCCCTGCAAAATCGCGTGGTGCTGCTCAATGTCATTTTCACCAGTTGCAACGACGCCTGTCCGCTGATCACCCGCAAGCTCAAGGAAGTCCGCGAGCTGCTGGGCGACAAGGCCGAAGGCGTCACTTTCATTTCCCTTACCAGTGATCCGCTGCGCGACACACCGGCGGTGCTCAAGGCTTACACCTTGAAGCAGGGCGCCGATGACCCTCACTGGCTTTTCCTTACCGGCGACAAGGCGCAGATGGATCTGGTGCTCGGTCGCATCGGCCAGATCGTGCCGACGCCGGAGCAGCACTCGACCCAGCTGATCGTCGGCGATGTCGCCAACAAACGCTGGAGCAAGATCCGTCCCGACGCCCCGGCCGCCGCCATTGCCCAGCGCTTGCAGCTGCTGACAATGCCCGTGGCCGGCCGCTGAGTCCGCATCATGAGCCTGCGCCGCGTCCTCGTCCCGATCCTGCTCGCTGGCGTCAGCCTCGGCGCGGCTGCGTTGCCGCTGACCGATGAAGAAAGTGCCGGCAAGCGCCTGTACCGCGAAGGCCTGTCGGCCAGCGGCGAGGCGATCATGGCGCGGGTCGGCGCGGCGGACGTGTTGCTGCCGGCCACGAGTCTGCCGTGCGCCAACTGCCACGGCGCCGACGGCCTCGGCAGGCCCGAAGGCGGGGTGCGGCCGCCGGAGCTGAACTGGTCGCGGCTGACCAGCCTCCACGGTCAGCAACAGATCAATGGCCGTAGTTACCCGGCGTACACCGAAAACAGCCTGGCGCGGGTGATTCAGGAGGGGCGTGACCCCGGCAACAATCGGCTCGACCCGAGCATGCCGCGCTTTCTGCTGTCGATGAAGGATCAGCGCAACCTCACCGCTTATCTCAAACGCCTGGCCGATGATCGCGATCCGGGGCTCGATGACCAGACCTTGCACCTGGGCACCTTGCTGCCGAGCCAGGGGCCGCTGGCCGAGGAGGGCGCCACCGTCGCGGCGGTGCTCAACGGCAGCGTGGCGCGGATCAATCAGGCCGGTGGCATTCATGGCCGGCAGTTGCGCCTGACCGTGGTTGATCCCGGCCCGGATCGCGCCAGCGCCGAACAGGCCCTGCAACGGCTAATCGACGAGGAAAAGGTCTTTGCGCTGATTGCTCCGCTGGCTCCGGCGCTGGACAACGAATTGGCACCGCGCCTGGAACAGGCCGGTCTGCCGCTGATCGGGCCGTTGTCCTTGATGGGTTCGGTGCAGGCCAGTGCGCAGATCTTTGAACCGCTGCCGGGATTGCGGGAGCAGTTGATCGCCCTGGCCGACTACGCCACCGCCAGCCTGAAAGTGCTGCAAGGGCCGACGCTGATCGCCTATCCCGACGACCCGAATCAGGTGCAGGCCGCTCAGGCGCTGGGGCAATACTTGCAGGATCACGGCTGGAAAAATGTCCGAATGCAGGCCTACGACCCGGCGACAGATGCCTTGCCGCTGGGCTCACGCTCAGTGTTTTACCTGGGCAGCGGCAGCGGTTTCAGTCGGTTGGCGGCGGGGCTGCAGCAGGCGGGGCAAGTGCCGTACCTGTTCGCGACTTCGGGTCAGGTCGCGGGCGACCTGCTGCAAGTGCCCGAGGGCTATTCCCGGCGCGTGTTTCTGGCCTATCCCTTTGTGCCGAGCGACTGGACCCAGGCCGGGCGCATGGCCCTGACCCTGCTGCGCGAACATCAGGGCCTTGGCGCGCAGCATGCGGTGCTGCAAGTCGGCGCCTACGCCTCGATGCTGCTGTTCAGCGAAGCCATGAAGCAGGCCGGGCGCGATGCCAGCCGCGAAAAAATGGTGACAGCCCTCGAAGGCCTGCACGACTTCGACACCGGCCTGACCCCGCGCCTCAGCTTTGGCCCCGGACGACGATCGGGCCTGAGCGGGGCGCATGTGGTCACCGTGGATTTGCCCGATCAGCGTTTCTATCTGGTCGCGCCCTACAAACCGATTCTCGCGAGCCCCTGAACGGAGGCCTTGATCATGAAGCTCAAAAGCGTGTTGTGGCTGCTGGCGTGCTGGTTGCCGATGGCGTTCGCCAATCCGGAACCGGTGGCGGCGCGGGTCAACGGCGAGGTGATTTCCGGGTTTCGTCTGGAACGGTTTTTTGCCGAATACCTGGAAGAGCGGGGTCGCGCCGTCGCGAGCATTCGCAGTCCCAAAGCCTATAAACAACTGCGTCAGGCCGCACTGGACACGCTGATCGACAAGGAATTGCTGTGGCAGGAGGCGCAAAAACGTGGCCTGAAGATTGACGATCAGGCAGTGCAGCAACAGGTCGAGCAGATTCGCGTGGCCATCGGCGGCCGCGATAACTTCTTGCGGCGCTTGCAGGATGCGGGGTTCGACGAAGCCTCGTTCACTGGGTACACCCGTCGCGAACTGGCGGCGCAGCAGATGTTCGCCACGTTGATCCGCGCCAACACCTTGCAGGCACGGCATCTGCTGGTTCGGGTGGCGCCGGACGCCGATGCCGCCACAGACGCGGCGGCGCGTCTACGCTTGATGCAGATGCGCGCCTCCGTGGTCGAGGGCGCCACGTTCGCCAGCGATGCCGTGCGCTCGCCATTCGGCTGGCATTTGATTTATTTGCCGAACCACTTGGAGGCAGCCGATGTCCCAGAGGTGCAGGGGCTTGCAACAGTCCGGGTACAGCGTGCCCGACAGCAACAGGCCCTGGCTCGTCGCCAGGTGCTCGCGCAATTGCGGGCGCAGAACAGGATCGAACGAATTGACGACGATTGAAGGTTCCCCCCCAATAGTGGGGAATGGCTTCGATGCCCATTCAGGTGCTTCCCCGTTTCTGGGGAACGGGGTACCGGGACGAGCGGGCATTGTCATCAAATTCAAGGACATGAAGACATAAATTGACCGGCACTCGGCCTGGCATGAAGTGTGCGTTACCTCTTGCGAGGCACACTCCAGCAGGTTCGGGCAGTTGATGTGAAGAGGCCGGATTTGTAGCTGCAAGGAGTTCACCTTGGTTAACAAAGTACTGGTTGTCGAAGACGAACTGCTGCTTGCACAGAACCTTCAGGATTACCTGTCGGCGCAAGGGCTGGACGTCCGGATTGCACATGACGGCGCAGACGGAATCGGCCAGGCCGAGACCTTCGCTCCCGACGTGCTGGTGTTCGATTACCGCTTGCCCGATATGGAAGGGTTCGAGGTGCTCGACGCGGTCCGCCAGAACAGGACGTGCCATTTCGTGCTGATAACGGGTCACCCGACCGCTGAAGTCTGTGAGCGGGCGCGGCAACTGGGGGTCAGTCACATCCTGTTCAAACCGTTTCCCTTGGCGGAACTGGCCCGAGCTGTCTGCGACCTTCTGGGGATCCAGCGCGAAGCGAAACCCGGTGCGAGCCAATCCGAAGGCTTCGTCGAACGACGCCAGAGCAGGACCGAGAGCTTCCCGTTGCAGTTGTACGATGGCAGTTGGGTGCTGGCGGACCGCCGACGAAACCGGTCGGAGGTCATGGCACCGGACGACGATCAAATGCTCACCGGGGAGTAATGGCGCGATAGACGTTCCGGCACTCGCCGAACCCGCCTCCCGCGCCGTCAGGGCCTCAAGCCCCGGGTGTTGGAGAGCAAGCCATGGAACGTCTGTCCGTTGTCGTCGATGCGTTGCAGCCTGCGTGTGCCCCGACACGCTTCTCCAGTGAACAACTGGCCCAGGCCCGGGCGCGGGCCGGCACTTGCGGGGAACGGGTGCTCGACGCCCTCAATGTCCTTTGCGAACTGGCGCCGATGCCGTTCATTGCCAGCCTCGGCGCCACCCTGCATTACCCGGTGCTCGACACCGACACGCTGTTTCAAGCGACGCCGGTATTCGACCGGGTCACCCTCGCGCAATGCCTCAAACGTGAATTCATCCTGCTGCGGCATAACGATGAAGTCATCGGCGTGTTCGCCGACCCCTTCGATACCGCGCGTCTGGCCTGGATCGACGAATGTCTGCACGGCGCGCCGCTGTATCTGGTGCACGCCGACGACCTCAAGGCCTACCTGGCCCGCCACGAAGAAAGCTTCCACGCCGTCGAATCGCTCAACGCCCAGGCTGATGCCGGCAGCGAGGTCGACACCCTGCAAAGCCTGTCGCTGACCAGCATCAGCGAAGACTCGAGCGTGGTGGTGAAACTGGTCAACTCGACCCTCTACGACGCGTTGAAGATGCACGCCAGCGACATCCACCTCGGCACCACCGGCAATGGTCTGGTGATCAAGTACCGGATCGACGGCGTGCTCAACAACATCAGCAAGATCCAGGGCAGCGAGTTCGCCGAACAGGTGATTTCCCGGGTCAAGGTCATGGCCGAGCTGGACATCGGCGAAAAGCGTGTGCCCCAGGACGGCCGCTTCAAGATCGGCATCAGCGGCCGGCAGATCGACTTCCGGGTGTCGATCATGCCGAGCATCTTCGGCGAAGACGCAGTGCTGCGGGTGCTCGACAAACAGGACCTGGCCGACAAGGTCTGCGGCGTGCAGTTGCAGGCGCTGGGCTTTGAAGACGAAACCCTGCGCCAGCTGCGGCGCCTGGCCGCCGAACCCTACGGTATGGTGCTGGTGACCGGCCCCACCGGTAGCGGCAAGACCACCACGCTGTACGCGATGATCACCGAGATCAACCACGGCGTGGACAAGATCATCACCATCGAAGACCCGGTGGAATATCAGTTGCCGGGCGTGCTGCAAATCCCGGTGAACGAGAAAAAGGGCCTGACCTTCGCCCGTGGCCTGCGTTCGATCCTGCGCCACGACCCGGACAAGATCATGGTCGGCGAGATCCGCGACCCGGACACCGCGCAGATCGCCGTGCAATCGGCACTCACCGGGCACCTCGTCTTCACCACCATCCACGCCAACAACGTGTTCGACGTAATTGGTCGTTTCACCCAAATGGAAATCGACCCCTACAGCCTGGTCTCGGCGCTCAACGCGATTCTCGCCCAGCGCCTGATCCGCCTGGTGTGCAGCCACTGCAGCGCACCGGCCACTCCGAGCGATGAAGAGCTGCGCGCCTCCGGCCTCGACCCGCTCAAGGTCGGCCATTACCACTTCGTCCACGGCAAGGGCTGCGGCCACTGCCGGGGCAGCGGTTATCGCGGGCGCACCGCGATTGCCGAACTGCTGCACCTGGACGACGAACTGCGGCAGATGATCGTCGAGCGCCAACCCATCACCCGGATCAAGGCCCTGGCCTGTTCCCGTGGTTTGCGCCTGTTGCGCGAATCAGCGCTGGAGCTGGTGGAGCACGGTCGGACCACGCTGGAGGAGATCAATCGTGTCACTTTTATCGCGTGATCAATTTATCGCCGTGCTCGGCGCCAGCGGTGTCGGCCTCGGCCAGCGCCGGGGCAGCGAAACCTTGTGGCTGGGCAGCGTCGGCTACATCGACGAAGGCTTCCACAATTACGCGGTGGCGCTGGATACCCTCGACCGCCTGCTCGGCGAACACGCTCGCGCAGGTTCGGAGTTGAGCGTGGTGATCTCCGGGCACTTCAGCCGTTTCTGCCTGGTGCCGTGGAGCGAGCAGATCAGCAGCCCTGAAGAGCTGCGCGGTTTTGCCCAGCTGTGTTTCGAAGACCTGTTTGGCGCACCGACTCAACCCTGGAGTCTGGTGCTGTCAGCCGAGCCGGCCGGTCACGACCGGATCGCCAGTGCCTTGCCGCAGGACTTGCTCGAACGCCTGCGCACGCAGGTCAGCGGTCGTGGGCTGCGTCTGCGTTCGGTGCAGCCGTACCTGATGAGCGCCTTCAACCACTTCGACAAAAGCCTCGATACCGGCGACTTCCTGTTCGTAGTTGCCGAACCACAACGCAGCGTGTTGCTGCTGGCAAGGGAAGGGCGCTGGGCGTCGGTGCGCTCGGTGGGCGGCAGCGACAGTGATGCGGCATTGAACGCGCTGATCGGTCGCGAACGGCAACTGCAAGCCTCGACCAGCGAACGCGCGTTCAACGTTTATCTGCACGCCCCGGCGCGCCTCGATGCACAGCCGGATGTAGCGGGGGTGCACCTGCGCACTCTCGAAGACGACTCGATGACCGTGCGTGACGCCTTGTACGTCATGTCCCGGGCGGTGGCCTGAGATGCGCGCCCTGAATCTCGACTTCCAGCCCCGTCCACGTTCCGGCCCGCTGGGCTGGAGCCTGCTCGGCGGCGGTGTGTTCCTCGCGCTGGTGTGCTTCGGCGTGCAGCAGCACCTCGGCGATCAGGCCCAACAGCAGCAAGGTCACTTGCAGCACACCCAGCGCCAGCTCACCGGCGACAGCGGTGCCAAGACCAGCCTGAGTCCGGCGGAAACCCGCGAGCAGGCGCAGAACCTCGCCGAAATGCGCAAGGTCTCGCAGCAACTGCGCCGCCCTTGGGAGCGCCTGTTCGCCATGCTCGAAAGCATGCCGCGCGATGACATCGCCCTGCTGACCCTGACCCCGGATGCACGCAAAGGGCAGGTGCGGATCAGCGCCGAGGCGCGGGATCTGCAGGCGATGCTGGATTTCCACAAGCGCCTGGAGGCCAGCGACGAGTTGTCCGACGTGTCGCTGCTGAGCCACGAAATCGTCGTCAAATCGCCGGAACAACCGGTGCAATTCAACCTGTCGGCAACCTGGGAGATGGGCGATGCGAATCCCTAGACTGATCGTCCACGAATACCTGCAGGGCCTTGGCGTTCCAGGTCTGGCCGGGTTGGCGCTGCTGCTGATCAGCGTCGCCTGGGCGCTCGGTGGTTTGCTGCCGGGCTGGCAATCGCTGCAACAGCTCAGCCAGCAGACCCAGGAAGCCACCGAATACCTGGCCAAGGTCGAGGACGGCAGCATCGCGCCGCCGGTGGTGCCGCAACGTCAGCTCGATGATTTTCGCAACAAGCTGCCGGCCCAGCCGCAGGCCACCGTCGCCATCGACCGCATCTACGCGTTGGCAGCGCAGGAGCACATCACCCTGGCGCGCGGCGAATACGCGCTCGGCGTCGATCCCAAGACTCATCTGGCGCGCTACCAGATCCTCTTGCCGGTGCGCGGCAGCTACCCGCAACTGCGCCGGTTCCTGCACGCGTTGCTCGGCCAGTTGCCGGCGGTGGTGGTGGAAGACGTCGAGTTTCAACGCAAGAAGATCGCCGACACCGACCTCTCCGGGCGGATCCGTATGACCCTTTACCTGTCGAGGTCGTGATGAACACCAAGCGCGTAACCGGGTGGGTGGCGTTCTTCGGCGTGGCGGCGGCGCTGGCCTGGTTGCCGGAGTATTTTTCGCCGAGCGACGACGCCGATGCCACTGATGTCGCCGTCACGACCCCGGCCAAAGCCACCGCCCGTGGCGCCTTGCCGGCCAGCAGTGCCAAGGCGAGTGCGGCGCCGATCAAGGACCTGAGCCCGGCCGGCGACCTGTTTGCCGCCAAGTCCTGGAAGGCAGCGCCGACTCTGGCCAGCGTCACCGAACAACCCGTCAACCCGACCCCGGTGGTGCAAGCCCCGAGCCTGCCACCGGTGCCGTTCCAGTTCGTCGGCCGCCTGCATGACCGCAGCGACCTGCAAGTGTTTTTGCAGGACGGCGAAAAAATCTACGTCGTGCGCAACGGGGATGTGATCGACGACACCTGGAAGATCGCGGCGATTTCCGACGCGGAACTGAGCCTGGTCTACCTGCCTCTGCATTTGTCGCAGACCTTGTCTGTGGGGAGTACGCAATGAACCGTTCCCGTTTGCTGATGAGCCTTGGCCTGTGCGCCGGGCTGGCCGCGTGCAGTTCCGCGCAGGTTGCCAACAAAGAGGCCGCCGACCTGATCGAGCAGGGTCAGTACGAGGCGGGCCTGGCCCGAATCGAAGAAGGCCTGCGGGAAAATCCACGGGATACCGAGCTGCATCTGGCGCTCAATCAGGGCCGTGCCAAGGCCATCACGGCCTTGCTGACGGCGGCGGACACCGATCGTTCGCGGCGGGACTTCGCCTCGGCGCGCATTGCCTACGCCCGGGTGCTGACCATCGAGCCGAACAATCGCCGCGCCCAGGATGCACTGCGTCAGATCGACTACCTGCGCAGCATGGACGAGAAGCTGGAACTGGCCCGAGGCGACCTGCGCCGGGGCGACATCTACGGCGCCGACCGTCAGGTCAAACAGATCCTCGAACTCGACCCGACCAACGAAGGCGCCGCCGAGCTGCAAGGCAACATTCGCCTGGTGCAGAGCCGCAACGTGGTCCAGTACCCGCAACTGCGCACCCGGCTCGATCGCCCGGTGACCCTGGAATTTCGCGACGCCAATCTCAAGACCATTTTCGAAGTGCTGTCCCAGGTCGCCGGGTTGAATTTCATCTTCGACAAAGACCTGCGCCCGGACATGAAAGCCACGATCTTCGTGCGTGACGTGCGCATCGAAGACGCAGTGGCCCTGCTGCTGCAACAGAACCAGTTGCACCAGAAAGTGGTGAACGAAAACACCTTGCTGATCTACCCGGACTCGCCTCAGAAGCTCAAGGACTATCAAGAGCTGGTGATGCGCACTTTTTACCTGACCAGCATCGACGCCAACACCGCGCTGAACATGATCAAGACCATGCTCAAGACCCGCGACGTGTTCGTCGACGAACGCCTGAACACCCTGACCATGCGCGACACCGAAGACGCGATCCGCATGGCGGAAAAACTCCTGCAATCCCAGGACCAGTCCAACCCCGAAGTGGTGCTGGAAGTGGAAGTGATGGAGGTCGCCCGCCAGCGCATTCTCGACCTCGGGCTGCAGTGGCCTAACACCTTCGGCGTGCTCAACAGCAATGGTCAGCCGGCGTCGGTGCTCGATCAACTGAAGGGCATCAACTCCAGCCGTATCTCCATTTCGCCGGCGCCCCAGGCCAAGATCAACGCCGCCGACAAGGATATCAACACCCTGGCCAGTCCGGTGATCCGTGTCAGCAACCGTGAACAGGCGCGCATCCACATCGGTCAGCGCGTGCCGATCATCAGTGCCACTTCGGTGCCGTCGACCCAGGGCCCGGTGATCACTGAAAGCGTGACCTATCTCGATGTCGGTCTGAAGCTGGAAGTGCAGCCGACCGTGCACCTGAACAACGAAGTGGCGATCAAGGTCGCGCTGGAGGTCAGCAACGCCACATCGCTGGAGCCGACCCGCCAGGGCACCATTCCGGTCCAGGTCGACACCCGCAACGCCCAGACCACGTTGCGCCTGCACGATGGCGAAACCCAGATCCTCGCCGGGCTGGTGCGCAACGACCATGGCAGCACCGGTAACAAGATTCCTGGCCTGGGTGACATTCCCGGTCTGGGCCGCTTGTTCGGCAGCAACCGCGACGACGTCAGCAAATCGGAGCTGGTGCTGTCGATCACGCCACGGATCGTGCGCAATCTGCCGTACCAGAGCCCGTCGGACATGGAGTTCCCCACCGGCACCGAAACCAGCATGCATATCCAGGCGCCGGATCGTTCGCAGAACTACGCGATGCCAACGCCTGCCGCGCAGCCTCGCGCCATCGGTGATGCCGCCGTGGCAACCACCCGTGTAACCGTCGAGAAGCCTTGATCATGAACGCCTCCCAGCGTGGTTTTACCTTGATCGAAGTCGTGGTGACCCTGGCCCTGATCGGCCTGCTGGCCGGCATGGCCGCGCCGCTGACCGAGACCCTGGTGCGGCGTGGCAAAGAGCAGGAACTGCGCACCGCGCTGTATCAGATTCGCGATGGCATCGACGCCTACAAGCGTGCCTTCGATGCCGGCTACATCGAGAAATCGCTGAACAGCAGCGGCTACCCGCCGAACCTGAAAGTGCTGGTCGAAGGCGTGCGCGACGTTCGCAGCGCCAAGGGTGCCAAGTTCTACTTTCTGCGCCGGATACCCCGTGATCCGCTGGTGCCGGCCAAACGTGACGACAACGGCGGTTGGGGCCTGCGGGCCTACGACAGTTCGGCCCAGAACCCGCGCGATGGCGAGGACGTGTTTGACGTCTACTCCCACGCCAGGGGCCGTGGCCTCAACGGCATCGCTTACCGCGAGTGGTGAATCTCATGGGCCGGCAAAAGGGTTTTACCTTGCTCGAGCTGATGGTGGTGATGGCGATCATCGCAACCCTGATGACCATCGCACTGCCGCGCTACTTCAACAGCCTGGAAGCGTCGAAGGAAACCACCCTGCGCCAGAGCCTGTCGGCCATGCGTGAGGCACTGGATCACTACTACGGCGACACCGGGCGCTATCCCGATTCCATCGAACAATTGGTTGAGCTGCGCTACCTGCGCAACGCGCCGCTGGACCCGATCACCGAGCGCAAAGACCAGTGGGTGCTGATCGCGCCGCCGGACGGCGTGGCGGGTGGCGTGGCCGACATCAAGAGCGGAGCTACCGGGAGGGCGCGTGATGGCAGCCAGTATTCCGAGTGGTAAGCGCGCGGAGCAGGGCGGGTTCACCTACCTGGGCGTGCTGTTCCTGATCGTGATCATGGGCATGGGGCTGGCCAGTGCGGGCGAGTTGTGGTCGACGGTTTCGCGCCGTGATCGCGAGAAGCAACTGCTGTGGGTCGGCACTCAATACGCCCAGGCGCTGCGCAGCTACTACCGCAGTTCGCCGGGGCTGGCGCAGTACCCGAAAGACCTGGCTGACCTGCTGCAGGACGAACGTTTTCCTGAGCCACGGCATCACCTGCGCCAGCTCTACCCGGACCCGATTGGCGGCGGCGAATGGGCGCTGCAACGGGGCTTCGACGGGCGCATCACCGGGATCAACAGCCCGTCCACCGAGGTGCCGTTGAAGCAGGCGGACTTCCCGTCGCAATGGTCGGATTTCGAAGGCATGCAGCGTTATTCGGACTGGCAGTTCGTCGCCGAAAAAGCCTTTCTCGATGGCACCGGCCCTGGCAACGGAACCCCGGTCAAAGGCCAGTCGGCCCTGCCGCAGGCGTTACAGCCATGAGCCGTCAGTGGTGGTGCGCGTTGATCCTCACTGTTGTGGCGTGCTGCGCGTGCGCCGCCGAGGAAGACGAAATGATGGGCTTCATCGTCGACGACACGATCTCGCACATCGGCCACGACTTTTACTACTCGTTCAGCGAACGCCTGCGCGACACCAGCCCGATGGATTTCAACCTGGTGGTGCGCGAGCGCCCCGACGCGCGCTGGGGCAGCCTGGTGACCGTGGAATATCAGCAACGCCTGGTGTATCGGCGCTTCCTGCCGCCGAACACCGTGGAACTGAAGGACGAGGCCTACGAGGCCGCCGACTCGGTTCGACTGGAGGTGGTCCGGCGCAAGCTGGAAGCCTTGTTGCAGGACACCACCGACCTTGAGAAGGACGAATTATGAAAACGACAACGTTCTCACGGCACCGCGGATTGTGGATCCCGGGGTTGTTGATCGGGCTCGCCGGCGCTGCCACCGTCCAGGCCACCGAACTGGTCTACACGCCGGTCAACCCGTCGTTCGGCGGCAACCCGCTCAACGGCACCTGGCTGCTCAACAACGCCCAGGCGCAAAACGATTTCGACGATCCCGATTTGAAGAAACGTTCGACTGTGGCCGGCACTTCGGCGCTCGAACGTTTCACCAGCCAATTGCAGTCGCGGCTGCTGGGGCAACTGCTGGACAACATCTCCACTGGCAATACGGGGAGCCTGTCCACTGACTCTTTCATCGTCAACGTCATCGACGACTCCGGGGCACTGAGCATTCAAGTGACCGACCGAGCGAGCGGTGAGGTTTCGGAAATTCAGGTGAACGGCCTCAACCCATGACGGGATGACGGTTCCGGGGAGTGCAGGACATGAAAAAAATAATAGCGCTAGGGCTGATGTTGGCGGCATTGCAAGGGTGTGGTCTGCGCGAGCCGATGCCGGCCGAGCAGGACACCGACACTCCGACCCTGACCCCCAGGGCCTCGACCTACTACGACTTGCTGAAAATGCCGCGACCCAAGGGCCGCTTGATGGCGGTGGTGTACGGCTTCCGTGACCAGACCGGGCAGTACAAACCGACCCCGGCCAGTTCGTTTTCCACCAGCGTCACCCAGGGCGCGGCGTCGATGTTGATGGACGCCTTGCAGGCCAGCGGCTGGTTTGTGGTGCTGGAGCGGGAAGGGCTGCAGAACCTGCTGACCGAACGCAAGATCATTCGCGCGTCGCAGAAGAAGCCGAATACGCCGGTGAACATCCAGGCGGAGCTGCCGCCGTTGCAGGCGGCGAACATGATGCTCGAGGGCGGGATCATCGCTTACGACACCAACGTACGTAGCGGCGGGGAAGGGGCGCGGTATCTGGGGATTGATCTGTCCCGTGAGTACCGGGTGGATCAGGTGACCGTCAACTTGCGGGCGGTGGATGTTCGTAGTGGGCAGGTGCTGGCGAATGTGATGACCAGCAAGACGATCTACTCGGTGGCGCGCAGTGCCGGGGTGTTCAAGTTTATCGAGTTCAAGAAGTTGCTTGAGGCTGAGGCGGGGTATACGACCAATGAGCCGGCTCAGTTGTGTGTGTTGTCGGCGATCGAGGCGGCGGTGGGGCATTTGCTGGCGCAGGGGATTGAGCGGCGGTTGTGGCAGGTTGCCGGGGATAATTCTTCGCCTGCTGCGGATGAGACTTTGAATCGGTATTTGACTCAGAACAGGGTGGATCCTGAGTCGGAGTGAACGTGGCGGCCTTAGGGCCGACCAGGTTCTTTTGGGGTTGTGTGTATATCCGTTTTTTTTGGTGTTGCCACTGGCGGTTTCGCTCTTACAGCGACTCCCTTTGGCAAACGCCCCAAAGGAAGCAAAGGTCTGGGCCCCGGCGTTCGGCCCCTCGCTGGGGCTCGGGGTTCCTTCGCTCCGGGATTCATCCGGGGGCATCGCCTCCGGTTTGCTTCGCTGCACCTCCTCTCGATGTGTTCGACTTCGTCGAACGGCGCTGCGCGCCAACCCCCGGATAAATCCCTCCACTCAGCCTGCCGAAGGGGCCGACACGTCAAAAGCGGTACTTGAGCTAACGCTCATCGTGTTGAGTGGGGCGGCTTCGCCGCGGGTTGTCGTGGTAGTTGTTGATGTTGTTCCTGTCGCTCTTGTTGTTGTTGTTGTTGTTGTTGGTGGTGGTGGTGGTGGTGGTGGTGGTGGTGGTGGTTTGAGCAGACGTATGTGTTTTTAAAACCCGAGTGCAACTCGGTATTTCACGTCGGCGTCCCTCTCCCAAACAACTCCGTCAGTCCCCTCTCCCTCCGGGAGAGGGCTAGAGTGAGGGCGCTCTTGATCTTCCGCTTGGATTGATCGTTCCCACGCTCTGCGTTCCAGTCTCGAATGTTTAAAAGTTGTGTCTGTTTTAACGATCCTTCCCACAAGGTTTTCAGGTTGTCCGTCGGAAGCGCGGGCTCTAGCCTGTTTTGGTCGCTGCCAATTCAGCGATCGGGCATGGAAACCCGCGTAACAACAGAGCGCACAAGCGCCATTCATAACGTATCCTGCGCACCTTCATGGTGTGCACTTTGTTATGGCGGCTGTGCGTAGGAGACCTCGTGTCTGCCGGGTTGCTCTGTCCCGGGTTTCCAGCCTGCGTACAGCTGCCACCTATTCGCTTGGAAACCGAATAGGGCCAGCTATAACCGTCATACAGGGTAAAAAATCATGAAGAAACCAACACCCAACCCACCCGAAACCCAAGCCAGTCCCGAAATCGACCCAACCTCCCCATACACCTCAATCAACTCGAAAAAATTCCACGAAGCCGCCGAACGCGCACTGGACCATTACCTCTGCCCCGGCGCCCACATCATGGGCAGCGTCAACGAACCCGCCCCGATGTACCTCGCCAACCCGGCTTATAACACCGAATCCCTGCTCGCCAACGCCTGCGAGTCCCTGGGCTCCGCCAGCGAAATGCTCAACAACTTCGCCGCCAGTCTCGACCCCGCCCACCGCAAGACTGCGCTGGGTATCGCGCAGATCCTCATGTTGAGTGAGCTGGCCGTAAATCAGGCCTTGGATCACGTCGAGCTGAAGGACTGATCAAGCACCGTCCCCAATAAAAAACGCGACCCGGCAATGGGGTCGCGTTTTTCACATTCAAATTGGAGTCACCATGGATTCCCTGATCTCCACAGTCATTTCAGACTTCGAAAGCGAAGAGCAGGCCGCCAGCTACGACCGCTGGTTGATTGCCAACGTACAGGCTTCAATCGATGACCCACGACCCAGCATTCCGAATGAGTAGGTGATGGCTGAAATGTCGGCCCTGATGGAGGAAAAACGAAGAAAGCATGAGACGGAATGAGGCTTCTCGCAGCGGCAGCAAGAAAAACCGCGCTCCCTGACAGGCGCGCGGTTTTTGTTTGGGGCGGAGTTAACAACGGATTAGAAAAAACGAGTTCGCGGATACTCCTGACGAGTGTGCAGTACGTTCACGATTTCTATTCGATCGGTTACCCGACAGATGATCAGATAACTCGAATGTACAACAGCTTCTCGAGTGCCGGAGATCCTACCGGCTCGGTAGAGGCTAGGATGTTCCAGAAGGTTGGATGCAGCTTTTGCAATCGCCCTGACGAGCTCTCTGGCTGCTCTGGGATGTCTTTCTGTTACGAAGTCGATAATTAGCATTAGCTTGGCCCGTGCTTCGGGCCTCCACTCAATCGACCTCGAAACCATTGTCTTTTGCCTTGAGCAAGGCATGTATCTCAGCCATCACCTGGTCATGCGAAATATTCGGACGCGGATCATCGAGAGAGGCCTGTACTTCGGCCCGAAACCAACGGTCATAACTCGCAGCCTGTTCCTCAGGACCAAGATCCGAAACAACCGGGCACAGTGGGTCGATCAAAGACGGGTCGATCATGGAACCTCCGGGTTTGGTGCCTGGAAGTCTATTCGGTAACGGTATCGCTGTCGTCGCTGTCTGGATGAATTGCATGTGGACCAAGCTCCGTGGGGATCAAGTTGTCCCGACAAATCCTAGAGCCTGCACTTCCGACGGCCAACCGCCAGAACTCGTCAGAAAAATCCCCGAATTTCTGAAAGCGCTCCATCTTCCGTAGGACGCAATCGTGTGTTTCTCCAAACCTGTGAGGTTAGAATGCCATCAGTTTCAAGTCGTAAATCTAAACAAAAGGAATGAGCTAGTGGTTGCACTGATAGGGTTGGTGTCGTTGTTTGGATTGCTGTCTTTGGTGGTGGCGGTGGTTGGCTTGATTGCGCCGACGGTCTTCAAGAGCAAGAAGACCGGCAAGGTCCCGACTCGATGGACTTTATTCATGGGCGGGTTGGGTTTTATGTTTCTTGCTTCTGCCCTGGTTGATTACCTCAACCCAAAATCTGAAGATCTTGAGCCGGTGGCTGCTGTCGAAGCTACGACCAGTGCCATTAGCGCCGAGAACAACACCGCACGTTCAATGAACTCCATGGGTTTGACAGTCAACGAGTTCCATAACGCGTTCAACGACGCAATCGGTCAATACAAGGAGGAGTTCAAGACTGCGGATTTCGACGTCCAGGGTGGTGGGGCCACTGATACGTTCTCCCATATTTTCAGTCAAAACCTGACGATGATGGGGACCATTGATAAGAATGACGGCAACGTGGATATGGTGATCATCAACGTTTCCATGGGGCAGGAGAATCTGCTACAGCCGTTGGCTGTTCTGCTCGCGGCCACTGAGGCTCTCAATCCCGACGTTTCGTTGGAGGAGAACAAAAAAATCGTGATGGAGATTTTCAATGAGTCCGTCGCGAAAATCGACTCTGAAAAAAGTGTCGAGCGTAAGGTAGGCGACCTTCATTACTCAGCGACGACTACTCGTTACACAGGAATGATGTTCGGCATCACAAAGAGCAGCGAAGGCTGAATCGTCCTGCTGGCATAAAAAAGCCGCGATTCCCTCACTAGGGGATCGCGGCTTTTTTTTTCCAACACTTACTGCTGCAAAACCGTCGCCTGGTTAGCCGACCCGAACTGCTGAATATTCGCGGTCTGCGTCATCCCGCTCTGATCCACATTGGCAATGTTCCCGGTGCCCCCCTGGGTCACGTACGCGACGTTCATGGTGTCAGCCTGTTTGACGGTGATCATGTTGTCGCTGCCATACAGCTGCGCGGTGTAGGCCTGGTTGCCGGTGCCCGATTGGTCGAATTCGGTGCTGTTGCCCGAGCCATTCGAGGTGCCTTGGGCCAGGTTGGTGGTGCCGCGTTGATCGGAGATCAGGATGTTGTCGCTGCCGTTCTGATCGAAGTACAGCTCGTTGTAGGAATCAGCCTGGCTGACTGTGGTTTTGTTGCCGGTCCCGGTCTGGTGGGTGGTCATGACGTGGCCGACGCCGTCCTGGGTGAAGCTGGCGATGTTGCCGTTACCCGCCTGATTGATCGTCGCACGCTGGTTGCTGCCGAACTGGCCGCCGTGTTGCGGGCCTTTCCAGTTGCTGGCGTAGACTTTGTTGTCGTTGCCCACGGAGGTGGCGTTGAGTGTGTGGCCGTCGCCGCTCTGGTAGGTGTAGTGCACGTTGCCGTTGCCGACTTGATACAGCGCCAGGGTCGAGTTGACCGACTCGAATTGGTCGGCGTAGATGGCGTTGGTGTTGCCGACCTGGGTGACGGCGGCGGTGTTGTTTTCGCCGTAGCTCTGGTCGACCACGGTTTCGTTGCTGTCGCCGTACTGGTTGACGGTGGCCTGGCTGGCCAGTTGCGAGTCCTGCCAGATCTCGCTGCCGTTGAGGTTGCCGAACTGGTTGATGGTGATGTTGCCGCCGGTGCCGTTGCGCTGGTCGCCGTAGGCGTAGTTGTTTTCGCCGGCCTGGTTGATGCCGATCTGCCCGCCGTTGTGGGTGACCTGTTCGGCGGTGCCGTAGTTGGCGGTGCCGTATTGGGTGATCACCGAGCTGTTGCCGCTGCCTTCGTACAGTTGCTCGATGTTGGCTTCGTTGCTGTCGCCGAACTGGAAGGTCTTGCCTTCGCTGCCGTTCTGCGAGTCCTGGTAGACGAACGAGAAGTTGCCGGTGCCTTGCTGCTGTTGCAGGGCGGTGTTGGGGGCGCCGAAGCCCAGCGACTGGCTGGCGTGGGTGGTGTTGAAGGCGCCGGTCTGTTGCTGGGTGATGGTGCCGTTGTCTTCGTAAAGTTGTTCGGCATAGGCGGCGTTGTAGTCGCCGACCGCGTCCTGGGTGATGACGCTGCTGGCGGTGTCTTGCACGGCGGCGGCGTCGTTGCCCTGGCCCAGTTGGGTCTGGGTGGCGCTGCTGAACGGGGCCTGGGTCTGCTTCACATCGGCGATGTTGGCAGTACCGACCTGGCTCTGGGTGGACAGGCTGTCGTCGGCCATGGCCTGGGCACTGATCATGACCAGGATGGCGGCGGTGAGGGGCGTCAGTTTGAACATGATGAACTCTCCGATGATTGCAGTGCTTAGCGGTATTGCTTGACCGAAACGCTCATGCCGTTGCCCGACTGGGTCACGGCGCTTTGCAGCCCCGTGCCGGCCTGCTCGATGCTGGCGTCGTTGTTGTTGCCGTTTTGCGAAATCTGCGCGCGGTTGTGGCTGCCGTTCTGGGTGATGGATGCGGCGTTGCCGGAACCGTTTTGCGTGATCAAGGCCATCAGGTCGCTGCCTTGTTGCAGGATGTACGCTTCCTGATTGCTGCCCGATTGCACGATCTTTCCAAGCAGCGACTGACCGTTCTGTGAGAGCAGGGCAAGGTTGGCCTGGCCGTTCTGGTCGATCAGGGCTCGCTGGCCCACTGGGGGCGGCAGTTCGCCAAGGTCGGCGGAGGGCGCCAGGTCGTCGTTGTCCATCAGGTCGTCGGCGCGCACGCCCGCACTGGCGCACAGGGCGAGCAGGCAAAGCAGGGCGGCGGTCGGCGTGTTCATGGCGAAAATCCTGTCGGGCATTAACCGTTGAACGTTGCCCCACCTGCCCGAAAACAGGTGGGGCGTGGGCTCAGAGGGTGGTCACCGAGATGGTGCGCACGGTGCCCTGGGACGAGCGGATGGTGGCGGTCGGGTTAGCCGATGGCACCACCGTCGTGTTGTTCAACGTCAACCGCCAGCGTCCGGTGACCGGCACCGTCGTCGTGCCGAGAGTGACCAACCCGGTCGGGGTGGTGACCTGCACGGTGATGGTGTTGCCGGTGGTCACCGAGGAGGTGCCGGCGAAGTCCCAGTTGAAGCGGTTGCCGGAGCGGGCCTGCACGGTCGAGGTGGTGATCGTGAAGGTTTCCGCTGCTGGTCGTGGCGACACTTGCACGGTGACCGTGGCCGGCGTCGACAGGGCGCCGAAGCTGTCCCGGGCGATGTAGGTGAAGGTCGTGGTGAACGCGGTGGTCACGGTGGCTGGTGGGGTGTAGGTGATCACCGTGCCGTCGGTGCTGACCGTGCCACGTCCTGCCGGCGGCTGGGTCAGGCTGGCGACGCCCAGCGGCACGTTGCCTTCCGGATCGGTGTCGTTGGCCAGGACGTTGATCGGGATCGCCACGCCCAGCGTTGCGACGCTGTCGGCGACGGCGGTCGGTGGCCGGTTCGGCGCGACGCTGATGGTCACTGTGGCCGGGTTCACCGAGGCCAGGCCTTTGCTGTCCTGGGCCTTGTAGGTGAAGGTCGTGGTCAGCGGTGCGTTGACTACGGCTGGCGGGGTATAGACCACCGACGTGGTGCCGTTCAGGGCAACGGTGCCCTGGCCGGCCGGCGGTTGAGTCAGCGCGGTGATGGTCAGCGGTACGTTGCCGTCCGGGTCGTTGTCGTTGGTCAGGACGTTGAGAGTGATTGGCACACCGAAGCTGGTGCTGCCGGTGTCGGCGACGGACAGCGGCGCCTGGTTTTCTCCAGTGTCCGGTGCGTTGCCGACGACCACGACCGGCTCGGTGTCGCTGCCGCCAGCGGCGGATTTGACCGTGACGGTAGCCGGTGGCTGGGTCAGGTCGGCGACGGTGATTTTTTGCAGGGTGCCGGTCTTCGACAGGCGTCCGTAGCCTTGGGCGACCATGTCCGGCACGGCGACTTCATCGGTCGATGTGGCTTCGATCAGCAGGCTGTGATTGGCCCAGCTGTAGCGGGCGGTCTGGATTTTCACCACGTCGGTGAGCTTGCTCGACACGGCGGTCGGACGCGTCGTACCGGCGGGGTTGGTGGCAGTCACGACCACCACTGATGGCAGCGTTCCGTTGCCCAGGCGCTGGCCGAAAAACAAGCCGTTGTTGTCGCTCAGCAGGCTGGTCTGGCAAGGCGTCGGCGGTGGACCGGGCAGCAGCGCCAGGCTTTCGCGGAAGCACAGCGTCGAGCTGTTGTCGGCCTTGGCGAACACTTCGGCACGCACACCGGCCGACGTGCGGCGGTAGGTGGCACGGTCGATTTCCACGTGGGTCTGCTGACGGTTGTCGAGGACCTTGCCGGCGACGGTGAACAGGTTGGTCTGAATCGTACCGGCAGCCGAGGGGCCGACGATCCGCACGAAGTTGGTGTTGAACGGGCTGCCGGTCACCGCTTCGGTGAGGTTCGGGTCACCGACGAAGGTTTCGATGTTGCCGGTGTCCGGGTTCACCTCGGTGTAGGGCCCGTTGACGCTGCGCAGGAACGGCCCGATGGCGCCGTTGAGCGCACCGCTGAAATTGCCCGGTGCGCCGATGCCGACGTCCTTGGTGATGTTGATCGCCCGCCGGCCCGGTGTGGTGACGTTGACGGTCTCCACACCGAACGGGTGGGTGATGGTGTAGGTGCCGGCGACAGGCACGTTCACCCGGATGCGGATCCGCGCAAAGCTTTGCTGCTGGCCATCCACCGGATTGCCCGAGGCAAATGCCGCTTCGATCCCGGCGACGTAAGCGTCCATGCCATAACCGGCACCGTTGTTGGCAATGTTGGTCTCGGCGAGAAACCAGAAGGCTTCCGGCGGCCAGTTGTCGGGGAAGACCATCGGCAGTGTGTCGTCGAAAACTCCCGGTTCCGGCAGCAGGGTGCACATGTACGCCGGCGGTGTGGCTGCCGCGACGCGGGAGCTGGTGGCCCGCGACTGGCACAGCTCCATCGACAGCAGGTTGTTGTCCTGATACCAGATCGGGAATTTCCCGGTGGCGTAGGTATAAGGGCCGGGATCGACGGCGGCCAGTTGCGCGAACGCACTGCCGGTCAGCGAGATTGTCAGCCCGAGCGCGTTGAGCGCGAAGCGTGGCCACTTGTTCATGATGCCTCCTGATGCGGATCTGGGCATGTGAGCGTTCATTGCACGATGACCACTTCTTCGGTATCGCTGCCGCCGTTGGACGACGTCACCCGGACCCTGGCCGGCGGAATCGGCGAGATCCCGGTGGCCAGGGTTTTCACTGCGCCGTCACCGCCGAGGGCTCCAATGGCGGCGCCGGTGCCGGAGGTGGCGGTGAGCACCGGTGGCGAGGTTTCGTCACTGGTCGAGGCCACCACGGTCAGTTGCCCGGAACTCAGGCTGTACTCGGCGCGCTGGATCACCACCAGGTCGGTCAGGGGCATAGCCAGGGTGGTCGGGGTGCTGCTGGCAATGGCCAGGTGGTTGTCGGCGGTCACTTGCAGGGTGGTCGGCAAGGTCGGGTTGATTGGTGATTGCGCGTACCAGCTGCCGGTGCTGTCGGCCTCCGTGAGGTTGAGCACCGGCGTGCTGCTGGTGACCGCCACGGTGGCCGGGGCGGGCGGCGCCAGCACGAACACGTCTTGCTGGGCCACAGGCGCGCTGGTGCCAGGCTTGCGCGAATAGGTGCTGCGCTGCGGAATCAGCGGCGTCGGCCGGACCACCGTCGACAACTTGCCGGAGACCGCAAACACCGTGGTGCGCAGATCGATCCCGCCGGGGCCTTCGATGCGCAGGAAGTTGGTGTTGAACGGGCTGCCGGTCACAGCCTCTTCGAGGTTGGGGTCGCCGACGAACTGTTCGGCGCCGCCGCTCACCGGATTGGTTTCGGTGTAGGGCCCGTTGACGCTGCGCAGGAACGGCCCGACGTCACCCTTGAGCGCGCCGTCGTAGGTTTTCGGGCTGCCGATGCCGATGTCGCGGGTCATGTTGATCGCGCGACGACCGGGGGTGTCCACGTTGAACACTTCGACGCCGTAGGGGTGAGTGATCACGTAGGTGCCGGCGGTGGGCACATCGACCCGGATGCGGATGCGCGCGAAGCTGATCTGGTCGCCTTCCACCGGATCGCCGCCACTGAACGCCGCTTCCACGGCCGAGCCGTAAGACAGGTTGATGCCCCGGGCCGCATCGACCACGGTGCCGTCGGCGGTGAACCAGAACGCTTCGTCGGGAAAGTTGCCCGGGAAGACGATCGGTTGGGTGTCATCGAAAATTCCCGGCGCAGGGATCAGCGAGCACATGTACGAAGGCGCGCCGGGTGTGCTCGGTACGCGGGAACTGAGCGCTTTGGACAGGCACAGGTCCAGGGTGCGTCCGTGGGTGTCCTGATACCAGCTGGCAAATCCGCCGGTCGCCGGGGCATAGGGTCCGGGATCGACGGCGAACAGAGCGGCCTGGGCAATGCCCTGGGCCAGGGCGCTCACGACCAGGACGGTCGCGGTTTTGGACAGTAAAGGGTGCATGAGTTAATCCCTCTATCGAAGTGCCTGCCCCTTGGGGGTGGGTCAGTTGCAGAGGGGCTTTACAACTTCCATACCAACGGCCGGGCAACGGGCGGGAAAGTGCCGTGACACAAGGGCTGGCCGAGGGAGAGGGCGTTGTCCGGCGGAAAGGGGACAGGGTCACAGTCCCCAGGGTTGGGGACTGTGGGGGCTAGATTTTCTTCAGGGTTGCATAAAGTCTGTCTGAGTCCTGATAACTCACCCGATCATTGATGGCAAGCAAGGCCCACCGGCCCACTCCAAAGACGATATCCGCACCTCCATCATCAGGAGTGACGATGACAAGTCGCGGTGGGAGGCCGGGAAATTCATTGTCAGTGATTTTTTTTACTACGCCTTCGAATGGGTTTGGAGCAATTGGCGTTGACATATTGATCGTCCTTGACTTGGCGGTTTGACCGCCAAACCTGAGTGTGCACCGGTTTTGAATGAGCTAGTGGAAGCAAACTCCCATCGTGCCCCGTTGACAACTGTCAGATCTGACAGGTGAAGTGCGTGAGCTCCCCGAAAAGTTCCTCTATGGTCCCGCCGCGATCCGTTTGTACAGACCTCATCGGACCGTGGCGCGGGTAGTTTCCCCGCATCCGGGCAATCACCCAACCGTGGGCTATAACCCTATAGGGACGTATCGGGAAGTCGCCGTCATGAACATGCAGTCAAAATCGCTACCGGTCGAGGAGAGCAGCCTGCGGCTGGGCTCGCGCAAGCAGCCGTTCAATCTGCTGCGCTGGTTTTCGTTGATCAGCATGGCGGTGATCGGCACGGTAGCCGTGGCGCTTGGCACGGTGTCGACGCGTTTCGTGATCGAAGAAAGTGTGCAGCGTGATGCCTTGCTGACGGCGCAGTTCATTCAGGCCATCGCTTCGGCTGAGGTGCGCCACGTTTCGATTCCCAATATCCGCACCATGGGCGACTTGCTGGACCCGCGCCAGGACCGGGACTTTCCCGACGTCGACCCGGCGGCCCGGGCAAGCGCCCGGGGCGAATTTCTCGATCACATCGAGCATCTGCCGGACGTGATCCTCGCCAACGTTTACGCGCCGGATCGCCTGGTGATCTGGTCGACCAACCCCGCGCTGGTCAACACCCGCATCCACGCCGATGAAGACCTTGATCGTGCATTCAGCGAGAAGATTCCGGTGTCGGCCAGTTATCACAACGTCGACAAGGGCCGTGAAGAGCAGAAGTTCGTGGTGCCGCCGGATTACATCTTCATCGAGAACTACATTCCGCTGTTCGACGCCGACGGCAAGAACGTCACCGCGATGGTCGAGATCTACAAGGAACCCAAGGACCTGATCGCCCGCATGGAACGGGGGTTGACCCTGATATGGCTGGCCACCGCGCTGGGCGGCGGGCTGATTTATCTGGGCCTGTACTGGATTGTGCGACGGGCGGCGATCCTGCTGGCCGTGCAACAAAAACAACTGATCGCCAACGAAACCTTTGTCGCACTGGGCGAGATGTCCTCGGCGGTGGCGCACAGCCTGCGCAACCCGTTGGCGACCATCCGTTCCAGCGCCGAGCTGGCCCTGGAATTCGACGCGGGGCCGGCGCAGAAGAACATCAAGGACATCATCGGCCAGGTCGATCGCATGTCGAAGTGGGTGCGCGAACTGCTGCAGTCGCTGCGACCGCTCAACGACGAACCGGAGCCAGTGAACCTGGTGGCGGCGTTGCATGAAAGTCTGGTCGCCTTCGAACAACAGATCGCCAAAAACGCGGTGCACGTGGTGTTTCATCCGCAGCAGACGCCGATGGTGCTGAGTCAGCCGGTACAACTGACGCAAATCCTCAACAGCCTGCTGGCCAACGCACTGGAGGCCATGGACAAGGGCGGCATGTTGACCATTACCCTCGAACCCACAAACAACGGCGGCGTCAGCGTCATGCTCAGTGACACCGGCAAAGGCATGAACGAAGAACAGCGCAGCATGGCGTTCCGGCCGTTCTTCACCACCAAGCAGGGCGGCCTCGGCGTAGGGCTGGTGCTGGTCAAACGGATCATGGAGCGTTTCGGCGGCGGCGTGACCCTGGACAGCCGCGAAGGCGAGGGCACCACCGTTCGTCTGGCATTTCAGCTCATCGAGTAAATGGGGTGAACTTTCCCCCAGGAGCGGGTGTCAGGCCCCGGTCACCGGGGAGTGGGGAATCCAGCAGCGTCTGTAACCGATTGTTTTAACTTGGATTAATACTTTGGCGAGCTAATTGCAAAACACCATCACCCCTTCCTTAGATGAGGCGGCTGGTGATGGACAGAACAACGCGTGACCCCAAAAAGCTGTTTCTGCTGACGCCGTTGGGCGTCTTTCTGATGTTGGCCCTGGGCAACATGGCCGGGGTCCGAGCGAGCCCGATCGACGACGAAAACCAGCCGGAAGCCTCCGACCCGTCCGCGTATTACGACGAGCCGGCGGATGAACCGGCGGCCCTCAACGCCATCCTGACCATGCCCGAGGCCAACGAAGACTCCTTCGATCTGCCCGACGGGGTGAAAGGCACGCGCAACACCACCCGTTCGGAAAACATCCTGCCACCCACCGTGCAGACCAGTTTCAACTATCCCACCAACGGCAAGCCGAGCCCGCTGTTTGGCGCCCAGCCGTTCACCCAGCAAATCGTCCTGTTCGAAGAGTTCGGCCCGGAAAAACTCGACCCGACCACTCCGGCCGCGCCGTTGGGTTTTCCGCCTGCGGCCATCGGCCCGGCTCCGGCCCAGGACCCGAACAGCGTCGCCCGCAGCGCTCCCCCCGGCACCGCGCTGGACGCGTTCCTGCGCCAACCGGGCCTGACACCGTTCCCGAGCCAGTTCTCCAACGTCGTCGACCGCAACCCGTGGCAGTCGCAGATCGAGCTGTTCCTCAACCGCCATATCGGCTCGTCCGCTGAAGGGCGGCCACCGGGAAAAGGCTGGGCGCACCAACGCTGGAACGAGTTCTACCCGCAAGTCGCCTACAAGACCGTGCAGACCGGTGCGCGTGTGAACGGCGGCCTGCGTGACAGTCGGCAGATGCACGGTTATGCCGTCGGCGAGTTCGGCCCCGGCGGGCTGTACCACAACGTTGCCGGCGTGCCGGCGACGGATGGCACCGCCAAGGGTGTCGATGCACGTTTCCATCCGGCGATGCCCGTGCAGAACCACAATTCGGTGTGGACCTTCGACGGCACGCTGCCGCCGAAACTGTTGATGGTGCGCTACGGCCAACCGGTGATGATGCGTCACTACAACGGCCTGCCGATCGATCCGTCGGCCAACCGTGGCTTTGGCCTGCACACCATCACCACCCACGAACACAACGGCCACGCACCGGCGGAAAGCGACGGCTATGCCAACGCGTTTTTCTTCCCCGGCCAGTACTACGACTATCGCTGGCCGATCCAGCTCGCCGGTTACGACAGCATCAACACCAAGGCCGAAGATCCGCGCGCGGCATTCCCGTGCGCGCCGGGGGAAACCCTGTGGGTCAACGACCTGCAACCTGCGAAGAAGACCTGCGATCACGGCACCATCAAGATCCGTGGCGACTGGCGCGAAACCATGAGCACTCACTGGTTCCACGACCACATGCTCGATTTCACCGCGCAGAACGTCTACAAGGGCAACGCGGCGATGATGAACTACTACAGCGCGCTGGATCGCGGCAACGAATCGGTCAACGACGGGGTCAACCTGCGTTTCCCCAGCGGCAGCGCCTTGCCGTGGGGTAACCGCGACTATGACGTCAACCTGGTGTTCGCCGACAAGGCCTGGGATCAGGAAGGCCAGTTGTGGTTCAACCCGTTCAACACCGATGGTTTCATCGGCGATCAGGTGCTGGTCAACTGGCAATGGAAACCGACCCTCGACGTGCGCGCCCGCAGTTATCGGTTCCGCATCCTCAACGGTTCGGTCTCGCGCTACTTCAAGCTCGCGCTGGTAAGGGAAATCAAAGGCACCAGCGGTGAATTCCAGGGGCCGAAAAACTCCGGCGTTTCCTACAGCCGTGTGCCGTTCCACATGATCGCCAACGACGGCAACATCATGGAGCACAGCGTGCCGTTCGACGGCTCGATGGATCTGGATGCCGACGGTGACAAACAGAACCACAACGCGATCCTGCCGACCCAGGGCATCGCCGAGCGGTTCGACATCATCGTCAACTTTTCGAAAAACGGCATCAAACCCGGTGACAAGCTGTTCTTCGTCAACCTCCAGGCCCAGGACGACGGCAAAGGCCCGAAAGAGACGATCTCGCTGTCCGACGTGCTCTCCGAGAAGTACCTGGCGGTGATCAAGCAGACCAGCAAAGGCCCGCAATGGGACAAGGGCGATCCGGCGGTGGGCAAGGTCTTGCAGCTCAACGTCAAGCCTTTTACCGGCCAGGACCTGGCCATGGACCCGGCGGCCTACGAACCGGCCAAACCGGGCAAGGCTGAAGGCATGGTGATGATCCCGCTGAAGATCCACCGCGACAACGCCGCCGACAAGGCACTGCTGGCCAACGCCCGTCACCGCACCTTTACCTTCGGCCGCAGCGACGGCACCGATGAAGCACCGTGGACGGTCAAGACCGATGGCGGCTTCGGCTTCCACATGGACCCACGCCGGTTGAACGCCTCGACCAAACTGGCCAGCGGCCCGACCGATGCCGGCACCGCCGGGTTCGGCACCCTGGAAGTGTGGAACATCAAGCTCGGCGGCAAGGGCTGGAGCCATCCGGTGCACGTGCACTTCGAGGAAGGGATCATCCTCAGCCGTGGCGGTAAGGCCCCGCCTGAATGGGAAAAATGGGCACGCAAGGACGTCTATCGCATCGGCTCGGAAGCCGACGGGCTGGACAGCGTGGAAATGGCGATCAACTTCCGCGAGTTCGCCGGGACCTACATGGAGCACTGTCACAACACCCAGCATGAGGACAACTCGATGCTGCTGCGTTGGGACCTCGAGAAGCCCGGGCAACTACAGCTGATGCCGACACCGCTGCCGAGCTGGGATGGCGTGCGCTACGTCAACTCCGCCGCGCTGCCGACCTTCCGCACTGGCGATGGCTTCGGCCCGCAAGTGACCGTGAAGAAATGAGCAGGGAGGGAGCCGACATGACCCGGCCAACGCCGCGCTCCCGCGCCCTGGGCATGCACTTGATCCTGGTGCTGGTCACCTGCCTGCTCGGCAGTCAGGTGCTCATCGCCCATCAAGCGCTGCCCGAGGGCGCCAGCGAATCCGCCACCCCGTGGGGTGGCGACTATTTCCCCAACACCCAGCTGACCGATCAGGACGGCCGGCAGGTGCGTTTTTTCGATGACCTGATCAAAGACAAAGTGGTGGTGATCAACTTCATCTTCACTTCCTGCAGCGACTCCTGCCCACTGGAAACCGCGCGCCTGCGCCAAGTGCAGAAACTGCTGGGGGACCGGGTCGGCCAGGACATCTTTTTCTACTCGATCAGCATCGATCCCTTAAGCGACACCCCCGAAGTGCTCAAGGCCTATGCGCAACGCTTCAAGGTCGGTCCCGGCTGGAAATTCCTCACCGGCGAATTCGAAGATGTCACCGACCTGCGCAAGAAACTCGGACTGTTCATCGAAGGCGTCGACAACGGCCGCACCAAGGACCACAACCTGAGCCTGATCGTCGGCAACCAGAGCACCGGGCGCTGGATGAAAGCCTCGCCGTTCGAGAACCCGTGGATCCTTGCCGATCAACTGGCCAATACCTTGCAGAACTGGAAGCAGCCGAGCATCGAGCAAAGTTACGCCAATGCGCCGGAGATTCGCCCGCCGAGCAATGGCGAAGAACTGTTCCGCACCCGTTGCGCCTCCTGCCACAGCCTCGGCCCGCAGGACGGTGAAGGCATCGGCATGCGCAACATCGGCCCGGACTTGATCGGTGTGACCCGTCAGCGTGACCCGGTCTGGCTCAACCGCTGGATTCGTGAGCCGGATCGGGTACTGGCAGAAAAAGACCCGATCGCACTGCAACTGTTCGAACAATACGAGCGGATTGCGATGCCCAACCTGCGCCTCGACGAACAGTCAGCGCAGGCGATCATCGACTTTCTGCGCGATGAAACCGAGCGCCAGCACCCGACCACGCAGCCCTTGGCTGACGGGGCGTTGACGCCAACCCGTGCGGCCGCGAGCAGCGAAACGGTGAGCCGTATGCGCTAGCGACCAAATAGCGACTTTGAGTCCTGTATTGCGGTGATAGCCACCTACACTCACTCGTGAGGTGGCTGTAACCGGTTCGATACAAAAAACGCCAGGGCACCCCCCATGCAACGACTGGAAGAACAACAAACACCGGCGCCAAACGTCGCGGCGGCCGCCCTCAAGGGGTGGGGCGCGCAGTTCAATCTGCTGCGCTGGTTCTCGCTGGCGAGTTTTTTCATCATTGCCGCCGTGGCGCTGGGGCTGGGTTATATCTCCACGCGCTTCGTGGTCACTGAAAGTGTCGAGCGCGATGCGCTGCTCACCGCGCAATTCGTCCAGGCCATCGGTGATGCGGAAATGCGCCATGCCGGCATCACGCCGCTGCGCACCATGGGTGAAATGCTTGACCCGCGTCAGGACGAAAACTTTCCCGACGTCGATCCGCTGGCCCATGGCGCGGCCCGGGCCGAGTTTCTCGATCACGTCGAACACCTGCCGGATGTGCTGCTGGCGACGGTCTATGCCCTGGATCGCTCGGTGATCTGGTCGACCAACCCGGAACTCATCGGCGTCAAGTTCGAGGACGATGACGAGCTGGACGAGTCGTTCGAAATGAAAGTGCCGGTGTCCTCCAGCTATCACAAGATCGACGACGAGAAACCCGAGCAGAAACTCTCCCGCGAACCCAAATACCTGTTCATCGAGAACTACATCCCGATGTTCAACGCCGACAAAAGCAAAGTCATCGCCATGGTCGAGATCTACAAGGAACCGGCGGATCTGGTGGATCGCATCGACCGCGGATTTGCCTCGATCTGGGCGGCGACGATCCTCGGCGGCGCGGCGATTTACCTGGGCCTGTTCTGGATCGTGCGGCGTGCCTCGACTTTGCTGCACAGTCAGCAACAGCAACTGATCAGCAACGAAACCTTTGTCGCGCTGGGGGAGATGTCTTCGGCGGTGGCCCACAGCCTGCGCAATCCGCTGGCAACCATTCGCTCCAGTGCCGAACTGGCTCAGGAAGTGGCCAGCCAGAGCGCCCAGCGCAACATCGGCGACATCATCAGTCAGGTGGACCGCATGTCGCGCTGGGTCCGGGAATTGCTGGTTTCGCTGCGGCCGATGAGTGACGACGGCGAGGCGCTGGAACTGCGCGCCGCCGTGGAAGATTCCCTCGGCGCGTTCGAGGCGCTGATCCGGCGCAATGGTGTCGAAGTGCGACTCAACCTGCAGGATTGCCCGCCGGTGGTCAGTCACAAAGTACTGCTGACGCAGATTCTCAATAGCCTGTTTGCCAACGCCCTGGAGGCCATGCCCAAGGGCGGCGTGCTGAGCGTCGAGATTGATGCACCCCACGCCGGCCAGGTCTGCATGACGGTGGGTGACACCGGCAAAGGCATGAACGCGCAGCAGCAACAACTGGTGTTCAAACCGTTTTTCACCACCAAGCAGGGCGGCCTCGGGGTTGGCCTGGCACTGGTCAAAAGAATCATGGAGCGCTTTCAGGGCTCGGTCGTGCTGACCAGCCGCGAGCAGGAAGGAACCCGCGTCAGTCTCAACTTTAAAGTGGCATCGGGAGGGGAATATGGAACACAGCATTCTGCTGGTCGAGGATGACGAACTGTTGGCCGACAATATTCAGACCTACCTGGAGCGCAAAGACTTCGAGGTGACGGTTTGCCATTCGGCTGAAGACGCGCTGGGGCAACTGGAAAACTTTATGCCGGACATCGTGCTGACCGACAACTCGCTGCCGGGCATGAGCGGCCACGACCTGATCCAGAAGCTGCGCATCAGCGCGCCGGATCTGAAAGTGATCATGATGACCGGTTACGGCAACGTCGAAGACGCGGTGGTCGCAATGAAGGAGGGCGCCTTTCATTACGTCACCAAACCGGTCGCGCTGCCGGAGCTCAAACTGCTGCTGGACAAGGCCCTGGCCACCGAACGGATGGAGCGCACGCTGTCGTTCTATCAGGAGCGCGAGGCGCAAAAGTCCGGGGTGCAGGCGCTGATCGGCGAATCAGAGCCGATGCTGCATTTGAAGAACACCATCGGCCAGTTGCTCGAAGCCGAGCGGCGCATGACCGGTGGTGACCTGCCGCCGGTGCTGGTGGAAGGCGAGACCGGCACCGGCAAGGAACTGGTGGCCCGTGCGCTGCATTTCGATGGCGTACGCAGCAAAGGCCCGTTCATTGAATTCAACTGCGCGTCGATCCCCGCCAACCTGGTGGAATCGGAGCTGTTCGGCCATGAGAAAGGTGCGTTCACCGATGCCAAGGATCGCCGGGTCGGTCTGGTGGAAGCGGCGGACGGCGGCACGCTGTTCCTCGATGAAATCGGCGAGATGGACCTGGTGCTGCAGGCCAAACTGCTCAAGCTGCTGGAGGACCGCACCATTCGCCGGGTCGGCTCGGTGAAGGAGCGCAAGGTCAATCTTCGGGTGATCAGCGCCACCAACTGCAACCTCGAACAAATGGTCCAGCAGGGCAAGTTCCGCCGTGACCTGTTCTTCCGCCTGCGGATCATCTCGATCAAGGTGCCGCGCCTGTATGCCCGGGGCGACGACGCGCTGCTGCTGGCCCGGCATTTTCTCGCCAGCCACGGCAAGCGCTACGGCAAGCCCAACCTGCATTTCAGCCAGCAAGCCGAAGAGTTGCTGCTCAATTACACCTGGCCGGGCAACGTGCGCGAACTGCGCAACATGCTCGAACAGACCGTGCTGCTGGCGCCGAGCGACACCATCGCCGCGCACCAGTTGAACGTGTGCATGAGCCTCGTGGACGAGCCGTCGCTGCATCAACATCACGAGGTGCCGCACTTCGAACCGCGCCCGGCGAGCAACACCGAGTCGATGAACCTGCCGGAGGTCGAGCGCGACATGGTGCGCAAGATGCTCGACAAGACCGACTGGAATGTCACCAAGTCCGCCCGCTTGCTGGGCCTGAGCCGCGACATGCTGCGTTACCGCATCGAAAAGCTCGGCCTGGCACGCCCGGACAAGCGTCAGTGGTAGACCGCGTTACTCCGTGGATTCGGCGGGCTCAGGCACTCCAGCAGGCACGTCGGGTCCAGCACCTCGTCATTGACGTAGATGCCGCGCTCGGCATCGTAGGTGCGGATAAACACCCGCACCGTCGCATCGGCCACGGTCGGCAGCTGTGAGTCATGGAACACGTGGCGATCCGGGATGACGATGAAATCCTGCGGCGGCGTGTCATCGAACGCTCGCGGCGGCTGCGCATTCAGCGACGGCGGAGCAGGGTGGGCAAAGGGCTGGTCGGCCCCGTAGTAATTGAAGTTGCTGTCGAGGGCTTGTGCCTGAGCGGCGGCGAGTAGACAGACGCAAAACAGCAGCCGATTTAACGTTTGCATGGCGGCACCTGTGGAAGCGGTTTTCCCCAAGGCTATTAACTATAGCCGCCCGTTGGCTTACAAGTTCGCAACAACCTGGAACATCGCGCTCAACTAGACTCGGGCCGCTCAATCAAGAGCATCGTGCGGAGTGCGCCATGGAAGTGCCAAACAACAAGAACGCCATCGAAAGCAATCGTCAGGCGTGGAACGATTCAGCCCGTCACCATCAGGAATCGGCCGAGTGGAAAGCCTTGCTGAGCGAGGTCACCCAGGCCGGTTTTTCCTGCCTCGACGAAACCCTGAGCGGGTTGCTGAAACAGGTTGGCGTCGATGGAAAAGACGTCGTGCAACTGTGCTGCAACAACGGCCGCGAGAGCCTCTCGCTGTTTGCGCTGGGTGCGCGAAGTGTCGTCGGGGTCGATCAGTCGGCGGCGTTTCTTGAACAGGCCCGTGTGCTGAACGGCCGTTCGCCGCACCAGGCCGAATTCATCGAAGCCGATATTCATCACCTGCCCGAATCACTGCGCAATCGCTTCGACGTGGCGCTGATCACCATCGGTGTCCTCAACTGGATGCCCGACATCGGCGAATTCTTCCGCCACGTCGCCTCGACCCTGAAACCGGGCGGGCAACTGGTGATCTACGAGACCCACCCGTTCCTGGAAATGGTCGATCCCGACGCCGAAGATCCGTTTCGCCTGGCGACCTCGTACTTTCGCCAAGAGCCGTTCGTGCAGCAGGAACCGATCGTCTACGTCGGCAAGATCGAGCAACAGGTCGCACCGTCGTACTGGTTCGTGCACAACCTCGGCGCCATCTTCACCGCCGCCCTCGACGCCGGGCTGAACATCGCGCACTTCAAGGAATACCCGCATTCGAACCGGGAAGAGGCCTATGACCAGTACCTGAACCGCGAGGCGCAGATGCCGATGTGTTTTACGTGGGTGGGGGTGAAAAACTGAGGCAGGTACAGAAGGGTGTGTTGAAAGCCGCTCTCTCTTTTGGGGCAAGTCGGATACGGGCTTCGGTCACATATCCGATTGCTCGAAGTAACTCTTCGTCGTCACCCTCTGCCAGTACCTGAGAGAGGTATTCACGGATAGCATTCAAATCAATCAGCAATGCCTTCATATCAAAATCGGATGTGTTTTGATTCATCGGTCTGTCCCTGTGTTTCTGCCCGAATGTATTCATTCACATGGCGGAAAGCAGTCAGTGGGAGCCGAAACTGAATGGCGCTGTTTCTTATACGAGAGTAGGAAGAATCTGCAGCGTCCATTAACGCCGCAGATTCAATGAACGGATCAAGCCTGCGCAGCCGCCGTCACCACCGGCCGCCCCGGTTTGCGCAGCGGTTCCAGTCTCGAGCCTTCATAGCGCGTCTCGCGGAAGAACCGCCACTTTCCAAACAACCCATAGACGTGGGTGACGCGGCCCTGTTCGTGATAACCCATACGAATGTGCAGCTTCAGCGCCGGGATGTTGTGGGTTTCGCAGACGTCCACCACCTTGTGGCAACCCTGGGCGGCCATGGCTTGCCAGAGGGTGACTTGTACGTCCACCGACAGGCTGCTGCCGAAGTAGGCGCGGGTCATTTCGCCGCCGAATTCGAAGAACTCGCCAGGCTGGACCGGGAAGTTGCAACCGTAATAGTGACGGTCGTGATAGTCCCGGGTGCTGCCCCAGATGAAGGCCACGGCGTGGCCGTCGGCGTCCAGGTACATATGCCCGGTGTGGCCTTCGCTGGCGAGTTCGGCCATGGTCTGCACACGGTCACCGAAATGCTTGCCGAACGCGCCGGCATTCTGTGGCGTGATGTCGACTTTGCGCAGGCCTTCGTAAGGGCGCAGCTTGTGCGGCGGCACCGGGCTGATCAGGTCGCGCTCCATCCACAGCAGTTCCCAATGGAAGAACACGTAGCGCTTCCACAAGGTGGAAAACGTGCGGCCCAGGCCTTTTTGCTTGATGCGTTCGCGCAGCTTTTCGATGACGCTCATGATGCCCTCCGTGGCCGAAGCCCGGGTGTTTTTGTAGTTGGCTTTTGTGGGTATAGATCAAGCTGGCAAGTACATTTCAAAGTGCCATCTTCGAAAGTGTTGCCAGTTGTGTAACTCAGTCGAGTGCCGCGGCACCGCGCAGAAAATCCTTGTTCAAGTCGGCGTAGGAAATCCGTGGAACCCCCGGAAGCCGGCGCTCTAGCACGCGACTCAGGGACTCTCCGGGTTGTAGATAGGCATCACCGAAATCGGCCCCGAGCTGATTCGGATGGGCGACGATTTCCAGCACACCGTCGGTCGGCGCAGGCTCGTTGCGCAGGTCCACCGGGGTGCAGACATAGTCCGCCGTCGCACCGGCCAGGCCTTGCAGACGACGGTTGAGCAAACCCTTGAACAGGCGCTTCGGCAGGCTGAGGTTCTGTCCCAGGTTGCGCGCCAGTCGCACCGGTACGCCCTGGTGGGCGGCGAAGCGCGCGACGATCTCGCCGATCGGCCAGACGTTGTGCACGTGCTGATGTGAATCGATATGGCTCGGGCGCACGCCGTGATCCACGCAACGTTGCCACTGAGCCTGCAATTCTTCCTGCACCGCTTCACGATCTTCACGACCCAGCCACAGGCTGTGCCGCGCCAGGCTGAGATCGAACACCCCGTGGCTGTCGCAGAAGGTGGGGCGGGCGAGAATCCCTTGGCTCAATGGCCGGCCATACGTCAGGTTGAAGTGCAGGCCGACCCGACCTTCCAGCAAGTGATGGCGGGCCATCGCGCAGGCCGCTTCGAAGGCCGGCATGTTGGCCATGGCCGTGGCGGAACTGATGACCCCGGCCTGGAACGCGCTGAAGATCACCGCGTTTTCGTTCGGGCTCAGGCCGAAATCGTCAGCGTTGACTATGACTTGGCGAGGCATGTTCGCCCTCCGTGGTGGGATGGGTTACCGGTTTTACGAGGGCCGCCGGTTTGGTCGTTGCCTGCCGTGCGCGCCACTGCTGCAGTTTCGGTTTTAGCCGCTGCCAGAGGCGTAATCCCAGCCCCAGCAAAACACCGCTCGGCCGCCAGGAATAGAAACTCCAGCGCCAGTGCTCCAGTTGTCCGGTCATGCGTTCGTGCAGTTGATGGCTGGAGTTTTCCAGGCTGACCCGCGAGGCGTCGATCCAGCGCCAATGATCGTCCAGCCCCCAGCGTATCCATTCCTCCAGCAACACCCGGCCGCTGCCCAGGTCGGCGTATTGCGGCAGGAAGGCGAGGTTGTAATCGTAAAGCCGGCCCTGTTCGAGCAGCCCGAGCCGGTAGCTGATGCAACGGCCGTCCAGCTCCAGCGTGACCACCCGCACCAGACCCTGGGCGGCGAGGGCAGTGAAAGCGTTTTCGATGCAGTGGCGGCTGCGTTCGGTGGCGAAGATGCCGACGCCTTCGTCGCCTTTCCAGCTCACCGCTTCGACTTCGCGGATGGCTTGCAACAGCGGGCCCATGGTCAGGGCATCGGGCGTGATTCGCCGCACCACCGCGCCACACGCGGCAATCCGTTTGCGCGCGCGGCGCAGCTTGTAGCGCGGGTCGCCGGAGACTTCCTGATGATCGGCATCGCTGATCAGGTGCACCGGCACCCGACAGCTCAGGCGTCGTTCGGCGTTGGAACTGCGGGCCATCCATTGCGTGAGGACACTTTCCTCGCCCGCCGGCTCCGACAGTTCGTTGAGTTGCAGCAAGGCGTGAGGGATGCGCTGGCGGATCAGCAGCAGCGCCTGGCGCATGTCGTCGGCCGTCAGCACAGACAGCAATGCCAGACGATCCGCCAGCGGATAGCCAAGGTGATGCACCACGGCAAACGGTAGCCCGCCAAAGCGTTCACGACCGGCCACCAGCGGCAGGCACAGGCGCAATTCGTCCGCTTCCCAGCCCAGCAGAATGTGCAGATGCTCGTTCGTGTCGAGTGTCTGCTCTGCCGCGATCAACCAGCCGAGGCTGTTGAACGGCGTGTGGTCCGTCACCCGCAGGCGCAGCGCTTCATAGGCCGCTGCCGGGAAGTCAGGGGCGCACAACGAGGTGCGCCATTCGAATCGCGCCATAGGCTCAGGTCGCCGTTGCTGTGACGGAGGGACGGGACGGTTTGCGCAACGCATCCAGACGCGAACCGCTGTAGCGGGTTTCGCGGTAGAAACGCCAGCGGGCGAACAGGGTGTACACGTTCATGATCCGGCCCTGTTCGGTGTAACCCATGCGCAGGTGCAGCTTGAGCGCCGGGATGTTGTGGAACTCGCAGACGTCCACGACCTTGTCGCAGCCCTGGGCGGCCATGGCTTTCCACAGCTCCAGTTGCAGGTCCACCGACAGTTCGGTGCCCCAATAGGAACGGGTCAGCTCACCACCGAATTCGAAGAACTCGCCGGGTTTTACCGGGAACATGCAGCCGTAATAGTGACGGTCGAAATAGTCCCGGGCGCTGCCCCAGATGAAGGCCACTGCATCGCCGTGATCGTCGAGGTGCATGTGCCCGGTGTGACCTTCGTTGGCCAGTTCGGCCATGGTGCCGACGCGGTCACCGAAGTAGCGGGCGAAGGCGCTGGCGTTGTCCGGCGTGATCTTCACCACCCGCAGCGGCGGATACGGTTTGAGGCTGTGGGGCGGCACCGGGCTGACGAGGTCGCGCTCCATCCACAGCAGTTCCTGATGGGAAAAGACGTAGTGTTTCCACACCTTGGCCAGCGTCGCACGCAGGCCTTTTTGTTTGATGTGTTCGCTGATTTTTGTCACAACGTTCATGGTCGTTACTCCTGATGACGTGGCATCGCGCGGCAAGTGGCCTGCGCGGCAGGACATCAACGGGCGGTTCATCAAGTGCGCCAGCTCAGGGAAAACAGGGTCTGCCCCGGCAGCTCGAAGCGCACGCGCCCGTCCTGGCAATGGAAGGGCGCGTCGCGGCTGCGGTTGTCGGCGCCGAAGTAGCGCAGGGCGCCGTTGTTCAACGGGCACTTGGCGCCCGCCAGATCGACACGCTGCAACCGCGTGCCCTTGTTCACACCCAGCAGGCCGCGCTGATCGTCGCCGGCCATGGCCAGCACATCGACTTCGAAGGCATCGTTTTCCAGCCACAGCACCTTGTGCAGCCAGTGTTGCTGGATGAACTGCTGGGCCAGGCCCACGGGTTTGAGTTCGAAGTGTTGTTCATCCGCCGAGACGCGCAACATGCCTTTCGGATATTCCGGCTCATCGGCGGCCTGGAACCAGTTGAGCATGGTCAGCAAGCCGTCCTGGGAGGCGTTGATCACCACCGAGGCCCACCACAGCGAGGTGTAATGGGTTTCCTGATCGTAGGGGCTCAGGCTTGAGCCACTGGAGAGATTGGTCTGATCCAGCAGCAAGGCCTTGCGTGGCTGACCCTTGGCGTCGAGGCCCACCAGATCGGCGGCGCGGCGCACGCTGTCGCGGTACACGCGGGTGGCGAGCAGGTCGCGGATCATCCATTCGTGCCAGGCCAGTGCATCGACCTGATCGGCGGATTCGCCCAGCAGGCGCCGGGCCCAGTCGATGCCGCGTTTGTTCGCGGCGTTGTCGGCGAACGGGCCGTTGACTAGCCGCGAACTGGCCGGCATCGCGATGCGCACGCCAGCCCGGGCATTGGCCGGATCGCTGCGCACCTGGCGGGCCATGCTGGTGAAGATCGAGCGGTATTGCTCGTAGCTCGAATAGTTGAGATTGGGCTCGTCGGCAAAGCCGATGTAGTGCGTGCCTTTGCCGCCAAGCAGCCTAGTGCTCGCCAGCCACGCGTCGAGACCGCCGTTGCTTTGCACGTCGGCGCGCAAGTCAGCCTGACGCTGGCTGCCGGCAAGCAGGGTGATGTCCTGACGAATGCCGAAACGGTCCTGATAGACCTGGCGAAACGCATCTTCGAACTGCGGCTTCTTCGCCGTCACATCGACGAAGCTGTAGTAACTGGCGGCCGTCGGTTTCAGCGCATCGAGGGCGGCATGGCTGGCGGGCGGCGGCATCACATAGGGCAGGGCGATGCCCAGGTCCGGCGTGCGACCGAGGATTTTGTCGTGCAGGGTCAGGCGGATCTGGCCATCGTCTTCGCGCAGCGGTTTGAGCTGCTGCGGGTTCTGCGCGAACAGATTGGCCGTGCCGTCGAGCCAGAACGCCGCTTTGCCGCTGCCTTGCAGACGCAGGCGCCAGACCTGTTCACGGTCGCTGACCGGCAGCGCGACCTGATCGAATTGCCAATAGGCGCGATAAGGCTTCAGCGCCAGTGACAGCTGTTGACCGTCGCCGACCCGCTGCGCTTGCAGGGCGCTGACGCCACCGTGGAACTTGCCTGCGAGCACCGCGTGTTCACCCGGTGCAATCCTGAAATACAACTCATCGCCGTCACGGGTCTCAGCGCTGAAATGCACCTTGGCCGGGGCGAACAGTGCGACCGTATTTTCGTCGTGCTCAACCCGGTAATTGCGAAAGCTGTAGCCGGGGATTTCCAGCTGATAACTCGCCGCGCCCGGCGTCAACGGCCAGCTCTGGCTGCCACGGGTTTCGCTGGCCTTGATGAAGCGTTCGCCCTGCAATTTGCCCTGGCCGTCGAGCAGGTACAGGTGCTCTTCGTTGGCGTCCGCCTGCCACGCCGGCGCCCAGCGCACGGTCACGGTGTCGGGGCGATCCGCTTGCAGGTACAGGCTGCCGTCACGGATGTCGCCCCAGCGCATCGACGCCGCGAAGGCGTCCAGTGACAGGCCGAGACCGAGCAGCAGGGCCAGGCTTTTCATGCGGCTTTCCTGCGTTGCAACATCAGCCACATCGGCGCGATATCGGCGGGCAGAATGATCAGGGTTTGCCAGAACGGCACGCCGCTCAACCGGCAATACAACACCAGCATCGCCACGGTCACCGCCAGATAGGCAATCGACGACGCCGCTGCGGCGCCGACAATCCCGTAAGCCGGGATCAGCACCACGTTCAGCGCCAGGTTGAGCAGGGCGCCAAGGCCCATCAGCAGCGATACGGTGCCGGGGCGATTCTTGCCCAGCAGGTCCAGCCGCAGAATGCTCGCGTAGCACAGGCCCAACAGACCCGGCAGCAACGCCAGCAGCGCCGGATACGCCGGTTGATAGGCCGCGCCGAACAGCGTGACGATCAGCCATTCGCCGATCACCGCCATGGTCAGGCAGGCGCCGAGCATCACCGTGGCGGTCAGGCGCAGGGCCAGCGGGGTGACCTTGTCCATGCCTTCGTCCTGTTGCAGCAGGCGTTTCATCAGCGGCGTGGTCACGGCTTCCGGGACGATCAACAGCAGTTCGGCGGCGGCGCTGGCCATGGCGTAATGTCCGAGCGCGGTACTGCCGAGCAGGGCGCCGATGAACAGGTAATCGGAGCGCAGAATGACTTGCTGGAACAACAGATCCGGATGGCTGCGGGCGCTGTAGCGCAGCAGTTCGTTCTGGCTGGCGCGGTCCCATTGCAGCTGCAACGGCTGCGCGCGCTTGAGCCAGACCCAACCGGCCAGCACCACCAGACTGATTCCCGCCAGCCAGCTGATCAGCGCCGCTTCCAGTGCCGCTTCTTTCCACATCCAGAACAGCGCGAGAAACAACAGCAGCGGCGCCAGGGATTCCACCAGGCGCAAGGCATTGAAGGCGACCACGCCGCCGGATGCATTGTGCAACGTCAGCAGGCCGCTCTTGAGCACGGTCAACGGCACCGCCAGCAGCAACAACCACGCCAGCAGGCCCAGTTGCACGGTCACGTCCAGTTCACTGCCGAACTCGCGCACCAGCGCCACCACCAGCAAGGTCAACAACCCGGCCAGCAAGCAACCGAAGACCAGCACCTGGGCCAGCAGCAGGCCCATCGGCCGCTGCTTGGCAGCCTGATAGCCGACGGCGGAGTTCAAGCCGCCGCTGGTGGCCGCGCTGATCAGGTCGGGCAGGGTGCTGAGCAGGGCAAACAAGCCGCGCTCGCTGGGGCCGAGGATCCGCGCCAGCAACACGTTCCTCAGCAGGCGCAGGGCGATCATCGCCAGTTTGGTGCCCATGCTCAGCGCCAGGTGCTTGAGGTAACTGCTTCGACTCATGGTCGCGCCCCGCGAAAGATCCGCCACGACAGCAGCTCGGGGTTGCGCGCCGTGCGTTGACTGACGCCGAAGCGCGGCAGGTTCAGCGGATCACCGGCGCCGCGATAGATGCCGGTGCCGGTGCCGAGGGCGAACGGATAATCGTGGCCGGCAATCTGTTCGCGGACTCGCGCGTCGTTGTCGCCGTTGGGGTAGCAGTACACCGGCAATGGCCGGTTGCAGCCATTGTTCAGGGCGTCGCGGCTGCGGCTGATTTCTTCGCTCAGGCGCACATCGTCGAGTTGGGTCAGGATCGCGTGGCTGGCACCGTGAGGACCGAAACGCACCAGACCCGAAGCCTCCATCGCCCGCACCTGATGCCAGTCCAGCGCTTGGGGCAGTGACTCTGGCGGGCATTCGTTGGTCAGGCGTTCGAGGATCGAAGGGTCGGTGCTCTTCAAGCCTTGCAGATAGTGCAGCAACGTCAGGCTGCGACGATCCACATCAATGTCGTCCATCAGCACCGGCAATGGATGGTGGAGCGCCTGCAGGCAGTCGATCAGGTGCATGCGCGGTTTTTCACCGTGGCTGCCCCACAGTGTTTCACCGATGCTTTCCCACCAGAAGCGCTGGCGGCTGCCGATGAAATCCGTGGAGAGAAAAATGCTCGCCGGCACCTGATGCTTCTGCAGCAGCGGGAAGGCGTTGGCCGCGTTGTCGCGCCAGCCGTCATCGAAGGTCAGCGCCACTTGAGGGCGCTCGCGGCGTAAGGCGTTGGGCTGGAGGATTTCCATGAGCGGCACGCAGTCGAAATGCCGGCGCAGCCACACCAGCAAATGCTCGAAGGCTTTCGGGCCGACGCACAGTTCGTTGCGATGCGGCAGGTCGGCGGCCCGGTCATTGGACAGCACCCGGTGCAACATCAGGATCACCCCGGCGCCGTGCAACTGGTTTCGTCCCACGGGCGAGTTGAGATAGAGCCAGCCACTGGTGCGTTTTATCAGTTGTTTGATCGCCATGGCTTGAGCCCTCTCAACGGTTTTGGTCAGGGTTCCACTGGGCGTAACGCTGGCCGCGCAGGAACTGCCACAGGCCGATGCTCATGCCCGCCAATGTCACCAGCAGGAATGCCGCAAGGCGGAACGGTTTGGGTAAGCGGTGTTGCGAATCCAGCAGACCGGCAATCGCGATGGCGTAGCCGATCAGTTGCGCGATCAGACTCAGGCGATAGAAACCGTGGTCGTCCCACAGCCAGAAATTGCTCAGCAGCAACGGCAGCAACAGGATCGGCGCCAGGCGTCGGATCAGTTTGTGGCTGATCAGCGCAATCGAGTACAGCCCGTGCTTGAGCGGGTTGAGCAGCTCGCTGCGCTGGGCCAGGCTTTGCAGACCGCCGACGGTGACCCGCTGGCGCCGGCGGAATTGCTTGTCCGCTTCATCGACGCCGTGGTCGATCACTTGCGCTTCAGGCACGTAGACGATGCGCTTGAATTTCACCGGAGCGCAGGTGCTGATGAAGAAGTCGTCGTTGACTTCCGCTGGCACGTCTTCGAACAACTCACGGCGCAGGGCAAGCAGGGCGCCGTCGGCGGAGACCATGCAGCCGGTGCGATTCTCGACCCGGCGCAGCCAGCCTTCGTAATGCCGATAGAGGCTGTCGCCGACACTCAAACCGCCGCCGGTGACCGGGATCACCATGTGCCCGGCGCAGGCGCCGACCTGCGGATCGCTCAGGGGCGCGAGCAGGTAGCCGAGGGTTTCCCGCGACCATTGGTTGTCGGCATCGGTGAACACCAGAATGTCGCCCGTGGCCAGGGCCACACCGGCATTGAGTGTCGCCGCCTTGCCCTGGCGCGGCAGGTCGAGCACGGTGATCCGTGGGTCGACCACCTTGTGTGCGCAAGCCACGGTGTCGTCGCTGGAACCGTCGCTGGCCAGAATGATTTGCAGGGTGGCCGGCTGATAATCCTGGGACAGCAGCGAACGCAGCTTGTGTTCGATATGCCGCGCTTCGTTGTGCGCGGCGATCACGATGCTGATGTTCAGCGGCGGCGCCGGGCTGTGGCGCCACGCCGGAAACAGCGGAGCGAGCAGCGTCAGCAGCAGCGGGTAGCCGACGTAGGCGTACACCGGCAGCAACAGGCACATCCAGAAAATGAACTCAGCCACGGGCAGGCCTCCTGGCGTTCCAATGACACAGACTGAGAATGAACGCCGCGCCGGCCAAGTGCAGGCGTACCCAATGCAGTCCCCACAGTTGCAGGGTCAGGCCGATATCGTGCTGGCGGCGACTCTGACGGATGCTGAGGACCAGCGCCGGGATCGTGGTCATGATCACCATGACTGCGGCGTGATGGGGAAAGCCGTTGAGCAGCGCGGAAATCGCCAGCAGATCCAGCAGCCACGCCGCCAGCGACAACAGCGGAAAACGCAGCAGACGCAGGCTGAAACCATGGGTGCGCAGCAGTTGCAGATGACTGCCCTGGCGCCACATTTCCTTGCCCATCCATTCGCGCCAGTTCATTTCGTAGCCCCAGTGCAGGGCCACGGACTCATTGACCGACAGCAGCCGCGCGCCCTGTTCGCTCTGGCGCAGGGTGAATTCCTTGTCTTCACCGGTGCGCAGGGATTCGTTGAAACCGCCGACCTTGTCGAACCAGCGCCGATGCATCAGCAGGTTGGAGCTGGGCAACCAGTCCACGGCGTGGGCGGTGTGGCTGGTCGGGCGCAGGGTGCGGCGTTGCCAGGCCACGGCGTACCACGGTGCAGAGGCAGGGGTGTGCAGGTCCAGCCCGAACACATCGGCGTGGCCCTCGGCTTCGAGGGCGAACAGCCCGGTGAGCCAGTCTTCGGGCATCTCGATGTCGGCGTCGATGAACGCCAGCCAGTCACCGGTGGCGACGGCGGTGCCGCGATTGCGCAAGGCGCCGATCAACACACCGGGCACCACCAGCACTTTTGCGCCGAACTGGCGGGCGATCTGCGGGCCCTCGTCGCTGGAACCGTTATCGACCACGATCAGTTCGCACTCGACATTGGCCGCATGGGCGGCTTTCTGCGCCGCCAGCAGGGTGCGGCCGATGTGGCGGCCCTCGTTGTACATCGGGATGACGACACTGATCCGGCTCATGTCCTGGTCTCCACCAACGGTGCTTGCTCGGCCTTCAGGCGCAGGACGCTGGTGAGCGCGAGCATGATCCACACGTACTTCTGGTTCGGTGCACTGAGGAACATCAGGAACAGGGTCAGCGACAGGAAACCCACCCCCAGGTGGGTCATCATGTCGGCCTGCTCCCAGTCGCGGCGCTGCATCCAGGCGCGGCGCGCGCGGATCAGGTTGTACAGGCCCAGTCCGAGCATGCCGACGAACAGCAGCCCGGCAGGAATCCCCAGTTCGCTGAAGATTTCCAGGTAGGTGTTGTGCGCCCGGCGGTACAGGTCACCGATCTTGCGGTTGGCGGAAAACGCCTTGGCGTAGCCGGTGGTGGCGTAATGCAGGGGAAAGGTGCCGGGGCCGGAACCAAGCAATGGGTTCTCACGGATCATCTGGCTGCCGACCACGATGTACGAAGCGCGACGGCCCAGGGATTCGTCATCGTGGCCACGGGCGCCGGCACTGAGCACGCTCAGCGACTGGATACGCGCCAGATAGCCGGCGGGCATCGCATAGATCGCCAGCGGAATCACGATTGCCAGGCCGAGCATGGCGAAGCCCAGGTGCCGTGGACGGATGCGTGTCAGTTGCGCGCGGTAGTGCCAGCAACCAATTACCAGACTCAACGCCAGCACCACCAGCCCGGAGCGGGATTCGGTCTTGGTCATGCCGCCGAGCAGCAGCAGGCAGCAACCGCCCCAGAACAGACGGTGCAACAGGTTCGGGCTGCGAATGATCAACAACAGGCCCAGCGGTACGGCGAAGGCGATCAGCATGGCGAAGGCGTTCGGGTCTTCGAGCAGACCGGCGGCGCGGCCCTGATCCTGGAATTTGGTCGAGAACATCGCCATCGCGCAGGTGGCGCTGACGGCCAGCGTCACCAGTCGGGCGAACAAGTCGAGGTTCAACTCGCGACCGATCAGCAAGGTGATGACGAACAGGATCAGGCCGACGCTGAGTTCGCGAAGATGACCCAGAGACATGCCCATGTCATCGGTGTTGAGCAGGCTCAGAAAGTACAGGACCATGAACCAGATCAGGTAACGCCAGATATTGCTGCGCAGGCGTTCCGCCGGAATCTGATGCATTGCCAGTTGCAGCATCAGGATCACTGCCAGCGACGCGCCGATCAGCTTGCTGCCCGACAGCGAGCTGTCCTTGAAGAAGCCCTCGAACGGCACCAGCGCGGCGATGCCGAGCAGGCCCCAGGTCGGCTTGCGGTAGAGCACGGCGAACCCCACCAGACCGAGCACCGCGCCCGGCGCAAGATAGGGCCAGGGGCTGGCCAGCAAGGCGATGCAGACCAGACCCAGCAAGCTGACGATCGAGAGCGGGAAAATCATGCGCGTGCCTCCCGTGCCGTGCGGATGTACAGCTGCGACCAGCGTTCGGCCAGGGCCTTGAGGTCGTAGCGGTCCTGTTGCGTGCGTTTTGCGTTGTCCCGCAGCCTGCGCGCCAGCCCGCTGTCGCTCAGCAGGGTGTCGAGCTGCCGGCCCAGGGCGGTACTGTCGGTCGGCGCGGCGAGCAGGCCGTTATGCCGGTGTTCGAGCACATCGGGAATCCCGCCGACCGCAAAGGCCACCACCGGCACGCCGGTCTGCATGGCCTCAAGCAAAATCATCGGTGTGCCTTCGGTGCGCGAACTGATCACCAGCGCGTCGAGTCGCTGCCACCAGTGGCGCATGTCGTTCTGATAACCCGGCAGACGAATGCGCTGCTGCAACCCGGCGGCGTCGATCCGCGCCTGCAACGCCTCGCGTTCCGGGCCGTCACCGAGCATCACTGCGTCGAGCTGCGGGTGCTGATGACACAGCGGGATCAGGGCGTCGAGGAACAGATCCGGGCCTTTCTCGCTGCTCAGCCGGCCGACATAACCGGCGAGCCAGCGCGGATTTTCGGCTTGCAGGGTTTGCGGGGCGACCGCTGCCGGCAGGCCGTTGGGGATCACTTGCAGCTTCTCCGCCCGCACGCTGGCCTGGCGGTGCAGCACCGCGATGCTTTCGGCCACGCACACCACCCGGTCCACCGAGGCCGTGCGGCACAGTTGCAGGCTGAGCCAGGTGTAGAACTTCTGCTTGCGGCTGCGCGGGGTGAAGCCGTGTTGCGTGATCACCAGTGGCAGACGCAACAGCGAAGCCCCCACCCAGCCGAACAACAGGCCCTTGAAATTGTGGGTGTTGATCAACGGACGCTCCGCCCGGCGCTGGCGCAGATGCCCGAGCAGTGCGCCGAGCCCGGCGCACCCTTGCGCATCGACACCCGCCTCGCGAAAGCGCTCGATCAGCTGCGCTGGCGCATCGAGAAACAGCACCTGATGCTGTCCCGGTGTCGCCAGGCAATGATCCAGCAACATCCGCTCGGCCCCATAGAAGCCGCCACTGCTGAGCAAATGAATGATCGGCAGCGCGGCGTTCGGGGAGGACGGCGTGTTCAATTGCGCACCCAGTGCACGAAGCTTGGCACGGTCCAGTTCTTGTGCGGATTGCCGGGTTGGGTGCTCTGGTCGTTGATCACCAGCAGCACCGGTACGCCCAGCTCGTGGCTGATTTGCGCCGGGTGTTTGAAGCGGTGATCGAAGAACTCACGCACGTAGACCAGGGCAATCGCCAGCAGCAGGCCGGTGAACAGACCGAACGGAATGATCAGCAGCGGTTTGGGGAACGCCGCTTCGGTCGGCTCGAATGGCGGGCTCAGGACCCGGGCGTTCGACAGGTCGTCGTTCAGCGCGCGGGTGGTGCTGCTTTCGGCGAAGCGCTGGGCGTAGGTCGAGAACGCGGCGTGCAGGGCATCGATTTCGGTGTCCATCTGCCGCAGTTTGCTTTGGGTCTGCTGCAAGTCATGGATGCGCGCCTTGAACTCGGCGATGCGCGCCGTCTTCTGATCGATCACCTGTTGCACCACGGCCAGATCGTTGGTGCGTTCCTGAATGCGGTTGCTCACCACTTTGAGGAACTGCTGGCGGGTGCGGGCGATCTGTTCGCGGGTCAGCAGCATCGGCTCGCTGCCGGGCTGGAACACCGCCAGATCGTTCATGTAGCGGCTGACCTGGGTGGTCAGTTGCTCGCCCAGCTGTTTGATCTCCCGGTCCTCGAACGCCACGTTGTCGACGGTGGTGGTGAAGGTGTAGGGGAAGGTGTAGTCATTGAGCTTGTTGTTGCTGGCGGCGGCCAGGCTGGTTTTCAGGTATTCCAGCCAGCGCTGGCTTTGCAGCAGGCGGTCCTGATACAGGTTCAGCGCCTGTTCTTCGGTGTTGATCGCGTTCAGGCGGAAGGTGATTTCTTCCTTCGGATCCGCCGCGCCGACACGTTCCAGCAAGGCCTGGCGATTGGCTTCCAGACCATCGAGGCGCACCTGATACAAGTGCTTCTTGGTCTCGTAGAAGGACTGCGGCAGGTCGATCGATTGCAGCGCCTGACGGCTGACCAGATAGTTCTGCAACAGGGCGGCAACGAAAGTCGTGCCTTGATGCGGATCCGGGAAGCTGTAGACGATCGAGATCACGTTGGAGCCGGGCAGGGTCTCGATCTTCAGGCTGTCGATGGCCTGTTGCGTCAGCCCGTCGAGCACGGTGTCACGCACCGGATCGGTCTCCAGCCCCAGTACGTTGCGCAGCGGGTTGATCAGGTATTGGCGCAGGGGCGAGGTGATGTAGCGCCGGAACGGATCGCCGATCAGTTTGGCGAACATTCCGGGGGGCGGGGTGTATTCACCCTTCTCCCGCAGTTCGCTGATGGTCTGACGGATCAGTGCTGGCGAACGCAGGATGTTGCTCTCGGTTTCCATGTCTGCCAGTGACGGCGGGATGAATGTGGCGTTGTCCACGGTCAGCGACGTGGTGGCGTCACCCTGGGAGAGTTTTTTCGACTGCACGATCACCTGGGCGGTGATATCGAAGCTCTGTTTGAGCACCATCGGCAGCACCAGCGCGATCACTGCAAAGATCAGGAAGACACGCTTCACCAGCCGTTTGTTGGCGAAGAAGATCCTGAAGAACTCATGCAGGTAGTTTTCCTTTGGATTCATGTCAGGTCACCTGAGAGTCAGTTGTGGGTACTGCTGTCGGTTTTGTTGTCGAGGCGGTAGCTGAAACTCATGCCCACGCCTTGGAACAGCACGACATCAGCCAGTTGACGGGCGAGTTCGCCGGCACTGGCCAGTTTGGTCTTCGGCACGTAGAGCATGTCGTCCGGTTGCAGGTAGGCGATCTGCGAGGCGTCGCCGGACAGGGCTTTTTCCACGTCGTAATGCACGGCCTGCACCTGGTTGCCGTTACGACGCATGATCACCACCGAATCCAGCCGCGCCTTGACGTTGGTGCCTCGGGCCAGTGTCAGTGCTTCGAGCACAGAAACCGGCCGGCGGATCGGATAGGAACCTGGCTGACCGACTTCACCCAGCACATAGATCTCGTTGCCGGCGGTGGACTTGAGCATGACGTCGACGCTCATCCGGCCGGGCAGTTGCGCGTAGCGTTTGTTGAGGAAAGTTTCCAGTTGATTGACGGTCATGCCTTGCAGCGGCACCGCGCCGATTTCCGGGAAGCTCGCATAGCCGTCATTACCCACCGTGATCTCGCGGCTCATGCCGGTGGCCGGGTGGTTGAGGGCGCTTTTCAGGTTCTGCTCGTTGGTCAGCGGACTGATGATCTGCACGGTCAGCTGATTGCGATTGGGCTGGAACAACTGTTTGCGCTGATAGGCACGCTGGATTTCATCCCGGGCCTCATCGCTGGTCAGCCCGGCGATCTTCACCGAAGTGTTGGCGCCCGGCAGATTGATGGTGCCGTCCGGCAGCACCAGTTGGTTGCCGTTGAGCTGGCTGGCAGCGGTGAAGTTCAGGCCGATCTGGTCACCCGACTGCACGCGGTAAGCGTCGGAGCCGCTGGTGCTGATGTGGAAGATCACATCTAGCACATCCTGCGGACGCAGGGTCTGCTCGATCTTCGGCATGTCGGTGGCCTGGGCGTTGGCCGGGGTGGCGGTGAGGATATTCACCGGCATGGTCTGGGTTTCGGAGTTGCTGGAGCAACCTGCAAGCGGCAGCATCAGCAGAACCAGTATCTTGGCGTTCATTGCGTCATCCCTCGCGTTGCTTACAGGTTTTTGTACAGCCATTTGGGCATGTAGTACTTGCGCCGGTTGAACACGCTGCCGACCACTTTCGCCCCGGCCTGGGTCAGCCGTTGCACCGCAGCCTGGGCGACTTCCCAGCGGGTGTCCTCGGCACGGACCACGAACACCACGCCGTCGGCCTGGGTGCTGAGCACCAGGGTGTCGGCGGCGGAGTACACGGCATCGCCGTCGATCACCACGAAGCGGTACTGGCTGCCCAACTGGTCGAGCAGCGGGCTCAGGCGTTCGGCGGTGAGCATGTCCATGGTGCGGATCGGCCGGCCGTTGGGCAGTACGTGGAAGGGCAGGCTCGAAACCTGCACCACGCAGTCCTGCAACAGCGGCGGGTTGTCCGGGTTGAACAGCAGGTCGCGCAGACCGCGCTCCTTGCCCAGGTTCAGTTGCTGGGTGAGGTTGTTCGCCGACTGGCTGGCATCGACGTAGAGCACCAGTCCGCTGCTCATCTGCGCCAGTTGACTGGCCATGGCCAGCGCGCTGGTGGTGGTGCCGGCGCCGGGGTTGGCGGCGGTCAGGAACAGGATCCGCAGATCCAGGTCCAGCACGGTCGACGTCAGGTTCGACTCGCTGGGGCTGGCAATGCTCAGGCTTTTGTTGGTTGAACCGTCCATTAGCTTGCTCCGTGGCCGCTGAATACTTTGAAAGGGGTTTTCAACAGGATCTTCAAATCAAGCAACAGGCTCTGCTCGGCGATGTAGCTGAGGTCCAACTCAACGCGCTGGTCGAAGTCGATATTGCTGCGCCCGGAGATCTGCCACAGGCCGGTCATGCCGGGGTAGATCGCCAGACGGGCGAGGTGCTTGTCCTTGTAGCGGTAGGCGTTGAACGAGGTCGGACGAGGGCCGACCAGGCGCATGTCGCCGGTCACCACATTGATCAGGTTGGGCAGTTCGTCGAGGCTGGTGCGCCGCAGGAAACCGCCGATCCGGGTGATGCGCGGGTCCTGGTCGATCTTGAAGTCGATGGCGTCGGCACCGTGTTTGTTGAGGTGGCGCAGCGACTCTTTCAGTTCTTCGGCGTTGGCGACCATGGTGCGAAATTTGTACATGCCGAACTTGCGGCCGCGATAGCCGGTGCGTTTCTGCACGAACATTACCGGGCCTTTGCTGGTGAACTTGATGGCGAGTGCCAGACCGATCAGCAGCGGCGAAATCATCACCAGAATCACCAGCGCGCCGAAGCAGGCCAGCACCCGGTTGGTGCGTGACAGCTGCCAGGGGCGGCCACCCTCGCGTCCGGTCACCCAGCCTTGCCCCTGGCGGTGGATGGCCGCGTCGAGGCGCATTCGGTGTTCCGGATCCATGCGTTTGTCACGAACCAGATGTTGGATCGGTACACCTTTCTCATGTCCAGTCATGGAGTCCTCCGCTGGTGTTCAGCCGCGAACGGCGCGTGGGCGACAGGCAGTCGGGTAGTAATCGCGATACCAGGCGATGAAACGCCCGAGGCCTTCATCCAGCTCTATCCGGGGCTGGAACCCGGTGGCCTGGGCCAGATCGTCGGTGTCGGCACAGGTGTTGAGCACGTCGCCCGGTTGCAGGGGCAGCAGCTCGACAATGGCTTTCTGGCCGAGGTGTTTTTCCATCAGGGCCAGGTAGGTTTTCAGCTCCACGGGATGGTGGCCGCCGATGTTGAACAGGCACCACGGCGCCATGCTGCTGCCCGCGTCGGGGTGCTCGCGGTCCCATTCCGGATGGGTATGCGGCGGATGGACCGTGAGGCGGGCAATGCTCTCGACGATGTCGTCGATGTAGGTGAAATCACGCTGGTGCAGGCCGTAGTTGAACAGCTTCAACGGCAGGCCTTCGGTGATGGCCCGGGCGAACTGGATCGGCGACATGTCCGGCCGGCCCCAGGGCCCGTACACCGTGAAAAAGCGCAGCCCGGTGCAGGGTATGCCGAACAGATAGCTGTAGCTGTGGGCCATCAGCTCATTGGCTTTTTTGGTCGCGGCGTACAGCGACAACGGGTGGTTGACGTCGTCATGCACCGTGTATGGCGTGTGCTGGTTGGCGCCGTACACCGAGCTCGACGAGGCATAGATCAGATGCTCGACCGGGTGGTGCCGGCAGCTTTCCAGAATGTTCAGGAAACCACTGAGATTGCTGTTCAGATAGGCCTGTGGATTTTCCAGCGAATAACGCACCCCGGCCTGCGCCGCCAGGTGGATCACCACTTGCGGGCACTCGCGGACAAACAGCGCATCCACCGCGGCGGCGTCGGCCAGATCGACTCTGGCAATCTGGAAATCGCCGACCTGACCGCGCACCCAGCGCACGCGGTCATGCTTGAGCTGCGGGTCGTAATAGGCGTTGAAATTGTCCAGGCCGATGACCTGATGCCCGTCGCGCATCAACCGCAACACGCAATGAGCGCCAATGAACCCGGCCGCACCGGTGACGAGGATTTTCATGACCGCAACCCGTCAGGCGCGATATGCCGCAGACCGATTCCGCTGTAGTGCAGGCCGGCGGCTGCCACTTGTTCCGGGTTGTAGAGGTTGCGTCCGTCGATGATCACCTTCGAGCGCAGCTTGTCGGCCAGCAGTTCGAAATCCACCACGCGGAAGTTCTTCCACTCGGTGCAGATCACCAGTGCATCGGCGTCTTCCAGGGTGTCGTCGCGGGTGGCGCACAGATGCAGGTCATCGCGGTAACCGTAAATGCGCCGGCATTCGGACATGGCCTCGGGATCGTAGGCCTGCACGCTGGCGCCTTCGGCCCACAGCGCATCCATCAGATAGCGGCTGGGGGCTTCGCGCATGTCATCGGTGTTCGGTTTGAACGCCAGGCCCCAGACGGCGATGGATTTGCCGGCCAGGCCTTGGGGGAACTGCGCCTTGAGTTTGCTGAACAGGATGTGCCGCTGTGTATCGTTGACGTCGGTGACACTGCGCAGCAGTTTCAGCGGCATGCCGTTGTGTTCGGCGGTGTGCAGCAGGGCGCGCAGATCCTTGGGAAAGCACGAGCCACCGAAGCCGCAGCCGGGGTAGATGAAGTGATAACCGATGCGCGGGTCCGAGCCGATGCCTTTGCGCACGGCTTCGATGTCGGCGCCCAGCAGTTCGGTGAGGTTGGCCAGTTCGTTCATGAAGCTGATGCGGGTGGCGAGCATCGCGTTGGCCGCGTACTTGGTCAGCTCGGCGCTGCGGTTGTCCATGAACATCAGTTTTTCGTGGTTGCGGCAGAACGGCGCGTAGAGTTCGCTCAACTGTTCCCGGGCCTCGGGGTCCAGGGTGCCGACGATGATCCGGTCCGGGCGCATGCAGTCGGCGAGGGCGCTGCCCTCCTTGAGGAATTCCGGGTTGGACACGATCCGCACGTTCAGGCCGCTTTTGCCGCGCCGGCGCAATTCGTTGTTGGCGGTGTCGAGTACCTGATCCGCCGTGCCGACCGGCACCGTGGACTTGATGATCAGGGTGCGATCGGCCTCCATGAAGCTTGCGATCTGCCGTGCCACGTTGAGCACGTGGCTGAGGTCGGCGGAACCGTCTTCGTCAGCCGGGGTGCCCACGGCAATGAAGATCAGTTCGGCGTGTTCAACGGCATCGCTGGCCTGGGTGGTGAACAGCAAACGCCCGGCCTTGATGTTTTCTTCCAAAGTTGCCGACAGACCCGGTTCACTGATAGGCGGAACTGCCTGTTGCAGTTGTTTAATTTTGTTCGGATCTATATCGACACACAGTACTCGATGTCCGACATCGGCAAGTGCCGCAGCTTGTATCAGGCCAACATAGCCCGTACCAAATACGCTCACGTCCATATTGGCGTGCCTCGTAAGACGGTGGAGGAAGATCGAATTGGAACTGTCAAAAGGGGTATAGCGCAGGGAGGGGAAACCGTGTCAGCAAAATGACATGTTGCATGTGTATAACACCCCCATTTTTGGGGGCTAATAGCCATCAAGTACTTGCTGCATCTGGATTTGTCCCGTCCTTGACATGTTTTTCACAATTCAAAGAAAACGATAAACGGTCGTAGGCCGCAAAATTCAAGGGCTGTAGAGACTTGGGTGTGTCAGTAATGAGTCAATGTTTTTTTGACGCTTTTGGCAAAAGTCCGACAATTCTTGCGCTTTGATAGCGCGGTGCTAGTGTCAGAAATTGACCGACAATTCATTGACCGTGCCCCGTCGGAAGCGCCCCGGAACCGCCATGTTTCGATATTTGAAAGAACTGCTTTTAGTTATTTATCTATTGCTTTATTCCGATTATTACCTTGAGCGTTTAAACGCTATGGGTATCGGTCCGGCAGTACTGCTTTTTGGCGCGATGTTTTTGGCGCTGACTTTCGCATTACTACTAACGGCGTATATAAGGCAGACTTTCATTCGACACTTGTTCGCATTGGTGATGTTTATTTCGGCGGTGTTCTTTGATGTATATACCCGGGTCACTGCCGACTACCTGACGTACAGCAGTTTTGTCTCGCTGGTGTATTCGGGTGGCTTCATTCAGGAAGCGGCCTACCAGTACCGGGACGCGATCGTCCACGGGGTGCTCAACGGTCTCTTGCTATTGGTCGGCATCGGCTTGCGGCCGCGTCATTCGATCCCGGTTCCAAACGCGCTGCGACTCGCGGCGCCGGTGCTGGGGGTGCTGCTGCTCAGCGCCGTGCTGTTCGTGCGGGCCGGGGAAGGGGCGCGGGGCTTGCCGATCATGTACACGCCTTTGGCCTACCTCAACCTGTTTGGCTACGAGGCGCTGCACAACACCGTCGGCCCCCGCGAGCCGGTGACCCTGGCGCGCAACGGGCCTGCGGTGGGCCACGACATCGTGCTGATCATCGACGAAAGCATTTCCGGCAATTACCTGGACATCAACGCGCCGTTCGGCGTGCACAGCAACCTTAAGCAGGCGCATCCCGGTGTCGAGATCTTCAACTACGGCTATGCGGCGTCCATCGCCAATTGCAGCGCCGACACCAACGTCACCCTGCGCTACGGCGGCACCCGCGCCGATTACATGCGCATCAACAGCACGCTGCCGTCGATCTGGCAGTACGCGAAAAAGGCCGGCCTGCGCACCGTTTACATCGACGCCCAGCGCACCGGCGGCAACCTGCAGAACCTGATGACCGACACCGAGAAAAAGGACATCGACGAGTTCGTGCAATTCGACCAGACCAGCGTCCGCGACCGCGACATGGCCGCCGCTGCCAAGCTGATCGAACTGCTCAACGACGACAAACCCGAGCTGGTGGTGATCAACAAGGTCGGCGCGCATTTCCCGGTGCACGACAAATATCCGGACGCCTTCATGGCCTACCGCCCGACCTTGCCACGGGGCCAGTTCACCGAAATCGCCGACACCGGCAAGCGCGACGGTTTCAACGGCCAGCCGGATGACTGGGTGCTGTACCGCAACGCCTACAAGAACACCGTGCTGTGGAATGTCGGCGAGTTTTTCTCCCGGGTGTTTGCCCAGGCCAATCTGAACAACGCACTGCTGATCTACACCTCGGATCACGGCCAGGACCTGCACGAGCGTGGCAACCCGGGGCTCAACACCCATTGCGGCGGCGATCCGGTGGAAGAAGAAGGACTGGTGCCGCTGGTGGTGATTCAGGGCGATCAGTTGCACACGCTCGATTGGTCGGCCCAACTGGCGGCGAATAAGGATCGCTCCAGTCACTACAACATCTTCCCGACTCTGCTGCAGTTGATGGGCTACGACCTGCCGGGGATCGAATCGGTCTACGGCAAACCACTGAGCGTGCCGACGACGGACGACTTCACCTTCAACTACCGCTTCAATGCGCGGTTGGGGGCCAAGCCCGAGTGGAAGCACATCGACCTGAACAGCATCGTCACGCCGGGTGAGGCGCCGACGAGTGTGGCGGCGGGGCAGTAAGCCGTCGCGATCCGCTATCCTTGCCCCACACGCAACGATCGGATGGCGGCATGCTGCAGGTTCAAAACGTCTTCAAAAGCTACCTCACCCCCCAAGGCCCGTTGCCTGTGTTGCAAGGCATCGACCTGACGCTCGAACCCGGCAGCAGTCTGGCGCTGATGGGCGAATCGGGCAGCGGCAAAAGCACGCTGCTGCACCTGATCGCCGGGCTGGATAAAGTCGACAGCGGCAGCATCCACAGCGGCGAACATCGACTCGACGCAATGAGCGAAGCGCAACTGGCCAACTGGCGACGCACGGAAATCGGTCTGGTGTTCCAGCAGTACAACCTGATCGGCAGCCTGCGCATCGAAGACAACCTGGCGTTTCAGGCGCGACTTGCCGGGCGCCATGACCCGCGCTGGCAGAACCATCTGGTGCAGCGTCTGGGCCTGAGCGATCTGCTCAAGCGTTATCCCGAACAACTCTCCGGCGGCCAGCAGCAACGGGTTGCGCTCGGCCGGGCGCTGGCGTCGCGGCCCAAATTGTTGCTGGCTGACGAACCCACCGGCAGCCTCGACGAAACGACCAGCGACGAGGTGCTGCGGCTGTTACTGGAATTGCTCGACGACACGCCGACCACGTTGCTGATGGTCACCCACAGTCAGCGCGTGGCCGCGCGACTGGCGGAGCGGGTGGTGTTGTCCAATGGTCGACTGACGTGAGGGTCTTCCGGCAAACGCTGATTGCGTTGCTCAGCCACTGGCGGCGGCACCCGGTGCAGTTTTTCAGCGTGCTCACCGGGTTGTGGCTGGCCACCAGCCTGTTGACCGGTGTCGAAGCGCTCAACAGTCAGGCGCGGGACAGTTACGCGCGCGCCAGCCAGATGATCGGCGGCGAACCCCAGGCCAGCCTGAGCACGCCGAATGGCGCGACGTTTTCCCAGCAATGGTTTGTCGATCTGCGCCGTCAGGGCTGGCCGGTTTCGCCGGTGCTGCAAGGGCGTTTGATCCTCAAGGGCCATGAATCCCAGCGCCTGCAATTGATGGGCATCGAGCCGGTGTCGCTGCCGGCCGACAGCGCGGTGGCGGGGCAGGCGATGCCGATCGAGCGTATCGTCGAATTCTTCAGCCTGCCGGGCAGCACCTGGATTTCCCCCGACACCTTGCAAGCGCTGAACATGGCCGAGGGCGCGACACCACAAACCGAAACCGGCCAGACATTGCCGCCGCTTTTGGCACAAAAGGACATGGCGCCCGGCGTGCTGCTGGTGGACATCGGTGTCGCTCAACGTGTGCTCGAACAACCCGATCAACTGTCGCGGCTGCTGTTGCCCAAGGATTTTCACGCCGACGTGCCGGCGGCGTTTAAAGGCCAGTTGCAGCTCAAAAGCAGCGGCGAAGAAAACAATCTGGCGCGGCTGACCGAGAGTTTTCACCTCAACCTCGATGCGCTTGGGTTTCTTTCGTTTGTCGTCGGCCTGTTTATCGTGCATGCCGCCATCGGCCTCGCACTGGAACAGCGCCGTGGGCTGTTGCGCACGTTGCGCGCCTGCGGTGTCAGTGCGCGAATGCTGATCGCCTGCCTGATCGTCGAACTCGGTGCGCTGGCGCTGATCGGCGGACTGTTTGGCGTCGTCAGCGGCTACTGGCTGGCCAGTGTGCTGCTGCCGGATGTCGCCGCCAGCCTGCGCGGGTTGTACGGCGCGGAAGTGGCGGGGCAGTTGCGCCTGAGTCCCTGGTGGTGGTTCAGCGGTATCGGCTTGAGCCTGCTCGGCGCGTTGCTGGCCGGGGCCAACAGTCTGCTGCGGGCGGCGCGCCTGCCATTGCTGGCGGTGGCCGATCCGCAAGCCTGGCATGAACAGCATGCACGTTGGTTGCGTCGTCAGGGTTGGGTGGCCGGAGTGTTTGCGGCGATTGCGTTGATTGCGCTGGTGCTGGGCAACAGTCTGGCCAGTGGTTTCGTGTTGATGGCCGGGATGTTGCTCGGCGCCGCGCTGGCGCTGCCGGTGGTGCTCAGTGCGCTGTTGAACGGTTTGCTCGGGCGCCGTCGTTCGGTGCTGGGGCAGTGGTTTCTCGCCGACTGCCGCCAGCAATTGCCGGCACTGAGTCTGGCGTTGATGGCGCTGTTGCTGGCGATGGCGGCCAACATCGGCGCCGGCAGCATGACCGCCGGTTTCCGCCAGACCTTCAACGACTGGCTGGAACAACGGCTCACTGCCGAGCTCTATCTGAACCCGAGCAACCCGGCCCAGGCCCGCGAGCTGTACAGCTGGCTCAAGCAACAGCCGAGTGTCACGGCGATCCTGCCCAACTGGCAGGTTTCGGTGACGCTGCAAGGCTGGCCGACCGAGGTGTTCGGCATCATTGATCATCCGCACTATCGCCAACACTGGCCGTTGCTCGAAGCTCGGGGCAACGACCCGTGGGCGTTGCTGGCCACGGACGACGCGGTGATGCTCAGCGAACAACTCGCGCGCCGGCTCAAAGTGCGGCCGGGGGATCACCTGACGATTCCGACGCCGGGACTGTCATGGTCGCCGCGCATCGTCGGGATCTATGCCGACTACGGCAATCCCAAGGGGCATATGCTGGTCAACAGCAATCATCTGCTGCGCAGTTGGCCGCAGTTGACGCCGAATCGCTTCAACCTGCGGATCGAGCCGGCAAAGATTCCGGCATTGCTCAGCGCCTTGCAGGCACGCTTCCAGCTCGATGACAGCCGCATCGTCGATCAGGCGCGGCTCAAGGGCTGGTCGGTGCAGGTTTTTGAACGGACCTTTGCCGCGACGGCAGCGCTCAACAGCCTGACGCTGGCGGTTGCCGGTGTGGCGCTGTTCATCAGCCTGCTGACCCAGAGCCAGAGTCGCCTCGGCCAATTGGCGCCGTTGTGGGCCTTGGGTGTGACGCGGCGGCAATTGATGCTGCTCAATCTCGGCCAGACATGGCTGCTGGCGGTGCTGACGCTGGTATTGGCGTTGCCGTTGGGCATCGGGCTGGCGTGGTGTCTGGATGCGGTGATCAACGTGCAGGCCTTTGGCTGGCGCCTGCCGTTGCGGGTGTTTCCGTTGCAGTTGCTGCAACTGACCGGGCTGGCTCTGCTGGCGACGCTACTGGCCTCGGCGTGGCCGCTGTATTCGCTGTACCGCACGCAACCGGCGGACTTGCTGAGGACGTTTGCCCATGAGGATTAACTTCGCCGTGGTGTGCCTGGCGCTGTTGCTCAGTGGTTGCGACAACCCGGCGCCGGAACAAAAAGGCTTCGCCGGGATGGGCGCTCAGGCGCAGGCCTTCACGCCGGTGGTGCCGGGGCGAGTATTCAGCTTTCCGGCGGATCATGGCGCTCATGACGGTTTTCGTATCGAGTGGTGGTACGTGACCGCCAACCTCAAGGATGCCCAGGGCAATGATTTCGGTGTGCAGTGGACGTTGTTCCGCAGCGCCCTGAACGCCTCGCCGGAACAACCGGGCTGGGCCAATCAAACGATCTGGCTCGGGCATGCGGCGGTGACTTCGGCCAGCGTTCATCATGCTGCCGAGCGGTATGCCCGTGGCGGCGTCGGGCAGGCGGGGGTGAGTGTCGTGCCGTTCGAGGCGTGGATCGACGACTGGCGCTTCGTCAGTCAGGCGAGCGATCCGCTGGGCGACATGCAGCTCAGCGCAAAGGACAAAAACTTCAGCTACCAACTGCGCCTGACTTCCAGCCGTCCGCTGGTGCTGCAAGGTGATCACGGTTTCAGTCAGAAATCCGAACAGGGTCAGGCCTCGTACTACTACAGCCAACCGTTTTTCCAGGCCAGCGGCACACTGGAAATTGACGGCAAGACTTACACCGTCAATGGCCCGGCCTGGCTCGACCGTGAGTGGAGCAGCCAGCCGCTGACCGCTAATCAGACGGGTTGGGACTGGTTCTCCCTCCACCTTGATGACGGCGCGCACGTGATGCTTTATCGCATGCGCCAGAAGGAGGGGGCGCCGTACTTGACCGGCACCTGGATTGGCGCCGATGGCCAGACTGAAACGCTGCACTCTGACCAGATCAAACTGACGCCGCAGGACACTGCGAAGGTTGCGGGTCGTTCGATGCCGGTGCGCTGGTCGATCGGCATCCCGGACAAACACATCGATATCACCCTCGATGCAATCAACCCCGGCGCCTGGATGGGGTTGCGCATTCCTTACTGGGAAGGGCCTGTGCGGTTGAGCGGCAGTCAGGGCGGGCGCGGTTATCTGGAGATGACCGGGTACTGATTCACCCTGTGCCAAGAGCGACGGCGGATCAGCGTCTATGCTCCTTGGCACGCACGGTGCCGAATGTGCCGTGTGCTGCCATCCATCACAGGGAACGTACCGCTTATGAAGCTTCAATCACTGTCGCACGCCATTGCACTCGCCACTGTCCTGTCCGCCTCCACGGCGTTCGCGGCCGATATTCCTTTGTCGGCCACTGTCGAGAAGGATCAGGTCACCACCAAAGTACTGGCGGTTGATCCGGCCAATCATCAGGTTGTTCTTGAAGGCGAAGAAGGTCGCCAGGTGCATGTCCAGCTCAGCGACAAGGCGAAAAACCTCGCCAACCTGAAGGTTGGCGACAAGGTCGACATTCAAGTCACCCGTTCCGTGGCGGCTTTCCTGGACACCGACGTGGATAAAGGTCTGCCTGGCTCCACCGAGCGTACCGGCGAGCTGCGCAACGCCGTGGGCAGCAGCAACCCTGGCGGCGAGGCATTCCGCCAGATTCAGGTACAACTGAAAATCACCAAAATTGATTTGAAGAAAAACCAGGTCACCCTGGAAAACCCTTCGGGCCAGTCGAAAACCCTCAATGTCGAAAAGCCTGAAATCCAAACCAAACTCAAAGATCTGAAAATCGGGCAGAGTGTCGTGGTCACTTACACAGATGTATTAAAAGTGACCAGTGAACATGAAAGCTGAGTATTAACTCTACAGCGTGACTGTTCTTGTACAAGTAGTTGTATGAGAACAGTCATATAAAATGATCGGATCCGATAATTCTGAAAGTTTCTCGGGAAATATCGGTGATCAATATCCGTTAACGTTTTAGTACATAAATTTCATCCTCAATTAGCACGACATATCCGCCAACTTCCATTAAAATCCTTCCCGTTCGCCCAGTGTCAGGGCTCTTTACCGGTGCATGGATTGCCAGGCCATTACACTGGGCGGACACCTCCTCTGGAGAGAGGACTAAAGAATTCGGATAAAAAAAGGGCGACTGTGAAGTCGCCCTTTTTATTGTCTTCAGGATTTCGCCGGCCGCATGCCTTGCTGTATCTGAATACGCTTGAGTGCTTGCTGGTACATGGTGGTGCGGCGGTGGTTTTTCGCGTAGCCACCGGCGGCGGCTACAGTGCCGGCCTGGATGTGATCCAGGTAGCGGAAGATCGTCCGCGGCGAAAGGAATCTGATGCCGTAGCCAAGGCTGCTTAATCGATCCTGCAGCGTGTATCCCGGGACCCGGTCGTCCAGCGAAAAATGCAGGCCATGAGCCTTGATCAACCGTGCATTCCACAAGGTGCAGAAGCTTTTGAGGTGGGTTTCCCGGTAGGGTTTTGGCTCCCGGGAACGCAGGCCCAACTGCAGTTTCGCCCGCCGGAAATAGTGTTTGAAATAACGCGAAGACAATCGCCAGGTGTCTCTTAAAACACCCCGGTCAAGCTGTTCGACACAACCGACGGCTGCTGTATCCAAAGATTGCATGCACTCTTTCATCATCATTGAAAAGACAGTGCTGTCGAATACGAAAGTATCGGTGTGCAGTAAAAACAGGTAATCGGTTTCAACCTTTTCAAGTGCCAGATCGAGTGCCTTGCCGTGGGCAATATGCCCGGCTTCTTTGCAAGGGGAAGGGCGCTCGATCAAGTTGATCCAGTCCAGAGAGCGCAAGTAAGCCAGGCTTTCGTCGGCAGAATCGTTGTCCACCACCCACACCGGAACCTGATGTTCCTTGACGTATTCCTGAAGAAACTCCAGGCACATCCGGGTTATTTCCGGGGTTTTGTAATTGACCAATACAAGACTGAACGCGGGCTGTTGTGCCGAGGGGAAATCAAACTCTCTCATGGACTGGGCTCACATCGAAATGGATGGCTTTGTGTGCGGCAAACAACGCTCGCACCCGCTGCTTCGTGGCCCGGATGGTAGGGACGCAACCTTAGTTCAAACTTAATTTCGAAACGCTCGGCGTCGGTCGACTTGTAACGGCTTGCGACGCCTGCGCGAGCAGCGCAAACGGCGATATTCCACGGTAAGATGCGCCGCCCTTTTCAGATCAAGGAAGACAACGGCCCGCGCCGTTCGCCACGGATGAAACCACTTTCCCTCTACCACCCGGCCCTCTACTGGCTGCGCGTGTGGCAAAAAAGACTGTTCCGCCACATCGCCTGGCACTGCTCGAGCAAACGCTACGCACGGCCCGCCGCGACGCCTGAGCGCTTGCCGTATCGCTACCTCAAACACACCTCCAAACTGATCCGCAAACTCGGCGACTCCGACCTTGCGCTGCAACACAACAAAGTCATCAACCTCAAACTCGCCGTCGCCGCCATCGACGGCGTCACCATCGCTCCCGGCGAATATTTCTCCTTCTGCCGCCTCGTCGGCCGCCCGACCCGCCAACGCGGCTATGTCGAAGGCATGGAACTGTCCTTCGGCCAGGCCCGCACCGGCATCGGCGGCGGCATCTGCCAACTCAGCAACCTCATCCACTGGATGGCCATTCACTCACCCCTGGTCGTCATCGAACGCGCCAACCACAGCTTCGACCCCTTCCCGGACGACGGCCGCGTCCTGCCATTCGGCTCCGGCGCGGCGATCTTCTACAACTACATCGACCTGGTGCTGCACAACCCGACGGATCGCAGCTTTCAGCTGAAATTGAAGGTCGGGGAGACGCAGCTGGAGGGGGAGTTGTTGTGTGATCGGGAGCGGGCGTATCGGTATCACGTGTTTGAGGTGGGGCATCGGTTTGTGCGGGAGGGGGGAAGGGTGTTTCGGGAGAATGAGATTTGGCGGGAGGTGAGGGAGAAGGGGCAGGTGGGGGCATTGGTGGAGAGGGAGAGGTTGTATGGGAATCGGGTGGTGGTTAAGTATGAGGTGGGGGAAGGGATAATTCAGGGCCAACAGGGATAATCGTTGTTGAGGTCATATGGCTTGATTATCGATATTTAATCGGCTTATCCATACATATATAAAAGGTCCACGATAAGTTCTAGTTCTTGTTGTGTGAACTGAGCGTTATTCGAGCTTCGAATATCCTCAAGCACACCTCTGATCGGGATTTGCCGGGAATGATCTTGAATAAGATCGATCAGGTGCTCGAAATCAGGGTGGTTTTTGCTGAGGTGTTTTTCGATCAACCCCTTCAGTGACGCTCGGGCCTGTAGGTCGGTTAACATTGTTGCTTGTCCTAATAATAAAAAAGGTGGGGGGAGGACCGGTTCAAGGTTTATTTTTTACGAAAATTAATCTGGTTTCTTTATTTGTTGGCTAGCAACAAGGGGCGATTGAAGTCGCCCCTTGTTGTTCATCAGACTTCCTGTTTCCAGGCGGAAAGGGTGATCACGGTTCCCTCTTCTTTTCGATTGTTGATCTCGATTTTGTAGGTCCCGCCACCGATATACCCCTCAACAAGTGCTTTTCTCTCGGTGCCGCTGATCTCGGCATCTTTGGCATGTTGTTTGTAAAATTCCAGCACGTTTGCGTACTCGGTGTAGGTCCGCAGAATGACCTCGAACTCATGTCGTGGCCGGCCGGCCATTTCATCCCAGTCGCCATCCATAGGGGCGCCGACCATGCCGGGCGTTGTGAATTCTCCGTGTGCTCCAGCACCGATCAAATAAGCTTGCTCGGGAAGCAAGGGAAGCATGAATTTCGGAAAGTCGGAAGGAAGCTGTGAAGCGCTCCACGCCGCTTTTTTCGGATCTGTGGAAACGTATTCGACAGTCGCAATCTTCTGCACATTAGCGCGTGTTTCAGGATTGTCGCTCTCGGCAAGGATGGCTTGCATGGGCGGCAGTTGTTTACTCCAGGTAACAAGAGACGCAGCATCATCTTTGTACGCGCCTTTCGGCTGGAAGATGGTCAGCACAGTGTCCGTTAGGTCATTACAACTCAACGACTCTTCTCGGGACTTTACTGTGCAGTGTCCGTTTACCAACCCGACGGCTACCAATTGGCCCTTTTCATCCAGCAACAAGGCAGCCCGTTCGATACCGTTATTACGGTCATTCATGGCTGTAATCATCTTTTTCCCGGCGGGTACCCCTTCTTCAAAAGTCGAAACTTCTGAATCGAGGGATTCAAGCACCTGCTGCACGATCATGGTGTTGTCGTTTGTGTAGCTACCGGTCGCATAGCCAAAAAAAGCAACCAGCGAAGTTCGAATTGCCGGATCCTGATTCAGTGTCGGGGGAGTGGGCGCTGCGGGATCATTTGTCAGCAACAACGCAACGGTGCCGTCGGGACGTTTTTCTGAGTGCAGTGATAGGGCGGTTGCGTTCAGGGACAGAGTCAAGGCGAGGATGAGAGTTAATGAGCGTGATAGGTGTGGCAAGAGACAGTCCTTTGTGTGGGTTGTAAATCAGATTGAGGGGTTGGTTTTGTGTGAGATATAACGGATTTGCTTTTCAGGATGAAAAAAGGTGAAAGGGGACAGGTCCAAGGTTTATTTTTTCAACGAAAAATAAATCTGCCCTCTTTGACTGTCCCCTTTTTACTCATCTGATTGGCTATTGGGTTTGCACTTTCTTCAGAGTGTTCTCAATGGCGTTTTTTAGCTCTGTCCAATTTTTTGCTTTTTCGCTGTGGATTGGTTTTTCCCAGTTGGAGTTTGAGACTAGTGATACTTTGAATTCGCCATTCTCACTGAATTCTGGATACCAGCCGATATCAATTATTTGTTGGAATGGAAAAGTTGCTTGAAATAGGTCTTCTTTTAGCTCGTCAACTATGGATGAGATCTCAGTAGATTGGTCTAGCTGGGAAAGATCGTCGAAAGTTATGGTTCCGCCTAGGTTTTCTATTTCTTCGAACATTTTTTATTTCTTCTTTTTCGTAAGTTTTTTAAATGCATCTTCGGAGATTGGGTGTCCATGAATTGTGTTTGCACTGAGCTCAACCCTCATGAATCTAGTTTCTTTACCATCGTTTGCGCCGATGGTTCGCCCCATATCAATTACTTTCCAAGGTTTTCCGTTGTTTACTTCTTGTCCGTGTTCAAAAGCGTGTCGTTCTAATGCTTCGATGTCAGTGCCCGGTAGATATTTGGCCGCTCCGCCATTTGCAGTTGATTTAACAATCGATGGCCACGGAGCTTTGGGAGCTACGTGTTTATTTCCATGGTTGGTCCATTGAACATCTGGAGGTTTCGGCGCTCCGTCATTAACGCTTGCTTTGCGTGAGGTATCTGCTGTTCCGGTCTGGCGATTTAATTTTCCAGGACACTCGGAGTTCAACCCCAACGGATCCACCCACCCCGTAGGGTTAGGCACGTACTGGTAGTTATTCAACCCACCCGCAAGCTTGATTGGATCCGGTGTCAAAAACCGCCCAGTACCCGGATTGTAGTAGCGGTATCGGTTGTAATGTAACCCCGTCTCAGCGTCGAAGTACTGACCCTGGAATCGCAACGGATTATCGATTTCGCTGACATCCAGCGCCGCGAGGTTACCGTAGGCGCGGTACTTCGCGGACCACATGATTTCGCCGCTGTAGTCAGTGAGTTCCTGCGGTGTGCCCAGATGGTCGAGCTGGTAGTAGAACGGCGTTGCCTTGCGCGGGCCTTCGCCGTCGAGCATGGCCAGCGGGCGGAAGCTGCCGGGTTCGTAGATGTAGGTGCGATAACGGTTGTCGCCGCTTTCGGCGATCAGGCGTTCGCCTTGCCACAGGAACTCGGTGGTGTGGCCGTCGACGGTTTTTTCGATGCGGCGACCAAAGGCGTCGTATTTGTAGGATGCAGTGCTGCCACCCGGTAGGCTGGCGCTAATCAAGCGGTGCTGGCAGTCGTAGCGGTATTCGGTGACGAGTTTCTGTCCGGTGCCACGGCGTTCGCGGATCAGGTTGCCATAAGCGTCGTAATCGTAATGGCGGTCGCCTTGCATCATCAGGCGGTTGCCTTTGACGTTGGCGAGGTTGGCGGTGCCTTCGTTGTTCTGGCCGAGCAGGTTGCCGGCCGGGTCGTGGGCGAAGGTTTCCGGTGTCGCGCCACGTACGCTGGTCAAGCGGTCCAGCGGGTCGTAGTGAAAGCTGCGATTGCCCTTGCGGCTGTCGTCGATGCCGGCGAGGTTGCCATTGGCGTCGTAGTTGTAGCGACGCTGGAAAAGGTTTTTCTCGCGTTGGCTGACGCTGTGCGCTTGCAGGCGGCCTTGTTCGTCGTACTGGTATTGGCTGAGCAAAAGGCCCTGCTGGCGCTGCTGTTCGCGACCGGCGTTGAACTGGTGGCTGGTCAGGCGTGAGCCGTTGAGGTCGATGCTGCTCAGACGTCCGCCGGACAAATGGCGGTAGTCGAGTGTGCTGCCGTCGGGGAGACGGCAGTGACTCAGTTGTCCGACGCTGTCGTATTCGTAGCGCGTGGTACCCCAGCCCTGATGCTCGGTGATCAGGCGATCCTGCACGTCGTATTCGTAAGCAAGCGGCCAGTGACCGTCGTCGACATTCACCAGACGGCCCAGAGCGTCGTAGCTGTAGTGAATCTCTTCGCCATCGGCGAGGGTTTTCACCAGCAGTCGTCCGGCAGCGTCACGCTGATACTCGGTGACCAGTTCACTGCCGTCATCGCCGAATTCGGTTTTCTTCAGCAACTGACCGTTGAGGTCGTATTCGTACGAGGTACGACGGCCGTCGAAACCTGTTTCCTGCTGGATCAGGCCGTTCGAGTAGTAGTCGAGTTTGTAATGCTCGCCGCGTTCGTTTTCGATTTCAGTGAGCAGCAGGCCCGCGTTGTCGTAGCGATAGCGTAACTGGCTGCCATCCGGGTTGATGCGGCGGCTGACCAGATGCAGGTTGTCGGCGTATTCGTAGCGGGTAATGCGGCCGAGCTCGTCGCGTTCGGCGGTGACGCGGCCGTACGGGTTGTAGGTGAAGGCCCGGGTGGCGCCGCCGGGGAGGGTGACCTGGGTCAGGCGGTCGACGGCGTCCCATTGATAATGGGTAATGGCGCCGAATTCGTCCTGCCGGGTGATCTGGCGTCCGAGTGCGTCGTAGCGATACTTGCGCTGACCACCGTCCGGAAGGCGTTCTTCCAGCAATTGGCCGAGATTGTTCCAGCCCAGTTGATGGCGGCTGCCATCGGGGTGACGAATTTCCAGCAGGCGGCCCTGGCGGTCGTAGCTGTAGTGGGTTTCGTTGCCCTGCGGGTCGATTTGCTGGGTGATGTCGCCTTGTTGATTGCGGTCGTACTGCCAACGGGCCTTGCCACGTTTGACTTCAATCAGTTGGCCGTCGAAATAGTTGTAGTGGGTCGGTTCTTCTTCCGGCGGGATGACAGCCATCAATCGTCCGGCATCGCTGTATTGATACTCGGTGATGGCCCCCATTGGATCTTTTACAGCAACCAGACGTCCGTCATCGTCATAGGCATTTTGCGTTTCTGCACCATCGGCAGCGGTTTCGCTGATCAGGCGTGCATTTTCGTCGTGCACATAAACCTGTTCACTGCCATCGGCGTTGTGAACCGTCACCGTGCCTTTGTCATCCCACTCGTAGCGAGCTTCCAGTTGGGAATAGTTGGCCCAATGTCGTACGCAGCGGGAGAGCTTGCCTTCACGTTCCCATTCCCAGAAGAAACTGGCGCCACCGGCCAGTTGCCGCTCAAGAATGACGTGCTGATCGTTATAGCGGTAATGCTCGGTTTCGCCTGCAGCGTTGGATGCCGAGATTAATTGATTGCGAGCGTTGTAGCGATAGGTGACGAGGGTCTGAATGGTCAGCCACGGGTCCTGGCGCTCACCGCGCTCGTCATACTCGGAACGCTGTTGTTGCTGGTCCACGGCAACGATATGGCGGTCGTCGTAGCGCAACAGAAAGGAACGCCCCGCACCGTTATCGATGCGCTGGATTCGACCGACCAGGTCATAACTGACGTGCACCTGATTTCCGTACGAGTCACTGATCGTCGTCAGGCGGTCTGCGCGGAAATGATAAAAGCGCGGTTTTGCCCCTGCTTGGGTGAGGATCAGTTCACCCGGTGCCTCGCCCAGAAAAATGGCTGCTTGAGCCAGGCTGTTGGTGATGGCTGGCCGTTGTTCGGTCGGCATCGGGAAGCGGGTCTGACGGTTTTCGTTATCAGTCCACAGCACGCCCTCATCGTTGATTTGCAGACGATGGGACAGGGAATGGCTCCAGCCATGGCCGAGACGTCCGTCGATTTCAACCGCGCTGCTGCGGTAGAGGCGCGTCCATTCAATCGGCAGCAGACCACCCAATACACCGTCAGTGAGCGTCAGCAATTCCTCGCCGGTAACCATCGATACCGGTTCACCGTTGGTGCAGGTTTTATCGGCGCACTGAGCGGGTTTATCGGCCGGGTTCTTCGATTGATCGGGAGCGTTGTCTACCTTCTCCTGTTGTTGGGCGCGGGTGCTGTTTTCTTTCTTGCCGCGTGCATGAACCTGCGCATCCGTCTCCACGGCCCCACCCGAGACAGGCGGCTTTTTCTTCGGTGGTGTGGCGGTTTCTGCGGGTTTTGGAGGCGCGATTTCGATACTTGCCTTCCGCGCCTGATTGAGTGGCGAGTTGCCGTTGAGCATCAAGGGCTTTGCGGTATCGGCGTGGCCTGTCGCATTCTTTTTGCTGATTTTCATCAGCATCGAGGTGAAGTCTTCGATCAGCTTCATGACCTTGCCGCTGTTTCTTGCGGCATTCAGGCCTTTGGTGCCGATACGGACGGCCAGACCGATCCCGCCCGTCAAGACGATACCGATCAGGATGTTCAGCAGCACTTCCGTGGTCAGTTCCGACAAGACCTCAGTGCAGGTCTGCGGAGGCAGCATCTTGACCCACGCAACGATAGCCGCGACGTAGATCCACATGAGTGGCTCGTCACTGGCGATCAGCAGTGCTGTTTGGATGGCTTCTTTCGAAGCGTTATAGATCTTCTTTATCTGTTCTTCGGTGAAGAATTTTTTGAGCTTCTCGTAGTTTTCCCGAGGATGCGCAACCAGGTCGTAGAGGCTCTTGATGTCCCCCCACAGCCCCATGATTGCCTTGAGGAATCCTTTCCAGGCCGACTCCAGCTGTTGCAATGCCCGTCCACCCATGGATGCATTGGTGTGCGCTTGCCAGAGCGGCAGAAAATCGGTGGTCCACTCGGTTTGCAGCCAGCCGCTCAAATCCCCGATCACGCCTTGATAGGAGTTGAACAGGCTGTCGATCTGAGCCTTGGTGGGGTTGGGGAAGAAAGTGATTTCGTATTGTTGGTGTGGTTTGAGGCCTGTGACCTCCAGAATCCCGCTGGGTCCGATTTTGACGTTGATCGCTTGACCGACTTCGTTCTTGCCGTAGAGCTTTCCATCCTCCACCGGCACCAGTCGCACCGGCGTATTGCCGATAGGGACAAAACGCGCAGATTCGAAACTGTGAACCAGCTTCAGTTTGCCGTTGGCAGGGCAATTGGCATAAAGGGTATTGGCCTTTTTACTGTCCTTGTCTGCGGTGCCGACTTCGTCACCGACCTTGAACTGCTGCTCTGCATCCAGAATGCCGCCGTACCAGGCTTCGGCATGCTCGCGATAATCCTTCAGGCACTTTTTGAAATCGCTGATGATGGCCTGAGCATCAGGCTGTTTTGCATTGAGATTGGCAACAATCTCACCCATCAAAATGCTCATACAGCCACCTCACTTTCCAGATGGGCCTTCAGCAGGCCGGTAAAATTTTCTTCCGTGAGTGGCGTGCGTTTTACGAAGCGCGCCACTTTCTTTTGCAGGTTCGATTCCGGGAACGAAAAGTACAGGTCGGCATGTTCGTCCAGCAGCCACTGCATCATGTTGCCGATCACGGTCGACGGGTTTTCGGCCATCAAGCTGTCCAGCAAATCTTTCGGCACCTCCCACCACGGCCAATCCTTCACCTTCGGCACCACCCTCGGCCCGACTTCCAGGCTGCGGCCATTGATCAGATACCGCTGAAACACCGGCAACACTTCCCCAGCCGTCTCGCCCAACCCTTCCAGAATCGGATAGATATGCCGCCCATCCCAGAACCGGAAAAACACCTCGGTCCCGTCCGGCATCTTCACCTGGGTCAGGCTGCGCAGGTGTTCGAAGACTTCGTTGGGTTCGGAGCGGGAGACGGCCAGCCAGCCCCAGTCGAGGGCGTCGGTTTCGCTGATCCAGGGCAGGAAGGCGGAGTTGGCCTTGAGTTCGGCGACGTAAGGCATCACTGGTTGCCAGGTGGAGTAGGGCGTTCCGCCCCAGACGGGAATGGCCTGGACGGACGGTTCGCTCTGATACAAGGCTTTGAGCGCTTCGGCATCGCTGGCGGCGCTGACGATCAGGTACAGGCGTTCGTTCGCCTTGAGCGGGTGCGCAGAGAGCCAGGCCTGGGGAGTGATTTTTTCAGATGCCACAACAACCGTCCTTGATGGGTGAGCCTATTGGCTCATATCCGCTTCTATGTGTTCTTCGTAACCCGAAAGCCTTTTCAGCACGCTTTCGTTTTCTGCGTATTTTTCTTTCAACTGCTTCAGTTGCTGATCTGTGCCTTTGCAGTATGTGTTCGCTTCGCTGGCGAGCCGGTGAATGTTGTCAGGGTCGGCCGGGTCTTGCTCGGGAATATCACCGCGAAGCGAGTCACAGTTGTTTCTCTTGATTACGTAGCTGGATACGTCGTCGGGTACGGTGCTGCGAGCCTCGGCGGCGGAAGCAGTCATTGGTTGAATCAGCAAGACACTCAGCAAGCAGGCTGCAAAAACTCGCATTGAGTTTGTCCATGCGAATCTCTCGACAGTCAGATCGCGCATGCACCCGCCTTACACTTCTCACACTCTTCACAAAACGGCGCATTACGCTTGAGCGTATTGATCTGCGCCGGCGTCAGCACAGCCCCCGCCTTGTCGGCATCGGCTTGTTTCAGCACGCCCGGCATCAACGGCGCCGCCCCCGTTCCGCTCCCCGGTCCCCCCCCGGAGTTGATATTGATCGCCGGCCCGCTCATGGTCACGCCGCCGCCATCGATCTTGATGAAGCTGCCGCCACCGACCAGCGTCAGTTCAGCCCCGGCCTCGAGCACCACCTTCATGCCACTGCTGAGGTGAATTTCCTGCCCGGCATCGATGAATTGCCCGGTGCCGATCTTGATGTGCTGGTTCACGCCCACGGTCAGGTGGTCGTTGGCGCGGGCTTCGACTTTGCGGTCTGCGTAGACGGTGTGGTGTTCTTCGGCCTTGAATTCCGTG